>NZ_BOPB01000010.1 GCF_016863535.1 Micromonospora lutea
CCGCGTCGGCGACTCTTGCGGTGTGTGGGGATTTCGTTCATGGTGGCGTGCTTCTCCTTGCGAGAGGCGGCGTGACGTGATCGACGGGGTGCTTGTGGTAACGGGACGGTCACCGTTCGTCGTTGCCGCGCCATGGTTGTACGAATTACCGGACTGTCGGTTGTGTGGGTGTTCCACTGCTACTTCGCGTCGCCACTGACCCCCAGACTGAGGATGTTAGCCAGCATCGATGTTTCCGATATCGTTATCCAACGATCGATGTCAGTCAAGGAATGTCGTACGACCGGCTGAATCGATCAACCAGGCGGATGCCACCGGCTGGTACGTGCGGGCGACGTGGCGGGAGAAGCACGCGGCTCAGCCGGCCGAGCGCTCCCAGTCGATGGTGGGCTGGCCGGCGTCGGCGAGCGCCTTGTTGGCCGCGCTGAACGGCCGGCTGCCGAGGAAGCCGCGCGGATTCATCGGGCTGGGATGACCGGCCTCCAGGACCACGTGCGAGGGGTTGCTGACCAGCGTCGCCTTCTTGCGCGCGTAGCCGCCCCAGAGGAGAAAGACCACCCGGGAGTCCAGCGCGTCGAGTGCCCGGATGGTCGCGTCGGTGAACTCCTCCCAGCCCCGGTTCGCGTGCGAACCGGGCTTGCCCTGCCGCACGGTCAGCACCGAGTTGAGCAACAGCACACCCTGCGCCGCCCAGCCGTCGAGGTTGCCGCTGCGCGGCTTCGGCACGCCCAGATCCTCGCCCAGTTCCTTGAAGACGTTGCGCAACGACGGCGGCACCGACACCCCCTCCCGCACACTGAAGCTCAACCCGTGAGCCTGGCCGGCGCGGTGGTAGGGATCCTGACCGAGGATCAACACCCGGCAGGCCGACGGCGCGCAGAGCCGATAGGCCGAGAACAGATCCTCGACCGGCGGGAAGACCGGGCCGGCAGCGTACTCCCCGGCGACGAACTCGGCCAACGCGGACACCCGGGCCGGGTCGAGATGGGGGGTCAGCACCGCCCGCCACTCATCGGGAAGCAGCGCCAGCAGGTCGAGAGCAGGGGTGTCGTCGGGCATCGGCAACCTCTCACCGGTCGGAACGTCTGCGGGCACTGTAGGTATCGGGTACGACAGCGCTCAGCCCAGGGCGGCGAGGCGCTCCGCCCAGTCGCCACCGACCGGCTCCAGCTCCGCCGTACGGGTATCGTCGTCGTGCCGGTGCAGGCGGATCCGCAGATGCGCGTCGGCCAGTTGCTCCACCAGCCCTTCGCCCCACTCGACCACGGTCACCGACTCGTCGACCGAAGCGTCGAGGTCGAGGTCGTCGATCTCGGCCCGGGGATCACCCGCGTCACCCAACCGGTACGCGTCAGCGTGCACCAGCGCCACTGCGCGCCCGCCGGTCGGGTCCGGACGGTGCACCCGGGCGATCACGAACGTCGGCGAGGTGATGTCACCGAGCACCCCCAGACCGGCCCCGATCCCCCGGGTCAACGCGGTCTTGCCCGCGCCCAGCGGGCCGGTGAGCAGCACCAGGTCACCGGCGCGCAGCAGCCCGGCCAGCCGACGCCCGAAGGCGTACGTGTCCGCGACCGTCGGCAGCACGACCTCGGTCACGAGCCGTCCCGCCCGCAGGTGTCGAGGAAGCTGAGCAACGCGGCGTTGACCTCGTCGGCGTGCTCCAGCATCACCACGTGACCGCTGTCGGGGATCCGTACGAACTCGGCGTGCGGCAGCCGCCGGACGATCTCCTCCGAATGGTTGATCGGGGTGATCATGTCCTTGTCGCCGACGATCACCAGCACCGGCGTGCCCGCCAACGCGGCCAGTGCCGGAAATCGGGAGTGGGTGGCCAGCGTGCGCAGATAGCGGGTCACCGTGTCGGCGGAGGTACGGGAGTTCATCTGCTCCACGTAGGACACCAGGGCAGGGCTCGGATTGCTGGTGCCGAAACCGTACCTGCGCGTGAGCAACCAGGCCACGTTCGTGGTCGAGCGGCGGGCCCGGTCGATCACCGCCCCGCCGTAACGGGTGACGTTGCCCGCCATGTAGAGCACCGGCGCGCCCACCCGGCCCAGCAGGGCGGGCGCGACCAGCTTCGTCTCCGCCAGCAGCCCGCCCGACGTGGCCATCAGCACGGTTCCCACCACCCGGTCGCCGAACATCTCCGGATACAGCTCGGCCAGGGCCATGATGGTCATGCCGCCCATCGAGTGACCGACGAGCACCAGGGGCCCCTCCGGGGCAGCCTCGTCGATCACCCGGCGCAGCGTACGCCCCAGCGCAGCCAGGTCGTACTCGCCGCTCTCCAGCCGCCCCGACCGGCCGTGCCCCGGCTGGTCGTACGCGACGATCCGGTGCTCGCCCCGCTCGGCGAGCAGCTTGCGCTGGAAGTGGAAGGTGCCCATGTCCAGGCAGAAGCCGTGCACCAGCAGCACGGTCGGGTTGCCCGCTACCGGTCGGGTCGGCTCGACCACCTCGACGTGGATGTCGGTGCCGTCGCTCATCTCCAGCCGGTACGCCTCGTCGTACCGCTGATCGTCGAAGACCTCGTCGGCGTACGCGTCGGTGGGGTCCGCCTTCAGCCGGCGGACCAGGGCGCGTTCCGTGGCGACGCCGGCGGCCAGTCCGGCGGCGGCCACCCCCAGCGCCGCGCCCACGAGTCCGGCGGCCTTTCCGGCGGTCGTCCGGGGTCGCGGAATGTGCCAACCGCTCATGGGTGGTCGCCGTCGTAGACGCGGGGCACCCGGGTGCTGCCGAACCGGGTGACGATCTCGTAGTTGATGGTGCCGACCGCCTCGGCCCAGTCGTCAGCGGTGGGCTCGCCCTCGGCCCCGCTGCCGAACAGGACCGCCACGTCGCCGGCGGCCACCGGGTCGTCGCCGCAGTCGAGCACGAACTGGTCCATGCAGACCCGACCGGAGATGGTCCGGCGGACCCCGCCGAGCTGCACCGGACCGGAGTTCGAGGCGTGTCGGGGCACCCCGTCGGCGTAGCCGAGCGGCACCACGGCCAGGTTCGCCGCACGCTCGGTCGTGTAGGTGTGGCCGTAGGAGACACCCGAACCGGCCGGCACCCGCTTGGTCAGCATCACCCGGGCGCGGGCGGTCATCGCCGGACGCAGCCCGTACGTCTCGCCCGCCACCGGGGAGAGTCCGTAGACGGCCAGCCCCGGACGGACCAGGTCGAAATGGGTGTCCGGCCGGGTCAGCGTGGCCGCCGAGTTGGCCAGGTGCCGGTAGCGCGGGCGCAGCCCGGCCCGCTCGACCATGGCCAGGCCCTCGTGGAAAACGGCCAACTGCCGATCGGTGGTCGGGTGACCGGGCGAATCCGCGTACACGAAGTGGCTCCACACCCCGACCACCTCGGCCAGCCCGTCGGCCTGTGCCTTCGCGGCGGCGTCGAGCAGAGTCGGCCAGTCGGCGACCGTCGCGCCGCCCCGGGCCAGCCCGGTGTCGATCTTCAGGTGCAGTCGGACGGGTCGCCCGGCCGTCCGGCTCGCCGCCAGCATCTCGTCGAGCTGGGGCAGGCTGGCCGCTCCCAGGTCGATGTTGGCCGTCACGCCGGTGTGCAGCGGTAGCCCCGGCGTGAGCAGCCAGGCCAGCACCGGGGCCTCGATGCCGGCCGCGCGCAACGCCAGCGCCTCGTCCAGGGTGCAGACGCCGAGCCAGTCCGCTCCCGCGTCGAGCGCCGCTCGGGCGGCCGGAACCATGCCGTGGCCGTATCCGTCGCCCTTCACCACCGCCATCAGTTCCGCGCTGGTGCCCGCGCGCAGCCGGTCCACGTTCTCCCGGATCGCGTCAAGGTCGACACGTACCTCGGCCTGCCACATGCTTCCACCCTACTTTCCGCGCTGATCACCACGACGGGTACTCAGGGCAGACGGGCCAGCACGGGACGCAACGCGGCGGCGACGTCCGGCGCGGTCACCGGGCCGCCCCGGGCCGCTTCCCGGCCGGCCAGCCCGTGCAGGTACGCCGCGGCGGCAGCGGCCCGGTCGGCCGGCAACCCCGCCGCGAGCAGCGAACCGAGCAGTCCGGCCAGCACGTCGCCGGTGCCGCCGGTGGCCAACGCGGGCGTGCCGGTCGGGTTGACGTACGCCTGCCCGTCCGGCGTGCCGACCACCGTGCGATCCCCCTTGAGCAGCACCACCGCGTTCATCCAGGCAGCCAGTCGCAGCGTGGCGGCGACCCGGTCGGCACCCGGTTCCTCCCCGCAGAGCCGGGTGAACTCCCGATCGTGCGGGGTGACCACGATCGGCGCGTCCCGTCGTCGCAACTGATCGGCCAGGGAGCCGTCGACCAGCAGGGTCAGCGCGTCGGCGTCCAGCACCACCGGTACCGGTGCGGCGAGCACCGTCCGCAGTTCGGTCGCCGCCCGCTCGTCGGTGCCCAGTCCTGACCCGCACACCCAGGCCTGCACCCGGCCGGCATCGGCCACCCGACCGGTGGCGATCACCGAGGGGTGCTCACGCACCACCTCGTCCCGGGCGCCCCCGGCGTAGCGCACCAGGCCGGTCGGACCGGCGAGCGCGCCGCCGACGGAGAGCACCGCCGCGCCCGGGTACGTCGCGGAGCCGGTGGCGACCCCGACCACACCCCGAGAGTACTTCTCCGAGGTGGGACCGAGCGGGGGCCACCAGTCGGCCACGTCGGACCACTCCACCACGCGCAGTGCGGGGCTGCCGCGCAGCCACGGCGTCAACCCGATGTCGACCAGTTCCACCTCGCCGGCCAGTGCGGCGGCGGGGCCGACCGCCAGCGCCGGTTTCCACGCGCCGAAGGCCACCGTCACGTCGGCGTGCACCGCGTTGGGTCGGCCGGACGGCGTCAGCGGCACCGCTCCGGTGTCCACCGTGACACCGCTGGGCACATCGACCGCCACCACCGTCGCCCGCTCGCCGTCACGTCCCCGGTGCCGAAGCAGGCTCGCCGCCAACTGGTCAGCGGGCTCCCGCAGCCCACCGTGACCGCCGATGCCGACGATCCCGTCCAGCACCACGTCGACCACCGCAGGTGGCCGCGACACCACCCGCCCGCCGGCCGCCCGCAGCGCGGCCAGGCCGTCGGCGTGCGCCCGCTCCGGGGTGAGCAACAACGCCGAGACCGCGGCACCGCGCCGAGCGAGCCGGGCACCGGCGTACAGGGTGTCGCCACCGTTGTCGCCGGAGCCGACGAGCAGCAGCACCGGCGCGGCGTACACCCCGCCCCGCTCGGCGAGCAGCAGCGCGCAGCGCCGGGCCAGCCCGGCGGCGGCGCGTTGCATCAGCGTGCCGGGTGGCAGGGTGGCCATCAGCGCCGTTTCCGCCGCGCGTATGTCCGCCACCCGCCAGACCGATCGCATGCCCCAAACCCTACCGGCGCGGAGGCCGCAAGATAGCCGTCCGGCGCGCGTCCGGCAACGCCTGTGGACAAACCAGGGGTACGCGCACCGCCGGCTGTCCACAGGGCACGACCGACGGCCACGTCACCACCTAGCCTCGTCGGCGTCGTGCTGATGCCGGGCGGGAGGAACCGATGGCCGAGGAGAAGTTGACCGTACGGCCGGAGCTGCTGCACCAGGTCGGGCAGGCGCTGGGGGCTACCGCCTACCGGCTGGCGCACGGGCTGGCCGGTGAGCGAGGGCTGACCGCACCGGCCCGGGAATGGTCGACGGCACAGGCGCTCGCCGGCCTGGAGACGGCCGTGCACGCCTGGTCCGGGCGGCTCGGTGCCCGGGTCGCGGAGACCAGTGACGCGGTACGCGCCGCCGCCGGGGCGTACGAGTCGGTGGACGCGCGGGCCGCCGCCCGGCTGTCCGCCCTGCCCCGATGAACGCACCGGGGCAGGTCGGTTACGCCCAACTCTCCACGGTCGACCCGGCCGCCTGGCGGGCCACCGGGTCGGCCTGGGCGGGTCTGACCGGGTTGGTCGAGCGGCGGGCCGGTGAACTGGCTGACGGCGGTGCGACGCTGCGCACGGGTTGGTCGGGCAGTGCCGCCGGGTCGGCCGACGCTCGACTGTCCGGGCTGCGCGCCGAGCTGGTCGCCCTGGTTCCGGCCGTGATCGAGACCGATCAGATCCTCGCCGAGTTCGCCGCGCGGTTGGTCGCCGCGCGGGCTCGGCTGGCGGCGGCCGTGGCGCTGGCCGCCACAACCGGTGTGCTGATCGACCGCCGGGGCGATGTCCGCGCCGATCCGTCCCGGGTGTCGACCGACCGCACCGGCCAGCCGGTGCTCCAGGTGGCTGCGGCCCTGCGGGAGGCCCTCGACCTGGCCGACGCGGCCGACGCGGAAGCCACGACCCGTCTCGCACGGCTGACCAGGGCCGCCAGCACCGGCTGGCCGGCTCAGCCACCGTCCTACCGTCCGCCGCCGAACGCCGATCCTGGTCTGGTGCGGCGCTGGTGGGCCGGGCTCACTCCGGCCGAGCGTCGCTGGCTGGTGGTGCACGATCCGGCGCTGACCGGCCGACTCGACGGGGTGCCGGCCGAAGCCCGTGACCAGGCGAACCGGCTGCTGCTCGCCGCTCGACGGGCGGCACTGGTCGAGCGGTGGGAGCAGTTGCTGGCCCGGGTGCCACGCGGCCCGCTGGAGCTGGCCGGGCTGCGTGCCGTGGACGCCGCGATGTCCGGGTTGGACGCCCTCGTCGACCGGTTGGAGTCAGCTCACCAACCACGGGCGTACCTGCTGGGTCTGGACGTCGGCGGCGAGGGACGGGCGGTGGTGGCGCTGGGCAACCCGGACCGCGCCACGGATGTGCTCACCTACGTGCCGGGGATGACCGCTGGGCTCAGCGACGCCACCGGCGAACTGGGCCGGGCGGCCCGGGTGCTGGAGCGCTGCGCCGAGCTGGCCCCCGGTACGCAGACCTCGGCGGTGCTCTGGCTGGATTACGACGCCCCGGATTTCCTGCACGAGGCGGCCTGGGACGGACAGGCCCGCGCGGCCGGGGAGGCGCTGCACCGGTTCCAGGAGGGCCTGCGGGCCACCCACGACGGCCCGCCGGGCCGGCAGACCGTGCTCGGGCACAGCTACGGGTCACTGGTGGTGGGCACCGCCGCCCGCGATCATGGTTTGGCGGCGGACGCGCTGGTCTTCGTCGGCTCACCCGGCGTCGGCGTGACGCACGCGGCCGACCTGGGGCTGCCACCCGGGCAGGTGTGGGCCAGCACCGCACCGGACGACGTGATCCGGCTGACCCGCCCGCCGGACGAGCTGGCCCGGCGGGCGGCGCTCGGTGCCACCCCGATCGGCACGATCGCCGGCTGGCTGGCCGGGTCGAGCGACGAACGCTGGTTCGGGCGCGACCCGGCCGAGCCGGGCTTCGGAGGCCGGACGTTCCCCAGTGGCCGGTACGGCCACACCGGCTACTGGCATCCGGACAATCCGGCGCTGGACGGGATGGCGCGGGTGGTGCTGGGCCGGTGACCCACCGCCACTACTCCACGGTGACGGACTTGGCGAGGTTGCGCGGCTGGTCGACGTCGTGGCCCCGGGCGGCGGCGATCTCGGCCGCGAGCACCTGGAGGGGCACCGCGGTGACCAATGGCGCGAGCAGCGTGGGCGTCCGCGGGACGTAGATCAGGTGGTCGGCGTACCGGACCACCGACTCGTCGCCCTCCTCGGCGATGACGATGGTGCGCGCACCGCGTGCGCGTACCTCCTGGATGTTGGAGACGACCTTGTCGTGCAACATGCCCCGACCGACCGGGGACGGGACGATGCAGATGACCGGGGTGTTCTGGTCGATGAGCGAGATCGGCCCATGCTTCAACTCGCCTGCGGCGAAGCCCTCGGCGTGCATGTACGCCAGCTCCTTGAGCTTCAGCGCGCCCTCCAACGCCACCGGGTAGCCGACGTGCCGGCCGATGAACAGGATGGTCGTCTCGGCGCTCAGCTCACGGGCCAGCTCACGGACCGGCTCGATCCGCCCGAGCAGGTCCCGCAGCTTCTCCGGCACCTGGTGGAGCTGCTCGACCACGGCCGCCACCTCGTCGGCGAACTTGATGCCGCGCACCTGGGCCAGGTGCAGCCCGATCAGGTAACAGGCGACCAGCTGGGTGAGGAACGCCTTGGTGGAGGCGACGGCGATCTCCGGGCCGCCGTGGGTGTAGAGGACCGCGTCGGACTCCCGGGGAATGGTGGAGCCGTTGGTGTTGCAGATCGCCAGCACCCGGGCCTTCTGGTCCTTGGCGTGCCGCAGCGCCATCAGGGTGTCCATGGTCTCGCCGGACTGCGAGATCACCACGATCAGGGTGGACCGGTCCAGCACCGGGTCGCGGTAACGGAACTCGCTGGCCAGCTCCACCTCGCAGGGGATCCGGGTCCAGTGCTCGATGGCGTACTTCGCCACCATCCCGGCGTGGTAGGAGGTGCCGCAGGCGACGATGAAGACCTTGTCGACGTCGCGCAGGTCCTGGTCGCTGAGGCGGACCTCGTCGAGCATGATCTCGCCGGTTTCGGTGAGCCGGCCGAGCAGCGTGTCGGCGACCGCCTCCGGCTGCTCGGCGATCTCCTTGAGCATGAACCAGTCGTAGCCGCCCTTCTCTGCGGCGGAGGAGTCCCAGTCGATGTGGAAGTCCTTGCCACTGGCGGGCTGGCCGTCGAAGTCGGTGATCTCGATGCTGTCACTGGTGATCAGGACGATCTGGTCCTGGCCCAGCTCGACCGCTTCCCGGGTGTGCTCGATGAACGCGGCGACGTCGCTGGCCAGGTAGTTCTCCCCGACACCGCGACCGACGACCAGGGGTGAGTTGCGGCGTGCGCCGACCACCGCGCCGGGAATCGCCGAGTCCACGGCGAGCAGTGTGAAGGCGCCCTCCAGCCGTTGGCACACCACGCGCATCGCGGCGGTCAGCAACTGCGGCCCGTCCGGCTGGCCGGCCGCGCGCAGCTCGGTCAGGGCAGCCGAGAGCAGGTGCGCCGCGCACTCGGTGTCGGTGTCGCTGCTGAAGGTGACGCCCTGGTCCTCCAGTTCGGTACGAAGCTTGGCGAAGTTCTCGATGATGCCGTTGTGGATCACCGCAACCCGCCCGTCGGGCGACAGGTGCGGGTGGGCGTTGCGGTCCGTGGGGCCGCCGTGGGTGGCCCACCGGGTGTGTCCGATGCCGGTGGTGCCGTCGCCGATGCCGATCGGGCTGGCGCCACAGCCGGCCGGGTTCTCGGCCGCCCGCTCGGAGAGCACCTTCTCCAGGTTGGCCAGCTTGCCGGCCTTCTTCTCGGTCAGTAGCTCCCCGTCGCAGACGATGGCGACGCCGGCTGAGTCGTAGCCGCGGTACTCCAGCCGCCGCAAGCCGTCGAGCACGATACCGAGCGCCGGTCGGGCGCCGGCGTAACCCACGATTCCACACATGGGTGGCAGCCTAACCAGTTTCGCTCACGATGTCTGCTCGAAAGCGGGGTAAACAATCACTGAACTTGAGCGATCTGGCGATCACGGTGAAGGCTGCCACAAAGCACGCATCCAGCGGCGGGCCGGCCAACAGATCGCACCCGTACCCTGACGGGCGTGACGAGCAGCGATGTCGACCCGCTGGTGTCCCGGATGCGCCCGTTCGGGACGACCATCTTCGCCGAGATGTCCGCCCTCGCGGTGCGTACCGGTGCGGTGAACCTCGGGCAGGGTTTTCCGGACACCGACGGCCCGCCCGAGATGCTCGCCGCCGCGGCGGCGGCGCTGGCCGCCGGCCGCAACCAGTACCCACCCGGGCCCGGCATCCCCGAGCTACGGGCGGCCGTCGCGGCGCACCAACGCCGTTTCTGGGGACTGGAGTACGACCCGGACGGCGAGGTGGTGGTGACCGCCGGAGCCACCGAGGCGGTGGCCGCGGCCATCCTCGCCCTCTGCGAGCCCGGCGACGAGGTGATCTGCTTCGAGCCCTACTACGACTCGTACGCGGCCTCCATCGCCCTGGCCGGCGCGGTCCGGCGGCCGGTGACGCTGCGCCCGGACTCGGACGGGCGGTACGCCTTCGACCCGGACGACCTGCGGGCCGCGTTCGGTGCGCGTACCCGGCTGGTGCTGCTGAACTCCCCGCACAACCCGACCGGCAAGGTGTTCACCCCGGACGAGTTGGCCTTGGTCGCCGAGCTGTGCCAGGAGCACGACACCTACGCGGTCACCGACGAGGTGTACGAGCATCTGGCCTTCACCGACGCCCCGAGCGGGCACGTTCCGCTGGCCACGCTGCCCGGGATGCGCGAGCGAACCCTGCGGATCTCCTCGGCCGGCAAGACCTTCTCCTGCACCGGCTGGAAGGTGGGCTGGGCCAGCGGTCCCGCGGCACTGGTGTCGGCGCTGCTGCGGGTCAAACAGTTCCTCACCTTCGTCAACGCCGCACCCCTGCAACCTGCGGTGGCGGTGGCTCTCGCCCTGCCCGACGACTACTTCACCGCCTTCCGGGCCGACCTGCAGGCCCGCCGTGACCAACTGATCGACGGGCTGACCGCTGCCGGGTTCGACGTGCTCGTCCCGGAGGGCACGTACTTCGTCACCGCCGACATCACCGCCCTGGACGGCAGTGATGGTGTCGACTTCTGCCGTGCGCTGCCCGAGCGGTCCGGCGTGGTTGCGGTGCCCACCCAGGTCTTCTACGACGACCCCGAGGCCGGTCGGCGGCTGATCCGGTTCGCCTTCTGCAAGCGTCCCGAGGTGTTGGCCGAGGCAGTGACCCGGCTGCGCCGGCTACCCGAGCTGCGGTGACCGCGCGGCCCGGGCCCGCCGTCGCGCCGCCGACCAGGCCAGCACCATCGCGACGAGGAAGAGCACGGGCGCGAGCTGAACGAGTTCGGCTGCAGAACGGACATCGTAGGTGACCGCGAGGAATCGGGCCCGCTCGGCCGCATCCTGCCACTCCTCGGGATCCACCTTGACGTAGTCGGGCGCGATGAAGAGCGCTAAGGCCGCCGGCACCGTCACGAGCAACAGGGCCAGCCGGCCCCGGGTCGACCGGCGCAGCGCGGCCCACCAGGTCAGAGCGGCGACCGCCAGCATGCCGACCATGATGAGCACCGCGCCACCGCCGAGGGTGGGCCACCAGACGTTGCGCCGGTCCAGCTCGCTGGCGGTCGCGCCATACACGGTCACCCAGGGCAATGCGATGCCGGCGAGCAACGCCAACGTCCCGGCTCCCGCCACGACGACCCGGCCGGAACCCGGCCACGCGCTGGTCAGCACCACGGCGGCGAGGGTCGCGACGGCGAGCACCGCGAACGTCAGGCCGGGGCTGTCATAGCCGAACCAGATCGACCCGTAGTCCCGGTCCATCACCGGCGTCAGCCGGCGCACGACCTCGGCCCAGCGGGCAGCGGCCTCGTCCGGTGTCGACGAGAGGTGGTACGCGGCACCGACCAGCACGGTCGTCATGGCCAGCAGGGCACCACCCGCCGCGACCGCAGCGGCCCGTCCGGCGGATCTGGGCAATACCACCGCAGCCACCGTCAGCAGCACCAGCGGCACCAGCAGGAGAAGGTACGCCCAGCCCCACCCGTCGATCTCGGTGACGGCGAGCCCGGTGGTCGAATCCTGATAAAAGAGCGAGTCGTCTCTACTGCCCAGCACCTCGAGCTGCACCTCGGACCACGGAGCCGCCACGGAGCCGATGACCAGCCCCAGCGTGACCATGGTCATGAGCAGGCGGCCCCAGCGGGCCCCGAGCCAGCTCTGCTCTGCCTCGGCCGGTGCGTCGGCCGGCGGAAGGCCGGCAGATTGGTCCAGGGAACCAGGAGAACCTGGGTGAGACACAGTCACCCCCGTGAGATGTGGCGGCCCGCCCCTGCGGCGGCCGGCGGTCATCGTCCCACGGCACCCTACACAGTAGGGGGACGCGCGTTGACCCTCGGCGGCGTCGATCGTCGCCGGTGGTGGCGGTCAGGCAGGGCTGGCGGTGCGGACCTGAGCGGCGATGCGCTCGGCGATGTCGCGGGCGGCCTGCTCGGTGGCCGCCTCGACCATCACCCGGACCAACGGCTCGGTACCCGACGGGCGCAGCAGCACCCGGCCGGTCTCGCCCAACTCGGCCTCGGCCCGCTCGACCTCGGCACGCACCGCCGGTGCGGCGGCACCGATGGTGCGGTCACCGACCGGCACATTGATCAGCACCTGCGGCAGCTTGGTGATCACACCCGCCAGCTCCGTGAGGGAGCGGCCGGTGGCGGCCATTCGAGCCATCAGGTGCAGTCCGGTGAGGACACCGTCTCCGGTGGTCGCGTACGCCGGCATGACGATGTGCCCGCTCTGCTCGCCACCCAGGGCAAGCCCGGAGGCACGCAGTTCCTCCAGCACGTACCGGTCGCCGACCTTGGTCTCGACCAGCCGGATGCCGGCGGCGGACATGGCCAGGCGCAAACCGAGGTTGCTCATCACGGTGGCGACCAGGGTGTCCCCGGTCAGCGTGCCGGCCTCCCGCATGGCCAGCGCCAGGATCGCCATCACCTGGTCGCCGTCGACCTCGTCGCCCTCGGCGGTCACCGCCATGCACCGGTCGGCGTCACCGTCGTGCGCGATCCCCAGGTGCGCCCCGTGCTCCACCACCGCCTGGCGCAGCGTCTCGATGTGGTTGGAGCCGCACTCGTCGTTGATGTTGAGCCCGTCCGGCTCGGCGTGGATCGCGATCACCTCTGCACCGGCTTCCCGGTAGATCGCCGGAGCCACCTCGGCAGCGGCACCGTTGGCGCAGTCGACCACGACCTTGATTCCGTCGAGCCGGTGCGCCGTCGTTCCGGCGACGTGCTGCACGTAGTGACTCGCGCCGTCGAGCAGATCGTGTACCCGGCCCACTCCCGCGCCGACCGGACGCTTCCAGGCGGTGGTGCCGTTGGCCTCGATCGCCGCCTCGATTCGCAGCTCGATCTCGTCGGGCAGCTTGTGCCCACCGGCGGCGAACAACTTGATCCCGTTGTCCGGCATCGGGTTGTGCGAGGCCGACAGCATCACCCCGAGGTCCGCCTTGGCCTCTGCGGTGAGGAAGGCGACCGCTGGCGTGGGCAGCACACCGACCCGGATCACCGTCGCGCCCGCGCTGGTCAGCCCGGCCACCACGGCGGCTTCGAGCATCTCGCCGCTGGCCCGGGTGTCCCGACCCACCACGGCCAGTGGGGCGCGGCCTCGGTCCGACTCGGCGAGGGTCTGGGCGGCCGCGACTGCCACCGAGAGCGCCAACTCCGGGGTGAGGTCGGCGTTCGCCCGCCCGCGTACGCCGTCCGTGCCGAACAACCGGCCCATACCCACCAACCTCCGATGAACTGCCGATACAGGAAGAATGCCTTGTCGCGAAGCGACGGAAACGGCCGGCCCACCTCCCCTGTCGAGGGGAGGCGGACCGGCCGTCCGTCAGAAGTACAAGGTGCGGCTGGAGATCAGCGCTTCGAGTACTGGGGAGCCTTACGGGCCTTCTTGAGGCCGTACTTCTTGCTTTCCTTGACCCGGGCGTCCCGGGTCAGGAAGCCGGCCTTCTTCAGGGCCGGGCGGTCGTCGGGCTCGCTGACGATCAGCGCCCGGGCGATGGCCAGCCGCAGCGCACCGGCCTGGCCGGTGGTGCCGCCGCCACGCAGGTTGGCGATGACGTCGAACGCCTCGGGCTTCTCGGCGGTCACCAGCGGGTCCTTGATCAGCTGCTGGTGCACCTTGCTCGGGAAGTACGCCTCCAGGTCACGTCCGTTGCAGGTGATCTTGCCGGTACCCGGCACGATGCGCACCCGGACGATGGCCTCCTTGCGCCGACCCACGGTCTGGATCGGGCGGTCACCACGAGGCGCGCGCGCGACGGGCGCCGGCGCCTCGGTGGCCTCAGGGGCGACCTCGGTGGCGGTGATGTCGGTCATGCTGCTTCCTTCGCCCGCGCTCACTGCGCGATCTGCTTGATCTCGAACGGCACTGGCTGCTGCGCGCCGTGCGGGTGCTCGGCACCGGCGTAGACCTTCAGCTTCTTGATGAGCTGACGGCCGAGCTTGTTGTGCGGGAGCATCCCCTTCACCGCCAGCTCGATAGCCCGCTCGGGGCGCTTGGTCAGCAACTCGTCGTAGCCAACCTGCTTCAGGCCACCCGGGTAACCGGAGTGCCGGTAAGCAACCTTCTGCTGACGCTTGTTGCCGGTCAGCGCCACCTTGCCCGCGTTCACGATGACGACGAAGTCGCCCGTGTCGACGTGCGGCGCGAAAGTCGGCTTGTGCTTGCCCCGCAGCAGCGTGGCGGCGTGGGTGGCCAGGCGGCCCAGCACGACATCAGAGGCGTCGATGACGTGCCACTGACGCTCGATCTCACCCGGCTTCGGGCTGTACGTACGCACAGGTCTACCTTGTCTCGTCGTCGGTCTGGGGTCGCGCGCCGAGGTGACCAGGACAACCCAGCCGGACCAGCGCGCACGAACGACCAAGCGTACCTCAGGCGGCACGCCCACAGATGTCGTACAACAGCAGGCAACGATACCCGCAGCCCGGCCGGCCGGTCAAAACGGGGTCGGGCTGGCAGGGCAAGCGGGGCTTGTATGGCGACCGTCACACCCCTGCGCGGGCCATCCGGCTACCGGGACGCAGGTACGCCACCCAGGTGACCACCAGCAGTACCAGGAAGAACCCGACGTAGAAGCGCAGTGCCGGCTGAATGCCCCCGTAGGTCGACCGGGCCCAGGCATAACAGATCGGCACCAGAAAACCACCGAAGGCACCGACCGCCGAGATGATGCCCAGCGCACCGGCGGCCTGCCGACGCATCGCCAGCATCACCTCCGGCGTACCGCCCCGCTCCTCGCCCTTGACCTGGAAGATCCTGCTGATCATCCGGTAGGTCGAGCCGTTACCGACGCCGGTGGCCACGAAGAGCAGCAGGAACGCCGCGAAGAACAGGGCCATGCTGCGTTGTTCGACGGACCAGAGCGCGCCCAGGGCACCGACCGCCATCAGCACGAAGCTGACCACCGTGACCTTGGCCCCGCCGACGAGGTCGGACAGGCGGCCGCCGAACGGCCGGCAGAGCGAGCCCACCCCCGCGCCGAGAAAAGCCCAGCCCAGCGCGACGTCCGGCCGGCCGAACACCGAGTTGAGCAGGGTGGGGAAGGCCGCCGAGTAGCCGATGAACGAGCCGAACGTGCCGATGTACAGCAGCGACATGATCCAGGTGTCGCGGTGCCGCAGCGACGACCAGACCGGCCGCACGTCGGCCTTCGCCTCGACCAGGTTGTCCATGAACAGGTACGCACAGACGGCGGCGATCACGGCCAGCGGGATGTACATCAGGCCGGCCCGGGCCAGGGCGAGGCCGCCGCCGAGCACGATCACCTGGGGCACCACGAACTGCACCACGGCCACCCCGATGTTGCCGCCCGCCGCGTTCAGTCCCAACGCCCACCCCTTCTCCCGCTCCGGATAGAAGAAGGAGATGTTGGCCATGCTGGAGGCGAAGTTGCCGCCGCCGAGCCCGGCCGTGGCGGCGATCAACAGCAATGACACGAAGCCGATCTCCGGGTGCTCGACCGCCCAGGCCAGTCCGGTGCAGGGCACGATCAGCAGCAACGCGGAGATGACCGTCCAGTTGCGGCCGCCGAAGACCGGCACGGCGAAGGTGTACGGCAGTCGCAGCAGGGCGCCGACCCCGCTCGGCACGGCGGTCAGCCAGAGCGCCTGGCTGGTGGTGAGTTGCCAGCCGGCGTCGCCGAGCCGGACGACGACGATGCTCCAGAGCAGCCACACCGAGAAGCCGATGTGCTCGGCGAAGATCGACCAGATGAGGTTGCGCCGGGCGACACCACTGCCGATCCGCCGCCAGAAGGCCGGATCCTCAGGTGCCCAGTGCCCGATCCACCGACCCGGTCGGCGGTCCAGGCTCTCCTCTTCGATTACCGTCGGCTGCGCGCTCGTGGTGGTCATGGCGCAGAAGCTAGGGATCCGCCGTTACCACGGCGTTCGCCGTTCGGGTCGGCCGGGCAACGGGGAGCGCACCACCAGCCGGCGGCAATGGTGAGGTGCCGTCAGAGGTGCCGTCAGAGTTGCTGGAGGATGCGCAGCGCCCGGTTCACCCGCCCCATCGTCTCCGCGTCGGCGACGTCGACGCATTCGGTGAACCACTTCTTCATCGGCGAGGAGATCCGGTCGGGCATCACCACCTGGTCCCCCATCGGCACCGCCAGCGGCGAGTCGCGCAACAGTGCGGCCTCCACCACCTCGGCCACGATCACGATGGGCACCGCCGTGGAGTTGTAGACATCGGAACTGATCACCAGGCCGAGGCGCTCCCGGGCCCCTTCGATCCGCCAGACCTCGCCCCTACGCAGCACGCGGAGGACCACCGAAGAGCAGGTCATCGACCATGCCGACCTCCTGGGCATCGGCCAGCGAGGCGGATTCCAGATCCAGCCCGGCCCGCCCGACGGCGGCGGCGTGCGCGGCGAAGACCTCACGCAGCGCCTTCTCCCGGGCCGCCTGGTCCATCCAGGCGGAGAGGGAGAGCCCTTCCCGCTTGGCGAACCGCCGGGCGTCCGCGATCGTCTCGTCAGCGAACGACAGAGTCACCTTGGCCGTCATACCGGCAGATTACCCGCTGGTATGACCACTAGTCATCCCCGAAGTGCCCCTCGCCCGCCGGCCACCGCGGTGGCCGGCGATGACGGCGAAGCGCCATGCCTTGAAGAAGCAGTCCACGTCATCCAGGCCCGCCTCGGTCAGCCAACGGCACTGCTCGGTGACCGACGCGGGGCGGTCGTAGGCCATCCGTTGCTCGGCGGCGGCGATCTCGACGGCGTCCGAACCGAGCGCCGCGACCTGCGCCAACCAGATCTCGTGGTAGCGCCGGTCCAGTTCCGGGGTCGGGCCGGCCACCTGCTCGGCGTTGACGAAAACGCCGCCGGGCACCAGCGCCCCGGCTGCCCGCCGGTAGAGGTCGCGCTTGGCGACGTCGTCCAGGTGGTGAATGGCCAGCGCGCTGACCACGGCGTCGTACCGCCCGGCGGGCAGCGGACCAGTCAGGTCGGCCACCACCACCCGGTGCGCGACACCCCGGCCGGCCAACTGCTCGGCGGCGACCGCCAGCATCTGCGGCGCGGCGTCCAGCAGGGTCAGCCGCACGCCGGGCACGGCGGCGGAGAGCAGCGCCGACAGCAGACCCGTCCCGGCACCGAGATCGAGCACCTCGGGCGTACGCCCGGCCGCCAGCGCGGCCCGCAGCGGTGGCGCTGCCACCTCGACGGCGGTCGTGTAGAACGCGTCGAAGCAGGGCACCAGCCTGCGGCGTGCGGCATCGTAACTGCCTGCCACCGCGTCGAACGCCTCGGCCACACTCATAACGCCTCCCATATAGCAGGATTCTCGTTCCACATTGTAGACCTGGCGAGTCGACTCTCAGCCGAGGTGCGGTGTGAGCGGCTCTTGACAGGGCCGAAACAAACGGGACGCGGACCGGAAACTGCGCAACGGCACGCTTTGCCGACATGACAGACGGTGCACGGCCAGCGACGCGACCGGGGCGGGAGCCCCGGGAGGTGGCGACCCACTGCCCGTACTGTGCACTCCAGTGCGGGATGACCCTGCGCGAGGAGGCCGACTCGGTCAGCGTGCTACCCCGCGACTTCCCCACCAACCGGGGCGGCCTGTGTCAGAAGGGCTGGACCTCGACGGAGTTGCTCGGCCACCCGGACCGGTTGACCAGTCCCCTGCTGCGCGACCCGGCCAGCGGCGAGCTGCGCCCGGCCAGTTGGGACGCCGCGCTGGACCGGATCACCAGCGGCATTCGCGACGTACAGGAGCAGCACGGCCGCGACGCGGTCGCCGTCTTCGGTGGCGGCGGGCTCACCAACGAAAAGGCGTACGCGCTGGGCCGGTTCGCGCGGGTGGCGCTGGGCACCCGGCACATCGACTACAACGGACGGTTCTGCATGTCGTCCGCCGCCGCCGCCGGTATGCGGGCCTTCGGGGTGGACCGGGGGCTGCCGTTCCCGCTGTCCGACCTGGGGCGGGCGGACACCCTGCTGCTGGTCGGCGCGAACCCGGCGGAGACCATGCCGCCGCTGATGCGCTGGCTGACCGAGCAACGGGAGCGGGGCGGCAAGCTGATCGTGGTCGACCCACGGGTCACCGCCACCGCCCGGCAGGCCGACCTGCACCTGCAGCCGTTGCCCGGCACCGACCTGGCGGTGGCCAACGCGCTGCTGCACGTCGCCCTGACCGAGGGCTACGTCGACGGCGAGTACATCGCCACCCGTACCACCGGATTCACCGCCGTGAAACGCACCGTGGCGGGGTGGTGGCCGGCCCGCGCCGAAGCGCTCTCCGGCGTGCCCGTGGCCGACCTGGCGGAGACCGCGCGAGCCCTCGGCACCGCCGGGCGGGCGATCATCCTCACCGCACGCGGCGCCGAACAGCACGCCAAGGGCGTCGACACCGTCACCGGCTTCGTCAACCTCGCCCTCGCGCTCGGCCTGCCCGGCCGTCCCGGCTCCGGATACGGCTGCCTCACCGGGCAGGGCAACGGGCAGGGCGGCCGGGAGCACGGGCAGAAGGCCGACCAGCTTCCCGGGTACCGCCGGATCGACGATCTGGAGGCCCGAGCCCACGTGGCGCGGGTCTGGGGGGTGCCCGCCGACGAGCTGCCCGGGCCGGGGGTGCCGGCGTACCAGTTGCTGGACTCGCTGGGCACGGAGGCAGGGCCACGGGCGCTGCTGGTGTTCGGCTCGAACCCGGTGGTCTCCGCGCCCCGCGCCGCCCGGGTCGAGGGTCGCCTGCGCGACCTGGACCTGCTGGTCGTCGCCGATTTCCTGCTCTCCGAGACGGCCGCCCTGGCCGACGTGGTGCTGCCCACCGCCCAGTGGGCCGAGGAGGACGGCACGATGACCAACCTGGAGGGACGGGTGCTCCGCCGCCGGGCGCTGCGCCCACCCCCGGCGGATGTCCGCACCGACCTGGCGATCCTCGCCGCCCTCACCACCCGCCTCCAAACGCAAGGAAGGGCCCCCTCTTACCGTCTCGTGCATAGCAAGGGCCCCCTCCTAACAGCTGGCACGCCCTCGGACGAGGCGGACGCAGCCGACCCGCACGCGGTCTTCGCCGAGCTGCGCCGCGCCTCGGCCGGGGGCATCGCCGACTACGCCGGGATCAGCTGGGACCGGATCGACGCCACCGACGGCGTCTTCTGGCCGTGCCCCGACGACGAAGGCCCCGATTCCCCTCGACTCTTCACCGACCGCTTCGCCACCGCTGACGGGTTGGCCCGGTTCCACCCGGTGGAGCACCGGCCGGCGGCCGAGGAGGTGTGCGCCGACTATCCGCTGCACTTCACCACCGGCCGGGTGCTCGCCCAGTACCAGTCCGGCACCCAGACCCGCCGGGTGGCGGCGCTGCGCCGGGCGGCTCCCGAGGCGTTCGTGGAGCTGCATCCGGACCTCGCCGAACGGCTCGGCGTCGCCGACGGCGAGCCGGTACGCGTGCGCTCGCGGCGTGGCGAGTTCCAGGCACCGGCCCGGCTGAGCCCCGGCATCCGGCCGGACACCGTCTTCGCGCCCTTCCACTGGGGTGGCCGGGCGCGGGCCAACTCGGTCACCAACGACGCCGTGGACCCAATCTCCGGCATGCCGGAGTTCAAGATCTGCGCGGTACGGGTGGAGAAGGCATGACCGGACGCAGCGAACGGGTCGTGGTGGTCGGCAACGGGATGGCCGGCGCCCGGGTGGCGGCGGAACTGCACGCCCGCGGCGAGGACCTGAAGGTCACCGTGCTGGGCGCGGAGCCGCACCCCGCGTACAACCGGATCATGCTGTCCACCCTGCTCACCGGCAAGATCGGTGAGTCGGACGTGGAGCTGGCGGAGGTCGCCGGACGCGGCGTGGACCTACGCACCGGGGTGACGGTCAGCGCGATCGACCGTGCCGCCGGCCTGGTACGCACCGACGACGGCGACCGGATTCCCTACGACCACCTGGTCCTCGCCACCGGCAGCCAGGCGGTGGTGCCCGCACTGCCCGGGCTCGACCCACGGCAACTCCCGGAGCGGGTGGTCCCGTTCCGCACCCTGGACGACTGTCGGCGCATCCTCGCCCTCGCCGGTGCCGCCCGGCGCGCCCTGGTGCTCGGCGGCGGCCTGCTCGGCCTGGAGGCCGCCCGTGGGCTGGCACTCCGGGGCCTCGACGTGGGCGTGGTGCACCGGGTGCCGTACCTGATGGACCGCCAACTCGACCCGGCCGCCGGTGCCATGCTCGCCGGCACGCTCGCCAACCTCGGCGTGACCACCCACCTGGCGGTGGAACCAACCGCGGTGCACGCCGACGCGGCAGGAGTGCGGCTGGAGCTGTCCGAGGGTCGGTCGCTCGACGCCGACCTGCTGGTGCTCGCCTGCGGCGTACGCCCCGACACCGCCCTCGCTGCGGCAGCCGGCCTGGCCGTGGAGCGGGGTGTGCTGGTCGACGACCGGCTGCGCACCAGTGACCCGCACATCTCCGCGATCGGCGACTGCGCCCAGCACGACGGCACGCTGACCGGGCTGGTGGCACCGGCCTGGGCGCAGGCTCGGGTGGTGGCCCAGGTGGTGACCGGGCAGGACCCACTGGCCCGCTACCGGCCACGACCGGCGGTCACCCGGCTCAAGGCGGCCGGCATCGATCTCGCCGCGATGGGTGACCCGACGGGTGGCCCCGGCGAGGAGCTGACCTTCGCCGACCCGGCCCGGGGCACCTACGCCTGGTTGCGCATTCACGACGAGCGGTTGGCCGCCGCGATCCTGCTCGGCGACAACCCCGCCGTGGGCACGGTGATCCAGCTGTTCGACCGTGGTCACCCGGTGCCCACCGATCGGCGGGCATTGCTGCTCGGCCGAGCCGTCGGCGGGGCCGTCGCGGCACCGGCCGCGTCACCGGCGCTGATGCCGGACGCGGCCGTGGTCTGCCAGTGCAACTCGGTGAGCAAGGGAGCCCTCGTGCGGTGTTGGCGGGACGGAGCACGCACGGTCGACGCCGTGGTCGCGGCGACCCGGGCCGGTACCGGCTGCGGCGGATGCCGCGACGCGGTCGCCGGCATCGTCGACTGGTTGTCCAGAACGGATCCGGTGGAGGTGGGACGATGACCGGCGGAAACGTGGTTGTCATCGGCAACGGCATGGTCGGCCAGCGGTTCGTGGACGCGCTGCGGGCCCGCGACCCACAAAGACGGTGGCGGGTCACCGTGCTCGCCGAGGAGAGCAGGCCGGCGTACGACCGGGTGCGTCTCTCGGCGTACTTCGACGGCGCCGACGAGGAGGACCTGAACCTGCACACCCCGCACGACGGGGTGGAGTTGCGACTCGGCGAGCCGGCCACCGGCGTCGACCGGAGTCGCCGGGTGGTGACCACGACGGCCGACGAGTACCCGTACGACGTCCTGGTCTTCGCCACCGGGTCGTACCCGTTCGTGCCACCGGTGCCGGGAACGGACCTGCCTGGCGTCTTCGTCTACCGGACCCTGGACGACCTCGCCGCCATCCGTCGGTACGCGAAGGACCGCCAGACCGGCGCTGTCATCGGTGGCGGGCTGCTCGGCCTGGAGGCGGCGAACGCGCTGCGCCTGCTCGGGTTGACCACAAGCGTGGTCGAGTTCGCCCCCCGGCTGATGCCGGTGCAGGTGGACACCGCCGGCGGCGCGATGCTCCGCCGCTACGTCGAGGAGTTGGACGTCAGGTGCCACCTGGGCGTGGCCACCACCGCGCTGCGGCCCGGCACGGACGGAGCCGTGGTCGCCCTGGAACTCGCCGACGGCGCGTTGGTCGACGCCGATCTGGTGGTGGTGGCCGCCGGTATCCGGCCCCGGGACGAGTTGGCCCGGGCAGCCGGACTCGACATCGGTCCACGCGGTGGTGTGCTGGTCGACGCCGCCTGCCGGACCACGGACGAGCGCATCTACGCGGTCGGCGAGTGCGCGGCGATCGACGGCACCTGCTACGGCCTGGTCGCCCCCGGGTACGCGATGGCCGAGGTGGTGGCCGACCGGCTGGTCGGCGGCACCGCCACCTTCCCGGGGGCGGACACCGCCACCAAGCTCAAGCTGCTCGGTGTCGATGTCGCCTCGTTCGGCGACGCGCACGGCGCGACGCCGGGCTGCCTGGACGTCACCTGGACCGACCCGGCCACCCGGGCGTACGCCAAACTGGTCCTCTCCGACGACGCGTCGACCCTGCTGGGCGGGGTGCTGGTCGGCGACGCCAGCGCGTACCCGACGCTGCGCGCCAGCGTCGGCGGTCCGCTGCCGGCCGCTCCGCTGGCCCTGCTGGCCGGCGACGACGCGGTGGGAGCCACGGCCGGTGCCCTGCCCGCGACCGCCCAGATCTGCTCCTGCAACGCGGTGACCCGGGCGGACATCGACACGGCTGTCGCGGACGGCTGCGCCGACGTGGCCGCCCTGAAGGCGTGCACCCGGGCCGGGACGAGTTGTGGCTCCTGCGTGCCGATGCTCAAGCAGTTGCTCGACGCGGCCGGCGTCGTCCAGTCGAAAGCGCTCTGCGAGCACTTCGACGTCAGCCGGCAGGAGCTGTTCGACATCGTCCGGGTACGCGGCATCAGGACGTTCTCCCAGTTGATCGCCGAGCATGGTCGGGGGCGGGGCTGCGACATCTGCAAACCGGTGGTCGCCTCGATCCTCGCCTCGCTCGGCAGCGGTCACATCCTCGACGGCGAGCAGGCCTCGTTGCAGGACACCAACGACCACTTCCTGGCGAACCTGCAACGCGACGGCAGCTACTCGGTGGTGCCTCGGATCCCCGGTGGAGAGATCACCCCGGAGAAGCTGATCATCATCGGCGAGGTGGCCCGCGACTTCAACCTCTACACGAAGATCACCGGCGGGCAGCGAATCGACCTGTTCGGTGCCCGGGTCGACCAGTTGCCACAGATCTGGCGTCGGCTGGTCGACGCCGGGTTCGAGTCCGGGCACGCGTACGGCAAGGCGCTGCGCACGGTGAAGTCCTGCGTCGGCTCCACCTGGTGCCGCTACGGGGTGCAGGACTCGGTCGGTCTGGCCGTCGCCCTGGAACTTCGCTACCGGGGTCTCCGCGCCCCACACAAGATCAAATCGGCGGTCTCCGGCTGCGCCCGGGAATGTGCCGAGGCACGCAGCAAGGACTTCGGCGTGATCGCCACCGAAGTCGGCTGGAACCTCTACCTCGGCGGGAACGGCGGCTTCCGTCCTCGACACGCCGACCTGTTCGCCACCGACCTGTCCACGGAAGCGCTGATCACGCTGATCGACAGGTTCCTGATGTACTACATCCGCACCGCCGACCGGCTGCAACGTACCGCCGCCTGGATCGAGGCGATGGAGGGCGGCCTGGACCACCTCCGGGCGGTCATCGTGGACGACTCGCTCGGCCTCTGCGCAGAACTCGACGCCGCGATGGCCCGGCACGTGACCGGCTACTCGGACGAGTGGCGTGACGTGCTGGCAGACGCGGACCGGTTGCGTCGGTTCACCTCGTTCGTCAACGCGCCGGAGGTACCCGACCCGTCGATCACCTTCGTCACCGAACGCGGACAGCCGGTGCCGGTCGGCGGTCAGCCAGCCGCCACACCGGGCCGCCAACCGGTCGCGCTCGGCCTTCCGGAGGTGCGCCGATGACCGCCGCGATGACCCTGAGCTGGGTCGCCGTCTGCCCGGTGGACCGCCTGGACCGGGACCGGGGCGTCGCCGCCCTCGTCGACGGGGTGCAGGTGGCGATCTTCCAGACCACCGACGGGCTGTACGCCATCGACAACCTCGATCCGGTTTCCGGGGCGTACGTGCTCTCCCGCGGCATCGTGGGCAGCCGAGGCGAGGCACCGACCGTCGCGTCGCCGCTGCACAAACAGGTGTACGACCTGCGTACGGGGGACTGTCTCGACCTGCCGGGCGTCTGCGTCGCTCGGCACCAGGTCCGTTGCCACAACGGCATGGTCGAGGTGCGGCTGCGACAGGAGGGTTGATGCGCGAGGAACTGGCCGGCTTCACCATCGGGGTGACCGCCGACCGGCGGCGGGACGAACTCGCCGCGCTGCTCCAACGACGCGGTGCCCGGGTGGTGCTCGCCCCCGCCCTGCGGATCGTGCCGCTCGCGGACGACACCGAACTGCGTGAGGCGACCCGTGCCTGCCTGGAACGGCCACCCGACATCCTGATGGCCAACACCGGCATCGGGATGCGCGGATGGCTGGAGGCCGCCGAGGGTTGGGGGCTCGCCGAGCCGCTGCGTGGGGTCCTCGGTGACGCCTACGTCGTGGCCCGGGGGCCCAAGGCGCGTGGCGCGATCCGGGCAGCCGGCCTGTACGACCAGTGGTCCCCCGCCTCGGAGAGCTGCGACGAGGTGGTCGATCATCTGCGGCAGCGCGGCGTGTCCGGTCAGGTGATCGCCATGCAGCTGCACGGCGAACGGCAACCGGAGTGCACCCGTGCGTTGGAGGACGCCGGTGCCACCGTCATCGAGATCCCGGTCTACCGCTGGGCCCCGCCCACCGACCCGGCACCGCTGCACCGGCTGGTCGACCTGGTGGCGGGACGGCTGGTCGACGCGGTCACCTTCACCTCGGCACCGGCGGTGGAGGCGCTGCTGCGGGCCGCCGGCGATCGCACGGACACGGTGCTGGACGCGTTGCGCAGTGACGTGCTGGCCAGTTGCGTCGGCCAGGTGACCGCCGAACCGCTGGTCCGGCGCGGAGTGCCGGTGAGCGCGCCGAGCCGGGCGCGGCTCGGCGCGCTGGTCCGGACCATCGTCGACGAACTGCCCCGCCGTACGACCACCATCAAGGTCGCTGGACACCTGCTCACCCTGCGCGGCCACGCGGCGGTGGTCGACGGTGAGCTACGTCCGTTGGCCCCGGCGCCGATGGCGGTGCTGCGGGCACTGGCCCAGGCCCCCGGGCGAGTGCTGTCGCGTACCGCCCTGTTGCGTACGCTGCCGCGCGGCGCCGACGAGCATGCCGTGGAGATGGCGGTGGCCCGGCTACGAGCCGGTCTGAAGGCGCCACGCGTCGTGCAGACCGTGGTCAAACGGGGCTATCGCCTCCACGTCGACTGAGCCGCACGGCACCCACCGGCCCGGCGAAGCCGGGCCGGTGGGTGCCGTGCGCAGATTCAGGCGGCCTAGCCGACCGGGGTCGGGAAGCCCCGGTCGTGCTCGGCCTGAAGTCGCGCCATGGCGTGCTCGACGACGGTCACCAGCACCCGCTTGACCGACTCGCGCTGCCGCGCGTCGGTCATCACCAACGGCACGTCCGGCGAGATGGCCAACGCCTCGCGCACCTCGTCCAGCTCGTACTGGGGTGCGCCGTCGAAGCGGTTGAGCGCGACCACGTACGGCAGGTTGCGGTTCTCGAAGTAGTCGAGCGGGGCGAACGCGTCGGTGATCCGGCGGGTGTCCACCAGCACCGCGGCACCCACCGCGCCTCGGATGATCTCGTCCCACATGAACCAGAACCGGGTCTGCCCAGGCGTGCCGAAGAGGTACAGGATCAGATCCTGTGCCATGGTGATCCTGCCGAAGTCCATGGCGACCGTGGTGGTCTCCTTGCCCGGCACCTTGGACGGGTCGTCAATGCCGACTCCCGCCGAGGTCATCACCGCCTCGGTGGTCAGCGGTGTGATCTCGGAGATCGCACCGACCAGCGTGGTCTTGCCGACACCGAAGCCACCCGCGACGACGATCTTCGCGGAGATGATTCCCCGGCTCTGGCGGGCCCCGGCGGGGTCATAGCTCGCGAAGTCCACTCAGCACCCTTCCCAGCATTTCCATCCGCTCCTCGAAACCTGTGGCGGGAGCGGCCGTCTGTAGCGTCAACAGGCCCTCGGCCACCATGTCGGCGACCAGCACCCGGGCGACACCCAGCGGTAGCCGGGTGTACGCGGCGATTTCCGCCAGCGACTCGGGCCGGCCCTCGCAGACCATGGCGATGCGATGCTTGTCGTGCCCGGCGAAACGTGATTCGGCGATCTGGGTGGGACTGGCCACCAACACCGCTTCCAGTGCGATGTCCTGCAACGGCTCGGTCCGGCCCCGGGTGACCGCGTACGGCCGGACCAACGCACCCCGTGGGTCACGCTGCCGATCCATCCGTGATCACCTCCTCTGCCTTCCGCCGGTGTGGTTGCACCCGTTACGACCGCACCGCATCCCGGGGCAGCGGCACCAGCGCCGCCCCCACCCGTTCCACCAGCAACGCCATCTCGTAACCCACCTGGCCGACGTCGCAGCTACGCGCCGCGAGCACCGCCATCGACGACCCGTCACTGATGGACATCAGGAACAGGTAGCCGCTGTCCATCTCGATCACTGTCTGCAACACCCCGCCGGCGCTGAACATCCGCGCGGCACCCTCGGTCAGGCTCACCACGCCGGAGGTGATCGCGGCGAGCTGATCCGCCCGATCCGTCGGCAGGTCGCGCGAAGAGGCGAGCAACAGCCCGTCCGCGGACACCGCCACCACGTGGGCGATGCCCGCCACGCTGTCGGCGAAGTTGCTGAGCAGCCAACCCATATCCTGTATGGCAGCTGGCCTGTTCATCGGCTCGTCTCCTTGGTCGAGGTGCTGTTCTGACTCGCCCCGGCCGTCCGGCCACGCTGGACGCCGCGGTGGTAGGCCGACAGCAGACCGCGTACTTCGTCGGGGGTTCGGCGGCCGTGCTCACGCCCGCTGCGGGGCTCGATGCCACCGGGCACGAGCTGCGCCTGGGGCACCCGCTTCGGCAGCCCCGACCGGGTCGTCCCAGCGGGGGTGGGCTCGGCCGCCTGGCTGGCCCGTGACCAGCCCTCGTCGGCCGCCGTCCGCCAGGCGTCGTCCTGCGGCTGGCCGGTTTCGGGCCGGGCGGACTGCGGCGGAGCGGACTGCGGTGCCGGCGGGGGCGGGGTCACCGGCGCGCTCGGCGCCGGAGTGGTCGTGCTGGCGGACGAGGAAGTGTACGACGGTGGCGGCGCGGGCGTCGCGGCGGCGGCCGCACCCGGCGTGCGGGTTGGCAACGGGCTCCGTCCCCTGGTGGGCTCGACAGGAGGCGCCGGTGGCACGGCGGCCGCCTGCGGTGTCGGCTCGTCGAACTGCGGCCGACTGAAGATCGTGGTGACGTCGTTTCCGTGCGACCGGAACCAGACCGCCTCCATCTCCCGGAAGATCGGCGCCTCGGAGGTCTGCTCGGGTGGGACGGTGATCGGACGCGTCGCGGGTGGGGCGGTGGCGGCCAGGCTGGCACCCAGCCCACGGAACCCGGAGCCGTCACCGCCACTGCCGGGCTGCTGACCGGCGGTCGGCGCGAATCCCGTCGGTGCGGCGACCCCGGCGCCCGCGACCGGTCCCACCGGCAGTCCGGGCGCGGCGAACTGGCTGTGATCGGTACCCCGGCTCGGCAACGGGTCGAGCGTGGGCTGCGCGACGGTTGGCGTACCCGCGCTGAAGCCATTGAAGGCCGGCGGCGGTGTACGGGTCGGCGGCGGGTCGGCGGGAGCCGCCTCCCGGACCGGCCAGGGGGTGCCGGAGGACGTTCCGTCGTGCCAGCGGTCCACCAGCGTCGCGGTGTTGCCGCGCCCCGTGACGCCAGCCGAATCTCCACGGCCCGCCGACGCGAGCGGGGGCTGCTCGACCGCGAGCGGCTGCCGGGGCCGGGTGATCGCCTGGTCGCGTCCGCGCAGGCTGGGTAGCACCACGGTGGCGGCGGGCAGGGTGACCTGCGCGACGGTGCCGCCCTCGACGTTGCGCCGCAACTCGACCCGGATGCTGTAGCGGGCCGCCAGGCGGCTGACCACCGCCAGACCCATCAGGCGGAACGCCGAGACGTCGACCGCGGACGGCGCGGCGAGCCGCCGGTTGAGTGAATCCAACTGCTCGTCGGAAAGGCCGAGACCCCGATCCTCGATCTGGATGAGCACGTAGTCCCGGATCCGTCGCCCGTCGGCGACCACCGTGGTGTTGGGCGGCGAAAACCGGGTGGCGTTGTCGAGCAGTTCGGCCACCAGCCGCACCACGTCGTTGACCGCGTGGGCCGCCACCGACACGTCGGTGTCGACGGTCCCGAACTCGATCCGGTTGTAGAGCTCCACCTCGGACTGCGCGGCCCGGAGCACATCCACCAGCAGAGCGTCGTCGCGGCGCGGCACGGCCGAGTCCGCCCCGGCCAGCACGAGCAGGTTCTCGTCGTTGCGGCGCATCCGGGTGGCGAGGTGGTCGAGTTCGAAGAGCTGGGCGAGCCGCTTCGGGTCCTCCTCGCCGCGCTCGATCGCGTCCAGCTCGCCGATCATGCGGTCGACCAGAGTCTGACTGCGTCGGGCCAGGTTCAGGAACATCGCGGAGACACTGGTCCGCAGGGCCGCCTGTTCGGCCGCGACCCGGACCGCCTCACGGTGCACGACGTTGAAGGCCGAGGCGACCTGACCCACCTCGTCGCGGTTGTTGAGCTGGATCGGATCGCGTACCTCGCGAACGATCTCGTCGACGCTGCCGTCGCTGACGTTGCCCATCCCCTGTAGCCGACGCACCGCCTCCGGCAGGTCGTGGTTGGCCACGGAGAGCGCACCCTCTCGCAGCCGACGCAGGGAGTGGTTCAACGAGCGGGCCAGCACCACGGCCAGGGTCACCGCGATGATCAGCGTGAGCAGCACCAGCGTCGTCTCGACGACGGCCTGCCGGGTGACGTCCGAGCGGGCCTGCTCGGCCTGGGCGAGCAGGCGGTCCTGCAGCTCGATCTCGGCCCACCGCATCAGCTCGTTGACCGCGCCGATCGCTGCCGTGGCCTCCTGCGCGGTGAACGGCGAGCGTTGGTTCACCGACCGGCTGATGTCACTGGCGATCCGGTCGGCCAGCACCACCGCGTCGCCGGAAACGGTGCTCTCGACCAACGCACGCTGCACCGGATCGGCGGCGAGCGAGAAGGCAACCAACGCCTCCTGCTGCCCGGTGAGGGTGGCCACGAAGGCGGAGAACTGCTCGCTGTCCAGCCGGCCGTTGCTGAGTGCGGTGAAGACGACCGCTTCTTCCTCGGCGACGGCCGCCTTCGCCCGGGCGAAGGCGGCGACCGCCCGGCGGGTGTCACCGAGTGCCTCGTCGCCGGGCAGTTGGGCCAGCCCGTCGCCGTAGCCGACCAGGTCGCTGAGGACCACGCCGTACCGCAACGCCGCCTCGGCGACCTCCATCTGCTCGCGGGCGAGCACTTCCTGGCGGGTGCCGTCGAGAGTGTCCAGGTGCGCGTCGATGGCCGTCAGTCGGGCGCGGATCGCCGCGGGCGGGTCACCGAGCTTGGCGCGCTCCGCGCGGTACTCGTCGATCCGCTGTTGGGTCTCCCGCACCCGCAGGTTGTACGCGTCGGCCCGCTGCTGCGGTGCGGCGAGGTAGGCCGCCGCCGCCATCCGTTCGGCGTGCAGGTCGTTCGTCAGCGCGGAGACATTGATGGACAGGGCCGTGAGTGTGCGGGCCTGACTCGCGTCGTAGGCACCCTCGACAACGGAGACCAGGCGGACCGTGGCCAACGCGATGACCGCCGCCACCGGAACGACCAGAATCAATGCCAGCTTGGACCGGATCCGGGCGTCGCGCAGCCGGGGCAGCCGAGCGCCTTTTTTCTGCGCGGCTTCACCACTGGCGGGCAGGGTCGTCGGTCCGGTGCTCACGACATCGCCTCCGTCGTTTTCTTCCCGCCAGAACCGCCGACCCGTGCGTGGAGCGACGGCCGGCGCCATGCGCGGCACGGCCGCGATTTCATCAGACGAGATCGTGTTTGGGAAGCCGCAGGCGGGCAGGAAACGGTCGGACGGCATGCAACCTGTGATCCGGTCAACTAATACCTACATTTCCACAACGCCCCTGAACAGGGCATGTAACTCCAGAGTGGTCAAGCGTGTCGGCACAGTGAGCATTTGAAAACATTTGGTTACGCCAACATGTGGGATCGGCGTCCCGAAACGTCTTCGCTGACCCGCTTGACCGCAGGGCCCGGCATTGGCAAGGTTTTGCAGGCTTCGCGCACACGGTACGGCAGAGCCGTCTCATTATCCACAGAGGACGGCTGAGCCACCGATCAGCGGGCCCCCGTGCCGCATCAGGAGGACCGAGTTGACCCCCTTCCGCTCCGCGACCGCCACGGCGCTCGTGTCGACCCTGCTCGCCACCACCCTCGTCGGTTGTCAGTTCGGCGGGGACGAGCAGGACACGAGCCCGATCGTGATCGCCGCCGACCTGGAACTCTCCGGTGCTGCGGCCGGGGTCGGCAAGGCGTACCGGCAGGCCCTGGAACTGAAGGTCGAGCAGTTGAACGCCTCCGGCGCACTCAACGGCCGTAAGGTCGACCTATTGTTGAAGGACAACAGGTCCGACGCCAGTGAGTCGCTGCGGAACATCGTCGACTTCAGCAACGATAAGCGGGTCACCGCCATCATCATGGGTGGCTGCAACGAATGCGCTGTCGGTGCGGTGCGTACGGTCAATGAGAAGCAGATCCCGACCATCGCGCTCGCTGCGGCCGGCGCTGTGGTGAACCCGGTCGCGGAACGCCGCTACATGTTCAAGCTGGCCCCCAACGCCGACGACAACGCCGCAGCGCTCACCGTCGAACTGCGCCGCCGCAACATCGAGCGGGTCGGCCTGCTGCGCAGCGACGACGCCTACGGCCAGGAGGGGGCCAAGGCCCTGCGCCGCGAGTTCGGCAAGGTCGGCATCCAGGTGCTGGCCGAGGCATCCGTCCGGGGCACCGACACGGAACTGGACGGCCCCGCCGGCAGGCTGGTCTCGGCCGACCCCGACGCTGTGGTCATCTGGACCCCTCCGGAGCAGGCGATGCTCGCGTCCAGCGCGGTCAAGCGGCTCAGCTACACCGGTGCCCTGTTCCTCGACGCCGCAGCCGCGGGTGACCTCTTCCTCGGCTCGGCCGCGCGGTCCGCAGAGCGGGCCACCCTGGTCTTCACCCAGACGATGGTGATCGACGACGTCATCGCGACCACCCCCGCGAAGGCCGCACGACGTCAGTGGTTCCAGGCCTACACGGCCCAGTTCGGCGGCTACCACGGCTCCTCGTCGTTCGCCGCGGACGCGATCCAGCTCATCGCCGACGCGGAGCTGCGGGCCGGCGGCCCCGTCGGCGAGGTCGACCGGGACCGCCTCCGCGACGTGCTGGAAACCTCCCAGATGGACGGCCTGTCCGGTCCGATCCGGATGACGCCGGACAACCACTCCGGGCTGATGCCGCAGGCGCTGACGACCCTGGTCGCCCGTAACGGCCGGTGGCGCCTGGCGAGCTGAGCCGGCCCCGGTCGGTCAGCGGCTGGAGGTGGTTTCCCGCAGCCAGGGCAGGCTGCGCCGTTCCAGGAGGACCAGCGCGGCGTAGAGCAGGATGCTGACCAGGGCAACGAGGATGATCGCGGCCCAGGCGGTGGCGGTGTCACCGATGCCGGCGTACTGCTGGACCACGTAACCGAGGCCGCCCTCACCGGCCTGGAACTCACCGATCACGGCACCGATCGCGGCCAGCGGCATGGCGACCTTCAGGCCCACGAAGATCTGCGGTAGCGCGGCCGGGAAGCGGACCTTGCGAAACGCCTGCCAACGGGAGGCGTTCCAGGACCGCACCAGTTCGGCCAGTTCGGCCGGAGTGGTGGTCAGGCCGGTGGCGGTGGACAACACGATCGGAAAGAAGCAGAGCAGGAAGACCATGGTGAGGATCGGCTTCTGACCCCAACCGAGCGCCACCACCAGCAGCGGGCCAAGGGTGATCTTCGGAACCGCGTTGACCGCGACCAGCAGCGGGGTGAACATCCGCTCGACCGTCCGGGAGGCGGCCAACGCCAGGCCGATCAGCACCCCGGCCACCGCGGAGAGCGCGAAGCCGATCAGGATCTCGCCGGTGGTGGCGAGGGTGTGCTCCAACAGTCTGGCCGGCCGTTCGGAGAACGCGGTGAACACGTCACCGGGCGGTGGCATGGCGGCCGGGTGGATCAGCTCCAGCCGGGCCACCAGCCACCAGAGACCGAGCGCGATCAGCAGCCCGGCTGCCGGCAGCAGCGCGGCGGCCGTACCCGAGCGCAGGTCACCCGCTCGCCACCGTCGGCCACGCGCTGCGGCCGAAGGCTGCTCGGGTTCGAGCGTCGCCTCCGGCGGCCGTGGGCGGACGTCGGTCATCGGATCCTCCTGCGGTTCGGTGCCATCGTGAACGGGGAGCGGAGTACGCCGCACCGGCGAGCAGTGCGGCGTACCTCCGTGCGATACGAGCGACCTCAGGCCTTCGGCGCGAGGTTGAAGTCGATGATCTGATCGGGGGTGAGGTCCGACTTCAGGGCACCGGCACCGCGCAGGATCGCGATGCTCTTGGCGACCCGGCCGCTGTCCAGCGTGCCCAGTGCGGTGCCCGAGTTGCTGGACCGGACGTAGCCGGCCATCAGCTGCAGCTCGGCGGCAGCCGCCGCAGGTACGACCGCCTCGGCGTTCTTGGCCAGGATCTCGGCCGCCTCGTCGGGGTGCTCCAAGGCGTACTCCAGGCCCTTGAGCACCGCCTCGGTGAACCGCTTGACCTGCTCGGGCTTCTCGCTGGCGTACTGCTTCGAGGTGATCAGCACATTGCCGTAGAGGTCCTGCATCACGTTGCTGTACGGCAGCAGAACCGCCTTCTTCTTGGTCACCGTCTCGATGGTCGGCTGACCGACGACGAACTGGCCGATGCCGTCCACCGAACCGGAGGCCAGGGTGCCCATCAGGGTCTGCGCCTCACCGTTGACCCACTTCACCTTGGTGTAGTCGATGCCGGCCATCCGCGCGTACGTCGGGAAGAGGTTGCGGACCACCGAGCCGGGGGTGTCGGCGAGAGTCTTGCCCTCCAGGTCCTTCGGCGTGGTGATGCCGGTCCCGTCGACCGTGGCGATGGCCGCCATGGTGCGCTGCTGAATAGCGGCCACCGCGACGAAGTCCTTGGCGTCGCCGTTGCCGAGCTGGAGCAGCCCACCGGTCAGGTCGATCGGGCCGAAGTGCGCCTGACCGCCGACGATGGTCTGGATAACGGCGCCGGTGCCCTGCCCCGGCTTGATCTCCACGTCGAAGCCGGCGTCCTTGAAGTAGCCCTTCTCCTTGGCCACCCAGGCGTAGGAGTCGCGTCCGAAGTTGCCGAACGAGGTGAGGTACGTCACTTGCTCCAGGGAGGAGCCGACGTTGTCGCCGTCAGCGTCGTCCGAGCTGCTGCACGCGGAGACCAGGGCCAGGGCGGTGGCGATCGTAGCCGCGGCGACCGTACGGGTCAGCCTTCTCATCAATGCACCTTGTCCTTTCCAACCGGGGCGTCGGGCCGCCGGGAGGGAGTTGTCGGGGCGGCACCGGCAGCCGGATGGAAGCCGACACCGCGTATCGAGGGGGACTCTCGCGGGCACAGCGTACGAGAACCCCATCTATGCGACGCCAGGCGTACCGTGTTGCGGAACGGATACAAAGTGTTGTCCACCCCGGACGGTGCGATACAGGACACGGGCCGATAGCCTTTGCCAGTTCCTGACTTTCCACTCAGGGGAGGCACGTCGGCATGATCCGACTCTCCGAGGTGTCTCGCACCTTCGACGGCCGCGCCGGCCGGGTCGAGGCGCTGCGAGGTATCGATCTCGACGTCGCCGACGGCGAGTTCGTCGCCGTACTCGGGCGCTCCGGATGCGGCAAGTCCACGCTGCTGCGGCTGATCTCCGGTCTGATCCCGGTCACCTCCGGCGAGGTCACCGTCGCCGGCAAGCCGGTCACCGGACCACGCCGGGACATCGCCATGCTGTTCCAGCGGCCGGCCCTGCTCCCCTGGCGCACCGTCCTGGACAACGTCCTGCTGCCGGTGGAGGTGTTCGGCTGGAAGCGCGCCGCGCACCGCGACCGGGCCCGGGACCTGCTCGACCTGGCCGGGCTGTCCGGCTTCGAGAAGCGGCTGCCACACGAGCTGTCCGGCGGCATGCAGCAGCGGGTCTCGTTGTGCCGGTCGCTGATCGGCGACCCCCGGGTCATGCTGATGGACGAGCCCTTCTCCGCGCTCGACGCGCTCACCCGCGAGGAACTCGCCGGCGAGCTCCAGCGGGTGCACATGCGCAACGGCGCAACTGTCGTCTTCGTCACCCACTCCATCGACGAGGCGGTGCTGCTCGCCGACCGGGTGATGGTGCTCAGCCCGCGCCCCGGCCGCGTCCGCAAGGTCGTCGAGGTGACCATTCCCCGCCCACGCACCCTGGGTCGCAACGCTCATCTGGCGGAGGTCGCCCAGGTGAGTGCCGACCTGCACGAGCTGCTGATGGAACGCGACCAGCCGGCGGGAGCCGGCGCGGAGGGACGATGAGCATGCGGGTGTCCGTCTTCACGGAGCCGCACCGGGGTGCTACCTACGATGACCAGCTCCACTTCGCCCAACTCGCCGAGCAGGGCGGCTTCGACGCCTTCCTCCGGGCCGATCACTACCAGGCCATGAGCGACGAGCCCGCCCCACCCGGACCCACCGACGCCTGGCTGACTCTGGCGGCGCTCGCCCGGGAAACCAGCCGGATCCGGCTCGGCACGCTGGTCACCTCGGCGACCTTCCGGCTCCCCGGTCCGCTGGCGGTGATGGTGGCCCAGGTCGACCAGATGAGTGGCGGTCGGGTCGAGTTGGGCATCGGTGCCGGCTGGTACGCCCGGGAGCACGTCTCGTACGGCATCCCCTTTCCCGGCGCCAGCGAACGCTTCGACCGCCTCGCCGAACAGCTCGACGTGATCACCGGTCTGTGGCGCACCCCGTCCGGCGGGACCTTCAACTACGTCGGTGACCACTACCGGCTCACCGACTGTCCGGCCCTGCCCAGACCGGTGCAGACCCCGGGCCCCCCGGTAATCATCGGCGGGCGCGGCCCGAAGCGCACCCCGGAGCTCGCCGCCCGGTACGCCGACGAGTTCAACGTCCCCTTCACCAGCGTCGAGCAGGCCCGCGAGGCGTACGGGCGGGTGCAGGAGGCGTGTCAACGGGTCGACCGGGCCGGCAGCGGGCGACCGCCGTTGACGCTCTCCGCTGGCATCGTGGTGGCGATCGGACGCACCGACAGCGAAGCTCGACGCCGGGCGGCGCCACTGCACGTCAAGAGCGCCCTGCCGCCCGAGGACCCGGTGGTCGGCTCGCCGCAGCAGCTGATCGACCGGATCGGCGAGTTCGCGGCGATCGGCACCACCCGGGTGCACCTACGCCTGATCGACCTCACCGACCTGGACCACCTGGAGCTGATCGCCGCCGAGGTGCTCCCCCGACTGGATGGAATCCGATGACCGAGACGCCGTCCGACCTTTCCACGTTCGAGCCCGTACTCGGCCCGGTGGGGCAGGAGATCGTTCTGGAGAACGACCGGGTCCGGGTCTGGCACATCCGGCTGGAGCCCGGCGAGCGCCAGCCGCTGCACCGCCACGACCACCCCTATCTCGTGGTGGCCGTCCAGGGCGCGAAGAACGTCATTCAGACCGTCGACGGCGTGCGGATCGACGCCGACGAGCCGACCGGTGGCGTGGTCTACCGCGATCCGGGGGCGGTGCACATGCTCACCAACGTCGGGGACACGACATATCTGGCCCGGCTGGTAGAGCTCAAGTAGACCCGCCGCGACCAGGTCGTACGTCCGTTCACGGCGTGCCGGTGGCGATTGGTGGCAACGGACCGTAACGTGCCCGTCATGGCCCATCGGACATCGAGCCGACTACTGTTCACCGCGTTCGGCGTTAGCCTGCTGGCCGGGGCCGGGCAGCTCGGCCTCGCCTTCGGCTTCGGCATCGTCCGGCTCACCGGCACCTTCACCGGCGCGAGCATCAACCAGTGGCCGGCACAGCTCGTCTGGGTCGGCTGGTTCGCCATGAACGCCGCCGTGATCGGTGCCATGCTGACCGAGCGGCTGGTCCGTCACGGTGGGCAACTCACCGGCACCCCCCGACAGCTCGCCGTCGCGGGCGGCGCCGCCCTGGGCGCCACTGTCGTGGCCCCGCTGTGCATGCAGCCGGCCCGCAACGCGGAACTCATCTCGGTCGACCCGGTCTGGGCCGTGGCCATCTGCGCCGTTCTCGGCGCGGTGGTCGGTGCCGGTGCCGCTGTGGCCGTGCTGGTCCGGCCGCCGCTGGCCTGGAACATGGCCGCGGTGGCCGCAGTGGTCTGGCTGCTCGCGTTGCTCTCGGTGCTGCCGTCGCTGGGGGCGAGCGGACCACTGACCCCGGTGCGCCTCGGCGTGCTGGAGCCGACCTGGCTCGCCGCCGGCACCGCGCAGCAACTGGCGCTGCTGATCCTGCCGATGGTGACGCTGCTGGCCGGCGCGGCGACCGCGGCCGTGGCCCGGTGGCGTGGGCATCCCCCGCTGGTCAGCGGGCCGAGTGGGGTCGCCGGACCGGTGCTGGTGGCCTTTGCCTACCTGGCCGCCGGCCCGGGCGACGCGGGCGACCGGTACCAGTTGACCCCCTACTACGGAGCGCTGATCGCGGTGCTGGTCGGTGCGCTCGGTTCGGCCGCCGCAGCTCTGCTGCCCTGGACGCTCCCCGACCGGTTCAGCCACCGGGCCGCCACGCCCGCCAGCAGGACGACCGCCGAGTCGACAGTTATCGAGCCGACCGCCATCCTCCAACCGCTGCCCGCGACCCCCGCGCTGCCTCCCTCGACCAGTGCCCCGACCGACACGTCGGCCACCCCGGTCGTCGTCGACAGCGACACCGAGGCCGCCCGTCCGACCGGCGACGCCCGCGCCGCCGCCTCGGACGGCTCACCGCCGCACTGGCACTGGCCGGTCGCGCACACCGACCCAACCGCCGCCGCGGCCACGCCGACCGCCAGCGATGCGGACACCCGCAGCCAGGTAGCCGCCGTCACCGCACCACCGCCAGCCGCCGCCACACCACCGCCAGCCGCACCGCCGGTCGCCGTGGGGCGCACCGACAGCGGGCAACCCGGAAACGACGTGCGATCCGTCGACAACGACGCCACCACCGACAACCACGAGCAGGTCGACGACGGCGCCGAGGGCGACCGGGCGGACGACGGTACGGAGCACGCGGACGAGCCTGTGAGGCGCACCGACGCCACCGACCGGTCACCCGACGAGGAGGGACCGCACCGCGGAGAGGGACCGCGTGAGCCGGCCGGGCCGCAGTTCGGTGGACAGCCCGCGGCGGGAACCGACGGGAAGCCGGATGCGGCCGTCGATCCGACGCCGGTCGGCGACGGCAGTGACCTTCCCCGACCGACACCCGTCACGATGGAGCCGGAAGCTCCGGTGGCACCCACCGGAAAGACCCCGACGCCCCGACGCACCCGCGGGCCCCGGACACCGACCCCGGCGGCGGTCCCGCCACCCGCGACACCCGCGACACCGGCGGTGCCGGACACGCCGACCGTCGAGCCAGCACCAGCGGTGGATGCCGGAGGCGGGGAGGCGGAGGAGGTGTCACCGGAGGCGACGCCTCGGCCCCGGCAACGGTTCGCGCTGCCGGAACTCGGCCGGGCGACGGCCGGGCCCGACACGTCTGCCGCGCCCGGCATCGCAGCGGCTGTTCCGGAGACCCCGGAGGTTTCCATCGAGACGGCGGCCACCGCCCGGGACCTGTCGGCCGCCTTCACGAAACCACCCGCCGTCCGGGCCGAGGACGTCCAGCCGGACGGCGAACCGGAGAAGGGCCGACGCGGGCTGTTCCGACGGGGCCGGCCCCGCTCCGGAGAGGACGCCACGACCGAGCACGACGAGCCGCTGGCGGCTCAGGACGAGGAGTACGTCGACTGGGTCGCCGGCCTCAGCCGACCGCTGGACGACGACGAGACGACGCCCCCGAAGGAGCCGCGCCGCTCCCTGCGGTCGACCGGGCGGCACCACCGGCGCTGAGGCCCCACACCCCTGCCGACGTCACCTTCCCACGAGGGTACGGCGCGTTCACCGTCGATGATCACGGCAGGGGTCATGGGGCGGCGACACTTCACCCGCCCGCTCAGGCCAGCGGCAGATAGACCTTCCCGCCGGAGGCGACGAACTCGTCGGACTTGTCCTGCATGCCCCGGGCGGCGTACTCCTTCAGATCTTGCGTGATCTTCATCGAGCAGAACTTCGGCCCACACATCGAGCAGAAGTGCGCGGTCTTCGCCGGCTCGGCGGGCAGCGTCGCGTCGTGGTACGACCGCGCGGTCTCCGGGTCGAGCGAGAGGTTGAACTGGTCTTCCCACCGGAACTCGAACCGTGCCTTGGAGAGCGCGTCGTCCCACGCCTGCGCGCCGGGGTGTCCCTTGGCCAGGTCCGCCGCGTGCGCCGCGATCTTGTACGCGATCACGCCCGCCTTCACGTCGTCCCGGTCCGGCAGCCCGAGGTGCTCCTTCGGCGTGACGTAGCAGAGCATCGCGGTGCCGAACATGCCGATCATCGCCGCCCCGATGGCCGAGGTGATGTGGTCGTAGGCGGGCGCGATGTCGGTGGTCAGCGGGCCGAGCGTGTAGAAGGGCGCCTCGTGGCACCACTCCTGCTGAAGGTCGACGTTCTCCTTGATCTTGTGCATCGGCACGTGCCCGGGACCCTCGATCATCACCTGCACGTCGTACTCCCAGGCGATCTTCGTCAGCTCGCCGAGCGTACGCAGTTCGGCGAACTGCGCCTCGTCGTTGGCATCCGCGATCGAGCCGGGCCGCAGGCCGTCACCGAGGGAGAACGTCACGTCGTAGCGGGCCAGGATCTCGCATAGCTCCCGGAAGTTCGTGTAGAGGAAGTTCTCCTGGTGATGCGCCAGGCACCAGGCCGCCATGATCGAGCCACCCCGCGACACGATGCCGGTGACCCGGTCCACCGCCAACGGCACGTACGGCAGCAGCACCCCGGCGTGCACCGTCATGTAGTCCACGCCCTGCTCGGCCTGCTCGACGACGGTGTCCCGGAACACCTCCCAGGTCAGCTTCACCGGATCACCGCCGACCTTCTCCAGGGCCTGGTAGATCGGTACCGTGCCGATCGGCACCGGGGAGTTGCGCACGATCGCCTCGCGGGTCTCGTGGATCCGCTTGCCGGTCGACAGGTCCATCACGGTGTCCGCACCCCACCGGGTGGCCCAGGTCAGCTTCTCCACCTCCTCGGCCACCGAGGAGGTCACCGCCGAGGTGCCGATGTTCGCGTTGACCTTGACGAGGAACGCCTTACCGATGATCGCCGGCTCGCACTCCGGGTGGTTGACGTTGAGCGGCAACACGGCCCGCCCCGCCGCGATCTCGTCCCGGACGAACTCCGGTGCCATTCCCTCCCGGATCGCGACGAACTCCATCTCCGGCGTCACGACACCGGCACGCGCGTACCTGAGCTGCGTCGGCCGCTTGCCGTCCGACCCGGCCAGTGGCGTCCCGGCACCCCGTACCGGCGCCACGTCGGCCCGCTCGGCGATCCACGGTCCCCGTAACGGCGACAACCCGACCTCGGGATCAGAGCCCGGCCCGGAGGTGTCGTAGAGCCGTACCGGTGGGTTGTCCCCGGTCAGTTCCACCTCCGCGAACGGCACCCGGATGTCCGGTCGGGACCCCTCGACGTACACCTTGCGACGTGCCTGCATGCAGCCTCCTTGATCAGGCGGACCAGCCGAAGTGGTCCATCGGTCCGCGTCCCGCGCCCAGTTCCCAGTCACGCGCGCCGGTCAGCGCGCGAGTCACGTACTCCTTCGCGGCCCCGACCGCTGCCGGCACCGGATCACCCATCGCCAGCCGCACCGTCACCGCCGCCGAGAACGAACAGCCGGTGCCATGGGTGTGCCGGGTCGACACCCGAGGGGCACGCAGCACCGTCGTCCCGTCCGGGCCGTGCAGCACATCCACCGACTCCGCACCGGCGTCCACGTCGCCACCGGTGACGATCACCCACTCCGGTCCACCGGACGCGAGGGCCTGCGCCGCCGTGACCATCTCCGCCACGTCCGTCACGGCTGCCCCGGTGAGAGCTGCTGCCTCCGCGCTGTTCGGTGTCGCCAACCGGGCGTACGGCAGCAGCCGCTCCACCGCCTCCACCACGCCGAGCTGGTGCCCGCTGGTGGCCACCAGCACCGGGTCGACGACCAGTTGCGGTAGCCGGCCGGCCGCCGCCGCGTCGGCGATCGCGGTCGCCACGGCCGGGGTGCCCAGCATTCCGGTCTTGACCGCCCGCACCGCGAAGTCCGACAGCACGCTGTCGAGCTGGTCGGTGACACATTGCGGCGGCAGCGGCAGCACCGCGTCCACGCCCCGGGTGTTCTGCGCGGTCACGGCCGTGAGCACACTCGTGCCGTACGCGCCGAGCGCGGCGAAGACCTTCAGGTCGGCCTGAATGCCGGCGCCGCCACCGGAGTCGGAACCGGCGACGGTGAGCACGGTGGTGGGGGTCACGTCACGTCCTTTGTCGTTGTGGTTGTGGTTGCGGTGGGGGCTGTGGCCGACCGTGCCCACTCCGGGCGGTCAGGCTTGATCCCTGCGTGGGCACGGTCGGCCACAGCCCCGTCGTGGGTGACCTTCGGTTGGACGTGCCGGCTGGGGGGCTTGGGGGCGTCGGGTCGGCGTGGGCACGGTCGGCCGCAGCCCCGTCGTGGTGGGCACGGTCGGCCACAGCCGCGTCGTGGTGGGCCCGGTCGGACGTGCCGGGGGGAGGGGCGGGGGCCGGGTGGTCGGGGAAGGCGGCGGTCAGGGCGGCGGCTGTCTGGTGTGGATCGTCAGCCCGCATGATGGTGCCGAGGACTGCCACTCCGGTGGCTCCGGCCCGGACACAGGCGCGTACCTGATCGGGGGTTTCGATGCCGCCGAGGGCCAGGGCCGGCACCGGGCTCCGCCGGACCAGCTCGGCCAGCCCTTCGGGCAGCAGGGGCGGGCCGTAGCCCGGCTTGGTCCGGGTGGGGAAGACCGGCGAGAGGGTGACGTAGTCCTCGGTGGTGAGGCGGCCCAGTTCGGCCGCGTCATGGCAGGAGCGGCCGACCAGGTCGGCGGCGGGCGGCGGGTACGGGCCAGCAGCCGGCAGGTGCAGTGCGATCGGGCAGCGGTTGGGATCGGCGTCCAGCAGCGGGTCCGAACCGGCGACGATCAGGGTTGCGCCGGCCTCGTCCAGGATCGACCGCAGCTCGACGGCGAGGGCGAGGCGCTCGACGCGCGGCAGGTCCTTCTCCCGCAGTACCACCCACCGCACTCCCCCGGCCACCGCCGCCGCCACCACTCGAATCAGCCCACCCCGTGCCACCCGCCGGTCCGTCAACACGACGACACCGGAGATCGGCGGGATCTTGGTCGGAAATCGCCCTTCACGGGGCAGTTCCGCACCAAGATCCACGGATTCGGACCGCGCGGTCACAGGTCGGGACGACCTTCGTCGGGAGTGGAGGCGAGGGCGTGGAAGCGGCGCGGGATGCGACCGGCGGCGTGGGCGAGCCGGCCGGCCTCGATGGCGTACCGCATCGCGGTGGCCATCGCCACCGGGTCCGCCGCCCGGGTCACCGCGCTGGCCAGCAACACCGCGTCGCAGCCCAGCTCCATGGCGAGCGCCGCGTCGGAGGCGGTGCCGATGCCGGCGTCCAGGATCACCGGCACGGCGACGTCCTGCCGAATGAGCCGGATGTGGTGCGGATTGTTGATCCCCAAGCCGGAGCCGATCGGCGCACCGGCCGGCATCACCGCCGCGCAGCCCACGTCGGCCAGGCGCCGCGCCAGCACCGGATCGTCGGAGGTGTACGGCAACACGGTGAACCCCTCGTCGACCAGTTCCTCGGCGGCACGCAGCAGTTCGACCCCGTCGGGCAGCAGCGTCCGCTCGTCGCCGATCACCTCCAGCTTGATCCAGTCGGTTTCGAACGCGTCCCGGGCCAGCCGGGCCACCTTCACCGCCTCACTCGCCGTGTAGCAGCCGGCGGTGTTGGGCAGCAGCCGTACACCACATCGGTCGAGCAGGTCCAGCAAGCCGCCCGAGCCACCCGGCACACTCTCCACCCGGCGCAGTGCCAGGGTGACCAACTCGGTGCCCGATGCCCGGATCGCCTGCTCCAGCACGTGCAGGTTGGCCGCACCGCCGGTACCGAGGATCAACCGCGAGGTGAACCGCACCCCGCCCAGCTCGAAGCCGGTCGCCTCGTTGTCCATCCGAGTCACCCGCCCTGGGCGGCGCTGAGCACCTCGACCCGGTCACCGCCACGGAGCACCGTCGCCGGCCAGCCGGTACGCGGCACCACCTCGCCGTTGACCGCCACTGCCACGCCCCGCTGCTGGCCGGTGACGTCGCGGACCAGATCGGCCACCGTCAACCCGTCCGGCAGGCTGCGCCCGGCACCGTTAACCGTCAGTTCCACGAGTCGACCTCCGTCGATGGCTGGAAGGTGTTGCCGACAGCGGTCGCAGCCACGACGCCCGGCAGGTTGGCGAACCGCTCCGGTCGGAACGGCGCGAGCAGCGGCGGAGAACTGCCGCCTCCACAGATCAGATCGGTGATCAGGTCTGCGGTGACCGGGGTGAGCACGATGCCGTGCCGATGGTGACCGGCGGCGACCAGCACGTCCGGGTGCCCCGGCAACGGGCCCAACATCGGGGCGTTGTCCGGCGTGCCCGGACGCAGCCCTGCCGAGGTCTCCACCAGGTCGTACTCGGCGATCTCGGGCAGCAGGTCGACGGCGGCCCGGAGCAGTCGCAGCACCGCTCCGGCGGAGACATCCAGGTCGGAGCGCTCCTCGACGGTCGCGCCGACGACCACCTCGCCGCTGTGCCGCGGCACCAGGTAGACCTGCTCGCCGTCGGCGTACCCCCGGATCACGTGCCGAAAGCCTGGCGGCGCGCCATCGGGCGCACGCAGCCGCAGCACCTGCCCCTTCACCGGACGGACCGGCAGGCCGGTCAGTGCCGCGACCCCGCAACCGGCGGCGACCACCGTCACGCCGGCGGTGACGTCGGACAGTCGGCGCACCGGCTCGGTGACCAGCACCGCTCCGGCCCGCTCCGCCGCCAGCCGCAGCGCCGGCACCAGCCGGCGCGGATCGACCTGATGGTCGGTGGCGGCGAGTGCGCCGCCACGCACCCGGGGTGCCAGCGCCGGCTCACGCTCGCGTAGCTGTGACGGGCGCAGCGGCGTCACCGGTAACCCCAGACCCTGCTGGTACGCCCAGAGCCGGCGTGCCTCCGCGAGGTCGTCGGCGGTGAGCCCGACCACCAGCGTGCCCTCGGTCCGGTAGCCGATGTCGGTACCGGCCGCCTCGGTCAGTTCGACGGCGAACTCGGGCCAGCGGCCGGCCGACTCGGTGAGCAGACCGGTCAGCTCCTGCTCGCCGAAGTACGCCTCGGCGACCGGCGCCAGCATTCCGGCGGCCACGTGCGAGGCACCTGACCCGGGCGTCGGGTCGTGCACGACCACCCGCAACCCGCGGGCGGCACACCGCCAGGCGATCGCCAGCCCTACCGGACCCGCCCCCACCACCGCCACATCCGGAGCAAGGAAGGGCACCTTGTTAACGCCTCCGGTAGAGGAAGGGCCCCTTCCTAACACGAAAGCCCCCGGAGCAGCTCCTCGGCGGCGCGGGCGGGATCGGCGGCTGCGGAGAGCGCACCGACCACCGCCACCCCGTACGCCCCGGCGGCCCGCAACGGCGGCACGTCCGCCGCCGTCACCCCACCGATGGCGATCACCGGCACGGCGACCGCCCCGGCCACCGCCCGTACGCCGGCCACACCGATCGGCGGCGGCAGCCCGTCCTTGGTGGTGGTGGCCCGGCACGGCCCCACGCCCAGGTAGCTCGCCCCGGCGGTGACCGCCGCGAGCGCGGTTGCCGGTTCCCGCGCGGTGGCACCCAGCACGGCAGCCGGGCCGAGCACCTGCCGGGCCGCCGCCACCGGCAGGTCGTCCGCACCCACGTGACCGCCGGCGGCACCGGTGGCCAGCGCCACGTGCAGGCGGTCGTTGACCAGGCAGGGCACCTCGTACGGCGCGCAGAGCGCCAACACCTCTCGGGCCAGCTCGTACGCCTGCCGGTCGGTCGCGGTGTCCTCGACGCGGACCTGCACCACCAGCTGGGTGCGGGCCACCGGCAGTACGGCACGCAGCACGGCGAGCGGGTCCCGCCCGGGCCGGGTGTCGGTGATCAGATGCAGTCGTCCCAGGGACGGCACGGCAACACTCCTCCCTGCGCCGGCATTACCCGGATCAGGTTCGACGGTCGGGGGCTCACAGCCCCCCTCTCAGCCCGGTGCACCGGGCTCCCGTGGGTTCGTTGGGTGTCACCGTACGACGTTTCGCCGGCTCCGCCAAGCCCGTCCCACACTGCCGGCCGGGGCGAAGACAGCCCTGTCATGCCGGCTCGCGACACCCTGCCGGGCCGAGTCACAGCGTTTCGGTGATCGAAAAATGGCACCGATATGCAGTGACTCGCACCAATAAGGTAACGGCTCGTTACTGAAACGTTACAAGGGTTCGCCTTGCTCGAACTTAATTCACGAACACAAATTGAATGATCGGATCGGCTTGTCGCCACCCAGACCTCGCTCAGGTATGGGCGCTCGGACCGACGGAGTGACCACCGCCGTCCACTCCGACCCGTCCCATCGACAGAGGAGATCTTCGTGCCCCGACACCGTCGGCGGCGAGCCCCGCTCGCCCCATTGACCGTGGCGCTACTCGCCCTCTTACTCGTCCTGACCGCCGCACCGGCCCCGATCGGCGGCCCCGCCGCTGCCCAGGCCGCCAGGACCGCCGTCCCCGTCGCCGCGGCGGCGGAGCCGTACTCCGTCCTGGTCTTCTCCAAGACCGCCGGATTCCGACACGACTCGATCCCGGCCGGCATCAGTGCGATCCAGCAGCTCGGCACGGCGAACGGGTTCACCGTCACCACCACCGAGGACGGTGCCGCCTTCACCGACACCAACCTCGCCAGGTTCAAGGCGGTCATCTGGTTGTCGACCACCGGTGACGTGCTCAACGCCAGCCAGCAGGCGGCGTTCGAGCGCTACATCCGTGCCGGTGGCGGATACGTCGGCGTGCACGCCTCGTCCGACACCGAGTACGACTGGGCCTGGTACGGCCAGTTGGTCGGTGCCTACTTCAACAGCCACCCGGCCAACCAGACGGCCACCGTGAAGGTCGAGGACACCACCCACGAGTCGACCCGGCACCTGCCGGACCGGTGGTCCCGTTTCGACGAGTGGTACAACTTCCGCACCAACCCCCGCGCCCGTCAGGTGCAGGTGCTGGCCTCGCTCGACGAACGCAGCTACAGCCCGGGCAGCGGGGCGATGGGCCACGACCACCCGATCGCCTGGTGCCAGAACTTCGACGGTGGCCGGTCCTGGTACACCGGCGGCGGACACACCCAGGAGTCCTTCACCAACGCCGAGTTCCGGCAGCACCTGCTCGGTGGCATCCAGACCGCCGCCGGGGTGGTACACGCCGACTGTGGCGCCGGACGGGCCGCCAGCTTCGAGAAGGTGACGCTGGACAGCAACACCAGCAACCCGATGGAGTTGGACATCGCGCCCGACGGCCGGGTCTTCTACATCGAGCGCGACGGCCGGGTGCAGATCATCAAGCCGGACACCGGCCAGACGGTCACCGCGCTGCGGCTGAGCGTCTTCGCGGGCAACGAGGACGGGCTGCTCGGCATCCGGCTCGACCCCAACTTCGCCAGCAACGGGTGGATATGGCTCTACTACGCCCCGAGCGCGGGCGGCTCCCGCAACTACCTGTCCCGGTTCACCGTCACCGGTGACACGATCAGCACGTCGAGCGAGCGGGTGGTCCTGGAGGTGCCCACGCAGCGCAACACCTGCTGCCACATGGGCGGGACGATGACCTTCGACTCGGCCGGCAACCTCTACCTGGCCACCGGGGACAACACCAACCCCTTCGAGTCCAGCGGGTACAGCCCGTTGGACGAGCGCTCCGGGCGGGCGGACTACGACTCGCAGCGCACCGCCGGCAACACCAACGACCTGCGTGGGAAGGTGCTCCGGATCCGGCCGCAGGCCGACGGAACGTACACCATCCCGAGCGGGAACCTGTTCGCCCCGGGCACCGCGCGGACCCGGCCGGAGATCTACGCGATGGGCCTGCGCAACCCGTTCCGGATCGGCATCGACCCGGTCACCAACGTGCTCTACGTCGCCGACTACGGCCCGGACGCCACCACCGCCAATGCCAACCGGGGCCCGGAGGGCCTGGTCGAGTGGAACATCGTCGACCGGCCCGGCAACTTCGGCTGGCCGTACTGCCACGGCAACAACCAGGCGTACAACGACTACCAGTTCCCGTCCGGCCCGAGCGGGGCGAAGTTCGACTGCGCCGCGCCGGTGAACAACTCCCCCAACAACACCGGCCTGACCAACCTGCCGGCGGCCATCCCGGCCACAGTCGACTACGGCTACGGCGGCAACAGCCGCTTCCCGGAGATCGGCGGCGGTGGAGCGCCCATGGCCGGTCCGGTCTACCGGTACGACCCGAACATCTCCTCCAGTCGCCAGTGGCCGGCGTACTTCGACGGCAAGTCGATCTTCGGCGAGTGGAACCAGTCGCGGATGTACACCATGCAGGTCAGCCGGGACGGCAAGACACTCGTCGACATCAACCGGATCCTCGACCAGATGACCTTCGTCCGGCCGATGGACATGGAGTTCGGCCCCGACGGCGCGTTGTACCTGATCGAGTGGGGCAGCGGCTTCGGCGGCGACAACGACAACTCCGGGGTCTACCGGATCGACTACACCGCCGGTGCCCGCGCCCCGGTCGCGGTCGCCTCGGCGAACCCGACCTCCGGAGCGCCACCGCTCGCCGTCACCTTCTCCAGCGCCGGCTCCCGCGACCCCGACGGCGGAGCGCTCACCTACGCCTGGACGTTCGGCGACGGCGGCACCTCCACCCAGGCCAACCCGACCCACACGTACGCCCGGTCCGGCAGCTACACGGCACAGCTCCGGGTCACCAACCCGGCGGGACGGACCGCGGTCGCGAACGTGCCGATCACCGTCGGCAACACCGCACCGACCGTCACCATCGAGTTCCCGCCGGACGGCGGCTTCTTCGCCTGGGGTGACCAGGTCGCCTACACCATCAAGGTGACCGACCCGGAGGACGGCACGATCGACTGCGACGACGTCGAACTCCAGGTCCTCCTCGGCCACGACGAGCACGCCCACCCGCTGGAACGGCACACCGGCTGCACCGGCACGGTGCAGACCCAACTCGCCGACGGCCACGGAGCGGACGCCAACGTCTTCACCGTGCTGGAGGCGACCTACACCGACCGGGGCGGAGCCGACGGGGCCGAGCCGCAGACCGGCCGGGCGTTGAAGATCCTTCAGCCCAAGCGCAAGGAGGCCGAGTACTTCTCGGCCACCGGCCGGGTGGCGGGCGCCACCGGAGGTGGCACCGCCGGGGTGCAGCGAGAGACCACCGGGGACACCGCCGGCGGCGGGCAGAACATCAGCTTCATCGAGGACGGCGACTGGTGGTCGGTCGATCCGGCCAGCCTGACCGGCATCACCTCGGTCCGGTTCCGGGTCGCCTCGGCCACGTCCGGTGGCCGGATCGAGGTCCGCGCCGGAGCCGCCGACGGGCCACTGATCACCACCGCCACCGTGGCCGGCACCGGGGGGTGGCAGACGTACACCGACGTCACCGCGCAGATACCGAACGGCGCCGCCGCAGAGGGCAAGCTCTTCTTCGTCGCCCGCGACCCGAACCGGGGCTCCGGCACCCTGTTCAACGTCAACTGGATGGACTTCGTCGGCCCCGGGGTGAGCGGCAACGCCCCACCGACGGTCACCGCCACGGCCACCCCGACCAGCGGGACCGCACCACTGGCCGTGACCTTCACCGGTACGGCTACTGACCCGGACGGGGACACGCCCCTGACGTACGCCTGGGACTTCGGTGACGGTGCCACCGCGACCACGCTCAACGCCACCCACACGTACACCACGCCGGGCAGCTACACCGCGACCCTGACGGTCACCGACAGTCGGGGTGCCCGGGGGCAGGCCAGCGTGCAGATCCGGGTCGACGGGGCGGACAACCCCTGCCAGGCCGAGCAGGGGCCGCAGCGGTCCGACGAGTTCACCGGCAGCGCGTTGGATCGCCAGCGGTGGACGAGCGTGGTACGGGAGGACCAGTCGTACTCGGTCTCCGAGGGTTCGCTGCGACTGCTCACCTCGGCGGGTGACCTGTACGGCACCCGCAACGACGCCACCAACCTGGTGCTCCAGCCCGCGCCCGGCGGGGCCTGGCAGGCGACCACCCGGGTCACCCTGGCGGCCCGGGCCGACTACCAGCAGGCCGGTCTGATCCTCTACGGCGACGACGACAACTACGCCAAGCTGGACCTGCTCTACGGTGGCAGCCGCCGGGTGGAGTTCATCAGGGAGAGCGCCGGGACGCCGCGCAACGAGAGCACGGATTCCACGGCAGCTCCCACCGGTGACACCATCCATCTGCGACTGACCAGCGACGGGACGAATCTGACCGCCGCCTACTCGACCGACGGGCAGACCTTCACCCCGGTCGGCCGGTCCGCCACGCTGGCCGGGATCACCAACCCCCGGATCGGCCTCTTCGCCCTCAACGGCGGCACCACCGCGCCGGTGGTGAACGCCGCGTTCGACTGGTTCCGGGTCACCCCGGAGGTCACCACGGCAGTCGTCGCACCGTCGGACGAGTTCACCGGCGGCAGCCTGGAGAAGTGCCGGTGGAACGCCATCGTGCGGGAGGATTCGACCCGGTACCGGGTGACCGACGGCTCGTTGCGCATCGACGTGCCGAACGGTGACATCTACGGCACCGGCAACACCGGGCCGACGAACTTCATCCTGCAGAACAGCCCGGCCGGGAACTGGACGATGCAGACCCGGGTCGACGGCAGTCTGTTCAACGAGCAGTACCAGCAGGCGGGTCTGCTGGTGTACGCCGACGACGACAACTACCTGAAGTTCGACTACGTGACGGACAACGCGGCCGGTCAGACGGTCTCGCGGCGGATCGAGTTCCGCAGCGAGATCGGCGGAACGGTGCAAAGTACGCAGCCGCAGGCGACCGGCCTGACCCAGGGGATCTGGCACCTGCGGGTGTCGCGTAGCGGAAGCACCTTCACCGCCGCGTACTCGGCCGACGGCACGAGTTGGACGACCCTGGGGACGTTGACGAGCACCGCGGTCGGGACGACTCCGAAGGTGGGTCTGTTCACTCTCGGTGGCAACCAGACCGCCTCGAAGACGGCCGCGTTCGACTACTTCCGGCTCACGCCCGGGTAGTTGGTCGACATCGCCGGCCCGTACCTCCGCCGGAGGTGCGGGCCGGCGCTCGCGGCGCTTTGGACGGACTGTACGGGAATGTCGCCCGTATTTACTGAAACGTTATACATCGAAGCCTTGCCATAAATCGTTTTAACCGAAATAAATTGTTTAGCGACTCGACATAATGCTGGGACGGACACCATTCGGCACGGTGGCCGGACCAGCTCCACCTGGGACGGTCTTCGGCGAGCCGGCCCCCGCGACTCACGTCCAACAAGGACAGAGGAGACCGGAGTGCTCCGAACACCCCGTGCCCGCGTACCCATCACCGCCGCGCTACTCACCCTCGGCCTCGCCGCGACCGGCCTTGTCGGCGTTCCTGCCGCCCAGGCCGCGCCGAGCACCGAGACCATGGCGCAGCGCGCACCCGTCCAGCAGGTCCAGCCCGCAGCCGCGGCCGACGACTTCGCGGTCCTGGTCTTCTCCAAGACCGCCGGTTTCCGCCACGACTCCATCCCCACCGGCATCGCCACCATCCAGCAACTCGGTGCGGAGCACGGTTTCACCGTCGACACCACCGAGGACGGCGCCGCCTTCACCGATGCCAACCTCGCCCGCTACCAGGCGGTGATCTGGCTCTCCACCACCGGTGACGTGCTCAACACCGACCAGCAGGCCGCGTTCGAACGCTACATCCAGGCCGGTGGCGGCTACGCCGGCATCCACGCCGCCTCCGACACCGAGTACAACTGGGCCTGGTACGGCGAACTGGTCGGTGCGTACTTCAACAGCCACCCGGCCAACCAGACGGCCACCGTCAAGGTCGAGGATCCGGCGCACCCCTCCACCGCCCACCTGCCGGAACGCTGGTCCCGGTTCGACGAGTGGTACAACTACCGCACCAACCCGCGTGGCGCGGTGCACGTGCTGGCCACCCTCGACGAGAACAGCTACAACCCGGGTTCGGGCGCGATGGGGCATGACCACCCGATCGCCTGGTGCCAGGACTACGACGGCGGTCGCGCCTGGTACACCGGCGGCGGCCACACCCACGAGTCGTACGCCGAACCGAACTTCCGCACCCATCTGCTCGGCGGCATCCGCACCGCAGCCGGGAGCGAGGGAGCCGACTGTGGGGCGTCGCTGACCGCCAGCTTCGAGAAGGTGACGCTGGACAGCAACACCAGCAACCCGATGGAGCTGGACATCGCCCCCGACGGCCGGGTCTTCTACATCGAGCGCGACGGCCGGGTCCAGATCATCAAACCGGACACCGGCAACACCGTCACCGCCATCGACCTCGACGTCTTCACCGGCAACGAGGACGGCCTGATCGGCATCCGGCTCGACCCGAACTTCGCCACCAACAACTGGGTGTACCTCTACTACGCCCCGAACGACGGGATCGCGCGTAACCTGCTGTCCCGGTTCACCGTCTCCGGCGACACGATCGACCCGGCGAGCGAGCAGCAGGTGCTGCGGGTCGACACGCAGCGCAACACCTGCTGCCACGCGGGCGGGACGATGGTCTTCGACTCGGCCGGCAACCTCTACCTGGCCACCGGAGACAACACCAATCCGTTCTCGTCGGACGCGTACACCCCGATCGACGAGCGGCCCGGCCGCGCCGACTACGACGCGCAGCGCAGCTCCGGCAACACCAACGACCTGCGCGGCAAGGTGATCCGGATCCACCCGGAGGACGACGGGACGTACACCATCCCGGAGGGCAACCTGTTCCCGCCGGGCACCGAGAAGACCCGTCCTGAGATCTACGCGATGGGCTTCCGGAACCCGTTCCGGATCGGCATCGACCTCGCCACGAACGTGCTCTACGTGGCCGACTACGGGCCGGACGCCAACTCCGCCAACCCGAACCGGGGCCCGGAGGGCCTGGTCGAGTGGAACATCGTCGACCGGCCCGGCAACTTCGGCTGGCCGTACTGCCACGGCGCCAACAAGGCGTACAACGACTACCAGTTCCCGTCCGGGCCGAGCGGCGCCAAGTTCGACTGCGCGAACCTGGTCAACGACTCGCCCAACAACACCGGCCTGACCAACCTGCCGCCGGCCATCGCGGCCACCGTCGACTACGGCTACGCCGCCAACCCGCTCTTCCCCGAGATCGGTGGCGGCGGCGCGCCGATGGGCGGCCCGGTCTACCGGTACGACGCCGACCTCGACTCCAACCGCAAGTGGCCGGCGTACTTCGACGGCAAGGCGCTGCTCGGTGAGTGGAACCAGTCGCGGATGTACACCATGCAGGTCACCTCGGACGGCAAGTCCCTGGTGGACATCAACCGGCTGCTGGACGGGATGAGCTTCATCCGGCCGATGGACTTCGAGTTCGGCCCCGACGGCGCGCTCTACATGATCGAGTGGGGCAGCGGCTTCGGCGGCAACAACGACAACTCCGGCGTCTACCGGATCGACTACATCGCCGGTGACCGGGCCCCGATCGCGGTGGCCAGCGCCGACCCCACCTCCGGGCCGGCACCGCTGACCGTCAGCTTCTCCAGCGCCGGGTCCCGTGACCCGGACGGCGGTGCGCTCACCTACGCCTGGACGTTCGGCGACGGCGACACCTCTGACGAGGCCAACCCCACCCACACGTACGCCTCGGCGGGCAACTACAACGCCCAGCTCACTGTGACCAACCCCAAGGGGCGCACCGCGGTGGCGAACGTGCCGGTCACGGTCGGCAACACCGTACCGACGGTCACCATCGAGTTCCCGCCGGACGGCGGCTTCTTCGACTGGGGTGACCAGGTCAAATACACCATCAAGGTGACCGACCCGGAGGACGGCGAGATCGACTGCGACGACGTCGAACTCCAGGTCCTCCTCGGCCACGACGAACACGCCCACCCGCTGGAGCAGCACACCGGCTGCGAGGGCGTGGTGCAGACCCAGCTCGCCGCCGGGCACGGCGCCGAGGCGAACGTGTTCACCGTGCTGGAGGCGACCTACACCGACAAGGGCGGCTCCGGTGACGCCAACCCGCTCACCGGTCGGGCCCTGGAGATCCTCCAGCCCAAGCGCAAGCAGGCCGAGTACTACTCCAACACCGGCCGGCTGGCGGACGGCGTCGGCAGCGGTGACCCGGGAGTGGGCAAGGAAGCCAGCGGCGACAGCGCCGGCGGTGGTGACAACATCGGCTTCATCGAGGACGGCGACTGGTGGTCGATCGAGCCGGCGAGCCTGACCGGCATCGAGTCGATCCGGTTCCGGGTGGCCTCGGCCAACTCCGGCGGCCGACTTGAGGTCCGCGCCGGTGCCGCCGACGGTCCGCTGGTCACCTCCGTCGTCGTACCGGGCACCGGAGACTGGCAGGCGTACACCGACGTCACCGCGGAGGTGCCGGCGGAGGCCGACTCGAACGGCAAGCTGTTCTTCGTCGCCCGTGACCCGGCCGGCGGCACGGCGAGCCTGTTCAACGTCAACTGGATCGACTTCCTCGGCAAGGGCGTGACCGACAACGCGCCGCCGGTCGTCACCGCCACCGCCACGCCGACCACCGGCACCGCGCCGCTCACCGTCGCGTTCAGCGGTACGGCCACCGACCCCGAGGGCGACACCCCGCTGACGTACGAGTGGGACTTCGGTGACGGTGACACGGCCGACACGCTGAACGCCGAGCACACCTACGCCGCGCCCGGCAACTTCACCGCCACCCTGACGGTGACCGACAGTCGGGGTGCCCGGTCGTACGCCACCGTGCCCGTCCGGGTCGAATCGCCGAACACCTCCTGCCTCGGGGCACGTTCGGACAACTTCGACGGCGACACGCTCAACCGCGACCGGTGGAGCAGCGTGGTGCGGGAGAACCAGCTCCTGTCCGTCTCCGACGGCGCGCTGCGACTTCCCACCGAGGCCGGTGACCTCTACGGCAGCCGCAACGACGCGACAAACCTGGTGCTCCAGCCCGCGCCGACGGGTGCCTGGCAGGCGACCACGAAGGTCACTGTCCCGGTGACGGCCACCTACCAGCAGGCCGGTCTGATCGTCTACGGCGACGACGACAACTACGCCAAGGTCGACCTGCTCTACAACGGCAGCCGGCGGGTGGAGTTCCTCCGGGAGACTGCCGGCACACCGCGCAACGACAGTGACGACAACGTCGCCGCGCCCGAGGGTGACACCGTCTACCTGCGGATCAGCAGCGACGGCACCAACCTGACCGCGGAGATGTCGGCCGACGGGCAGACCTACAGCCCGGTCGGGCGCTCCGCCGAGCTGGCCGGCATCGAGAACCCGCGGATCGGCCTGTTCGCCCTCAACGGTGGCACCGACGCCCCCGTCGTGGATGCCGCGTTCGACTGGTTCCAGGTGGTGCCGGACGAGCCGGCCGGGCCGGTCGACCCGTCCGACGACTTCGACGGAATCTCGCTGGACAAGTGCCGGTGGAACGCGATCCTGCGGGAGGACCCGAGCGCCTACCGGGTCAGCGGTGGGAAGCTCTACGTCGACGTGCCCAACGGTGACATCTACGGCACCAACAACACCGATCCGACGAACTTCATCCTGCAGAACGCCCCGACCGGCGACTGGACGATGGAAACCAAGATCGACGGCAGTCTGCTGGACGAGCAGTACCAGCAGGCGGGTCTGATCGTGTACGGCGACGACGACAACTACCTCAAGTTCGACTTCGTCGTGGACAACCAGGCCGGCCAGCCGGTGTCCCGGCGGATCGAGTTCCGCAGCGAGATCGACGGATCGATCCAGGATCCCCAGCCGGGGGCGGAGAACCTGACCTCGTCCGAGTGGTACCTGCGGGTGTCGCGCGCCGGTGACACCTTCACCGCGTCGTACTCGGCGGACGGCACCACCTGGACGGCGTTGACCGAACTGGTCAACGCGGCCGTGGGGGCGACCCCGAAGGTGGGCGTGTTCACCCTCAGCGGCAACCAGACCGCCTCGAAGGTGGCGTCGTTCGACTACTTCCGGTTCTCCGCGGAGGAGGTGCCGAGCGACACCGTGGCGCCGGTGACCACCGCCGAGGTGTCCGGTACGCCGGTCGACGGCTGGCACGCCGGTCCGGTGACCGTCACGCTCTCCGCCACCGATGCCGACGGCGGCAGCGGGGTGGCCCGCACCGAGTACCAGCTCGGTGAGGCCACCGAGTGGACCACCTACACCGACCCGGTGCAGGTGACCGGGGACGGCGAACACGAGCTGCGGTTCCGTTCCGTCGACGAGGCCGGCAACGTGGAGGAGACCAAGACGGTAACCGTCAAGATCGACACCACGGCACCGGTCAGCACCGCGACGTTCGCTCCGGCGAACGACGAGGGTTGGCATGACGGCGCCATCCCGGTGGTGCTCACCTCGACCGATGCCGGTTCCGGGGTGGAGCTGCTGGAATGGTCGCTCGACGGCGGTGACTGGACGCCGTACACCGACCCGGTGGAGATCAGCGGTGACGGCCTCCACGAGTTGCTGTACCGAGCCACCGACAAGCTCGGCCACGTGGAGACGTTGAAGTCGGCGGTGGTACGCATCGACGGCACGAAGCCGACCCTGCTCGTCTCCGGCATCGCCGACGGCCAGCTCTACGGCGACAGCCAGGACGTGCGGGTCTCCTGGCAGGCGGTCGACCCGACCTCCGGCATCGCCACCGTGGTCGGCACGCTCAACGGCCGGCCGTACGCCAGCGGCACGCTTCAGGCGATGTACGAGCTGCCGTTGGGCCTGCACGAGCTGACCGTGACCGCGACCGACAAGGCGGGTAACGCCACCACCACGTCGGTCCGGTTCTTCGTCACCACCTCGTTCCGGGACATGCAGAACCTGCTGGACCGGTTCAAGGTGACCGGACGCCTGTCGAACAAGGCGTACGACCAGTTGTCGAAGCGGCTGGGCAACGCCCGTACGGCCGAGGCGGCTGGCAACGACAAGCGGGCGATCAACCAGCTCACCGCGTTCCGGACGCTGGCCGGCGACGCCACGCTGGTCGGCGAGGCGGAGATCCGGGACACCCTGGTCCGGGACGCCGACGCCATGATCACTCGGCTCGGCGGCACGGCCAGCACGGCGGGCGTCAAGGCTAACGACGGCAAGTCCGTCAAGGGCGCCGGTCGCCTCGGCGAGGATCCCACCCGGCTCGCCCCCGGTCGTCGCCTGTGATCCATGGGCCCCGTCCGGTCTCGACCGGACGGGGCCCGACGGCCGCGGCACACCCGGCTGGTAATGGGTGGTCGGGACCGGTTTCAAGCGGTACGGCAGGGCCCGGCACGCAGCGCGCGTGCCGGGCCCTGCCGGTTGTCCAGCGTCGACGCCGCCACGCCGCTATCGGCGGTCGAGCACCTCGCGCAGCGCCTTGAGGTCCGCGTCGGTGGGCTGCCAGGAACCGGCCGCCGCGTTGGCGCGTACCTGCTCGGGCGTGGTTGCCCCGGCGATGACCGAGGTGACCGCGGGTTGGGCCGCCAGCCCGCCGATCGCCACCTGCAACATGGGTACGCCGCGCTCGGCGGCGTACGCCTCGATGGCCTCGATGATGTCCCAGTCGGCGGCGGCGAGGCGCTGGGCGTACCGGCCGCCGCCGGCCAGGCGGCTGCCGGCGGGCGGCGCCTCACCCCGCTTGTACTTGCCGGTGAGCAGCCCGTTCGCCAGTGGGAAGAACGGCAGCATGCCCAACCCGAACCGGTCGCAGGCCGGCAGCACCTCGATCTCGACATCCCGGTTGAGCAGGCTGTAGTGGTTCTGCGCGCTGATGAACCGGGTGAACCCCCGGGTCTTCGCCGTCCAGTCGGCGTCGGCGATCTGCCAGCCGGCGAAGTTGGAGTTGCCGAGATAGCGCACCTTGCCGGCGCGGACCAGATCATCCAGGGCGGCGAGCGTCTCGTCGATCGGGGTACCGGGATCTGGCTCGTGGAACTGATACAGGTCGATGTAGTCGGTGTCCAGCCGCCGCAGCGACGCCTCGACCGCCCGGATGACGTACCGCCGCGAGCCGCGTACCCCGAAGTCCCGTCCGTTGCCGCCGGCCATCGACATGCCGAACTTGGTCGCCAGCACCACCTCGTCCCGACGGCCCTTGAGGGCCGCGCCGAGCTGTTCCTCCGACGCACCGTGCGGCTCACCGTAGATGTCTGCGGTGTCGAAGAAGTTGATCCCGGCGTCGAGGGCCGCGTCGACCACCGCGCGGGTGCCGTCGAGGTCGAGTTTGCGGCCGAAGTTGTTGCAGCCGATTCCCACGACGGACACCACAAGCCCGGAGTCGCCCAACCGGCGATAGGTCATCTCACTCACGAGATCACCATATGTCGCCCCGTCGGGTGGTCGCAGGGCTGACGGCAGGAGCCGATGCGGTGGTCAGCCCACGTCCCACACCGGCTCGTCGGTCTCGACCACCTCGCCGTCGCCCCGGAACAGCAGGAACCGGTCGAAGGTCCGGGTGAACCAACGGTCGTGGGTGACCGCCACCACCGTGCCGGAGAACGCGGCGAGTCCGGCTTCCAGCGCCTCGGCCGAGGCCAGGTCGAGGTTGTCGGTGGGCTCGTCGAGCAGCAGCATGGTCGCACCGGACAGCTCCAGCAGCAGCACCAGGAAGCGGGCCTGCTGCCCGCCGGAGAGGGTGCCGAAGCGCTGATCGCCCTGTCCGGTCAGCTCGTACCGGCTCAGTGCCGCCATGGCCGTGTGTCGGTCCATGCCGGCCCGGTGCTCGTCGCCCCGCCACAGGATGTCGACGAGTGTCCGGTCCATCAACTCGGGCCGGTCGTGGGTCTGGGAGAAGTGACCGGGACGCACCCGCGCACCAAGCCGGGCCACCCCGTCGTGCGCCACCGGCGCCAGCACCTCCGCACCGTCGACCGGGCCGTTCGCCGGGTCCGGGTCCGTCCCGCCCCGGGCCAACAGGCGCAGGAAGTGGGACTTGCCGGTGCCGTTGGCGCCGAGCACCGCGAGACGGTCGCCGTACCACAGCTCCAGGTCGAAGGGATAGGTCAGGCCGTCCAGTTCCAGCTGCTCGCAGACCAGCGCGCGCTTGCCGGTCCGTCCACCGGCCAGCCGCATCCGGATGTCCTGCTCCTTCGGCGGTACGGGCGGCGGCCCGGCCTCCTCGAACTTGCGCAGCCGGGTCTGCGCCGCCTGGTAGCGCGAGGCCATGCTGGAGTTGTACGCGGCCTTCTGCTTGTACATCAGCATCAGCTCGCGCAGCTTCTGATGCTCCTCGTCCCACCGTTTGCGCTGCTCGTCGAGGCGGTCGTGCCGCGACAGGCGCGCCGCGTGCCAGCTGGCGAAGCCGCCCGGGTGCACCCAGGCGCTGCCACCCTCCACGGCGACCACCCGGTCGGCGGTGTGCGACAGCAGTTCCCGGTCGTGCGAGACGTACAGCACCGACTTGGCCGACTCCCGCAGCCGCGCCTCCAACCAACGTTTTCCGGGCACGTCGAGGAAGTTGTCCGGCTCGTCGAGCAGCAGCACCTCGTCGGAGCCGCGCAGCAGTAGTTCCAGGGCGAAACGTTTCTGCTGTCCACCGGAGAGGGTGCGAACCGGGCGATGCCGGGCGGTCTCCCAGGGCAGGTCGAGGACGATGGTGGCGACGGTGTCGAAGAGCACCTCCGCGTCGTACCCGCCGGTCTCTCCCCAGGCGGCCAACGCGTCGGCGTACGCCAGTTGAGCCTTGCCGGCGGCGGTGCTGTACTTGCCGCGCAGCTCTGCCTCGCGCATGGCCGTCTCGGTCTCGGCCAGCCGGTGGCCGGCGGCGCGCAGCGGTGGCGGGGCGAGCGACAGGGCCAGGTCGGCGAGGGTCGACTCGTCGCCGATCATGCCGATGAACTGGCGCATGACGCCCAGCCCGCCGGTACGCGCGATCGCGCCGGTGGTCACCGGCAGGTCACCGGCGACCATCCGCAGCAACGTCGTCTTGCCCGCGCCGTTCGGGCCGACCAGTGCCACCTTGGCGCCCTCACCAACCCGGAACGACACGTCGGCGAAGAGTTCCCGCCCGTCCGGCAGGACATGCCCGACCGCCGCCACGTCCACGTATCCCACGTCGGCATCCTGCCCGAGCCGAACCGACCAGCCAACCGATTACCCGGTCAGCCGGTGACGCGCAGCACCCGAAATCCCTTCTGACTGGCGTGCCGAGCGACCTGCCAACCCTGCTCGACCAGCCAACTCTGCAACGAGTCACCGCCCAGGTGGCGGGCCACCACGAGCCAGGCCACCCCATCCGGAGCGAGCCGGGGCAGCCAGCGCAGCAGCATCCGGTGCAGCTCCTCCTTGCCGACCCGGATCGGCGGGTTGGACCAGATCTGCGCGAAGCGGAGGTCGGCGGGCACCTCATCGGGTGCGGCCACCCGCAGCCGGCCGGACAGACCGAGCCGGGCGGCGTTCTCAGCCGTGACGTTCCGAGCCCGCTCGTTCACGTCCACCGCCCAGGTCGTCGCGGCGGGGGCGACGGTGGCCAGCACACAGGCGATCGGGCCGAACCCACAGCCGAGGTCGAGCAGGGCACCGGTGGTCGCGGGGTCCGGCGGTTCGGCCTTCCGCAACAGCACGGTGGTGCCGGGGTCGAGCCGATTGGCTGAGAAGACCCCGGACGCCGAGACCAGGGTGTAGTCGCGCCCAGCGACGGTGAACTGCACCTCGCGCGCACGAGCGGGCGCGTCCGGTTCGGCGGTGAAGTAGTGGTCCCCGGTCACGCGGGCCATTCTCGCACCCAGTCAGGATCCGGTCGAAGGTGCGGCGGCCGAAGTGGATCCGACACGTCCACCCACCGCATTTCCGCAAAATACCTGCTAAAGGGATAAACATCCCTACTCTGGACGACATGGTGTATCGGTACGACTCCGATGAGGACGCATACGGCCCGTACCGGGACGACGAGCCCGAGGGCATCTCGCCCCAGCCCGTCCCGCCGCCGGCAGGCCCGTCCCCGTCGCGCTTCCCCACCCCGTCGCTGGCCCGGCCGAACCAGATCATGCTGCCGTCGTCGACGCCGCCGCGCGGGACCTTCTCCACCACGCAGCAGGAGCCGCCACCACGGTACGACCCGGCACCGGCAACACCCGACGAACCGACGCCGGTCGGCGTGGCGGCGGAGGCTGGCACGAACACTGTCGTACCGCCGCCGCGGCGCAACAGCGGTCGCGCCTGGCAGCTGCTGATCGGCGGTGCCGCAGCGCTGGTGCTGGTCGCCCTCTGCGGTCTCACCGCCGCCACCCTGCTGGACGGTCGGACCCTGATCGGTCAGCAGGCCGCGCCCAGCGCGGCGACCGACACCACCGGCGAAACGGTGCCCGCCGAGGCGAGCGACCTCGATTCCCGGGACACCGACCAGGCACCGCTCACCGCCCGCGAGGTCTTTCCCGCCAGCACTCTCGCCGTCGGTGACGGTGAGAACGGCTATGAGGTGCTACGCACCCAGTCCAGCGCCAGTTGCGCGGTGGCCGCCACCGGGGAGGTCGGCGAGCTGTTGGTGCGACTCGGCTGCAACCAGGTCGTCCGCGCCACCCTCCGCACGCCGGACGGCGACCACCTGGTCACCACGGGCCTGTTCAACCTCACCGACCGGTCCAGCGCCGAACGAGCCCGGGACCGGATCCGCCAGCTGCTCGACGAGCGGCAGGGCCGTTTCCGCGGCCTGTCGGCGGGAGACGGCACCGAGGTCGTCGCCACCGCCCCGGCGCGGGTCGGCTGGCAGGTACGCGGCCACTACATCGCCTACGCGGTGGTCGCCCGCACTGACGGCGCGACCATCCGCTCCGGTGACACCACGGTCCGCGAGATCCTCTTCGACATGCTCGAACAACATCTCAACCAGGGCGTGCTGGAGCGGCGGGCCGAGGGCGGGACGGCGAGCCAGCCGACCGAGCCGCCCACCGACGACACCGGCAGCCAGGGCGAGTCCACCGAGGACTGACCGACCGCCGCTATCGCGGTACCCGCAGCCGCCGGGTCGCCTCGGCCCGGCGCGCGTACTCGACCGGATCGTCCGGGTAGCCGACCGCCACCAGGGTCAGCCCGTGCGCCGGCGCCACGGTCACCTCACTGGCCCGCTCTCGACGGGCCAGCAGGTCGGCCGGCCACTGCACCGGACGGCGACCATCGCCGGCGACCAGCATCGCGCCGACCAGGCTGCGGACCATCGCCTGGCAGAACGCGTCGGCCTGCACGGTGGCGACCAGTGTCCCGTCGCCGTCGCGCCGCCAGTCCAGCCTGGTCACCTCCCGCAGCGTGGTGGCGTTCTCCTTGCGCCGGCAGTACGCGGCGAAGTCGTGCTCCCCCACCAGCCCGGCCGCCGCCGTGGCCAGTCGGTCGAGGTCGAGTGGCCGGGGCCAGGCCAGGACCTCGTGCCGGCGCAGCGGGTCGCACCCCCACGGCGCATCGGTCACCCGGTACTCGTAGCGGCGGAAGGTCGCCGAGAATCGGGCGTCGAAGGTGGCCGGCACCTCACGCATCCCCCGTACCCGCACATCGGTCGGGAGTAGGCGGGCCAGCCGGCGCAGCAGCCGCCCCTCGTACGCCCGCCAGACGTCGGTGCGCAGGTCCAGGTGACAAACCTGCCCGCTGGCGTGCACCCCGGCGTCGGTGCGGCCGGCGACGGTCAGTCCCGTCGCGACGCCCTGACCGAGCACCAGGTCCAGCGTCTCGGCCAGGACTCCCGCGACAGTCCGCCGTTCCGGCTGCGCGGCCCAGCCGGAAAAGGCCGTGCCGTCGTACGCGACGTCCAGCCGCAGCCGGGTCCGCTCGTCCACGTCGTACCTCCCAGAAGAACGTCCACCCAGCCGCGACACTGCCAGCGGTCCTGGACACACCGCACCAGATGCTTCGGGCCCGGCACCCCAGGGGGTGCCGGGCCCGACGACGGCCTGGATCAGGCCTTGCCTTCCTCGGTGGCCAGGTCGCTGTCCTTGCGGGCAGCGGCGGTGTCACCAGAAGCCGACTGCGGCGGCTCGGCGTCCTGGTCGGCCTGCTCCGAAGCGGGAACCTCCTCGGCCGGCGCCAGCGCCTCGACCTTGTCCTGCTGGGCAGCCTTGCGGCCGGCGGTCTTCTTGTTCGCCTTCGGCTCGGCGACCTGAAGCTCCTCGACCAGCTCGATGATCGCCATCGGCGCGGCGTCACCCTTGCGCGGACCGGTCTTCACGATCCGGGTGTAGCCGCCGTTGCGGTTGGCGTACCGCGGCGCGATCTGGTCGAACAGGGCGTAGACCACGTCCTTGTCCTTGACCACGGTCAGCACCCGCCGACGCGACGCGAGGTCGCCCCGCTTGGCCTTGGTGATCAGCTGCTCGGCGAGCGGACGCAGCCGCCGGGCCTTGGTCTCGGTGGTCTTGATCTTGCCGTGCTGGAACAGCGAGGTGGCCAGGTTGGCCAGCATCAGCCGCTCGTGCGCGGGGCTGCCGCCGAGGCGGGGGCCCTTGGTGGGCGTGGGCATGCTTGGTGCTCCTCAGGTGTGGCGGCAGCGCGGACTAGAGCTGCTCGGTCTCGCGGTAGTCGTCGGTGTCGTAGTCGGCCTCGCCGAAGGCGTCCACGACGTGCGCCGGGTCGAAGTTCGGAGCCGAGTCCTTCAGCCCGAGACCCATCCCGGCGAGCTTCATCTTGACCTCGTCGATCGACTTCTGACCGAAGTTACGGATGTCGAGGAGGTCGGCCTCGGTACGCCCGATGAGCTCACCAACGGAGTTGATGCCCTCGCGCTTGAGGCAGTTGTAGGAGCGGACGGTCAGGTCCAGCTCCTCGATCGGCAGGGCGAGGTCCGCCGCCAGCTGGGCGTCCTGCGGCGACGGGCCGATGTCGATGCCCTCGGCGGTCTCGTCCAGCTCACGGGCCAGCCCGAACAGCTCCACCAGCGTCGAACCGGCCGAGGCCAGAGCGGTACGCGGCCCCATCGACGGCTTGGTCTCGACGTCGATGATCAACCGGTCGAAGTCCGTCCGCTGCTCGACGCGGGTCGCCTCGACGCGGTAGGTCACCTTGAGCACCGGGGAGTAGATCGAGTCGACCGGGATCCGGCCGATCTCCGCACCCGCCTGCTTGTTCTGCGCCGCCGTGACGTAACCGCGCCCCCGCTCGACGGTCAGCTCCATGTCGAGCCGGCCCTTGCCGTTGAGGGTGGCGAGCTTCAGGTCCGGGTTGTGCACCGAGACACCGGCCGGAGGCTGGATGTCGCCGGCGGTCACATCGCCCGGGCCCTGCTTACGCAGGTACATGCTGACCGGCTCGTCGTGCTCGGAGCTGACGCAGAGCTCCTTGATGTTCATGACGAGCTCGACCACGTCCTCCTTGACCCCGGGGATCGTGGTGAACTCGTGCAGCACACCGTCGATCTTGATCGAGGTGACCGCCGCACCCGGGATGGACGACAGCAGCGTACGCCGCAGCGAGTTGCCCAGGGTGTAGCCGAAGCCCGGCTCCAGCGGCTCGATGGTGAACCGGGACCGGGTCTCGTTGATCGACTCCTCGGAGAGAGTCGGTCGCTGGCTGATGAGCATGTCTTCTCTTCTCTTCCGGGACGCCCGCTATATGACGTCCACGACACAAACTGTTCCGGTGGCCCACCCCGCCGGGGGCGGGCCACCGCAACGAGCCCTTACTTGGAGTAGAGCTCGACGATCAGCTGCTCCTGGACCTGGGTGTCGATCACCTGTCGGGCCGGGAGCGAGTGCACCAGGATCTTCATCTGGCTGGGGATGGCCTCCAGCCACGCCGGAACGGACTTGGAGCCGGCCTCGGCCTGGGCCACGATGAACGGGGTCAACTCCTTGCTCTTGCCCCGGACCTCGATGATGTCGTGCTCCTTGACGCGGTACGACGGGATGTCGACCTTCCTGCCGTTCACCGTGAAGTGACCGTGCTTGACCAGCTGACGGGCCATGTCCCGGGACTTGGCGTAGCCGGCCCGGTAGACCACGTTGTCCAGCCGCGACTCGAGGATCTGCAGCAGCACCTCGCCGGTCTTGGCCGCCTTGGCCACGGCTTCCTCGTAGTAGCCACGGAACTGCTTCTCCAGCACGCCGTAGACGCGGCGGGCCTTCTGCTTCTCACGGAGCTGGAGCAGGTACTCCGTCTCCTTCGTGCGGCCGCGGCCGTGCTGCCCGGGCGGGAACGGCCGGGACTCGAACGGGCACTTCGGACCATCGCACTTGCTGCCCTTGAGGAACAGCTTCATCTTCTCCCGCCGGCAACGGCGGCAGTCGGCACCGGTGTAACGAGCCATCTCTCTCTACCTCTCAGACCCGACGACGCTTCGGCGGACGGCACCCGTTGTGCGGCTGCGGGGTGACGTCGGAGATCTGCCCGACCTCGAGGCCCACGGCCTGCAGCGAACGGATGGCGGTCTCCCGGCCGGAGCCGGGGCCCTTGACGAACACGTCGACCTTGCGCATCCCGTGCTCCATGGCCCGACGCGCGGCGGCCTCGGCGGCCAGCTGCGCGGCGAACGGAGTCGACTTGCGGGAGCCCTTGAAGCCCACCTGGCCGGACGAGGCCCAGGAGATGACGGCACCAGTCGGATCGGTGATCGAGACGATGGTGTTGTTGAAGGTGCTCTTGATGTGCGCCTGCCCGTGGGCGACGTTCTTACGTTCCTTGCGCCGGACCTTCTTGACAGCGGCTCCGGCACGAGCCTTCGGTGGCATAAGTCTGTGCGCTCCTATTTACTTCTTGCCGGGCTTCTTCTTGCCGGCGACGGTCCGCTTCGGGCCCTTGCGGGTCCGCGCGTTGGTCTTGGTCCGCTGGCCACGCACGGGCAGGCCCCGGCGGTGCCGGATGCCGGCGTAGCAGCCGATCTCGACCTTGCGGCGGATGTCAGCGGCGACCTCGCGGCGCAGGTCGCCTTCAACCTTGTAGTTGGCCTCGATGTGGTTGCGGAGCTGCACCAGCTCCTCGTCCGTGAGGTCCCGAACGCGCGTGTCCGGCGAGATGCCAGTAGCGCTGAGCGTCTCCAGGGCGCGGGTGCGCCCCACGCCGAAGATGTAGGTGAGCGCGATCTCCATCCGCTTTTCGCGGGGGAGGTCGACGCCGACTAGACGTGCCATGTGCGGGCGTACTCCTCGTGGTGTGCTGGCGAAGGTGTGGACCCGTCCCACCCCGCTACCGACCGCCCCTGTCCCTCCGACGTCGGCGACGCCGGCGACCGGGATCGATCGCTGCCCGAGCGGGCCCCGGCCTTCGACCGGGGGTCAACCACGATGGAGTACGCGCTGCGCACCGCTCGCGGCTGGGACGAGCATGTGTGATGTGTGGGCTGGTTCAGCCCTGGCGCTGCTTGTGGCGCGGGTCGACGCAGATGACGATGACCCGGCCGTGCCGGCGGATCACCTGGCACTTGTTGCAGATCCGCTTGACGCTCGGCTTGACCTTCACGGTTGCCTTACTTCCCATCTGGCCCGACGTCGCGTGCTGCGACAGCGGACATCGAAGACGGACACGGGACGTTCCCGGCCGTCGTCAGGCTTACTTGTAGCGGTAGACGATGCGTCCGCGGGTCAGGTCGTACGGCGAAAGCTCGACGACGACCCGATCCTCCGGCAGGATACGGATGTAGTGCTGCCGCATCTTGCCGCTGATGTGAGCCAGCACCTTGTGGCCGTTGGCGAGCTCCACCCGGAACATAGCGTTCGGCAGGGGCTCGATGACCCGACCCTCGATCTCGATGGCTCCGTCTTTTTTCGGCATGTCCTCCGCTGTCCTGACGTCGGTTGCTCCGGACGGCTCACAACGTCTTACACGGGGGCTTGACCAAGATCAGGCTTCCCGCGCCAGCCGCGGCTCCGCGTCCCACCGAAGCGCTGGTGGGCATGGCGGAGTGGACGCTGTGCGCCGATCAGAAAGTGTACGCCCGCCTGCACGTAGTCGCCAAACCGACCGGCCAGCCGGGCCCGAACCGGGTCAGGAAACGGGACGTTCAGCCCAGATCGCCCCGGTCGGGGCGGTGCGCCGGCTCACTCGCCGACGACCCAGCCCCCTCGCCCGTCCCGTGACCCGCCTCGTCACCGGACTGCTGCTGAGCGAGCGCCTTGCGCTCCCGCTTGAGCGCCCGCTTCTCCGCCCGTCGCTGCCGGCGGCGCTCCCGCTCCGCTGCCCACCGCTGGGGCTCGCCACTGGCCAGACCGGTGACGGTACGCACCAGCAGCACCGCACCCCACGGACCGGCAACCCAACCCGGCCAGAAGTAGAGCGCTTCACCGGACGCCAGCGAGCTGACGGCCCAGATCGCCAACACGATCCCAACCGCTCTCAGCCAGGGTTCCCAGACCTCGGCCAACCAGCGCGCGATCAGGCCACGACCGGCCTCGACCGGTACCGGGACAGCCGGCCCACGAGGCGTCGGCACCACCGCACCGGCGGGCGCCGGCAGATCACTGACGAGAGCACCCAGTTCGGCGTACGTGCGGGAGGCATAGGTCAGCTGCAACCGCTCGTCGTACTCGTGCAGGTCGAGTCGGCCCTCCTCGAGAGCCACCCGGAGACGTTCGGCAACCGCCTGTCGGTCAGAGTCCGCCGCCCGCATGGCGTCCTGCGCGTCCATGCCGGCAAGCATGCCACCGCGCTGCCAATGCCGCCGTGTCGGCCCTGTCGGGGCGCGGTATCGCAGTCCTCCCCCGGGACTGCGACCGTGGCGCGCTACACGGTCGGCGTGGCGCTCGGCTGGCGCGCGGTGACCAGGTCACCCAGGCGGGCACGACCACCGTCGTGGGCGGTCAGCACCCACACGCCGTCCGGCAGCAGGGCCATGGTGTGCTCGACGTGCGCGGCACGCGAGCCGTCGCGGGTGACGACCGTCCAGCCGTCGGCAAGTTCCGCCGTACGCGGCGACCCCATGGTGATCATCGGCTCGATGGCCAGCGCCAGCCCGGGCACCAACCGCGGCCCCTTGCCCGGCCGACCGTGATTGAGCACATGCGGGTCCTGATGCATCTCGGTGCCGATGCCGTGGCCGCCGTAGCCGTCGACGATGCCGTAACGCCCCGCCTTGCGTACCGCGCGCTCCACGGCGTGCGAGATGTCGGTCAGCCGGCCCTTGCCGTTGGCGGCGCCACGAGCGGCCGTGGCGATCCCGGCCCACATCGCGTCCTCGGCCACCTCGGCCATCCGCAGCAGCGCCGGATCGACCTCGCCCACGCCGACCGTGATCGCGGCGTCGCCGTGCCATCCGTCGAGCACCGCACCGCAGTCGATCGAGATCAGGTCACCCTCGGCGAGGACCTGCTCCGGTGACGGGATGGCGTGCACGATCTGCTCGTTGACCGAGGAACAGATCGACGCCGGAAACCCGTGGTAGCCCTTGAACGACGGGACCGCTCCCGCCTCACGGATCGTCGATTCGGCGATCGCGTCCAGATCGGCGGTGCTCACCCCGGGGACCACCGCCTCCCGCATCCGGCGAAGCGCCTCCGCGACCACGAGGCCGGCGGCACGCATCTTCTCGATCTGCTCAGGAGTCTTCAGCTGGATGTCCAGCTGGGGACGACGCATGGAGGCGCTACCTTTCGTTGCCGAAACAGCGGGGTACGACCCGCGTACCCCGCTGTTAGCACTGTATCCGGCGGTAAGCCGGGCGACTCAGCCCCCGTACGACCGCAGGGCATCGATGGCGCGGACCGTGACGTCCTCCACCGGGCCGGTGGCGTCGATGCCGACCAGCTTGCCCTGCGCGCCGTAGTAGTCGACCAACGGCGCGGTCTTCTCGGCGTACTCACGCAACCGGGCGGCGATGGTCTCCGGCTTGTCGTCGTCCCGCTGGAACAGCTCCGCGCCGCAACGGTCGCAGACACCTTCCCGGCTGGTCGCGTCGAACTCGACATGCCAAATCTTGCCGCAGCCCCGGCAGGTACGCCGGCCGGAGAGCCTCCGGATCACCTCGTCGTCGTCGACGACCAGTTCGAGCACGATGTCCAACGCGGTCCCGAGATCCGCGAGGAGCTTGTCCAGCGCGGCGGCCTGCGGGGTGGTACGCGGAAACCCGTCCAGGAGGAAACCTTCGGCGGCGTCCGGCTCAGCGAGCCGGTCCCGCACCATGTTGATGGTGACCTCGTCCGGCACGAGCTTGCCGGCATCCATGTAGCGCTTGGCTTCGACGCCGAGCGGCGTGCCCTGGGACACGTTGGCCCGGAAGATGTCGCCGGTCGAGATCTTCGGCACGGACAGATGCGCGGCGATGAACTCCGCCTGTGTGCCTTTGCCCGCCCCCGGCGGGCCAACCAGAACCAGTCTCATCTACCGCAGGAACCCTTCGTAGTTCCGCTGCATCAGTTGGCTCTCGATCTGCTTGCTCGTCTCCAGAGCCACACCAACCATGATCAGAACAGCCACCCCACCGAACGGGAAGTTGAGGTACTGCTGCCGATCCAGCCAGATGAAGAAGAAGTTCGGCAGGATTGAGATGGTCGCGAGGTAGAGAGAACCCGGCAGGGTGATCCGGCTGAGGATGAAGTCCAGGTAGTCGGCGGTCGGCTTGCCGGGGCGGATACCCGGCACGAAGCCGCCGTACTTCTTCATGTTGTCCGCGACCTCGGTCGGGTTGAACGTGATCGAGACGTAGAAGTACGTGAAGAAGACGATCAGCAGGAAGTAGACCGCGATGTAGATCGGGCTGGTCGGGTCGACCAGGTTGTTCTGGATCCACGCCTGGGTCTTGCCCGGGTCGTTCTGGTCGAAGAACTGCAGCGCCAGCTGCGGCAGGTAGAGCAGCGACGAGCCGAAGATGACCGGGATCACACCCGCCTGGTTGACCTTCAACGGGATGTAGGTCGACGTGCCGCCGTACATCCGCCGGCCGATCATGCGCTTGGCGTACTGCACCGGGATCCGGCGCTGCGCCTGCTCGATGAAGGTGACCGCGGTGATGACCACCAGGACCAACGCGATCACGAGCAGGAACTTCCACCAGCCCTGGCTCTCCTTGATCCGCCAGCCCTCGCTGGGCAGGCGGGCCGCGATGGAGGTGAAGATCAGCACCGACATGCCGTTACCGACACCCCGGTCGGTGATCAGCTCACCGAGCCACATGACCATGCCGGTACCGGCGGTCATCGTCATCACCAGGATGGACAGCGTCAGCCAGTCCGGGATGCCGGTGCCGGTCGGGATGATCTCCTCGTTGCACATGTTGTTGAACAGCTGCCCGGAGCGGGCCAGCGCCACGAACGCCGAGGCTTGCAGGACACCCAGCCCCAAGGTCAGGTAGCGGGTGTACTGAGTGATCTTCGCCTGGCCGGCCTGCCCCTCCTTACGGAGCTGCTCGAGCCGGGGAATGACCACCGTCAGCAGCTGCAGGATGATCGACGCGGTGATGTAGGGCATGATGCCCAGCGCGAAGATCGAGAGCTGGAGCAGCGCCCCACCGGAGAAGAGATCGAGCAGGTTCAGGACGCCGGTGGAGCCTTCAACGGCTTCCAGGCACTTCTGCACGTTGCCGTACGAGACGCCCGGGCTGGGCACCGTGGCGCCGAGCCGGTAGATCGCGATGATGCCGACTGTGAACAGCAGCTTCTTGCGCAGGTCAGGCGTACGGAACGCACTGAGAAAGGCGGACAGCAACTTCTTCCTCCTGCGCGAGGCGGGCCGCCGGTCGTCCCTGGCGGATCGGGGTGGGCTCCGGGCAAGTGCCCGATTCCATGGCTGGGAAGGGACTCTAACAGCCCAATCCCGGTACGGGCAGATCGCCCGGCTACATAAACCGAATCCGATGTTACCGGGCGCACAAGCCCGTTGTAGAGCACGGTGCCCGCCAGCTGGGATCAACTGGCGGGCGCCATGGCAAAACCCCTCTACAGCTCGGTTACCGAGCCGCCGGCGGCGGTGATCTTTTCCTTGGCCGACGCGCTGAACGCGTGCGCCGACACCTGAAGAGCCACCCCGCCGAGGTCCCCGGTGCCGAGGACCTTCACCGGCTGTCCCTTGCGGACCGCGCCAGCCTCGACCAGCTCGGTCGGGCCGATCTGGCCACCGTTGGGGAACAGCTCGGCCAGGCGGTCCAGGTTGACGACCTGGAAGACCACCTTGAACTTGTTCTTGAAGCCCTTCAGCTTCGGCAGGCGCATGTGGATGGGCATCTGCCCGCCCTCGAACGCCGCCGGGATGTTCTTCCGGGCCTTCGAACCCTTGGTACCCCGACCGGCGGTCTTGCCCTTGGAACCCTCACCGCGACCCACGCGGGTCTTCGCGGTCTTGGCCCCCGGCGCCGGGCGCAGGTGATGGACCTTGATCGTCATTACTCGACCTCCTCGACCTTCACGAGGTGGTTGACCGTGAAGATCATGCCGCGAATCTCGGGCCGGTCCTCCTTGACCACCACGTCATTGATCCGCTTGAGACCGAGCGAACGCAGCGACTCACGCTGGTTGCGCTTGGTCCCGATCTCGGAACGGACCTGGGTGACCTTGAGACGTGCCATCAGGACGCCACCTCCGCCCGCGAGGCCAGCATGGCCGCCGGAGCCACGTCCTCCACCGGCAGGCCCCGCCGCGCGGCCACGGCCTCCGGGGACTCCAGCCCCTTCAACGCGGCCACGGTGGCGTGCACGATGTTGATCGGGTTCGACGAGCCCAGGCTCTTGGAGAGCACGTCGTGGATGCCCGCGCACTCCAGCACGGCACGGACCGGACCACCGGCGATGACGCCCGTACCGGCGGAGGCCGGCTTGAGCAGCACCACCCCGGCGGCGTCCTCGCCCGTGACCGGGTGCGGGATCGAGGAACCGATCCGCGGCACCTTGAAGAAGTGCTTCTTGGCCTCCTCGACGCCCTTGGCGATCGCCGCAGGCACCTCCTTGGCCTTCCCGTAGCCCACGCCCACGCTGCCGTCGCCGTCGCCCACGATCACCAGGGCGGTGAAGCTGAAGCGACGACCACCCTTCACGACCTTGGCGACGCGGTTGATCGCGACGACCCGCTCGAGGTGCGGGGTCTTCTCGGCGGGCGCGTTTCCGCGGCCGCCCTCACGGCGGTTGTCGCGGCGACCACCCTCGTTGCCACCGGACCCGCCGCCACGGCGCTGTTGACCTGGCATCAGCAGCCTTCCTTCTCTCTCGTGACGGGGATTGTCAGAACTCGAGCCCGGCTTCGCGGGCGGCGTCGGCAAGCGCGGCGACCCGCCCCGCGTACCGGTTGCCACCGCGGTCGAAGACGACCTTGGCGATGCCAGCGGCCTTGGCCCGCTCGGCCAGCAGGGTGCCGACCTTGCCAGCGAGGGCGCTCTTGTCGCCCTCCGTGCCGCGCACCGAGGCGTCCAGGGTCGAGGCCGACGCCAGGGTGTGACCCTTGGTGTCGTCCACGATCTGGGCGACGATGTGCCGCAGCGAACGGGTGACCACCAGGCGCGGACGCGCAGCGGTACCACTGACGTTCTTGCGGACGCGGAAGTGCCGACGCGCACGCCCGACGGCACGCTTGGCGGCGACGCCGCGGCGGCGCTTGAGCAGCGTGGCGCTCACTTCTTACCTGCCTTTCCGGCCTTGCGGCGAATCACTTCGCCCTGGTACTTCACGCCCTTGCCCTTGTAGGGCTCTGGCGGGCGGATCTTCCGGATGTTGGCGGCGACCTCACCGACGAGTTGCTTGTCGATGCCAGCCACGTGGAACAGAGTCGGCCGCTCCACCGTGAAGGTGATGCCCTCGGGCGCCTGCACCTGCACCGGGTGCGAGAACCCGAGCGCGAACTCCAGGTCCTTGCCCTTGGCGGTGACCCGGTAACCGGTACCGGCGATCTCCAGGCTCTTGCGGTAGCCCTCGGTGACCCCGACGATCATGTTGGCGACCAGGGTACGGCTCAGGCCGTGCAGTTCCTTGGCCTTGCGCTCGTCGTTCGGGCGGTTGACGCTCAACTGCCCGTCCTCGGCCCGCTCGATCGTGATCGGCGCGGCCAGGGTGTGCGACAGCTCACCCTTGGGGCCCTTCACCTTGACGGTCTGGCCGTCGATCGTCACGTCGACGCCGGATGGCACCGGGATCGACTTACGTCCAATTCGCGACATTTCTACCTGTCTCCCGTTACCAGACGAAGGCGAGGACTTCCCCGCCAACGCTCCGCTTGCGGGCCTGCCGGTCGGTGAGCAGCCCCTGGGACGTCGAAATGATCGCCACGCCCAGCCCACCGAGCACCCGAGGGAGCCCGTCCGACTTGGCGTACACCCGCAGACCGGGCTTGGAGACGCGCTTGATACCGGCCAGGCTCCGCTCCCGGTTCTGGCCGTACTTCAGCTCGACGACCAGTCGCTTGCCGACGGCACCCTCTTCGGGCTCCTCGACCGCCCAGGTGGCGATGTAACCCTCGGACTTGAGGACCTCGGCGATGTTGGCCTTGATCTTCGAGTAGGGCATCGTCACCCGGTCGTGGTACGCCTGGTTGGCGTTACGCAGACGCGTGAGCATGTCTGCGATCGGGTCGGTCATCGTCATGAAAACTCGTCAACCTTTCTCGCCGGGGTTCCCGCGACTCGCAGGCCTACGGCGAAGAGACAGTCCAGCTGATGCGCCGAAGCGCGCCGGGCTATTACCAGGAAGCCTTGGACACGCCGGGCAGCTCACCGCGGTGGGCCATCTCCCGGATACACACCCGGCAGAGCCCGAACTTGCGGTAGACCGCCTTGGGACGCCCGCACCGCTGGCAGCGGGTGTACGCGCGAACCGAGAACTTCGGCTTCGCGGCCGCCTTGAGGATCAGCGCCTTCTTGGCCATCTCAGTTCTCCTTGAACGGGAAGCCCAGGAACTTCAGCAGCGCCCGGCCCTCGTCGTCGGTCGTGGCGGTCGTAACCACCGTGATGTCCATGCCCCGCTGGCGATCGATCTTGTCCTGGTCGATCTCGTGGAACACCGACTGCTCGGTCAGACCGAACGTGTAGTTGCCGTGCCCGTCGAGCTTGCGCCCGTCGAGGCCGCGGAAGTCACGGATACGCGGCAGCGCGATGGAGAGCAGCCGGTCCAGGAACTCCCACATCCGGTCGCCGCGCAGGGTCACCTTCGCGCCGATCGGCATGCCCTCGCGGAGCTTGAACTGCGCGATGGACTTCGTCGCCCGCCGGACCTGCGGCTTCTGACCGGTGATGGTGGCCAGGTCGCGGACCGCGCCGTCGATGAGCTTGGCGTCCCGAGCGGCCTCGCCGACGCCCATGTTCACGACGATCTTGACCAACCGCGGCACCTGCATCGGGTTGCCGTACTCGTACTGCTCACGCAGCTGGGCGATGATCTCGTTGCGGTACCGCTCCTTGAGGCGCGGCATCGTCTTGGTTTCGGTAGCCGTGGTCATCACAGGTCCTTACCGGTGCTACGCGCGATGCGAACCTTCTGGCCGTTCTCGTCGATCCGGTAACCGACGCGGGTCGGCTTGCCGTCGGAGTCCACGACCATCACGTTCGAGACGTGGATCGGAGCCTCCTGAGTGACGATGCCACCAGTCTTGGCGCCACGCTGGGTGGTGCTGATGCGAGTGTGCTTCTTGATCCGGTTCACGCCCTCGACCAGGACCTTGTCCTGCCGCGGGTAGGCCGCGATGACCTTGCCCTTGGCACCCTTGTCCTTGCCGGCGATGACGATGACCGTGTCACCCTTCTTGACCTTCACGGTCACAACACCTCCGGCGCGAGAGAGATGATCTTCATGAACCGCTTGTCCCGCAGCTCGCGACCGACCGGGCCGAAGATACGGGTACCGCGCGGGTCCCCACCGTCCTTGATGATGACGGCGGCGTTCTCGTCGAAGCGGATGTACGAACCGTCCGGCCGCCGCTTCTCCTTGGCGGTGCGGACGATGACGGCCTTGACCACGTCGCCCTTCTTCACACCGGCACCCGGGATCGCGTCCTTGACGGTGGCCACGATAACGTCGCCGATGCTCGCGTAGCGCCGACCGGAGCCACCGAGCACCCGGATGCACAGGATCTCCCGGGCACCCGTGTTGTCGGCGACGCGCAGTCGCGACTCCTGCTGAATCACGTCTATCTCCTATGTCTGCCGGTTCTCCGGCCGCCGGAGCGGCCGGAGCCTGGCGGAACCTGCGCCCGACCATCTCGGCCGAGCTCGAGCCTTCGCTACTTGGCCTTCTCGAGGATCTCCACGAGCCGCCACCGCTTGGTGGCGGAAAGCGGCCGGGTCTCCATGATCAGGACGCGGTCGCCGATGCCAGCGGAGTTCTGCTCGTCGTGGACCTTGAGCTTGCTGGTCCGGCGCATGATCTTGCCGTACAGCGCGTGCTTGACCCGGTCCTCGACCTCGACCACGACGGTCTTGTCCATCTTGTCGCTGACCACCAGGCCCTCACGGACCTTACGGCGTCCCCGCACGCGCTCCGCGCTCGCGGTCGTGTTCTCGCTCATGAAGCCACCTCAGTCGGCGCGGCCGAGAGCCCCAGCTCACGCTCACGCATGATCGTGTAGATCCGGGCGATCTCCCGACGGATGACCTGCAGCCGCCGGTTGTTGTCCAGCTGCCCGGTTGCGGCCTGCACGCGGAGGTTGAACAGCTCCGCCTTGGCCTCGCGCAGCTTCGTGACCAGCTCCTCCTCGGAGAGCTCACGCAGCTCGGAGGCCTTAACGCCCGCTGCCATCAGGATTCACCCACTTCGCGCGTAACAATGCGGCACTTCATCGGGAGCTTGTGGATCGCGCGACGCATCGCCTCTCGCGCGATCTGCTCGTTCGGGAAGGACATCTCGAAGAGAACCCGCCCGGGCTTGACGTTCGCGACCCACCACTCGGGCGAGCCCTTACCGGAACCCATCCGGGTTTCCGCCGGCTTCTTGGTGAGGGCCTGGTCCGGGAAAATGGTGATCCAGACCTTGCCGCCACGCTTGATGTGGCGGGTCATCGCGATACGCGCCGACTCGATCTGCCGGTTGGTCACGTACGCCGGCTCCAGAGCCTGGATCCCGAACTCGCCGAACATCACCCGGTTGCCGCCCTTGGACGCGCCGCTGCGGTCCGGGTGGTGCGGCTTGCGGAAGCCCTTCGGGGGCTTGCGCGGCATCAGCATCTGTCAGCCCTCCTGCTGCGTTTCTGCCGGAGCCGAAGCAGCAGCCGCGACAGCAGCGCTGTCGACCGGCTCGCCACTCGGCGTCTCGGCCTGCTGCGCGACGGTCGTCGCGGCAGCCCGGCCGGCCTCGGTGCCACCGGAGGTCGTGCCGGACGAACCCGACCGACCGCGGCGCGGCCGCTCGGGCCGGTCACCGCGCTCCCGGCGCGGGCGCGACGGCGCCTCGGTCGGAGTCTCCCGACCCGGCACCGCGTCGCCCTTGTAGATCCAGACCTTCACGCCGATCCGGCCGAAGGTGGTACGAGCCTCGAAGAAGCCGTACTCGATGTTGGCCCGCAGCGTGTGCAGCGGAACCCGACCCTCGCGGTAGAACTCCGTACGGCTCATCTCGGCGCCGCCGAGGCGACCCGAGACCTGCACCCGGATGCCCTTGCACATCGGGTTCTTCATCGCCGACTGCATCGCCTTGCGCATCGCCCGACGGAAGCTGACCCGGCTGGAGAGCTGCTCGGCCACGCCCTGGGCGACCAGCTGCGCGTCCGACTCGGGGTTCTTCACCTCGATGATGTTCAGCTGCACCTGCTTGCCGGTGAGCTTCTCCAGCTCGCCACGAATCCGGTCGGCCTCCGCACCCTTACGGCCGATGACGATGCCCGGCCGTGCGGTGTGGATGTCGACGCGGACCCGGTCGCGGGTGCGCTCGATGTCGACCTTGGAAATGCCGGCGCGCTCCAGGCCCTTGGACATCATTCGGCGGATCTTGACATCCTCGCCGATGTAGTCCTTGTAGAGCTTGTCCGCGAACCAGCGGGACTTCCAGTCGGTCGAGATGCCGAGCCGGAACCCGTGCGGGTGAACCTTCTGACCCATTACTCGGCACCCTCCGTGTTGCTCTGCGTCTCGGCCGGCGCGGTCTGCTTCGCCGGAGCCGCCTTGTTCGCCGACTTCCGTGGCGCGGCCGGCGCAACCGCCTCGACCGCCACGGTGATGTGGCAGGTGCGCTTGCGGATCCGGTACGCCCGACCCTGCGCCCGAGGCTGGAACCGCTTCATCGTCGGGCCCTCGTCCACGAACGCCTCGCTGACGAGCAGCGCGTCGGGGTCCAGCCGCTCGTTGTTCTCCGCGTTGGCGATCGCGCTGGCGAGCACCTTGTACACCTGCTCGCTCGCAGCCTGCGGCGCGAACTGCAGCACCGTGAGCGCCTCCTTCGCGGGCAGGCCGCGGACGAGGTTGACCACCCGGCGCGCCTTCATCGGCGAGATGCGCACATACCGCGCAACCGCCCGCGCGCCCGGAAGCACCGGAGCGTCGCCCTTTCCTGGCATCGCTGTAACCCCTTGATCCTCTATCCGTATGCCCGCGGCGTCAGCGCCGGCGGCTCTTCCGGTCGTCCTTTTCGTGACCCTTGAACGTGCGGGTCAGCGCGAACTCGCCGAGCTTGTGCCCGACCATCGCCTCGGTCACGAACACCGGGACGTGCTTACGTCCGTCGTGCACGGCGATCGTGTGCCCGAGCATCTCCGGGATGATCGTCGAGCGCCGCGACCAGGTCTTGATGACGTTCTTCGAGCCCTTCTCGTTCTGCGTCTCCACCTTCTTGAGCAGGTGGTCGTCGACGAACGGGCCCTTCTTCAGGCTGCGAGGCATGTCTTATCTCCCTCAGCCGCGCTTACGCGTGGCGTAGCGACGGCGGACGATCAGCCGGTCACTCGGCTGGCCCTTACGACGGGTACGGCCCTCGGGCTTACCCTGCGGGTTGACCGGGTGGCGACCACCGGAGGTCTTGCCCTCACCACCACCGTGCGGGTGGTCGACCGGGTTCATCGCGACACCACGGACGGTCGGGCGCTTGCCCTTCCAGCGCATCCGGCCGGCCTTACCCCAGTTGATGTTCGACTGGTCGGCGTTGCCGATCTCACCGATGCTGGCGCGGCAGCGCACGTCCACCCGCCGGATCTCGCCGGAGGGCATCCGCAGGGTCGCGTACGCGCCCTCACGGCCGAGCAGCTGGATACCGACGCCGGCCGAGCGGGCCAGCTTGGCACCGCCGCCCGGACGCAGCTCCACGTTGTGGATGGTGGTACCGACCGGGATGTTGCGCAGCGGCAGGTTGTTACCCGGCTTGATGTCGGCGCTCGGACCGGACTCGACCTTGTCGCCCTGCTTCAGGTCCTTCGGCGCGACGATGTAACGCTTCTCGCCGTCGGCGTAGTGCAGCAGCGCGATCCGCGCGGTGCGGTTCGGGTCGTACTCGATGTGCGCGACCTTGGCCGGCACGCCGTCCTTGTCGACCCGCTTGAAGTCGATGATCCGGTACTGACGCTTGTGACCGCCGCCCTGGTGCCGGGCGGTGATCCGGCCGTGCACGTTCCGGCCGCCCTTCTTGGGCAGCGGAGCCAGCAGCGACTTCTCGGGCGTCGACCGGGTGATCTCGGCGAAGTCGGCGACGCTCGAGCCACGCCGGCCCGGCGTCGTCGGCTTGTACTTACGGATAGCCATTGTCTACACCCCTCAGCTGACCGGGCCGCCGAAGGCCTCGATGCGGTCGCCCTCAGCCAGCTTCACCATCGCCCGCTTGGTGTCCTTGCGCTTACCGAACCCGGTACGGGTCCGCTTGCGCTTGCCCTCGCGGTTGAGCGTGTTGACCGTCAGGACACGGACGTTGAAGATCTGCTCGATAGCGATCTTGATCGCCGTCTTGTTCGCGTCCGGGTGCACCAGGAAGGTGTACCAGTTGCGGTTCAGCTCGCTGTAGCTCTTCTCCGAGACGACCGGCGCGACGATGATGTCGCGCGGATCGGCGATCGTGCTCACTTGCCACCCTCCTCGGTGGTCTCGGCCGGTACGCCCAGGAACTCGTCCAGGGCCTCCTTGGTGAAGACCACATCGTCGGCCACCAGCACGTCGTACGTGTTGAGCTGGCCGGCCTCGATCAGGTGCACCCGCGGCTCGTTGCGCAGCGACACCCAGTTCATCTCGTCGGTGCTGCTCAGCACGACCAGCACCCGCCGGGCGGTGGTCAGCTTGGCGAGCGTGGCCAGGGCGGCCTTGGTCGACGGCTTCTCGCCCGAGACGAACGCCTCGACGACGTGCACCTGCCCGGCGCGCGCCCGGTCCGACAGGGCGCCACGCAGCGCGGCGGCCTTCATCTTCTTGGGCGTCCGCTGGCTGTAGTCGCGCGGCACCGGACCGTGGACCACGCCACCGCCGGCGAACTGCGGCGCGCGAATCGAGCCCTGCCGGGCCCGACCGGTGCCCTTCTGCTTGTACGGCTTCTTGCCGCCGCCGGAGACCTCGCCGCGGGACTTGGTCTTGTGCGTACCCTGGCGGGCCGCCGCGAGCTGGGCCACCACGACCTGGTGCATCAGCGCGATGTTGGCCTGCGCGTCGAAGATGTCGGCGGGCAGCTCGACCGAGCCGGTCTTGGTGCCCTCTGAGTTGAGGACGTCAACGGTGGTCACTTGCCCACACCGCCCTTCTTCGCCTTGGTCTTGGCCGCGGTACGGACCAGGACCAGCGCGCCCTTGGGGCCAGGGATGGCACCACGGACGAGCAGGAGGTTGTTCTCGGTGTCGACCGCCTGGACGGTCAGGTTCTGCACGGTGTAGCGCACGCCACCCATGCGGCCGGCCATCCGGGTGCCCTTGAAGACACGACCCGGGGTGGCGCAGGCGCCAATCGAGCCCGGCGAGCGGTGCTTGCGCTCGACACCGTGGCTGGCGCGCAGACCGTGGAAGCCGTGCCGCTTCATCGGGCCGGCGTAACCCTTGCCCTTGGTCTTGCCGGTCACGTCGATCGAGACACCGGCCGGGAACTCCTCGACCGTGATCTCCTGGCCGAGCGAGTAGTCCGCGGCGTCGTTGGTGCGCAGCTCGACGATGTGCCGGCGCGGCGCCACGTCGGCCTTGGCGTAGTGCCCACGCAGCGGCTTCTTGGCCTTTCGCGGGTCGATCGTCCCGTACGCCAGCTGGACCGCGGAGTAACCGTCCTTGTCGGCGTCACGAACCTGGGTGATGACGCACGGGCCGGCCTGAACCACGGTCACCGGAACAACGCGGTTGTTGTCCCAGACCTGGGTCATGCCGAGCTTCGCGCCCAGGATCCCCTTAACTTGCCTGTCCATGTGTCCGGTCCCTACAGCTTGATCTCGATGTCGACGCCAGCCGGCAGGTCGAGGCGCATGAGCGAGTCGACCGTCTTCGGGGTCGGGTCGATGATGTCGATCAGTCGCTTGTGCGTACGCATCTCGAAGTGCTCGCGCGAGTCCTTGTACTTGTGCGGCGAGCGGATGACGCAGAAACGGTTGATCTCCGTGGGCAGCGGCACCGGGCCCGCGACCTGCGCCCCGGTACGCGTCACCGTCTCGACGATCTTCCGAGCCGAGGAGTCGACGACCTCGTGGTCATAGGCCTTGAGCCGGATGCGGATCTTCTGTCCCGCCATGGTGGCTTCTGTTCCTTCTCTCGATGCCGCTGTGTTGCGGGTGCCTGTACCGGCTGGCACAGACCCTCTTCGCCCACCCCCGCGGTCGGGCGTGTCGCGCCCTGGGGCCAGGCTCCGCCCCGGGATACCGGAGCGATCCTGACCGCGGTGGGTCCAGGCGCCGATCGCACTGAGGCGACCTGAACGCCGTGCGAGGGTGGTTGGCGGACTGACCGCCAACCACCCCACGCCCGACTGCTCTGCCTACCCGGAGGTTCAGCGGAAGCCGAACACGGGCGGCGAACTGTCGTTACGCAACCTGACTAGTATGCCGCACGACCGGCGGCCGGTCTAATCGGGGTTACCCAGCTCACTTGATGATCTTGGTGACGCGACCAGCGCCGACCGTACGGCCACCCTCCCGGATCGCGAACTTGAGGTTGTCCTCCATCGCGATGGGCTGGATCAGCTTCACGGACATCGTGGTGTTGTCGCCCGGCATGACCATCTCGGTGCCCTCGGGGAGGGTGACGACACCGGTGACGTCCGTGGTCCGGAAGTAGAACTGCGGACGGTAGTTCTGGAAGAACGGGGTGTGCCGGCCGCCCTCCTCCTTGGAGAGGATGTAGACCGTCGCCTCGAACTCCGTGTGCGGGGTCGTGGTGCCCGGCTTCACAACCACCATGCCGCGCTCGACGTCCTCGCGCTTGATGCCACGCAGCAGCAGACCGACGTTCTCACCCGCACGGGCCTCGTCGAGCAGCTTGCGGAACATCTCGATGCCGGTGCAGACCGTCTTCTGCGACTTCTCGCGGATACCGACGATCTCCACCTCCTCGTTCGGCTTGAGCACGCCACGCTCGGCGCGACCGGTGACGACGGTGCCACGACCGGTGATCGTGAAGACGTCCTCAATCGGCATCAGGAACGGCTTCTCGGTCTCGCGCTCCGGCTGCGGGATCGCGGTGTCGACGGCGTTCATGAGCTCCATCAGGCGACCGGTCCACTCCGGGTCACCCTCCAGGGCCCGCAGCGCGGAGACCCGCACGACCGGCAGGTCGTCGCCCGGGTACTCCTGCGACGAGAGCAGCTCGCGGACCTCGAGCTCGACGAGCTCCAGCAGCTCCTCGTCGTCGACCATGTCGCTCTTGTTGAGCGCCACGACGATGTACGGCACGCCAACCTGGCGGGCCAGCAGCACGTGCTCGCGGGTCTGCGGCATCGGGCCGTCGGTCGCCGCGACCACCAGGATCGCGCCGTCCATCTGGGCGGCACCGGTGATCATGTTCTTGATGTAGTCGGCGTGACCGGGGCAGTCGACGTGCGCGTAGTGCCGCGCCTCGGTCTGGTACTCGACGTGCGAGATCGAGATCGTGATGCCGCGGGCCTTCTCCTCCGGCGCCTTGTCGATCTCGTCGAACGGCGTGTACGGGTTGAGTTCCGGGTACTGGTCGTGCAGGACCTTGGTGATGGCCGCCGTCAGCGTCGTCTTACCGTGGTCGATGTGACCAATGGTGCCGATGTTGACGTGCGGCTTAGTCCGCTCGAACTTCGCCTTCGCCACTGGTGTCCTCCTGTGGACTTCTTGGTTCGTTCGCCCCGGCGCGCCAGGTCGGCGCTTAGGACTCTGTCGACAGCCTTTCCGACCTGACGGTCGGAGAGCTTTGTGGGTTCTGCGGCGATGAAGCCTACAGGCCCGGAATTCACACAATCCGACCGAGGTGGTCGCGGTCGGGGATGCCTCCCGCGACCACCGTCGGATCATCCGATCACGTCAGGTGAGCGTCACTCACCCGTCGCCTTGGCGATGATCTCCTTCGCGACGGAGGCCGGAACCTCCGCGTAGGAGTCGAACTGCATGCTGTAGCTAGCCCGGCCCTGGGTCTTCGACCGCAGGTCGCCGACGTAGCCGAACATCTCCGACAGCGGCACCAGGGCGCGGACGACACGGGCGCCGCTGCGCTCCTCCATCGCCTGGATGATGCCGCGTCGGGAGTTGAGGTCGCCGATGACGTCACCCATGTTCTCCTCGGGAGTGGTGACCTCAACAGCCATCATCGGCTCGAGCAGTGCGGGGTCGGCCTTGCGGGCCGCCTCCTTCATCGCCATCGAGCCGGCGATCTTGAATGCCATTTCGGACGAGTCGACCTCGTGGTACTGGCCGTCCACCAGGGTGAGCTTGACACCCACCAACGGGAAGCCGGCGAGGATGCCGTACTGCATGGCGTCCTGGGCACCCGCGTCCACCGACGGGATGAACTCCCGCGGGATGCGACCACCGGTGACGGCGTTCGCGAACTCGTAGGTCGGTGCCTCGTTCCCCAGCGGCAGCGGCTCCAGGCTGATGATCACCCGGGCGTACTGGCCGGAACCACCGGTCTGCTTCTTGTGGGTGTACTCGACCTTCTCCACCTTGCGGCGGATGGTCTCGCGGTACGCCACCTGCGGCTTACCGATGTTCGCCTCGACGTTGAACTCGCGGCGCATCCGGTCGACCAGGATGTCCAGGTGCAGCTCGCCCATGCCGGAGATGACCGTCTGACCGGTCTGGTCGTCCAGCTTGACGCGGAAGGTCGGGTCCTCCTCGGCCAGCCGCTGGATGGCGGTGCTGAGCTTCTCCTGGTCGGCCTTGGTCTTCGGCTCGATGGCCACCTCGATGACCGGCTCCGGGAAGGTCATCGACTCCAGGATGACCGGGTTCGCCGGGTCACACAGGGTGTCACCGGTGGTGGTCTGCTTCAGACCCTGCACCGCGATGATGTCGCCGGCATGGGCGGAGCTGCGCTCCTCCCGCTTGTTGGCGTGCATCTGGTAGATCTTGCCGATCCGCTCCTTGCGGTCCTTGGTGGAGTTGACCACCTGGGAGCCGGACTCGAGCGTGCCGGAGTAGATCCGCACGTAGGTGAGCTTACCGAGGTGCTTGTCGGTCTGGATCTTGAAGGCCAGACCGGAGAACGGCTCGGTCACCGACGGCTTGCGCTGCATCGGGGTCTCGCCGTCGGTGGCCGTACCCTCGATCGCCGGGATGTCCAGCGGCGACGGCAGGTACGCGACAACCGCGTCCAGCATCGGCTGGATGCCCTTGTTCTTGAACGCGGTACCGGTGAAGACCGGGTTGGCCTTGCCCGCGATGGTGGCCCGACGGATGGCGGCCTTGATCTCCTCAACGGAGATCTCCTCGCCCTCCAGGTACTTCTCCATCACCGAGTCGTCGACGTCGGCCAGGGTCTCCATCAGCTTCTCGCGCCACTCGGCGGCGGAGTCGGCCAGGTCGGCCGGGATCTCCTCGACCGCGTAGTCCTCACCCTTCTGGGTCTCACCACGCCAGGTGAGGGCGCGCATCTCGACCAGGTCGACCACGCCGATGAAGTCGCTCTCGGCGCCGATCGGGATCTGAAGCACCAGCGGGGTGGCGTTCAGCCGGTCGATCATCATCTGCACGCAGCGGAAGAAGTCCGCGCCGGTGCGGTCGAGCTTGTTGACGAAACACATCCGGGGGACGTTGTACTTGTCCGCCTGACGCCAGACGTTCTCCGTCTGCGGCTCCACGCCGGCCACACCGTCGTACACCGCGACGGCACCGTCCAGCACCCGCAGCGACCGCTCCACCTCGACCGTGAAGTCGACGTGGCCGGGCGTGTCGATGATCTGGATCGTGTGGCCCTTCCACTCGCACTTCGTGGCGGCGGAAGTGATGGTGATACCGCGCTCCTGCTCCTGCTCCATCCAGTCCATGACGGCGCCGCCCTCGTGGACCTCACCGATCTTGTACGTGATGCCGGTGTAGAACAGGATTCGCTCGGTGGTGGTGGTCTTCCCGGCATCGATGTGGGCCATGATGCCGATGTTGCGTACGTTGGCGAGCGCGTCTGCGGCGGCCACTTCAATCCCTACTTATCGTCGTATCGACACAACTGGTGGCGGTCCCGGCACCGGACGGCGCCGGGACCAGGGTGTTACCAGCGGTAGTGCGCGAAGGCCTTGTTGGACTCGGCCATCTTGTGCGTGTCCTCGCGCCGCTTGACGGCGGCGCCGAGGCCGTTGCTCGCGTCCAGCAGCTCGTTCATCAGCCGCTCGATCATGGTCTTCTCACGCCGCGCGCGGGCGTAGGTGACCAACCAGCGCAGGCCCAGCGTGGTGGCCCGGGCCGGCCGGACCTCGACCGGAACCTGGTAGGTCGCGCCACCGACACGGCGGCTGCGCACCTCAAGGGTCGGCTTGACGTTGTCCATGGCGCGCTTGAGGGTGACGACCGGGTCGGTCCCGGACTTCTCCCGGCAGCCTTCCAGCGCGGCGTACACGACGCGCTCGGCGAGCTGACGCTTGCCGCGCAGCAGGATCTTGTTCACCAGCTGCGTGACCAGCGGTGAGTTGTACACCGGGTCAGCGACCAGCGGCCGCCGCGGAGCAGGTCCCTTACGCGGCATGTCAGCTCTTCTCCTTCTTCGCGCCGTAACGGCTGCGCGCCTGCTTGCGGTTCCGGACACCCTGGGTGTCCAGCGAACCGCGAACAATCTTGTAACGCACACCGGGGAGGTCCTTCACCCGGCCACCACGCACGAGCACGATCGAGTGCTCCTGCAGGTTGTGCCCGACACCGGGGATGTAGGCGGTCACCTCGACCTGGCTGCTGAGCTTGACGCGAGCGACCTTGCGCAGCGCCGAGTTCGGCTTCTTCGGGGTGGTGGTGTACACCCGGGTGCACACGCCCCGCCGCTGCGGGGAGCCCTTGAGCGCCGGGGTCTTGGTCTTGGTCGTCTTCGCCTGACGGCCCTTTCGGACCAACTGCTGAATGGTGGGCACCGGGTTTCTCCGCTCCCTTCGGCCGCTGTCGCGGCCGCGCCGTCTGCCGTAGCCGACCTCGTGATCGGCTCTCCTACATTCCGGCCAGGGCCACCTCGCGGAGGTCCCGGCACCCGCGGTCGGGCGTGTCGCCCAACTCACGGTTTCCCGCGTCCGGCGCTTGCGCGCAGACCCGGGCTTGTCACCGGCACACGGAGGGCCGCAGGCCGGATCTTCTGGCTCGATCGTGTTGCCGTCCGGACATCGAATTATCCGGCTTCGCGCACGCACGAGTCGCCCGGGCAGGCCCGGGCACAAGGGGAAAGAGTACCTACCGCAGCCGCGCAGGTCAAAACGGAAAACCCGCCGAACGTCGCACCGCCTGCCGGCTGACCTCTGTCACACCGCCCGCCCGTGATAGGCCCCTACGGGGGCAAGTGTACCGGCTCCACCGGAAACCGGCCCGGCAGCCCACCAGTCCTGTTGCCGGTGGTCTAAGCCAGTGCCGACAGCAACGCCAGCCCCACACCCACCAGGCAGAGCAGCACCCCGGTTCCGCCACAGCTGATACCCGCGATGGCCAGGCCCCGACCGGTGAAGCGGACCGCCGGAGGAGGTGCCGGGCGGCGGATCTGCCGCATGCCGAGCAGGCCCGCGAGGACGGCGCCCAGGCCGGTGAGACCACCCAGCGCGGCGAAGGCGCCCGCCGCCCAGGCGCCGTTCGTTCCTCCCCCGATGGCACCGACGCAGATGACCAGGATCGACACCAGGATCGAGGTGATGCCGGCCACCAGCGAACCGACCGCCAGGCCCGAGGTGACCGGTGGCACGTCGAGATGCACCACTGCGAACGGGGTGCCAGGCACCGGTTCGATCCGCTTCGGCGGTCGGGGACGAGCCTCCGGTGGCCGTGGCGGCTGCTGCCGCCACCCGGAGCCGCCGGCAGGCCAACCCGGAGCCGCCGGGGTACCCGACATCGGCCCGAAGGCTGGTGGGCCGGGAGCCGACGGCCCGAAGGCCACCGGAGGCGGCGGTGACGACCCAGGCGGCGGAGGCGGCGGTGACGACCCAGGCGGCGGAGGCGGCGGTGACGACCCGGGCGGCGGCCCGAAGGCCGGCGAGCCCGGTGGCGGTCCAAAAGCCGGCGGCCTGACGGTGGGTTGAGCGGCTTCGCCGCCCTCAGGGCGCGCCGGTTCCGTCACGGGATCCTCCTTGGCGGGCAGCGTCCACGCACCACGCGACGGACACCGGTCAGGCTACCGCCGGCAGTCAGCCCCTCGGTGCCGGGCGCGAGGACCTGCGTGCGGTCGTAAAGGTCAGTCGATGTCGGGCGCGAAGTCCTGCCCGTACGGCGCCTCGGCGAGCCGGACCACCCCGATCACCAGCACCACCACCAGGCTGACCGCGACCAGCACCAGCCCCGTCCAGGCCAGCCGCTCGCCACGACGCAGCCAGGCCGCCCCGGTCAGGAAGCCCCCCGAGGCGTACGCCTCCCGGCGCGCCTGCCGCGCCAGGTGCAGTGCCACCGTTGCCGGTACCACGCCACCGATCAGCAGCCCGGTGAGTGCCGCCATCAGGCCGAGGGCGAAGACGGCCCGGGCCTTGGTCGCCCGGACCGGGTCCGGGTCGAGCGGATGACGCGGTGCCGACGCGGCGGGCGCCGATCCGGGTGCGATCGTCATGACCACATGATGCCCCCCTCGACCGATGTCCGCGCCGTACCCAGGGCACGACGTCGGCCTGCGGCGCGGTGACACCTCCCCCGCTGCGCCGAGGAATGGCTCGGAACACGAGGAGGCCCCGGCGAATGCACGCCGGGGCCTCCCACGTCACTGCGCGGTCTAGCGGTACGACCCGAAGTCGAAGTCGTCCAGCGGGACCGCCTGGCCGCTGGCCGGCCCGAAACCGTAGTCGGTCTCCGGGTAGCCGGTCATCGAGTAGACCTTGGCCTTCGCCTCCTCGGTCGGCTCGACCCGGACGTTGCGGTACTTGCTGATGCCGGTACCGGCCGGGATGAGCTTACCGATGATCACGTTCTCCTTGAGACCGATCAGCGAGTCACTGCGGGCGTGGATCGCCGCGTCGGTCAGCACCCGGGTGGTCTCCTGGAAGGAGGCCGCCGAGAGCCAGGAGTCGGTGGCCAGCGAGGCCTTGGTGATACCCATCAACACCGGACGACCGGCGGCGGGCTCGCCGCCCTCGCCGACGAGCCGGCGGTTCTCCGACTCGAACAGCGCCCGGTCGACCAGCACACCCGGCAGGAACTCGGTCGAGCCGGAGTCGATGACCGTCACCCGCTTGAGCATCTGGCGGATGATGATCTCGATGTGCTTGTCGTGGATGAGCACACCCTGCGAACGGTAGACCTCCTGGACCTCCTGGGTCAGGTGGACCTGGACCGCCCGAGGGCCGAGGATGCGCAGCAGCTCGTGCGGGTCGATGGTGCCCTCGGTGAGCTTCTCGCCGACCTCGACGTGGTCGCCGTCGTGGGCCCGCAGCCGAACCCGCTTCGAGATCTTGTCGTAGACGATCTCGTCGCTGCCGTCGTCCGGAATCACCACGATCTTGCGCGACCGCTCGCCGTCCTCGATGCGGATCCGGCCGGGGGTGTCGGCGATGGGCGCCTTACCCTTCGGGATCCGCGCCTCGAAGATCTCCTGGACACGCGGCAGACCCTGGGTGATGTCCTCACCCGCGACACCACCGGTGTGGAAGGTACGCATCGTCAGCTGCGTACCCGGCTCACCGATCGACTGGGCGGCGATGATGCCGACCGCCTCGCCGACGTCGACGATCTTGCCGGTCGGCAGCGAACGGCCGTAGCACGCACCGCAGACGCCCAGCTTCGACTCGCAGGTGAGCACGCTGCGCACCCGGACGTTCTCGACCCCGGCCGCAACGATCTTGTCGACCAGGATCGAGTTGATGTCCGAGCCACGCTCGGCGACGACGGTGCCGTCCGGCCCCTTGATGTCGTCGGCCAGGGTACGGGCGTGCACGCTCGTCTCGGCGTGCTCGTGCACCACCAGCCGGCCGTCGAGCTGCTGACCCACCTGCATCGGGATGGCCCGGTCGGTGCCGCAGTCCTCCTCGCGGATGATGACGTCCTGCGAGACGTCCACCAGACGCCGGGTCAGGTAACCCGAGTCGGCGGTACGCAGGGCGGTGTCCGCGAGACCCTTACGCGCACCGTGCGTGGAGATGAAGTACTCCAGCACGGACAGACCCTCCCGGTAGCTGGCCTTGATCGGCCGCGGGATGATCTCGCCCTTCGGGTTGGCCACCAGACCACGGATCGCCGCGATCTGCCGGAGCTGGAGCAGGTTACCGCGAGCACCCGAGTTGATCATCTTCCACAGCGGGTTCTCCTGCGGCAGCGCGGTGTCCATCTCCTTGGCGACCTCGTTGGTCGCCTTGGTCCAGATCTCGATGAGCTCGCCGCGACGCTCCTCGGCGGTCATCAGACCACGCTGGTACTGCTTGTCGATCCGGTCGGCTTCCTTCTCGTACCGCTCCAGGATCTCCCGCTTGCGCGGCGGAGCGATGACGTCCTCCATGCCGATGGTCACGCCGGACCAGGTGGCCCAGTGGAAACCTGCCTCCTTGAGCCCGTCCAGGGTGGCTGCCAGGGCCACCTTCGGGAACCGCTCGGCGAGGTCGTTGACGATCGCGGAGAGCTGACCCTTGCGGATCTCGTAGTTCACGTACCGGTATCCCTGCGGCAGGGTCTCGTTGAACAGCACCCGACCGAGGGTGGTCTCCACCGTCACCGGCTCGCCCGGAACCCAGCCCTCAGGGGCGGTCCAGGGCTGCGCGCCAGCGCCGTTGTCGACCTCGACGACGTCCCGCAGGCGGATCTTGACCGGTGCCTGCAGGTGCAGCTCACCGTTGTCGTACGCCATCCGAGCCTCGGCGTCCGAGCTGAACGCCCGGCCCTCCCCGCGCTCACCGGTGGTGAGGTGGGTCAGGTGGTAGAGCCCGATGACCATGTCCTGGGTGGGCATGGTGACCGGCTTGCCGTCGGCCGGCTTGAGGATGTTGTTCGACGACAGCATCAGGATCCGCGCCTCGGCCTGGGCCTCGGCGGACAGCGGCACGTGCACGGCCATCTGGTCACCGTCGAAGTCCGCGTTGAACGCGGTACAGACCAGCGGGTGGATCTGGATGGCCTTGCCCTCGACCAGCTGCGGCTCGAAGGCCTGGATGCCGAGTCGGTGCAGGGTGGGCGCCCGGTTGAGCAGCACCGGGTGCTCGCCGATGACCTCTTCCAGCACGTCCCACACGACCGGCCGCTGCCGCTCGACCATCCGCTTGGCGGACTTGATGTTCTGTGCGTGGTTGAGGTCGACCAGCCGCTTCATCACGAACGGCTTGAACAGTTCCAGCGCCATCTGCTTGGGCAGGCCGCACTGGTGCAGCTTCAGCTTCGGGCCGACCACGATGACCGAACGGCCGGAGTAGTCGACGCGCTTGCCCAGCAGGTTCTGGCGGAACCGACCCTGCTTGCCCTTGAGCATGTCGGACAGCGACTTGAGCGGACGGTTACCCGGACCGGTGACCGGCCGGCCCCGACGGCCGTTGTCGAACAGCGCGTCGACGGCCTCCTGGAGCATCCGCTTCTCGTTGTTGACGATGATCTCTGGCGCGCCGAGATCGATCAGCCGCTTGAGCCGGTTATTCCGGTTGATCACGCGGCGGTACAGGTCGTTCAGGTCACTGGTGGCGAACCGCCCACCGTCGAGTTGCACCATCGGGCGCAGGTCCGGCGGAATGACCGGGACGCAGTCCAGCACCATGCCGAGCGGCGAGTTGCGGGTGTTCTGGAACGCGGCGACCACCTTGAGCCGCTTGAGCGCCCGGATCTTCCGCTGCCCCTTACCGGTCCGGATGGTCTCCCGCAGGTTCTCGGCCTCGGCCTCGAGGTCCATGTTCTGCACCAGGGCCTTGATCGCCTCGGCACCCATGCCGCCGGTGAAGTACTCACCGAACCGGTCGCGCAGCTCACGGTAAAGCAGCTCGTCGGTGACCAGCTGCTTCGGATCCAGCTTGCGGAAGGTGTCCAGCACCTCGTCCAAGCGGTCGATCTCGCGCTGGGCCCGGTCGCGGATCTGGCGCATCTCGCGCTCTCCGCCCTCCTTGACCTTGCGCCGGACGTCCGCCTTCGCGCCCTCGGCCTCCAGCTCGGCCAGGTCGGCCTCGAGCTTGGCTGCCCGCTTCTCGATTTCCGAGTCGCGGCTGTTCTCCGACTGCCGCTTCTCGGCCAGGATCTCGTTCTCGATCGTCGAGAGGTCACGGTGACGCGCCTCGGCGTCAACGCTCGTCACGACGTACGAGGCGAAGTAGATGATCTTTTCGAGGTCCTTCGGAGCGAGGTCCAGCAGGTAACCCAGCCGGCTCGGCACGCCCTTGAAGTACCAGATGTGGGTCACCGGAGCAGCGAGCTCGATGTGGCCCATCCGCTCCCGGCGGACCTTGGAGCGGGTCACCTCGACGCCGCAGCGCTCACAGATGATGCCCTTGAACCGGACCCGCTTGTACTTACCGCAGTAGCACTCCCAGTCCCGCTGCGGACCGAAGATCTTCTCGCAGAAGAGCCCGTCCTTTTCCGGCTTGAGGGTGCGGTAGTTGATCGTCTCGGGCTTCTTGACCTCGCCGTGCGACCACTGACGAATATCGTCCGCGGTCGCCAGCCCAATTCGCAACTCGTCGAAAAAGTTGACGTCGAGCACGTTCAAATCCCTCACACGTCGCTTGGTGCGTCAGCAGCTCACCGGGTTTTGGTTTCGGGGCGGGGTGACCCACGAAGGGATCAAACCTGACCGCCCGGAGTGGGTCGCCCCGCCCCGAAACCCCAACGTCACACTTCCTCGACCGAGCTCGGCTCACGCCGGGAAAGGTCGATACCCAGTTCCTCCGCGGCCCGGAACACCTCGTCGTCGGTCTCGCGCATCTCCAGGGCCACACCGTCGCTGGACAGCACCTCGACGTTGAGGCACAGCGACTGCAGCTCCTTGAGCAGCACCTTGAACGACTCCGGAATGCCCGGCTCGGGAATGTTCTCGCCCTTGACGATGGCCTCGTAGACCTTCACCCGGCCGAGGACGTCGTCCGACTTGATCGTCAGCAGCTCCTGCAGGGCGTACGCGGCACCGTAGGCCTGCATCGCCCAGCACTCCATCTCACCGAAGCGCTGGCCACCGAACTGCGCCTTACCACCCAGCGGCTGCTGCGTGATCATCGAGTACGGACCGGTCGACCGAGCGTGGATCTTGTCGTCGACCAGGTGGTTGAGCTTCAGGATGTAGATGTAGCCGACGGCGATCGGGTCGGGCAGCGGCTCGCCGGAGCGGCCGTCGTACAGCTGCGCCTTGCCGGTGGCCCCGATCAGCTGCTTGCCGTCCCGGTTGGGCAGGGTCGACGCGAGCAGACCGGAGATCTCCTCTTCGCGGGCACCGTCGAAGACCGGAGTGGCCACGTTGGTGTTTGGCTCGGAGGAGTCGGCGCTGATGCTCTGGAGCTGACGCTTCCACTCGGCGTCGTCGCCCTCGACCTTCCAACCGGTCTTGGCCACCCAGCCCAGGTGGGTTTCCAGCACCTGGCCGATGTTCATCCGGCTCGGCACACCCAACGGGTTGAGCACGATGTCGACCGGGGTGCCATCCTCCAGGAACGGCATGTCCTCGACCGGCAGGATCTTGGAGATGACGCCCTTGTTGCCGTGTCGACCGGCGAGCTTGTCACCGTCCTGGATCTTCCGCTTCTGGGCGACGTAGACCCGGACCAGCTCGTTGACGCCCGGCGGCAACTCGTCGCCGTCCTCGCGGGAGAAGGTACGCACGCCGATGACCGTGCCGGTCTCACCGTGCGGCACCTTCAGCGAGGTGTCCCGGACCTCCCGCGCCTTCTCACCGAAGATCGCGCGGAGCAGTCGCTCCTCCGGGGTCAGCTCGGTCTCACCCTTGGGAGTGACCTTGCCGACCAGGATGTCGCCGGGGACGACCTCGGCGCCGATCCGGATGATGCCGCGCTCGTCGAGGTCGGCGAGCATTTCCTCGCTGACGTTCGGGATGTCGCGGGTGATCTCTTCCGGGCCGAGCTTGGTGTCCCGGGCGTCGACCTCGTGCTCCTCGATGTGGATAGAGGTGAGGACGTCCTGCTGCACGAGGCGCTGCGACAGAATGATCGCGTCCTCGTAGTTGTGGCCCTCCCAGCACATGAACGCCACCAGGAGGTTGCGCCCGAGCGCCATCTCGCCCTCGTCGGTGCACGGACCGTCGGCGATGACCTGGCCGGCCTCGACGCGGTCGCCCTCGAAGACCACCGGCTTCTGGTTCACGCAGGAGCCGGCGTTGGAGCGGCGGAACTTGTGCAGCAGGTACGTCCGGCGGTGGCCGTCGTCCTGGTGGACGGTGATGTAGTCGGCGCAGAGGTCCTCGACCACGCCACCGACCTCGGCCACGACCACGTCGCCGGCGTCGACGGCGGCACGGTACTCCATGCCGGTGCCGACGAGCGGGGACTCGGCCTTGACCAGCGGCACCGCCTGGCGCTGCATGTTCGCGCCCATCAGGGCGCGGTTGGCGTCGTCGTGCTCGAGGAACGGGATCATCGCGGTCGCGACCGAGGTCATCTGCCGCGGCGACACGTCCATGTAGTCCACGGCACCCGGCGCGACGTCCTCGGTCTCGCCACCCTTACGCCGGACCAGGACGCGGTCCTCGGCGAACGTGCCGTCGGCCCGCAGCGGGGCGTTGGCCTGTGCCTTGACGAACCGGTCCTCCTCGTCCGCGGTCAGGTAGTCGATCTGGTCGGTGACCCGACCGTCGATGACCTTCCGGTACGGCGTCTCGATGAAGCCGAACGGGTTGACCCGGGCGAAGGTGGACAGCGCGCCGATCAGGCCGATGTTCGGGCCTTCCGGCGTCTCGATCGGGCACATCCGACCGTAGTGGGACGGGTGCACGTCACGGACCTCGAAGCCGGCCCGTTCCCGGGACAGACCACCGGGGCCGAGCGCGCTCAGCCGGCGCCGGTGGGTCAGGCCCGCCAGCGGGTTGGTCTGGTCCATGAACTGGGACAGCTGCGAGGTGCCGAAGAACTCCCGGATCGCGGCGACGACCGGACGGATGTTGATCAGGGTCTGCGGCGTGATCGCCTCGACGTCCTGGGTGGTCATCCGCTCGCGGACGACCCGCTCCATCCGGGACAGGCCGACCCGAACCTGGTTCTGGATCAGCTCGCCCACGGTACGCAGCCGCCGGTTGCCGAAGTGGTCGATGTCGTCGGCCTCGTAGCCCTCCTCACCGGCGTGTAGCCGGCAGAGGTATTCCACCGTGGCGACGATGTCGTCCTCGGTCAGCGTGCCGGTGGTGATCGGCACGTCCAGCTCGAGCTTCTTGTTGAACTTGTATCGACCGACCTTGGCTACGTCGTACCGCTTCGGGTTGAAGAAGAGGTTGTCGAGCAAGGTCTGGGCGTTCTCGCGGGTCGGCGGCTCGCCAGGGCGCAGCTTGCGGTAAATGTCGAGTAGCGCCTCGTCCTGACCGGCGATGTGGTCCTTTTCGAGCGTCGTCATCATCAGCTCGGACCAGCCGAACTTCTCACGAATCTGCTCGGCCGACCATCCGATGGCCTTGAGCAGCACCGTGACGGCCTGCCGGCGCTTGCGGTCGATACGGACGCCGACGGTGTCGCGCTTGTCGATGTCGAACTCCAGCCAGGCACCCCGGCTCGGGATGACCTTGACGCTGGAGAGGTCGCGGTCGGAGGTCTTGTCCGGCTGCTTGTCGAAGTACACGCCCGGCGAGCGGACGAGCTGGCTGACGACCACACGCTCGGTGCCGTTGATGATGAAGGTGCCCTTCGGCGTCATCATCGGGAAGTCACCCATGAACACCGTCTGGCTCTTGATCTCGCCGGTGGTGTTGTTGGTGAACTCCGCGGTCACGAACAGTGGCGCGCAGTAGGTGAGGTCCTTCTCCTTGCACTCCTCGATCGAGGCCTTGACCTCGTCGAAGCGCGGCGCCGAGAAGGAGAGCGACATAGTGCCGGAAAAGTCCTCAATGGGACTGATCTCGTCGAGGATCTCCGCGAGACCCGAGCGTGCGTGCGGGTCGTCCGCCGACCGGCCCTGCCAAGCCTCGTTGCCGACGAGCCAGTCGAAGGACTCGTTCTGAATGGCGAGGAGGTTGGGGACCTCGAGGTGTTCGGTGATCCGACCGAAGGAAACTCGGCGGGGAGCGAATGCGCTCGACGTACGACTGGTCTTCGCAGGGCGGGAAGCTGCCAAGATGCGTCCTTCCGAGGACCGGTGCTGCAGAACGGCTGGTACGCGTGCACTCCAATGACCCCACCAGAAAATATCCACAAACGGACATTTCCGAGCAGGGGTCAAGTCGGAAGGCAGCGCAAACTAGCAGTGTAGCCGAGAGGCTAACCGCTGTCCAGCACACCCCGCAGGTTGTTGCGGAACGTGCCTCGGGGACCCCTCGAACGGGTCGCACCGGGCCGCTCAGAACGCAACGTCCCTGCCGGGCCGCCCAGGTCTGCATGGCGAGTGGTGCTGCCGCTGCATTACCCACGCGGTGGCCGTCGCAAGCGCGGAAGGTCTTGCTGATGCCAGCGTGCCTGGCAGTCCAGGGCCGCGTCAAGGGCTCCCGTCGGCATCGGACGCTCTTTCCCACCGGAGGGCGAGCCCGCCGACCCCGTCCGCGCACCGTGGACCGAGGCTCGAAGCCCTGCTCATGCCGGTTGCGACGGCTCCACGAACACGGTGGGCGGCGATCCACTGTCGGATCGCCGCCCACCGCGAAGTGGTCTGCCCCGGTTCCACCAACCGAGCCGGGACGGTCAGGTGAGGCTCAGGTCACTTGAGGGTGACCTTGGCGCCCTCACCCTCCAGCTTGGCCTTGGCCTTGTCCGCGGCCTCCTTGTTGACCTTCTCCAGGACCGGCTTCGGGGCGGCCTCGACCAGGTCCTTGGCCTCCTTGAGGCCCAGGCCGGTCAGCTCACGCACGACCTTGATGACCTGGATCTTCTTGCCACCGTCAGCCTCGAGGACGACGTCGAACTCGTCCTTCTCCGGCTCGGCCTCGGCGGCGGCACCACCGGCAGCCGGACCGGCCATCATCATCGCGGCCGGAGCGGCGGCGGTGACCTCGAAGGTCTCCTCGAACTGCTTCACGAACTCGGAGAGCTCGATCAGCGTCATCTCCTTGAACGCGTCGAGCAGCTCGTCGGTGCTGAGCTTCGCCATGTCTGGCGTCCTTTCTCATGGTTCAAACTAAGAACGTGGTGTGCCGGCGCGACCTCAGGCCGCCTCGGCGCCTTCCTTCTCGCGCTTGTCCTGCAGGGCGGCCGCCAGGCGGGCGGTCTTCGACAGCGGGGCCTGGAACAGGGCCGCGGCCTTGCTCAGGTTGCCCTTCATCGCGCCGGCCAGCTTGGCCAGCAGTACCTCGCGGGACTCCAGGTCGGCGAGCTTCGTGACCTCGGCCGCGGAAATGGCCTTGCCCTCGAAGACGCCGCCCTTGATGACGAGCTTCGGGTTGGCCTTCGCGAAGTCGCGAAGGCCCTTCGCCGCCTCGACGACGTCGCCCGAAACGAAAGTCAGCGCGGTAGGACCGGAGAACAGCTCGTCGAGGCCGGAGATGCCCGCGTCCGCCGCGGCACGCTTCGCCAGCGTGTTCTTGGCGACCGTGTAACTGGTCTCCTTGCCGAGCGAGCGCCGCAGCTGGGTGAGCTGGGAAACCGTCAGACCGCGGTACTCGGTCAGCACGGTGGCACCCGAGTTCCGGAAGCTCTCGGTCAGCTCTGCGACGGCCGTGGCCTTGTCGGCCCGGATCGGCTTGTCCGCCATGTCCCTCCTCTCTCGTTGCTCGAGGCTGGTCACCGTCGTAGGCGAGCGCCTGTGACGGGGCGGAGGTATCGCGGCAACAGAAAAGCCCCGGCGCAGGGCGCACGGGGCGAGGGCGGCAGGATCAGGTGGTCGGCGGACCACAGGATGCAGCCGATTTCGCTTGCCGCCCTGCGCGGGTCGCCCGTCTTCGCGGGACCTTCGACCGTGCCCGGGGCACGGTGACCAGCGGTCTCTGGGTGGAACTTCGCTCACCAGGCTACGCGACACCCCAGGGGAGCGCCAAATCGCCCCCGGCGGGTCCGCCCTCCACCGCCGCGACGCTGACCGGCTGCTCCTCGCACTAGGCACGCCCGGTGCGGGCGCGGGCATAGCCAGCCAGCACCACCGCCGCCCACGCCAACGCCCACGCCGTCAGCAGCAGCGCGGTCGACCCGGGCAACGGTCCGACGAGCGCCCTGGCGGTGGGGAGCAGCGGCGGCGCCAACCACGGCGCGACCGACTTGGAGAGACCGAGAACCAGTGCGGCGACCGCACCGGAGGTGAGCACCGCCACACCGTACCCGGCGCTGCGGGTGATCACCCGGCTGGCCAGCGCGCCCAGCGCCACGGCTCCTGGCAGGGCGAGCAGATGCGCCCAGAGACCAAGCGCCACACCTGCCGGAATTGACCGCTCACCCGGCAGGCTCGGACCGGTCACCCCACCCACCAGCCAGGGGAAGACCAGGGCGATCATCACCAGACCGAGGCCGGCCACGGCCGCCGCGACCAGGCCGGCCGCCTGCTCCCGCGCCGAGCCGACGGCGACCAGTGCCAGCCGGCGCTGCACGTCCGGCTCGACGTCCAGCAGGATCTTGGTCTGCCAGGCCAACACGGGGAAGAGCACCACGGCCGACACGCCGTACGCCTCCGCCGGCTGGGCGCGACCGCCGCCGTAGAGGACCCCGAGGGTGAGCAGGCCGGCCAGGACCGGTGCCAACGCCCTTCCGGTACGCAGAAAGCCGGCGAGCCGGAACCGGACCAGGGCGGTCACCGGGCCACCTCGGACGGCGGTCCCGCCGCCGGCCGCGTGGCCTCGGGTGGTCGGCTCTGGCCGCGTACCCGCAGGACGTTGTGGCCCTCGGCGCGCAAGCGGGCGACGGTGGCCGGCACCTGCCTGACCGGAACCTCCAACTCGACCACCGCGACTGTCTCCTCGCCCGGCGGGGTCCGCTCGACCACGGCCGCGTCGGCCACCGTCCACTCCCGTGCGCCGGGCAGCCGGACCGTCTCCCCGCGGTGGTCGCTGACCAGTACCGACCCGCCGTCGGTCAGCACCTCGTCGACCACCTGGGGGACCAGTTCGCGCGCCGCGGCGTCCAGCCCCTCCCATGGCTCGTCGAGAACGAGCAGGCCCGGCGGACGCAGCAGGGCCTGGGCCAGACCGACCTTCTGGGCGGTGCCTTTCGACAACTGGGACAGCCGGACCGTCCGGAACGGACCGAGCCCCAACCGGTCGACCCAGCGTCGCACCGCCCGGCCCGCCACACCGGACAGACGAACGCGGCCCCGCCAGGAGTGGCGGGGCCGCGCGTCGGTGCGTCGTGCTCAGCTTTCGGCCGAGCCCTCCCGCAGGTTCTTCACCACGTTCGGGTCGACCGGCACACCCGGCCCCATCGTCGTGGTGAGGGTCACCTTCTTGAGGTACTTGCCCTTCGCGGCCGACGGCTTGGCGCGCAGCACCTCGTCGAGGACGGCCGCGTAGTTGTCGACCAGCTGGGCCTCGGAGAACGAGGCCTTACCGATGATCAGGTGCAGGTTCGAGTGCTTGTCCACCCGGAAGGTGATCTTTCCACCCTTGATGTCCGAGACGGCCTTGCTGACGTCCATGGTCACCGTGCCGGTCTTCGGGTTCGGCATCAGACCGCGCGGGCCCAGGATCCGCGCGATCCGGCCGATCTTGGCCATCTGGTCGGGCGTGGCGATCGCCGCGTCGAAGTCCAGCCAGCCACCCTGGATCCGGGCGACCAGCTCGTCGGTGCCGACCTCGTCGGCACCGGCGGCGACGGCCTCCTCGGCCTTCGCGCCAGCGGCGAAGACGATCACGCGGGCGGTCTTACCGGTGCCATGCGGCAGGTTGACCGTGCCGCGGACCATCTGGTCCGCCTTACGGGGGTCGACGCCGAGGCGCATCGCGACCTCGACCGTGGCGTCGAACTTGACGGCGGTGTTCTCCTTGGCCAGCTTGACGGCCTCGGAGGGGGCGTAGAGCTTCGACCGGTCGATGGCCTCGGCGGCCTTGCGGTAGTTCTTGCTGCGCTGCATCTTCTGTCTACTCCTGTGGTCTCTGGCGGGCCGCGGTGCTCGCGCGCCCTCCCACGATCCGTACGGGTCGGTGACCGACGTCAGTCGGTGACGTCCAGGCCCATCGACCGGGCGGTGCCGGCGATGATCTTCTCAGCCTGGTCGACGTCATTGGCGTTGAGGTCGGCCATCTTCTTCTCGGCGATCTCCCGCAGCTGCGCGCGGGTCACCGAGCCGACCTTCTGGGTGTGCGGGACGCCCGAGCCCTTCTGCACACCGGCGGCCTTGATCAGCAGCCGGGCGGCGGGCGGGGTCTTCAGCACGAAGGTGAAGGAGCGGTCCTCGTACACGCTGATCTCGGCGGGGACGATGTCGCCCCGCTGCGACTCGGTCTGCGCGTTGTACGACTTGCAGAACTCCATGATGTTCACGCCGTGCTGGCCGAGCGCGGGACCGACCGGCGGTGCCGGAGTGGCCTGGCCCGCCGGCAGCTGAAGCGTGAACGTCTTGACGAGCTTCTTCTTCGGAGGCATGTCTCTTCCTGGGGCTTGGAACTGGGAAAGGTTCACACGACACCGCCGTCGAGGCGCGCACGGTCAGCGCGCATGCGACGGCGGCGACGTTCTAGGGTAGCGCAGACCTGGATCCCCGCAGCCACGGAGGTTGCCCGGGCGGGTGAACCGGACGAACGACGACCGGCGGCGGTTGCCCGCCGCCGGCAGTCGACGATCAGATCTTGGCGACCTGGTTGAAGTTCAGCTCCACCGGCGTCTCCCGACCGAAGATCGACACCAGCACCTTGAGCTTCTGCTGGTCGGCATTGATCTCGCTGATCGTGGCCGGCAGGGAAGCGAAGGCACCATCGGTGACCGTGACCGAGTCGCCAACCTCGAAGTCGAGGACCTTGACCTCCGGCTTGGCCTTCTTCTGCTCGGTCTCGACCGCCGGTGCCAGCCACTTGAGCACCTCATCGAGGCTCAGCGGCGCCGGCCGGTCGGCCCGGTCGGTCGCGCCGACGAAGCCGGTGACCCCGGGAGTGTTCCGGACGCAGGAGTACGACTCCGCGGTCAGCTCCATCCGGACGAGGATGTAGCCCGGGAAGACCTTGGCCTGCACCTGGGCACGCTTGCCGTTCTTGACCTCGACCTCTTCCCGGGTCGGCACCTCGACCTGGTAGATGTAGTCCTCCATGTCGAGGGACGTGATCCGGGTTTCGAGGTTGGTCTTGACCTTGTTCTCGTAACCGGCGTACGAGTGCACCACGTACCAGTCGCCCGGCGCGTAACGCAGCTTCTGCCGCAACTCCGCAACCGGGTCGAAGTCCTCCTCGGGAGCAGGCTCGGTCATCGCGAACTCCGGCTCGCTGGCGGCCTCGACCGACTCGTCACCAGCCGCCGTCGCCACCGTGGACTGCTCGTCCGGGGTTTCGGCGGTCTCGTCGTACTCAGGCACGCTTGCTCACTTCCGTCACTATCGGCACGTATCAGCCGGTCAGCTGGGGTTGCCGAAGACCCACAACACGCCCTTGGCGAAGGCGAAGTCGAGGACGGCCACGATCGTCAGCATCACCGAGACGAACGCGATCACCACCGCCGTGTAGGTCAGCAGCTCCTTGCGGGTCGGCCAGATGACCTTACGCAGTTCGGCCACGACCTCGCGGATGAAACGCGCGATGCGGCCGAACAGGCCCACCTTGTCGGCGTCGGCACGCGTCTTGCGACCGTCAGCGGAATCCGCCCGGGCCCGCGAACGGGTGGCGGTGCCACCCCGCGAAACCGGCTCGTCCGCGTCGGTGGCGTCGTCCTCGGCGCTGTCGTTGACGACGTCGTCGTCCAGGCGCTCGTCGTCGGCGTCCTCGCCGCGCCGCTTGTTGTCGGCCACTTCGCCCTCCGTCGCGGGATGTCGGTGTCGCACGCGGTGCGCGTGCGCGGCGCTTGGTCACGCCGGCCGGACCAACCGTCCCGGGACGGGCCGCGGCCGGCGGATCAACCGGAAGGCCCGATGCCTCGGACCTCCCCGCCGATGCCACCACCACGGGCCGGACGCCACCCGAAGGCGGCGCGACCCACGGAACGGTCAGGCCTGAGGCGCAGGGGTGACAGGACTTGAACCTGCAGCCTGCGGTTTTGGAGACCGCTGCTCTGCCAATTGAGCTACACCCCTGTGCGGCAACGCTCACCCCACCCGGTCACACGACCAGGCAGGGGTCACTTGCCCCACGGCGGACCAGTGTACGGGTACCGGCCCGACTTTCCCAACCGGTCTACCCCACGTGCCGCCCGATGCTGGTCAGCCGGCCGTCCGTACGGTGGCCCGCGCCTGCGACAACACCTTCTCGCCGAGGCACGTGGCGGTCACGTCCAGCCTGGTCAGACCCGCCTCGGTCACCTCCCGGACCACCGCGGTCACCACGATCTCGGTGCCGGCGTCGTCGTCGGGGACCACCACCGGGCGGGTGAATCGCACGCCGAAGTCGACCACCGCGTCGGGCGAGCCGGCCCAGGCGGTGACCGCCCGACCGACGAGCGCCATGGTGAACATGCCGTGGGCGATCACCCCGGGCAGGCCCACCTTGGTGGCGAACCGGTCGCTCCAGTGGATCGGGTTGAAGTCGCCCGAGGCCCCGGCGTAACGGATCAGGTCCGCCCGGGTCACCCGGAACGTCTGGGTGGGCAGTTCCATGTCAGGCCTCCCCGCGTACGACGAGCTTCATCCAGGCGGTGACCACCGGCTCGCCGACGGTCGTGTGGACCTCGGTCCGGGTGGTCACGAACTCGTGACCACCTCGGCTGGTGACGTCCTCGATGGCGTTGACACAGACCAGCTCGTCGCCGGCCACCACCGGTCGGGTGTACGCGAACCGCTGGTCGCCGTGGACCACCCGGCTGTAGTCGATGCCGAGCTCCGGATCCTCGATCATCTGCCGGTTGGCCGCCATGGTGAGCACGATCGCGAAGGTCGGCGGCGCCACCACGTCCGGGTGGCCCAGCGCGCGGGCGGCCTCCGGATCGTGATGGGCGGGATCGGTCGCGCCGATCGCCGTCGCGAACTCGCGGATCTTCTCGCGGCCCACCTGATAGGGGGCGGTCGGCGGATAGGCCCGGCCGACGAAGGACTGGTCCAGAGGCATGCCGCGAACCTACACGCAAAGCGCGAAGGCCGGTTCGAGCGGTCGGCGGCGGCTCAGGCCGCGCCGTCCATCCGAACCGGCGATCGTGACACGTGTGGAAGCCGGGCCTGTCGGCCCGGGCAGGTCAGCGCGTCTCGCGGTGCAGGGTGTGCCGCCCGTCCCGGGGGCAGAACTTCTTCAGCTCGATGCGGTCCGGGTCGTTACGGCGGTTCTTGCGCGTGATGTAGTTGCGCTCCTTGCACTCCACACACGCCAAAGTGATCTTCGGCCGGACATCGGTCGCCTTCGCCACGGCGGAGTGCCTTCCTCGCTAACGGATACAACTACGGCGCTGAAGCCTACGCGCCACCTGGTCAGACACGCAAAGTGGGCGCCTGTGGCGCCCGTCCCACCGACCACCGGAAACAATCCGGGGCGGACGAGAGTAGCGGTGGCCGGACTTGAACCGGCGACACAGCGATTATGAGCCGCTTGCTCTGCCATCTGAGCTACACCGCCGCGGTGGGCCCAGCCGGACCCTCTGAGCCCCCTTACGGAATCGAACCGTAGACCTTCTCCTTACCATGGAGACGCTCTGCCGACTGAGCTAAGGGGGCCTGCGCGATCACTCGGTGCTCGCGCAGAGGTAAGAGTACACGCCCGCGCCGGGCTGATGAAATCGGATCCCCCGGGTCGGCGTACTCCCAGCTCAGGGCACCACTCGCAGCCTCGGGAGCTCGTTGCTGGAGATCGACTCCGGGTCGATCTGGGCACCGAACCACGCCTCCAGACGCTCGAACGGCAGCGGACGGCTGAACAGGAAGCCCTGACCGACCTCACACCCGATGTCCTGGAGCAGCTCAAGGGTCAGCTCGCTCTCCACCCCCTCGGCCACCACGGTCAGACCGAACTGCTGCGAGAGAGTGACCACGGCGTTGACGATCGCCAGGTCCCCCGGGTCGGTCGCCATGCCCTGGACGAAGGAGTGGTCGACCTTCACCTCGTGCACCGGCAGCCGCCGCAGGTGCGCCAGCGAGGAGTTACCGGTGCCGAAATCGTCCACCGAGAGTCGTACGCCGAGGTCCCGCAGGCGACGCAGAGTCGGGATCGGACGCTCGGTGCCGTCCAGCACGCCGGCTTCCGGCACCTCCAGGGTCAGCAGCTGCGCCGGTACGCCGTACTCCTCGAGCAGTTCCCGGACCCGTTCGGGGAACCGCTGGTCGGTGAGCGTACGCGCGGAGAGGTTGACCGCGACGGCGAGGGACTGACCGCCGTGTGCCCAGTCCCGGCTGCGCCGCAGCCCTTCCCGGAGCACGAACTCGGTGAGCCGACCCAGCTGGCCGGTGTGCTCGGCCACCGCGACGAAGTCCCCCGGGGCGACCGCCCCGTGCGTCGGATGCTCCCAGCGGGCCAGGCACTCGACCCCGACGAGCCGACGGTCCCGCAACGTCACCTTGGGCTGGTAGTAGACCTCCAGCTCACCGTTGTCGAGCGCGCTGCGCAGATCTCCGGCGAGGCTGAGCCGGTGCAGCGACCTCGACTCCAGCGCCGGCGAGTACAGCTGCACGCTGCCCGGAACCGCCTTGGCCGCCGTCGCGGCCACGTCCACCCGTTGCAGCAGAGTCGCCGGAGCGTCGCCGTGATCCGGGTGTACGACCACCCCGACCGCGGTGTCGACGTCCAGGGTGAGCGAGTCGAAGACCATCTCGTCGCGGATCTGCTCCCGCAGCTGGCCGGCGAGTTCAACCGCCGCCTCGGCGCTCTCCAGCCGCAGGGTCACCAGGAACTCGTCACCACCGGCCCGTCCGACCAGCGCCGCCGACGGCACGCAGCCACGCAACCGGTCAGCGACCTCGATCAGGACCTTGTCCCCGGCGGCGTGGCCGAGCGCCTCGTTGACCTGGCGCAGCCGGTCGACATCGAAGAGCAGCAGCGCGACCACCTCGCCCGGGGCCCGGATCCGGACCGCCTCGGCGAGCGCGCCGAGAATCCGGCGACGGTTGGGCAGTCTGGTCAGCCCGTCGTGGTACGCGTCGTGCCGCAGCCGGTCGACCAGGCGGGAATTCTCCAGCGCCACCGCGGCGTGCGCGGCGACCGTCTCGAAGACGGTGATGTCGGACGCGCGGAAGAAGTTGGTGTCTCCGAGCCGGTTTGCGACCTCGAGCGTGCCGATGACCGCTCTACCCGACCTCAGCGGCACCACGATCACGTCCTTGGCCGTATCCCGCCCCAGCGTCTCGCGCAGCTCCAGGTCACCACCGAGCCGGCTGCCCACCGCGACTGTCTCCTGACGGGTCACCGCCGTGTCACGCAGCTTCGCCGGGGTGCGGGCGGAATCGAGCAGGCCCGGCTTACCCTCCTGCGCGGTCAACAGCACCTCAGGATGCCGGCCCTGGGCGGGAAGCCAGAGGGTGGCGTACTCCGCCTGCATGAGACTGCGGATTCGGACCAGCAGCGCGTCGATGAGGGTGCCGTCCGACCCGCTCTCGGTCATCGCCTTGGTCAGCTCGTACATCTCGGCGAGGGTCCGATGCTGGCGCATGAACTGTGTGTACGAGCCGTAGACCAACGCGAAGGCCACAGCCAGCCCGGCGAAGAGGACGACCGCCCACGGCGTGCCCGCCAGGGCAATAATGATCAATAGGCCGATGGAGAGGTTGACCGCCACCGTGAGCAGCATCGGCGGGGCGGCCAGGAGCAGTTCCCGCCCGGCCTGCCAGCCCTGCACCACCGCGATCACCGCCACCACGGCGGCCAGCGTGAGCAGCGTGTGGGCACCGACTGCCACGAGGAGAACGCCCCACGTGCCCGGCCCGACGCCCTCGGAGGCCGGCAACAGCTTGTAGACCATCGCGGCGAGCGACGTCGCGGCCGCCGCCAGCGACACGTTGAACCAGAACTTCGCCGGCGGCAGCTTGCGCCGCAGTTGCACCACCACCGTGGCCGCCGTGTACGCCACAACGACCGACAGTGGTGGTAGCACGTAGAGAGCGACGACCAGGGGAATCTCGGTGGGAATGACGGCAAGCGCCTGGCGGCGTACCACGACGTTGATCGTCGGCCAGGCAGCCGCCACCATCGCAACGGTAAGCAGCAGGGTCAGCGGCCACTCGCCCAGGGCAGGGTCCGCCGTCAGCCCAAGCACCACGCACAGAACGACAGCGCAGAAGGCGAGCGGCCCGGTGATGAGCCAGGCGTACTCCGTCCGCCGACGGTTGGCACGGGGGCGAGACGTCATGGCTCCCCTCGCGGCATGGTGTCAGCGGGTGCCGGACGATGCCAAGGCTCCGGAAGACCTGTCAGAGGATCAGCGGCCAAGCACAGGCATGTGCCATTCGAAGGAGTTCGCCCTGAAGTCAGACTCCGCAACGACACTCGACGCGACTACCAGGCTGGAGACCAACAGCAGGGAGCCGAGCAGCCGGCCCAAACGTTGAGCAGACATCAGTGCTCCTAGTGGGGTGACAAACGCGATGGAGGTCCACCGATGGTGCCACAGCCAGTCCGTCGCTGGAAAGTTCACTTACTCAAGGTTGGCCCGATCGTCGCCCCACGCCGCACTTCCGCTGGGGCAAATGGAACGACTGGCCAGGTCAGAGCCGGCGAGCCGGCGACCAGCCTAGAAGAAGACACCATCCACCCATTCCCCACTTAGGCGGTGCAGCGGGTCTAGCAGACAATAGCCCCTGGCCCGGACAAAGTAGAACGATGAGGGCGAGTCCGCCCGACCGGCGTGAGTGTCCCGCTGCGGTCGGCGCCGTGATCGCTGTTCGCTGCAGCAAGCCGCAGACCGCCTCAACGGCGCAGCCGACGCCATTCACAAGCTCTGCGCCGAACAACGGGCCGAGCATGGTCGACCCGCCCACGACGTTCCCACGGCGAGTCGCAACGGACTGGACCCGGCCGGACCGAGCCAGCTCAACAAGAACGGCCCTCGATCAGCATTTCTGCTGGTCAAGGGCCGTTGTCGCACCTGGTGGCGGGTAGAGGATTCGAACCTCTGTAGCTTTCGCGACGGATTTACAGTCCGCTCCCATTGGCCGCTCGGGCAACCCGCCAGGGCGTACCACCGCACCGTGGCGCGGCAGCGGAAGCAAGGATAGCGGCTCCACCCGCCACCACCGCAACCGGGTACCGTCAGGGAGTCGCCCCCTGGGCAACCAGGGCCAAAGGATCACAAACCAGCCGGACAGCAGGAGCATGAGCATGGCAGCGAACCCGTCGTTCGACATCGTGAGCAAGGTCGACCGCCAAGAGGTCGACAACGCCCTCCGGCAGACGGAGAAGGAGCTCGGGACGCGGTTCGACTTCCGGGGCACGGGAGCGGGGATCTCCTGGTCCGGCGAGGAGGCGATCAGCCTTGAGGCGGAGACCGAGGAGCGGGTCCGGGCCGCGTTGGACGTGTTCAAGGAGAAGCTGATCAAGCGGAACATCTCGCTGAAGTCGCTGGACGCGGGCGACCCGCGCCCCTCGGGCAAAACCTTCAAGCTCGACGCCAAGGTGATCCAGGGCATCGAGCAGGACAAGGCGAAGGCGATCAGCAAGAAGATCCGCGACGAGGGCCCCAAGGGCGTCCAGGCCCAGATCCAGGGTGACCAGCTGCGAGTGACCGGCAAGAAGAGGGACGACCTTCAGGCGGTCATCGCGCTGCTCAAGGCCGAGGACTTCGGAGTGGCACTACAGTTCACCAACTACCGGTGAGCCTCGACCGGCCTGCGGCCTGACCGCGCGGTCATGGGCGGAGTACGCCCAGGGTGATGGCGAGCTGGGTGATCGTCGCCGGGGCGCCCGGAGCACGGGCGACCTGTGCGACCATCTCCCGGCCCGCCGGGCGGTGACGTATCTCGGCCGGGGCGATGTGGTCAGCCTGCATCAGGGCGTGACCAGCCTTGGCGACCTCGTCGACGTGCAGGTAGGCACACGCCGCGTCGATCAGGTGCGTGGCCCGCTGCTCGACGGAGAGCCAGTGCCACCCGCTCCGCGTCAGCACCTTCTCGTGGCGGGCGACCGCCTCCCCCGCATCACCCGCCGCCGCAGCGGCGGCGACCCGTGCCACCTCGACAGCCGCTGGCCCGAAGCCGGTCCGATGATGGTCGTGTCCGTCGCCCACCCGGGCGGCCAGCTCGGCGGCCTCGTCCAGCAGCTCAGCCGCCCCGCGCTCGTCGCCCGACCTGGCCGCCACCAGCGCCGCCTGCACCAGCAAGGATCCGCACAGCGACAGCTTTTCGGGCGTACCGCTGTCGAAGTCTCGCGGAGCGATCCGATAGGCGGCGGCCAGCAGTACCGACCTCGCCCTCGGCATGGTTCGCAACGCCTGGCCGAGCTGTACCGCCGCGCACGCCACCAACAACCGGTCACCGGTCGCCGCGGACATCGCCCGGTCGGCGGCCAGCCAGGCCAGACCTGCCTCGTCCAGTTTGACCAGCAGTGCCGCCGTCAACCGGTACGCCTCAACCACCGTGTTTCGGGCCGCCTCCGGATCGTGCGCGTGGGCGCGTTGCACGTCGGCGAGCAGGGACGGCAACTGCTCGACCAGGTACGGGTACCTGGCATGCTGGAAGGTGGTCCAGGCATGGGCAACGGTCCCGGCCAGCTCATCGGAAGCGGGTTCGCGGCGTGCCCGGCGACCGAGTGCCGCGTCGTACGTCGACAGCGCCGCCCGGATCCGCGCCACGCCCTCGCTCCGCGCGGTCAGTTCGGGCGGCTGGACATCGCGGCCGAGGAGTGTCGACACATCGACCCGCAGAACAGCGGCGATGTCACGGATGGTCGACACCCGCTCCAACGAGCGCACCCCACGCTCGACCTTGTCGACCCAGCTCTTCGACTTGCCCAACCGGTCAGCGAACGACTGCTGCGACAGCCGCCGCCGTACCCGCAGGTAGGCGACGCGCCGGCCGATCGGCACTGGATCACGGCTCACGACCGCACCGCCGATCCGGCACCGGCCAGTGCCCACGATTGATCGGCACGCGGTGACGGACCCGGCAGGGCAGGTCCGCACCACAGCGGCACACGCGCCGCCACCGCCGCCACGACCACACCGGGCGATGTCGGTACGCGAGAGTCAGCGCCACCGCCGCGACGTACTCACCATAGGACACTCGCCTCACCGGCGAATCACTTCCGTCTGGCTCATGGTTTCGCCTTCACTCTCGGCCTCCGACGCGCTGCTGCGCCTGTGTGGCTGACGAGACGTGGATGCCCGGTCACGGGGGATGCGGCGGGCATCCACGTCGGCGAGGACGGCCCGACAGCGCCAACCGAGGGATCGACCTCCCGGTCAACCTCCCATAGGTACCGTTGGGTAGTCAAGGGCTGAGGTAGGTGGTCTACTCGTGTTGCCAACCGAGGAGAATGCGTGCCACCGCGTTACCGCTACGAGCAGATTGCCGACGACCTCGCCGAGCGCATCGCGTCCGGCGAATTCCCGCCTGGTGCCAAGCTGCCCAGCCGACGAGAGCTGATCGAGCACTACGGCGTCACCGAGCCGGTGATCGACCGTGCCATGCAGGTGCTACGGATCAAGGGTATGACCGAGACGCTGCCGGGCGTCGGTGTCTTCGTAGCCGAGTAGACCCGTTTGGCTCAGGGGTTGGGGTGGTGCCGGAGCCAGGCGTACTGGACGGGTTGCCCCTGGTTCCACTCTGCCGCCAGCTGCGCCGGTACCCGCTCGAAGCCGGCCGCGAGGTAGCACCGCAGGGCCGCGGTGTTGTCCGGGCGTACCCGGATATGGATCGCCGGGTGATGGGACCGGGCTCGGGCGGTGAGCAGGGTGACCAGTTGCCGGCCCACGCCCTGCCCCCGGTGGGTCGGGGCGACGATGATGCGGGCCAGCTCGACCTCGGCCTCGTCGTCGTCGAGCCACAGCTCGCCGTAGCCGACGGGCCTGCCGTCGACGACGGCGAGGTACGGCACCACGTCCGGCTCGCTCCCCCAGCGGCTGACGTCCTCCGCGGTCACCTGGTCACGTGAACACCAGCGGCGAGTCTCCTCCGGCGAGGTCGCCCAGCTCGCGACGACGGCCGGGTGGGCGGGGCCGGGGGCGGTCAACTCCATGGTGCGCCTCCTCGCGGCAGAGGCTACCGGGCGGGGGCGAGTATGCCGCGACGCGTCGTTCAGGCCACGGCCGGGCTGTCGACGCGTACGGTGGCGGCTTCCGCGCGGGCGATGGGGCCGGCGGGTAGCGCGGCGACTGCGGCTCCGACGGCGACCGCAGCTCCGGCGAAGAGGAACGCCCAGGGCACTCCGCCGGCATGGTCGACGATCAGGCCGGAGACCGCGCCGCCGATCGCGCTCGCACCGACCGACATGGTCACCACCCAGGTGTACGCCTCGTTCAGCATGCCGGTCGGTGAGATCCGCCCGACCAGGGTGTTCTCCAGGGTCAGCGCGGGAGCGATCATGGCCCCGCCGATCAGCAGGGCGGCACCCAACAGGCCCGGCGTGGGCATCACGGCGAAGACGGCGAAGCTGCCGGCGACCCCGGCGAGCAACCAGGCGAACAGGCGGGTCATGTTGCGTGCCGGCCGGCGGACGCCGAACCAGAACCCGCCGATCGCGCTGCCGATCCCCCAGACGGCCAGCAGCACACCGGCGAGGCTGTCCGGGTCGTCCGGGCTGTATCGGGTGGCGAACGCGGGGACGGTCACGCCGGCCGCCCCGAAGGCGATGCCGAGGCTGGCCACGCAGAGCAGCAGCGCCGGGAAGCCGGCGACCCGCAGCGGGCCGAGGCCACGTGCGTGGTGTTCCCGGGCGTGCGGACGCCATTGGCGCATGACCTGGCCGAGCGCCACCACCACGGTGCCGACCAGGGTCACCACGGCCGCGCCGACCAGCGCCGCCCCGGCGTCGGCGACGAGGACGAACCCGGCCACCAGCAGTGGTCCGAGCACGAAGACGATCTCGAACAGGGTGGTCTCGGCGGCCAGCGCGGTGTTGCGCAGGTGGTACCGGCCGGATTCGACGTTGGTCAAATCGTTCCAGGCACCCCGGATCGCGGCGGTCATCGGTGGGTACGTCCCACCCGCCACCGCCGAGGCGAGCAGGACCAGGGCGAAGGGGGCAGTCTCGGCACGGGCTGCCCAGAGCAGCCCGATCAGGGCCAGCGGGTGGGTGATCGCGGTGCCGAGCAGCACCGGGGTCGGGCCGATCCGGTCGGCGATGCGGCCGGCCACCGGGCTCAGGGCGGCACCGGAGAGGGCGTAGCAGCCGCCGGCGACGGCCGCCAGCGAGTACCGTCCGGTGACCTGTTCGACGACGAGCAGCAGCGCCAACGGCGTCATGCCGATGCCGAGCCGCCCGATGATGCCGGTGATCAGCAGGGTCGGTGCGCCTGGGATCTGCCAGACAGCCAGATACCGGCGCAGCCCAGCCACAGCGGACCTCCACGAGATGTAATGAGCAAGACTCGGTTCGACCCTAACGCCCGACTGCCGGCCAGCGACCCGGTCCGGGCCTGTGGCGGCGCTCACCACCCCGCGACGAGGCGCTGCCGCGAGGACGACGCCGCCCGCGCCGGACGGACCGGGCGCGGGCGGCGAAGGGGTTGGTCGGGTCAGCGCCGGTAGCGCACCGGCCCCTGCTGCGCAGCCATCTGCTCCAGCCGGGCGACCCGCTGCTCCATCGGCGGGTGGGTGGCGAAGAGCGCGGCCACCCCGCCGCCCCGGAACGGGTTGGCGATCATGAGGTGGGCGGTGCTGGTGAGCTGTCCCTCGGCCGGCAACGGTCGCCGCTGGGCACCCATGTGGATCTTCCGTAGGGCGCTGGCCAGCGCCAGCGGGTCCCGGGTGAGTTCGGCACCCGAGGCGTCCGCCTGGAACTCGCGGCTCCGGCTGATCGCCAACTGGATGACGGTGGCGGCGATCGGCCCCAGGATGATGGTGAGCAGCAGCACCAGCGGGTTCGGGCCGTCCTCGTCGTTGCCGCCCAGCGGGATGAACAGGGCGAGGTTCGCCAGCATGGTGATGATGCCGGCCAGGCCGGCGGCCACGCTGGAGATGAGGATGTCCCGGTTGTAGACGTGCGACAACTCGTGGCCGATGACGCCCCGCAACTCACGGTAGTCGAGCAGCTCGACGATCCCATGGGTGACGCAGACGGCCGCGTTCTGCGGGTTGCGGCCGGTGGCGAAGGCGTTGGGCTGGGCGGTCGGGCTCACGTAGAGCCGGGGCATGGGCTGCCGGGCTTCGGCGGCCAACTCCCGGACCATGTGGTACAGCTCGGGGAACTGGGCCTCGCTGACCGGTTGCGCCCGCATCGAGCGAAGTGCCAACTTGTCGGAGTAGAAGTAGGTGACGCCGTTCATCACCAGCGACACGAGTACGGCGATGACCAGGCCGCCACTGCCACCGAACCAGTAGCCCACCGCCAGGATCAGCGAGGTGAGCAGGCCGAGCAGCGCGGCGGTCTTCAGACGGTTCTGGTGCACGATCACTCCTTCGGTGCACGGATGCATGGATCCGCTGACCGGTACAACACCTCCCTACCCGAGAAACATCCGTTTCATGACTGAGAGTTACCTGAGACGGTGACGGGCGGGAATGCGGCGTCGGTCCGCCCGGTTCAGCTTGCGGCGAGATCGAGCACGATCTGCGGCGCGAAGCCGACGACCAGGGCCACCACGGTCGCCACCGCCAGCGCCACGGCCACCGCACGGGCCGGCCGGACAACCGGGGGCGTGACGTCACCGGTCGAGGAGTAGAGCAGCGCGGCGAATCGCAGGTAGTAGGCCAGGCCGATGACCGCGTTCACCGCCACCACCAGGGCCAGCCAACCGGCTCCGCCGCCGAGCAGGGAGCGGACCACCGTCACCTTGGCGAAGAGTCCGGCCAGGCCGGGTGGCAGACCGGCGAGGCCGATCAGCGCGAACGCCAGCCCGGCGCCGACCCACGGGTGCCGGCGGGCCGCGCCGCGCAGCTCGTCGAGGCGGCCACCGTCCGCGCCGGCCGGGCGCAGCGCCACCACACCGGCGAAGGCGGCCAGTTCCAGCAGCACGAAGAAGACGGCGTACGCCAGGGCGGCGGCGAACGCGGCGGTGCGGGCGTCCGCGTCGGCGGCCAGGGCCAGCGCGCCGAGCGGGGCGAGGATGTAGCCCGCCTGAGCCACCGAGGACCAGGCGAGCAGCCGCACCGTACGCCGCTGACGCAGCGCCACCAGGTTGCCGACGGTCATGGTCAGCGCGGCGACCAGGGCCAGCACCGGGCCGGTCACCTCCGGTGGCAGCGCGTGCTGCACCACCGCCAGCAGAGCGATCACCCCACCGAGCTTCGACGCGGTCGACAGGTACGCGGCGACCGGCAACGGTGCCCCGTCGTAGGTGGCCGGTGCCCAGGCGTGGAAGGGCACCGCCGCCACCTTGAAGGCCAGCCCCGCCACCACCAGCGTCACCGCGACCGTGGTCAACGGCAGATCGAGCAGCGCCTCGTCGGCGAGGAGGGTGCCCAGCCGCTCCAGGTGCAGCCCGCCGGTGACCGCGTAGAGCAACGCGGCACCGAGCAGGGTCAGCGCGGTGGCGACCACGCTGACCACGAAGAAGGTCACCGCCGCCTCGGCGCTGGCCAGGCTGCCCCGGCGGAGCCCGACCAGGACGTACAGCGGCAAGGTGAGCACCTCCACCGCCACGATCAGGGTGATCAGGTCACCGGCCGCCCCGAGCACCACGCCGCCGGTCATCGAGCAGGTAAGCAGGAAGCAGAACTCCCCCACCGGGGTGTTCCCGGCCCGCAGCAGCGGCCCGGACAACGCCAGTACCCCGAGAACGAGCAGCGCCACCAGCGCGGCGACCAGGGCGGCTCGGCCACCGAAGACGTACGAGCAGTCGGAGCCGACGCAGAACGTACGCCGTTGGGCCCCCGAACCGACCGCCGCCGCACCGACCGCGGTGGCGACCGCCCCGGAGGTCGCCGTGACCACGGTGGCCACCGGTCGGGCCAGCACCAGGTCCACCAGCAACACCAGCACCGCCGTCCCGGCGGCCAGGTAGGCCGGCAGCAGCGCCAGGTGGTCGACGGCCTGCACCAGACTCTGCTCGCTCATCGCGCCACCTCGCTACGCTCGGCGCCGCGACGAGGCACCACCGCACTGAGCCGAATGACTCGCTCGCTGCGCTCACTCATCGCGCCACCTCGCTACGCTCGGCGCCGCGACGAGGCACCACCGCACTGAGCCAGATCATTCGCTCGCTGCGCTCACTCATCGCAGCACTCCCACCAGGGCCTCGACCGGAGCTTCGGCGACGCCCAGCACGAGTGTCGGGGCCAACCCGACGGCCAGCGCGAGCAGCACCAGTGGCGTCCAGGCGACCAGTTCAGCCCCGGCCAATCCGGGACTGAGCGCGGCGACCGCCGGAGTGGGCTGACCGTGGGTCACCCGCCGCAGCAGCCGCAGCAGGTACGCCGCAGTCAGCGCCCCGCCGATCGCGGCCAGCACCGCCAGCGTGGTCCAGAGCGCGCCACCGGCCTCGACGGCGGCGACCACGGCGAACGCCTCACCCCAGAAGCCGGCCAGCCCGGGCAGCCCCAGCGAGGCGACCGCCGCGAACGCGAGCAACCCGGACAGGCGCGGGGCGGTCTCCCGCAGCCCGGACAACTCGCTCAACGCGCCGGTGTGGGTACGGTCCTTGATCGCTCCGGCCAGGAAGAAGAGCAGACCGGTGATGACGCCGTGGGCGACGTTGCCGATCAGCGCCGCCTGGATGCCGGTGGCGGTCAGGGTGGCGACCCCGAGCAGGACGAACCCCATGTGTCCGACGCTGGAGTACGCGATCAGCCGCTTCAGTTCGGTCTGGGCCAGGCAGACCAACGAGCCGACCAGGATGGCGGCGACAGCGAGCACACCGAGCACGGGCGCCGCCCATCGGGCACCCTCGGGGGCCACCCCGACGGCGACCCGGATCAGGCCGTACGTGCCCATCTTGAGCAGCACGCCGGCGAGCAGCACGCTGCCGACGGTGGGTGCCTGGGTGTGCGCGTCGGGCAGCCACGAGTGCAGCGGCCACAGTGGGCTCTTCACCGCGAAGGCGAACGCGAGCAGGGTGAAGGCGGCGAGCTGGGTGGTGCGGGACAGTTCGCTGCCGCCGGTCAGCACCATGATGTCGGCGGTGCCGGCGGCGGCCACCACGACGTACACCCCGACCAGCAGCAGCACCGAACCGAACAGGGTGTAGAGGGCGAACTTCCGCCCCGCCCGCCGCCGCGCGTCCAGCGACGCCGGATCGGTGCCGTCACCTCCCCAGCCGACGATGATGGCGTACATCGGCAGCAGAACGACCTCGAAGAAGAGGAAGAACAACACCAGGTCGAGGGCGAGGAAGGTGCCGAGGATGCCGACCTCGACGACCAGCAGCAGCGCCACCAGGGCCCGACCGTCGCCTCCGCCGGGGACCCGCCAGAGGCTGTAGCCGCAGCAGAGCAGCGTGAGCAGGGCGGTGAGCACCACCAGCGGCCAGGAGATGCCGTCCACACCCAGGTGGAAGCGCAGATCCAGGCCCGGCACCCAGGGCAGGTCGATCGAGTGCCAGGGGCGCACCGCGGACGCCGTCGCCGCGTACGTCGTCCAGCCCTGGTCCCGGCCGGCGACCAACGCCACCGCCGCCACCAGGGTCAGGGCGGCGGCGAGCGTGCCCACCAGCCGGGCCGCCCGGTCGCGTGGGATGGCCGCCACGGCCAGCGCGCCCAGCGCCGGCACGGCGAGCACCGCAACCAGCAGGAAATCTCCGACGCTCATGCCGTCGCTCCGATCAGGGCCGCGGCCAGGCCGATCAGCAGCGCGCCGGCCAGCACCGCGGCGGCGGCCCGGGGCAACGCCGCCCGGTGCAGGGTGCCCAGCCCGCCGCCGAGGGCACCGGCGGCGCGTCCGGTGCCGGTGACCGCGCCGTCCACCACCCGCTCGTCGGCGGCACGGGCCAGCCGACCCAGCGCGGTCGTCGGGCGTACGACCAGGGTGTGCTGCACGTCGTCGAGGCGGAACGCGCGGGCGAAGACCGGCCGCAGCGGACCCAGCGCGGTGGCCGGATCGGCGCTGCTGTCCCGCCGCCACCGGGACCAGGCCAGCCCGACCCCGACCAGCAGCAACGCCAGCGGCAGCAGCATCAGCGGCCCGACGTGCAGCAACCGGGGTACTCCCGACTCGCCGGGAGCACTGGACAGCAGCCGGTCGACGAACCAGGGCGCGAACCCGGCCAGCCCGAGCAGGGCCGCCGGCACGGCGAGCAGCAGCACCGGCCAGCGCAACGTGGCGGGTGGGTCGTGCGGGCGGGACGCCGGAAGGCGGTTGGCGCCGAAGAAGGTCCGCAACAGCAGCCGGGTGGCGTACCACGCGGTGATGGCCACCCCGATCAGCCCCGAGACCAACACCAGCCATCCCACCCAGGCCGGTGCCGGACCGTGTCCGAGGAGGGCGTCCTCGGCGGCGGCCAGCACGCCCTCCTTGCTCCAGAAGCCGGACAGCGGTGGTACGCCGGCCAGCGCACCGAGCCCGATCACGGTGCACCAGAAGGTCACCGGCATGTGGTGCCGCAACCCACCCATCCGGGACATCAGCGAGGTGCCGACGGCGTGGATCACCGCACCGGCGGCGAGGAACAGCAGCGCCTTGAACGCCGCGTGGGTGAGCAGGTGAAACAACGCGGCCGGTGGAGAACCGACGGCGAGTGCCCCGGTCATGTACCCGATCTGCGAAACCGTCGACCAGGCGAGCACCCGCTTGATGTCGTCCTGGGCGGTGGCGGCCAGCGCACCGAGCAGCAGGGTCACCGAGGCCATCACGCCGAGCACGACCAACGCGGTCGGAGTGGCCTCGAAGAGGGGCCACAGCCGGGTGACCGCGTACACACCGGCGGCGACCATGGTCGCGGCATGGATCAACGCGGAGATCGGGGTCGGGCCGGCCATCGCGTCGGGCAGCCAGGTGTGCAGCGGGAACTGTGCGCTCTTGCCGGCCACCCCGGCGAGCAGCAGCAGGCAGGCCGCGGTGAGCGTGGTGGTGCCGTGGTCGTGGGCGAGCACGTCGGCGATCCGGAAGCTGCCCGCCGAGACACCGAGCAACGCGATGCCGAGCAGGAAACCGACATCACCGACCCGGGTCACCAGGAACGCTTTCATCGCGGCGGCCGGTGCCTCCGGCAGCCGCCGGTCGTGGGCGATGAGCAGGTACGAACAGATGCCCATCACCTCCCAGCCGACCAGCAGCAGAATCAGGTCCCCGGAGACCACCACCAGCAGCATCGCGGCGGTGAAGAGACTGATCTGCGCGGCGTACGGCGGGTAGCGGTGGTCGGGTTCGTCGGGCGGTCCCTGCCGGAGGTAGCCGATCGAGTAGACCTGCACGGCCAGGGCGACCGCGGTGACCGCGACAGCGACCAGGGCGGCGGCACCGTCGAGACGTACCCCGAGGGTGACGGTGAGCCCGCCCAGCTCGATCCAGGTGGTCGATGCCTCGGCCGGGTCGTCGATGATGAACAGCAGGGCCACCGCCAGGGCGAGGGCACCGGTCGCGCCGGCCACACCGAGGGCTGCGGCGGCGCGGCGGGCGGTGGCCTGGCCGAGGGTCGCGCCGCGCGGCGACGGTGGCAGCAGCAGCCCGGTCAGGCCGGCGAGCAGCGGTACGGCCGGCAGCAACGCACCCAACGTCGTGGCGCTCACCGTGGTCCCTCCGGTGCGCTTGCGGTGGCCGGGCCACTCGTCGAGGCGGGCACCGGCTCCCCGGCATGTCGTTCAGCCAGCGGAATCTCGTCCACGGCGACGCTGGCCCGCATCCGGTAGAGCTGGAGGACGATCGCCAGGCCCACCCCGATCTCGGCGGCGGCCAGCACGATCACGAAGAGCGCGAAGACCTGCCCGCTGTGCGGCAGCACCGCCCGCGCCGTGGTGTCAGCCGTGATCAGGATCAGGTTCACCGCGTTGAGCATCAGCTCGACGGCCATCAGCACCAGCACCGCGTTGCGTCGCCGCAGCACGCCGTAGACGCCGAGGCCGAACAGGAGCGCGGCGGTGACGTACGGGATGACCGGCCTCACCGCGACCTCCCCGCGTCGCCGGCACCTGGGTGGTCGGTGCGGGTGGCACCGATGTCGGGGCGGGACAGCACGATGGCGCCCACCAGTGCCGACAGCAGCAGCACCGACAGCACCTCGAAGGGCAGCACCCAACTGCTGAAGACCTGCTCACCGATGCGTTCGGCGCTGCCCGCCTCGGGCAGGTCCACGGTCGTCCAGCGGTACGCGTCGACCAGCAACGCCGCCAGCCCGAGCCCTGCCCCTCCGCCGATCAACGCGGCCGGCCAGCCGGGACGGTCCAGATCGTCGGAGGCGCCGATCGGTGCGCGGGTCAGCATCACGGCGAACAGCAGCAGCACCACCACCGCGCCTACGTAGATCAGCACCTGCACCCAGGCGACCAGCTCGGCGGCGAGGACGAGGTACATGCCGGCCACCGCGCCGAGGCAGACCACCAGGTAGAGCCCCGCACGCACCAGGTGCCGGGTCGACACCACCAGCACCGCCGAGCCGACCGCCACCGCGCCGAGAGCGAGCAGCAGCGCGTCCACCCCGGTCACGCGGAGCTGCCTTCGTCGTCGGTGGCGCGCGGTGGCGCGGGTCGGCGTTCGGGGCGTACCGCCGGGGTGGTCGGGCGGACGGCGGGCGTGCCCGAGGCGGCGGCCTTGCGCGCGGCGGCGGTCTCCTCCTTGGCCGGCTCGCCGTTCGGGTCGTGGGCCGGGGGTGGCGGCACCGTGGCCATCCACTCGCCGAGGTGGTCCTTGTCGTGCAGCAGGTCCTTGATGTCGTACTCGGCGTACTCGAACTCCGGCGACCAGTAGAGCGCGTCGAAGGGGCAGACCTCGATGCAGATGCCGCAGTACATGCAGAGGGAGAAGTCGATGTCGAACCGGTCGAGCACGTTGCGCTGCCGGGCGCGGGCGGCACCCGGTACCGCCACCTCCTCCTTGTGGGAGTCGATGTAGATGCACCAGTCCGGACACTCGCGGGCGCAGAGCATGCAGACGGTGCAGTTCTCCTCCAGCAGCGCGATCACCCCGCGCGAGCGGGGCGGCAGCTCAGGGGCGACGTCCGGGTACTGCGCGGTGGTGGAGCGTTTCGTCATCGTCTTCAGCGTGACGGCGAGCCCCTTGACCAGGCCGCTGCCGGGCAGTCCGGTCGCCTCGCTTCGCTCGCGCTCGCTCATGCCGAACATCCTGCCCTGTGGCCCCGGCGCGCGCGACCACCACCCGGGGGAAGCCGGTAGTACGGTGGCTGCGGGGAGAAGCGACGCACCGGAAAGGACCCGTCAATGACCGCCGCGCTGCACGACGACTACCCGGCGCCGGGCGAGTGGACGACGGACGACCTCGACCGGCTGCCCGCCGACGGCCGCCGCCGTGAACTCCTGGACGGACAACTGATCGTGTCGCCCTCCCCCACGCGACTGCACCAATCCATTGCGCTGCTGCTCGGCGCAGCCTTGCTGGAGACCTGCCCCGCCGAATTCGACGTCACGCAGGGGGTGGCGGTGCGGATGTCCCGCACCCGGGCCTTCATCCCCGACCTGCTGGTCACCGAGTTGGACGTCGCCGCCCGCAACCCCTCGTCCTACCTGCCGCAGGAGGTCCTGCTGGTGGTGGAGATCGTCTCGGAGCGGACGCGCAGCATCGACCGGGTGCTCAAACCCGCGCTCTACGCCGAGGCGGACATTCCCTTCTTCTGGCGGATCGAGACCGAGGCGGGGATCGTGGTGCACGCCCACCGGCTCGACCCGGTGAAGCGCGTCTACGTCGAGCACGCCCGGATGAGCGACGGCATCCTGCTGGCCGACCCGTGGGAGATGGACATCCCGCTGGACCGGATCACCCCCCGGTCACGCTGACCTGTCCCGACTGTCTCGCCGAGCCGGCGGACCGGGCATCGGCAATGATGGGACGGGACGTGAGCTGGCACGGCAGAGGGCGGGACCATGACGGAAAGCAACGACGCGGACCGGACGCAGACCTCCGGAAAGTACGTCGAGCCGGGTGAGTTCAAGCGGGACCAGAACTACATCACCACCCGGATCACCGCCGACGGACGGGACGGCTATCCGGTCGAGCCGGGACGCTACCGGCTGGTGGTCAGCCGGGCATGCCCGTGGGCGAACCGACTGATCATCGTGCGCCGACTACTCGGCCTGGAGGATGCCATCTCGATGGGGGTCGCCGGCCCGACCCACGATGCGCGGAGTTGGACCTTCGATCTCGACCCGGACGGGCGGGACCCGGTGCTCGGCATCGAGCGCATCCAGGAGGCCTACTTCGCGCGCTACCCGGACTATCCCCGGGGGATCACCGTGCCGGCCATCGTCGACGTGCCCACCGGGCAGGTGGTGACCAACGACTACGCCCAGATGAGCCTGGACCTGTCCACCGAGTGGACCGCGTACCACCGCCCCGGTGCTCCGCAGTTGTATCCGGAACACCTGCGTGCCGAGATCGACGAGGTCAACGCGGTGGTCTTCGCCGACGTCAACAACGGCGTCTACCGGTGCGGCTTCGCCGGCAGTCAGGACGCGTACGAGCGGGCGTACCGGCGGCTGTTCGACCGGCTCGACTGGCTCAGTGAGCGGCTGGCCGGGCAGCGCTACCTGGTCGGCGACACGATCACCGAGGCGGACGTGCGGCTGTTCACCACGCTGGTCCGTTTCGACCCGGTGTACCACGGCCACTTCAAGTGCAACCGGCAGAAGCTGAGCGAGATGCCGGTGCTGTGGGCGTACGCCCGGGACCTGTTCACCACTCCCGGCTTCGGTGACACGGTCGACTTCGACCACATCAAGCGGCACTACTACGAGGTGCACCGGGACATCAACCCGACCGGCGTGGTGCCACTCGGCCCCGACCTGTCGAACTGGCTCACCCCCCACAACCGCGAAACCCTCCGCGGCACCCCCTTCGCCCACGGCACCCCACCCCTCCCCCTCCCCCCACTCGGTTGATCATGAGGTTGTTGTCGCGCCACGCCAGGGCCGGGCACAACAACCTCATGATCAACGCGGAGGGGTGGGGTGGGGTTAGAGGGTTAGGCGGATGGCGGCGGTTAGGACTAGTTGGGCCAGGGCGGCGGGGACCAGGACCAGCCAGCAGAGGCGTTGGAGCTGGTCGGCGCGGAGCCGGGGGTAGGACACCCGGAGCCAGATGATCACGAAGCTGACCGCGGCAACCTTCAGCAGGGTCCAGAGCCAGCCGAGCTGCTCGTCGGCGAACGGGCCCTGCCAGCCGCCGAGGAACAGCACGGTGGTGAGCGCGGCGATCACCACGATACCGACGTACTCGGCCAGCAGCAGGAACGCGAAGCGCAGACCGGTGTACTCGGTCAGGTAACCGAAGACCAGCTCCGAATCGGCGACCGGCATGTCGAAGGGCGGCCGACGGATCTCCGCCAGTCCGGCCACGAAGAAGATCACCATCGCCGGTGCCTGCCAGAGCAGCCACCACGGCTGCCACGCCTCGACGATGCCGGAGAGGCTGAGCGTCCCGGCGGCCATCGCCACCGAGGCGGCAGCCAGCACCAGCGGCAGCTCGTAGCCGAGCAGTTGTGCCGCACCGCGCAGCCCACCGAGCAGGCTGTACTTGTTGGCCGACGCCCAGGCCGACATGAGCACCGCCAACACGCCCACGCCGACCACCGCGAGCACGAAGAAGAGCCCGATGTCCAGCGGCTGCCCGACCAGGTCGTTCGGACCGAGCGGGATCACCAGCAGGACCAGCAGGTACGGCACCAGCGCCACCGCCGGCGCCAACCGGAACACCGGCCGGTCGGCCGCGCGCGGAGTCACGTCCTCCTTCTGGACGAACTTCACCCCGTCGGCGATCAACTGCGCCCAGCCGTGGAACCCGCCCGCGTACATCGGGCCGAGCCGGCCCTGCATGTGCGCCATCACCTTGTGCTCCGCCTGCCCGACCAGCAACGGCAGGACGAGGAAGGCGGCCAACACGCCACCGATCCGGATGACCAACTCCAGCCAGAGCGGCATCAGGCCGTACCTCCGTCATCCGACGCCGGACGGGCCGGACGTTCCCGGGCGGCTCGGGTCGGACGGGCCGGGGTGCCCCCGCGCGGCCCCTCCCCCACCCCACCGGCGCCGGCGGGGGTCGGCACGACCCCCCACTCGCCCGGCGCGGGTACGCCCGGCGGTCGGATCGGACGGCGTCCACCGCCGGCCTCCGACTCACCCGGTTCCTTCGCGCCCGGCCAGGGTTTCGCCACCCGTGAGGCCAGCACGAACTCCTTGCGCAGCGGATGCCCCTCGAACTCCGGTGGCAGCAGCAGCGGGCGCAGGTCGGCGTGCCCGGCGAAGTCGATGCCGAACATCTCGTAGGTTTCCCGCTCGTGCCAGGCGGCACCCGGATAGACCGCCACGACGGAGTCGACCGTCGGTGTCTCGCGGGGCACCCGGGCGCGTACCAGCACGCCGTGCCGGCGCGCGGTGGACCAGAGGTGGGCCACCATGTCGAAGCCGTCGCTCAACTCGTCGACCGCCGACAGCCAGTCGAAGTAGTCGCAGGCCAGATCGGCGTCGTCGCGGGCGGCCAGCAACGCGGCCCGCCAGGCGTGCGGGGGTACGTCGACGGTGGCCCGGGAGTGGGCCTGACCGCCGGAGACCGTCGCGGTGGCCTCGACGGGCGCGAGCAGCGCGACGAGCCGCTGGCCAACCTCTTCCGGTGTCATGCCGCTGATCCTAGGACGTGTCTCCCGGATCTCGCTGAGCCGAGACGAGGCTCCGGCGGTGAGCCGGCGTGCTGCGCACCCGGCCGCCCCACCCGGGCCGGCGTTCAGCGGTCACGCGGCCCGGTGCACGCGGGCGGGTGACTCTCCCGGGCTTCGCCCTGCCGGTCGGGCGCGGGCACCAGGATGGAGGTGTGCGCGCTGTCACCGTCATCCCGGGGGTACCCGGCTCTCTGCGGCTGCTCGACGACTACCCGGAACCGGCCCCCGAGGAGGGACCGATCCTGGTGGAGGCCCTCGCGGTGGGCGTCTGCGGCACCGACATCGAGATCATCGAGGGGCAGTACGGCGAGGCACCGCCCGACACCGACCGCCTGGTGCTCGGCCACGAGTCCCTGGGCCGGGTGCTGGAGGACCCGACCGGCACCCGGCAGCCCGGCGATCTGGTTGCCGGCATCGTCCGGCACCCCGATCCGGTGCCCTGCTCGAACTGCGCGGTCGGCGAATGGGACATGTGCCGCAACGGCCAGTTCACCGAGCACGGCATCAAGGCGCTGCCGGGCTTCGCCCGCGAGCGGTGGCGGTTGCAGCCCCGCTTCGCCGTGGGGCTCGACCCGTCGCTGATCAAGGTTGGCACGCTGCTCGAACCGACAAGTGTGATGGTCAAGGCGTGGGACCACGTCGACCGGATCGGCCTGCGGGCCGAGTGGCAGCCGCGTACGGCGTTGATCACCGGTGCCGGGCCGATCGGCCTGCTCGCCGCGCTGCTGGCCAGCCAGCGGGGCCTCTCCGTGCACGTGCTCGACCTGGCCACCGAAGGCCCGAAACCCGCGCTCGCCAGTGCGCTCGGGGCGACCTACCACTCCGGCCCGCTCGATCGTCTGGACCTGCAACCGGACGTCATCGTCGAGTGCACCGGCGCGCCGGCGGTCGTCCTGGAGGCGATGTGCAGGGCCGGTCCCAACGGGATCGTCTGCCTGGCCGGCGTCTCCACCGGCGGACGGACGATCGACTTCGACGCGGGGGCGCTGAACCGGACCCTGGTCCTGGAGAACAACGTCGTCTTCGGCTCGGTGAACGCCAACCGGCGGCACTGGGAAGGTGCCGCCGAGGCACTGTCCAAGGCCGATCCGGCCTGGCTCGCTTCGCTGATCACCCGCCGGGTGCCGCTGGCCGAGTACGGCATCGCCTATTCACCCGGCCCGCAGGACATCAAGGTGGTGCTCGAATTCGACACCTGAGCCGACTGGCCCGGGCGACCCGCCGGTACCGGTACAGGCCGACGGCCGGGCCTGTACCGGAACGGCTCGGGGAGGTCAGATGCCGGGGAGGCGGCCGTTGCGGAACAGGTCGACGAAGAGCTGGTGATCCTGCCGGGCCCGTACGCCGTAGGTGTGGGCGAAGTCGACCAGGTGCCCGACGAAGCCGGCGGGGTCCGTGTCGACGGCGGCGACGATGGCCTCCTCGGTCGAGTAGTCGACCAGGTCGTGGCTGGACTCGTCGTCGGCCACCGAGTGCATCCGGGCGACCGCCCGACCGAGGTCGGCCAGCACCCCGGCCAGTTCCTCCGGCTCGTTGACGTCCGCCCAGTCGAGGTCGGCCGCGTACGGGGAGACCTCGGCGACGAGTTGGCCGACGCCGTCGAGTTCGGTGAAGCCCACCCACGGGTCGGCGTGCGCCTGGAGGGCCCGTTGGGACTCGGCGGTGCGGTGCCCCTGGTGCCGGAAGTAGCCGCGGACCCGCTCGTCGTCGATGTACCGTGCCACCGCCGGCACCTGGGCCTGCTTCATGTAGATCAGGACGTCGTTCTCCAGCGCCTGCGTGTGCCCCTCCAACAGGAGGTTGTACGACGGCAGCCCGGCCGAGCCGATGCCCACGCCCTTGCGCAGCACCACGTCCTTGATCTGCGTGGCGAGCGGCCTGGCCTGCGCCGTCGAGACCGGCAGTGTCTCCAGGTACGCCTCGAACGCCGCGCACACCCGCGCCCGCACCTCACCGTCGACCTCGTACACCCCGTCACCGAGGGAGAACCGGCGCTCGTAGTTGTCGATGGTGGTCTGCCCGCGCAGCAGGTCGACCCGGGTGTTCAGCCGGGCCTGCTGGAGCACCCGGCGCAGCACCCCGTCGGCGTTGTCCAGGGTGATCGAGCCGATGGCGTCGTCCCCGCCGGCGGCAATGGCCCGCAGCTCGACCAGGTACGCGTCCGCGAAGCAGGTGACCAGATCGCTGATCACCCGGTCGGAGAGCGCCTTGGTGTAGCCGATCAGCGCCACGCTCGCGACGAACCGCCGCAGGTCCCAGGTGAACGGCCCGACGTAGGCCTCGTCGAAGTCGTTGACGTTGAAGACGAGCTGGCCGGAGCCGTTCATGTAGGTGCCGAAGTTCTCCGCGTGCAGGTCGCCGTGGATCCACACCCGGCTGGTCTGCGCGTCAAGGAAACGGTCGTCGGCGAAGTCGCCGCGCTGGTCGGCGTAGAAGAGGCTGGCACTGCCCCGGTAGAAGGCGAAGGGTGAGGCGGCCATCTTGCGGAACTTGCGCCGGAAGGCGGCCGGGTCGAGCGCCATCAGGGTGCCGAACTCCTCGGTCAGCACCTTGACGATGAAAGCGGAACGCTGTTCCATGACGTCGGTCATGATCCGACGTTAATCCCCGACCGCCAGTCGGCTCGCCAGGCTGGCGTCGACCGGCGCGTGGGAGCTTCAGGCGCTCGGCGGGCGTACCGGTGGGGCGGTCAGCGAGGCGGTGGAGCGAGGTACCACACCGTCGGCGGGTGGGGCGTCGACCGGCGCGGCGAGCGGGTCCGGGCGGGACACGCCGCCGATGCCGGACTGCTCGGCGGCGATCTTCTCCTGCAGGCGGAGGATGCCGTGCAGCAACGCCTCGGGCCGGGGCGGGCAGCCGGGCACGTAGACGTCGACCGGGATGAGCTGGTCAACCCCCTTGGTCACCGAGTACGAATCCCAGTAGGGACCGCCGCAGTTGGAGCAGGCACCGAACGAGATCACGTACTTCGGCTCGGGCATCTGGTCGTAGAGCCGCTTGATCGCCGGGGCCATCTTGTCGGTGACGGTGCCGGAGACCACCATCAGGTCGGCCTGCCGAGGTCCGTGCGCGAACGGGATCACGCCGAGTCGCATGAAATCGTGACGGGACATGCTGGTCGCGATGAACTCGATGGCGCAGCAGGCCAGGCCGAAGTTGAAGACCCAGAGCGAATAGCGTCGACCCCAGTTGAGCACGAACCGGATCGGCTCACCGAGCACCGCAGGCAGCTGCACGACCGCTCCCCCTCCCGTCCCCGACAGTCAACCACAGCCCCCACCGCACCTTGCTGAAAGGAAGGGCCCCCTGTTAACGCCTGGCGTTGTACAAGGGCCCCCTCCTAACATCGCGCGCCGACGGACCGCTACCAGGCCGGGCGCTGCAACAGGCTGACGAACTCGACCAGCAGCCGCTCGCGTAGCGCCGATGGCGCGGCGTCGAGCAGCGTGTTGACCGGGGCCATCCGTTCCGGCAACCCACCGCTGGGATTGAGCCCGAGGCCGGCGGCGAGGCCGGCGACCAGGTCGCCGGTGAGCGCCTCCGGCGCCAGCGTGCCGGCCAGGGCACGCAGTTCTGGCGGCAACTCCACTGGCCCCGCCGCCCGGGCGGCGGTGACCGCGTCGGCCAGGTCGGGACCGAACTCCGCTGTCCGGGGCGCCACGGCGGCGGTCACCGTGAGGTGCACGCTGGGCGGCAACCCGGCGTACGACAGCTGTGGCTGGGTGTGCCAACCCCGCGCCGCCAACTCGTCGACCAGCACGAACAGGTCCGGGCCGGCGTCGGTGGCGGTCAGGCAGACCACTGTCGACTCCGGCTCGGCTACCAGCCGCAGCCCGTCGGTGCCGCGTACCGCGTCGGCCAGCGCGCGCACCGCCTCCCAGGTCCGGCGGGTCAGCTCCAGGTAACCGTCGTCGCCGAGGTGGCGCAGGGTGGCGTACGCGGCGGCGATCGGCCCACCGGAGCGGGTCGACGAGATCACCGGGTTGATCATCGTGTACCCGGGCCAGTCGGCGTACGCGAAGTACTGCGAGGCACGCAACTGCGGATCGCGGTGCAGCAGCACCGACACGCCCTTCGGCGCGTACGCGTACTTGTGCAGGTCCACCGAGATCGAGGTGACCCCCGGCACGGCGAGATCGAACGGGGGCACCGGAGCACCGAGACGCCGCAGGTACGGCAGCGTCCAGCCACCGAAGCAGGCGTCCACGTGGCAGCGGACCCCTGCCGCGGCGGCCACCTCGGCGATCTGCTCGACCGGATCCACTACGCCGTGCGCGTACGAGGGTGCCGAGCAGGCCACCAGCACCGTCTCCGGCCGGATTGCAGCAGCCACGTCGGCGACCGCCGGCCGCAGGGTGGTCGGGTCGACCGGCACCGTGTCGAGTTCCACCCGCAGGTAGTGGGCCGCCTTGGCGAACGCGGCATGGGCGGTGGCCGGCGCCACGATCCGGGGTGCCGCGATGTCCGGCCGGGCGTCCCGAGCGGTCTTCACGGCCAGGATGAGTGACTCGGTGCCGCCGCTGGTGACGCTGCCGACGACGTCCGGAGCGCTGGTGCCCGGTCCGCCGCCGAGCAGCCGTGCCGCTGCCGCGACCAGCGCGTTCTCCATGGCCAGCAGAGACGGGAAGGCCGTCGGGTCGAGCCCGTTGACGTGGGCGCTCTCGGCGTACGCGGCGGCGGCGAGCGCGTCCAACCCGGGCACCGCCGGGTCGTAGACGTACGCGAACAGCCGCCCCCCATGGGTCGGCCGGTCCATCGCCCGCAGCTCGCGGATCTCCGCCAGCACCAGCTCCGCCGCCACGCCCTGGTTCGGCAGGTTCTCGTCGATCATGGAGTTGTGGCGCCCTTTCCGTGGGTTTCAGCGGCTTTTGTTCCTGCCACAACTGCATGATCGGCGGTGGCTGGGGGTGGGGTGGGGGTAGGGGTGGGGTGGGGGGTGGGGGTGGGTGGGGTTAGGTGGGTGGGGGTTAGGTCGTAGGGGCGGAGGAGGAGGGTGGCCAGGCCGATGAGGAGGGCGGGGAGGACCGTGAAGCCGAGCAGCACTCCGAGGCGGGCGGTGTCGGACTGGGTGGCTGCGGTACCGGTGGTGGAGGAGACGTAGCCGGTGAGGGCCAACACCAGGCCGTAGATGCCGGGGCCGAGAGCCAGTCCGAAGGTCTCGCCGGCCGTCCACACCCCGGTGAAGACGCCGGCCTGCCGACGCCCGGTACGCATGGTGTCGTACGCGATGCAGTCCGGGAGCATGGCCAGCGCGAACACCTGCTGCCCGGCGTACCCGACGCCGAGCAACGCGACCAGCAGGTAGATCACGGGGCTTGGCAGCACCGGCGCGGCGACCAGCGCCAGCCCACCGGCCGACAGGATCAACGACGCCGCCACCAGGGCGGCGAGCTTGCCCACCCGGGCACCCACCCGGGACCAGAGCGGCATCACCACCAGCGCCGGGCCGACGAAACAGACGAACAGCACGGTCGGGCCGGTCGCCGAGTCCCGCAGTACGTGGTCGGCGAAGTACTGGACTCCGGCGAGGATGGTGGCCACCCCGGCGGACTGCACCACGAAGCAGAGCAGCAGCGCCCGGAAGGGCCGGTTACGGGCCACGACGGTGAGCTGGGCGCGCAGGCTGGGCTCGCTCTCGGCGACCGCATCCTGCGGGGCGGACCGGGTGCCGAGGAAGGCACCGACGGCACCGAGCGCGATCAGAGCGGCCACGAAGACACCCATCCAACGGTGCCCGGCGACACCTCCGCCGGCCGCATCGCGTACCAGCGGCGCCACCGCACCGGCGACCAGGATGGCCAGCGCCAGCACCGCGATCCGCCAGGTCATCATCCGGGTACGTTCGGCGTAGTCGCTGGTCAGCTCGGCTGGCATCGCCACGTACGGCACCTGGAAGAAGGCGAACGCGGTCGCGGTGGCCAGGAAGGCGACGGCGACGTACGCCCCGGAGGCGGGACCGGCACCGAACGGCGCGGCGAAGATCGACCCGAACAGCACGGCCAGCGCCAGCCCACCGAAGAGCAGATACGGACGGCGAGCGCCCCACCGCGACCGGGTCCGGTCGGAGATCCGCCCGGCCACCGGGTTGGCCAGCACGTCCCAGGCCTTCGGCAGCAGCACCAGCAGGGCGGCCAGCCCGGCGGCCACTCCGAGCGTGTCGGTGAGATAGGGCAACAGCAGCAACCCCGGCACGGTGCCGAAGGCTCCCGTCGCCAGTGAGCCGAGCGCGTAGCCGGCATGCACACCGCGCGGCAGCGCGCCGGCCGCTGCCGCTGCGGCGTCCGGGCTCGTACGGGAAACGGTGGCCGGGGCCGCCGTACCGGCGCCGGGCGCGGACGGGCCGGGCGCGGACGGGCCGGGCGCGGACGGGCCGGGCGCGGACGGTGGGCCGGAGCCACCCGGCGGCGCGGTCATGGGGCCGAATGTTACTCATGTTATGGCCAGGGTCACATCCCCTGCTCGGGCCACCACGCCGCCGCCCGCATGTCCACCCCGGTGCCACGCAACGGTGTCCCCTCGGCGAGCCAACGTGCCCGCGCCTGAGCGATCAGCCTCGGCGGCAGCGCACCGGCCGCGTTCACCACCCGGTGCCACGGCGCCCCACCACCGTGGCGTGCCATGATCGCCCCGACCAGCCGCGCCGACGCCCGCCCGGAGCGCTCGGTCAACGCGTCGGCCACCGCCCCGTACGACATCACGCGGCCGGGTGGGATCCGGTCGACCAGTTCCAGCACCGCCTCGACGTACTCGTCAGGTGTCACAAGCGGCCAGACTATGGGAACGGCGGCTGGTCACGCCGCGCCGACAGCGCAGAATGGGCGGGTGCGCGACGCAGTCACGGCGGCCCGGCGGGTCGTTGTCAAGATCGGATCTTCCTCGTTGACCACCGCCAGCGGCGGTTTGGACGACGGGCAGGTCGACGCGTTGGTCGACGCCCTCAGCCTGCGGGGCACCGACGGCCGCGAGGTGGTGCTGGTCTCCTCCGGTGCCATCGCCGCCGGCCTCGCCCCGCTCGGCCTACCCCGGCGACCGCGCGACCTGGCCACCCAGCAGGCCGCCGCCAGCGTCGGCCAGGGCCTGCTGATCGGGCGGTACGCAGCCGCCTTCGCCCGGCACGGTCGCACCGTGGGCCAGGTGCTGCTCACCGTCGACGATGTGACCCGGCGGGCCCACTACCGCAACGCGTACCGCACCCTGCGCAAACTGCTCGACCTGCGGGCTGTGCCGATCGTCAACGAGAACGACACGGTCGCCACCGAGGAGATCCGCTTCGGCGACAACGACCGGTTGGCCGCGCTGGTGGCCGCGCTCGTCGACGCCGACCTGCTGGTGCTCCTCTCCGACGTCGACGCGCTCTGGACCGGCGACCCGGCCCGACCCGACTCCCGCCGCATCGCCGAAGTGCACGACGAGGCGGACCTGGTCGGTGTCGAGATCGGCGGCCGCGGCCGCGCGGGGGTCGGTACCGGCGGCATGGTGACCAAGGTCGAGGCGGCCCGGATCGCCACCGGCTTCGGCATCCCGGTGGTGCTCACCTCCGCTGCCCAAGCCGTCGCCGCGCTGGCCGGTGAGCCGGTCGGCACCTATTTCCACCCCAGCCCTCGCCGCCCTGCCGCCCGGCTGTTCTGGCTCGCCCACGCCACCGCGCCCCGGGGACGGCTGCACCTCGACCCGGGCGCGGTGGCCGCGGTGGTGGGGCGGCGCAAGTCGCTGCTGCCGGCGGGCATCACCGCCGTGGACGGCGCCTTCACCGCAGGTGACCCGGTCGACCTCGTCGACACCTCCGGCGCGCCGGTGGCCCGAGGGCTGGTCAACTATGACGCGATCGAACTGCCCGGCCTGCTCGGACGGTCGACCGCAGACCTCGCCGCGGCGCTCGGTCCGGCGTATGAACGAGAGGTCGTCCATCGCGACGACCTGGTACTGCTGTGAACCGGTTGAAGTGATTGCAAGGGGCCCTTCCTATACACGAGGCGTTAACAGGGGGCCCTTCCTTACCCGAAGGAGCATGGGATGAGCGTGAGCGAGCAGGCCCGCCGGGCGCGGGTGGCCGCCGAGGCGCTGGCTGTGGCGACGCGTACCGCCAAGGACGCCACGCTGCACGCGATGGCCGACGCGCTCGTGGCGCGTACGCCGGAGATCCTCACCGCCAACGCCGCGGACCTGGCGGCCGGGCGCGACGCCGGGCTGAGCGCGGCGGTGCTGGACCGGCTCGCCCTCGACGAGGCGCGGGTGGCCGGCATCGCCGATGCGCTGCGCCAGATGGCCGCGCTGCCCGACCCGGTGGGCGAGGTGGTCCGCGGCTCGACCCTGCCCAACGGGCTGGAACTGCGGCAGATCCGGGTGCCCTTCGGCGTGGTCGGCGTCATCTACGAGGGTCGACCCAACGTGACCGTGGACGCCGCCGGCATCTGCCTGAAGGCCGGCAACGCGGCGCTGCTGCGCGGCTCCTCGTCGGCCGCGCACTCCAACGCCGCCCTGGTCGCGGTGCTGCGCGACGCGATCGGCGAAGCCGGCCTGCCGATGGACGCGGTACAGCTGGTCGACGCCAGCACCCGCGACTCGGTCAAGGAGCTGATGCGGGCTCGGGGTCTGGTCGACGTGCTGATCCCGCGAGGTGGCGCATCGCTGATCCGCACCGTGGTCGAGGAGTCGACCGTGCCGGTCATCGAGACCGGAGTGGGCAACTGCCACGTCTACGTGGACGCCGCCGCCGACGTGTCGATGGCGGTCGCGATCACCCTGAACGCGAAGACGCAGCGGCTGTCCACCTGTAACACCGCCGAGTCGCTGCTGGTGCACGCCGACGTGGCCGATGCCTTCCTGCCGGCGGTGCTGGCCGCGTTCGCCGAGGCCGGGGTGACCGTGCACGGCGACGCGCGGGTGGCCGCGTACTCCGACGCCGTGCTCGCCGCCACCGACGAGGACTTCGGCACCGAGTACCTCGCCGCGCACATCTCGGTCGCCGTCGTCGACTCGCTCGACGCGGCGGTCGCGCACATCCGGCGGTACGGGAGCGGCCACACCGAGGCGATCGTCACCGACTCGCAGTCGGCCGCCCGGGAGTTCGTGGCTCGGGTCGACTCGGCGGCCGTGATGGTCAACGCCTCCACCCGGTTCACCGACGGTGGCGAGTTCGGCTTCGGCGCCGAGATCGGCATCTCCACCCAGAAGCTGCACGCCCGAGGCCCCATGGGTCTACCCGAGCTGACCAGCACCAAGTACGTGGTCACCGGCACCGGCCACCTCCGCTAAACCGTGCGGAAGGGCCTATGTCAGCGGCAGGCCCGGATCACCCTCAGCGTGGTGTGCACGTCGAACTGGTGCCCGTCGTCACTGTCCCACCCGCCGTCGCTGCGCTGTGTCTCGGCGAGCCTGCGCCAGGCCGCCACCAGCGTCCACTCCTGCTCGTCGACGCCCACCCGACGCAACGTCGAGGCCAGCCAGGCGGCGTCAGCCGGCGACACCTGGGGGATCCGCTCGGCGAGCACCGCCTTGATCTGTGCCGACTCGTAGAACATCTGCTGCCGGTGCAGGACCGCCGCGCTCAGCCAACCGGCGGCCAGGAAGGAGGGCCAGCTGCCGTCGGGGCGCAGGTGGGCGGCGATCGCCTGGCCGGCGGCCTGCACCACACCGGCGTACGCTCCGCCGACCCGATGGTCGAGCGGCCCGGCAGCCCGGGCGTCGAGACCGGCCACGGTGAGCCAGAACGCCGCGTTGGCGGTCAGGAAGAGCCGTGCCTCCGGATCACCCGGACGGGCCCACTCCGGGGCGCTGCCCGCCAGCGCTTCGTCCTCCTCCCAGCAGCCGTCGCGTTGTTGGCCGGCGGCGAGCCAGTCCAACGCGCGACGGGCGCTGGGCCGGGCGAGCGCACCGAGGTCGTCCAGTTCGGCGAGGCGGAAACAGGTCGCGTCGACGGAGGCGATCTCGTCACCCCACGACGCCGGCCAGCCGCCGCCCAGGGTCTGGCCGACCTCGACGCTGTCGAGCACCTCCGGCGACGGCTGCGCGGCGGTACGCAGCCAGGACAAGCGGGCCCGCTCCACCGCGTCCCCGTGAGCCACCACGAATCCGATCGCGGCGTCGATGTCGACCACGGCGGCCACGCTACCGGCGCGAACCTGATCCCGCCTCAGTAGGACGGACAGGTGCGAGCGACCGACAGCAGGGTGTTAAGAAGGGGCCCCTCCTCTACCGGAGGCGTTAAGAAGGGGCCCCTCCTTACATGTCAGTACTCGGGGAGGGACGGGTCGATCTGCTTGATCCAGGAGAGCACCCCGCCCTGGACGTGCACCGCATCGCGGAAGCCGGCCGCCTTCAGCGCGGCAAGTGCTTCGGCGGAGCGGACGCCGGACTTGCAGTGCAGCACGATCTGGCGGTCCTGCGGGAGCTTGGACAGCGCCTCACCGGAGAGGATCTCGCCCTTGGGGATCAGGGTGGCGCCGGGAATGCGGACGATCTCGTACTCGGCCGGCTCCCGGACGTCGACGAGGAAGATGTCCTTGCCGGCGTCCTGCCACTCCTTCAGTTCGGACGCGGTGATGGTCGCGTCGACCACCGCCTCCTGGGCCTCCACCGACACCGCGCCGCAGAAGTCCTCGTAGTCCTCCATCAGGTCGGTGAGCGTCGGGTTCTCGCCGCAGAGCACGCAGTTCGGGTCCTTGCGAACCTTGATCTTGCGGTAGCTCATCTCCAGGGCGTCGTAGACCATCAGCCGGCCGACCAGCGGCTCACCGATACCGGCGAGCAGCTTGATCGCCTCGTTGACCTGGATTGAGCCGATCGAGGCGCAGAGCACACCGAGCACCCCACCCTCGGCGCAGGAGGGGACCATGCCGGGCGGCGGCGGCTCCGGGTAGAGGCAGCGGTAGCAGGGGCCGTGCTCGGCCCAGAACACCGAGGCCTGACCGTCGAACCGGTAGATCGACCCCCAGACGTACGGCTTGCCGAGCAGCACGGCCGCGTCGTTGACCATGTACCGGGTGGCGAAGTTGTCCGTACCGTCGACGATCAGGTCGTACTGGGCGAAGATCTCGCGGACGTTCTCCCGGTCCAGCACGGTGTTGTGGATCTCGACGTTCACCAACGGGTTGATCTCGCGGATGCTCGCCGCGGCCGATTCGGCCTTCGACCGGCCGATGTCGGAGACGCCGTGGATGACCTGGCGCTGGAGGTTGGATTCGTCGACGGTATCGAAGTCGATGATGCCGAGCGTGCCGACCCCGGCGGCGGCCAGGTACAGCAGGGCGGGAGAACCCAGCCCACCGGCGCCGACACAGAGCACCCGGGCGTTCTTCAGCCGCTTCTGACCTTCGACCCCGACGTCGGGGATGATCAGGTGGCGCGAGTAGCGGCGGATCTCGTCAACGGACAGCTCGGCGGCGGGTTCGACGAGCGGGGGCAACGACACGGTGGACTCCCCGGAATCGATGTGGCGGGCAACCCGGCCATTGTCTCTCGCTGACGCGTCCATCGACCATGAGCAGAGACACGTCGCCCGTTATGCGGGAGCGGGAATAGCCCCGGCGGGTCCGGGTCAGCCGATCAGCTCGCCGGCGTGCCGACGCCCGTCGAGGATCGGCCAGGCGTTCGCCAGGCAGCCGTCCAGACCGTACGTCTGCTGCTGCATCACCGGTGCCGGCGCCCCCGGTGCCGGACACGCCTCATGCCCCTCCCCGAATTCGTGCCCGACCTCATGGTTGATCACGTATGCCCGGTAGACCTCCAGCGGTGCACCGTAATCCGGCACCGCCTCCAGCCAGCGTGCCAGGTTGATGATCACCTGGCCGGGAAGCCGGCACGAGGTGTAGCCCTCGGTGCTGAGTCCCCCCTCTGCGCACATCGCCTCCGAGGTGAGTGGGGTGGCCAGGTAGATGGTGAAGTCGGCCGGTTCCGCCTCGTCCACCCGCTGGACACGCAGTTCCCCCGTGCCGATCCAGCTACGGGGATCGGCGAGCACCCCGTCGACCTCGGCGGCGAAGGCGTCCGGATCCTGGCCAGCGTCTTGTTCGACGGCAACCCGGTAGCGGGCCACCGGGCCGTCCTGGCCGTGCACCGGCGAGTGGTTACCGGCCACCGTGAAGCTGCCGGCACCCACCCACGGGTACCTGCTCGGCCTGGTCCGCTCGTCACCACCTGTTCCGGAGGCGACCCGGTCACCGAAGCCCTGCCCCGGTTCGGCCTCCCGCTCAGCGGCCCGGACCAGCAGCACAGCTGTGGTGGCGGCCAGCGCCAGCACCACGACCAGGGCCACGATCACCCGGCGCGGTGGCACCGGTCCGGGGGGAGGATCTCCGCGTTCCGGTGGATGCTCCGAGCGACCGAAGTCACGCCAAAGGGGTGTGGAGGGCATGACCGTATCGTTGCACCCAATTCTGGCGCATCACCGCATTTTGCTCCGGTCGGGTGCCGCTCAGAGCGGCGGACCCGCGTACCGCCTGCCGTCCAGGTACGGCCACGGGTTCGCGACGCACCCCTTGAGGAAGAGGGTCTGCTGCATCATCACCGGAGCCGGCTCGCCACGCCCCGGGCAGCGCTCGTGCCGGTTACCCAACTCGTGGCCGACCTCGTGATTGATCACATACGTCCGGTAGAGCGCGAGCGGCACCTCGGCCTCGACGAAATGTGGCACCGACAGCCGCCACCGGTCCAGGTTGATGATCACTTTTCCTGCCGCCCGGCAGGAGGTGTACGGCCGGCCACCGACGCGGATGTCGACACCCCCGGCGGCGCACATCCGGCCCGCCGTCCCGGCCGTCGCGAGGTAGACGGTGAAGTCGTGACGCGCCGCGCCGTCGACCTGCCGCAACCGCAACCGACCGCTCTCCACCCAACTGCCCGGACCGGCCAGCGCGGTCCGCACCGCCAGGGCGAACTCGCCCGCGTCCGCGCCGGAGCCGGACTCCACGGCCACCCGGTAGCGCCGGATGCCACCAGCCGCGCCCAGCACCGGACCGGTCCGGTCGTCGTACCTGAACCGACCCGGGCCGGTCGACGGGATCGAGCCCGGCTCCTGCAGGACGGGCGCCTCGGGCGACGGGGACACGTCCACCCGCGACGGCGACGCCGCAGGGGAGGACGGGGTCACGGTCGGCGTGGGAGCCACCGGGGCGACCTCTCCGGCCGCGTCCGAGTCCATGCCGGTGCCACCGGCCACCATCGCCAGCGCGGCACCGCCGGCGGCCACCAGCACCGCCACCCGGACCAGCGACCCGGGCCCGAACCGCCAGCGTCGCCCCTTCTTCCTGGCGGACACGGTCAGGTCCACTGCTGAATCTTGGTGGGGGGAATCTGACCGGACGGCATGACGGCCAGCGGAACGAGCCGATCGACGACGGCTGCCAGGGCTGTGCACCCGGTCATCCTGCCAGGTCGGCCCGGCGGGCGGGTTCCCCCGTCTCAGCCAGCAACCCCAGCACGGCCCGGGCCACCAGGCGCGGCACCTCCAACTGGGCCACATGACCAACGTCGTCGATCATCAGAAGCCGGCTGTCCGGGATCACCCGCGCGGCCTGCGGTGCCACCCGTACGTCGACCAGCCGGTCCCGGCGTCCGCCGATGACGAGCGACGGCGCACGCACCGCTTCGGCCATCCGCCACAGCGAACCCGCCCCGGGCAGGTACGACCGCAGGAAACTGGACACCAGACCCCGGAAGGTACGCACGTACGCCGCCGCGTAGTGCTCCGCCTCGTAGCGGACGCGGATCTCCTCCAACGCCTCGCGCCGACGCTGGTCGCAGATCCGGCTGAGGTCGGCCACACACGCCTCCATCACCTGCTGCGCCATCACCTCCGGTGCCAGTTGGGCCAGCCGCCAGGCGGCCAACCGTTCGCCCCGGGGGATCGCCAGCAGTGGCAGCATCCGCCCCTGCAACGAACGGCGGAAGTCGAGGAACGGCAGGGCGGGCGACACCAGGGTCAGCGTCCGGACCAGATCCGGCCGCAGCGCCGCCACCCGTACCGAGATCGCACCGCCCAGCGAGTTGCCGAACAGGTGCACCGGTCCGCGAGCGGAGTACTCGATCCAGCGGATCACCCGCTCCGCGAAGACCGGCACCGTGTAGCGCCGGCCCGGCTCGCTCCGACCGAAGCCAGGCAGGTCGATCGCCTGGCCGTCCAGTCGGCCGGCGAGCAACCCCGCCAGATCCGTCCAGTTCTGCGACGAGCCGCCCAGACCGTGCACGTACAGCGCCGGTTCGGCGTCCGGGCTGGTGGCCGGCGTCTCCCGGACGTAGGTGACCGCCCCGTCGAGTTGCACCTCACGCCCCGGCCAGGGCGGCGGGACCGAGTGAGCGGGCAGCAGTCGTTCGGGCCAGAGGATCGCAGGCTTCACCGTTCCAGTCTGCCTGGCACGGCTCACGCCAGCAGTGCCTCCAGTCGACGATTGACCGCGGCCAGGGTCGCCCGCACCACCGCCTGCCGTGGATCGCCGGCAACCAGGGCGGAACCGGCCAACTGCTCGACCCACCCGTCGCAGACCAGCAGCACCACGACCGTGGCCACCTCGCAGTTGCCGAAGGGCACCACCGCGGCGTGCTCCACGAAGCACCGTCCACGTTCCGCCGTGGGGCCGGCGACGTGGAGCAGCTCGTCGATCGCCGCCGCCGCCGCGACGCCGCACAACCGCAGCACGAACCCGTCCACCGCGGGCCCGGTGGCGTGCCCCGCGGCGTTGTGGTCGCCCGCGACCAGCCGGACCTCGACGTTGGCGTCCAGCCCGAACGTGCTCACCTGGACGTGGTCGAGCACCACCCGGGGGCCCGGCACTCCACCGGTGTCCAGCGGTCGCGACGGCGCGGACTCGGTCGTGGTGAGTTGCCCGCCGGAGTAGGAGGCGCCGAGGGTCGCCGGGCTCCCTGCCGCACCTGGCTCGTCCACGACCGCCCGGCCCCGGTTGGCAGCCGGTGACGGCCGACGCCGTCGGGTGGTTTCCGGCACGGTCTCCGGCCGGCTCGGTGAGGCCTCCGTCCGGGTGCCGCCGGGGCGGGCGGACGGACGACGCGGCTCGGCGACCGGGCGGGTCTCACCCGCCTCGCTCCGGCTCTCCGCGGGGCGCCGGCGAACCGGCACGCCGGGAACGCTGGGCAGCCCGCGCGGCGCTGCGGCCAACCCCATCCGCTCCTGCAGAAGGCGGGCGACCTGTCGGCTCACGTCGGCCGGATCGGCCCCGTCAGCGAGGTCGAGGCGCAGGCTGTGGGCCCCAGCGGGGGTACGCCGCAGGGCGGCGTCGCGTACGCCGTCGACTCCTCGGACGGCGGCGAGGATCGCGTTGACGTCGAAGCCCTCCGGCCGGTCCCGCAGCGGGGCCGGCTCGTCGTCACGGCGGAGATGGGTGGCGATCCGGGCGAGTTCCGGGGTTTCGGCGGGCGGCTCCACAGCTGGCGGCTCCGGCACGACGGGCACGTCCGGTTCGGCGGGTACGCGCTGCGGCAACACCGCCGTGGTGCTGTCCCGCGAACGATCGCCGGCCGGCTCGGTCGGCGGGACCGGATCGGGCGCGGACCGACGCGCCGTGTAGGAGGCTGCCCCCGTCGGGACGGGCACAGCGGGGGTGCGCTCGCGGCGGCCGGGCTCACCTGCGACCTGGTCACCGGCGGTGCCCCCGGCGGGTGGCTCCACCGGGGCGGGAGCCACGGCGGGCGCGGGTGCCGGCCCGTCCGGAACCGGTCGCAGCCGGAACGGTCGGTACCCGGGAGGGTCGGAGGCCGGCCGGGCCTCCGTGACCGGTGACGTCGAGCCGGGCTCGGGCGTCTCCCGCCGGCTCGACGCACCCGGCGGTGATGCGCTGGCGCTGGGGGTGGTTGGTCGGGTGCTGGCCGGCGGGCCGCTGGTCGGGTCGACGGCACCGGACCGCGCATCGGACGGCGGGGAACTGGCCGGACGCAGCGCCCACGGCAGGCGTTCGTCGGCCGGTTGGCCGCCGGAGCGGCTACCCCATGGCGGGGAGTCCTCGTTCCGCGTACCCCAGGGCGCTCCCTCGTTGGCCGGTGCACCGCTGACCGGGGGCAACGCCCAGGACGGACGATCCTCGGCCGGAGGCACCTCGGGCGACCGTGCCCAGGACGGACGCTGGGCCGCAGCGGCGCCGGTCGGGCCATCGCTGACCGGGGGCAACGCCCAGGACGGACGCTGCTCGGTCGGGGGCAGGTCGGCCGAGCGCGCCCAGGAGGGCTGCGGGGCGGCCGGGGGTGCGCTGGCCGGTTCGACGGCGGCCGGCGGGTCTGCCGGGTCGGGCGCGGTGGGTGACTGAGCTTCCGGCCCGGGCTCGCCGTCCCTGCGAGGTTCGTACGGGCGAGGCCGCTCCGCCCGCATCGGCTCGTACGGCCGGGTCGGCTCGGCGCGTACCGGCTCGTAGGGGCGGCTGGGCTCACTGGCCCAGGGCCGGGCCGGCACGTCACGGGACCGTCGGTCGGTGGCTTCGCTCTCGTCGCGCGCCCACGGCGGCGCCCAGTCGCTGGCCGGGCCGGGCTGTGCCCAGTGGGGGCGGTCCGCCTCACCGGTGGGCTGCTCGACGGGAGACCAGCCGGCCGGCTGGTCGGCGCTTGCCGCCGCAGTGCCGTCGGCCACCGCGGGTGCCTGCTCGACGGCAGGCTCTGGTGGGAACCCGTCGTCCCACCCGTGCTGCCGGCCGCCCGTCGGGCCCTCACCGGACCGTTCGGCCGTCGGCGCGTGCAGGCCGGGTGGCATCTCGAAACCGGAGGCGGCGGTGCCGACGGGCGGCACCTGCACGGCCGGGGGTGACGAGGTCGGCAGACCCGGGCCGGGGGTGACCGGTTGCTCGCCGGACGGAACCGGGCGGGGCGCCGGTACGACGAGTCGGTCCTTGCCGGGATCCTGGCCCTGCCCACGCAGACCAGGTGGCGCGCTGACCGGAGCGTGTCGGTCGACCGGCGGCTGGTCCGCGACGGGCGTGCCGTTCACCTGGTGGCCGTTGACGTTGTTGCCGTTGACCCGGGTGGACCGGTCGGGCTCCACCTGGTCACCGACGGGCGCCGGCAGGTCGGCATGGCGTGACGAGGCCATGGCCCATCCGGACGCGGACTCGGGCCGGGGCCTGGTCGCGCCGGAGCTCGGCAGCACCTCCGGGCCCCATGACCAGTCGGCCGGTGGTGGGGCCCACCCGTTGCCGGAACGGGCCAGGTCATCGCGCTGACCCGTCCCGTCGCCGTGCTCTCCCGGGGTGGCGGCACCGGGTTGCCCTGTTTCACTCACCGCGCGCTCCTTGGTCGCCCCCGCTGAGGCTACCGTGTGGCGACAGTGGCGATAAGTTACAGCGGCGGGCCAATTCCGCGAGGGGCCGAGGGGCCCCGACCGGTTCGGGTGAAATGCCGGTCCGTACGACGACCTCGGAGGTTCCCATGACCGCTGTGGGGAACGGCGCCCAGACCGCCGGCCGACCCACGCGCCTGCCCCGTTCGGCGCGCCGCAAGCAGCTACTCGCGGCTGCTCAGGAGGTGTTCGTCGCGCAGGGCTATCACGCTGCGGCCATGGACGACATCGCCGAGCGGGCCGGAGTCTCCAAGCCGGTGCTGTACCAGCACTTCCCCGGCAAGATGGAGCTCTATCTCGCACTGCTCGACACGCACTGTGACGCGATCGTCGCCAAGGTGCACGACGCCATGGCGAGCACCACCGACAACAAGGAACGGGTCAGCGCCTCGGTGCGCGCGTACTTCGACTTCGTCGACCACGAGAGTGAAGCCTTCCGCCTGGTCTTCGAGTCGGATCTGCGCAACGAGCCGGCGGTACGGCAGCGGGTGGAGCGGGTCGCGCAGGGCTGCATCGCGGCGATCACCGACACGATCATCTCCGACACCGGGATCAGCCGGGCGCACGCCGAACTGCTCGCCTCGGGCCTGGTGGGTGCGGCCGAAACCGCCGCCCAGTTCTGGTTGGCCGGTGGCCGCCAGGTGCCAAAGGCCGAGGCCGAGGCGTTGGTCGCGGCGCTGTCCTGGCGGGGCATCGCCAGCTTCCCGCTGCAAGGTGAGTCAGCCTGAACTTCGACCTTGTGATCGGATAGCCTTCGCAGGGCGGCCATTCGCCCGATGGAGGAGGCACAGTGGAGGTCAAGATCGGGGTGCAGTACGCACCACGCGAGCTGGTCCTGGAGAGCGCACAGTCGCCGGCCGAGATCGAGCGGATCGTGACCGACGCCGTCGCCAGGGGTGAGGGCACTCTCTCCCTGACCGACGAGAAGGGGCGGCGGGTGATCGTGCCGGTCGGCAAGGTCGCCTACGTCGAGATCGCCGAGGCGTCTCCGCGGGCGGTCGGTTTCACCGTCCGCTGAGGCAGGGAAGAGACCCCGGCAGGACCGGGTGTCCGCTCAGTTGTTGAGGCCGGCGGCGGCCATCCGCGCGGTGTGCGCGGCGGTCAGCCGCCGGAACAATTCCGCGACCTCCACCTGACCACTTGCGGCAATCAGCGCGGTGAGCGCGCCGTGGTCGGCGGCGGCCACCCGTCCCGCCTGAGACAACGCCTCACCGACCAGGCGTCGGGCCCACATCGACAGCCGGTCGGCCACCCTCGGATCGGCCTCGATGGCCAGCCTGATCTCGGCGGCGGCGAACTCCGCGTACCGCGACTCGTGCAGCACGTCGAGAACCAGTTGCCGGTCCGGCTCCTCCAGCGCGACGGCGATCTCCCGGAGGAAGTCGTCGGTGATCGCGTCACCGACGTACGCCTTGGTCACCGCCTCCGCCCAGTCACGGGGCTCCGTCGAGTCGTGGTACGCCTGCAACGGGATGACATACGCCGCCATCGCGTCGTCCGGCAGCACACCGAGCGCGGTGAGCCGGTCGGCCACCCGCCGGTAGTTGACGATCTCGGCGGCGGCCATCTCGCTCAGGGCGGCCCGGCGGCGCAGGTCGGGAGCGAGCCGGGCATCGGCCGCGATCCGGTCGAAAGCGAGCAGCTCACCCAGGGCCACCAGACCCAGCAGGTCGGTGACGGCGTGGCCGGGCGGAGTGGGGTCGGACACCAGCGCAGGCTACCGCCCGGCAGCAACACCGACAGGCCTGAGCTGTGATACAGATCACATGCAAACCTTTGCGCCGACGCTCATCCCCGTGGAATCGGGACGCTGTTCAGCCCGTTCAGGTAACATGGAACAGTTGCCGTAGGTGCCAATCCCGGCCGGAGACACGCTCCGATCCGGTTGACGTCCACCCACGGCGCGCGTGCGGCCCGGTCCGCTCGGCTTTCTGCCGCCGACCGTGTGGCCCGCGTCATACCGAAAGCGCCCTGAGGACATGACGGGGCGCACCCACGAGAGGGCACCCCCAAATCCACATGAGTGAGCCGATTCAAGACCTCACCGAGGGCCAGGAACTGGCCCCGACCGCCCCGGTCCGACCGGAGGCACCGACCTTCGCCGATCTCGGCGCGCGTGCCGAGACCGTCGACGCGCTGGCCGCGGCCGGCATCACCCGCGCCTTCGCCATTCAGGAGTACGCGCTACCGATCGCGCTGCGCGGGGCCGACCTGATCGGGCAGGCCCCGACCGGCACCGGCAAGACCCTGGGCTTCGGCGTACCGCTGCTGGAGCGGGTCTTCGCACCGGACGAGGGCGGCGACGGCCTGCCACAGGCCCTGGTCGTCGTACCAACCCGAGAACTGGGCATCCAGGTCGCCAAGGACATCGCCGCGGCCAGCCGCACCCGGGGCGTACGCGTGCTGCCGATCTACGGCGGCGTCGCCTACGAGCCGCAGATCGAGGCGTTGCGCAAGGGCGTGGAGATCCTCGTCGGCACGCCGGGTCGCCTGCTGGATCTCGCCAAGCAGAAGCACCTGCGCCTGCACGGGGTACGCGCGCTGGTGCTGGACGAGGCCGACCGGATGCTCGACCTCGGCTTCCTCGACGACGTCGAGCGGATCCTGGCGATGCTGCCGGAGGACCGGCAGACCATGCTCTTCTCCGCGACCATGCCGGACCCGATCGTGACGCTGTCCCGGCGCTTCCTGCGCCACCCGATCACGATCCACGCCGGGCACACCGCCGAGACCGGCCCCTCGCCGCAGACGGAGCAGCTCGTCTACCGCACCCACTCGATGAACAAGATCGAGATCGTGGCCCGGATCCTTCAGGCCGAGAGCCGTGGCCTGACCATCATCTTCACCCGGACCAAGCGAGCCGCCGACCGGGTCGCCGAGGACCTGGACTTCCGTGGCTTCGCCGTCGCGGCGGTGCACGGCGATCTCGGTCAGGGTGCCCGTGAGCGGGCCCTGCGGGCCTTCCGGGCCGGAAAGATCGACACCCTGGTCGCCACCGACGTGGCAGCCCGAGGCATCGACGTCAGCGGCGTCACTCATGTGATCAACTACGACTGCCCGGAAGACCAGGACACCTACACCCACCGGATCGGGCGGACCGGTCGGGCCGGCGCGAGCGGTGTCGCGGTGACCTTCGTCGACTGGGACGACATGCCCCGCTGGCGGATCATCGACAAGACGCTCGGGCTGGACATGCCCGAGCCGCCGGAGACGTACCACACCTCGCCGCACCTCTACACCGACCTGCACATCGCCAAGGAGATGACCGGCACGCTGCCGACCGCCGAGCGCACCCGCGCCGGGTTGGCCGCCGAGGTCGAGGAGGACCTGGGTGGCGGCCGGCCCCGGCGGGGCGAGCCACGCGGCACCCGCCGTCGCGGCCGTGGTGAGGGTGGCCGTGGTGAGGGTGGCCGTGGTGAGGGTGGCCGTGGTGAGGGTGGCCGCGACGCCAGCCGTCGCCGGCAGGACGCTGCCGGCACCTCGTCGGACGAGGCCACCGGAAGCGACACCGAGGAAGGCACCCGTACCCCCCGACGTCGCCGGCGTCGCCGCGGCGGCGAGGCGGTGGCGGGCACCGAGGCTGGCTCGGCCGTCGACGGCACTCCCACCGAAGCGAGCACCGGTCGCAGCGAGGACACCTCGGGTGAGGCCGCCGCTCCGCGCCCGCGTCGCCGCCGACGCCGCCGTGGTGCCGGTTCCGACACCGGTACGCCGGCTGAAGCGACCACCGACTGATCTCGAACCGCCCGGGTAGTGGCGGGTTCGGTCCAGTGCCCTGGACCGATTCGCCACCACCCGGGCGGTTCGTGCTGTCCGACTCCTTTGCTCTGCTTCACCGCACGCACCGGTTCCGAGCCGGAATCCGTGCGTCGGTTGAAGCAGAGCTGCGGTGCGAGAGCGGGCATGGTGGTCGCTGCCCGCCGAACGACATACCGTCCGACCGTCCCTGGAAGATGGAGCGATGCCCGAACCACTGGATGCCGCCCTGGCCGAGGTCCGCTCGATGTTGCTCGGGCCATCGCTCACCCGGGCCGTGGCGGCCGGACGGCGACGCGGCCAGCGTCCCTCGATGGTCCGGGCCGAGCTGCGGCCCGTCGCGCTCAAGGCCGGTCAGCGGCTACAGATCTCCACCTCTGACGGGGCGCGCCCGCACACCCGGAACCTCAGCCCCGGGCCAGAGGCGGACGCGGCAGTGGCAGCGCTGCTGGCCGAGCCGTTCGGCAACTGGCACGTGGAGACCGTCGACGCCACCCTGCAACTGCGGGTCACCAAGTCGGGCGAGGCCCAGGTGCACCGCAGCGCGGCGACCCGGCCGGCCGCCCCGACGGCAGCCTCCGGGCACGACCGGGCCAAGGAGTATCTGCTCGATCCGGGCGACCCGCTCTTCACCGCGATCGGTGCTTCGGCGGCCAAGCGGCGACAGGTGGACGCGTTCCTACGGGCGTTGGCCGCCACCCTCCCCGACGGGCTGGCCGGGCAGTTGGACCGTCCGCTACGAGTGGTGGATCTGGGCTGCGGCAACGCGTACCTGACCTTTGCCGCGTACCGCTATCTGTCCCGGTCGGGCCTCGATGTCGAGCTGGTGGGCGTGGACGTACGCGATGATCAGCGCCGGCGCAACACCGAGCTGGCCGAGCGGCTCGGCTGGGCCGACCGGGTGCGTTTCGTCGCCGGCACGATCGCCGACGCGGTCGTCGAACCGGCACCCGACCTGGTGCTCGCGCTGCACGCCTGCGACACCGCCACCGACGAGGCGCTGGCCCGCGCGCTGGGCTGGCACGCCCGATGGGTGCTCGCCGCACCGTGCTGCCACCACGACGTCGCCGCGCAGCTACGTAACCGGCCCGCTCCGGCACCGTACGACCTGCTCACCCGGCAGGGCATCCTGCGGGAGCGCTACGCGGACGTCCTCACCGACGCCCTGCGGGCCGGGCTGCTGCGGTTGCACGGCTACCGGGCCGAGGTGGTCGAGTTCGTCGACTCCGCGCACACCCCGCGGAACCTGCTCATCCGGGCCCGACGAACCGGCGCCGACCCGACCGCCGCCCACCGCGCGGAGTACCGGGACCTGGTCGCCCAATGGCAGCTCACACCCCGGTTGGAGACTCTGCTCACGCAGCTGCCGCCGGCCGTGTGACGGATTCGCGTCACGCCACCAGGATCGTCTGGTCGATCAGTCAGTTGCCCAGCGCCAATCGCGTACTACTCTCGAAGAGCGCACCGTCGGGTGCCGGTCGGGAGGGAAGACCCACCGATGGGTTCGGCAGAGGTTTCGCCGCAGATGGCCTTCGCGCGTTTCGTGCGCCGTGCCATCGACGATGCCCGCGAGGAGCGTGGCTGGACCGTCACCGAGCTGGCCGCGCACACCGGCGTCGGTCGCTCGACCGTTTTCCGTTGGCTGGCCGGTGACTGGCAGGACTACCCCGAGCTGGCCAAGGTCCGGGGCTTCTGCGCAGCGCTCGATCTGCCGGTCGCGGCAGCCTTCCGTGCGCTCGGTCTGCCCGACGCGGGCTCCGGTTCGTGGCGACGCGGCGACGACGGCCCGGTGGAGGCCGACGTGCGGGTGATCCTGCAACGGTTGGCGGATCCGGCGGTACCGGCGGAGGAGAAACACCACATCCGCGACCTGCTGCGCTACCTGGCCCGACGGCCGATCCGCCGGCCTGCGGATCCTGCCGCCACACCGATGCGCCGGACGGCGGGCTGACCCGCTACGGCACGGCCACCGTGAACTCTGCCGTGCGTACCTCTCCCCCGGTCGCGAAGTCCAGGTAGAAGCGGTACCGCCCGGGCCCCGGAGTGGTGAGCCAGAACCGGATCGCCCCGTCGACCAGCTCTGCCTCCGGGTGTACGTGCAGGTAGCCCAGGTCACCCTCGCGCAGCGCGACGAGGTGACCGTACGCGCCGAGGTAGCGCTCCAGTTGCGGGCTCGCGCCGTCCGCTCCGGTGACCCGGAAGCTGACCGGCACGGTGAGGCGGGGCTGGGGAACGCCCTGGTATTCGACGGTGAATCCGTCGACCTTGCTCGTGGTCGCCGGGGTGGGCAGGTCACGGGGCGTGTAGCTGCCGGGGGCGATCAGGTCCACCCCGAGCGTCGTCGCGGTCTGCAGGCCGTTGTCGGCCAGGGCGGTGAAGTCGGCGTACGCCCGCCAGACGCCGGGCGACGGCAGTGTCAGCGGCACCGACCAGGTGCCGTCGGCCGCCATGGTCGGATGCAGATGCTGGTAACCCGAGAGGTCCCGGCGCACCACGATCACGTGCATCGGCTTGTCGTGCACGACCGCGAAGCGGGTGACCGTCCGGCGCTGCCCGTCCCGGATCTGGAATCGCAGCTCACCGGCCTTGCCGGCGGTGAACTCGGCGGTCAGCGGGGTCAGGGTGTAACCGTCGCGGCTGACCGCCAGACCGCCGGCCTCGGCCGCCGCGTCCTGGTCGGCGCCGTGCGAGTGCGCGCCGAGGCCCGGGGCATGGGTGTGGTCGGCCAGCGCGCTGTCGGCCCGGCCCGTCGCCATGGCATCACCGCCACCGTTGATCCGCCCGAGCCCGAACCCGAGCAGCACCGCCAGGACCAGCCCGCCGACCACCAGGGCCAACCGCAGCGTGGCGCGATCCGGTACGGCTGAGGCAACGCCAGGGTCCTGGCCAGCCGGAGCCGCACCGGGGCTCAGCCCCGCCGCTGGTCGCTCGGCGGTGCGCACCGACCCGAGCGCGGGCGCGTCGGATGCCTGGTCAGCCATGCGCCCACCGTACCGTCGTCAACCAGGCCATCCGTCCGACCCCACCCTCGGTGTGACCCTGGCGCGGGCCGCCACTGTGACGGTCAGTCGTTGATCGGGTGCTACGCCGCGAGAGCCAGGGCCAGCGGCAGAACGGCCGGCGCGCCGGCACGGCGGAGTTCCCGGGCTGCCATCGTCATGGTCCACCCCGAGTCGACCAGGTCGTCCACCAGCAGCACCGGACCGTCCAGATCGGCGACGGCGGTGGCGAGGTGATCGGGGACGGTGAGGGTGCCGTGCAGGGCGCGTACCCGCTGGGCGCTGTTGCCGCGTGGACCGTCGGCAGCCACCGACCCGGCAGAGATTACCTGGCCCAGCAACGGCAGTCGCCCGATGCCGGCGATCCGGTCGGCCAGCGAACCGACAAGCGACGGGCGGCTCCGGGAACTGACCGAGACCACCCCGACCGGGCGGCTCGGCCAGGGGTCGTCGCCGTGTGCCCACGCCTTGAGCACCTCGACGACGGCGGCGGTCACGTCGTCGGGCACCGGACCATCCGGCGCGCCCGGCCCGACCAGGCCGCGCAGCCGACCGCCCCAGCCGAGGTCCGACAGCCGGCCGACGGCGCGGCCCGACAGCGCCTGCTCCGCCGGGGCGATACGTCCTTTCAGGGGTACGCCGACCGACTCCAGCCCGGTGGGCCAGAGCTTCTTCGGCGCGAGCAGGACCCCGGGGCGGCCGAGGAAGGTCTGCGCGGCGGTCAGCGAGACCGTCGACACCTCGGCCGGGAACAGCGCTCCGGCGCACCTGTCACACCGACCGCAGTCGACCGCCTCCGCATCGTCGAGGCATTCCCGCAGGTAGCGCAGGCGGCAGCCGGTCGTCGACGCGTACTCGATCATGGCTTGTTGTTCGGCGGCGCGGGCGGCGGCGACGCGACGCAGCCGGGCCTCGTCGTAGCTCCAGGGTTCGCCGGTGGCGAGCCAGCCGCCCCGTACCCGGCGCACCGCGCCATCCACGTCGAGCACCTTGAGCATCATCTCCAGCCTTGCCCGGCGCAGATCCACGAGGGGTTCCAGGGCCTGCGTGGAGATCGGCCGGTCGGTGTGCAGCGCGGCCAGCACCGCGCGGACCTGTTCCTCGGGTGGAAACGCCAGCGAGGCGAAGTACCGCCAGATCGCCGCGTCCTCGACGCCGGGCAGCAGCAGCACCTCCGCGTGTTCCACGGCCCGCCCGGCCCGCCCCACCTGCTGGTAGTACGCGATCGGCGACGGTGGCGCGCCGAGGTGCACGACGAAGCCGAGATCCGGCTTGTCGAAGCCCATGCCGAGCGCACTGGTCGCCACCAAGGCTTTGATCTTGTTGTCGAGCAGGTCCTGCTCGGCGGCGCGGCGGTCGGCGTCCTCGGCCTGCCCGGTGTACGCGGCCACCGCCCAGCCGCGCGAGCGGAGGAACTCGGCGGTCTCGATCGCCGAGGCCACGGTCAGCGTGTAGACGATGCCGGAGCCGGGGAGCTGATCCAGGTGGTCGGCGAGCCACCCGAGCCGGTGCGCCGGGCTCGGCAGGTCGAGCACGCCCAGCCGCAGTGATTCCCGGTCCAGGCTGCCGCGCAGCACCAGGACGTCCGGTCGCGGGCCGGTCGCGGCGGTCGGTTCGGTACCCAGCTGCTCGGCCACGTCCCGGGTCACCCGGGCGTTGGCGGTGGCGGTCGTCGCGAGCACCGGGGTGCGGTCCGGCAGGTTACCGAGGAAGGTACGCAGCCGGCGGTAGTCCGGCCGGAAGTCGTGCCCCCAGTCCGACACGCAGTGCGCCTCGTCGACCACCAGCAGACCGGTGGTGGCGGCCAGCTTCGGCAGCACGCCGTCCCGGAAGTCCGGGTTGTTGAGCCGTTCCGGACTGATCAGCAGCACGTCCACCGCGCCGGCGTGGATCTCGGCGGTGATGTCGTCCCACTCGTCCAGGTTCGCCGAGTTGACGGTGCGGGCCCGGATTCCGGCCCGGGCCGCCGCGTCGACCTGGTTCCGCATCAGGGCCAGCAACGGCGACACGATGACCGTCGGTCCGACGGGCGCGGTCCGGTCGAGGAGCTGCGTCTCCTCACCGTCGCGCTCGCGTAGCAGCGCGGTCGCCACGAAGTACACCGCCGACTTGCCCCACCCGGTGCGCTGTACGCAGAGCACCCGCCTCCGGTCCACCACCAGCGCCTCAATGGCCCGCCACTGGTCCTCGCGGAGCCGAGCCTGCGCGCCGGCCAGCCGCCGCAGCACCGCCTCGGCCCGCTGCCGTACCGCCGTCCGTTCCTGGCTCATCCGACGTTTCTACCAGCGGCGCGGCGGCAGAGCCGACCACGGTCGGGGGTTTGCTCTACCATTCCCGTTCGATCCCGGAGAAAGAGACGAGATGACTCAGCGAACCGGCACCACTGCCACGACCCGGCATCTCGCGGTCGTGGCCGCCGCCCTTCTGGCCGCGACCCTGGTGGCCGGCTGCGACGACAAGGCCACCCCGGAGGCGGCGGCGCCACCGCCGGACCCCAAGCAGGAGCTGCTGGCGGCCGTACCGGATGAACAGGACCCGGCCTTCCGCTTCACCACCAGCGACGCCTCCGGTGACGTGTCGGGGGTGGTGGATCCGGCGAACCGCGGCATGGACATCGACACCGTGACGAAGGACAAGGACTTCACCCTGGAGATGTCCTTCCGGATGGTCGAGTCACGCACCTGGATGAAGGTGAACTTCAAGGGCGCCAAGGACATCCAGAAGCTGATGAAGCTGCCCACCAAGTGGATGGAGATGGACCCGGCGAAGATCGAGGGCCCGGACTCGCTGCCCACCTACGAGGGCACCGACCCGGGCAACGCCGACGCGATCATCCGCGCGGCCACCGACGTCCAGGCCGGTGAGCCCGGGACGTACACCGGTGTGGTGGACCTGTCCGCCACACCGGAGCTGGTCGACGTGCTGGAGGGCCTGACCGCGCTCGGCGACACCACCGGGCAGCTTCCGTTCAGCGCGGTGGTCGGCGCGGACGGCAATCTCGCCGAGCTGACGCTGGAGATCCCGGCGACCGGCAAGAAGAAGAAGGCGTCCGAGTACGTGGTCGAGTACTTCGACTTCGGCGCTGCCCCCGAGGTCGTCGCGTTCACCGGCGACCAGGCCCAGCAGGCCCCGGCCCCCGCGTACGACCTGTTCAACGGGTGACCTCGGCGGGACGACACGCCGTTGTGTCGTCCCGCCGACCTCGTGCTCAACCCTGGCGTCGGGTGCCGAGGCGCAGTGTGTCGCGGAGCAGGGACAGGCGAGGGGCGAGGCTCGCCAGGCCGCCGGGGAAGAAGTAGACGGCCAGGATGAAGATCGTGCCGAGCACGAACAGCGGTTCGGACAGTGGCCGGCTGAGGAACGCCGGCAACGCGTCCACCGCGTCGGAGGTGCCGAACGACACCAGGCGGTGATCGAGGTACATGTACAGGATGCCGCCCAGCACCGGCCCCCACCGGGTGCCCGGACCGCCGAGGACCACCATCACCAGCAGTGACAGGGTCAGTTCACTGCCGGTGATGTGCGGCGAGGCGCCGCCGACGATCAGGCAGTAGACCACCCCGCCCGCCGCCGCGAGACCACCGGCCAGGGTGAAGGCGACCAGCTTGAACCGGTACGGATCCAGCCCGAGCACGCCGATGCGACGCTCGTCGTCGCGCAGCCCGGCCAGCACCCGACCGGTCGGTGAGCCACTGACCCGGTGCACCACCAGCACCACCACCACGAGATACGCCAGCGCCAGCCAGTACAGGTTGACCGTGTTGGCGACGCCGACCAGCCCGTCCGGCAGCCCGGCGACATCCAGCGGCAGTCCTTCCTCGCCACCGGTGAGCCCACCGAAGTCCCGGGCCACCAGGATCGCCCCTACCTGCGCGAACGCCAGCGTCACCATGGCGAAGGCGATACCCACCGTACGCAGCGCCACCGCGCCGAGCAGGCCGGCCAGGATCGTGCCACCGACGATGGCCAGCGGGGCGGCCTGCCACAGCGGCAACCCGACCCGGGTGATCAGGATGTCGGTGCCGTAGACACCGGCGGCGAAGTACAGGGCGTGGCCGAAGGAGAGCATCCCGGTACGCCCGAACAGCAGGTCGTAACCGGCCGCCAGGCCGCCGAAGATCAGACACACGGCGAGCAACTGCAGGGTGCCCGGCGAGTTCAGCGCGCCCTCGAAGATGCCGGGCAGGTGCAGCGTCGAGTACGGCAGGATCAGCGCCACCGCCAGTGCGACCAGCGGCAGGAACCGGCGGAGTCGACCCCAGCGGCCCGACTCCTCGATCAACTCGCTGGGCACCGCCGCCGGGGGTGCCGGAACCTCGGGACTCTTGACCTCGGTCATGCCGTAACCGCCTTTCCGGCGATGCCCTGCGGACGCAGCAGCAGCACCACGGCCAGCAGCGCCACCACGCAGATGTCACCCAGCCCGGAGGTGCCGTAGTAGTTGACGAACTGTTGCAGCAGCCCGACCGCGACCGCCGCGTACGCGGACCCGACCACCGAGCCCATGCCGCCGATGACCACCACGATGAACGCGAAGATCAGCAGTGAGCCGCCCTGTTGGGGCGAGACCGTGCCGAAGTAGACGCTGCCCAGCGCCCCGGCCAATGCCGCTGCCGCCCCGCCGATGGCGAAGACCAGGGTGAACGCCTTGCGTACGTCGATGCCGAGCGCGGTCACCATCTCCCGGTTCTCCACCCCGGCCCGGATGATCAGGCCGTAGCGGGTCCAGCGGAGAAAGGCGAGAATCCCGCCGAGGACCAGTGTCGCGGCGACGATCAGCAGCAGCCCTCCGTTGGGCACCTGCGCGCCGAATATCGAGGTCACCTCTCGGGTCCACGCCGGGCGCGGGAACGGTCGGGCGTCCGCACCCCAGGTGGCCTGCAACAACGCCACGCCGGCGAGGGAGAGACCGACGGTGACCAGCACCTGCTCGATGGTGCGCGAGTAGAGCGGCCGGATCAGCACCAGTTCGACCAGTACCGCCATCAGCGTGCCGGCGGCCACCCCGAAGGCGACCGCGACCACGAAGCCGAGCCCGTCGGGGCCGGCACCGGGCAGGTTCCCTGCCGCCCACCAGGTGGCGTACGCGCCGACGCCGAGGAAGAGCCCGTGGGCGAAGTTGAGCACGTCGGCCAGACCGAAGACCAGGGACAGTCCGGAGGCGACCAGGAAGTAGAGGGCTGCCAGGCCGAGGCCGGTCAGTGTCAACAGAATGATCGCGTCCATCAGCTACCGTCCTCCGGGGCCGATGCGGCGGTGGCCGGGTGATCGGCGACCCGGTCGACGGCCGTCCCGGTGGGCTGGCGGTCGGCGGCCGGTCCGGCAGGCTGGTGACCCTCGGCCGAGCCGACGCCGAGCAGGGACCGGGTCAGGGCCGTCTCCAACAGCAACTCCTGAGCGTCACCGGTCCAGGCGACCCGGCCGGCGGCGAGCACCACCGCGTCGCGGGCCAACCGCCGGACCACCGCCAGGTTCTGCTCGACCAGGAGCACCGGCACGGACTCCGCGACCCGTTCCAGCACCTCGGCCACCTCGGTCACCACCTTCGGCGCCAACCCCTTGGTCGGCTCGTCGACCAGCAGCAGCCGGTTGTCGTTGAGCAGCACCCGGCCGATCGCGAGCATCTGCTGCTGCCCGCCGGAGAGCGAGCCGGCCCGCTGCCGGGAACGCCGGTCCAACTCGGGAAAGAGTGCGAACACCCGGTCGTACGCCGGGGTGCTGCCGCGCCGCTCGGCGAGCCGAAGGTTCTCCGCGACGGTGAGGCCGGCGAAGACGCACCGGTCCTCCGGCACGTAGCCGAGCCCGCCACGGACCAGGCGGTGGGTCCGCTGGGACAGCAGGCTCTGGGCGCCCATCCGGACCGTGCCGCGTACCTCGCCGTTGCGCGGGGTCAGCCCCACGGCGGCGCGCAGCGTGGTGGTCTTGCCGACCCCGTTCCGGCCGAGCAGCACGGTGACCCCGGTCGGGGCGACAGTGAACGACACGCCCTGGAGGATGTGCAGCCCGGCGATCCGGACCGACAGATCCTCCACAGTGAGTACGGGTTCGCTCACAGCGACTCCCCGAGGTATGCCTCTTGTACGGTCGGGTTGGCCATCACCGTCTCCGGTGTGTCGCACGCCAGCAGCGCGCCATGGTGCATCACGGCGATCCGGTCGGCCAGTTCGAGGATCACGTCCATGTGGTGCTCGACCATCAGCACCGCCCGGCCGCTGTCGCCGGTCAGCGAACGGATCACCTGGACCAGTTCCGGCACGTCCTCGGCGCTGACCCCGGCCATCGGCTCGTCGAGCAGCATCACCCGTGGCTCTCCGGCCAGCAGCAGCGCGATCTCCAGCTTCCGCTTCTCGCCGTGGGCGAGGGTGCCGGCCAGGGCCGTACCCCGATGGGCCAGGCCGACCCGGTCGAGCGCCGTGTCGGCGGCGGCGGCGACCTCCCGGTCTGCCGCCGCGCGCCGCCACAACTTCAGCGAACCCCCGCGGTGCGCCTGCACGGCGAGCCGGACGTTCTCCCGCACGCTCAGCGAGCCGAAAACCGAGGACGCCTGGAAGGTACGGCCGAGACCCAGCCGGGCCCGCCGGTACGGCGGCAGGTCGGAGATGTCCTGCCCGTCCAGGGTGACGTGACCTTCGGTGGCTCGGCGCAGACCGGTGATCAGGTTGAACAGTGAGGTCTTGCCGGCACCGTTGGGGCCGATCACGCCGAGGAACTCCCCGGGTGCCAGGTCCAGGTAAACGGAGTCGACGATGGCGACCTCACCGATCCGCCAGGTCAGACCGCGGGTGGCGAGCATCTCCGGTCAGCCCTTCATCGCCTGGACCGGCGGTGCGCTCTCGTCACCGGTGAGCGCCTTCTGCGGAGCCGCGGTGAAGGCGTCGCCGCTGCCGGTCAGGTTCGCCTGGTACATCGGCTGGAGCAGCGCGTGGTCCTCGGCGCGGATGGTCATGGTGCCCTTCACGCTCTCGAAGCTCCAGCCCTCCAGGGCGGTGACCATCTTCTCGACGTCGTCGCCGCCTTCGGCCGCGGCGCGGACCACCATCTGTGCGGCGGCGAACCCGTCCGGGTGGAACAGGTCGAGCGTGCCGCCGGGCACCTTCGCCTTCGCGGCCTTGGCCGCCTCGGTGTCGCTGGCGCCGTCGAAGTAGTGCGACAGGAAGGAAATCTTGGTGCCGGCAGCGCCGAAGGTGGGCCACGAGGCGCGGATGTCCAGGCCGGTGACGACCGTGGTGGAGGTGAGCACGCCCTGCTGGTCCAGGGTCTGCCACATTGCCGGGGCGGTGGTGCCGGCCCAGGCGACGAAGAGCAGGTCCGGCTTGGCGGACTTGATCTGGCTGGCGAACGGGGTGAACTCGGTCGCGCTGGCCGGCGCCCGGACGGCGCTGACGCTCGCGCCGGCTCCGCCGATGACCTCCTTGACCGCTGCCTCGTTGGCGTCGCCGAAAGCGCCGTCCTGGGCGAACACCACGACCTTCTTGCCGGTCGGGTCGCCGATGAACGACTTCGCGGTGACCACGTCCTGGTACGACTGCCGGCCCGAGCGGAACGTGTACTTGTTCGCCCCGGTCACCGCGTCGGTGGCGGCCGGTCCGGAGATGAACAGCACCTTGTTCTGCGCGGCGATCGGGGCGACCTGGAGTGCCACACCCGAGGCGGTCGAGCCAGCAATGATCTTGTTGCCCTTGCCGATCAGGTCCTTGGCCGCGGAGACCGCCTTCGCCGGATCACCCGCGTCGTCGACCTCGGTGATCTCGATCGCGCGATCGCCCACCTTGTTGGTGCCGTTGGTGGCGAAGTCCAGGCCCGCCCTGAACCCCTCGATGTACTGCTTTCCGTAACTGGCCAGCGCTCCCGACTGGGAGTAGACCAGACCAACCTTCACCGGCGCGGCGCTGTCGCCGCCGCCGTTGGCGGTGTCCTGGGGGCTGCCACAGGCCGTGGCGGCGATCGCCGCGGCCATCATCGTGGCGGCGGAGAGAACCGCCCGCCGTGTCGTCCGGACCGTCATTGCGACTCCACGTGAGGACTCAGAGGAAGGGAAACCCTATGTGTCGGCTCACGCTAGAAGTGACGTCACCCACGGGCCATGTGGCGGAAACACACAAGTAACCGGGTTGGGGTGGCCCGCTGCTACAACCTCGCCGAGCAGGCTCAGCCGAGGCAGACGTGAATCGTCGACAACTTCTCGGATGGTGCTGGGTCCGTCCGCAGCGAAGGCAGCAACACCCGAGAAGGTGCTGGGGCGAGGCCGGGAGCGGGCGGGCGTGGGGATGGCGGTTCCGGCCCGGAGCACTGGACGAAATCGGAGGATTGTCTGGTGCGTCGGTTCCTTCGTCACCCGGTGCGGCTGGTGCCGCTGGTGTTTCTGGTGGCGATCCTGATCAGCACCGGTCTGCTGATGTTGCGACCAATGACCGTCGACAACCAGCAGACCCCGTTCATGACCGCGCTCTTCACCGCCACCTCGGCCATCTCAGTAACCGGCCTGACCGTCACCGACACGCCGAACTACTGGTCCGGCCTCGGCCTGGTGCTCATCACCGTGCTCACCCAGCTGGGTGGGCTCGGCATCCTGACCGGCGCCGCGCTGGTGATCCTCACCGTGTCCCGGCGGCTCGGCCTGCACAACCGGATGCTGGTGCAGGCCGAGACCGCGGAGTACGGGCTCGGTGACGTACGCCGACTGCTGCTGCACATCGCCACCACCGTCTTCGCCTGCGAACTGGCGATGACCGTCATCGTCGCCGGGCGGCTCTGGCTGGCCTACGACGAACCGTTCTGGCAGGCCCTCTGGGAGGCGGCGTTCCACTCCATCCAGGCGTTCAACAACTCCGGATTCTCGCTCTATCGCGAAGGGCTGCTGGCCTTCGCCCGCGATGCCTGGATCGGCCTGCCACTGGCCGTCGGCGGCATCATCGGCGGTCTCGGCTTTCCGGCCCTGTTCGAGGCGGTCCGCGAATGGCGGCGGCCGACCCGGTGGGCGGTCGCCACCAAGTTGACCATCTGGGGCAGTGCCTTCCTGGTGACTTTCGGTGCGGTCGCGTTCCTGGTTGCCGAGTGGGCCAACCCGCGCACGGTCGGCGCTTACGGCGTGCCCGACAAGGTGGTCGCCACGTTCACGCAGATCGCCCTGGCCCGCACCGGCGGCTTCGAGGTGGTGCCGACCGACCTGCTCCGGGAGGAGAGCTACATCCTGCTGATGTGGCTGATGTTCATCGGCGGCGGCAGCGCCAGCACCGCCGGTGGGATCAAGGTCTCCACCTTCTTCCTGCTCGCCTTCGTCATCTGGGCGGAGGTTCGCGGCGAGCCGGACGTCACCGTCGGGAAACGGCGGATCGCCACCGCCAGCCAACGGCATGCCCTCGCCGTCGCACTGCTCAGCGTCGCGATCGTGGCCATCGGGACCACCGCGCTGATCGTGATGACCGACAAACTTCCGTTCCAAGCCGCACTCTTCGAAGTCACCTCGGCGTTCAGCACCACCGGGCTCTCGGTGGGCGTCCTGTCGTCACTGTCGGACGGCGGCCAGTTCCTGCTGACCGTGCTCATGTACGTCGGCCGGGTCGGGCCGCTCACCTTCGGCTCGGCGATCGCCCTGAACACCCGACGGCGGCTCTACCGCTACCCAGAGGAGCAACCCATTGTTGGATAGGAATCCGGACGAGGGCGGCATCGCCGTGATCGGTCTCGGCCGGTTCGGCAGCCACCTGGCCGAATCGCTCACCGCCCTCGGCCGCGAGGTGGTGGCCATCGACCGCGACCCCCGACTGGTGCAGAAGTGGTCACCCATGCTCGATCAGGTGGCACAGGCCGACTCCACCGACGAGGAGGCGCTGCGTCAGCTCGGACTGACCGACCTGCGCCGGGCGGTCGTCGCCATCGGGGCCTCCGTCGAAGCCAGCGTGCTCACCGTGCTCAGCCTGGTGGAGTTGGGCGTGGCGCAGATCTGGGCCCGGGCGACGTCGGGGCAGCACGCGAAGATCCTCTCCTCGGTCGGCGCACACCACGTGATCTTTCCGGAGGCGGAGACCGGTGTAGGGCTCGCCCACCTGATCGTCAGCCGGATGCTGGACTTCGTGGGGTTCGGTGAGGCCTTCGCGGTGGCGAGGATCCGCGTACCGCCGCCGCTGCGGGGTCGTCCGACCAGCGAGACCCAGCTGCTGGCCCGCTACGGGGTACGGGTGATCGGGGTCAAACGCCCGGGCGAGAACCGGTACCGGTACATCTCGGATGATCTCGAACTTTCCGAGGACACGATTCTCATCGTGGAGGGCACCATCGAACAGCTCCAGCGCTTCTCCACGCTGTCCTGACCGGTCAGCTCACCTTCCCGGGCCCCCGCCGGGCTTACCGGGCTGCGGCTTCCCCCCGCCCTTGCCCTTTCCCTTTCCCTTGCCGTTGTCCGGCTTCGATTTTCCGGGCTTCGCCTTCTCGGGCTTGGGCTTGTCCGGCTTGGCCCCCGTCGATTTGGCGTCACCGGAACCGGCCTTACCGGCAGTTGCCTTCACCGTCTTGGTCGGGGCCGACTTGGTGGGTGCCGGCTTGGTGGTGGGCGCGGTGCCGGCCACCCCGGACACCTGTACCCCGCACACCGCCGTGCCGACCCGGAACTCCACCGGCAGCGGGTTCGTCCCGGTGTACCGCCCGGTCAGATTCAGCTTCTCGGTGTCACCGGGTGCCAGTGCGGGTCGCTGCGGAGCGGGTTGCACCGCCACGGCCCGACCCTGTTGCCGCACCGGCACCGGCGTCGCGGCGGTCACCTTCTGCTCGCCGGGAAAGGCGAAGCTCATGGTCCAGTCGCGCAGCTCACGGTCACCGGTGTTGGTCAGGCTCAGCTCCGCGGTGAAGTCCTTGCCGGAGTCCTTGCGCAGCGCGTACGTCACCTGGCAGGGCATCTCCTGTTCACCGCCGATGCGCGCCTGGGTCGGCTGGTCGATCCCGCCGCTGGCGGGGCTGTGCGAGGTGACACCCCAGACCGCCGCCGTGATGACCATCAGCCCGGCCGCGGCCGCCACCGCTTCGAACCGGCGGCGACGGTTCAGCCTGCGACGGGTACGCGGGCCGGCCAGGGGCAGCGCGTCCGTCGCCGCGGACCAGGGCAGGATCGTGGTACCGACGTCGGCCAACGACAACGGGCCGGTGTCACCGGCGCCGACGCCCGCCGGCACGGTCGGCACCTTCCCGGCCGCCTCGGCGAGGGTCCGGGCCAGCTCGGCGGTGGTCGGCCGGTCCGCCGGCAGCTTCGCCAGACACCGGCCGACGAGGTCGGCGACGCCATCAGGCAGCCCCGGCACATCGGGCATCGGGTCCGGCTCGCGGTACATGTGCGCGCGCAGCATCTGGGTGGTGGTGTCGGCCTGCCAGGGCAGCCGGCCGGTGAGCATCCGGTACAGCAGCAGCCCGACCGCGTACACGTCGGTGGCCGGGCTGACCTGGCCGTTGTCGAGCCGTTCCGGAGCGAGGTACGCCGGGGTGCCGAGCAGGGTGCCGTCGGGCCCCTTCTCACTCTCACCGACCAGGGCGGAGATGCCGAAGTCGACCACCTTCACCCCGGTCGCGGTGAGCATCACGTTGCCGGGTGTGACGTCTCGGTGCACCACACCACGGGCGTGCGCGGTGGCCAGTGCGGAGGAGACCTCGGCCGCCACCGTCACAGCCTCCCGCCACGGCAGGCGCGCGTCGCGGGTCAACCGCGCGGTCAGCGGACCACCGTCGATCAGCTCCATCACCACGTACGGCACGGTCACGCCGACCTGCACGGACTCGCCGTAGTCGTACACATTGGTGATGTTGGGATGGCACAGCCGGGCGGCGGCCTGGGCCTCGATCCGGATCCGGTGCCGGAACGCCCGGTCGCTGGCCAGCCGGGACGCGAGGACCTTGACCGCCACCTGCCGGCCGAGCACCTCGTCGTAGCCTCGCCAGACCACCGACATGCCGCCCGCGCCGAGCTGCTCGATCAGCCGGTACCGCTCACCGAGCAGTTCCGCTCCGTTGCCAACCCCTCCACCCATGGTCGGCGTTGTTGCCCGACGTGAGGCCGCCTACACCTTTCTGGTCTGATTCGGTCACGGATGTCACCCGATCAGGCGGTCGCGAGCAGTTGGTCCACCGGGGCGTAGTCGTCGGTCAACACCAGCGCGTCGCCGACGAAGTCCGTCAGGTCACCGCCGCTGAGCAGGCTGACCGGTTCGTTGGCGTCGTCGAGGCGGGCGCGTACCGCAGCCAGCGGCAGCGGCGCGTCGGAGGCCACGATGAGGAAGTTGGCGCCCCGCTCGCCGGCCAACGCCTCAGGTGGGGCGATCAGCGCGACATGACCGAACTCGGCGGCGACGGTGGCCACCTCACTGCGGATGAAGCGCAGCGGGGGGTAGTCGATGACGTTCTGCACGTAGACCCCACCCGGCCGGGTCACCCGACGGATCTCGGCGGCCATCTCCCGGGTGGCGAGGTGCCAGGGCACCACCAGGTGCCCGAAGGCGTCGCCCACCACGAAGTCCCGGCTGTCGGTCGCCTCCGCGGCGACGAGCAGCCGAGCGTCACCCACCACCGCCCGCAGATCCGGCCCCTGGCGGATGCCGAGTCGTCGCTCCCCCAACTCGACCAACCCACCGTCGATCTCGAAGACCAGGTTGTCGGTGCCGGGTCGGGTGGCGGTGAGGTACCGCGGCACGGTGAACCCGCCGCCGCCCAGGTGCAGCGCGTCGAGCCGCTGTTGCGGCGGGGCGAGCACGTCGGCCACCGCCCCGATCCACCGGGTGTACGCGAACTCCAGGTGGGTCGGGTCAGCCAGGTCCACGTACGAGTGCTGGGCCGAGTTGAGCAGCAGGGTTCGTCCGCTGGCTCGACCCGGATCGGCCTCGACGCGAGCGCAGTGGTACGCCGTCTCGACGTCGCAGGGGTTCGGGGCGACCATGGTCAGCCCGGCCCCGGCCAGGCCGAGCACCGCCAGCGCGGCCTTGACCCGGGCCGGCCCGGGGAGGACGGCCCGGTCCTGCCGGTGCAGGTACACGCCCAACGCGATACCGACGATGCCGAGGGAGGCGGCCAGCCCGAACAGGATGACGGTGCTGGGCAGCGCGGCCACCAGCACGAAGCCGGTGACCAGGGTGGCCGTGACGGCGCCGAGCGTGCCGATGCTGGAGAGACGGCCGACGACCTGGCCGGTGCGGCGCAGGTCGGCGAGCTGAAGCTTGATCACCAGTGGGCTGACCGAGGAGAGCAGCATCGCGGGCGCGAACACGGCGACCGCGACCAGCAGCAGTACGGCGCTGGCCGCACCGCCGCGCAGCACCTCACCGGCGTACCGCACTGCCGGCAGCGTGATCGCGGTGGCGATGCCGGAGAGCACCAGCGCCGGGGCCAGCAGAGTACGCGGATTGCGCCGATCGGCCAGCCACCCGCCCGCCCACGCCCCGTACGCGATCGCCGCCAGCGCGATGCCGATGACCGAACTGGTCACCTGGAGGGTCACCCCGACGTACGGCCCGACCAGGCGCAACGCAGCGGTCTCCAGCACCAGGACGGCACCGCTGGAGTAGAAGACCAGAAACGCGGCGAGCCCGTTCGGCAGGGCCCGGGGCACCTGCGGCAGGGACGACGCGGACGTGGCCACCACGTCAGGCGATGGAGAGTTCATCGTGGCGATGGTACGCAGCGATCCGCCGCGCGTACGTCAATGCATCGAAAGATGAACGTGGTTCGTGTGATCAGCGGCCGGACTGCCGCTCCCGCCGTACGCCCGCCAGCCGGTGCCCGGGTGCCAGATCTGGCGGTACCAGATCACGTACAGCACGCCGAGCCGGTCTGCGTTGCGGACGTGCCAGGCGGCCAGGCTGTCCCCGTACGACTTGTCGCCGCCGGTGGCCGTACGGTCCTCGAAGCCGTTCGGGGCGGCGGAGAAGTCGCAGGCCCGCCCCTTGGGGTGCTCGCCCGAGCCACCGCTGCGGTAACAGGAGACGTGCCGTTTGTAGCCGGCGGCCTGGGTCTGCTTCAGCGCGTGCAGGGTGCGTGGCGTGATACAGCCCGAGGTGGTCGGGTCGTTCACCGAGCATGACTCGCCGGGCCAGGATCCGTCGGAGTTGCGGGGGGCCGGCTTCGCCGAGGTGGAACTGCCTCCGCTGAACCCGCCGCTGCTGCCCGAACTGACCGCCGCCAGCGCCGACTCGGCCTCCCGCTTCTTCTTCGCCATCACCGCCAACTGCTTGGTCTGCTCGCGCACCTCAGCGTTGATCGCGAGCTTGGCCTGCCGGGCCTGCTCCCGCGCCTCGGTCATCTCCCGGATCCGACGGCCGTCACGCTGGGCCATCATGTCGAGGTTGGCGGCCCGCTGCACGAACGCCTCCGGGGTCGCGCTGTCCAGCAGCACGGCTGCCGGGCTGAGCCGACCGACCCGGTAGGACTGCGCAGCCACCTCACCGACCAGGGCGTTCAGCTCCTCCAGCCGGCCCTCCATCTCAGACAGCTCCTTGGCCATCTGCTTCTGCCGCTTCTTGGAGCCGTCCAGCTTCCGCTTCGCCTCGATGTGCGCCTTGGCGGTGGCTTCCAGGGCGTCTCGCAGCTTCTTGCTGCCACCCTCGTTGGGCTCGGCGTACGCCGGCACGACCCCCACGCCGAGGAGCAGCGCCACCGCGGCGAGCAGGGTGATCAGCGGCCGGTGGGCGCGCCACCGGACGGGCATGGACCTGCGCACGAAAGCATCCTTTCGTCGGCCGCCGGCCCCCGAGAGTTCACTGCACGGCGACGGCCCTCGCCGGCGCCGGTCGGCGGCCTGCTGGCGGAAGGCCGCCGGTCAGGATACCGGAATCAGCCACGCCGGCCACTCTCCCGACCACCAGCCCCGCCCCTCATCGACCCCCCGCAACCCCCACGTCACCCTCCGCGTCCATTCCCCATGTCGATCATGAAGTGGCGGCCGGAAAGCGACCCCAGGCTGTCAGGTGGACAGGAGGGCGCCGTGCACCTCGGTCCAGACCTCGTCGTTGACGGCGACCAGAAGACCGTGCTCCGTGTCGGCCGGGTGGTAATCCGTACCGTCGAGCCGGCGCGCCACGCCACCCGCGGCCCGCACCAGCAGCGTGCCCGGCCCGTGATCCCAGGGCAGGGTCCGCCAGAACAAGACGAACTGCTGCCGGCCGGTGAGCACGTCGAGATACTCGCGACCGGCGCAGTGCTGCCCGGGCAGCAGCTCGCCGAGCCGCGCGCCACCCGCCTCCACCGTGCGCTGGGAGGGACCCGGCAGGAACCTCGTCATCGCGGCACCCCGCAACTCACTCATCGGCGGCGCCCCGTCGGGCAGCTTCAACGGCTGACCGTCCAGGTACGTGCCCTCGCCGATCCGGGCGGTCGCCAACGCGTCGGCCAACGGGTCGAACACCCACGCGGCCACCGGCTCACCATCCGTGAGCAAGGAGACCATCAGCGCGAACGGGCGACGGCCGGCCGCGAAGTTCGCGGTGCCGTCGACCGGATCGACCAGCCACACGTCCCCGGAGGCACGCAGGTGACGCAGCAGGTCCGGGTCGTCGGACACCGCCTCCTCGCCGACCACCACCGAACCGGGGCGCAGCCGGAGCAACCCGGCGCTGATCATCTCCTCGGCCCGGCGATCGGCGACCGTGACCAGCTCACCGGGGGCCTTCTCGCTCACGTCGGCGGCGTCGAGATGGCGGAACAACGGCAGTACGACGCGGTCGGCGGTCTCCCGCAGCAGCCCGGCGACGTCGTCGAGCAGGGTGTCAACCACGTGGCGGCAGCTTCACCACGCTGACGAAGAACTCGTCGATCTGCCGGACCACCGAGATGAACTGCTCGAAGTCGACCGGCTTGGTCACGTAGGCGTTGGCGTGCAGTTGGTAGCTGCGCAGGATGTCCTCGTCGGTCTGGGACGTGGTCAGCACCACCACCGGGATCCGGCACAGCTCCGGGTCCCGCTTTATCTCCTCCAGCACCTCCCGGCCGTCCCGCCGGGGCAGGTTCAGGTCCAGCAGGATCAGGTCCGGCAACTCCGCGTCCGCGTACCGGCCCTCCCGACGCAGGTAGGCCAGCGCCTCGGCGCCGTCGGAGACGACGTTGAGCCGGTTACGCAGCTTGTGCTCCTCGAACGCCTCCTGAGTCATCAACACGTCGCCCGGGTCGTCCTCGACCAGAAGCACCTCGATCGGACTGTTGCCGTCCGCCGGCGCGGTCATCCCACCGCCTCCTTCATGCCGCCTGTCCCACCGCCGGTCTGGGACAGGCCAGCGACGGCCGAGGGGCGCTCCGATCCGCCGCCGGCCTCGGCGCCGACGGTACCGTCACCCGCCGGGGCCTCGTCATCGGCCCGGTCCGACGCCGCGTCCGTCCTGACTTCCGCCGAATTGGCCTCGTCCGCGCCCGTATCGGATCCGTCCGCACCGGTCGCGCTCTTCGCGGCCTCGACGTCGGAGGGCAGCGCGGGCAGGGTGAAACGGATCGCCGTCCCCTCGGGCACGTCCGTGTCCACCCAGACCCGACCACCGTGGTACTCCACGATCTTCTTGACGATCGCCAACCCGATCCCGGTACCCGGATATGCGTCCTTGGCGTGCAGCCGCTGGAAGATGACGAAAATCTTGTCGGCGAACTCCGGCTCGATCCCGATGCCGTTGTCCTGGCAGGTGATCTCCCAATCTTCGCCGATCAAACGGGCCGAGACATGCACCTTCGGCGGAACATCCGCCCGACGGAACTTCACCGAGTTGCTGATCAGGTTGACCATCAGGTTGGTCAGCAGCGGTTCCTCGCCGCGGATCACCGGCATCTCATCCCAGGTCAGCTCGGCGTCGGCGTACTGCCGGGCCGGCTCGGTCTGCGCCGCCACCTCGACCATCAGGCTGTTCATGTCGACGTCGGTGAAGCCCGCGGTGATCCGCCCGATCCGGGAGAACGCCAACAGATCGTTGATCAGCCGCTGCATCCGCTGCGCGCCGTCCACCGCGAAGGCGATGTACTGGTCGGCCCGCTCGTCGAGCCGCCCGGCGTAGCGCCGCTGGAGCAGCTGGCAGAAGCTGGCCACCTTACGTAGCGGCTCCTGCAGGTCGTGCGAGGCGACGTAGGCGAACTGCTCCAGGTCACGGTTGGACCGGGTCAGCTCCTCGGCCTGCTTCTGCAACTGGGTGTTGACCCACTCGATCCGCTCCCGCGCCTCACGCACCTCGGCCAGGTCCGCGGCGATCTTCTGACGCATGGCGTCCACGTCCCCGCCGAGGCGCTGGAACTCCTGGGGGCCGGTGCCGGTGATGCGGTGCCCGTAGTCGCCGGTGGCGACCTGCCGGACCTGCCCGGCCAGACCGGTCAACGGACGGATCACCATCCGTTCCAGCGAGCTGAGCAGCACCACCCCGGCGACGAGCACCACGAGCGCCGCAATGACCAGCAGCAGCACCAGCAGGTTGCTGGTCTCGCGGACATCCGTGGCGGTTTCCTCGCGAACGTCGAGGATCCCGTTCTGGAGCACCTCCACGGCGACCCGGATCTGATCGAACTGCTGTCGGGACTGATCGGTGAGCAGTTGCCGCCCGGCGGTGGTGCCGCTGACCTCGATCGCCTGGATGACCGGCAGGGCGATCGACTGCCGCCACTGCTCGGCCCGCTCCCGCACCGCTTCGAGCTCGTCGTACAGCTGCGGGTAGGTGCCCAGCAGCCGGTTCATCGACGCAAGCAGTTCCTGCTCCCGCTGCCGGCCGGTGTCGAACTGAGTCAGGTCTTCCCGATCACCGGTCAACGCGTAGCCCCGGATCGCGGTCTCCTGGTCGACCAGGACGGCGAGCAGCTCCTGGGACTGGGCGCGCAGCGGCCCGGTCGTGTTGAGCACCGCGTCGATGTGCGCCCGGTTGCGGGTGGCGACCACCGCCTCCGCGACAGCCACCCCGATCAGCAGCAACCCGACGACCGCGACCAGCACCGCCAGCCGACCGCGCAAACTCCAGCCGGCACCCGTGGCCGTCACCGGCCACCACCCCGCGTGACCAGCAGCATCGCCACGTCGTCGGCGAACGGACCGTCGTTGAGCTGCTCGGCCCGGCCGACCAGCCAGGCCGGCAGGTCCGGCAGCGGAACCGCCCGGCTGGCCGGCTCGGCCAGCAGGCGGGTCAGGCCGGGCACGTCGAGACGTTCGTCGCCGGCACCCACCCGGCCCTCGATCAGACCATCGGTGTACATCAGCAGGGACCAGTCCTCGGTTTCGAACTTCAGGTCGAAGGCGACCGGCCGACGTGGCCGGACGCCGAGCAGCAGACCACCCGGCGCCGGCACCGGAGTCACCCGTCCACCGGCCAGCAGCACCGGTGGCGGATGGCCGGCCAGCCGCACCGTCGCCCGGTCGGCGTTGAGGTCCAGCCGGGCCGTCGCCACGGTCGCGAAGATCTCCTGAAGCCGGCGCTCGCTCATCAGCACCTGCTCCAACGCGGGGAGCACCTCGTCGTCGGGCACCCCGGCAAGGATCAGCGCCCGCCAGGCCACCCGCAGTTCGACACCGAGCGCCGCCTCGTCCACGCCGTGCCCGCAGACATCACCGATGATCAGATCCACCCGGTCGGGCCGGGTCTGCACCACGTCGTAGAAGTCCCCGCCGATCAGGGCGGCATGCCGGCCAGGCCGGTAGAAGGTGTGCACCGCGATCTGGTCGGTCGACATCAGCGGCTGGGGCAGCAGACCGCGCTCCAGCCGAGCCGACTCCGCCTGGCGCAACTCCACCTCGCGTAGCCGCCGGGCGTTCTCGTCGGCCCGCTTGCGCTCCACCGCGTAGCGCAGCGCCCGGGTCAGCAGCACCCCGTCGACCTGACCCTTGACCAGGTAGTCCTGTGCCCCCTCGGCGACCGCCACGATGCCCAGGTGCTCGTCGGTACGACCGGTGAGCACACAGACGGCCGCACTACCGGACATCTCCAGCACCTGCCGCAGGCCGTCCAGCCCCTGCGCGTCGGGCAGACCCAGGTCCAGCAGTACGCAGTCGACGTTCGCTATCCGGCGGCGGGCCTCGCTCAGGCTGGTCGCCACCAGCAGGTCGATCCCGGAGTTCGTCTCGGCCAGCAGCTCGCCGACCAGGAAGGCGTCACCCTCGTCGTCCTCGACCAGCAGGACGCGCAGCCGCTCCCCGGGGGGCAGGTTCGGATTGCCGCCCAGCCCGCCCCGCGGGTACGGCCACGACACGACTGAGGGGCCGGTCATGCCGGTCCCCCGGGTCGGCCGGGTCGCCGCCGCGATTGGCGGAAGATCGCTGGTGATGTCGGGCTCCTTCCGAGTGCCCTGCTGATCCTGTATTAGACAACGTTCGCACACAACACGACGGAGCGCCCTCGGGCGGCATGGAGGATGATGAGCCCCCCAGAACCACCCCTCGCGAGGAGTCACCCGTGGGCGCACCCCCCAGCCCCGCCGCCGACCGCGCCTTCACCCGGCCCCGGCGACGTACCCTCGCCGCTCTGGCGGCACTGGTCGCGCTCGCCGCCGTCGGTGCGAGCGCCCTGCTCGACCTGCGTCCTCCGGCCCCCCGGCCGGCCGCCGCGCCGACCGACGAGTTCAGCGCGGGACGCGCGTACCCGCATGTCACGCAGGTTGCCGGGCGGCCGCACGTCGCGGGCAGCCCGGCCAACGACGAGGTCCGCGCCTACCTGGAAAGCGTGTTGCGGGAGCTCGGCCTGGAGACCCAGGTGCAGGACACCGTCGCGGAGGAGGCCGGGCAGCTCAGCGGCGCGGCCGGTGGCGCCACCCTGGCCCGGGTTCGCAACGTGGTGGCCCGGCTGCCCGGCACCGATCCCACCGGCACGGTGTTCCTGGTCGCGCACTACGACGCGGTGCAGACCGGGCCGGGCGGCAACGACGACGCCGCCGGAGTCGCGACCATCCTGGAAGTGGCCCGCGCGCTGACGGACGGCCCGGCACCCCGCAACGACGTCGTCTTCGTCCTCACCGACGCCGAAGAGGCGTGCCTGTGCGGAGCCTCGGCGTTCGCCTCCGAACACCCGCTGGCCGCTGGCCAGGGAGTGGTGCTCAACCTGGAGGCACGGGGCCGTACCGGACCGGTGATCATGTTCGAGACGTCACCGGAGAACGCCGGCCTGATCGAGGTCTTCGGCCGGGCCGCACCGCACCCGGTGGGCACCTCGTTCGCGGTGGAGGTGTACCGCGCCCTGCCCAACGACACCGACTTCACCGCCTTTCTGGACGAAGGCTTCCTCGGGCTCAACTCGGCGTACCTCGACGGCGGCGCGACCTACCACACGCCGCTGGACACCCCCGCCTCGATGGACCGGGCCAGCCTCCAGCACCACGGTGACAACTCCCTCGGTCTCGCCCGGGAGTTCGGTCGGATCGACCTTGGTGACCTGCGTGCCGGTCACGACGCCACCTACTTTCCCGTCCCCGGCGGCCTCGCCCGGTACCCCGGCTGGTTGGTGCTGCCGTTGGCGCTGCTGGCGCTGAGCGGCGTGGTCGTGCTCGGCTGGCTGGCCCGGCGCCGGAATCGGGTCACCAATGGCCGGCTGGCCGCCGGCTTCGGTCTGGCTCTGGTGCCGCTCGTGGTGGCGCCGGTCGGTGCGCAACTGCTCTGGGCGGCGATCCTCGCCCTCCGGCCGGGCAATGCCGAACTGCTCGACCCGTATCGGCCGACCTGGTACCGGCTGGCCGTCCTGGCGCTCGCCGCCGCCGTGCTGTTCGCCTGGTACGCGTTGACCCGACGTCGGGTCGGTCCAGCCGCCCTGGCCATCGGTGGGCTCGGCTGGCTGGCGCTGCTCGGCCTGCTGCTCGCGATCCTGGCGCCCGGCGGGGCCTACCTGGCGACCCTGCCCGCCCTGGCCGGGGCGCTCGGCGGGCTGGTGGCGCTGACCACCCGCCGCGACGGCCCGATAGCGGTGATCGCGGTGACCGGCGCGGCCGCAGTCGCGGTGATTCTGCTGCTCCCCACCGTGGTGCTGCTCTTCCCGGCGTTGGGCATGGCGATGGGCGGCGTCGCGGCACTCTTCGCGGTGCTGCTCGGTCTGGCCGCGCTACCCGTGATCGACCTCCTGCACCCGGAGGCCGGCGGCCAACGGGGCATGGTGGCGCTGCGGGCCCGCCGACTCGGTGCCCTGCCGGCCGGGGCCGCCGCGCTGGCCACGATGGTCCTCGCCGGGGTCGGCGTCGCCGTCGACCGCTTCGACGCCGCGCACCCCGCACCCACCCACCTGATGTACGCCCTGGACGCCGGTACCGGCCAGGCCCGCTGGCTCAGCCGCGAGACCGAGCCGCAGCCCTGGACCGACGACTACGTGGACGGACCGACCCAGGTCGCCGACGAGTTCCCGGGCATCGGCGGCAACGAGTTGCTCGGCGGTCCAGCGCAGTCCGCCGGCCTGCCCGCGCCCCGGCTCGACATGTTGACCGACACCACCGCCGCCGGTCTGCGCACCGTGTCGCTGCGACTCACCCCGCAACGCCCCGTACGCCTGGTCACCCTGCACGTCGACACGTCCACCGCGACGGTGCGCAGTGCCCAGGTGGCGGGCCGGACGGTCCCGGTCGAGGAGCGCGACGGCCGGTGGGGCTTCGGCATCGTCTTCCACGCCCCACCGCCCGAAGGAATCGAGATCACGCTGACCGTCGAGCCGACGGCCCCGCAGCTGGCGCTGCGCGCGATGGACGCCAGCGACGGCCTCGACGCGGTCCCCGGGTTCCGTCCCCGTCCACCCGGCGTCGGCGTCGCGGGCTCACACAGCTCCGAGATGCTCGCCGTGGCCCGCACCTACCCGCTCTGAGGCGGCTACTTCCAGCGGAAGTGGACGAAGAGGCGACCGAAGTTCTTGGAGTCCTTCTCGACCCGGTGGTAGAGCTGTTTGACGTCCTTCTGGTCGAGGAAGCGCAGCACGCGCTTCTTGAGCTGACCGGAGCCCTTGCCGGGGATGATCTCGACGAGGGTGGCCTTCTTGGCCACCGCCTCGTCGATGATGCCGCGCAGGGCACGGTCGATGTCGTGGCCCTTGTTGAAGATGTCGTGCAGGTCCAGCTTCAGCTTCATGCCACGTCCACCGTCCGGTCGGCTGTCATCCGGCCCATGGTAGGCAGGCCGCCAGCCGGCCCAGGCCATCGATGAGGGCAGCCCGGCCGGGCTGCCCTCATCGGCGCGTCTCCGTGTTCAGCGGCCACCGCCGACCCGGGTTTCGACCCGGCGCAGGGCCGTCGTGTAGTCATCGTTGGACGAGTGCATGGCCGCCGCGATGCGTAGGTGACGCAACGCGTCGGCGTACCGGTTGAGCCGCTCCAGCGTCCGGCCCAGCACGTGGTGGGCGTAGTGGTCGCTGGGGTTGCGGTCGACCAACTCTCGTAGTTGCTGCTCGGCCCGGTTGAGCTGAGCCGACTGGAAGTAGGCCCGGGCCAGCAACTGCCGTACGGAGGCGTTGTCCGGCTCGGCCTCGATGATCGGTTCGAGCAGCCGGGCCGCGCTACTCGGGTCGCCCGCCTCGAAGAACAGGGTCGCCCGTCGGTACTCGGCCAGAAGATCCATGCCGCCACCCCCTCCGTGTCGCACCACTGCTCCGACGCTGGCACAACACCTGCGGTATCGCGACTGTTCCCGGCGGCTTTTCCGGCCCGACCGGTAACAAGGGCCCCTTCCTGTACACCACGCGTTGACAGGTGCCCTTCCTTACACCGTGGCGAGGTTCCAGGCGCGGACGCCGCCGACGATGCCGGCGCTGTTGGGCACCACCACGACGTCGTCACCCATCCGGACGAGCTGCTCGGGACGGATCCGCCGCGAGTTGCCCCCGCCCAGGTAGAGCCGGTCCCAGCGGAACACCGGTCGCAGGCCCTCCACCACCTGCCGGATCCGCCGGGACCAGAAGGCGTCACCCAGCCGGCGTCGCTCCGGTTCACCCACGTACGTGTCGTAGGTGGTGCCCCAGCGCACCGGTGCGTGGGACAGTTCGAGGTGCGGGGCGAGCACGCCGCCGTCGAAGAGGGCGCTGCCCAGCCCGGTGCCGAGGGTCAGCACCAGTTCGCAGCCGGTGCCGGCGACCACCCCGGCACCGTGCACCTCGGCGTCGTTGAGAACCAGCGTCGGCAGGCCGAACGCGGCGCAGAGCGCGCTGCGGGCGTCGAATCCGGACCACTCGGCGAACAACGCCGGGTCGATCCGGCTGCGGGGGCCCGCACGGGTCACGTAGTGCGGGGTGGCCACCACCACGCCGTGCCGAATCATGCCGGGCATCCCCACCGTCACCCGGTCGGCCGCCGGCAGCCGACCGCCGAGCTCCACCAGGGTGCGGACGAACAGACTCGGCGGCAGGGGATACGGCGTCGGCACCCGTATCGGCTGGGCCCGCATCGTGCCCGCGCCGTCGAGGACCGACGCCTTGATCCCGCCGCCCCCGCAGTCGATCGCCAGTGTGGTCAACACGCACGTGAGTCTGCCTCGTCCCGGGGGTCGGCCGCTCGGCGACGGGTAGGCTCCGCTGCTTGTGAGCGCCACGCTGATCGCCCGGGACCTCGCCGCCGGGCACGGGGAACGAACCCTCTTCACCGGCCTGGACCTCGTGGTCGCGCCCGGCGACGTGGTCGGCCTGGTCGGTGCCAACGGGGCCGGCAAGTCGACGCTGCTGCGTACGCTCGCCGGTCTGTTGCCGGTCGAGGCTGGCAGCGTGACGGTGAGTCCACCCGGTGCGAGCGTCGGTCACCTGCCGCAGGAGCCGGAGCGCCGGCCCGGGGAGACCGTGCGGGCGTTCCTGGCCCGCCGCACCGGGGTGACCGGAGCGCAGGCCGCCCTCGACGCGGCGACGGACGCACTGACCGCCGGCACGCCGGGCGCGGACGACGCGTACGCCGTCGCGTTGGAGAGCTGGCTCGGGCTCGGCGGCGCGGATCTGGACGAGCGGGCCGAGGAGGTGGCCGCCGAGCTGGGACTCGCCGTTGATCTCGATCAGGAGATGACCAGCCTCTCCGGTGGGCAGGCCGCCCGTGCCGGGTTGGCGTCGCTGCTGCTCAGCCGGTACGACATCTTCCTGCTCGACGAGCCGACGAACGATCTCGACCTCGCCGGCCTGGACCGGCTGGAGGACTTCGTCACCGGGCTGCGGGCCGGCACGCTGCTGGTCAGCCACGACCGGGAGTTTCTGGCCCGCACGGTGACCTCGGTGCTGGAACTGGACCTGCACCAGCAGCAGGTGAACCACTTCGGTGGCGGATACGCGGCGTACCTGGAGGAACGGGAGGTGGCCCGCCGCCAGGCGCGCGCCGACTACGAGGAGTACGCCGACACCCGGGCTGCGCTTCAGGCACGGGCGCGTACCCAGCGCTCCTGGATGGAGAAGGGGGTCCGCAACGCCCGGCGCAAGGCCACCGACAACGACAAGGTCGGCCGGAAGTTCCGGTCCGAGGCGTCCGAGAAGCAGGCGGCGAAGGCCCGGCAGACCGAACGGCTGATCGAGCGCCTGGAGGTGGTGGAGGAGCCACGCAAGGAGTGGGAGCTGCGGATGGAGATCGCCGCCGCGCCCCGCGCCGGCGCCGTCGTGGCCACTCTTCGCGAGGCCGTGGTACGCCGGGGCGACTTCATCCTCGGTCCGGTGAGTCTTCAGATCGACTGGGCGGACCGGGTGGCGGTGACGGGGGCGAACGGTTCCGGCAAGTCGACCCTGCTGGCGGCCCTGCTCGGCCGGTTGCCGCTGGACGCCGGCCAGGCCGCCCTCGGCCCGGGTGTGGTGGTCGGCGAGGTGGACCAGGCCCGGGGCCTGTTCCTCAGCGACGTACCGCTGCTGGACGCCTTCCAGGCCGCGGTGCCGGACCTGTCCCCGGCGGACGCGCGCACCCTGCTGGCCAAGTTCGGCCTGCGCGCCCAGCACGTGCTGCGACCGGCCGCGACGCTCTCCCCCGGGGAACGGACCCGGGCCGCATTGGCCCTGTTGCAGGGGCGCGGTGTCAACCTGCTGGTGTTGGACGAGCCGACGAACCACCTCGACCTGCCGGCGATCGAGCAGCTGGAGTCCGCCCTGGCCAGCTTTGCGGGCACGCTGCTGCTGGTGACCCACGACCGGCGGATGCTGGAGGCGGTACGCCTCGACCGGCGGTTCCGGGTGGACGCCGGGCGGGTCACCGAGCATTGATCTCCGGCGGGCCGGGCCGGACGACCCCGGGTCCGGTCGGGAGTACACCCGGCTGGTGCGTCGACGCGAATTCTGTGGACGTACCAACGCATATCGGTCAACTATCCGGGTAACGGGCGGGCCGGAGGTGGCCGGCATGGTCGCATTGGCACACACTCCGCCCTCCGCGGAGCGGCTGCGGGCGGTGGACGGGTTCCTCACCGAGGCGTGGACGGACCAGGTCCGCCACGACGAGCGACTGCGCCCGCTCGATGTCGAGGTCCGCTTCGACCGGGGCGTCGCCCACCTGACCGGAGAGGTCGACGAGCCGGCCCAACTACGACTGGTACGCGAGCAGGTCGGCCGGTTGGCCGGCGTCTTCGGCGTCTGGTGCCGGGTCCGGGTAGCTGGACGCGACCCGGTGGTGGTCGACCTGGGCTGCGGTGCCACCAAGCAGTGGCCGGGCAATCTCGGGCTCGACATCTTTCCCGCGCCCGGGGTGGACGCGGTCGCCGATTTGTCCGGCTCGCTGCCGCTGGCCGACGACTCGGTCGACGTGCTGTTCGCGGTACACATCCTGGAGCATCTGATCGACTTCCTGCCCCTGCTGGACGAGTGTCACCGGGTGCTCCGGCCCGGGGGCGTGCTGCACGTGATGAGCCCCTGGTGGGGTCATGTGAACGCGGTGGCCGATCCGACTCACGTGCGGCTGTTGGACGTGCAGACCGTCAAGGGTGTCTGCGTGATGCGACCACCAGGCACCCCCCGCTGGTACCCACTGCACGCGGGGAGCGATGGTGCCTCCATCTTCGCCGACCTGACTCCGTTGGGGCCGGACGACGACGGCCCCTCCGCCACCCACCTGGCCCGCTTCTTCGACTAGCAAGACGGCCAATGCCCTGGACACCGCTGGTGTCCAGGGCATTCGTCTGTTTCAGCACAGGTCACCAATATTTCTCGCCGGTAACACCGGCAGGCCGCGTCATTGATCGACACTGATCGAACCCCGGTAACTCACCGGTAACCAGTGCTCCACCGCACACCCCCAGCGGAGGTTCGACCGTGCACAGACGTCTCGCCACCATCCTCGCCTCGGGCATACTCGCGCTGCTCACCGCCCTCGCCGTGGCCTCCCCCGCCGCGGCGGCCGTGACTCCAGCACAGAAGCTGTCGGTACTGTCCAGTTGGACCCAGACCAGCGCCAGCAGCTACAACGCCTGGAACTCGGCCCGGCTGAACCGGGCCCCCTGGGCGGAGTACAACTTCAACTGGTCTACCGACTACTGCTCGTCCAGCCCGGACAACCCACTCGGGTTCACCTTCAACCTCTCCTGCTTCCGCCACGACTTCGGCTACCGCAACTACAAGGCGGTGGGCCAGTTCAGCGCCAACAAGTCCCGCCTGGACAGCGCCTTCTACGAGGATCTGAAGCGGGTCTGTGCCACCTACAACTCCGTCGTCCGGCCGGCCTGCCTGAGTCTGGCCTGGACCTACTACCAGGCGGTCAACATCTTCGGATCGGTCGCCGCCGTCCAGCAGTCCGACATCGATCGGGCCGCTCGGATGAAGGCCGACGCCGAGGCCCGCGCTCGCCGCTGACGAACCCCGAGGGACGCCCGCCGCAGTGCCGGTTGGGCGTCCCTCGCGGGTCAGGCGTGCTCGGTACGGCGGTCGATGGTGCTGGGTTGGCGCGGAGCGGAGCGATCCGCCCCTGTCGCGAACCGTCCGGAATCGGCCGCCAGATCGGGATGCTCGACACCGAGCGCCAACGCGACCGCCTCGTCCAGCCCCAGTTCGGTGCCCTCGCCGTACGCCTCGTCGAAAGCGGCGTCGCCCAGCACCCGCCGCAGCTCCGCCTGCCGTTCCGCCCAGTACGCCTCGTAGATGCCCGGTGTCGATCGCAGGCCCGCCCGGGTCGCCTGGGCGGCACCGAAGAGCCGGGCCGCGGTCAACGGGTGGTCACCAACGGCGCAGCGCACCGCGACGGCGTTCAGCGTGTCGCAGGCCCGCCCGTGGAAGCCGTGATTCATCCGCGAGCGGAGCGCCACCAGCAGATGCTCGTGCGCGGCCACCAGGTCGCCCCGAGCCAGCGCGACCATGCCGAGCAGCATGTCCACCGAACGTCGCCCCCGGTCGACCGGCCGGGACGCCTCCACCGGCCGGGCCGCACCGAGCAGTTCCGCCGCCTCGTGCAGCGCGCCCCGGCGCCACAGCAACTCGGCCAGCCGGAACACGGCGAACAGGGCCTCCGACTCGACCCCCTGTTCCTGCGCCCAGTCGATGACCTCCCGGCAGACCCGCTCCGCCTCGGCGAACTGTCCCATGTCGACCAGCGGGGCGGCCCGACCGGCGAGCACCCGGGCCAGCAGACCGGCGTCCCCGGCCTGACGGGCGGCCGCCTCGGCCCGCTGGGAGAAGCGCAGTTCCTCGCCGAACTCGCCGTCGCCCCCGGCGTGCAGCGAATGCATGTGGTACGCCGCCGCCAGCTCGTCCTCCGGGATCACCTCGCCGGTCTCGGCCAGCCTTCCGTACAACCGGAACAGCCAGAGCCGTCCCTCCCGGGCCAGTCCGCGCTCACGCCACCACTGGTCCAGCCCTGCGGCCAGCCGGAGGCCAGCCCGGGCACTACCACCCGTGGCGCACCAGCGCAGCGCGGCGCGCAGTTCCCCGGCGAGGGGATCCAGCGCGTACAGCGAGAGCGTCACCGGCTGTCCGCCAGGGCCGAGGCGCGCCCGCTCCAGCGCATGCGCCGACCAGGCCACGTGCCGGTCACGGGCCGCCTGCTCCTCGCCGGCCTCGGCCAGCCGACGCGCCGCGTAGGCCCGGATCGGGTCGAGCATCCGGTACGTGCAGCCGGCCGCGTGTGGCTCCGCCAGCACCATGGACTTGTCGACCAACACCGACAGCGGGTCGAGCGGGTCCTCGTCGAGCAGCCACTCCACCGTCGGCAAGTCGACCGGGCCGGCGAAGACCGCCAGCCAGCGCAGCAGTCGCGCGGCCCGCGGCCCGAGCGTCCGGTAGGACCACGTCACCGTCGCCTGCATGGTCAGGTGCCGTTCGACCGCCGAGCGGGCCACCGCCCGGGTGGCCGGAGGCGACGGGCTGACACCGGCTGACGCCGCGACCAGATCGACGGTGTCCCGCTGACTGCCGGCGTGTCTCCGCTCAGCCGGTGGCGGCAGCGGATCCACGCGGCCGGCGTCGAGCGTGCCGAGCACGTCGTCAAGGCGCTCGGCGAGCTGCCCCACCGAGAGCACCCGCAGCCGGGCCGCGGCCAACTCGATCGCGAGCGGCAACCCGTCCAGTCGTCGCACCACCCGCCGTACGTCGGCCGACTCGGACGGGTCGGGCAGTCGGCCGCCCCGGGCCGCCGCCGTGCGGTCCAACAGCAGGGCCACCGCATCGCTCTCGGTGCCGTCAGGTGCCGGATCGACGGACAACGGCGGGATCCGCCACACCACCTCACCCGGCAGCGCCAGCGGTTCCCGGGTCGTCGCCAGCACCCGCACCCCACCACCACCGGCCAACAGCCGGGACACCGCCTCGGCGCAGGACGCCGGTTGGGCGTCGCAGGTGTCGAGCACGATCAGCATCCGGCGGGGCGCCGCGTACTCCACCAGCGTGTCGACCATTGGGCGCCCCGGCTCCGGACGCAACCCGAGCACGGCGGCGACCGCGAACGCGACCAGCCCGGGGTCGGTGACCGCGGCGATGTCGACGAACCAGACCCCGTCCGGGTACTCGTCGACCAGATCGGTGGCGAACTCCACGGCCAGCCGGGTCTTGCCGCTGCCGCCCGCGCCCAGCACGGTGACCAGTCGATGCCGGGCAACGAGTCGCTTCAACTCGGCGCGTTCGGTCTGCCGACCGACGAATGTGGTGACCTGGATCGGCAGGTTGTGCGCCACCGCGTCGGCGGTACGCGGTCGCGGAAACTGCAGCTCCAGGCCGGGCGCGACGAGTTGGAAGAGCCGCTCCCGGTCGTCGAAGCCACGCAGCCGGTGCAGCCCGAGGTCCAGCAGGGAGGCACCGGCCGGCAGCGGGTCGGCTCGCCGCGCCGTGGCGGCCGAGCAGAGGATCTGCCCGCCGTGCGCGGCGGCGGCGACCCGGGCCGCCCGGTGCACCTCTGGACTGGCGTACTCGCCGTCGCGCGGCTCCGCCCAGCCGGTGTGCAGTCCCATCCGGACCCGGGGGGCTGCCTCGGGGGTCGGCCAGTCGTGCTCACCGAGCGCCCGTTGCGCCGTCAGGCAGGCGGTCAACGCCGCGCCGGCATCGTCGAAGGCGAGAAAGAACGAGTCTCCCTCGGTCAGCAGCTCCGCGCCCTCGGTCGCCGCGATCGTCCGTCGCAGCAGCCGCCGGTGCTCGGCCAGCACCGGTCGGTAGCCGGGCCCGAGCAACTGCGCCAACCGGGTGGAGCCCTCGATGTCGGTGAAGACGAAAGTCACCCAGCCGGTCGGGAGGTGGATCCGTGGCGGCATGCGTGGAACCTCCCCCCTGGTCTCGGAACCATACTTCCCGAAACCAGATCATCACGCATCGTAAGAACGGCCGGCCGAGACTCCGACCCAAGGTGCCATCGGACCCTGCGTCCGGGCAAGGCCGGCATCACCCGTACCACCATCGACGAACGGTGTCGACGTGGTCAGCAGCCGCAACCACCACCGCAGCAGCCGCCACCGGCTGGTGCCGGCGAGGCACCGGACCCGCCACCGCCGCGACCGGTGACCGCGACTGTGGAGAGCAGCTTCACGGTGTCGGCGTGCCCCTGTGGGCAGGGCGCCGGCTCGCCGGCCTGCGCCATCGGACGGTTGACCTCGAAGGTGTCGCCGCAGGCGCGACAACGGAACTCGTACCGGGGCATGGCATCAGCCTACGACCGCACCTGACGTCAGCGCAGACATGGGTAATACTCGACGGGTGGCAGACGGCGAAGAGCGCACGATCCTTCGGCCCCTCCGACCGGCCACGCCGCGCGCCGGTTCCGCCGGTGGCCCGGACGGGCCGGCGACCGGGCTGCCCCGGCCCCGCCGACCCACGTTGGAGTCCGAGACGACCGGGCCGGATGACGTTTCCGCCGCCGGGTCGGCGCCGAAGACCGCGGTCGAGGAGTCCACTCCGGAAACCGCTGCACCGACAGCCCGACGCCGCCGGACGCGCTTCGCGCACGCCGTACGCCTGCCAGGGCCGCGCGCCGCGGCCCGGGCGACCCGCGACTGGTCCCGTCGGCCCAGTGGACGGCTGACCCTACCCGGCGTGTTCCTGCTCGCCCTGGTCGCCGCGACCGCCACGGTCGGCGCGCTGCTGGTGCCCGCGACCCTCGGCAGCCCGCGTCCGGTGGCGGCGGACGCCACCGCCGATCTGCCCGACGCGCTGCCCAGCGACCTGCCACCAACCGGTGCGGTACCGCCACCGGGGCAGTTCCCGCCACCCACCGCGACCCTCCCGCCGGGCGCGACCCCGCCCGGTGCCGCGCCGGCCGGTGGCCGCCCGTCCGATGCCCTGGCCGGTTGGGCCCGTGACACGGGCGCCAAGGTCGGCATCGACCCGATCGCCATGCAGGCGTACGGCTACGCCGAACTGGTGCTCGCCGAAACCGATCGCAGCTGCGGCCTGAGCTGGACCACGTTGGCCGCGATCGGTCTGGTCGAGTCCCGCCACGGCCAGGCCAACAACGCCCAGCTCGGTGCGGACGGTCGAGCGGTCCCGGAGATCATCGGCCTGCCGCTGGACGGCCAGGGCGGCCGGATGCGGATCGCCGACACCGATCGGGGTGAGCTGGACCGCGACACCACCTACGACCGGGCGATCGGGCCGATGCAGTTCATCCCGACCACCTGGCAGGAAATCGGCGCCGACGCGGACAACGACGGACGCAAGGACCCGCACAACATCCACGACGCCGCGCTGGCCGCCGGCATGTACCTGTGCAAGGGCGGCAGGAACCTCACCATTCCGGGTGACTGGTGGAACGCGATCCTGTCGTACAACGACGTCCGCAGGTACGCCCAGGACGTCTTCGACGCCGCCAACCGGTACGGACAGGCCAGTCGCACGTGAAGTGATCGTCCGCATACATTGGAGAACTGGACACTTCCCCCCGGCAGCGGTTAGCGGCAAGCTAGACAGGTGATGGTGCGCGAGTGGGACCCCAGGACCGCGTCGTCCGCCGAGATCGCGTCGCTGCTGGACACGCTGAACGCGGTCCTGGCGGCTGATCTCCCGCAGGATCCGCCGTGGCGGGAGAGTTGCCTGCGGGAGTACCTCGCCGAGGTGATGCCCGGCGAACGACGGATCTCCTGGGTCGCCCAGGATGATCCGGACGCCGACGGCCGGCCGGGAGCCATCCTCGGCCAGGTGCACGTGTTGCTGCTCGGCAACATCGGTGTGCTGGAGGTCCTGGTCCACCCGTCCGTGCGGCGCAGCGGCCTGGGCCGTGACCTCGTTCTGCGCGCGGCCCGACGGGTCTACCAGGAGGGCTTCGAGTCGATCGGGGTGGAGGTGGTCGGCGACACTCCCGCCGTCGCCTTCTACGAGTCGCTCGGCTTCAGCCGGGAGTACGTCGAGACCCGCAGCGTCCTGGACCTCGCCGGTGTCGACTGGGCAGAGTTGGCGGAGATGTCCACCGGGGTCGGCGAGGGCTACCGCGTCCAGTTCCACCCCGGTGGCCCACCGGACGAGCTGATCGAGACGTACGCACGGGCCAAGGCCGAGGCCCGGGACATCGAGGACGGCGAGCTACGACCCAGTTCGTACGATCCGCAGCGGCTCCGGGACAGCCTCGACTGCCTGCACCGGCGGGGCATGAAGCCGTACATCGTGCTCGCCCTGCACGAGCGGACCGGCGAGGTGGCCGGCCTGACCGAGGTGGTCGTGCCGGCTCAGCACCCGACCCGCGCCGACCAGTACGACACGATCGTGGTGCAGGACCACCGTGGCCACGGCATCGATCGGGCGATCAAAGCGCGGATGCTGCTGGAGTTGCGCTCGGCCGAGCCGCAACTGACCGAGGTGCAGACCTGGAACGCCCAGGCAAACGAGGCCATGCTCAAGGTCAACGCCGAGCTTGGCTACCGCACCGACCGGGACTGGTGCGAATACAGCGTCGATGTCGCCGAACTGGTTCACCGCCTCGACGCGACGCGTTGACCGGTCGATGTCCGGCTGTCAGTCCCGGTACCAGCTGCGCGGGTCCGGCGGGGGCGACACGTTCCGGTATTTCGCCACCCGCACCTCCCACTGACTGCGCCGACGTCGCGCCTCCCGGTCGGCCCGCGAACGGTGGTAGGTCTCCGGCGGTCGGGCCAGACCGTAGATGTCCGCCCACCATTCGCCGGGTTCCGGGTCGAGAATGGTGTTCAGGTGCGCCGGATAGCGGCGATTCGCGCCGTCCCGGGTGTCGTCCCAGACCTCCATCGGCAGCACGACCCGCCCGTCCTGATCGACTGCCACGAGGTAAAGCCCGGCCGCGCCCAGCAGCCGCTCCAGCACAGCCAGGCTCGGTGTCAGGCTGCCTGCCTCAACCCGCGCGACGGTCGACGGGGCGACCTTGGCGAACCGGGCCATCCGCATCTGGCTGAGCCCGACGATCCGCCGAGCACGTCGCACCAGACCGGCGATGGGAAAGGGACCGACGGTGGGACCGAGATCCGGCGGCTCGAACACGGAAGGCATTCACCGACCTTGCCGCTGCCGCAACCAACACGGCAACCCCTGTGGAAAAGCCTGTGGATATCTTGTCTATCTCGCTCGCCGACTACCGTGAGCAACAATCACCGTGGGTGATACCACTGGCTCCTCCATCGCCACCTACAACCACACCTTCGCGCGTCCTTTGCTCTGCTTCAATCCACGCAATAGGCCGTGACCAGCGGTGGAGCCGGGACACATTCGCGGCATACGGCACCGGATGACCACTTTCCGTTAGCGGTGCGTGGGTTGAAGCAGAGCAAAGGATGCGAAGGGGTGGGAGGCGGGCGGGCAGGAGATCGCTCAGCGTGACGGCTTTGGCGCGGCTGCCAGGTTGGGGCGCTGCAGGACTCGACCAGGGGTCAGTAACGCTGGCGAAGCAACTGGGCAGCTTCGACGGCCCAGTAGGTGAGGATGATCTGGGCACCAGCCCGGCGGATGGAGGTGAGCGTCTCCAACATCACCCGCTCCCGGTCGATCCAGCCGTTCGCGGCGGCTGCCTCGACCATCGCGTACTCGCCGGAGACCTGGTAGGCCGCCACGGGGACGTCCACTGCGGCGCGGACCGCCGCCACCACGTCGAGGTACGGCAGCCCCGGCTTGACCATCACCATGTCGGCACCCTCGGCGACGTCCAGCGCGACCTCGCGTAGCGACTCACGCAAATTCGCCGGATCCTGCTGGTAGGCCCGTCGATCCCCGTCCAGCGCCGACTCCACCGCGTCCCGGAAGGGGCCGAAGAAGGCCGAGGCGTACTTCACGGCGTACGCGAGCACGGCCACGTCGGGGTGACCGGCCGCGTCGAGCGCCTGCCGTACCACCCCGACCTGGCCGTCCATCATCCCGGACGGACCGACCACCCCGACCCCGGCGGCGGCCTGGGCCACCGCCATCTCGGCGTACGCGGCGAGAGTGGCGTCGTTGTCCACCTCACCGGTCGGGGTGAGCAGCCCGCAGTGCCCGTGTGAGGTGAACTCGTCCAGGCAGAGGTCGCTCATCACCACCGTGGCGTCGCCCACCTCAGCGACCACGTCACGGATCGCGACGTTGAGGATGCCGTCCGGGTCGATGCCACCGGAGCCGTACTCGTCGCGCGACGACGGCACGCCGAACAACATGATCCCGCCCACGCCGGCCTGCACCGCCTCCACCGCCGCCTTGCGCAGCGAATCGCGCGAATGCTGGAGTACGCCCGGCAGCGAGGAGATGGCGCGCGGCTCGGTCAGCCCCTCCCTGACGAACATCGGCACGACCAACTCCGCCGGGTCGACGCGGGTTTCGGAGACCAGCCGACGCATCGCCGCGGTGCGGCGCAGCCGACGGGGCCGCATCTCTGGGTACGGCATGAACCCTCCTGACGACCAGCCGGAGCCGGAACGACTACCGGAACCTCAGCGCGGTCGGCCCCTGGACCTTCGAACCGCGGCGCTGCTTCGCCGGCATCGCGGCGAGCTTCTCCCGCAGCTCGACGGCGTAGCCGGCGAGCGCCTCCACCAGATCGGGCACCGACGCGTGCGGAGGCTGGACGTCGACCCGCAGGCCGAACTCCGTCGCGGTCTCCGCCGTCTTGGGTCCGATGACAGCGACAACGGTACGCGTGTGCGGCTTGCCGGCGATGCCGACCAGGTTCCGCACGGTGGAGGACGAGGTGAACAACACCGCGTCGAAGCCGCCCGACTTGATCGCGTCCCGGATCTCGGCGGGCGGCGGGGCGGCCCGGACCGTCCGGTAGGCGGTCACGTCGTCGACCTCCCAGCCACGCTCGGTGAGCCCGGCGGCGAGCGTCTCGGTGGCGATGTCGGCGCGCGGCAGCAGCACCCGGCCGACCGGGTCGAGCACCTCGTCGTGCGGCGAGAACTCGGCCAGCAGGCCCTCGGAGGACTGCTCTCCGGAGGGGATCAGCTCCGGCTGGATACCGAAGGCGCGGACCGCGTCGGCGGTGGCATCTCCTATACAGGCGATCTTGACGCCACCGAAGTGCCGGGCGTCCAGACCGTGCTCGGCGAACTTCTCCCAGACCGCCCGCACCGCGTTCACCGAGGTGAAGATCACCCAGGCGTACCTGCCGTCGACCAGGCCCTTGACCGCCCGCTCCATCTGAGCCGGGGTACGCGGCGGCTCCACCGCGATGGTCGGCACCTCGCAGGGAATCGCCCCGTACGCGCGCAGTCGGGCACTCATCACGCCGGCCTGCTCCTTGGTGCGGGGCACCAGCACCTTCCAGCCGTACAGCGGGCGGTTCTCCCACCAGCTGAGCTTGTCCCGCTGGCCGACACCCTCGCCGAGGGTCAGCACGACCCGGCCGGTGAAGCCGAGTGCCGCCGCGACGAAGGAGTCCACGGTCGACGTGGTGGTGTACTGCGTCTCGCCGGTGCCGTCGCCGGTCACCCCGACGTCGGTGGTGCCGTCCACGCCGGCCGCGAGCAGCCCGTCACGGATCGCGGCCAGATCGCCGGCGTCGACCGCCAGCGCCAGTGAACCGCGCTGCACGGCTGCCGCCAGCGCGTCGAAGTCAAGCGTGCTGACGTCCTCGACGTCGGCAGCGGTGCGTACGCCCGGCAGCGGCACGCCCGCGTAGGTGGCCACTCCCTCGGCCTGGCCGACTCCGGGAACCACCTCGAAGTGCGCGGCGGTTCGCGCCACCGCCTGCACCTCCTTGACCACCGAGTCGTGGCCGAACGGATCGCCGGCCACCAGGTGCACCGCGTTCTGCCCGGAACGGGCCGCCGAGATCAGGATCTTGGCCACGTCGCCCGGCGCTCCCTCGGCCGGGGTGAACTGGGCGTCGGACCTGGCCTCCGCTCGGACGACGTCGAGCAGCGACTCGGGGACTCCCCGGTCGTACACCACCTGGTCGGCGTCGACCAGGGCGTCGTGCGCCCGGCGGGTCAGCAGGCCCGGGTCGCCGGGTCCTGCCCCGACGAACGCGATACGGCCTACGGGCTTACGGGTGCGGGTCATTCTGTGCTCCCAAATTGCTGAGTCCCCGGGCCGTCGTGTCCTTGCGGGCCGAGGATCGAGTCGGCGCCGAGGTCGAGGAGTTCGGTGGCGAGTGCCTTACCGATCTCCGCCGCATCGGCGGGCGTTCCGGTGCGGGACAGCCGGATATCGCGGGTGCCGTCCGGACTGATCACCGCCCCGCGCAGGTAGATCTCCTGGACATCGTCGCCATCGACGCCCGAGCCGGTTGGCTCGCCTTCGGCGACGACGGCGTAGGCGGCGACCGGAGCGGAGCATCCGGCCTCCAGGGTGGCCAGCATCGCCCGCTCCGCGATGACCGCGGCGCGTGACGGTGCGTGGTCGAGCATGGCAAGCAGCTCGACCAGGTCGGTGTCGTCGAGCCGGCACTCCACCGCCAGGGCCCCCTGGGCGGGAGCCGGCAGCATCAGCATCGGGTCGAGCGTCTCGGTGACCACGTCGGCACGGTCGATGCGGGCCAGGCCCGCCCGGGCCAGGACGATGGCGTCCAGGTCGGCGTCCGGGCCGAGCACCCGGGCCAGCCGGGTGTCGATGTTGCCCCGGATCGGAGTGACCGACAGTGGCATGCCCAGCGCGTGCAGCTGGGCGATCCGGCGCAACGCTCCGGTACCGACGACCGCACCCGGCTCGAGTTCGGCCAACGTCTTCCCGTCGCGGGCGACGAGCGCGTCGCGTGGGTCCTGTCGCGGCGGCACCGCAGCGATGTGCAGCCCCGGCGTGGTCGCGGTGGGCAGGTCCTTGTACGAGTGGACCGCGAAGTCGATCGTGCCGGCGACCAGGGCGTCGCGCAGCGCGGAGACGAACACGCCGACCCCGAGCCGGTGCACCGGCGCGTTGGACCGGTCGCCGGCGGTGACCACCTCGACCAGTTCCACGGGCCGTCCGGTACGCGCGGTGAGCGCTTCGGCGACGTGCCCGGCCTGGGCCATCGCCAGCTTGCTGCCTCGGGTTCCGAGGCGCAGTGGGGCCTCGTTCATCGATCGCCTCCAGCGGATGGGGTGATGTCCGGCACGGTGTCCACCGGCGAGGTCTGCGGGACCTGGAGATCGAACAGCTCGCGCAGCAGGGCCGCGTACTGGTCACCGCCGGGTTCGGCGGCGAGCTGGCGGACCCGGACGGTCGGCTGGTGCAGCAGTCGCTGGACCACCCGGTGCACCGTGCGGGCCACCTCGGCACGCTGGTCGTCGCTGAGGTCGGGACGACGTTGCGCGAGCCGACGTAGCTCGGCGGTGACCACGTCGTCGGCCCGTCCGCGCAGGGCGGCGACCGTCGGGGCCACGTCGGCACCGCGCAGCCAGCTGAGGAAGGACTCGACCTCGCCGGCCACGATCCGCTCGACGGCGGCGGCGTCCGAGGCGACCGGACCGTCGGCGAGCAGCCCCGCCATCCGGTCGATGTCGATCACCTCGACGCCGGGCAGTTCGGCGACGTCGGGCCCGACGTCTCGCGGTACCGCGAGGTCGAGCAGAACCAGCGGGCCACGCCCGGAGTCGCGGCTGGCGGCCGCCGTGGCGACCACCTCCCGGGTGAGAACGGGCTCCGGAGAGGCGGTGGCGGCCACCACGATGTCCACCGCGGAGAGCGTGTCCGCCAGCTCGGCCATCGGTCGCGCGGTGGCACCGTACGACTCGGCCAGCCGGACCGCCCGGTCCGTGCTCCGGTTCGTCACGGTCACCGGCCCGGCACCGAGCCGGGAGAGCGTCGCCACGCCCAGCGAGCCCATCGCCCCGGCGCCGACGATCAGCGCGGGACGACCGGTGAGGCCGTCGTCGAGGTGGTCGGCGGCGAGCCCCAGCGCGGCGGTGACCACGCTCTGGCCGGCGCGATCGATGCCGGTCTCCGAGTGAGCCCGCTTACCCACCCGCAGGGCCTGCTGCATCAGCTCGTGCAGCAACCGTCCGGCGGTGTCCGCCGCACTGGCCCAGTGGTACGCGTCGCGCAGTTGCCCGAGGATCTGCGCCTCGCCGATCACCATCGAGTCCAAGCCGGCGGCCACCCGGAAAACGTGTTCCACCGCTGCCGAGTCGAAGTGCACGTAGAGGTGGTTGGCCAGCGCTGCCGGCTGGCAGCCGGCCTGCTCAGCGAGGACGGCGCAGATGTCACCGAGGCCCCCGTGGAAGCCGGACACCGCCGCGTAGACCTCGACCCGGTTGCAGGTGGAGACGAGGACGGCCTCGCTCACGTACGGCTGAGCGACCAGGTGCCCCAGGGTGCGGTCGAGCCCACTGGGTGACACCGCGAGCCGTTCCAGGGTGGCGACCGGTGCGGTGCGGTAGGACGCGCCAACGACGAGGAGTTTCACGTGCCGATCGCCTCCTGGCTCTCGGTGACCGCGAGACCACCTGGCAGGGCGGTGAGGGCGGACCCACCGGCGGCGGGGAGCGCGGTCAGGGATGCCTTGCGGTGCTCGTGGAACGACAGGATCTGCAACTCGATGGCGAGGTCGACCTTGCGCACGTCGACCCCCTCGGGAACCGAGAGTACGCACGGTGCGAAGTTGAGGATGCTCGTCACGCCGACGGCGACCAACTGGTCCGCCACCCGTTGCGCGGCGGCGGCCGGGGTGGCGATGACACCTATCGCGATGGATTCCTCGGCGGCCACCTGGGGCAGGTCGTCGATGTGCTGTACGACCAGGCCGTTGATCTCCTCGCCGACCAGTTCCTGGTCGGCGTCGAGGAGCGCGGCGATCCGGAAGCCACGGCTGGCGAAGCCGTCGTAGCCGGCCAGGGCGTGACCGAGGTTACCCACCCCTACCAGCACGACCGCCCGACGCTGGGTGAGCCCGAGCACGTACTCGATCTGATCGATCAGCAGCCCGACGTCGTAGCCGACGCCCCGGGTGCCGTACGAGCCGAGTTGGGACAGGTCCTTACGGAGCTTCGCCGAGTTGACCCCGGCGGCATTGGCCAGCCCCTCACTGGAAACTGTCTCGTGACCTGTTTCGGCGAGATTGTGCAGGGCACGGAGGTATTCGGGGAGTCGGGCCACCGTCGCCTCGGGGAGGTCCGGGAGCGCCGGTACGGCACCTGCGCGACCGGGCGCGCCAGGGTGACGGTGCTGACTCATGAGACTCCGTGCGGTGCGATCCTCGGCCAACTCCACCGGTCGGCCGTTTCGGGACTCCCGCTGGCGACCGATGTTGCCGGCTGTGCTAGCAGGGCGCGTCGGAACTACAGAGTAGGCGCTTGTGAAGACGTGCACAAATCGCGATCTTGCTGGCACGGCCCACGCCCTCACCGACTCCTCCATCCCACAAGATCGATCACCACCTTGCCGTGCGCACCTGCGCGATTATGACTCAATCCCGACTTCTCTGACCAATCACACGCAGCTGCCGGCCCCATTTCTCATCGGCCGATCACGAAGTTGTCGCCCTGACACGCGGCTTTCGAGCGCGACACCTTCATGGTCGACGGGGCGAATCGGTCACGGTGGTGGCGAGGGTCACGGCCTCGGTGAGGGTGTCGGCGACGGGGTGCCCGGAGGCGAGCAGGCGGTAACGGTCGGTGAATCCACCGGTGTAGAGGACAGCGTGGGCACCGACGGCAAGGGCGGCGTCGGCATCGTCCAGCGAGTCGCCGATCAGCACCACCGACCGACCGTCGACGCCCAACGCGTCAAGATGCCGCGCCAGCGACTCCGCCTTACGGTCACCGCCGACCTGCGCCCGTAGCCCGTCGATGCGGGCGAACCGACCGCTCAGGCCGTACGTGTCGACGGTGGGCACCAACTCGTCGTGGAACCACATCGACAACAGGGACTGACTGCCCGACCAGGCCGCTATCGCGTCCACGGCGTCGTGCGCCAGCTCACAGGTGGTCAGACCGACCCGGTACGCCTCGTGGAAGATCTTGTCCAGCCGACCGAAGGCGTCGTCGTCCACCGTTCGGCCGAGCACCTCCGCGTAGTAGTCGGCGATCGGCCGGCGGAACCGGACCCGGTGCTCGTCGGGGCTGACGCTCGGCCCGCCCTCGCTGGCGAACACCGCGTTGGTGCAGGCCACCACGAGACTGAGATCGTTGAGCAGGGTGCCGTTCCAGTCCCACACCAGATGAGGGGTCGCAGGGGTCATCGCCGCACCTTATCCGGCGGCAACGGGCGGCGGCGGCCTCAGAGCTGCGGGGTGGTCAGGTCCCGCAGCAGGCGCTCCTCCTCGACCCGCCAGTAGCCGTGTTCCCTGCCGTCGAGCAACACCACCGGCAGCCGGTCGCCGTACTCACGTTCCATCTCCACGTCACCGCTGACGTCCCGCTCGATCCACCGGTCGCCGGTGACCGCGACCACCCGGTCGAGCGCCGCCTTGGCGTCCTCGCAGAGGTGGCAGCCGGGGCGAGTGATCAGGGTCAGGCGGGGCTCACGCATCGGTCTCCTCCGTCGTGCCGAGCACGGTCTTGCGTACCTTCCCGATCACCGAGCGCGGCAGCACGTCGACGAACTCGACCTCGGTCGGGCACTTGAATCTGGCCAGATTACGCGTGCAGTGGGCGATCAGCTCGGAACCAGCGACCTCGGCCCGCGGCGCCGGCACCACGTACGCCCGGACAGTCTCCCCGGTCCTCGGGTTCGGCACGCCCACTACCGCCGACTCCGCCACCGCCGGGTGGGTGGACAACACCAGTTCCACCTCGCGCGGGTACACGTTGAAGCCGTTGACCAGAATCAGCTCGCCGATCCGGTCGACCAGGAAGAGATCGCCCTCGGCATCGGCGTACGCGACGTCGCCGGTGGCCCACCAGCCGTCGGCGTCCGGTCCGCCTGCGCCGTCCGGCCAGTACCCGGAGAAGAGGTTCGGGCCGCGGACCACGAGTTGGCCCGGGTCGGTGCCCGCAGCGGGGTCGGTGAGGTCCATCTCGTCCGGGTCGTCCTCCGGCGCGGCGACTCCATCGCGCCACAGTTCCGTACCGTCCGCCCCGACCAGCCGCGCCTGGACCCCGGGCAGCGGGCGGCCGATCGATCCAGGCTTGGGTTCGCCCCTGACCAGGGTCGAGGTGAGCACCGGAGCGGTCTCGGTCAGGCCGTACCCGACGTGCACCGGGCGACGCGCGGCCTCGGTGAAGCGCGCCGCGTCGGCCGGCTCCAGCGGCGCCGCGCCGCAGACCACGTGCCGCACCGCGACCATCGCCGCGGCGATGCTGTCGGCGTCCGCCCGGGACCAGGTCTGCACCATCGACGGTACGCCCACCAGCACGCTCGCCCGGTGCCGGGCGATCTCGGCGAGCGCCCCGTCAGGTCCCGGATCGTCGACGAGCACCCCGGTCGCAGCATGGTGGATCACCGCACCCAGCCCGGTGTTCAGTCCGTAGGCGTGGAACAGCGGCAGGGCCAGCAGCACCGTGTCGTCGGGGCCGACGACCGGGGGTTCGATCCGGCCGATCTGTTCGTGGTTGGCCGCCAGGGCCCGGTGCGAGAGCATGGCCCCCTTCGGCCAGCCCGAGGTGCCCGAGGTGTAGAGCAGCATCGCCAGCTCGTCGGCGCCCCGGGTCGGAAACGTCCGGTCGCCACCGGTCGTCGGCGCACTGGTGTGCACCGCGACCAGCCCGGGCAGGTCCAGCTCCGCCAACAGGTCCCGGATCCGTTCGGTACCGATCAGCACCGACGCACCGGAGTCCGTCAGGACGTGTCGCAGCTCGCGTGCGGTCAGACCGGGGTTGACCGGTACCGCCGTCAGGCCGGCCCGCAGCACGCCGAGCAGGCTGATCACGAACTCCGGCACGTTGGGCAGCGCCACGACGACCCGCGCACCCGGCCGGGTCGCGTCGGCCCCCGGCACCGCGTCGGCCAGAGCCCGGGCCGCCCCGCTCACCGCCTCGTCCAGTTCGGACCAGGTGATCGTCTGATCCTGCCAGTGCAGAGCGGGCTTGTCGGCGTGCAGCTCCGCCGCCCGGCGGACGCGATCGGCGAGACTGTGACCGGTGACTGAGTCAGGATCCTGCACGGTGGCTGAGTCTGGCACAGCCCGATCGGCGCGGCCATGCCCGCGAGCCACCGGCCACCCCGCCTCAGGTGAAGGCGTCAACCGTCCAGGACGGTGCGGCGAGTCCCGTCGACGGAACCTGACGACATCACCGACGGTGCGGAACGGGTGCGGCGACAAGCGCACCGCAGGTGTCCGCTCCCGGGGGTGACGTCAACCTCGACCGAGCCGGAGCGCCAGCCGCGATACCGCCCCCTACCAGCAGGAACAGCGACTCCACTGGGGATCACGCGGACCGTCGGTTGTCAACCACACCCGACGGACAACCGGTCCGCCAGTCCTGCGACACGTCGGTGAATACTTCGGCCCTGTGTAACGGACTTGCCACGCGCGGGTGACGTTGGCCCTATCATCACTCGGGTCGGCTCACCCCATTTGCCGTGAGTCGACACCCCTCAGCCCGAGGAGGCCCCCGTGCCGTTGAGCGCATTGGACCAGCACCTCAAGGGGATTTGCCGCCCGTCGGCACACCCCGGAGCCACCCTGCCCGACAGGGCAACGACCGAACGAACGGTTGTTGCCGGCTCGGCGGCCACCGGCGGAACGGAGGCGGCACGATGACCACCTTCGGCTTCGCCGAGCGGCCGGTCGGTCTGACCGGTCCCGCCGCCCGCACTCCGATCAACGAACGCGGCGGCGCCCACGGCGCGCCGGACGCGTCGGCCAACCTCGCTGTCCGGGGCGACGGCGCCGCCCGCCGGGTAGGCAGCCGGCCTCATCAGAACGAGCCGCCGCATCGACCATCCGTGCCCGGGGGAAACGCGAAACCCCCAGGTGGGCGGGTCGCCTCCCCGAGCCGACCGACGATGCCGGCCCAGGCTCGACGCAGCGGGGACGCGCCGGTCGCCGAGGTATCCACCACCGAGACCGCGGTACTTCCGGCGGTCACCGAGGCGACCGGCAGCTCGACCGGGTTCCCGAGCCGCCCCGATCCGTCCGATCCGGCCACCGAGGTCTGGGCCCTGGTCGAACGTGCCCAGGCGGGTGAGGCCGAGGCGTTCGGGCTGATCTATGACCGCTATGTGGACACTGTGTTCCGCTTCGTCTACTTCCGGGTCGGTAATCGACAGCTCGCCGAGGATCTCACCTCGGACACCTTCCTGCGCGCCCTCAAGCGAATCGGTAGCTTCACCTGGCAGGGCCGGGATCTCGGTGCCTGGCTGGTGACCATCGCGCGCAACCTGGTCGCCGACCATTTCAAATCCGGCCGGTACCGGCTGGAGGTGACCACCGGCGATGTCCTCGACGCCGATCGGGAGGACCGTGGCCCGGAGGGCAGCCCGGAGGCGGCGGTGGTGGAGCACATCACCAATGTCGCGCTGCTGAGCGCCGTGAAGCGTCTCAATCCCGAGCAGCAGGAGTGCATCGTGCTCCGCTTTCTCCAGGGCTTCTCGGTGGCCGAGACGGCCCGGGCGATGGGCAAGAACGAGGGCGCGATCAAAGCACTCCAGTACCGAGCGGTCCGGGCCCTGGCACGACTGCTCCCGGACGGCTTCCAGCCGTGACCTTCGCACGCCGACACGATGGCGGCCGGTTCCGACCGGTTGCTGGGCTCCGCCGACCTGGACACGATCACTTTGCGTAATTTCGGCGCGGGCCGGGCCGTAACCCGCCCCCGGCGCGGCGCGTTTCTCCGGGTGCGACCGATGACAGTCCGGGAGCCCTCGGGGTGACCTGCGACGGTGCCGACGACGGCCATCCGCCGTGGTGTCACGAGGTCATCGGTCGCTGGTGGTGAACGCGGCCGACCGGCCGTGACCAGCGAGAGGAGGTGCCACGGTGGACAACGCCCTCTTCTCCCGTCGGCGCGCCGAGCGCTTCGCGCAGCTTCTCGACGAAGCCAACGGCGGCCGACGTCATCACGTGCGATCCAGGGACGACGACGGGCTTGTGCCGCTCGTCACGCTCGGCCGAAAACTCGGGACCAACCCGCCGACCGTTGAGGTCGACCCGGAGTTCCGCACCGGCCTGCGGGCGATGTTGCTGGCCACCGCCGCTCGTGAGGGTGTCGGCGCGCCTGTCGCCGGACCGGTCGACAAGGCCGCTTCCGGTCGTGGGTCACTACTGCCTGCGGTCACCGCCCGACGGGCCCGCGCCCGCGGAGCGATCCTGATCGGTATCGCCGCCGGAGCGGTGGCCGTCTCCGGCATCTCCGCGGCCAGTGAGAACGCCGTACCCGGTGACGCGCTGTACGGGATGAAGCGCAGCACCGAACGGGCCCAGCTCGCGCTCACCAGTTCCGACATCAGCAAGGGACAGCTCTTCCTCGACTTCGCCCGCACCCGGTTGGCCGAGGCGGCCACCTTGCGGGACGGCCAGAGCGGCTACCGTGCCGTACTGGACGACATGGACGCGGACACCCGACAGGGCGTACGCCTGCTCACCGGCGCTGCCGCGCAGCGCTCGGATCCAGCGGCGCTGGCCGCGGTCGACGCGTTCCTCAACCAACAACGGCGCTCCCTGGGCGCGCTGGAGGGCCGGGGCTCCCGGGCCGATCGCTTGCGCACAGGCGAATCACTGGCGCTGCTCGACGCTGTCGTCGAGCGGGTCAACGCCACACGCGCCGCTATCGCCTGCGGCCAGCAGGTCACCGCCAGCAGCGACCCGCTCGGTCCGATCCCCGCCACCTGTTCCTGACCGGTCGCGCGCTTCGGGTCGGCCGGAATCGGACCTCCACCCTTTGTGGGATGCGCCTGGGCACCCGGCTGGAGCCCGGCCGCCGGTTACTCTCGCGATGGTGACGGCGACGTGAGGGGGGCGGATGGCGCGCAGCCGCAAGGTGACCGTCAGCACCGACGCACACGGCCACATCGCTGGTTGGGCACAGGCCGAGCCGGCTCCCCCGGCCGCACCCGACCCGAGCGCAGCGGCCTTCTTCGACGTGGACAACACGATGATGCAGGGCGCCTCCATCTACTGGTTCGCCCGTGGGCTCGCCGCGCGCAAGTACTTCACCGCCAGCGACCTGGCCCGGTTCGCCTGGCAGCAGCTGCGCTTCCGGCTGCTCGCCCGGGAACACGCCGGCGACATGTCGCAGGCCAAGGAGGCCGCCCTGGCCTTCGTCGAGGGCTGGCGGGTGGAGGATGTCGAACGGCTCACCGAGGAGATCTTCGACGAGATCATGGCCCCCCGGATCTGGGCTGGCACCCGCCGGCTGGCACAGCGCCACCTCGACAGCGGCGAACGGGTCTGGTTGGTCAGTGCCGCCCCGGTGGAGATCGGCCGCGTGATCGCCGCCCGGCTTGGGTTGACCGGTGCGATCGGTACGGTCGCCGAGATGATCGACGGCGTCTACACCGGACGGCTGGTCGGCGACCTGATGCACGGACCGGCCAAGGCCGAGGCGATCAGCGCGCTGGCCGCGGTGGAAGGGCTGGACCTGAGCCGCTGCGCCGCGTACAGCGACTCCGCCAACGACCTGCCCATGCTCTCCCTGGTGGGCCGGGCGGTGGCCGTCAACCCGGACACCGCGCTGCTGCGTCAGGCCCGCCGGTCCCGTTGGGAGGTACGCGACTTCCGCACCGGTCGACGGGCCGTCAAGATCGCCGTCCCGTCGTCCGCGGCGGCCGGGCTCGTGGTCGGTGCGGTCACCGCCGGCGTGGCGTTGCAACGACGCCGCCGCAGCGACTGAGCGCGCCCCGCCTCGGCACCGTGCTGGTGCCGAGGCGGGGCGGACGGCGGGGCCGGTGCGCCCGGACCCGTCAGTAGCCGTCGCCGCAGGAGTGACCCGGGTTGCTGCCGATCGGCACGAACGCCATGGCGTCGAAGGCGACCGCGTCGAAGTTCCGGGTGAGGACCGTCCCGACGTTGTTGAGCTGCACCTGCGCCCCCCGACCCAACTCGTACGAGCCCAGGTACACCCACTTGTCCTCGCCGAGGTTGGCGGGATTCGGGTTCGGGATGCCGCCGGGCAGCGCCCAACCCGCCTCTTGGGCGAGGTCGAGCACACAGGTCCGCTGTTCCCCGATCGTACCGGTGGTGATCAGATACTCCGCGTGATGGTAGTCGGCACCGTGGCTGGGTACGTGCGCGACGATGTCGTAGCGGGCACGCTCGCCGGGGACGAGGTCGAGATTCGGTGTCCACGACCCGACGATCCGGCGGTTCGCATTGCTGCTGTTGACGTACGTGAACCAGATATGACCCTTGTAGCCGGCACCGATCTGGTGCAGGTCGATGTCGGCGTACGGCGCCGTGGGACCGCCGGCCGGTGAACCACGCCGGATGGTGAACTTGCCATCGGTGGCGCCGATGTCGCACCCGAGGTTGTACTGCCCGGTGTCGTTGAGCGAGTAGACCATCGACATCCGCTTGTTCCGGTTGCGGTTGCCGTTCTTGTCGCCGGTGAACGTCTCGCAGTTACGCGGGTAGATGCGTTTGACCCCGGGTTCGGCGGTGCCGGCTCCGTAGCTGAGCTTCTCCCGAGCGCACTCCCCCAGCAGACAGTTGCCCGAATTCGCCACGCCGTGCCACCAGCAGGCTTCGGAATCCGCTGGGCAGCCATTGGTGGCTGGTGAGCAGCTGTTGACCTCGGAGCAGAACGCGTACCGGTCCGGGATCGAGAGCACCTTCGTGAACCGGGGCGGGTAGTCGGGCGAGTTAGCGCCGTACTCCGGGTGGGAGTATGCCTCCGACATCAACGGGAAGCCCTTGAGCTGCGGCGTCTCCACCCAACCCATGATTCGCTCCGGGTACGCCCATTCGTTCGGCCGCTCGGCGTCGGCCATCGTCTCGCGCAGGAAGGGCGCCCGGTTGGCCGGGTACCTCGGGTTGGCGGGGTTGTTGAACCAGCCGATCCCGAACCGGCCCTTCTGCAGGTCCGTGTTGCGGCGATCGTACGGGTAGTAGCCGCTGTTGTAGGCCCAGACGGCGAGGAACCAGTTCTCGACCCAGGTCGGGTCATTGTTGTTCATGTAGCTCTGGTTCGCGTTGAGCTCGCTGTTCATCTGGTTCCACTTTTCGATCAGGATGTTGAGCCCGGCGGCGATGTTGGCCGCGTAGTCAACCGCGATCGCTCGGCGCTGCGTGTCGGTGAACAGGTTGCTGTCCACCCGCATCCCGTCGGTGACCTGACCGATGCCGTACCCGCAGTCGGTCTTGCTGAAATCGATGACGTCGAGGTTGTCCCCGTTGCCGTAGTAGCTGGCGATCAAGGGGTTTCCGGTGTCACCAGGAACGACCCGCCACGACGCCTGGGAAAGGTTCGTCTCCTGGGCCAGGACGGCGAGCATGACCTGGGCCGGGACCCGCCCGCCGCCGGCGAGCTGGCGCAGCGGGAACAGGCCCTGCGGTTGGTACGCCGGCAGGCCCGCCTTCAGGTAGTTCGCCGGACGAGTGACGTTGAGCCGCCCGTGCACCGCCTGGTTGACCGCCCACTCGACCATGTCCGGGCTGGGTTGCAGGGGCTGCACCCGGGGGTCGTTGCGCGGGATCGCGCAGGTCGGGGTGCCGATGTCGGCCGCAGCCGTGGCGGTGCGAAGCGGCACCGCACCGGTACCCAGTTCGACGTCGAGCTTCGGCGCCAGCGTGGTGTCCAGCGTGTGGACGGCCTGCCGCCCGCTGACCGTGGCCCGCACCGCCACCCGGAGATCACCGGCGTCGGCCGGGTCCGCCGGACGCAGCGGCTGGCCGACCGAACGCATGCTCTGCTGGGTGAGTACCTCCTCGGCGACGAGGTGGCCCTCGGCGGAGAGCGCGCGTACCTGGCGGGTGGCCGGCAGGACGCTCAGCTCCGGCATGCTGCCACGCATGCTGGCCTGCCCGACCAGCACGTTGCGTCCGCCCCGCTGGCCGAACAGTTGGAGCCGCTCCCGGGGGCCGGTCGCGGTGACGGTCAGCCGCCCGTCGCGGAACCGCTGGGCGACCGCCTGCTCACCGTCCACGCTCACCAGGTCGATGCCGCTTCCGGCGGTGGCCTGCACGGCGAACGGTTGGCCCTGCGGCTGGGCCAGTCGGGTGGTCCGGCCGGTCCGCTCGACGCGTACCAGCTGGCCGCCGAGAATGCCGTAGTCACCGTCCGGTGCCGGCGCGGGTGTGGTGAGTTGGCCGTCGACGCGGCGAGTTCGGGTCACCCGGCCCTCGGCGGCGTCGACGGTGAGCAATTCGGTGGCGACGGCGAAGTCATCGCCCACGGATCGGGTCAGCAGCGCCCGATCGCCCGGACCGCAGGCAGGGTTGAAGTAGGCTAACTCGACGCCGGTGGCCACATGAGTGGCCTTGCCGGTGGCGATCTCCACCACCGCCGCCAGGGCGCCGGCCCGGGAAAGTTCCGGCTTGTTGGCAGCCTTCTTGGGTGCGAAGACGGCGACCGCGTACCGACCGGAGCCGGTGACGCAGACGGCGCCGGTCCACGGACCGACCGCGATCGAGCTGGAGGTCAGGGTGGCCAGCGTCGACCACCCGAAGGCGTCGGACTCCCGGGCCACGTAGAGGTGGTAACCGTCGGTGTCGCCGGCCCCGGTCACCAGCACGTCGGTGGACTTCCGCCACGCCTTGCCCAGCGCCTCGTCCGGCGCGGTGAAGGCCGCCGGTGCCGCCGGGCGTTCCGGCTCGGCCGCGCCGGCCGGCGCCGATGCCGGCAGGCCCGCGGCCGGTATCACGACCACGGCGGTCGCGGCGGCGGCCCAACGCCGCCATGTCCTTTTCAGTGAACGCATGATTCCCCCGTCAATGCCACTGTGGATTGTCATCGGTCGCGCTAGCAGATCAGCGCCACGAAGTGCACGCGTTGAAGCCGCCGGAGGCGAAGTCCATGTCTGGATCGACGCCCTTGTGGCTGCCGCAGAACTTGACCGACTGCTGCCAGTCGACCATCGGAGTGGTGTAGTTTCCGGCGTTGCTCATCTGGAAGAAGTTCGCGAGGACGTTGACGCCGCCGTACTCGGGCTGCGTCCAGAGCTGCGCATAGAGGAAACCGAATATCTCGGGAGCGTTCAGCTCGCCCCACATTGCCTTGCAGGCCGGGCTGTACCAGAGATCTCCCCGTGGCGGTTGGGTCACGTCGGGATCGACAAGGGTGAAACCCCTGATGGCGAAGGCGCCGTCCCGACAGCCCTGCGCCGCTGCCATCTTGCCGTGGCACGCGGCTCCGACGCACCCGGGCGCCGCCGCAGCTGGAGCGGTCGGAGCCAGGAGCAGAAGCCCGACCAGAAAGGTGAACAAAAAGGACATGCGCGCATAGAAGTCGCTCACGTTTCCCCCGTGTGGTGACCGCTTACCTGATATCAAGACCCTTACAGGTTTCGATTGCTCACGCAACGTTGACCGCACCTCCACCCGGTGCTAGCTTGGCCCGGTCGACGAGGTCCTTTGTGGCCTTGGTGCACGACGACGGGGGACACGCATGACCGGCCAGATGGAGGCCGACGCACACCGGCGGCCGCGCTTCGGGCGGGGCGGGAAGGCGCTGCTGGCGGGGCTGATTCTGCTGATCATTGCCGCCCTCGCGCTCGGCGCAACGTGGTGGCGCGGCGACCGGGAGCCGGCGGGCAGCGCCGGGTCCGTGGCGTCCGACCCGGTTCCCCACCAGACCGGAGCCCCACCGCAGCAGGAGCCCGCACCCACCGGCGAGGCGACCGACCAGCCATCCGCCGCGCCGCTACCGCCCATTCCCGGGACCACGGTGGAGGCCGTCGCGGCCGGCTGGCGGGGCCACTGGGGCACTCCGCCGAAGGCCTTCGCACGCGGCTACGACACCACCGCCACCATGCCCGGCACCGGCGTGCGCACCCGGTACGGCCTGCTCAAGAGCCCCGCCGGTGACGGCACCTCGGTGGCCACCCTGTTCTGCCTGATCCCTGAGACTAAGGGCGACATCGACGACCGGTTCCTCAAGGCCGTGGTCGACGCGTGCCTCACCCCCGCGCTGCGGGCGAGTGAGCGGGCAACTCTGCTGACCTGGCTGGCCGAGCAGGACTACACCGTCGACGTCTCCGAGCAACTGCCGCTGGCGCGGTTCGACGCCACGGTGACGGCCGTCCGTGGCGACTTCTCGGTGCACCTGCGGTCTAAGGGCCGAACGGGTCAGGCCGGCGCTCCAGCAACTGGTGCAGGGTCTGCTGGATAGTCTCCCGCACCTGGTCGGCGAGGTTGAACACGACAAGCGGATCGTCCGCCGAGTCCATCAGGTGAGCGGTCGGAATCGGCGGGCAGAACTCGATGAGCCACTTGCTCGGCAACGGCACCATGCCCAGCGGCCCGAGCCAGGGAAAGGTCGGTGTCACCGGGAAATACGGCAGCTTGAGCAGTCGGGCCAGTGGCTTGATGTCGGCGAGCATCGGATAGATCTCCTCGCCGCCGACGATCGCCACCGGGACGATCGGCGTGCCGGTGCGTAGCGCCGCTGAGACGAAGCCACCCCGCCCGAAGCGTTGCAGCTTGTACCGGTCCGCGTACAGCTTGCCGACGCCCTTGAAGCCCTCCGGGAAGACACCCACCAGTTCACCGTTGCGCATGAGCCGCTCGGCGTCCGGATTGCAGGCCACCGTGCCGCCGGTCTTGCGGGCGATCTCGGAGACCACCGGCATCCGGAAGACCAGGTCCGCGCCGAGCAGCCGCAGGTAGCGATGGTCGGGGTGCTCGTGGTGCAGCGCGGTGGAGAGGATCAGCGCGTCCAGGGCCACGGTGCCGGAGTGATTGCCGACGAGCAGTCCCGCCCCGTCCGCGGGTACGTGCTCCAAACCGGTGACCTCGGTGCGGAACCAGTCACGGTAGAGCCGGCGCAGCAGCGGATGGAAGACCGCCTCGGTCAGCTCCGGGTCGAAGCCGAACTCGTCCACCTCGTAGTCGCCGGCCAACCGTCGCCGCAGGAAGGCCAGGCCGGTGGCGACCCGGCGGTCCCAGACGTCGCCGGCCCGATCCGGTGTGGTGGGGCGGTGCCCGTTGCGCCGCGCCGGGTCCGCGTCGGGCGACACCGGCGCCGGTACGGCGTACCGGCCGTCGAGGTGCGCCTCGTCATGCCGCTCGTCGGGCCCGCTCATGACCGCTCCCGGACAGCGGTGCGAACCTGCCTGATGTGGTTCAGCACCGCCTGCTCGGCGGCGGCCAACTGTTCCCGGGTGACCACGGCACGCCCGTGGTGCGCCCGGATGAAGTCGTCGAAGGCGGCGGCGGTGGAGCGGGGCGTGAAAGCGTACTCCCGCTCCAGCCGGGAGATGTCCACCACCCGGCCGTGCACGAACAGGTCGACCTGGTCGAGGCCGTAGCGGCCGAAGCCCATCACCCGGGCGAGCGCGGCGGCCCCGGACAGGCCCGGCTCCAGCACCGGCACGGCGACCCGCCCGGCTCGGCGGATCGCCTGCGACAGCGCGAGCACCCCGGGCCCGGCCACGTTGAAGGTACCGGGGTGGTCCTCGACGACCGACCGGTGCAGCACCTCCAGCGCGTCGTCGAAGTGCAGAAACTGCAACCGGGCGTCCCGACCGAAGATGGTGGGCACCACCGGCTGCGCGAAGTAACGGGTGAGCGTGGTGTCGGCCGTCGAGCCGATGAACGGCGCGAAGCGCAGCACGGTGGCGGTGACGTCAGCGCGCCGTCGACGGAAGCCGCGGACGTACCCCTCGATGTCGAGAATGTCGCGGCCGAAGCCGCCACGCGGCACCTCGCGCGGCTCGGTCTCCTCGGTGAAGACGGCCGGATCGCGGAACGAGGCACCGTACGCCGCGGTGGAGGACCGAACCACGATCTTGCGCAACCGTGGTGCCCGCTGGCACGCGGCGAGCAACTGCATGGTGCCGATGACGTTCTGCTCCTTCATCGCCGCCCGACCACCGTGCTGTGGGTCCGGGGAGCTGACGAGGGCCAGGTGCACCACGGTGTCCACGTCGAGGTCGGCGAGGAGACCACCCACCGATCCGGGGTCGACCCGGATCAGGTCGACCCGGTCGAGCAGCGCGTCGATCTCGGAGCCCGGCTCGGGCAGGTCGATGCCGATGACCCGGTCGATCCGCGGGTCGGCGGCGAGCCGAGCAGCGACGTGCGCGCCGAGGTAGCGACTAACTCCGGTCACGACGACGACCCCCGGAGGGCTCTGGGAGCCACCGGGGGTCATGTCTCGCACCTACCCCGGCAGGTGGGACCAAGCCGGGGTAGCCACGGCGTGATCACCTGAGCCTCCGAGGGTCGACAAGATGGCAAATGACGGACGCCGGGGCCAGCCCGGCGTCGGTCACTTGCCGAGACGGCGACGCTGGACGCGGGTCTTGCGCAGCAGCTTGCGGTGCTTCTTCTTAGCCATGCGCTTGCGGCGCTTCTTGACCACCGAGCCCATACGACAGCCTTTCGATGCAACGTGCGGCGCGACCGGGAGGACACCACCAACTCGTGGCGTCAGCGACCGCTTGCGGACAGGGATCGGACCGGCGGGATGGGCGGCGGAGCGCACCAGCGGTCACGATCGGAGTCCAGCGTAGCGGGGAAGCGTCGGCACAACCAACGCACCCCCGCTCGATGCCCGTTCCACCCGGCCTTTGTGACCCGGTTCGCGCCAGGATCAGGCGGTCTCCTGGAAAGCGCCACGCAGGTACTCGTGCACCGCGTGCTCGGGCACCCGGAACGACCTGCCCACCCGCACCGCGGTCAACTCACCGCTGTGCACCAGGCGGTAGACCGTCATCTTCGACACCCGCATGACCGTCGCCACCTCGGCGACGGTCAGGAACTTGACCTCCGACAGCCGACCGTCGGACTGCGACCCGGCCATGGCTCACCCGACCCATCCCATGCCCGGCGCGTGCCGCCACACGGGTCCTCCCGCGCGGCCGGCGACGCGCGTGTTACCAGTACGGTAGCGGGACGGCTGTGACCGGCGCGATCCCTTCCTGCAACTGATCATGATCCGTTGCGGCCTGGCGACGAAAAACCCCTGGTCGGGTGCTGTGTCCCGGATTCCGGCAACGATCAACCTCGGCCGCGGGTATCGGAGAGGTCACTCAGCGCGCAGGGCCACCACCGGATCGAGCCGACCGGCACGCTGGGCGGGCACCACCCCGAAGACGATGCCGACCGCCGCCGAGACACCGAACGCCAGTGCCAACGACCACCACGTCACCGCCGCCGGGATGGGTGAGAGAGCGGCCACCAGCAGTGCGCCGCCCACCCCGAGCGCCATCCCGGTGAGTCCGCCGACGGAGGTCAGCAGCACCGCCTCCAGCAGAAACTGCACGCCGATGTCCCGGGGGCGAGCACCGACCGCCTTGCGCAGACCGATCTCCCGGGTCCGCTCCCGAACCGAGACGAGCATGATGTTGGAGACGCCAACCCCACCGACCAGCAGCGAGATGCCCGCGATGGCGGCCAGCACACCGGTCAGGATGCCGAGGATGTCACCCAGCACACCGAGGATCTGCTCCTGGGTGACGGCGCTGAACTCGGTACCCGGGTGCCGGCCGTTCAGCTCGGCCACGATCCGCTCGCCCAGTTCGTCGATCCGCTCCCGGTCCGGAGCCTTCACCGCGATGGCGTCGACCCGCTGGGTGCCGTAGAGCCGCTGCGCCGCCGTCACCGGTATGTGCACCTCGTCGTCCCGGTCGACCCCGAGGCTCTGCCCGAGCGGGGTGAAGACGCCGATCACCCGGAAACGCACGCCTGCCACGTTGATCTGCTGACCGACCGCCTCCCGGTCCGGAAAGAGGACCCGGGCGACCGAGTTGCCGAGCACCGCGACCCGCCGGCCGGTGTCCACGTCGGAGCCGGTCAGGTAACGCCCCCGGGCGACTTCCCGGGCGAAGACCGTGGGGGTCGTCTCCAGCACCCCCTGGACGGTGGTGAAGTCCTCCCGGTTACCGGCCCGCACGGTCGCTCCGGAGGCGACCGTCACGGCCACCCGGTTCGGATCACCGACCACCCGGCCGACGGCGTCCACGTCCTGAAGGGTGAGCGGAGAGAGCGCCGGCGCGCTACCCACGTCCAGGCGCCCGGGCACGACCAGCAGCAGGTTGGAGCCGAGGCCCTCCACCTGCTGCTCCACCCGCTGCTTGGTGCCGGTGCCGATGGCCACCAGCAACACCACGGAGGCCACCCCGATGATCACCCCGAGCATGGTCAACGCGCTGCGCATCCGGTTCGCGCGCAGCGCGTCCCACGCCACCCGCCACGCCTCGGCCAACCTCACGCGTCGGCCCCGCCGTCCGCGCTGTCGGCGACCACCACGCCGTCGCGCATCGCGATGCGCCGCCGGGCCCGGGCCGCCACCTCCGCGTCGTGGGTGACCATCACCAGCGCCACCCCGGATTCGACGTTGAGCCGTTCCAGCAGTTCCAGCACGGCGGCGCCGGTGGTGCTGTCCAGGTTGCCCGTCGGCTCGTCGGCCAGCAGCACAGTCGGATCCGTGACCAGCGCCCGGGCGATCGCCACCCGCTGTTGCTCGCCGCCGGAGAGCTGGTTGGGCCGGTGGTGCAGCCGGTGTCCCAGACCGACCCGCCCGAGCATCGCGGCGGCGCGCTCACGCCGCTGGCGCGCGCCCACGCCCCGGTACACCAGCGGCAACGCCACGTTGTCCACCGCCGAGGTACGCGGCAGCAGGTGAAACGCCTGGAACACGAAGCCGATCGTCTCGTTGCGCAGCCGGGCCAGCTCCGGGGCGGAGAGGGTGCCCACCTCCCGGCCACCGATCACCAGCCGGCCGCCGCTGGGGCGGTCCAGGCCACCGAGCAGATGCATCAGCGTGGACTTGCCGGACCCGGAGGGCCCGATCAGCGCGACGTAGTCCCCGGCCCCGATGGTCAGCGACACACCCCGCAGGGCGGGCACGGAGACCCCGTCCAACTCGTACGTCCGGGACACCTCGACCGCCTCGATCGCCGGATCCCGGCTCACCCGATCTCCTGGCCCTCGCGGACCTGGTCGGTGCCCCGGATCACGATCCGGTCGCCGGCCTGCACCCCGTCGACGATCTGCACCAGGTCCTGGCCCTGGACGCCGACGGTGACCACGGCCCGGTCGGCCCGACCGTCGCGGACCAACCAGACGGTGTCCCGGCCGTCGACCGAGAAGAGCGCCGACGCGGGCACGGTCACCGCGTCCGCCTCCTCCCGGACCCGAAGCCGCAGGACCGCGTTCATCCCGGGGCGCGGGGTGGGCGCCGGCTCGGCCTCACCGAAGCTGCCGGGGCCGAGGGCGAGTCGCACCCGGTAGCTCACCCCACCCCGAGCCGACGTGCTGGGCAGGACGTCGATCGAACGGACCGTCGCCTGGTAGCTGGCACCGGTGACGGCGTCCAGCTCGACGGTGCCGGTCAGCCCCGGCCGGACCAGCAGCACGTCCGTCTCGTCGACCTCGGCGAGCAGACCCAGCTCGCGGGTGTCCACCACGGTCAGCACCGGGGTGCCGGCGGTGACCCGACCACCGACCGGGACTGCGGTGTCCACGCCCGGCGGCGGTCCGGCCGGCGCGCCGAGGGCCTCCGCACCCATCCCCGACGGCATCCCACCCGATTCGAGCAGCCCGGCGAGCGCCCCTGCCGAGCCACCGCCGGTGCCGACGCCGCCCGGTTGCACGACCCCGGCGATCGGAGCGCGCAGGGTCAACGCGTCGACGGTCGCCTTGGCCAGGTCGTACGCCTGCTGTGCCTGGAGCCGCTGGGCGGTGGCGAGCGCGCTGACCGCGCTGTTCAGGTTGCGGACGCCGCGCTGCACCTCCCGTACCGCCCGGTCGGCGGCCTGGGCTGCCGATTTGTACTGCCGTTGGGCGGCCTTGACCTGGGTCAGCAGCGCCTTGCGTAGTTCCGGGTCACTGATCTTCGCCGCCGCGGCGCGGGCGGCGGCGTGTGCCTCGTCGGCGGCGCGGTCGGTGCCGCGCAGCGACCCGGTGAGGTCGCCGCCGCCACCGCCACCACCGGCGCGCTTCGCGGCGTTCAACGCGGTGCGGGCCTGGCGGAGTCGTTCCCGGGCCGACGGCGAGTGGATCACGGCAAGCACCTGACCCCGCTTGACCCGCTGGCCCGGTTCCACCCGGAGGCGGGCCAGCGTGCCGTCGGCCGGGGCGGTGAGGGTCGCCGCCGCCCGGGCGACGACCGTGGCGGGAGCGTCGATCTCCTCCGCCACGGCGGCCCGCGCTGCCGCGGCGAGCGTGATCGACGGTTCGTCACCGTCGCAGGAGGCAGCGGTGGTCAGGGTCAGTACGGTGACGGCGAGCAGGACGGTGAGCAGGCGGAGCCGCGTGGCTGGCAGCCGCGGCGGGTCGGAGCGGCGCACGCGACACATGCTACGAGCCCCTGTCGATGTCGACCCTGGCAGGCCACCCGGTCAACGCACCGCGCCGCGAATGTACGCGACGCACTCCTTGTGCAGGCTGGCCCAGCTCTCGTCGAAGATCTCCTCGGAGGTCTGGCGCGGAATCCGGCGGTCGTGCAGCACCACCTTCGCGAAGGCCAGCAGGCGTTCCTCACCGAACCGCTCGAGGAAGTAGCGCGCGGCGAGGTACGCGATCCCGTAACTGCCGGTCACCGCCGCGTCGGAGGTGTCCTCGTCAGGGGCGAGCGTGTCGAGCTTGCCGTCCCAGTCTCCCTTGACCAGCCGCCGGGTGTCGCTCAGCCCGGAGTACCGGGCGACGGACTGGCCGTCGGCCGCCGCGAGTTCCGCCAGGCCTTCGACCAGCCACCAGGACGACTCGTCCGAGTAGTCCCGCTTCTCGGGCAACGTGGCGGCATGTGCCAGCTCGTGCCGCAGCACCGTGTCCAGGCCGGGGCCGTAGTCGAAACTGTCGGGCGCGAGGACCAGTTCGTAGTGCCCCCCACCGACGTTGACCGCATACCCGGCGCTCCATTTCGGATGGTCACCGCCGTACCAGCGTTTCCACTCCTTCGGTCCGGCGTAGAAGATCCGGTACCGGTCGGGCTTCGTGCCGGCCACCACGTACTCGTCGGCGACCTTCGCCGCCGCCTCGGCCCGCTTCGACAGACCCGCCAGGCGGTGGCGGTACGCCGGCGGAACGGCCACGATCGTCCGTTTACCCGTCTTGGTGACCAGCGCGCTGACCTCCCAGGGAAGGCTGCCCGGCTGCCCGTTGGCCCGGTCACCGACGGTCGGTGCCGGCTTCGATTTCCCGAGCGCGAGCAGGCGCGGCTCGGCACCGTCGCGCCACCGGGTCTCGACGATCAGCGGGCTGGGACGGCAGTCCGGCACCACGAAGCAGTACTGGAACTCGACCGCCAGCCGCCACTCGCCGGCCTTACCGGCCGTCGTGGGCAGGCCACTCGGCCTGGCCTCCCAGCGGGTCACCCGCAGCGCCCGCAGCGCGGCGTACCGTTGCCGCAGGTCGCTCCGGGCGGCGTTGGCGGCGATACCCAGGAAACCCGACCGGTCGCCGCTGAGCAGGGCGGCGGCCTGTTTGTCGAGCTGCGCGGCGATCCGTTCGGCGACCTGCCGGGCGGCGATCGTGGTGGGGTTCTCCGTCGGAGAGGCAGCGGTGGCCGGCTCGCCGACCTCGACATCGGAGAGCACGCCGGTCAGCAGCACCGCCGGAATGCCGCCGCTGAGCACCAGCAGCACGGCACCCAGTGCCGCCCACAGCCGCCACCGTCGACGCGGCCGACGCGGGGGCACCGGGCCGACATCGGGCAGCACCACCGCCGGAGGATGCGTCGCCTCGATGGTCAAGGGTTGGTCGTCGCCCGCGGGGCCCCCGTGGTTCACCGGCGAAGGGTACGGCCTGCGGTGGTGCCGGCGGAAGTGTGGCCGCGACCGGCCACTGCTGCCGTCCGGAGGTTCAGGCAGCGTCGGGCTCCCCCGGCGTGGGCCAGGAACGAAACGCGACGTCCAGCGCGGCGATCATCCGGTCGAAGGAACTGTCGACGGCGCGGGGTAGTCCGAAATCGCCGGTCGCCTCCAGCGAGACGAAGCCGTGCACCGCCGCGCGGAACATCCGGACCCCGTCCACTGCGGCGTCGCCTTCGATGCCGTACCCCCGCAGGATGGCGTAGACGACGCCGACCGCGCGCTCCCCGGCGGCCAAGTGCGCCGGGTCGGCCGGATCCGGTACCCGCTGGGTGGCCGGATAGCGGCCGGGGTGCCGACGGGCGTACGAGCGGTAGGCGGCGGCGACGGCCCGCAGTGCCGCCGCGCCGCTACGGCCGGCGGCGACTGTGGTCATCTCGTCGGCGATCTCGGCGGTAGCCAGCGCGGACAGTTGCTGCGCGAGCGCCTCGGCGCCTTTGACGTGCTTGTAGAGGCTGGGCAGCGCCACGCCGAGCCGGTTCGCCAGCGCGGCGAGGGTGAGCCGGTCATGACCGACCTCATCGACGAGTCGGGCCGCCTCGCGCACCACGATCTGCGCGTTGAGCCCCGCCCTAGGCACGCTCCACCGCCGCCAGGAAGCCGACCAGCTCGTGGGCCATCGCCTCCGGACGGTCGGCGTGCGGGTAGTGCCCCGCGTCGGTGAGCATCCGCGCCTCGGCGACCGGAAAGAGCCGTCGGGCGGCCCGGGCCTCGGCACCGGGGTCGGAGAAGTCGGGGTCCTTCGTGCCCATCAGCACCAATGCCGGCTGGCGCACCTGCGGGGCGCGGGTGGTCCAGTGCGGCTCCACCGGGTGAATCACCCCCCGCAGGGGCACCATCCGGCCCGGGCGGCGCAGCGCGACCACGAGCTGCCGGCGGTAATCGGCGTCGTCGGCGGGACGGTGCACCGGGAAGAGCGTGCGGTGGAACATCCCGAACAGCCGCGGACTGCGCAGCACCACGGTCTGTGCCAGCCGCATGAAGGGATTGAGTTTCGGCTGGCTGACGAAGGCGCCGACCAGCACGATGCCGTCGACCAGGTCCGGCGCATCGGTGGCGGCGAAGACCACGGCCGCGGCGCTGGAGGAGTTGCCCACCAGGACCGCCGGACCGCCGCCGAGGTCACGCACCACCGCGAGCAGGTCGCCGCCCACCTCCGCCGGGGCGTACGACGGCCAGCCGGTGGTGGAATCGCCGTGCCCCCGTACGTCGACCGAGGCCACCCGGTAGCCCGCCGCCACCAGCAGCGGAATCAGGTGCCGGTAGGAGTGGCGGTTCTCCCCCATGCCGTGCGACAGCACCACCAGCGGCCCCTGCCCGTGCACCTCGTACGCGATCCGGCCGCCGTCGCGCACCACGAAGCTAGTTGTCATAGCCAATAGGCTAATGGGCTTAGCTTTCTCGGTCAAGCAACCACCGCGCACCGCCGACCGGATCGATCGGCGGCACGGCCGCTGGCGGAGCTACCTGCGGGAGGTGAGCGCGCGGGCGAAGAAGGCCACGTTGGCGGGACGCTCGGCGAGACGACGCATCAGATAGCCGTACCAGTCGTCGCCGTAGGGCACGTAGGTGCGCACCGTGTAGCCCTCACCGACCAGGCGGGCCTGCTCCTCCGGCCGGATGCCGTAGAGCATCTGGAACTCGAAGTGGGCGGGGTCACGGTCGAACCAGCGCGCCCGGTCCTCACCGATGGCGATCAGCCGCGGATCGTGGGTGGCGAGCATCGGATAGCCGTCGCCGGACATCAGGATGTTGAGGCACCGGACGTACGACTTGTCGACCTCGCGGGCCGACTGGTACGCCACCGACTCCGGCTCCCGGTACGCCCCCTTGCACAGTCGCACCCGTGACCCGGCCGACGCCAGATCACGGCAGTCGGCCTCGGTACGCCGCAGGTAAGCCTGCAGCACCGCCCCGGTCGACGGATGGTCCTTGCGAAGCTTGGTCAGGATGTCCAGGGTCGAGTCGGTGGTGGTGTGGTCCTCCATGTCCAGGGTGACCGTGGTGCCCGCCGCCTCGGCGGCGGCGCAGATCGCCCGGGCGTTGTCGTAGGCGAGTTGCTCGTCGAACGCCTGACCGAGCGCGGAGAGCTTCACACTCACCTCGGCGGCCGGCGTCAACTTCGCCTCGGCCAGCATCCGCAGCAGCGTGAGGTACTCGTCCCTGGTGGCGTTGGCCTGCTCACCGGTGACGGTGTCCTCGCCGAGATTGTCGAGAGTGACCGAGAGACCGTCGTCGACGAGTTCGCGGGTCGCGCGCAACGCGTCGTCGGTCTTGGCGCCGGCGACGAACCGGCGGACGACGTCCCGGGTGAACGGGGCCGTCGCGACGAGCCGCTCGACCCGGGATGACCGGGAGGCGGCGAGGATGACGGAACGGAGCATGAGCCGAGCGTAACTCCCGCCCGACCGCCAGACAGGTTCCCCGTCCGCCCCGGCCCGGGGCGGACGCGATGGCGTTCATCGGTTACAACCATGTCGTGGAACAACACCCCCGCCGCCGACTTCGATCGGCCTCCGTGCAACTTGGCGCGCTCACCGTCCTGGCGCTCGCCCTCTCCGGTTGCAACATGACCTCCGACGACGACGATGACGACTGCGCCCTCGGCCCCACCGGCGGTGGTGGGACGGTCGCCCTGGCCACGCGGGTCCCGACACCGGCTGCCGAGGCCAGCGGCCGTGCCGCCGCCGAACCGGTCAACGCGGCGGTGCCCGAACGCAGCGGTTTCGGTACCCACCTCGCCTCCTGCGGCGGCTGAGCGTGCGTCGCGAGCCGGCCACACCGCGCCCCGACTGGGACACCACGATCCGCGAACAGGGCCTGGTCTACGTGGACACGGAGCTGCCCGACGGCGGGGTGATGTCGTACTGGGACGAGACCGCGGCGTACGCCTTCGAACTCGACGAGGTGCTGCGCCTGGAGGAGGCCACCGAGGAGCTGCACCGGATGTCCCTGACCGCCGCCGAGCACGTGGTGGCGCGCAACCGGTACGCCGAGTTCGGCATCCCGGAGTGGGCCGCCGAGGCGGTCGCCCGGTCGTTGCGGGAGACGCCGCCCAGCCTCTACGGCCGCTTCGACCTCTGGTACGACGGCAGTTGGCCGCCCAAGCTGCTGGAGTACAACGCCGACACCCCGACCGCGCTGGTCGAGGCGAGCATCACCCAGTGGTACTGGCTGGAGCACACCCGGTCGGAGCTGGACCAGTGGAACAGCCTGCACGAGCGCCTCGTCGGCGCCTGGGCGAAGATCGGCACCGGACTGCACGACCGGAGGGTGCACGTGGTCTGGTCGAACGAGGAGGAGACCGGCGAGGACCACATGACCGCCGGTTACCTGGCCGAGACCGCCCGCCAGGCGGGACTGGACGTCGAACTGCTCCCGATCCAGCACCTCGGCTGGGACGGCCGGCGCTTCGTCGACGCCGCCGACCGCCCGGTCACCACCTGCTTCAAGCTCTACCCCTGGGAGTGGATGCTCGCCGAGCCGTACGGTCCGCTGGCGGTGCAGCCGGGCACCCCGACCACCTGGATCGAGCCGGCCTGGAAGCTGCTGCTGTCCAACAAGGCGCTGCTGGCCGTGCTGTGGGAGCTGTATCCGGGGCACGAGCTGCTGCTGCCGGCGTACCTGGACACCCCGCGCGGGATGTCCGAGTACGTTGCCAAGCCGCTGCTCGGTCGGGAGGGTGCCGCGGTGCGGATCGTCACCCCCGGCAGGGAGATCAGCAATCCGGGTGACTACGGCGACGAGGGCTTCTGCTACCAGGAGTTTCGGGCACTGCCCACGTTCGCCGGGAACCACCTGGTGCTGGGCAGTTGGATCGTCGACGGCGAATCGGCGGGGGCCGGGCTGCGGGAGAGCGCCAGCCTGATCACCGACGGCTACGCACGGTTCCTCCCGCACTACATCGACGCGCCACGCCCGGGATGAGTCGTCTACGGTTGAGACGTGGACTTCGACGCGTACGCCCGGACCGGGGTTGACCTCGTCAACGCACGACTGGACGGCCTCGACGACCTGCGCGCCCTCTTCTGCGACGACCAGGAGTGGATGCGGGACGAGGTCGCGGAACGGGATCTGCCGACTTTCCGGCGCGCACAGAAGCGGCTCCGTCACGTCTTCGCGTACGGCACCTCCGGGCGGGACGCCCAGGCGGTGAGCGAACTGAACTCCCTGCTGGAGATGTTCCCGGTGCAGCCGCGCATCTCCGGACACGACTCCCGGGACTGGCACATGCACGTGACCAGTCGGGGTGCCTCGGTCAGTTCGGAGTACCTCGCCGGCGCGGTGTGGGGCCTGTCGGTGTGGCTGTGCGAATACGGCAGCGCCCGGTTCGGTGTCTGCGCCGACGACCGCTGCGGCAACGTCTACCTGGACACCTCGTCCAACTGCTGCCGGCGGTTCTGCTCGGAGCGCTGCGCCACCCGCTCGCACGTGGCCGCCCACCGGGCCCGCAAGCGGGCCGCCGTGCCCAGTCAGTCGGACCCGCTGACGCCGGTTCCCTGATCGGGCGCGGTCAGGCGTCGACCGGGGACGGCGTGTTCAGGTGCTGACGGGCGAAGGCCAGCGCCTCGGCCAGATCCGCCTCACGGACCTGCCGGCTCTTCGCGCCCCGGGTGGTCACCTCCACCGCCACCGAGCCGGTGAAGCCCCGCCCGGCCAGCGAGCGCAGCAGCTCGGCACAGGGCTGGTTGCCGCGCCCCGGCACCAGGTGCTCGTCGCGCCCCTCGCCGGTGCCGTCACCGAGGTGCACGTGCGCCAAGCCGTCACCCATCCGGTCGGCCATCGCCAGCGCGTCGGTGTGCGAGGCCGCGCAGTGCGACAGGTCGAGCGTGTACGAGGCGTAACCGGCCTGGGTGGGATCCCAACCGGGCACGTACGGGACGAACTGACGGCCGGCCATCCGTACCGGAAACATGTTCTCCACGGCGAACCGCAGGCCGCCGAACTCGCTGGCCACCCGGGCGAGCCCGTCCGCGAAGCCTCGCGCGTAGTCCCGCTGCCAGGTGAAGGGCGGGTGCACCACGACGGTCGGCGCTTCCAGGGTCTCGGCCAGCACCGCCGCCCGGCGGAGCCGCTCCCACGGGTCGGAGCTCCACACCCGCTGCGTGACCAGCAGACAGGGGGCGTGGACGGAAAGCACCGGCACCCCGTAATGCTCGGACAGTCCCCGCAGCGCGCCCGCGTCCTGGCTGACCTGATCGGTCCAGACCATCACCTCAAGGCCGTCATAGCCGTGCGCCGCGGCCAGCTGAAACGCCGCCGCGGTCCGCTCAGGGAAGACCGAGGAACTGGACAGGAGCACCGGGACGTGGGAAGTCACACCACCGAGGGTAGCCGCCCCGCGTTGAGACATCATGACGAGAATACGTAAACCGGACAGCGTGGACGACGGGGATCACACCGAAGCCAGGCGATCCATCCGGCTGAGGATCACACCCTCGCGCAAGGCCCACGGACAGACGTCCACGGAGTCCACCCCGAGTCGACGCATCACCGCCTCGGCGACCACGGCACCGGCCAGCAGTTGATGGGACCGCCCCACGCTGACCCCCTCCAACTCGACCAACTGCGCGGGCGGGATGTGCCGGATGAAGCCGAGCACCTGTCGTAGCCCGGACCGGGTGAGCCGACGTCGGGCCCAGAGCCCGGCTCCGCTGGGTGCCGCACCGGCGAGCCGGGCCAGCGTACGGAACGTCTTGGAGGTCGCCACCGGCCGTTCCCAGCCCACCTCGGTCATCCGCTCGACGACTGGATCAAGCTGAGCGTCGACGTACTGCCGCAACAGTTCCACCGTCTCCGGCGCGGGCGGGACGGTGCTCTCCGGATCCACGCCGAGCCGGTCCCGGGTCAACCGACCGGCCCCGAGGGGCAGGGACACCGCGACGTCCGGATCCTCGTCGATACCGGCCGCGATCTCCAGCGAGCCGCCGCCGATGTCCAGCACCAGCAGCCGCCCCGCCGACCACCCGAACCACCGCCGGACCGCGAGGAACGTCATCCGCGCCTCGTCGGCACCGGAGAGCACCTCCAGCCGTACGCCGGTGGAGTCCCGTACCCGGGCCAGTACGTCGGCCGCGTTGGTGGCGTCGCGCACCGCGGAGGTGGCGAAGGCGATCAGTTCGTCCACCTTCAGTCCGGTGGCCGCCGTACGCGCTGCGTCCACCGCCTGGACCAGGGCGTCCGCGCCGACCTCGCCGAGCGCGCCGTCCGGACCGATCTGCTCGGCCAGGCGCAGCACCGCCTTCTCCGAGTGCGCCGGCCAGGGGTGCGCCCCGCGATGTGCGTCGACAACCAGCAGGTGCACCGTGTTCGAACCGACGTCGAGGACACCCAGTCGCATGGAAGAACCCTAGGCCCACCCGGTTCGCGCCACTCGGCGGCCTACCTGCCCCACCACGCGTACGCTGGCCAGGTGACAGGGCAGATCGAACTGCGTGTGCTGGTGGACGACCCGGCCGATCCGCGCAGCCGGGAAGTGCCGCTGGACTTCCCCCGAGAGTGGATCGAGTTCGTCGACCCGGCGGACGAGCGGCACCTGATCCGGGCCGACCTCACCTGGTTGCTGTCCCGGTGGACCTGCATCTTCGGCCGGGGTTGTCACGGCATCGTTGCCGGTCGGTCGGCCGACGGCTGCTGCTCGCACGGTGCGTTCTTCACCGATTCCGACGACGAGTCGCGAGTTCGTGCCGCGGTGAAGCGACTGACGCCACAGACCTGGCAGCACTATCGGCGCGGTTTCAAGAACTGGACCGAGAACGACACCGTCGACGGCAAGACTCCGGCGCGTCGTACCGCCACCCAGGGGGCGGACGGACCGTGCGTCTTTCTCAACGACGCGGGCTTCCCGGGCGGGGGCGGTTGCGCGTTGCACGCCCAGGCACTACGCGACGGGGCGCATCCGCTGGAGTACAAACCGGACGTGTGCTGGCAGTTGCCGATCCGTCGGGACCAGGAATGGGTCAAGCGGCCGGACAACACGAAGGTGCTGGTGTCCACGCTGGCCGAGTTCGACCGGCGCGGCTGGGGTGCCGGTGGGCACGATCTCGACTGGTGGTGCACCTCCTCCACCGACGCGCACGTGGGCACCGACCCGATGTACCTGTCGTACGCCCCGGAACTGACCGCACTCATCGGCGAGGCCGGGTACGCCAAACTGGCCGAGCTGTGCGTGGCCCGGGCCCGGCAGGGTCTCGTCGCTCCCCACCCCGCCGACGGCGGCGTCTGACGTTCGCGTCACGCGGAACCCTCTCCCGGTCGACCCGGCGGCGGTCGGGAGGCGATGCGGTGGGCTCGGATCAGGGCTCGAACTTGTAGCCGAGACCACGCACCGTGACGATGTGGCGGGGGGCGGAGGGCTCCGGCTCGATCTTGGAGCGCAGCCGTTTGACGTGTACGTCCAGCGTCTTCGTGTCGCCGACGTAGTCGGCACCCCAGACACGGTCGATCAACTGGCCCCGGGTGAGCACCCGACCCGCGTTGCGAAGCAGCAGCTCAAGTAGCTCGAACTCCTTGAGCGGCAGCTGCACCGTGGCCCCGTTCACGGTCACCACGTGCCGTTCGACGTCCATCCGGACCGGTCCGGCGGCGAGGGTCGGCACCACCGACTCGGGAGTCTCCGAGCTGTGCCGGCGCAGCACCGCCCGGATCCGGGCGACCAGTTCCCGGGGAGAGTACGGCTTGGTCACGTAGTCGTCGGCGCCGATCTCCAGGCCGACCACCTTGTCGATCTCGCTGTCCCGCGCGGTGACCATGATGATCGGCACCTGCGAGCGCTGGCGCAGTTGACGGCAGACCTCGGTACCGGACATCTCCGGCAGCATCAGGTCGAGCAGGACGATATCGGCGCCGGTCCGATCGAACTCGGTGAGCGCCGACGTCCCCGTGGCAGCCACGGAAACCTCGAACCCCTCCTTGCGGAGCATGTACGACAGGGCGTCTGAGAACGACTCCTCGTCCTCAACCACCAGTACGCGACTCAACGGCTTTTCCTTTCCATCGGTCGAACCGGACCGAGCCCGGTTTGATCCCACACGCGGTCAGCCCTGCCGCGACCTGTCCGGATCGGCCTCGATCCCGATGGACGGCAGCGTCGCCAGCAGGTCGTCCGGCGGGCGGGCCGGCAGCCGGAGGGTGAACGTCGACCCACCACCAAGAGTGCTCGTCACATCCACCCGGCCGCCATGGTTGCTCGCGATGTGTTTGACGATCGCCAGCCCCAGGCCGGTGCCGCCGGTCGCCCGCGAGCGGGCCTGATCGGCCCGGTAGAACCGCTCGAAGATGCGGTCGACGTCGGTGGGGGCGATGCCGATGCCCTGGTCGGTGACCGCGATCTCCACCTGATCCCCGGTCGCCCGAGCGGCGATGCGTACCGTCCTGTCCTCGCCGGAGTAGTTGAGGGCGTTCTCCACCAGATTCGCCACCGCGGTGGCGAGCTGGTTGTCACTGCCGTACAGCATCAGTCCCCGCTCGGCTTCGACCGTCACCTCGATCCGACGAGCGGCGGCGGCGGTCCGGGTGCGATCGATCACCTCGGAGATCACCCAGTCCACCGCGACCGCCTCCGGTGCCGGCTGCGGTTCGGCGCCCTGGAGCCGGGTCAGTTCCAGCAGTTCCTGCACCAGCCGCCCCAGCCGCGTCGACTCGTGCTGGATGCGTTCGGCGAAGCGCCGGGCCGCGACCAGGTCCTCGGAGAGTTCCGGCCGCTCCGCCTCGGCCGGCTCGGTGGCGTCCAGCAGGGCCTCGGCGAGCAGTTGCAACGCACCGATCGGGGTCTTCAGTTCGTGGCTGACGTTGGCCACGAAGTCCCGACGGACCCGGGCCAACCGGTGCGACTCGGTCACGTCGACCGCTTCCACCGCGATGTAGCCGCTGCCCAGTCCCATCGCCCGCAGGTGCACGCCGAGCGGGTTCTCCTCGGCGTTGCCGCGACCTCGGGGCAGGTCGAGCTCGATCTCGCGCCGCACGCCGGTGCGCCGTACCTGCCCCGCCAGGGTACGGACCAGCGGATGCGCCATGATCGAACCCGGCCGGGCGCCGGTCCGCAGCAGCCCCATCGCCCGCGCCGCCGGATTGGTCAGCACGGGCACGTCATCCTCGTCCAGGACCACGACTCCCGCGCGCAGCGAGTCGATCGCACGACGGCCCAGCCCGACCTGCACCTCGTCGACGATCGCGTGCCTCCCCTTACCGAACTGGAAACCAACCCACCGGCTCTGCCTGGACCGGGTCGGCCGGCGCGTCGTGGGGACCACGCGGGACAACCACGCGCCGGCGATCACCCCGATCACCAGGGCCGCAGCCACCGTCAACGCCCACGTCACCCGGCGATCGTAGGGTCATTGTCGACCTGGCTATCGCCCAGAACAGGACGAAGCACTCTCACTTCCGGGAAAGTTCACCCACGCGTCCGCCCTCGTTCATCAGCGTTCACCTCCGGTCCGCCCGGGGGCCCTAGCTTGGCGGCGTACCTGGCACAACCCCGCCGGCGGGTCGCCGGCACCGATGGACAGGACGTGAGGATGCGCGACGAGTTCCAGGCCGACCTTCAGGCCGTCAGCCACCAGCTGGTCGAGATGGCCGAGGGAGTTCGGGCGGCGCTGCGGCAGGCGACCCGGGCCCTGCTCACCGCCGACCGTCGAGCGGCCGAGTCCGTGATCGAGCGGGACGCGGAGATCGACGGACTCTACCGTCAGATCGAGGAGCGGGTCTGCGACGTCCTGGCCCGGCAGGCCCCGGTCGCTTCCGACCTGCGCGCCATGATCACCGCGCTGCACGTGGCGGCCGACCTGGAACGCATGGGTGACCTGGCCGAACACGTCGCCAAGACGGCACTGCGCCGGCACCCGTCGCCGGCCGTGCCAGCCGAGCTGCGCCCGGTCTTCACGGACATGGCGAACATCGCCGACCGGATGGCGGGGAAGATCGCCTCGGTGCTCGCCCGCCCCGACGCCGACCTCGCGGCCGAGTTGGACGGCGACGACGACGCGATGGACGATCTGCACAGAGGGCTGTTCGGGGTGCTGCTCGGCGCGGACTGGCCGTACGGCGTGGAGACCGCCATCGACGCCACTCTGCTCGGTCGCTTCTACGAGCGCTTCGCCGACCACGCGGTCAACAGCGCCGAGCACGTGGTCTACCTGATCACGGGCGAGACCGTCACTCCCGCCTGAACACCCCGACCTGAACACCACGAGGGGCCCCGGTCAGCGTCGGGGCCCCTCGTCGCGATCTCACGGTCGGTCAGTCAGCGACCCTGGTTGGCCACCGCCGCAGCGGCCGCCTTCGCCGCCTCCGGGTCGAGGTAGGTGCCGCCCAGCGTCTGGGGACGCAGCAGCGGGTCCAGGTCGTAGCGCAGCGGGATTCCGGTGGGGATGTTGAGTTTCGCGATCGCCTCATCGCTGATCTGGTCCAGGTGCTTGACCAGCGCCCGCAGCGAATTGCCGTGCGCGGCCACCAGCACCGTGCGGCCGGCCAGGATGTCCGGCACGATCGAGTCGTACCAGTACGGCAGCATCCGCTCGACGACATCCTTGAGGCACTCGGTACGCGGCATCAGCTCGGTCGGCAGCAGCGCGTACCGAGGATCGCCCACCTGCGACCACTCGTCGTCGTCCGCGATCGGCGGCGGCGGGGTGTCGTACGACCGGCGCCAGAGCATGAACTGCTCCTCGCCGTACTCCTCCAGGGTCTGCTTCTTGTTCTTGCCCTGCAGCGCGCCGTAGTGGCGCTCGTTGAGCCGCCACGACCGGCGCACCGCGATCCAGTGCCGGTCGGCGGCGTTCAACGCCAACTCGGCGGTCCGGATGGCGCGGCGCATCACGCTGGTGTGCACCACGTCCGGCAGCAGGCCGTGCTCGCGCAGCAGCTCGCCGCCGCGGCGCGCCTCATTTTCCCCCTTCGCGGTCAGGTCGACGTCGACCCAGCCGGTGAAGAGGTTCTTGGCGTTCCAGTCGCTTTCGCCGTGCCGAAGCAGGACCAGCGTCCCGACGGTGGGCCCCTCGCTAGCTGTCATGCCGATCATCCTGCCGCAACCCGGAGCGGCACGCGCGGGAAGGGTGGTGACGACCACCACGTGGAAATGCAGGTGACCTTGATTCGGGCACGCCACTAGGTTGGTAAGGATCCAATAGATCTTCAGGCATTACGGGGAACGGGGGCGCCGGCGTGCGCGCGATGCGGGGTTGGTTCCGGGACACCACAGGTGGGCTACCGAGAACCTTCTGGTACCTCTGGACGGGCACGCTGATCAACCGGCTTGGCTCGTTCGTCCTGGTCTTCCTCGCCATCTACCTGACCCAGGAGCGCGGCTTCTCCGCCTCGCAGGCCGGCCTGGTCATCGGCGCCTGGGGCGTCGGCGGCGCGGTCGGCACCACCGCCGGCGGCACCCTGACCGACCGGTGGGGCCGCCGGCCGACCCTGCTCACCGCTCACCTGGGCGCCGCGACCATGATGCTCGCCCTGGGCTTCGCCCGTGACCTGTGGACGGTCGCGGCGGGTGCGTTGCTGCTCGGCCTCTTCGCCGAGGCGGCCCGCCCCGCATTCGGCGCCATGATGATCGACGTGGTCCCGGAGCGGGATCGGTTGCGCGCCTTCTCGCTCAACTACTGGGCGATCAATCTCGGCTTCGCCTGCGCCGCGGTGCTCGCCGGCTTCGCCGCCCAGGCCGGGTACCTGCTGCTCTTCGTGGTCAACGCGGCGACCACGGTGGTCACCGCGCTGATCATCTTTGTGAAGGTGCGGGAGACCCGGACGGTCACCGTCGACATGCCCCGCGGCAGTGCCCCGGCCGGAGCCCTCCGGACCATCCTGAGCGACCGGGTGTACCTCGGTTTCGTCACCCTGAACCTCCTCGGGGCACTGGTCTTCCTGCAACACATCTCGATGCTGCCGATCGCGATGGCCGACTCCGGCCTGAGCCCCGCCACGTATGGATCAGTGATCGCGCTCAACGGCGTCCTGATCGTGGCCGGTCAACTCTTCGTGCCCCGACTGATCAAGGGGCGTAGCCGCTCGCATGTGCTCGCCCTGGCCGCGATCGTGATGGGCGTCGGCTTCGGGCTGACCGCGTTCGCCGAGGTCGCGTGGTTCTACGGACTGACGGTGCTGATCTGGACCCTCGGCGAGATGCTCAACTCGCCGTCCAACGCCACCCTCATCGCCGAACTCTCCCCGGCCGAGTTGCGCGGTCGCTACCAGGGAGTCTTCTCGCTCTCCTGGCAACTGGCCGGGGCGGCGGCGCCGATCCTCGGCGGGCTGGTGCGGGAACAGGCCGGCAACGCCACGCTCTGGTTCGGCTGCGCGGTCATCGGCCTGGTGATGGCGGTGGGTCACCTGCTCTCCGGGCCGGCGCGGGAGCGGCGGGCCGTTGCGCTACGAACCGCCGGTGCCGCCCCGGTCGTCACGGCGCAGTCGACCGCACCGCAGCCTGCCGCCCCGCAGGCGGCCGAACCGGTGGCCACGTCCCAGGGGTGAACGCGCCCCCGGCGGCTGTCCCGCCCGGCGACCCGGGCAAGATCTGTTAGGTGTCCGAACAGATTGGTGAGGTCGGGGTACCGGCCGCGCAGCAGCACGAACGGCCACCTGGTGGCCCGCTTCGTCGCTGGCTCACCGACACGGCAGGGGGCCTGCCGGCAACCTTCTGGTACCTCTGGGCCGGCCTGCTGATCAACCGGGCCGGCGCGTTCGCGATGCTCTTCCTGTCGCTCTACCTGACCGCGGCCCGGGACGCCAGCGAGGCGCTGGCCGGTGTGGTGGTCGGCGCGTACGGCGCGGGCGGTGCGGCCGGCGTGCTGCTCGGTGGAGTCCTGGCCGACCGCTGGGGTCGACGGTCGACTCTGGTCGCGGCGCATCTGGTCACCGCCGCCCTGATGGTCGCACTCGCCCTCAGCCAGCACCTCGGCGTCATCGCGGCACTCGCCCTGCTGGTCGGGGTGACGCATTCCATGCCGAGCCCGGCCTTCGTCGCGGCGATCGTCGACGTGGTGCCGGAGCACCGTCGGTCCCGCGCCTTCAACCTGCAGTTCTGGGCGTTCAACCTCGGCATGGCCGTCGCCTCCGTGCTGGCCGGTCTACTGGCCGAGGCGAGCTACGTGGCCCTGTTCCTGGTCGACGCCTTCGCCACGATGGCCACTGCCGCGCTCATCGCCTGGAAGGTTCCGGAGACCCTGACCCGACGGCGGATCTCGGCGAGTCCGGCCGTCGGCGCCCGGCCGTCGCGGCGTCCAGGACTGCACACCGCGCTGACCGATCGACACTTCATGGTCTTCGTCGGGCTGACCTTCGTGCTGGCCGTGCTGACCATGCAGGCGTCGACGATCATGCCGCTGGCAATGCGTGCCGACGGTCTGGGGCCGTCGTCGTACGGCATGGTGGTGGCCCTCGGCGGCGTCCTGATCGTGCTCGGCCAGTTGTTCGTACCCCGGCTCATCGACAATCACCGGAAGGCGCACGTGCTGGGCCTGTCGACGGCGTTGCTCGCCGTCGGCTTCGGTGCGCTCGCCGTCGCCGACGACCTCCCGTTCTACCTGGGCGCCTGCGTGATCTGGACGATCGGCTCGATGCTGGCCGCGCCACCCAACGCACAGATCAACGCGGACCTGGCGCCACCGGCGCTGCGAGCCCGCTACCAGTCGGTGTTCTACCTGACCTTCCCCGCGGCGTCGTTCCTCGCGCCGACACTCGGCGGCTTCAGCCTGCAACGGTGGGGCGACAGGCACTGGTTGCTGATCGCTGCGCTGGGTCTGCTGGCCGCCGGCGCGCACCTGCTCGCCGGGCCGTCGCGAGAACGACGCGTGGCCAGCCTGCGCCGCCAGGAGGAACCGGTCGACCCGTCGCTGGCCAACGCTGTCGGTCGCCATCCGGCACAGCCGGACACGGTCCACTGAACGCAGTGATGCCCGGTACGCGGACGTACCGGGCATTCGACGTCGTACGACCGGCGGCGGCGGGCGTCACTCACCCCCGTAAGCGGCGCCCGCTCGCGCCGCCGGTCAAACAGGTGGGCCACCGTCCCCCAACGGTGTCGGTCCACCCGTCCCCCGCGCCTCGCCCGGCTGCACAGATCTGATCGATCCGCCGCTCCCCCGAACGGTTCCGAGCGTAACGCGGTGCAATAAAGTTAGTGCGGCCAGACCTTGCGATTCAACCTGAGCGGCTGTCTCGCCCGTCACAGCTACCGAACCCCTGTGGGGACGGTTGCCTAGGCCCTCGGTCCAGGCCAACAGCGGGTACCCGAGGACTATTCCCGTAAACCTTTCATCCGTCCTCCCGATCTGGCGATTCGGTCCGGAAGAAGTTGCTCGGGCGGCCGTCCCGCATCTGCTCCTGGTAGATCAGGTTCAGCCGCCGCAGGTCGAAGGTGTGGAACCACTCGTCCCAGCTGATCTCACGGATCCGGCTGCTCTCCCGGTAACCCGGAAAGTTGAACGTCAACACCCCGGCCCGGCCCTCGCGCTCGGTACCGCTGATCGTCGCCGGTTTGGCACCGCGCTCCCGGGCCCACCGTCGGATGACGTCGTGGTTGGTGGTGACCAGGCTGCGGCCGGCACGCTCCGGCCGGTCCTGGAGCGAGGAGATCAGCTGCGACGATCGGATCGACCGCGAACTCGATCGTCCGGTCCGCGCGGCACCACCGCTGGCGGACCGCCGGGTGGGTGCCGCCTTACCCGCGCGGGTGGCCTCGGTGCGGGATCCACCGGCGGCGGTGCCACTCGTGGTCGCCTTGCGCGGGGCCGACTTCCTCGCTCCGGCCGTGCTCCTACCCGCCGCACCGGTGCGTGCCGCGCTGGTCGCCTTGCGGGCGGTGCCGGTGGTCGACCTACCCGCCGCGCTGGTGGCCTTGCGGGCCGGAGCGGCGCGTTTCGCCGGCGCCGCCTTGGCCCGCCCCGGCGCGTTCCGGCCGGACGCCGCCTTGCGCGTGCCGGATGCCTTCGTGGCGTTGGCCCGGCCGGCCGGACCGCTGCTCCGGCGCCCGGCGCCGCCGGACCGGAGCGTCTTCGCCAGCGTCTTCACCAGCTCCGGCTTACGCAGGGCCGAGATGCCGGAGACCCCGTACCGCCGCAGCTCTCCCCGAATGTCGTCCACCCGCATCCGGGAGATCTCCGACTCGGAGATCCGTGGCGTGTTCGGGGTCTGGTTACCGCCCTGCCGTTTGGTCCTGGTCGCGGTCCCGCCGCGACCCGAGCTGCTTCGCTGAGCCATGGACGCTCACGCTCCTCGACACTCGCCGTCTCGGCGCGGCGGGTCCCATCGCCGCACCGCGCGCTGCGGCTTACCCGTCAGGAGCGGTCCGAACCTTCAGCGCCAGGCGGAGCCGACCGAACAGCTTCGGAAGGCTCGAACAGGTGCGCGAAGGCGGCCAGGTTGGCGGTCGACTCGCCCCGCTTCACCCGCCACTCCCACTCGCGGCGGATCGAGCTGCCGAACCCGATCTCCAACATGGTGTCGAAGGACTCGTCGGCGTAGGACAGCACCGCACCGAGCAGCCGGTCCAGTTCGTCGGCGTCGACACCGTTCGGGTTGACCCGGCCGGTGAGGTAGACGTCGCCGACCGCGTCGATGGAGAACGAGACGGCGTACATCTTGGCGTTGCGCTGCAGCAACCAGGCCCACAGCTCCTCACGCCGCTCGTCCGGCTGGCGCATCACGAACGCCTCGATCCGCAGCGCGTGCTCACCGACGATCAGATTGCAGACCGTCTTGAGCTTGTGCGTACCGGGCAGGGTCACCGCGTACGACCCCGGGCCAGTGGACTCGCAGGCGAGTTCCCGCTCCGCGCAGACGGACTCGATCAGGGCACCGAGGTCGCTCATCCGACCAACTCTACGGCGATCACCACCGCACCGCCCGGCTGCCGGTCGGTCATCGCCGCCCTGGTGGGGCGAGCCGGGACCGTCCGGCGCTCAGCAGCAGGAGCTGGTGAGCGCGGCGGTCAGACCGGCCCGATGGTCGGCGATCGCCTCACCGTAGACGGCGAGCAGGCCGGCCGCGGTGCGATGCCAGGAGAAGTTCCGGGCGTGCCGGGCGGCGCCGACGGACAACTGTTCCCGTCGGACCCGGTCGGGCAGCAGGCGGGCCAGCGTACCCGCCCAGTCCGCCGGGTCGTGTCCGCGCACCAGCACCCCGCTGACCTGGTCGCGCACTGCGGTGACCAGGCCGCCGACGGCGGCGGCCACCACGGGCGTACCGCAGGCCTGGGCCTCCAGGGCGACCAGACCGAAGGATTCGTTGTACGACGGCACGGCGACCAGGTCGGCCGCCTGGTAGAGCAGGGGCAGTTCCGCTCCGGTGCGCGGCGGCAGGAAGTGCACCCGGTCGGCGACGCCGAGCGAGGCGGCCAGCTCCATCAGCGCGGTGGGCCGGTCCAGCCCGGTGCCGCTGGGGCCACCGCAGATCACCACCGCGACCTCGCCGGCCAGCTCGGCATCCCGCGCACGCAGGGCGGCGATCGCACGGATGAGCACGTCGGGTGCCTTCAGCGGCTGGATCCGCCCGACGAAGGCCACCAGGTGGCCACGGGTCGGCAGGCCCAGCCGGACCCTGGCCGCGATGGTGGCGGCATCCCGGTCGCCCGCGACGGGACGGAACCGTTCCAGGTCGACGCCGGGCTCGACCACCGCGACCCGGGTGGGCTCGGCGTCGTACCGGTCGATCAGGTCCCGTGCCTCGACCCGGGTGTTCGCGACCAGCCGATCCGCCTCCGCGACCACCTGCTCCTCACCGATCACCCGGGCCTTGGGCTCCGGTCGGTCGCCGACGGCCAACTGCGCGTTCTTCACCTTGGCCAGCGTGTGCGCGGTGTGTACCAGCGGCACCCCCCAGCGGTCCTTGGCAAGCCAGCCGACCTGCCCGGAGAGCCAGTAGTGGGAGTGGATGAGGTCGTAGTGGCCGGGCGGGCGGGCCGCCTCGGCACGCAGCACGCCAGCGGTGAACGCGCAGAGCTGACCGGGCAGTTCCTCCTTGGTCAGACCCTCCAGCGGGCCGGCCATCACGTGCCGGACGTGCACCCCCGGAGCCACCTCCACCACCGGCGGCAGGTCACCCGAGGTGGTCCGAGTGAAGATCTCGACCTCGACGTTCGCCTCGGCCAGCCGCCGGGAAACCTCGAGGATGTAGACGTTCATGCCGCCAGCGTCCCCGGTGCCCGGCTGGTGCAGCGGTGAGGTGTGCACCGACAGGGTCGCGATCCGCCGGGGTCGCGGCCAGGGCAGGGAACCTCGCTGACGACCGACACCGGTGTGCTCTTCCGCCACGTCCGCTCCCTTTGCCACGGTTGATGCCGTCCTGCACGACCGGCGCTACTGCGTCAACACTTCACGCCGGATGTCATCTTCCCGATCGGCGGCGGGAAATACGTCGGGCAGGCCCCCGGGCGTGACCGACCTCATGGCGACCGTGCCGTCTCCCGCCGGCCACCCGCGAGCGAGAATGGCCAGATGAGTCGTGTCGTGATCGTCACCGGAGCGTCCAGCGGGATCGGCGCCGCCACCGCCCGGCGGCTCGCCGTTGAGGGCTTCCACGTGCTTGCCGCAGCACGGCGTACCGACCGCCTGGTCGAGCTGGTCGCCGAGATCAGCGCCGCCGGCGGCTCCGCCACCGCGGTGGGCTGCGACGTCACCTCCGACGAGTCGGTGGCCGACCTGGCCCGGGCCGCGCAGCAGGCCGGCGGGCCGGTGACCCTCCTGGTGAACAACGCGGGCGGGGCACGTGGTCTGGACCCGGTGGAGTCCGGCGCGATCGGTGACTGGCAGTGGATGTACGACGTCAACGTGCTCGGCACGCTGCGGGTCACCCAGGCGCTGCTGCCGATGCTGGAGGCATCCGGGGCGGGCACGATCGTCGTCGTCTCCTCGACCGCCGGCTTCACCGTGTACGAAGGTGGCGGTGGCTACACCGCGGCGAAGCACGCGCAGACCGCGGTCGCCGGCACGCTACGGCTGGAGCTGTGCGGGCGCCCGGTGCGGGTGATCGAGATCGACCCGGGCATGGTGAAGACCGACGAGTTCTCGTTGACCCGCTTCGGCGGGGACGTCGCGCAGGCGGAAGCGGTCTACGCCGGTGTTGCCGAGCCGCTGCTCGCCGAGGACGTCGCCGACTGTATCGCCTGGTGCGCCACCCGCCCGCAGCACGTCAACGTGGACCGTCTCGTGGTCCGGCCGCTGGCCCAGGCCGCCCAGCACAAGGTGCACCGGGCCACCTGATCCGGTCTCGACGATGGCATCGCGGGCATCCCGACCGCTCGGTGCGGTGACCCGGGGGACCACCCACCCCAACCGGCTCCGCCGGGTGGACAACTGGATCGTGGAGGCCTGCGCCGACCCGCTGCGCGCCGCAGCGGACCCGCTGGTCGTGGACCTCGGCTACGGTGCGACCCCGGTGACCACTGTGGAGTTGCGCGCCCGGCTCGCCGCCCGCGTCAGGGCCGACGTACGGATGGTCGGGTTGGAGATCGATCCGATACGCGTGGCCGACGCGCAGCCCGCCGCCGACCCACCGGGGCTCACCTTCGCCCGAGGCGGCTTCGAACTGGCCGGTCTACGGCCCGCGCTGGTCCGCGCGTTCAACGTGCTGCGCCAGTACGACGAGAGCGAGGTGGCCGACGCCTGGAGCACGCTGTGCGCCGGGCTGGCCCCCGGCGGGCTGCTGGTGGAGGGGACCTGTGACGAGTTGGGGCGGCTCGGCGGGTGGGTGCTGCTCGACGCCGACGGGCCACGCTCGCTGACCCTGGCCGCCCGGCTGACGACCCTCGGCAGTCCGGCCGAACTGGCCGAGCGGCTGCCGAAGGCGCTGATCCACCGCAACGTACCGGGTGAACGGATCCACGACCTGATCCGGGCGCTGGACGACGCCTGGCACGCCGCCGCAGGTTACGTCCCCTTCGGCCCCCGCCAGCGCTGGTTGCACACCGTGGCCGCCGTCCGCGCCCAGGGCTGGCCGGTCCTCGACCGCCCCCGCCACTGGCGCCGAGGCCAACTGACCCTCCCCTGGTCCGCCGTCTCCCCCACCCCTCCCGTTGATCATGAGGTTGTTACCCGGGGTGAGCGCTCTCCGAGGCGTTAACCTCATGATCAACGGGGAAAGGGGCGGAGGGGTCAGAGGGTGCAGTTGATGAGGACGGGTTCGGGGTGGAGGGAAACGCCAAAGCGGGCGTGGACACCGTCGCGGATTTCCCGGGCCAGGGTGAGCAGGGCGTCGGTGCTGGCGGCGCCGGTGGGGTTGGTCAGGGCGAGGGTGTGCTTGGTGGAGATGGCGGTGCCCCCGGGACCGGAATACCCCTTGCCGAAGCCGGCCTTGTCGATCAACCAGGCGGCGCTGACTTTGACCGTGTCGCCGGCACCGGGCCAGGACGGCGGCTCACCCAGGTCGACGGCCCGCTGCCGCAGGTGCTCGTACGCGGCGGCGTCGAGGATCGGGTTGGTGAAGAACGAACCGACGGAACGGGTATCCGGGTCGCCCGCGTCGAGCACCATGCCCTTACCGGCGCGCAGCCGCAGCACCGTGGACCGGGCCTGTGCCAACGGCACCCGGTCACCGACCTCGACGCCGAGCGCCCGGGCGAGCTCCGCGTAGCGCACCGGGCCGGACAGCGGCGAGCGGGCCAGCCGGAAGTCCACTGAGAGCACCACCCAGCGCTCGTTGCACTTGAAGATGCTGGACCGGTAGGCAAAGCCGCAGGCCGTGGTCTCGACCTGACCGACGGTTCCGGCGATCCGGTCGTAGACCTGCACGGCGATGATCGTCTCGGCGACCTCCTGCCCGTACGCCCCGACGTTCTGGATCGGGGTGGCACCGGTCGAGCCGGGGATGCCGGACAGGCACTCCAGCCCCGACCAGCCGTTGCGTACCGTCGCGGCGACCAGGTCGTCCCACGGCTCACCGGCCTCGACCCGTATCGTCACGGTCTGCTCGTCCTCGGCCAGCACCCGCAGTCCCCGGGAGCGGACGAGAACCACCGTGCCGGGGAAGCCGGCATCACCGATCACCACGTTGCTGCCGCCGGCGATCAGGAGGATCTCGGAGCCCGCCTCGCGTACCTGGCTGACCAACTCGTCGGCGTTGGTGGCGGTGACGACCCTGCCAGCCGGTCCGCCCAGGCACAATGTCGTGTATTGCGCCAGTTCGCCCGTGCTGGCGGGTTGAGCGGCGGCTGTCGGCTGGGCGTAGACGTCAGACACGCCTCTCACCCTAGGCTGAGAGGTAGCCGTGGCACCCACTGGTAGCCCGGTCACCCCCGGGAGGATGGCGATGAGCAGATTGCACGGCACCAAGGACTTCTGGATCGGGGCGCTCCGGGCCGAGGGCCCGGCCTTCGCCGCCGCAGTGGCCGAGGCGCCACCCGAGACTCCTGTGTTGTCCTGCCCCGGTTGGAGCGTGAACGACCTGACCCGCCACCTCGCCGGAATCTATCGGTGGGTGCACGACGTGGCCGGCTCGGGTGATCCGACGGCGCCGCAGCAGAGCCGGTCACAGCCGGTCGAGCCCGTTGCGGGCGTCACCGCCGTGCAGCAGTGGCAGCAGGCGTACGACGAACTGATGGCGCTCTTCGACGCTCTCGACCCGGAGGCACCGGCGTGGAACTGGGCCCCCCAGCCGAAGAAGGCGGGCTTCTGGCCGCGCCGGATGGCCCACGAGACGGCGGTGCACCGCTGGGACGCCCAGCTCGCCATCGCCTCGGGTGAGCCGATCGAGGCCAAGCTCGCGGCCGACGGGGTGAGCGAGGTGCTGGACACCTGGCTGCCCGCGGGTCGACGCAGGTCGGGCGGCCCGTGGCAAGGGGTTGTCCGGCTGACCGCCACCGACGCCGCCCAGGAGTGGTACCTGCGGCTGCGTGGTACCGGTGTCGCCCTGCTCGACACCGGCACCATCCTCGACCACGACGACCATCATGCGCGGGTGCAGGTCAGTGGCACGGCCAGCGACTTGTTGCTGGCGCTCTGGGGACGGGTCAGCTTCGACACGCTCACCGTCGCCGGTGACCGCGAGCTGCTCGACGGCGTCCGCACCGGCTGATCTCCCCGCACCGCCATGCTCCGGCCGGGGCCGTGCGGTAGGTGCGACGACGGCCACGAGCCGGCCCGGTGATGCCCGAGGCCGGCTCGTGGCCATTCTGTGACCCTCCTGAGAGAGCGCTCTCTTGACACGTCCGGTGCCGGCCCGCAGGCTACGAGAGAGCGCTCTCAGACAGCCTGCGCCACCACCACCCGACCTGAGAGGGGTCATCACACCATGGGCACATTCCCGCGTCACCGCCTCGCGGCGGTCGCTCTGGCCGCCACCGGCGTCCTGCTCGTCGCCAGCGGCTGCGGCGGCGGCGACGAGGCCGCCGGAGACGGCAAGATAACGCTCACCGTCGACGTCTTCGGGCAGTTCGGCTACGAGCAGCTCTACCAGCAGTACATGGACGCCAACCCGAACATCAAGATCGTCGAGCGGGGCACCGGCGGCAACCTCGACGAGTACTCGCCGAAGCTGACCCAGTGGCTCGCCGCCGGCAAGGGCGCCGGCGACGTGGTCGCCATCGAAGAGGGCCTGATGGTCGAGTACAAGGCCAACCCGGACAACTTCGTCAACCTGCTCGACCACGGCGCCGCCGACCTCAAGGGAAACTTCCTGGAGTGGAAGTGGAACCAGGGGCTCACCGCCGACGGTCAGAAGCTGATCGGGCTCGGCACCGACGTCGGTGGCATGGCGATGTGCTACCGCACGGACCTCTTCGAGAAGGCGGGCCTGCCCACCGACCGCGAGAAGGTTTCCGAACTCTGGCCGACCTGGGAGGACTACGTCGCCACCGGGCAGAAGTTCAAGGCCGCCAACACCGGGGCCTCATTCCTGGACGCCGCCACCAACACCTTCAACACGATCGTGCTCCAGACAGCCGGCAACGCGCAGGGCTACCACTACTACGACACCAGCGACAACCTGGTGGTGGAGAGCAACCCGGCGGTGAAGCAGGCCTGGGACACCACCATGAACATCATCAACGCCGGTCTGTCCGGCAAGTACGGCTCCTGGTCGGAGGAGTGGGTTTCGGCCTTCAAGCAGACCAAGTTCGCCACCATCGCCTGCCCCGCCTGGATGACCGGTGTGATCGAGGGCAATGCCGGGCCGGAGGCCAGCGGAAAGTGGGACATCGCCCGGGTGCCGGGCAACGGCGGCAACTGGGGCGGCTCGCACCTGGCCGTGCCACAGCAGAGCAAGCACCAGGAGGAGGCCGTCAAGCTGGCCAAGTTCCTGACCAGCACCGAGGGCCACATCGGCGCCTTCAAGGCCAAGGGCCCGCTGCCCTCCTCGCCGGAGGCGCTGAACGACCCAGCCATCACCGAGGCCACCAATGCGTACTTCTCCAACGCACCGGTTGGCAAGATCTTCGGTGAGGGCGCGAAGACGCTGAAGCCGGTCTACATGGGCCCGAAGAACCAGGCCGTCCGCACCGAGGTGGAGAACGCGGTCCGCACCGTCGAGCTGGGGCAGCGCAACCCCGAGCAGGCCTGGCAGGACGCGATCAACAACGCCAAGAAGGCCGCCGCCAAGTAACCGGCCCGACGGCCCCACCCCCGCCGCCGGTCCAGGGTCAGCCGCGTCCACCCGACGTGTACGGCGGACCGCCCTGGACCGGCGCGGGGCGGGGGCGTGGAAAGGAGTCAACGGGTCATGGCGTTGCAGCTCGACGCGCGACCACCGGCCACACCCGCGCCGCGTGGCACCCGCCCGTCCCGGGCCGGCCGGCTGAGCCGGATCGACGCGAAGTACTCGCCCTACCTCTACATCGCACCGTTCTTCGTGGTCTTCGCGATTTTCGGGGCCTGGCCGCTGGCGTACACCTTCTGGGTCTCCCTGCACGACTGGGACCTGTTGGGCAGCGATCCCACCTTCGTCGGCGCGGACAACTACACGCGGCTGCTGGTCGACAGCGACTTCTGGCACTCGGTGGTCAACACCCTCGGCATCTTCGTCATCAGCACCGTCCCGCAGCTACTCGCCGCGCTCTGGTTGGCGAACCTGCTCAACCGGCAACTTCGCATGCGTACCGGCTGGCGGATGGCGGTGCTGGTGCCCAACGTCACCTCCACGGCCGCCGTGGCGATCGTGTTCGGGGTGCTCTTCGGCCGCGAGTTCGGCATGATCAACTGGCTGCTCGAACTGGTTGGCGTCGACGGCATCGAATGGAAGTCCAACCGCTTCGCCTCGTGGATCGCCATCTCGACCATGGTCGACTGGCGCTGGACCGGCTACAACGCCCTGATCTTCCTCGCTGCCATGCAGGCCATCCCCCGCGACCTCTACGAGGCAGCGGCGATCGACGGTGCGAACCGGGCCCGACAGTTCTGGACCATCACCGTGCCGCTGCTCAAGCCGACGATCATCTTCTGCGTCATCATCTCCACGATCGGCGGACTTCAGCTGTTCACCGAACCGCGGCTGTTCCATTCCGGCACCAACGCGATCCGCGGCGGGCCGATGCGCGAGTCGCAGACGATGACCATGTACATGTTCGAGAACGCCTTCGCGCCCTACTACAACTTCGGCTACGGATCCGCGGTCGCCTGGCTGCTCTTCGCCCTGATCGCCATCGTCGCGGCGATCAACGTTCTGATCATCCGCCGGCTCGGCGCGGGTGCCCGACCGGACACCGGCAAGCGGAAGGGAAGCTCCCGATGAGCGAGCGCAGCGAGCGAATCATTCGGCTCAGTGCGGTGGTGGCTCATCGCGGCGCCGAGCGAAGCGAGGTGGCGC
>NZ_BOPB01000011.1 GCF_016863535.1 Micromonospora lutea
GATGAGCGAGCGCAGCGAGCGAATCATCAGGCTCAGTGCGGTGGTGGCTCATCGCGACGCCGAGCGAAGCGAGGTGGCGCGATGAGCAGGCTGTGGCGGGCGAGCCCGCTGACGTACTTCGCCCTGATCGCCGCCGCGGTCCTGTCGGTCTTCCCGATCTACTGGATGTTCGTGGTGGCCAGCCGGTCCAGCGACGCGATGGGGCAGCTGCCACCCCCGGTGACCCCCGGCGGCAACCTGGGCGCCAACATCTCCCGGCTGTTCGCCAACACCGACGCCTACTTCCTGGCCGGTCTGATCAACTCGGCGATCGTCGCCACGGTGGTCACCATCTCGGTGGTGCTCTTCTCCACACTGGCCGGATTCGCCTTCGCCAAGCTGCGTTTCCGGGGCAGCAACGCACTATTGATGATCATCATCGCGACCATGATGGTGCCCACCCAGCTCGGCATCATCCCGCTGTACATGCTGATGACGAAGCTGGACCTGAACGACCGGCTGCCGGCCGTGATCCTGCCCGCGCTGGTGACCGGGTTCGGGGTGTTCATGATGCGGCAGTACGCCGGGCAGGCGGTCAGCAGCGAGCTGATCGAGGCAGCCCGGGTGGACGGTTGCGGTACCGCCCGCATCTACTGGAACGTGGTGGTGCCGGCATTGCGGCCGGCCGCCGCCGTGCTCGGTCTACTCACCTTCATGACCACCTGGAACGACTTCCTCTGGCCTTACGCGGTACTCAACGACCCGGAGAATCCCACCGTGCAGCTATCGTTGCGGGCCCTGTCCGACGGTTACTACCAGGACATGTCCCAGGTCTTCACCGGCACGGCCATCGCCACACTGCCCCTGCTGCTGGTATTCGTCCTCTTCGGTCGCCAGATCATTGGCGGGATCATGGAAGGTGCGGTCAAGGCGTGACTGAGTTGAGATTTCCGGACAACTTTCTCTGGGGTGCGGCCACCGCGGCGTACCAGATCGAGGGGGCGTCCCGCGACGACGGGCGCGGCGAGTCGATCTGGGACACCTTCAGCCGTACCCCGGGCAAGGTGCACGCCGGCCACACCGGGGACGTCGCCTGCGACCACTACCACAGGTACGCCGAAGACGTCGCGCTGATGGCGGAGCTGGGGTTGCAGGCGTACCGCTTCTCGGTGTCCTGGCCCCGTATCCAGCCCGACGGCAGCGGCCCGATCAACCCACGTGGCCTGGACTTCTACGACCGACTGACGGACGCGCTGCTGGGCCGGGGCATCGACCCGATCATCACGCTCTACCACTGGGACCTGCCGCAGACGTTGCAGGATCGGGGCGGGTGGACCAGCCGTGACACCGCGGAGCACTTCGCCACCTACGCCGCCGCCGTGTACGCCCGACTCGGCGACCGGATCGGCACCTGGACGACGCTCAACGAGCCGTGGTGCTCGGCCTATCTCGGCTACGGCAACGGGGTGCACGCACCCGGGGTGCAGGACCCGGGCGCGGCCTTCGCCGCCGTACACCATCTGCTGCTCGCGCACGGCCTGGCCGCTCAGGCGCTGCGCGCGGGCGGCGCCGGCCGGGTCGGGGTCACCCTCAATCCCGCCGACGTACGCGCCGCCGATCCGAACAGCGCGGCCGACGCCGCCGCCGTACGCCTCGTCGACGGCCTGCACAACCGGATCTTCTTCGATCCGCTGTTGGCCGGGGGGTACCCGGACGACGTCCGCGAGCACGTGGCGCGGATGGTCGAGCCGGTGTTCGTGCAGGACGGCGACGAGAAGATCATCGCGGCGCCGATCGACCTGCTCGGGATCAACTACTACGCGCCGACCTACGTCGCCGGGCGGCCGGACGGTGCCGGTGGTGGCGGGGCGTACCCCGGCACCGAGGGAGTGCAGTTCCTGGCACCGGTCGGGCCATTGACCGACATGGGCTGGATGATCGAACCCGCGGGGCTGACCCGGTTGCTGGAACGCATCGCCACCGACTATCCGGGGGTGCCGCTGCTGATCACCGAGAACGGCGCCGCCTTCCCGGACAAGTCCACCACGGACCTGACCAGCCCGGTTCAGGACACCGACCGGATCGCGTACCTCGACGGCCACCTGCGCGCGGCCCACGAGGCCATCGCCCGGGGCGTCGACCTGCGCGGCTATCTCGTATGGTCATTGCTTGACAACTTCGAGTGGGCCGAGGGGTACCGCAAGCGGTTCGGCATCGTGCACGTCGACTACCTCACTCAGCGGCGTACACCGAAGTCCAGCGCCCGGTGGTACCAGGAGGTGATCTCCCGGAACGGGCTGTGACGAGGTGGTGGTTTCTCCGATGACGGGGGCTCAGCGGCCCACTCTGGAAGCGGTGGCACGACGGGCCGGGGTGTCCCGGGCCACCGTTTCCCGGGTGGTCAACGGCTCGACCACGGTCGCCGAGCCGATCCAGGAGGCCGTCCGCCAGGCGGTCGCCGAACTGGGATACGTACCGAACCTGGCCGCACGCACCCTCGTCACCCAGCGGACCGACTCGATCGCCCTGGTCATGCCGGAGGAGGCCACCCGGGTCTTCTCCGACGACCAGGTGTTCCCCGGGATCATCCGCGGTGCCGCGCAGGAGTTGGAGGCCGCCGACAAGCAGCTGGTGCTGATGCTGGCCGGCTCGCCGGCCGGGCATGAGCGGGTCGCCCGGTACACCACCGGTCGGCACGTCGACGGCGTGCTGTTCGCCTCGCTGCACGGTGCTGATCCGCTGCCCGCCCGACTGGCCGCGCTGGGCATCCCGGTGGTGTGCAGTGGTCGGCCACTCGACGGGGCGGATGTGCCGTACATCGATGTCGACCAGGTCGGCGGGGTCACCCGCGCGGTGCGGCACCTGATCGACAGCGGCCGACGCCGCATCGCCACCATCGCCGGGCCACAGGACATGGTCGCCGGCATCGAGCGGCTGGCCGGCTACCGGGACACCGTCACCGCCGCGGGGCTGCCCGAGATGGTGGCGGTGGGCGACTTCACCCGCGAGTCCGGGGCGGCGGCGATGCGCGAACTGCTCGCCGCCCACCCCGACCTGGACGCCGTCTTCGCCGCGTCGGACCTGATGGCGCACGCCGCCCTGCGTACGCTGCGCGAGGCGGGGCGGCGGGTGCCCGACGATGTGGCGGTGATCGGCTTCGACGACATCGAGACCGCCGCGTACACCGATCCGCCGTTGACCACCGTGCGGCAACCGATCGTCGAGCTGGGCCGGCAGGGCACCCGCCTGCTGCTCCGCCTCGCCGCCGGTGAACAGGTCGAACCGGCCCTGATCCTCCCCACTGAGTTGATCATCCGCGACTCCGCCTGAAGTGTAAGGAAGGGCACCTTGTTAACACCTCCGGTAGAGGAAGGGCCCCTTGTTAACGGCTGCCCGGCTTAGAGCGACCGGCAGTAGGGCGGTGGAGGCGAGGCGGGTCTTGGCCGAGGGTGGCAAGGCGGAGGAGGAGGCCATGCCGGTGTTGCATGGCCGACGACGACAACGCCGCCAGCCGAAGTGCCAGGGCGCGCCGCAGCCCCGCCAGCCCTACTGCCGGTCGCTCTTAATCCGTGGTGCGTAGCGGGCCGGGCTGGCTAGCCTCCGGCGCATGTCCGATCCGATCCGCCTGCTGCCCGTACCCACCCTCAGCGCCGCCCCCTACGCCTACCTGGCCACCGTGGAACCCGGCACCCGTCTGATCTTCACCGCAGGCGCCTGCCCGCTGGATGCCGACGGAGACACCGTCGCTCCCGGCGATCACGCGGCTCAGGCCCGGCAGGTCATGACCAACCTGGAGACCGCCCTGCGCGCCGCCGGTGCCACCCTCGCCGACGTAGTCAAGAGCACCGTGTATGTGGCGTCGTCCGAGCAGGCCGACCTGGTCGCGGTCTGGGAGGTCGTGCGGGCGGCCTTCGGCGACCACGACGCGCCCAGCACCCTGCTCGGCGTGGCGGTGCTCGGCTACCACGACCAGCTCGTCGAGGTCGAGGTGATCGCCGCCGTACCGGCCCGCTGACCGTCCGAGCCCATCCGCCCGGCACAGGCTGACAATCCCGGCGTACGCCCGACACCGGCCGGCACCGCGCCGAGCGCCGCCGGACCCACTCAACCTGCGGCGAACAGAAAGGTGGGTAGATTTATTGTCGTTCCAGCGACAATAAATCTACCCACCTCGCGGTTCAATCGTCTTGTGCGGATGCCCCGAGATGACGCCGACCCGTTGCAGTGGCTGCTGTTCGAGCAGTCGGGGATCCTCACCTGGGCGCAGGCCACGGCCGCGCTGAGCCCCGCCAAGGTGCGCCACCTGCTGGTGTCCGCACGGTGGAGCCGGGTGTGCCGGGGCGTCCTACGGGCCGAGCCACCCGGTGGACCGTACTCCCGGGAACAGGGCTGGTGGGTGGCGGTGCTCGCGGCCGGGGAGGGCGCGGTCCTCGCCGGGCTGGCCTCGGCCACGGCGGGCGGGCTGCGCGGCGCCTGGCGTCACGAGACCGTCGACGTGCTGATCCCGCACCATCGCCACCGCGCCGACCTGCTGCGCCGGCTTCCACTCGGCCTGCCTGCGGTCCGGGTACGCCGGGCTCGCCACCTGCCCGACTCCGACCGCCAGCGGGGCCGCCCCGACCGTACGTCGATGGCACGGTCCCTGGTCGACGCGGCACAGTGGGTGCGTACCGACGAGGAAGCGCAACAGATCCTCGCGGCCGGCTGCCAACAGCGGCGGGTGACCCCGGCGGAGATCGGGGCGGTGCTGGACCGGATGCCTCAGGCCCGCCGGGGCGCGCTGATCCGGGAGACGCTGCACGACATCGCGGGCGGGGCGGAGGCACTCTCCGAGATCGACCTGGCCCGGTTGTGCCGCCGCCACGGGCTGCCGCCGCCGCAGGGACAACATCGGCGGCGGGACTCCGACGGGCGGGTGCGCTACCTGGACGCCTACTGGCCGCGCTGGCGGCTGCACGTGGAGGTCGACGGCGGCCACCACATGGACGTCCGGCACTGGGCCGCTGACCTGCGCCGACAGAACCGAATCTGGATCGAGGGCGACCGCATCCTCCGTTTCACCGCCTTCGACGTGCGCCACCGTCAGGCCGAAGTGGCAGCCCAGCTCCGCGCGGCCCTGGCGGCCGCCGGCTGGCAAGGCTGAGCTGGGGGTACGTCTCGTCCAGCCACCACCCTGTGGCGACGAACCTGACACGGACTCGCTCGTCTCGGCCCGATGCCCGACCCACCGCGCCTCAGCCGGCACCGCCCCGCCGACGTCACCGCCCGCCCGAAGCCGCAGCACCACCCGCCCAAGGCTGCGGCACCACCCCGTCGACATCGCGGCACCACCCGACCAACGTCGCGGCACCACCCGACCGAAGCCGCGGCAGCGCCGCCCCGCAGACGTTGCGAACCGTCGGCAGCAGGGGGTGAACAGGGGAGGTGGGGAGAGTTGTTGTCGCTGGGGCGACAACAACTCTCCCCACCTCGCGCGATAACCCGAGGCGGAGCCGGCGGTGGACCGGCTAACCTCCGCCGGATGCCTGAAGCACCGTTCCTCATCCGCCCGGCCCGGCCCGACGATGCCCCGGCGGTGGTCGCGCTGCGGAGACTCGTGTTTCCCTTCCTGCTCCGGGGTGTCGCGTCCACCCGGCAGTTGATCGCCTCACCGCCCCCGGGTCTGCACTGGACCGGTTTCGTCGCCGAGGTCGACGAGCACATCGTGGGCTGGGTGTGCGCGTCGCGCAACGAGCACACCGCCGAGGCGGTCGGCGAGGTGTCGCTGCTGCACGTCCACCCTGACCAGCGGCGACGCGGGATCGGCAGTGCGCTGCTGGCTCAGGCGGAGACCCACCTCGCCCCGCTCGGTCTGACCCGGCTGCACGGGCGCGCGCTGCCGGAGGCGCTGCCGTTCGCCCGCCGGCACCAGTTCACGCCGAGCCGCGAGGAGCACTTCTCGGCCCTGGACCTGCACACGCTGCCCCCCTTGCCGACACCACCCGACGGCGTCCGGCTGGTCCCGCTGGCGGACGTCGACCCGCGTCGCGTGCACCAGGTGGACGTGGCGTCCAGTGCCGACGAGCCGGGCGACGTCGTGTCCGGCGCGATCGGCTACTCCGACTGGCTCGCCACGACCTGGGACAACGTCGGCCTGGACCGGGAGGCCAGCACCGGGGTCGAGGTCGACGGTGAGCTGGCCGCGATCAGCCTGGTGAAGCGGGACGGTACGCGGATGTGGTCGGATTACACCGGCACGGTGCCGCAGCACCGGGGACGTGGACTGGCCCGGCTGGTCAAGCTGGCCGCGCTGCACCGCGCGGCACAGGGCGGGGTCACCACCGCGTACACCGGGAACGACGCGGCGAACGCGCCGATGCTGGCGGTCAACACCCGGCTCGGTTATCGGCAGGTCGCCACTCAGTGGTCCTGCGTACGAGAGTGCTGAACAGTCGCGTCAGCCTGTCGAGTGGACCCGCTCGGCGACGGCGAAGGTGTCCGGGCCGAACAACACCAGACGTGCCTCGGTGACATGTGTCGGGGTCGCCGCGCGCAGCACCGACAGTGCCTGACCGACCGCGTCGTCGACCGGCCAGCCGTAGATTCCGGCGGAGATCAGCGGGAAGGCGACCGTGGCCGCGCCCAGATCGTCGGCGACGGCGAGGCTGTTGACGTAGCAGGCGCGCAGGAGCGGGGCACGGTCCTCTGTGTCCGACCAGACCGGCCCGACCGTGTGCACCACCCAGCGGGCCGGCAGGTCACCGGCGGTGGTGGCCACCGCCTGCCCGGTCGGCAGGCCCCGGCCGTACCGGGAGGCGCGCAGCGCGCGGCACTCGGCGAGAATGGCCGGTCCGCCCCGGCGGTGGATGGCACCGTCGACTCCCCCGCCGCCGAGCAGCGAGGAGTTGGCGGCGTTGACCACCGCGTCCACCCGCTCGGCCGTGATGTCCCCTTCGACCAGGGTGATGTCCATGATCACGCCTCCACGATGGGTTGGCCGAGCGAGCGGCGGGCCAGCAGGGCGGCGCCGGCCACCGCCGCCGGCATCAGCAGGACGGCACCGAGGGGGATCAGGAAGCAGACGAACACGGCCACGCCGAAGCCGAGCGCGGTGGGACGGTCCGCCTTCAACACGGCCCGACGGTCCCGCAGCCCTCTGCCTCGGCGGTAGAAGGGTGCGCCCACCAGTTCCACGGCGAGCAGCCATCCGCCCACCGCCGCACCGATCACCGGTACGACGGTCTGACCGAGCAGCGGGATGAAACCGGCGGCGAACAGGGGGATGCCCACCAGGACGGCCAGGGCCACCAGGCGGATCGAGTCGGCGGCGCTGCGCCGCAGTGACGCCCAGAAGGGCACCTCCACGGCGTCGGGGGTGCCGCCGTAGCGCTGCTCCACCCGCTCGGAGATCTTCTCGTAGAACGGGTCGCCGATGACCAGCGTGACCGCCGTGAAGGTGAGCACCGTGAGCAGGCCGCCCAGGCCGAGGATCGCCAGGCCGGCGACCGCCCGAACCGCGTTGCGCCCGGTCGTCGTCCAGTCGTCGGCGAACGGGGTCACCAGCCGGGCCAGGTCTCCGACGAAGTACACCAGGATGACGTACGCGGTGAGGAAGATCGCCCCGGAGATCAGTGCGGGCACGATGCCGAGCAGCATCAGGCCAGGGCTGCGGACGTACAGGGCGATGCCGCGCAGCAGCAGCGCGGCGCCGCCGACGAACCGGCGACCGCTGCCGACCGCGGCACCGGGGATCGCGGATGCGTTCACATCGCAGAGCCTAGTGCGGTGTCCAGGGCCGCCTGGACCTCGCCGCGACACCGGCGGCGTTCCTGGACACCGCACCGGTCACCGCCGCCGCATCAACCAGTTGACGGATCCCCGAGATCAACCGGGGCCGACCACGAGCGTCTCCCGTTGGTCGATTCGCCGCCGGCCCGTCGACGCGACGCTGGGCAGGTACGGGAAAGCAGCGGCGAGAGGCGGGGCGATGTCGGTCATCGAGGTGACCAATCTGCACAAGCGGTACGGCGGGACGGTGGCGGTGTCGGACGTGTCCTTCACCGTGGCGGCCGGGGAGATCTTCGGCGTACTCGGCCCGAACGGCGCTGGTAAGACCACCACTGTGGAGTGCCTCGCCGGGCTGCGCGTCCCTGACGGGGGCGAGGTGTCGGTCCTCGGGCTCGACCCTCGCCGGGACGTCACCCGGCTGCGTCAGCAGGTCGGGGTGCAGCTCCAGGAGAGCCAACTGCCGGACCGGTTGCGGGTCACGGAGGCACTGGAACTGTATGCGTCGTTCTACCGCGAACCGGACGACCCGGCCCGGTTGATCGAGGAACTGGGTCTGGGCGAGAAGCGGAAGACCCCGTACGCGAAGCTCTCCGGCGGGCAGAAGCAGCGGTTGTCGATCGCGCTGGCGCTGGTCGGCAACCCGAAGATCGCCATTCTGGACGAGCTGACCACCGGGCTGGACCCGCAGGCCCGACGGGACACGTGGGGCCTGATCGAACGGGTACGGGACCGCGGCGTGACGGTCGTGCTGGTCACCCACTTCATGGAGGAGGCCGAGCGGCTCTGCGACCGGATCGCCGTCATCGACAGGGGACGGGTGGCGGCGCTGGGCAGCCCGGCCGCGCTGGTCGCGGCGGTCGCCCCGGAGCAGCGGATCCGGTTCCGGCCGTCCGTACCGCTCGACGACCAGCTTCTCGCCGACCTGCCGCAGGTGACCGCGGTGACCCGCAGTGGCAGCCAGGTGGTGGTGACCGGCACCGGTGACGTGCTGCACGCGGTCACGTCGGTCCTCGCCCGCAACCAGATCATCGCCGCCGACCTGAGGCTGGAACAGGCCACGCTGGACGACGCCTTCGTCGAGCTGACCGGCCACCGGCTCACCGACTGAGGGGAACAGATGCACGCCTTCGGCCAGATCCTCAAGACCGAGACCAAGCTCTACCTGCGGGACATCCCATCGTTACTGCTCATCCTTCTGCTGCCCACCGTCATCCTGGTGGTGCTCGGGCTGGTTCCGACACTGCGCGTACCCGATCCGAAATTCGGCGGGGTGTCCTTCATCACGTACTTCACTCCCTCGCTGCTGGTGGCGTCGCTGGCGATGGTCGCGGTGAACATCCTGCCGTCGGTACTGGCCACCTACCGGGAGCGCGGCATCCTGCGGCGACTGGCCACCACTCCGATCAACCCGGCGGCCCTGCTGCTCGCCCAGCTCCTCCTCGCCCTCGCCGGGATCGTGGCCAGCGCGGTGCTGCTCGCCCTGGTCGCCCGGCTCGCGTTCGGCTCGCCGCTGCCGCAGCACCCGCTCGGCTTCGCCGCCGCGCTCCTGCTGGGCACCGCGGCCCTGCTCGCGCTGGGACTGCTGGTCGCGGCGGTGGCCCGCACCAACAGGTCGGCCCAGGCCCTGACCGTACCGCTGTTCATGCTGGTCATGTTCTTCGGCGGGGTCTACCTGCCACGGTTCATGTTGCCCGACCTCGTGGCCGACCTCGGCGCCTACACCCCACCCGGTGTGCAGGCACTGCTCGACGCCTGGACCGGCACCGCCCCGCACCCGCTGCACCTGGGGATAATGGCGACGATCGCCCTGGCGGCCGGCGCCGGCGCGGCGAAACTGTTCCGCTGGGAGTGAGCAGGGTCGATGGTCTGCCACCGCGAGCCCGACGATCAGACGGCCACCTGGAGGGTGCAGGAGGCGAAGCTCCACCGCGTGCTGCCCTACATGGGGATGTTCGTCGGGACGCTGCTGGCCGTCACCGTGCCGACACCCCACGACTTTCCCTTGCGGGTCACGCTGGTCATCGCCGCGGCGGCCACCTGCTGGGTCGCCTGGTTCATCACCCTGCACCAGGACTGGCAGGGCCGGCGCACGCTGATGGCGTGCTACTACGTCGGGATGCTGGCGTTCGCCGCCGCGCTGGTGACGGCCAGCCCGTGGTACGGCTTCTTCGCCGGCATCGGCTACGTGCACGCCTTCTTCGCCCTGCAGGGCAGGTGGCGGATGGTGGGCGTGGCCGTCACCGGTGTGCTGGTCGCCACCTCGCAGAGCGGCGGCCTGCCGTTCGTGTCGTCGTCGTGGCCGCTCTGGCTGGTGATGGTGTTGTTCAACCTCGTGGTCGGCGGTGGCGTGACCTGGTTCAGTTCCGTCGCCGAGCGCGACGACGCAAATCGTAAGCGGTTGGTGGCGGAGCTGACCTCGGCCAACGAACGGCTCGCCGAGACCGTACGGGAGAACGAGGGGCTGCACGCGCAGCTCATCACACAGGCCCGGGAGGCCGGTGTGCTGGACGAGCGCCAGCGGATGGCCCGGGAGATCCACGACACCCTGGCTCAGGGGCTGGCCGGCATCATCACCCAGTTGGAGGCGGCCGAGCAGTCCCGGGACCGTTCGGCCGACTGGCTCCGGCACGTGGACAACGCGCTGGACCTGGCTCGGGAAAGCCTCACCGAGGCACGCCGGTCGGTCCGGGCGGTACGTCCGGAGCCGCTGGAGACCGCCCGGCTGCCCGACGCGCTCGCCGAGCTGGGCGGGCGCTGGTCGACCCGGCACCAGGTGCCGGCGAGCGTCCACACCACCGGCACGCCCCGTCCGCTGCACCCGGAGATAGAGGTGACGCTGCTCCGGGCCGCCCAGGAGGCGTTGACCAACGTGGCCCGGCACGCCGACGCGTCGCGGGTCGGGCTCACCCTGTCGTACATGTCGGACGTGGTGACGCTGGACGTCCGCGACGACGGGTCGGGGTTCGACGTCGGCGGTGACGTCGAACCGGATCGGGACGGCGGCTACGGCCTCACCGCGATGCGGCAGCGGGTCACCCGGGTCGGCGGTCAGCTGGCCGTCGAGTCCGAACCGGGCGCCGGCACCGCCGTCTCCGCGTCCGTGCCGGCACTGCCCGGAGCCGCCGCATGACCGACCTGGTACGCCTCCTTATCGTCGACGACCATCCGGTGGTCCGGGACGGGCTGCGGGGCATGTTCACCGGCGACCCCGGGTTCGAGGTGCTCGGCGAGGCGGCCGACGGTGCCGAGGCGCTGGCCCTGGCCGAGGCGCTGCGGCCGGACGTGGTGCTGATGGACCTGCGGATGCCCGGCATGGACGGGGTGACCGCGATCGGGCGGCTGGCGGCCTCCGGCAGCCCGGTGAAGGTACTGGTGCTGACCACCTACGACACGGACGCCGACGTGTTGCCGGCGATCGAGGCGGGCGCCACCGGCTACCTGCTCAAGGACGCGCCCCGCGAGGAGCTGATCCGGGCGGTACGCGCCGCCGCCCGGGGTGAGTCGGTGCTCTCCCCCAGCGTCGCCGGGCGACTGATGGGGCGGCTGCGGACCCCGCGTACGCCGGCCGAGGAGCCGCTGAGCCAACGTGAACTCGAAGTGCTCACCCTGGTGGCCCGAGGATCGTCCAACCGCGAAGCCGCCGCCCGGCTGTTCATCAGCGAGGCCACCGTCAAGACCCATCTGCTGCACGTCTACGCCAAGCTCGGGGTCAACGACCGGGCGGCAGCGGTGGCCGCCGCGTACGACCGGGGACTGCTCACCCCCGGCGGGCGGTGACCGGTGCGCGCCGCACGGCTGCTCTCGTTGCTGCTGTTGTTGCAGGCCAGGGAGGTGATGACGGCGGCGGAACTGGCCCGGGAACTGGAGGTCTCGGAGCGGACGGTCTACCGGGACGTGCTGGCGCTCTCCGCCGCAGGGGTGCCGGTCTACGCCGACCGGGGGCGGGCGGGTGGTTACCGGCTGCTCGGCGGCTACCGGACCCGGCTGACCGGGATGACCCGCGACGAGGCGGAGGCGTTGTTCCTCGCCGGGCTGCCCGGACCGGCTGGTGACATGGGGTTGACCGACGCGGTGGCGGCGGCGCAGCTCAAGGTGCTCGCCGCGCTGCCGCCGAGCCTGCGCGACGCCCCGGTACGCACCGGCCAGCGGTTTCACCTGGACGTGCCGGGCTGGTACCACCACCAGAACGCCCCGCCGCCGTGGCTGACCGAGTTGGCCGGTGCGGTCTGGCGGGACCGGGTCGTGACGCTCCGCTACCGGCGCGGGGAACACGAGGTGACCCGCCGGGTCCACCCGTACGGTCTGGTCCTCAAGAGCGGGACCTGGTACCTCGTCGGTCGGGTCGGCGAGGATGTCCGCACCTACCGGGTGGACCGGGTGATCGCCGTCGAGCAGCACGAGGAGGGTTTCGACCGGGAGCCGGATTTCGACCTGGCCGCCCACTGGCAGCGCCAGGCCGCGTCGTTCCTGCGGAGCATGCTGCGGGCCGAGGCGACGCTCCGGCTGAGCCCCGTCGGCCTGCGCAGGCTCCGACACCTGGTCGACGCACCTTTCGGGTACGACGAGGCGGTCGCCGCCGCGACCGGACCCGACGCGCAGGGCTGGCTGACGATCCGGCTGCCCGTCGAGTCCGTCGAGGTGGCGTACACCCAGTTGCTCGGGCTCGGCCCGGAGGTCGAGGTGCTCGACCCGCCCGAACTGCGGGCGTTGCTGGCCGAGGCGGCCACCCGGGCCGTGGCTCTCTACTCCACCGACCGGAGACCGCCGACCGACGAGGACAGCCGGCCGGCGATCAGCGGTAACCGGTGACGTCGGCGGGACGACCGGCGTCGACCACCTCGCTGATGTAGCGGAAGGCGTCCGGCTGGCTGCCGTCGACATCGGTGAAGCCGTACACCTTGGCCAGTTCTCCGGCGGAGACGGACTGGCCGCTCCAGCGCGCCCGGTCCGGGTCGGCGGCGAGCGCGGCGACGGCCCGCCCGACGAACGCCGGTGTTTCCGAGATCAGGAAGTGCGGGTCCTTGGCCGCGCCGTCGCGCCAGTTGGCCTCGGTGACGCCGAAGTGCTCCAGCATCGCCTCCGACCGCAGCCAGCCCGGGCTGAGCGCCACCGCCGTTCCGCCGTACGGCTTGAGTTCATGCGCCCAGCTGAAGGCGAGCCGGTTGACCGAGGTCTTGGCCAGGTCGTAGAAGACCGAGAGCCGGTAGTTGTCGTCGTTGTACGCCTTCGTGCCGTCCCCGATCTCCACCACCAGCCCTCCGGGCCGGCGGATCAGCAGCGGTAGTGCGAAGTGACTGGTGATCACGTGCGTGTCGACCGCCAGCCGCAGCGTACGGAAACCGGCGTCGAGGGGCTGTTCCCAGACCGGCTTCTCCCAGGTGATCAGCGGATCGGCGCCCCACACGTCGTTGACCAGCACGTCGAGCCGGCCATGCTCGGCGTCGATCCGCTCGACGAGGGCCCGCACCTCGTCGGGCACCAGATGATCGGTGCGGACCGCGATGCCGATGCCGCCGGCTGCGGTGACCAGTTCGGCGGTCTCCTCGATGGTTTCCGGGCGGTCCAGTTCGGAACGGCCGGCGCGGCTGCTGCGGCCGGTCGCGTACACGGTGGCGCCCGCCGCGCCGAGTTGCACGGCGAGCTGCCGGCCAGCGCCCCGGGTCGCCCCGGCGACCAGCGCCACCCGCCCTGTCAGCGATGTCGTCATGACCGCCACGTTGCCAGGAATACCTGACATCCGAGGTCAGGTATTGCGACTCACGTCAAATGGCATGGGCCACCTCTGCTTGCCTAATTGACGCCGTTGAGGAAGTCGGCGATTCGGCCACGCAGGTCGGCGCGATCCGTCCAGAGCACACCGGGACGGTCGTACCGGTGCAGGGTGGCCCGGGGCAGCACGGCCGCGAGCTGCTCGGCCACCTCCACCGGGTGCAGGTCGTCGCCCTCGGCGGCGATCACCAGCGCCGGCGCAGTCACCCGGGCCAGCACGCTGACGTCGGGCAGCGGAGCCTGCTCGGGCAGGTCGACCAGCCCGGCGGCGAGTCCGTCGCGCAGCAGGTGGTCCAGCCGTTGCCGTAGGTAGGCCCAGCCGGCCGGGGTGTTGCGTACGGCCGGCGGCAGTTCGGTGGAGACGACCTCCGCCGCCGCCGACGCGTCCCCACTCTCCACGGCCGACAACAGCTCGATCAGCCGCGCCCGGGCGACCGGTCCGCGCGGCCGGTCGAGCGCGGCGGGAAGGAAGAAGACGAGCCGCTCGAAGCGGTGCGGGCTCTCGGCGAGCAGGCGGCACAGCGCGCCGGCACCGAGGCTGGCCCCGAAGGCGCGGGTCGCGCCGCTGAGATCAGCGATCGCCCGCAGGTCACGGGCCAGGTCGAGGTAGCTCCACGGTCCGTCGGGCGCGTCGGATCGACCGTGGCCCCGGAACTGGAAGAAAACCCGGCGACCGGTGACGCCGCTGCCAAAGGGTCTGGTGGTGGCGATGCCGTTGGCCAGTCCGTGCGCGAAGACGGTGACCGGGTCACCGACGCCGGTCACCAGCCGTTCCAGCCGTACGCCGTGCGGGGTGGCGACCAGTTCGGTTTCCGGGTCGGGCAACGGCGGCCGGCCGGTACGCGGAGCACCCGGGCCGGGGCCCCAGGTGCGTGGCCCGCCGTCCGGTGGTGGTGGCCAGCGGAAGGCTCTCACCAGGACCCTCTGTTGTCGCCCAGGTCGCGTAGCCCGACCCGGACGTCGAGCAGGTAGATCAGACCCGCCGCCACACCGATCAACCCGAAGATGCTGAGGGTGGAGCGGGTGAGCAGGGTCAGCAGGAGCGTGACCGCCAGGATCGCGATCCAGCCGCCCTTCGGCAGGGTACCGATGGCAGGGAAGGCATCGGAGCGCTGCGTCACCGCGTGCACGAGAGCCACCCCCTGCACGATCAGCGCGAAGACGAACAAGATCAGTTCGATCACGAGACGGACGTCGAAGACGAAGATCGGCGCGGCGTTGGCCATGACGGCAAGCTTATGCCGGCGATCCCGGGTCCGTGGCGACAGGACCGTCCCGGGATCGCCGGCTGGTGACTCACTGGCTCCGCTTGGTGCTCCGGGGCAGCTTCGCCGACGGGCTGTCGGTCCGCTTGGTGGCAGTCTGCCGGGTGGTCGACTTCGCCCGGGTGGCCTTCTTCGCAGCAGCCGGCTTGGCCTCCACGATCTCGGCCACCTCGGCCGGGCTGGGCACCTCGGCGGTCGCGGCCTTCCTGACCGGCGCAGCCTTCCTGACCGGCGCAGCCTGCTCGGCGGTTTCCGCCTTCTCGGCAGTTTCCGCCTTCTCGGCGGTTTCGGCCTTCGCGCGGATCGGGGCCGGCTCGGTGGTCGCGGTCGGCGTGGTGGCCTCGGTCGCCTCGATGTCGGCGTTCACCGTGTCTGCGGCCTCCAGCACACCGGTGCCGACGACACGCTCACCCCGGGCCACCAGCGCTCCGTACGCGGCCAGCGCCCGCTCCTGGGCGGCCTGGGCACCGGCAACGACCACTGCTGCGTTGCGGGTGGCCACCTCACGCAGTCGGTCCAGGTCAGTCACTTCCCGCAGCTTGTTCAAGTCGGCGGCCTCACGGAGCTTGTCGAGATCCGCAGCCTCCCGCAGCTTGGTCAGGTCGGCAGCCTCGCGCAGCTTGGCCAGGTCGGCGCGCTCGCGCAGCTTGGCCAGGTCGGCGCGCTCGCGCAGCTTGGCCAGGTCGGCCGTCGGGGCGGCCTTGCGCCGCAGCGACTCGGCCGTCCGGTTGGCGTTGCGCAGGGTGTCGTTGGCCTTCTGGCGCAGCTCGAAGCCGGTGACGACAGCCTTGCCGCCGAGTTCGTTGACGACCCGGCCGCCGTCGGTGACGACGCGGTCACGCAGCTCACCGACCACGGTGGGCAGTCTGCGCAGCTGCTGCAGGGCGAGCTCGCCGGCCCCCGCCGCGGCGTAGATCGGTGCAGGGATGCGATTGGTCTTCGGCTGGGTCATGACTGCTTCTCCTCCTGGACCGCGCTCGCGGTCTTGCGGACCACCTTGCGGGCGGCCTTCCTGGGCTGGGTGTTGTTCGGGGCGGGAGCGGAACCCGCCTCCGTGACGGCGACCGACTCGAGCACCGCCTCGGTCGGGGTTCCCCCCGTGGTGGTGGGTCCGGTCGCGGCCAGATTGGCCACGTCGGGGGCGGTGACGTCATTCGCGTCGGAGGTGCCGGCCGCGCCGCTCGCGACGGAACCGCCGGTGGTGTCCTCGCTCGTCGCCGGAGCGCCGGCCGGTTCACGTGTGGCAGGCGTGCCGGTCTCGCCGCTCGTCGTCGCGGTCGCCTCGGCCAGCCGGGCGTTCTCCCGGCGAAATGTCTCGTAGATCTGGGTAAGGGACTGTTTCTGAGCCATCGTCAGGTCCGGATCGACGGCAATGGCGGCCAGCACACCCTGGCCCTCCTTGTCGTCGAGCAGCCCGGCCCGCAGGTACATCGCCGGGGTGGAGACCCGCAGCGCGCTGGCGAGTTGCTGGAGCACCTCGGCACTCGGCCGGCGCAGGCCGCGCTCGATCTGGCTCAGGTAGGGGTTGCTGACCCCCGCCTGCTCGGCCAGTTGCCGGAGCGAAATCTTCGCGTTCCGCCGCAGGTCACGAATGAACCCGCCGACGTCGGGAAGGTCCTTGGGAGTGGCCATGACTCAACGCTAGCCCGCCCTGCTAGCAGCTGCAAGCGAAGTGCTAGCCAGAGTTAGCGACGTCTCATTAGTTGGTTTGCAAACCCCGAGACCTGGTCGTACCGTCCTGCGGTGACCAAGATCCAGGTAAATGGAGCCCTGCTGGCGTACGACGAGGCTGGCACCGGCTCGCCGGTCGTCCTGCTGCACGCCGGTATCGCCGACCGCCGCATGTGGCGGGCACAGATCGCCCCACTCGCGACCCGACACCGGGTGATCACCGTCGACCTGCGCGGCTACGGCGACTCCGAGTTGCCGCCGACCGCTTTCGCCCACCACGACGACGTGGTCGGCCTGCTCGACGCTCTCGGATTGGCCAGCGCCGCGCTGGTCGGTTGCTCCTTCGGCGGGGCGGTGGCGATCGACACGGCGCTGGCCCACCCGCACCGGGTGAGCGCGCTCGCGCTGCTCGGTACCGCGGTGTCCGGCCACGAATGGTCGGAGCAGACGGACGAGTTGTGGGACGACCTGGTCGGCGAGGTCGACGAGGAGGACTTCGCCGCGATGGCTGCCGGTGAGGTGCGGTTCTGGGTGGTCGGCCCGGAACGGGAGGCCACGGCCGTCGACCCTGAGCTGATCGCCTTCGCCGTCGAGATGGACGAACGCGCACTCGCTGCCGAGTTGGCCCTCAGCGCCGTGGACGTGGCCGAACTCAACCCGCCAGCCATCGGGCGACTCACCGAACTGACCATGCCCGTGCTGGTCGCGTCCGGCGCGCTGGACCTGCCCGACATCCGCCACCTGGCCGACCGCATCGCGGCCGAGGCACCCCACGCGGTACGCCTCCCCGACGTACCGGACGCCGCCCACCTGTTCCCCCTCGAACGTCCCGCCGAAATCAACTCCGCCCTCCTCACCTTCCTCCCCTGACCCCACCCCGCCCTCACGGTCCGTCGATCATGCACTTGTGGCACGTAACAAATGCCATTTTTCGCCGCATACCAGGTGCCACAACTGCATGATCGGCAGGCGGGAGGGTGGGGAGGGAGGGGGGTGGGGAGGGGGTTGGGGGGTTACCAGAGGGGGCGGGTGGCGCCTACGGGGAGGTTGGCGCCGAAGATCGGGATCTCGGCGAACTCGGTCAGCACCGGTGCGTCGACGCCGAGCCTGCGCAGGGCTGAAACCAGGACGGGCATCCGGGCGCGGCTGGCGCCGTCGTCGATCTTCAGCGCCACGGCACCGACGCCGGGCAGCGCCGCGGCGATGACACCCTCCGCACCGATCTTGGCCAGTAGCCCGGGTACGCCACGCATCAGTCGGGTGTCGTCCGCCTGCGTACCGCCGACCACCTCCGGGTGGGCCCGCATCGCGCCGGCCACCATCCCCGCCTCGGTGTCACCGTCGACCACGACCAGCCGCAGGTACGCCGTGGCCAGTCCGGTCAACGACGCCGACAGCACCGGTGCGCCGCACCCGTCGACGCCGACGGCTACCGCCTCCTCGCCGGTGTACTCCTCAATCGTGTCGCGCAGCAACCGCTGGAGCGGGTGGTCGACACGCCAGTAGCCGTCCCACTGCCAGCCGGCGGAGCGGCAGGTCAGCAGCATTCCGGCGTGCTTGCCGGAGCAGTTCATCTGGATTCGGGTCGGCCCGCCGCCGGCCCGCAGCACGGCGATGCGCGCCTGATCGCCCACCGGCAGTTCCGGCGGACAGTGCAGGGCGTTCTCGTCCAACCCGGCCTTCACGAGCAGCGCGGAGACCCGGGCCAGATGGAACTCCTCCCCCGCGTGGCTGGCCGCGACGATGGCCAGATCCGCGGATTCGGTCAGCGACAACCCGGCGCGGAGCATCCCGACCGCCTGCATCGGCTTGTTCGACGAGCGGGGGAAGATCGGCGAGGTGACGTCACCTGCGGCGGCCAGCGGCGCGCCGGTGCTGTCGAGCACCACCACCGACCCACGGTGCACGCCCTCCACGAAGCCGGACCGGACCACCTCGGCGAGCGGCACGCCACCCTCGTACGTCTTACCCACGACGTGGACGGTACCGAGGTGTCCGACGGTCATCAGCCCGGGGTGAGCAGGGAGTCCACCTTCGGGCGTAAAGGATGTACGGCGAGCTGGGACTTACAGGCCGAGCAGTTCACGGGCCTCGGCGGTGTTCAGCGGTGGGCGCTGCGCGAGTTGGGCGAAGCCGACCGCCCGCGCGACCAGTTGCATGTTCGACTCCACCGGGCGGCCCTTCGCGTAGGTGACCGTGTCCTCCATCCCGACCCGCAGGTGACCGCCGGCCGAGAGCGCGGCGAGCAGCACCGGGAGGCTGGTGCGACCGATGCCGGTCGCCGAGAACGTGGTGCCCTCCGGCAGATCCCGGAGCATCTGCGCAGCCGCGACGAGCGTGGCGGTGGTGCCCGGCATACCGCCCGGCACACCCATCACGAAGTCGACGTGGACGTGACCGCCGTGTGGCAGGCCGTACCTGCTCAGCAGGCGCTGGAGGGCGCTGAGGTGGCCGAGATCGAAGATCTCGTACTCCGGCACGATGCCCCGCTCCTGCATTCGGGTGTGCAGGTCGACGATGAACTCCCAGCGGTTGAGGAAGACCTCGTCACCGAAGTTGACCGTACCCATGGTGCAGGAGGCCATGTCCGGGGCCGCGTCCAGCACGGCGAGCCGGTCGGCCTCCGGGTCGGTGACCGCACCCCCGGTGGACAACTGCACGATCAGGTCGGTGCTCTCCCGCAGCGCCGCCACGGTCGCGCGGAGCCGACCCGGGTCCAGGGTGGGCCGCGCCGCGTCGTCCCGGATGTGGACATGGATCACGGAGGCACCCAGCGCCTCGCACTCCTTGGCGGTGAGCAGCAACTCGTCGAGGGTCACCGGCAGCGCCGGCACCTCGGTCTTCGCCGACTCCGCGCCGGTGGGGGCAACCGTGATCAACGTCCCTGTCGTCATGCCGGCGATCCTAGAACGTCTGCTCGGCACCACCGTGATAACAGGGTGCCCTTCCTCTACCGCAGGCGTTAATAAGGTGCCCTTCCTTACACCGGGTCGATGGCGGCGGCGCTGTCGCCGATGCGGAGGGCGGCATCGTCGGGCACCGAGCGCTTGACCACCGCGAGCGCGACCTGACCCAGCTCGTAGTGCAGCACCGCAGTGCCGACGAAGCCGACGGTGCGGCCGTCCAGGGTCACCGGGGTGCCGGCGGCCGGGAGCTGATCGGTGGCGACCCCGTCGAGGTGCAGCAGCACCAGTCGGCGGGGCGGGCGGCCCATGTTGTGCACCCGGGCGACCGTCTCCTGGCCCCGGTAGCAGCCCTTGTCCAGGTGCACCGCCGGGGCGATCAGGTTCACCTCGGCAGGGATCGTCCGGTGGTCCGTGTCGACGCCGACCCGGGCCCGTCGGGCGGCCACCCGCACCGCCTCGTACGCCCACAGCCCCACCGGAGGCACCCCGTTGTCGCGCAGCCGCGCGACAACCTGGTCCATCGCGGACCGGGGAACCAGCAGGTCCACGCCGAGCGGACCGCGTCGGGCCCACCCGCCCTGCGGCAGCGGCTGCACGTCGTAGCGGGCGGTCGGGCGGGGCGGCAGCTCACCCGAGCGGAACTTCGGGCCGGGCACCCCCACCACGTCCGGCTCGGCGAGCGGCGGTACGTCGAGCAGGGCCACCGCCTCGGCGGCCTTCGGCCCGACCAGCGACAGCAACGCGTGCTCGGCGGTGGCGTCACGCGGGTCGACCTGGCTGAAGAACCGCATCTTCTCCAGGTAGCCCAGCAGCCCCTCGGTCGCTCCCGGCTCGGTGTCGAGCCAGGTGGTGTCGCCGTCCTCGGTCACCATGGCGTGCTGCTCGACGTGGCCGTGCGGTGAGAGCACGAGCAGTTCGGTGCCCTGCCCGGGGCCCAGCTCGGCCAGGTGCTGCGTGGTGAGGGTGTGCAGCCAGGACATCCGCTCCACACCCGGCACCGCGATGACGCCCCGGTGGGAACGGTCCACCAGGCCGACCTCGGTGCTGAGCTGGCGCTGCTCGCGCATCGGGTCACCGTAGTGCGCGGCGACGCCCCGCACCCCGGCTGCGACGTGTGCCGGCTCCGGCTGGTCCCGACTGGCTTCGTCGATGCTCTCCACGGCCACCGCGCCCGCGACTTCGATCATGCCTGTTCCCCGCTTCCGCACCGCGCGCACAAGCCGAAGAAGGAGACGTGGCTGATGTCCACCCGGAAGCCCCGTTCCCCGGCCAGTCGATCGGCGAGCGGGCGCATCAGCTCCGGCTCCATCTCGTCGATCGCGCCGCACTCACGGCAGACCAGGTGCACGTGTTGGTCCTCTCCGGCGGCGTGGTAGGTCGGCGACCCGTGTGAGAGGTGGGTGTGGGTGACCAGGCCGAGCCGCTCCAGCAGCTCCAGCGTGCGGTAGATGGTGGTGATGTTGACCCCGGCGGCGACCTCGCGTACCGCAGTGTGCACCTGCTCGGGGGTGGCGTGCCCCAGGTCCAACACCGCTTGGAGGATCAGCTGTCGCTGCGCCGTCAGCCGCAGCCCACGGGCGCGGAGCAGTTCCGCGAGGGAGGATTCGGACACCCCCCGATCATAGTTCGGCCGTGCGCGCACCTCCCCGGGGCGACCAACGCCAGAACTATGCTCGGCGGATGGTGACCTCGCGGATCGGCGTGCTGGGTCGGGGGCGGCTGCTGATCGATGAGCCGGTGCTGCGTGGCGACGATCTCGGCGTACTGCGTGGTGACGGACTCTTCGAGACCATGCACCTACGCGACGGGCGACCCTGGCTGCGCCAGGAACACCTGGCCCGGCTGCGGACCGGCGCGGCGGCTGTGGAGCTGACCCTGCCGACGGATGCCGCCCTGGTCGAGTTGCTGGACGGGGTCGCCGCCGGCTGGCCGACCGAGGTGGAGGGCGCGTTGCGGCTGGTCTGCACCCGGGGACCGGAGAGCGGCGGCCCGCCCACCGTCTACGCCACCCTGTCGGAGGTCGCCCCCGCTGCCCGGCAGGCCCGGCACGACGGGGTGAACGTCGCCACCCTCTCCCTCGGGGTGCCCGCTGCGGCCCGCCCGGAACTGGACTGGCTTCCGGTGGGCATCAAGTCCACGTCGTACGGGGCGAGCAGCGCCGCCCGACGCTGGGCCGCCCGGGCCGGCGTTGACGACGTGCTCTGGATCTCCTCCGACGGGTACGCCCTGGAAGGACCGACCGCCAACCTCGTCTGGCTCACCGGGGAGACGCTGTGCGCGGTGCCCGCCGCACGCACCGGAATCCTGCCCGGCACCACCGTGGCCTGGCTGCTCGCTCACTCCGCCGAGGTCGGCTGCGGGGCTGCCGAACGCATGGTCACTCCGGCGGATCTGCGGGACTCGGACGGGGTCTGGCTCGCCTCGTCGGTGCGCGGCCTGGTCGCGGTGCACACCCTCGACGGCGAGCCATTGCCCCGAAGCCCGCGTACCCGGGCATTGCAGGAGCTGCTCGGTTTTCCGCTGCCATAGACCTCGCCCCGCCGGTGCCCGGTGCGGGTCAGCCAGCGACCCGGATGAGGCGCGCCGACAGGTGCGGGGACAGTGGCTGGCCGACGGCGGCCATGTCCTGCGCGTAGAGCAGGGCACCGTCGACGATGCCGAAAAGGCGGTGCCCGGCAGTGACCTCCTTGGCGGTGGAGGTACGCACGACGGCGTCGGTGACGAACTCCACCTGGGTGCCCTTGCGCCGGCCGATGTGCAGCTCCATCACCCCGGTCGGGGTGGTCAGCAGGGCCTCCAGCTCGTCGGTCGCCCGGCCGCCGTCCAGCACCGGGCGCCACCAGCCGACCTCCCGGCCGGCCGGCCGGACCGGTCGGCTCTGCTCGTCGAGGATCCAGGCCCGCGACTCGTAGTGCAGGAACGGCCGCCCGTCGTGGCTGATCCGGATCTCCTGGGCGAAGTCGAAGTCCTCGATGGTGGGGAAGCCACCTCGTCCCCGCCCCCGCCAGACACCGATGTACGGCAGCAGGCCGTCGAGCGTGGGGTGCAGCTTCGGGCCGACCCGCAGGTCGTGGCTCTCCTCGAAGGGGTACGCCTCGACGGGCGGCGCGTTCAGCCAGGGCGGCGGCGCCAACGGGTTGTCGTCACTCACCGGACCACCCTCGTTCGCGACTGCGGGGTTCGCCGACGCGGCTCACTCCTCGGATCACCACTTGCCTCTCGATATGCGTACAGCCAGGTAGACCAGGCCACCGGCGAGCGCGCCCAAGCCAGCGACCAGCAGGCTGACGAACCCGATCTCGGTGACCATCCGGGCCATCCTATGCTGGCGGGTATGGCCCGCACTCTCGTCGTCAAGGCCACCGCCGGCGCCGATTCGCCGGAACGGTGCGCCCAGGCATTCACCGTGGCAGCCACCGCGGCCGCTGCCGGGGTGGCTGTCTCGCTCTGGCTGACCGGGGAGTCGACGTGGTTCGCGCTGCCCGGCCGGGCGCAGAATTTCGAGCTGCCACACTCGGCCCCCCTGGCTGAGTTGCTGCACGTGATTCTCGCCACCGGCACGGTGACGGCCTGCACCCAGTGCGCGGCTCGGCGCGACATCGACTCGGGTGACGTGATCCCCGGGGTACGGATCGCCGGGGCGGCGGTCTTCGTGGAGGAGACGATGGCCGAGGGCGCGCAGGCGCTCGTCTACTGACCCACGGACGTTCTCCGGGGCAACTCGGCCGACACCTGACAAGGCGACGGAACGCGCCCGCCAAGGCGGGCAAATGCCTACGATTCGGGAGTGACCAAGGCCACCGAGCAGTTCTTCGCGAGCCTACCGGCCCGCGCCCCCGAGGTCCTGCGCACCCCGGTCGCGGGAACGCTGCGAATCGACCTGTCCGAAGGGCACTGCACCGAGCACTGGCTGGTCCGGATGCGACCAGGCGTCGCCGAGGTCGACCAGGGCGCGGAGTCGAGCGACGCGACGTGGTACTGCGGGGTGGATCTCTTCGACCGGCTGGTGACCGGACGGGCGCACGCGATCGCGGCGGTCTTCCGCAACGAGAGCACTTTCCGCGGAAACGTGGTGCTCTTCCTGGCCTTCCGCCGGTTCCTGCCGTCCGCGCCGGCCACCCGGGACCCGCGCGAGGTCGCCCGCGAGCACGCCAGGTGGACCCGGTGACGGAACTGATCAGCATCCTGGACGGCAACACCTTCCTGGTCAGTGATCACCGTGGAGACGTCGAGCCGTCGCTGGACTTCCCCACCGGGCTGTTCGCCTTCGACACCCGTTTCCTCTCCACCTGGCTGCTGCTGATCGACGGTGAGCGGTTGCAGGCCCTTTCCGCCGACCACGCCGGTTGCCACCAGACCCGCTACTTCCTGGTGCCAGGCGAGCCGACCCACCTCCTGGACGCGAAGGTCTCGGTGATCAGGAGTCGGGTGGTCAGCGGGGACCTCACCGAGGACCTGACCGTGCTCAACCACTCCGGGCAGGAGATGAGTTTCACCGTCCGGATGGAGATGGGCTCGGACTTCGCGGACATCTTCGAGATCAAGAACACCAAGAGCAAGAAGGGGCACAACACGGCCACGCCGGGCGAGAACTCGTTGCGGCTGACCTATCGGCGGGACGCCTTTCATCGCGAGACGACGATCCGCAGCAGCTCCGACGCCCAGGTCGACCGCCGGGGGATGACCTTTCCGATTCGGATCGGCCCGCACGGGGAGTGGACGGTCCGCTTGACGGTCGACACCGTGATCTATGGCGCCCGCGGTCAGGATGTCCGCGCCCTGCTTCCCCTCGCGAGCAACCGGACGGCAGCGGGTATCGAGGCCGAGCACGCCGAGTTCGTCGACCGGGCGCCGAAACTGAGCTGCGACTGCCAACCGCTGGCCGGGGCGTACCGACGCAGTCTGGTCGACCTGGCCTCGCTTCGGTACGAGTCGATCACGCTCGGCGTCCGTCTGTTGGCCGCCGGCCTGCCCTGGTTCATGACGCTGTTCGGCCGGGACAGCATCTTCACCGCGCTTCAGGTGCTGCCGTTCGTACCAGACCTGATCCCACCGACGTTGACCATGCTGGCGGGGTTGCAGGGCCACCGGGTGGACGACTTCCGCGACGAGGAGCCGGGCAAGATCCTGCACGAGTTGCGCTACGGCGAGACCGCTGGTTTCGAGGAGCAGCCCCACTCGCCCTACTACGGCTCGGCCGACTCCACCGCCCTGTTCGTGATCCTGCTCGACGAGTACGAACGGTGGACCGGCGACGTCGAGCTGGTCAAACGGTTGGAGTTCGCGACCCGGGCCGCGCTGACCTGGATCGACACCTACGGCGACCTGCTCGGCACCGGATACGTCTGGTACCAGACCCGCAACCCCAAGACCGGCCTGGAAAACCAGTGCTGGAAGGACTCCTGGGACGCGATCTGTTACTCCGACGGTCGGCTGCCGAGCTTCCCCCGGGCCACCTGCGAGTTGCAGGGCTACGCCTACGACGCCAAGTTGCGCGGCGCGCGGATGGCGCGGCTGCACTGGAACGATCCGGCCTACGCGGAGCGGTTGGAGCGGGAGGCCGCCGAGCTGAAGGAGCGGTTCAACCGGGACTTCTGGCTGCCGGACAAGGAGTACTACGCGTTGGCCCTGGACTCCGACGGCACACCGGTAGATGCGCTCAGTTCCAACATCGGGCACCTGCTCTGGAGCGGCATCGTCGACGAATCCCGGGCCCGGCAGGTCGCCGACCACCTGCTCGGCCCGCGCCTCTTCTCCGGCTGGGGGGTTCGTACCCTCGCCGACGACCAGGGCCGCTACAACCCGATCGGCTACCACGTCGGCACCGTCTGGCCGTTCGACAATTCGATCATCGCGTGGGGCCTGTGGAAGTACGGTCTCCGGGATGAGGCGGGACGGATCTGCAATTCGATGTTGCAGGCGTCCCACTACTTCGCCGGCCGGCTACCGGAGGTCTTTGCCGGCTACGAACGTGACCTGACCGACTATCCGGTGGAGTATCCGACCGCGTGCAGCCCACAGGCCTGGTCGGCGGGCACACCAATGCTGCTGTTACGGGTCATGCTCGGACTCGAACCACAGGGCGAGCACCTGATCATCGACCCGCACGTGCCGCCCGGGATGGGCCGGGTGGAACTGCTGGACATCCCCGGCCGGTGGGGCCTCGTGGATGCGCTGGGTCGCAGCCGCGACGAGTAGCCGCGTCGGCCGGACGGTGACTCCCCGGCCATCCGGGCCGCGCGGTCCGCTTCGGCAACGCGTCGCTCAGCTGGTGCAGCCCGTCGTCGCGGAGATGACTACCCGGTCCGGCTGGAAATCGGCCAGCACCGCGACACCGTCGCGCCGGTAGGCGTACACGTCCGGGGTCTCCACCACCGGCGTGCCGCCGGCCAACGGCGCGAGCGCGGCCTGCGGCTCGGTGGCCACCTGGTCGACGACGGACCGGACGGTACGGGCCGCCCCGCCACCGGGGCAGGGAGCGCTCGTCACCGATTCCGGCTCCCCGGCCCGGCCGCCCAGGGCGCGCACCGCCTCGAGCAGCGAGCCGACCTCAGGCCCGGCCGGGGCGGACCCGGCCCGGCCGTAGTCGTCGCCTACCGGCCGGCACCCGGTGTCGACAGTGAACCGGATCCGGCCGTCAGTCGCCGGTCGCCCGGTCACCGTGACGAACTCGCCGGCGTCGCCGCGCAGGCGAGGACCGTCGGGGGTGAGCCGGACACCGGCCCGCCACCGCGCGGGCAGCTGGTCGGCGATTCGCTCCAGCAGGACCTGCTCCTCGCCCACTGGCGCCGCCAGATCGACCGCCCGGGTCAGCGTCGCACCGTCGGCGAGCGGGCTGATCCGGCAGCCCCGGTCGACCTCGGCCGGAATCAGCGCCGGCACACCGCCGTCAACTGCCGCCACCAGCTCACCGATGGCCCCGTCGACTACCGGCCCGGCCTGGCTGAGGGTGCGTTGTTCCCGGACGGTCGGCGGATCCTCGACCGACGAGAACCAGGTGAGGCCGGCCAGCAGCACCGCCCAGGCCACCGTCGCCGCGATCAGCCAACGTGGCCACCGGGAGTCGGTGGCCGGTGGTCGGGGACCGGTCGGCGGAGGGTACCCGGTGCGGACGGCGTTGCTCACCCGGTCATCGTGTCACGCCTGGTGCAACCCTCCGTCGGGACGCCCGTCGCCGCTCTCCGGCGGCGCGCTCAGTCGGTAGCCGACACCGCGTACGGTCTGCACCTGCGGGCCGTCGGACAGCGTCCGCAGCTTGCGGCGCAGCCGCTTCACCGCCGAGTGCAGGATTGCGGTGTCGCCCAGGTAGGCACCGCCCCAGACGGAGGCGAACAGCCGCTCGTAGCTCCACAACGTGATCGGTGGACTGGCCAGCCGGGCCAACAGTTCCCGCTCGGTACGGGTCAGCCCAAGCGGTACGCCACGCCAGGTGACCAGGTGTCCCGCCCGGTCGATTACCAGGTCCCCCCAGGTGGTCGGCCGTTCCGCGGGGCGCTCGGTGGGCACGTCACCCGGCCCGCCCGGCTCGGGCGGTGGGGCGGGAAACATCGCCCGCAGTTGGGCGAGGTCGGCGCAGATCACCACCGGCCCGACACCGTCCAGCCGCTGCACCACCCGCTGCCGGACGGTGGCATCGGAGCTGACGCAGACCAGAATCGGGAACTCTTCACCGGACACGACGCCTCCCCCGAGCGCACCCCCCTGACCTGCGACTTCCACCGATCGCCAATGATGGTCACCGATGACGCCCCGGTTGCAGCCTATCGGTCAGGATCGCGCCTCGTCACTGACCGAGTACTGACCGACGCTGTCCATTGATCACCGACGGTCGGCGCAAGAGCATGACTCTCAGCGGGCGGAGGCACCACCACCGGCCACCCACATCGCCCCGGCCGCTCCGCGCCGCCGCGTCGCGGCGCGCGGATGTGCGGGCCCGAACGGATCGGGACCGACGACGTGGGGAGGAAACTTGTTCACACGACCATCCACCCGGTCGCCACGCTGGCGGGCGGTGGCGGTGCTGACCGCCGCCGTGCTGTGTGTCACCGGTCAGCCCGCGATCGCCGCGCCGGCCCAACCGCCGGCACCGCACCGGGCGGCCGTCGACCCGGCGCTGCTCGACCAGCTCAACACCACGTCGACCGCACCCTTCCTGGTCTATCTGGCCGAGACCGCGCCGCTGGCACAGGCCAGTCGGCTGCGCGACCCCGACGCCCGGGCCGGTGAGGTGCATCGGCTGCTCACCGGCACCGCCACCCGCACCCAACGCGACCTGCGTACGTTGCTCGACGAGCGCAAGGTGCCGCACACGGCGTACTGGATCGCCAATGCAATGCGGGTCGAGGGCGACAAGGCACTGCTCGACGAGATCGTCCGCCGACCAGAGGTGGCCCGGATCGCGCCGAGCCGCAGCTACCCGCTGATCGTGCCGACCTCGACCGACACGGCGCGGGCCCGCACCGCCGCCGTCGAGTGGGGACTGACCAACATCGGCGCCCCCCGGGTGTGGGACGAGTTCGGTGCCCGCGGCGAGAGCGTCGTGGTGGCCAACATCGACAGCGGTGTGCGTTACGACCATGCCGCCCTCGTCGCCTCCTACCGGGGCAACCTCGGCGGCGGCAACTTCGACCACGCGTACAACTGGTTCGACCCGGCCGGCGTGTGCGCCAGCGCCGCTCCCTGCGACAACCACGACCACGGCACCCACACCATGGGCACCATGGTCGGTGACGACGGTGCCGGCAACCAGATCGGCGTCGCCCCCGGTGCCAAGTGGATCGCCGCCAAGGGCTGCGAGTCGAACGACTGCTCGGACGCCTCGCTGCTCGCTGCCGGGCAGTGGGTGCTCGCCCCCACCGACGCCGCCGGCCAGAACCCCCGACCCGATCTTCGCCCGGACATCGTCAACAACTCCTGGGGCGGGGACGGGGGTGACCCCTGGTACCAGCAGACCGTCGCCGCCTGGCGGGCGGCCGGCATGTTCCCCGTCTTCTCCGCCGGCAACGACGGCCCGGCCTGTGGCAGCGCCGGCTCACCCGGTGACTACACCAACGCGTACGCGGTCGGCGCGTACGACGTGAACAACACCATCGCCGGATTCTCCGGGCGCGGCTCCGGCACCGAGGAGCTGAAGCCGAACATCGCCGCGCCCGGCAGTGGCGTCCGATCCAGCGTCCGTAACGGTGGCTACGCCTCGTTCAGCGGTACCTCGATGGCCGCCCCGCACGTGGCCGGCACCGTGGCGCTGCTCTGGGGGGCATCACCCGGTCTGCGCGGGGACATCGCCGCCACCGAGGAGTTGCTGGACCGCACGGCCCGCGACGTCGACGCCACCACCTGCGGAGGCACCCCGGCCGACAACAACGTCTTCGGTGAGGGGCGACTCGACGCGTACGCGGCGGTGCGGGACGCCCCCCGTGGACCGGTCGGTCGGGTCACCGGGGTGGTCACCGACTCCGGTGCCGACGACCCGGTGCCCGGCGCGACGGTGACCGACGGCACCCGCAGCACCACCACCGGCACCGACGGGCGGTACGCGCTCACCGTGCCGGCCGGCGAGACCACGCTCTCGGTCAGCGCCTACGGCTACGCCGGCCAGTCGGCGACCGTCACGGTGTCCGACGGCGGCACCGTCACCCAGGACTTCGCTCTGCTGGCCACCCCGACGGTCACGGTCAGCGGAAAGGTCACCGATGGTTCCGGCCACGGCTGGCCGTTGTACGCCAAGATCGAGGTGACCGGCCGGTCCGGCGATCCGATCTTCACCGACCCGGTGACCGGCCGCTACTCCGTCGCCCTGCCCGGCAACACCTCATACCGGTTGACCGTGACCGCCCAGTACCCGGGCTACCGCACCGTCACCCGCGAGGTAGCCGTGGGCGGCGAGGCCACCACGATCAACCTGGCGGTACCCGTCGACGCCGCCTGCACCGCTGCCGGATACACGGCACGATTCGGCTCGCCGCTGCTGACCGAGAGCTTCGACGGGACGAGCGCGCCATCCGGCTGGACGGTGGCCAACCGCACCGCCTCCGGCGGTTGGGTCTTCAACGACCCGCGCTCCCGGGGCAACCTCACCGGCGGCACCGGCGGCTTCGCCATCATCGACAGCGACGCCCTCGGCTCCGGCAACACGCAGGACACCGACCTGATCGCCCCGCCGGTCGACCTGTCCAGCACGGCGGCACCGGTGCTGCGGTTCCGCAGCGACTGGCGAGCCGTCGGCGTCAGCGACACCGCCGACATCGACGTCTCCACCGACGCCGGGGCGACCTGGACCAACGTCTGGCACCAGACCGCCAGCCGGCGCGGCCCCCGGATCGAGGAGGTACCCCTCGACCCGGCCGCGAACGCCGCGTCCGCGCTGGTCCGCTTCCGGTTCAAGGGCACCTTCGCCTGGTGGTGGCAGGTGGACGACGTGGAGGTGGTCAACCGTGAGTGCGCGCCGGTGCCCGGCGGGTTGGTGGTCGGGACCACCACCGACCGCAACACCGGTGACCCACTCAACGGTGTGACAGTGGTCAGCGACGACCAACCCGAGAACCGGGCGGTCTCGGCGGCCACGCCCGGGGATCCGGCCGAGCCGGACGGCTTCTACTGGTTCTTCTCCGGGCTCACCGGCACCCACCCGGTCACCGCCGAGCGCACCCCGTACGCGCCGGTCACCAAGGAGGTGACGGTCACCGCCGACAAGGTGAAGCGGGCGAACTTCGCCCTCGCCGCCGGCCGGCTGACCGTCAGCCCGACGACGATCGAGTCACATCAGCCGTACGGCAGCAGCCGCACCACCCGGGTTACGGTTCGCAACACCGGCACCGCACCGGCCAGCGTCGACCTGGTGGAACGCGCCGGCCGGTTCGAACTGCTCAGGCGCGACGGCGCACCGCTGCGGGAGCAGAAGGTGAAGGGGATCAGCAAGGCCCGCACCGGCACCGGGTACGGCGGGGCGGCACCGGCGGCCACCACCGCCGAGGACGAGGCGTGGAGCGAGATCGCCAAGCTGCCGGCGTCGATCTTCGACAACGCCGCCGCGTGGCTGGACGGGAAGATCTACTCGGTCGGTGGTGGCGGTGGCACCGGCACCGAACGCAAGGCCTGGGCGTACGACCCGGGGCCTGGCGCCTGGAGCGCCCTGCCCGACCTGCCGACGGTGCGGTCCAAGCCCGCCGCGGCGGCGGTCGGCGGCAAGCTCTACGTGATCGGTGGGTGGGGCGCTGACGACGCCACCGTCGCCACGGTCGACGTCTTCGACCCGGTCGCCGGCACGTGGAGCACCCTGGCGGGAGCGACCAACCCCGCCCCGGTCGCGGCGGCCGGCGCGGCGGTGGTCGGTGGGAAGGTGTATCTGGTGGGTGGCTGCGCCGACGCCACCTGCACCGACAGTGACAAGCTGGTGGTGTTCGATCCGGCCACCGGCTCGTTCAGCACCGGTGCCGCCTACCCGCACCCGGTGTCCTGGTTGGCCTGCGGCGGGATCGGCGCCTCGGTCTACTGTGCCGGCGGCACCGGCAGCACGGAGTACACCGACGCCTACCGGTACGACCCGGCTGCAAACACCTGGAGCCCGCTGCCGGAGCTGCCGCTGGAGCTGTGGGGCTCGCAGTACGCGGCGGCCGGTGGGCTGCTGGTGCTGGCGGGCGGCGTGACCGATGGATCGACCGTGGTGACCAACCGCACCGTCGGCTTCGATCCGGCCACCGGGGCCTGGCGTGACCTGCCCAACGTCCGGTTCGGCCGGTACCGAGGGGCCGCCACCTGCGGCGCGTACAAGATCGGGGGGTCGCCCAGTTCCTTCGTGGGCAGCGCGGACAGCGAACGGCTCGGTGGTCTGGAACTCTGCGCCGCTCAGGCGGACCTGCCCTGGTTGAGCAGTTCCCCGACCACGTTCACCCTCGCGCCGGGTGAGTCGAGGACGGTGACGGTCACCCTCACCGCCACCGAGGCGGCTGGCGTCGCCCAACCTGGTCGGTACGCGGGCGAACTCGCCATCGCCTCCGGCACCCCCTACCCGGTCACCCCGGTCTCGGTGGAGATGAACGTGTCGCCGCCGGCCAGCTGGGGCAAGATCCGGGGCACCGTCACGGGTACCACCTGCGGCGGCGTGACGGTCGGCATCCCCGCGACGGTACGGGTGAACCTGATCTCGGCCGGCACCGGTACGACGTTGACCGCCGACGGGAACGGCCACTACGACCGGTGGTTGCCGAAGGGTCGCTACGAGGTGATCGTGGCCAAGGACGGCTGGGTGCCGCAGGTGCAGCGGCACCGGGTCGAGGCAGGCATCGTCGGCACGCTCGACTTCGCCCTGGAGCCCGCCTCCACCTGCACCAGAGCCACCGGAATCTGATCCTTTCAACCGGCGACCGATACGGCGGGTGGCCCGCATTCCTCCCTCGGGAGGGATGCGGGCCACCCGGCCGATCAGAGCGTGGGTCAGTCGGTGACGGTGACGCCCACTTCGTTGATGCCGCGACCGGCGGTCACGGTGGTGTCCCCGTTGCCCTGACGGGAGAGCGCCCGCAACGTCCAGGCACCCGGCGCGGCGAAGAAGCGGAACTGACCGGCCGGGGAGGTCACCACCTCAGCGGTGAACTCACCGGTCGAGTCGAGCAGCCGGACGTACGCGCCCGGAACCGCTTCGCCCTCCGCAGAGCGAACGACACCGGTGATGACGGTCTCCCGCTCCAGGTCGAGGCCGGCGGGCAGCGGGGCGGCCTGGTCCGGGGCGGCGCAGCCGGCGGCGGCGGTGCTTGCTGCGGTGGGTGCGGTCATCTCAGGCCTCCCCCGGCTCATCGCCGAGTGCCACCGGCACACCGACCAGCGAGCCGTACTCGGTCCAGGATCCGTCGTAGTTCTTCACGTTGCGGTGGCCGAGCAGTTCCTGGAGCACGAACCAGGTGTGCGAGGAGCGCTCGCCGATGCGGCAGTAGGCGATGGTTTCCTTGCTGTCGTCCAGCCCGGCCTCGCCGTAGATCTTGCGCAGTTCGTCGTCGGACTTGAAGGTGCCGTCCTCGTTGGCCGCCTTCGACCACGGCACGCTGATCGCGGTCGGGATGTGGCCGCCGCGCTGTGCCTGCTCCTGCGGCAGGTGAGCGGGGGCGAGCAGGCGGCCGGCGAACTCGTCGGGGCTGCGCACGTCCACCAGGTTCTTCGTGCCGATCGCGGCGACGACCTCGTCGCGGAAGGCCCGGATGCTGGTGTCCGGCTCGCTGGCGGTGTACTGCGTCGCCGGGCGGGTCACCGTGTCGGTGACCAGCGGGCGGGCGTCGAGCTCCCACTTCTTGCGACCACCGTCGAGCAGCTTGACGTCGCCGTGACCGTAGAGCTTGAAGTACCAGTACGCGTACGCCGCGAACCAGTTGTTGTTGCCGCCGTAGAGGATGACGGTGTCGTCGTTGCTGATGCCCCGCTCGGACAGCAGCGCCTCGAACTGGGTCTTGTTGACGAAGTCCCGACGGACCGGGTCCTGAAGGTCGGTCTTCCAGTCGAGCTTGATGGCACCGGCGATGTGGCCGGAGTCATAGGCGGAGGTGTCCTCGTCGACCTCGACGAAGACGACGCCCGGGGCGTCGAGGTTCTTCTCGGCCCACTCGGCCGAAACGAGTGCGGTGTCGCGACTCATCAGATCACTCCCTGGTGAGGATGGATGGTGAGCCAGCGCGCGGAGGTCGTGGGATGTAAGGTGTCGCACCACGCGCGGGACCCATAGCTAGGAACGGATCACGGGTTCGTGCGACGGCGCCGCTGCCGGACGTCCGGTGGGTGCACCGGGAACTAGGTACGCGTACCCCGAGTGCCTTGGCCGCTAGGCGGCCCGAGACAGCCCCGCCGTCAGATGACGGGGCGACACAGGCAGGTGGCCACGCGGCACAGGTCGACCGCGCGCCGTTTGGTGAGGAGCGTCCCCATGACCAGGGAGCCTACCAGCGATCCCAGATATCTCTATCGGGCCGACCAGCATCCGGGACGCCGACCCGGCGGTCAGCCAGCCGAATTGATCGGCACGTCCCGCGCATCGGCGGTCACGGTCAGCCCCTGCGGCTGCGGCCGGACCTCCCGGACGGTGAGCTGGAACGGCAACTCCGGCAGGGGTACGTCGACCGAGATGCTGCGCGCGAAGTTGTTCACCAGGGTGCGCGCCAACGGCACGTCCGGCAGCCCTTCGGCGTTCAGGTCCTCGAACTGCAACGCCACCTGACCCTGCTCGCCGACGACGATGTTGGCGGTGCCGGTGACGGTCAGCCGCTGGCCGAGGATGTCCACCGGGGCGGTGACGGCGAGCTGCCCGTCCTGCTCTCCGAGAGTCAGTCCTTCCCGGTCCAGCAGCGCCGCCAGGCTCTGGTAGCTGATGGTGCCGGTGCCGTTGACCGTCTCAGCCACCACCTCGCCCTGGCCGGTACGCAGGGTGTCGAGTGAGGCCCGGACGTTCCGGGCGTCGACGTCGAGACTGGGCAGCGCGACCGCGTCGCCCTGCACCGAGGCCTGCACGTCCCGCAGCTTGATCGAGATGCGTTCGTACCGGCCGTCGAGCACCTGGGTGAGGAACGGAAAACCGCCCACCTCGACCTCGGGTGGTGCGGACTGCGCGCCCTGCTCGGCGACCTGCTGGCGTACCTCGTCGGCGATGGTGCGCTCGGCCACGCTCGCCGCCACCCGGTCGGCGATGACGATCAGTCCGGCGAGCACGAGCAGCAGGACGACGAACCCGATCAACACCTTGCGCCCGCGTCGCCGTGGCCGCTGTCCGTACGTCTGCTCCTGCTCCACGCCGCCTCCTGTCTTGTCGTACCTCGATGCCGCCAGTGGCGAACCGGTGGTACCCGTGGTCCGGATTTCTCAATCTCGCGTGGTCGGCTCGCACCGCGCGTCGACGGTCAGAGCACCAGCCGACACATCAGGTACGCGGCCGGCGCTGCCATCGCGAAGCCGCCGAGCGGCCCCTGCACGTGCCGTGCGGCCCAGATCGACGGCACCTCGCCGGCCATCAGCCGGCCCGCCTCCGCGTAGCTGACGGCGAGATCGGCCAGCACGGCGACAACCGCCGCCACCAGGCCGATGATCGCGGCCCGGGTCGGGGTGAACGGGGTGACCAGGTAACCGCCGAGAAGCGCGCTGGCCAGGGTGCCGACCATGGCGCCGACGACCACCCCCGCCGCTCCCCGGGGCACCTGGGGGGCCAGGCGCGGCCAGGCCGCGACCGCGTCGATGACTCTCGCGACGGTCAGCGCCACCCCGGCGGCGGTGAGACAGACCGCGATCGCCTGGGTGCCGGACGGGATCCGACTGAGCACGATGAGCGTGGCGAAGGCGACCGATCCGAACACGGTGGTCGCGGTGGTCCGCAGCGAGTCGGTCACCCGGACCCGGTCCACCCGCCGGACCAGTTGACCGAGCACCGCGGCGAGCACCCCACCGACCGCGATGAAGAGGAGCAGCGCCAACCGGGCCTCGGCCGACCGTACCGCCACGACGTCGGCGGCCACCGCGGTCACCACGCCGGCCCCGAGCACGACCGCCAGCGCGGGTGGCCGGGTGACCATGGTCCAGGAGAGCACGAACAACACCTGCACGCTGAGCACCACGAGGGTGAAGGGCAGCCGGTACCCGGGAGCGGAGGTCTGCGCGGCGACGACCAGGCCGAGACCGAGCAGCGCGGCGAAGCCGCCGATGGCGAGGGAGAGCTGCCGGCGTACCTCGACCGGTGGTTCGTCCTCGTCCTCGTCGTCGGCGTCCGCCTCGTCGTCGGGGCGACGGGCCGAACCACCGCGGCGCAGCCGGCGCGGGCCGCCGGAACGTCTCTCCTCGGTCTCCACGCCCGGACCGGTACGCGGTGCCGCGCCTCCCGGGGAGGAGGGTTCCTCGGTCCACGGGTCACGGCCGGTCTCGGGCGAGTTGGAGGGAAACACCCACCGATCGTGCCAGACCAACCTCACATCGCGGGTGCCAGCGTTTCCACGACGTTAAAACCTGAGCCGCGATCAGGGGCAGATAGGGCAAAGAGGAAATCACGCCAAGGTGGTGAGCGAGTAATCCGTTACGCTCAACGGCGAAACCCGCCCGTCAGCGACGCCGGGACCCACGGAAGTTCCCAGCGCACACCCCGCAGGAGTGCCGCTGGTCGCGTGCGGCCGCGACGGCCGCCGGGACGGAGGTAATCGTGGAGATCCTGCTGTTGGTGAGCGCCCGGGCAGGCGAACCATCCGCCGTGTTACCGGCGCTGGACCTGCTACCGCACTCGGTCCGCACCGCGCCCCGCGATGTCCGCACCCTGGTCGCCGGCCCGAGCCCGGACGCCGTGCTGGTCGATGCCCGCTCCGAACTGAGTGAGGCCCGGGCCACCTGCCGGATGCTGCACGCCACCGGGCTCGGCGTACCGCTGGTCGCGGTGGTGACCGAGGCGGGGCTGATCGCACTGAACGCCGACTGGGGCGTCGACGACGTCATCCTCGCCTCCGCCGGCCCGGCCGAGGTGGAGGCCCGGCTGCGGCTCGCGGTCGGCAGGCTGAGCAACGCGACCGCCGGGGCCGGTGGTTCCATCCGGGCCGGTGAACTGATGATCGACCCGGACACCTACGCCGCGAAACTCAAGGGCCGCCCGCTCGACCTCACCTACAAGGAGTTCGAGCTGCTGAAGTTCCTCGCCCAGCACCCGGGACGGGTGTTCACCCGCGACCAGTTGCTGCGCGAGGTGTGGGGCTACGACTACTTCGGCGGTACCCGGACGGTCGACGTGCACGTGCGTCGCCTGCGAGCGAAGCTCGGCTCCGAGTACGAGTCGATGATCGGCACCGTCCGCCAGGTGGGCTACAAGTTCGTGGTGCCGCCGTCGCGGGGCCTGTCGGAGACGGCCGAGCATGCGCCGCTGCCGATGCGAGCCCTCGCGACCGAAAGCTAAAATTCCCATATGCCCTTTTTGGTCGACTTACGCGTCTTATGGTGACTGCCAGTTGACCAGCGGGGGGCATCGGTGGGCGGTAACCACGTGGGGGCGGCCCGGGCCGTCGGAATCATCACGCTCGTGGTGACGGCGGTGCTCGGCTCGGCGTACCTGCTCGGACGAAGCCTGATACCCGACCCGTCGCCCACCGGCACCACCGTCACCGCGACCGGCGCCGACCACCCCGAGTACGCGGACCAGTCCGGGCCCACTGACACCGAGCCCGGCACCACCGGATCCCCGGACACCGGGCCGAACGGATCGCAACGCTCCGACGGGCAGGAGCCGGACGCGAACGTCGGCCCGATGGGTACCCGGGTGAGCACCGGCACCGCCGGTGTCGCGCTCACCTTCGACGACGGACCGCATCCCGACTACACCCCCCAGGTTCTGGCGATCCTGCGCGAGTACCGCGTCACGGCCACCTTCTGCGTGGTCGGCAAGAACGCTCAGGCGTACCCGTGGCTCGTCGAGCAGATCGTCGCCGAGGGGCACACCCTCTGCAACCACAGCTGGGACCATGACGTCGCCCTGGGTGCCAAGTCATCGGAGTGGATCCGGACCGATCTGATGCGGACCAGCGAGGCGATCCGCGCGGCGGCGCCCGACGCGCCGATCGCCTGGTACCGGCAGCCCGGCGGCGCCTGGACCTACTCGGTCGTCTCCGTCTCCCGGGACCTCGGCATGACACCGCTGCACTGGACGCTCGACCCGTCCGACTGGCGGGTGCCCGGGGCGAACCGCATCACCGCCTCGGTGCTCAACGGCATCCGACCCGGCTCGATCGTCCTTCTGCACGACGCGGGTGGCGACCGTCAGGGCACCGTCGACGCGCTGTACCGAATCCTGCCGGAACTGGCCGGGAGGTTCGATGTTCAGGCGTTGCCACCGCGCGGACTGTGACGGCCTCACCCGTCCCTCCGGCCGACATACGTCGCTCCCGCTACGGTGAGGCGATGAGCAGCACCCAGTCGAGCAGCGACCAGGTCAGCCGCGTCGACCGGCTCGGCCCGGCGGAGATCGCCGAGATACTGGCGCTCGCCCGTACCGCCGGTGACGCCGACGGGGCCGACCCGATGGACGAACACGTGTTGCTCCGCCTGCGTGACGGGTACGCCGCCGCGAGCCACCTGGTTGCCCGCGCCGCCGACGGCACGCTCACCGGGTACGCCCACCTCGACACGTCCGACCCGGACCACGGCGTCGGGGTGGAACTGATGGTGCATCCGGCGTACCGGCGGCGGGGCACCGGCCGGATGCTGGCCCGAGGGGTGCTGGCGACCGCCACCGGGCCGTTGCGGGCGTGGGCGCACGGCGACCATCCGTCGGCCGCCGCCCTCGCGGTGGACCTCGGCTTCCAGCGCGCACGGGTCCTCTGGCAACTACGTCGACCGCTCGCCGCCCCGCTGCCCGAACCGCGCCTGCCCGACGGGGTGACCCTGCGCGCGTTTCGTCCCGGCAGCGACGACGAAGCCTGGTTGACGCTCAACGCGCGCGCCTTCGCCGACCATCCGGAGCAGGGCCGGTGGACCGCCGAGGACCTGCGGGTACGCCTCGCCGAACCGTGGTTCGACCCGGCCGGTTTTCTGCTCGCCGTCGAGTCGACGACCGACCGGCTGCTCGGCTTCCACTGGACCAAGGTGCATGAGCGACCAGGTTCCGCTCGCATCGGTGAGGTGTACGTACTCGGCGTGGAGCCGACCGCGCACGGTGGTGGGCTCGGCCGGGCGCTGACCGCGGCCGGGCTGGCGTACCTGCGCGACCAGCGCGGGCTGGACCGGGTGATGCTCTACGTCGACGAGTCGAACACCGGGGCGGTGGCGCTCTACGAGCGGATCGGCTTCGCCCGCTGGGCCGCCCACGTCAACTACCAGCTTGGTTGACCCGTCACCGGCTCAGGTCAGATAGAACCGGGGCCGGTCCACGTCGGACAGATCCAGGCGCGGCGTGATCGGGGTGGCCGCATCGCGGGTCGCCGCAGCCTCCGCCACCGCGGTCAGGTCGGTGCAGGCGGCCACCTCGCCGAGGGTGACCAGGGTCGGCGGGAGCATGGTCAGCTGACCGGTGGCGGCCCGCTCCCCCGCGTCGGCGGGCCGGATCCACAGCGTGTGGTCGGCCTCACCGGAGACGTCGCGGGTCCGCTGTCCCTCGGGCAGCAGCGCCACGAAGAAGTACGTGTCGAACCGGCGCGGCTCGAACTCCGGGGTCACCCACCGACTCCAGGGCAGCAGCAGATCCGACCGGAGGGTGAGCCCTCGCCCGGCGAGCAGGTCGGCGAACCCGGTGCGCCGCTGTTCCAGGTCGGCTCGGGCGGCCTCCCAGCCGTCGTCGCTGACGTCGCCGACGACCCGGGACGGGTCCGGCCCGGCGAGCAGCACACCGGCCTCCTCGAAGACCTCACGGGCCGCCGCGCAGACCACCGCCTGCGCCGCAGCCGGGGCCAGTCCGAGGCGTACGCCCCAGTCCGCCGGTGTCGGCCCGGCCCAGTCAAGATGGGTCGTGGAGTCCGAGGGGTCCACGCCACCGCCCGGGAAGGCGTACATGCCGCCGAACGCCATCGCCGCGACCCGGCGGATCAGGTAGACCTCGAAGCCCTCGCCGGCCGGGCGCAGCAACAGCACGGTGGCGGCCACCTTCGGCACGGCGGGCGCCGCGCCGGAGTCCCGGAACCGGCGGGCGTGCTCCACCAGTGTCGGCGGCGCCGGGAAGCCACGGTCCATCGTCATGCGCCGAGACTAGAGTGCGGTGACCAGCGACATCCGCCGGGTCCGGGCCTCGCCACCAGGCCGCCGACGTTCCTGGCCCCCTACTGTCCCGACCCATGGATGTCCAGTACAGCCCTCTGCTGATCTTCGGTAGCGTCGCGCCATGACTCGTTGGGGCATCCTGGCCACCGGCCACATCGCCGCCCGCTTCGCCGAGGACCTCCGGCTGGTGCCGGGGGCGGAACTTGTCGCGGTCGGCTCACGCACCGCCGAGACCGCGAAACGCTTCGCGGAACGGCACGGTGTACCACAGGCGTACGGCTCCTGGGCGGAACTGGCCACGGACGCCGACGTCGATGTGATCTACGTCGCCACCCCGCACGCCGCCCACCACGAGGCGGCGCTGACCTGCCTCACCGCCGGCCGGCCGGTGCTGCTGGAGAAGCCGTTCACCCTCGACCTGGCCACCAGCACCGAGCTGATCGACACCGCCCGCGCCGCCGGGATCTTCCTCATGGAAGCGATGTGGATGCGGTGCAACCCGCTCATCCGGCGGGTCTGCCAGTTGATCGCCGACGGCGCGATCGGCACGCTGACCGGGGTCCGGGCCGACTTCGGCGTTGCCGGCCCGTTCCCACCCGAACACCGGATGCGCGCCCGGGCACTCGGCGGCGGCGCCCTGCTGGACCTGGGCGTCTACCCGGTCAGCCTGGCGCACCTGCTGCTGGGCGTACCGCAACACGTGCGGTCCTGGGCGAAGCTCGGCCCGGAGGGCACGGACGAGAACACCGGCCTGGTCTTCGGGTACGACTCCGGCGCCGTGGCCACGCTGAGCTGCAGCATGGTGGGGGCCACCGGGCTCACCGCCTCGATCACCGGCAGCACCGGACGGATCGACCTGCCCGAGCCGTTCTTCCGGCCCGACGGGTTCACCCTGTACCGGGCCGGCGCGGAGCCGGAGACGATCACCGAGGAACTGGTGGGTTCGGGCTATCAGCACGAGGCCATCGAGGTGCAGCGGTGTCTGGCCGAGGGGCTGACCGAGAGTCCGCTGGTGCCGCACTCGGCCACCCTGGAGATCATGGGTCTGCTGGACGACATCCGCGCCCAGATCGGCGTCTCCTACATCTGAGGGCCGGTCGAGGGGCCCGGGACATCGGGGCCCCTCGACACAGCTCAGCTCAGCTGAACAGCGGGCGGGCCAGGAAGTACATCAGCGCACCGATCGAGCCGGCGGCGGGGAAGGTCAGGATCCAGGCGCCGACGATGTTGCCGGCCACGCCCCACCGCACGGCGGAGAGCCGCTTGGTGGCACCGACACCCATGATCGCCGAGGTGATCGTGTGGGTGGTCGAGATCGGGGCGCCGAGCACCAGGGCGTTGAAGTAGAGCACGCCGCTGGCCACGGTCTCGGCCGCGAAACCCTCCGGCGGACGCAGGTCGATGATCTTCCGCCCAAGCGTCCGGATGATCCGCCAGCCACCGGCGTAGGTGCCGGCCGCCAGCACCGCCGCCGAGGTCCAGAACGCCCACTCCGGGATGTAGGTCGCGTCGTCCTGGAAGCCACCGACGTAGAGAGCCAGCACCACGATGCCGATGGTCTTGGCGGCGTCCTGCATGCCGTGGCCGACCGACATGGCCGCCGCCGAGGCGGTCTGGGCCCAGCGGAAGCCACGGTTCAACTTGCCCGGTTGCCCGTTGCGGAAGATCCACTGCACCGCGATCATCACGATGTAGCCGAGGAGGAAACCGACCATCGGCGACAGGATCATCGGGATGATCACGCTTTCGCCGATGCCGGTCCAGAGCACGGTGCCGGAGGCGGCGACGGTCGAGCCGACCAGACCACCGATCAGCGCGTGCGAGGACGACGAGGGCAGGCCGAAGTACCAGGTGATGATGTTCCAGGTGATCGCGCCGATCACCCCGGCGAAGACGATGCCGAGGCTGGGGATGCCGGTCGGCAGCTCGACCAGGCCGCTACCGACGGTCTTGGCCACCTCGGCGCCGAAGTGCGCGCCGATGAAGTTGCCGACCGCCGCCATGGCCAGGGCCACCCGGGGTGTCAGCGCCCGGGTGGAGATGCTGGTCGCGATCGCGTTCGCGGCATCGTGGAAGCCGTTGGTGTAGTCGAACACCAGGGCCACCCCGATCACCGCCAGCACGGCGATGAGCTCGGGACTCACAGGCTCAGGACTCCTTGACCGCGATGGTCTCGACGGTGTTGGCCACGTGCTCGAAGGAGTCGCAGGCGGCCTCAAGCTCGTCGGCGACCTCCTTCATCTTCAGCACGGTCAACGCGTCGTACTCGCCGGAGAAGAGGCGTACCAGCAGCATCCGGTAGGCCTGGTCGCCGTGGTTCTCCAGCCGGTTGATCTCGATCCAGTAGTCCTCAAGATCCTTCATCGACTTCAGCCGGGGCATCGCGTCGGCGGTCAGCTTCGCCTGCTGGTCGAGCACGTGCACCAGCTCGTGCATCTCCCGAGGCAGCGACGGCAGCTTGGTCAGCCCGTAGAGGTAGAGCAGGTTGCCCACCGCCTCCAGGTGGTCCATCACGTCGTCCAGCAGCGAGCCGAGCCGATAGATGTCCTCGCGGTCGAAGGGGGTGACGAAGGTGGAGTTGATCTTCTTGTACAAGTCGTGGGTGATCTGGTCACTGTCGTGCTCCACCTCGGTGAGCCGCTCGCTCACCGACTGCACCTCGACGTCAGGCAGGGACAACTCGTTGAGCAGCTCGGTACCCCGGACCAGATTCTGCGCAGCCCTGGTGAAGAGCTCGTAGAAAGCGCCCTCGTTGGGGCGGAAGGAAAACCTCACAGCACGGACCTCGTCGTGTCGGGTGAAAGGGGTGGCAGCCCGCCGCTCCGGCGCCCTGCTGAGGGAATGCTAGGGAACCGTCGGGCCGACCTTTCGCCGGCCCACCTCTGGCCAGCGAGCATTCACCGACCGTTCAACTTCCGTTCACCTTCACCGGCCCCGTGGCTCCCAACTGCCGCTCCTGTCCCCGCTCATGGAGCCGGCTGGGCATACCCCGAATCACGAGTGTCGAACATCTCACCGACCAGGTGCGGTACCGCGGTCCCACGGCCCGTGCCGTCCGATCGCACCAGCTGCCACGCACGACCCGGGCCGGCGACCGCCATGCCCGCGCCCGTCGTCCGGTGGGCAGCGGTCAGACCACCAGGGCCAACCACTTACGGTACGAGGTGGCGAAGGGTTCCGTGCCGTCGCCGAGTGCGCCGAGCAGCCAACGCGCCGCCGCTTCGGCCTCCACCACCACGTCGTCGGGGTATCCGAAACGCGCCCGGTGCTCGGCGAACTCGTCCTCGTCGCGCAGCTCGACCAGGCCGGTCTCGCGACGCCGGACCACGTCCAGGTCGAGGTCGATCAGATGGACGGTGTCCTCGCCCTCCCAGCGGGCCGGGCTGGTGATGTCGCAGTAGACCTCGCTGGTGCGGGGCGGCGGATTGAACATGCCCGTCCACCAGGCGTGGTGCGGCACCAACAGCACGAAGGGAATCTGCTCCACCGAGGGCCGGCCGTGGTAGACCGAGCTGGTGCCGGCCGACACGCCGAGCCAGATGCCGAGGTCGTCCTCCGCCAACCGACGGGCCGGGTAGTCACGGTGGGCGCTGCCGTCGAACTTGCGGTAGATCACACGGATCACGTCGCTCGGCATGAGTCGCACACTAGCCGATTCCGCCCACGCGTCGCCGTCGGGAAGTTACCGGACGCAGTGGCGTCATCTCCGCTCGCCGCGGCCACGACACGGCTGCGCGTACTGACCACGTCCGCCCCGACGGGTACCGTGCCACGGTGACTCCGCCCCGCAGCGCCACCGGCATCACCCGCGACAGGACCCGCCGGCGGGGCGACCGGCCGGGTGTCGCCGAGCTGTTGGCCGCCGCCGTCGGGGCGGTGCCCGGCGGTACGGCTCGTCCGGGTCAGCAGCGGATGGCGACGGCGATCGAGGAGTGCGTCAGCACCGGGGACCACCTGCTGGTGCAGGCTGGCACGGGCACCGGCAAGTCCCTGGCGTACCTCGCTCCGGCATTGACCGTGGACGGCCCCGTGGTGGTCTCCACCGCCACCCTCGCGTTGCAGTCCCAACTGGTGGAGCACGACCTGCCCCGGTTGGCCGACGCCGTCGAGCCACTGCTCGGGCGACGCCCCACGTTCGCCGTGCTCAAGGGCCGGCACCACTACCTCTGCCTGGCCCGGCTGGAGAACTCCACGGCGGACGAACCGGAGGACACCCTCTTCGACGCCCCGGCCGAGCGCCCCGGCGGTACCCGCTGGCTCGGTGAGGCCGGCCGGTTGGGCAAGCAGATCCAGCGCCTGCGGGACTGGGCCCTGGACACCGACACCGGTGACCGCGACGAGTTGGACCCGGGCGTCGACGACCAGACCTGGCGACTGGCCTCCATGCCGGCCCGCGAGTGCGTCGGCGCCGCCCGCTGCCCGTACGGCGCGGAGTGCTTCGCCGAGGCGTCCCGGGCCCGCGCCCGGGAGGCGGACATCGTGGTGACGAATCACAGCCTGCTCGCGGTCGACATGCTCGCCGGCCGGCACATCGTCCCGCCCCACCGGCTGTTGGTCGTCGACGAGGCCCACGAACTGGCTGACCGGGTCTCCTCGGCGGCCCAGGCGGAGCTGACCCCGGAGCTGATCGACCGGTCCGCCCGGCGGGCCCGCCCGCTGCTGCGTCCAGAGACGGCCGAGGCGTTGACCGCGTCCGGCGACGCCCTGGCGGTCGGGCTGGCCGAGGCACCGGTCGGGCGGATCACCAGCGGGCTGCCCGGCCCGCTGCGGGAGGCCTGCACGCTGCTGGACGCCGCCACCCGCACCGCCCTGGACAGCATCGGCGACGTCAAGGCCGACGATCCCGACCCGGTACGCAAGCAGCAGGCCAAATCCGTCCTCGACGAGCTGTCCACCACCGCCCAGCGGTTGCTGGAGGAAGCCGAGCACGACGTGGCCTGGGTGGAACGCAACGACGTCACCGGGCGGCGGGCGCTGGTGGTGGCACCGCTCTCGGTGGCCGGCACCCTCGCCACCCACCTCTACGACGAGCGGACCGTGGTGGCCACCTCGGCCACGCTCGCGCTGGGAGGTCGGTTCGACACGGTCGCCCGGGCCCTGGGACTCGACTCGCCCCCCGCCAGCCCGCCGTCGCCGGCCGCCGCCGCACTCGCCGAGACCACCCGGCGGCCGTCCGGGTCGGACGCTTCGGCGGGGGGTACCGCACCGCCCCGGGCAGACGACGAGGACGGGTTGACCGACTCCGGGCTCGGGTGGCGTTCGCTCGACGTCGGCTCGCCGTTCGACTACCCCCGCCAGGGCATCCTCTACGTGGCCGCCCACCTGCCCCGCCCCGGAGCCTCCGGGCTGCCCGAGGCCGCCGGGGAGGAACTGATCGCACTGGTCACCGCGCTCGGTGGGCGTACGCTCGGGCTCTTCTCCTCCCGGCGGGCCGCGCAGCAGGCCGCGGAGTTGCTGCGCGCCCGGACCGACCTGCCGGTGCTGCTCCAGGGTGAGGAGGCGCTGCCGCTGCTGGTCCGACGCTTCCGGGAGGAACGGTCGAGCTGCCTGTTCGGGGTGATGTCACTGTGGCAGGGCGTCGACGTCCCGGGGGATTCGTGCCAGCTGGTGGTGATCGACCGGCTCCCCTTTCCTCGCCCCGACGAACCACTCGCCGCGGCCCGGGCGGCGGCCGTCGACGCACAGGGCGGCTCGGGCTTCGCGGCGGTGAGCGTCCCGATCGCGGCGGTCCGGCTGGCGCAGGGCGTGGGCCGACTGATCCGGGCCAACGGTGACCGGGGCGTGGTGGCGGTGCTCGACTCCCGGCTGGAGACGGCTCGCAGCTACGGCTCGTTCCTGCGCCGCTCGCTGCCCCCGTTCTGGTACACGACCCGCCCGGAGGTGGCCCGGGGCGCGCTGACCCGTCTCGGGGCGAGCTGAGCGGTCCGGTCGGCCACTGAGGTCAGGGCGCTCGGGAGGCGACGACGACGGCGTCCGGCGGGGTGTCCGGGACACTCCGGGCGGCGAGCCGGCGTATCGCCGTGTTGAGCACCGCGATGATGGGCACCGCGACCAACGCGCCGGTGATCCCGGCGAGCACCACACCGGCCGCCAGACCGATGATCACTGCGAGCGGGTGGATGGCCACCGCCCTGCCCATGATCAACGGCTGGAGAATGTGCCCCTCCACCTGCTGCACGCCGATCACCACGCCAAGGATGATCAACGCGGTCACCGGGCCGCTGTCGACCAGCGCCACCAGCACCGCCACGCCGCCGGAGAGGGTCGCACCGACGATCGGGATGAACGCGCCGAGGAACACCAGGGCGGCCAGCGGGAAGGCGAACGGAATGTCGAAGATCACCAGGAAGATGCCGATGCCGACGGCGTCGATGAAGGCGACCAGCACCGTCGCCCGGACGTAGGCGACCAGCGTCGCCCAGGCTGCCCGGCCGGCGTCGTCGACCTTCCACCGCGCGGCTACGGGCAGCAGCCGGACCAGAAAACGCCAGATCATGCTGCCGTCGCGCAGGAAGAAGAAGGTGGCGAAGAGGACCAGCACGGTGCCGGTCAGCACCTCGGCCAGGGTCGCTGCAGTGGAGAGGGCACCGCTGGTGAACCGCTCGGTGTTGTTGTTGACCCACTGCTGGGTCTCCTCGATGTACCGGTCGAGGTCGTTGTCCGACAGGTGCAGCGGCCCGGTCTTGAGCCACTCCTGGATCTGCTGCAGACCCTGGGTCGACTTCGCGGTCAGTTCCGGAACGCCCTTGATGAACTCGTTGACCACCAGGGTGAGCGTGCCGATCACCGCGGCCAGCCCGGCGACCAGTACCACCGCGGTCGCCAAGGACCTCGGCAGACGGCCCTGTAACAGCCAGCCGACCGCAGGTGCCAGCAGCGCCGACAGCAACAGCGCCACGGCCAACGGAATGATCACGATGCTGATCGTGCCGACGAGCTTCAGCAGCGCCCAGAAGACGATGCCGATCACGATCAGTCGCCAGCACCAGGCGGCGGCGATCCGCAGCGCGTGGGGCACGTCGGCGTCGTCGCGACTGGAGGTGGAGTTGTGCACCGGCGCGGGCGTATCGGCACCGACCACGGTCGCCGCCGGCGCTGCCGCCGGTCCAGGGCTCGACGGTGAGGCCACCCCGGCCGACTCCGCCACGTCGGGGGGCGTCTGGCGGCCCGCTCGGACCGATTCCCGGCCCGACTCGTACGCGCGACGCAGCCGTCCGCGTATCCGCTCGAAGCGGCTCAAGCGCACCTCCCGGCAGAATTGGCCTGCGCCCTGCGTCAGGTCGGACAGGATACGCCCGACCAGCCAACGGTAGGACGAATTCGCCACCCACAGTGCCCCGCCCGGGAACGCGCTAACCCGATGACCACCGACGGTCGGCGAGGAACCGACACGGTAGCGTCTGCGACGTGACCGCCGACCCGAACATCGACACTGGCCTGCCCATCCGGCTGCTGCACGACCGCGTGCTGGTGCGGACGGAGGGTAGCGACGGAGAGCGGCGCTCCAGCGCCGGCATCGTGATTCCCGCTACCGCGGCCGTGGGCAAGCGCCTGGCGTGGGCCACCGCGGTTGGCGTCGGCCCGAACGTGCGCTCCATCGTCTCCGGCGACCGGGTGCTCTTCGACCCCGACGACCGCTCCGAGGTCGAGCTGCACGGCCGAGGCTACGTGCTGCTGCGTGAACGCGACGTGCACGCGGTGGCCGCCGAACGGATCGAGGAGAACGCGACCGGCCTGTACCTCTGAACGATCGGTCGGCAACGCCACCGAGGCGGAGGTGTTCCGACCGCCGCTGAGCGGTGCACGGCGGTTCCCGCAGCCCCCGGCCGGCCAACGCGCCGTTTGCCGCGCTCCCCGACGGGAAGCCAGCCGCACCACCGGCCTGGGGAGGGACGATGCCGGTATTCGTGAAGAAGGTGCTGGCCTGGGGAAGCCTCGCGTTTCTGATCTACTTCATGGCGTTCCGGCCGGAGGGCGCCGCACAGATGTTCAAGGCGATCGGTGCGGCGCTGATGATGATGGCCCAGGGGCTTGGGGATTTCCTCACCGGTTTGATGACCTGAAGAGCCGCCGCCCGGCCGGTCAACGGACCGGCGGCGGTCAGCGGTGGCCCGGAGGCCAGGGGCCGGGACGTGGCCCGTACCAGCCGGGATGGCCGTAGCCAGCGGGGAAGGCGGGCGGAGGCGGCGGAGGCGGCGGGGTGAGCACCACCGGAATCGGGACCACCGGCTCCTCGGGTGCCTCCACCGCCCGCTGCGAACCGTCCGGGAAGCGCAGGTGGTAGCGGTGCCCGTCCCAGACTCCGACCGGCGACTGCGGGTCGCGGCCCACGAAGTACGACCGGTACACGACGATGGAGTGCAGCAACTCCTGTTCCTCCCTGGCCGTCCGCTCCCGGTCGACAGGGCGGCGGTCCAGACCCCGCGTCGCGCCGTCACGCAGCAGCGCCAACCGGGTCGCCGCGAACTGGTAGCCGCGCATCGCCCGTAGACCGGCGTCGCCGGCCACCCGTCGGGCCCACACCCGGGCCGCGTGTCGTCGGCCGAGGCTGCTCAACGCGGCCACCTCCGGTGGCGTGAGCCAGCCGGCCCGGACGTAGTCCGGAAGCACCCGCTCGGTGAGCCGTCCCTCCCAGGCCCGCAGCCACACGGCCAGACCGACCATGCCGAAGAAGATCGGCACCATCACGCCGACGAAGCCGAAGAGTGAGATCAGTACCTCGCCGGTGGCCTGGGTCAGCGTCGGCAGCAGGTTCCACGCCCCGTGCAGCATCATCGCCAACAGCAGACCGGCGAGCGGGGCCAGGAACCGGACCCGCCGATCCGCCGACCGCGCCGCGATGCCGAGCCCGATACCGGCCATCGAGGTGAACAACGGGTGGGCGAACCCGAAGAGCAGAATCCGGACGATGAAGATGGCGATGACCTGCTGCGCCCCGGTCGCCGGCCCGTACTGCTCAACGCCCGAGGCGTATCCGTGCCCGCCCAGGTAGAGGATGTTCTCCACCATCGCGAAGCCGATCGCGGAGAGCCCGCAGTAGACGAGACCGTCGGTGATGCCCGACCACTCCCGCCGGCGGAACACCAGCAGCAGGATCGGTCCCAGGGTCTTGGTCAGTTCCTCGATGAAGGGCGCGACCAGGACGGCGGTGAGCGCGACGGGCAGCCCCTGGTCCTCGAACCAGCCGGCCGCCGTCTCGTTCACCCTCAGCGACGCCGCGGTGGAGACGAAGGCACCCCAGGCGAAGCAGAAGACGAGGTACTTCAGCGGCTCGGGTTCGTAACGGTCGAGCCAGAGGAAACAGGCCACCAGCACCGGAACCGGCAGCACCGCCGCGGCGGCACCGACCAGCAACGCCTCCGAGCCGAGGCTGGTGCCGAGCGTGAAGAGCATGAAGATCGCGCAGGCCGCGATCAGGATGATCACCCCGATCAGCACCAGCGCCCGCCGCCAGCTGAGCCGGCGTCGTGGCATTCCGGGTCCGCCGTCACCCGCGCCTGGTACGGCGGGCGCGGGCGGCGACGGCGGTAGAGCTCCGCCGGACGGGGTGACGGCCATGTGGTCAGCGTAGTCAAGCGTGGCCCGTCGGCTCGGGCGCATGGCCGCTCCGGGAAATCAGCCAACCGGGGGCGCGGTGGGGCGTTGCACGGCCGGTTCCGGTCCGGCCGGCGCCCCGGGCCCGTCCAGCGCACCGAAGGAGCGCCGCACCAGCTGGTTCGCCTCCTCCTGACTGATGCCAGAGGCCACCAGAAGGTCACTGGCGGTGGTACGCACCTGGGCCACCACCACGCTGCCGGAGAACCCGACCCCGTCGCCGTACGCCCGGCCGGCCTCGCTGACCGCGCGCAGCGACCGCTCCCGGGCCTGTTCGGGCTCCTCGCCCTGGGAGAACTCCTTCTGCAGCAGGCGTACCGACTCGGCCAGATGCCCGACCGCGTCCGGCATCGGTCCCGGGACCGGCTCGTCATCCTCCACCAGGGTCACCGCGCGCCGGATCAGGGTTCCGCTGTTGCGCATCGCCCGGTCGATCGGGTCGGCCGCCTCCGCGTAGTGGGTGAGTTCGCTGCGGCGGTGCCATCGGGCCGGGGAGAGCAGCGCCGTCTCCTTGGCGCCCTCGATCGCCTCGGAGAAGGTGGCCAGCTCCTCCTTGTTGTCGCGCAACCGGTGCAGCGCGCCCTGGATCTTCTCCCGGTCCCGCTCGCGGAGTCCGTCCGCGGCGGCGTCGAGCTGATCGGCGAGCAGGTCCAGCGCCGGTCTGGCCGCTCGGTTGAGCACCCGTAGCGGGTTCAGCGGCAGCAGGATCGCGGTGACCAGCAGGGCGATACTGCCGCCGACCAGTGCGTCGATGAACCGGGGTATCTCCAGGTCCTCCACTGACGGACTGAGCGTCACGATCAGCACTGCGGTGGCTGCGGCCTGGATGAGGATGGCGACGCTGCCGCCGGCGAAAACGGTCAGCACGATGGCGGAGGTGACCACGAGTGCGAGCTGCCACGGCCCGGTGCCCAGGAAGTAGACCAGCAGATCACCCACGAACACCCCGACACCGACCCCGAGAATCAGCTCCACCGTCCGGCGGAACCGCTGTCCCACCGAGACGGCCAGGGTGCCGACGGCGGAGATCGGGGCGAAGACCGGCTGCGGGTTGCCCAGCAGCTCGTGCGCGGCTATCCAGGCCAGCCCGGCCGCCAGTCCCGCCTGGGCGGCCAAGCCGAGCGACAGGCGCACCCGGTGCAGTCGATCGCGCAGGGTGGCCTTTCCCCGGTGGTGCAACTGCGCCACCGTCTCGGCGATTCGGGCTGTGTCCATGTCGGACCAGCCGTTGCGCGCGCCTTCGCGGCGCCGCAGCCGAGACAGTCCGTTCCGGGCCGCCGCCATGGCCGGGACTACCCGAGTTACGCCCGGACATTCCCGCCGAAGCGGTACATCCACCCGGCCGGGCGGTAGCAGTTCCCGGCACCTCACCGGATGGGGCAGACTCGACCGGATGACGGCGCTGATCGAACGATGGCGCACCGCCGCCCGCGCGGCCGGAGCGGCCGACCCGGCGTCGATCGACGCCGCCGGCACCGAGTTGCGCGAACGGTGGAAGGAGCCGCACCGGCACTACCACACGCTCACCCACCTGGTCGCCATGCTGGACGTGATCGACAGGTACGCCGCGACCGCGCCGTGCCCCGATCTGGTCCGACTCGCCGCCTGGTGTCACGACGCGGTGTACGACCCGCGCGCGTCCGGCGACCGGAACGAACGCGACAGCGCCGCGCTCGCCGACGCCCTGCTCAGCCGGCTGGGGCTGCCCACCGCCGAGGTGGCCGAGGTGAATCGGCTGGTCCTGCTCACCGCCGGGCACGCGGTGGATCCGTCAGACGCCGACGGGGCGCTGCTCTGCGACGCCGACCTGGCCGTGCTGGCCGCACCAGCACCGGAGTACGACCGGTACGCCGCAGCGATCCGTCAGGAGTACGCCCACGTACCCGAGCCGGACTACCGGGCCGGCCGTGCCCGGGTGCTCTCCGGCCTGCTCGCCCTACCCACCCTGTACCGCATCCCCGCCTTGGCCGCCCGCTGGACCCACCCCGCCCACCGCAACCTAGCCCGCGAACTCGCCACCCTCTCCCCCTGACAGTGATCATGCAGTTGTGGCAGGAGTTATGAGCCTTTTGTCCACGTTGTCAGGTGCCACAACTGCATGATCGGCGGGGAGTGGGGTGGGGTGGGGGGTGGGCGAGAGGTGTTTGGGGCGACGGAGGTTGGCGGCGCGGAGCAGACCGACGATGTGACGGCTGGACACGACCTGTGCGCCCAGCCAGACCGCCACCGGGAAACGCTCCGCAGGGATGTCGTAGTGGTCCCGGTCGAAGCCCCTCCGGGGAGCGCCCAGCATCTCGGCGAAGGCGTGCAGTTCGGCGAGGGAGACGTCACTGATCAGATGCGACCAGAGGCGGCCACGCCCCGGCCAGGACGGCCGGTCCAGGTAGATCACGGCAGCCACCGTACCGGGTGCCAGCCAGGGTTGATGATCACCAGCGGCCGGCCGTAGCCTCGGCCGCATGGCCACCGCCCCGCTCCTCGACGACCTGCGTGCCGCCCTCGGGTCGGACGCGGTACTCACCGATCCGGACCTGCTGCGCGGGTACGAGCGGGACGAGGCCGACCTCTGCGCCTCGGCGACGCCCCTGGTGGTGACCAGGCCACGCAGCACCGAAGAGGTCGTCGCGGTGGTCCGGGCAGCCGGACGGCACGGCGCACCCGTGGTGCCGCAGGGCGCGCGCACCGGGCTGGCGGGCGCGGCGAACGCCGTTGACGGCGCAGTGGTGATCAGCACCACCGCGATGGACGCGATCCTGGAGATCGACCCGGTGAGTCGGATCGCGGTCGTCCAGCCGGGGGTGGTCAACGCCGCGCTCACCGCCGCGGTGGGTGAGCACGGTCTGTGGTATCCGCCGGACCCGGGCTCCTGGGAGTCGTCCACCATCGGCGGCAACGTCGCCACCAACGCGGGCGGCATGTGCTGCGTCAAGTACGGCGTGACCACCGAGTACGTGCTCGGCCTGGAGGTGGTGCTCGCCTCCGGCGAGGTGCTGCGCACCGGACGGCGTACCGCCAAGGGCGTGGCCGGCTACGACCTGACCCGGCTTTTTGTCGGCTCGGAGGGCACTCTCGGAGTGATCACCGAGGTGACCGTGGCGCTGCGGCCCGCTCCGGCGGAGTCGCTGACCCTGGTGGCCGTGTTCGGGTCGACGACGGCGGCGGGCGAGGCGGTGGCCCGGATCGCCGCCCAAGGGCTCTCCCCCAGCCTGCTGGAACTGCTCGACCGCACCCACCTGGTGGCGATCGAGGCGTACCGGCCGATGGGGTTGCGCACCGACGCCGAGGCACTGCTGCTGGCCGCCGCCGACACCGGCCCCCGGGCGGCGGCGGACCTGGCCGAACTCGCCGCAGTTTGCGAGGCGGCCGGCGCCGAGGAGGTGTACGCGGCGAGCGACGCCGTGGAGGCCGCCGCGCTGTTGCAGGCCCGCCGGTTGGCCCACTCAGCCATGGAGAAGTACGCCGCGGACGCGTACCCGGGCGGCAACGGTGGCCTGATCATCGATGACCTGGCGGTGCCCCGGGGAGCGCTCGCCGCCCTGCTCGACGGGGTGACCCGGATCGCCGCCGAATGCCAGGTGCCGGTCGGCGTGGTCGGTCATGCCGGTGACGGCAACATGCACCCCAACATCGTGGTCGACCGAGCTGATCCGGTGAGCCTGGAGCGCGGCCGGCGGGCCTTCGACGAGATCATGCGGTTGGGGCTGGACCTGGGTGGCACGTGCACCGGTGAGCACGGCGTCGGCCTGCTCAAACGGGAGTGGCTGGCTCGGGAGATCGGTCCGGTGGGGGTACGGGTGCACCAGGCGATCAAGGCGGCGCTGGACCCGACCGGCCTGCTCAACCCCGGAAAGGTGCTCTGACCTGACCTACCCGACCATTTCGGCGGGCGTGTTCTGGGTGAGCAGCAGCAGGATCTCCTCGGCCACCGGCGGCCGCTCCTCGCCCGGGCAGTCCTGCGAGGTGATCAGGCCGGCCGCGGTCAGCAGGCTGGAGGTGAGAGCGCCGACGCAGCTGACCCGGTAGCCACGGGCCTCATCGGTCTCCCGGACCAGCTCCGGCTCGGCCAGGAGCTGTTGCAGACGCTCTCGCTGCTCCTCGCTCAACGCGCCGGTCGAGGTGACCCCGTCACCGGCACAGTCGATGCACTCCCAACGCCCGTCCGGTTCCACGTTCAGGGTGCGCAGCGGACCATCCGGCCCGAGATTCTGCAGCAGGCTGACCCGTCCCTTTCCGGTGGTGGCGGCCCCCGCCCCGCCGGGCTGCCCGGCGGCCGAGGCGCCCGCGCCCGCGGGCGGTTCGGAACGATCACCGAAGGGCGCACAGCCGGTGAGGACGATCGCCAGCAGAACGGTGCCGGGGAGCGAGGCCAGTCGTGATCGGGAAAGCGCCATCACTCGCGGAACCTACCCCACCGTAGGTAGGGAACGTAACCCGTCGGATGGATATCCATGTCCGGCGATCTCCAGAGTAGAGCCCGTCAGCGGGCCAGACCCGCCGCGCCGTCGTCCGCGCCCCGATCTGCGGGGTAGCCCCGCACATCGGGCGCGCCGAGTCGCGCAGCGTCGGCGGTCGCGTCGTCCGGCATCTGCTGGGACTGCCGCTCGGCCTCCACCCGGGCCCGGTAGTGGGTCACCTCCCGGGTCCGTCGGGCCGCGTCCCAGCCCAGCACCGCACCCATCAGCTCCGCCGCGTGCTCGGCCGACTCCAGGCCCCGGTGTGCCGTCTCGAACGAGATCCGGGTACGCCGGGTCAGCACGTCCTCCAGGTGCAACGCCCCTTCGGCGCGGGCCGCGTACGTCACCTCGGCGGCGAGGTACTCCGGCGCACCGGCCAGCGGGGAGGCCAACAGCGGATCGGCGTCGATCAGGGCGAGCAGGTCGAGGGTGAGGCTGCCGTAGCGCTCCAGCAGGTGCTCGACCACGCCCACCGGCAACCCGTGACGGCGGGCCAGATCCGCCCGGTCCCGCCACATGGCCGTGTATCCGTCCGCGCCGAGCAGCGGCAGGTCGGCCGTGCGTGACACCCGCTGGCTCCCCAGCCGGCGCACCGCCCGGTCGACCACGTCGGCAGCCATCACCCGGTACGTCGTGTACTTGCCGCCGGCCACCAGCAGGAGCCCGAGCATCGGCTCGATGACGGCGTGCTCCCGGGAGAGCTTCGAGGTGGAGTCCGCCTCGCCGGCCAGCAGTGGACGCAGTCCGGCGTAGACCCCTTCGATGTCAGCGGTGGTCAGCGGGCGGTTCAGCACGGTGTTGACCTGCCGGAGCAGGTAGTCGATGTCGCTGGCGGAAGCCGCCGGGTGCGAGCGGTCCAGCCGCCAGTCGGTGTCGGTGGTGCCGATGATCCAGTGCCCACCCCAGGGAATGACGAACAGGACGCTGGTGGCCGTACGCAGGATGAGCCCGGCCTCACCGGTGATCGCCGAGCGGGGCACCACCAGGTGCACGCCCTTGGACGCCCGGACCCGGATCCCAGGCCGCAGCCCGACGTCGTTGAGCATCCGGGACATGTCGTCGGTCCAGACACCGGTGGCCGCGATGACCGTGCGGGCGCCCACCTCGAACTCGGCCTCGGGTGAGCCGGCGGGCGCCTCCAGGTCGCGGACCCGGACCCCGGTGACCTCTCGCGCCTGGCGGATCAGCCCGACCGCGCGGGCGCTACTCACCACGGTGACGCCGAGGCTGGCCGCGGTGCGGGCCAGGGTGACCACCAGGCGGGCGTCGTCGACCTGCCCGTCGTGGTAGCGGATCGCGCCGGCCAGGGCGTCGGAGCGCAGGCTCGGGAAGACGCGACGGGCACCCTCGCGGCTGAGGTGTCGGTGCAACGGCATGCCCCGGCCGCCGCCGAAGAGGCCGGCGAAGGCGTCGTACGCGGCCACTCCGGCACCGTAGTAGGCGCGACGCAGCAGGCGGGCGGGCAGGTCGCGGAGGCCCTGACCGGCGGGGAGCGGCACCAGGAACGGCACCGGCCGCACCAGGTGTGGCGCCAGCCGGGTGGCCAGCAGGCCGCGCTCGGTCAGTGCCTCGTGCACCAGGCTCAGCTCCAACTGCTCCAGGTAGCGCAGACCACCGTGGATCAGCTTGCTGGACCGGCTGGAGGTGCCGGCGGCGAAGTCGCGCGCCTCCACCAGAGCCACCTTCAGGCCCCGTGACGCGGCGTCGACGGCCGCTCCGGCGCCGGTCACCCCGCCCCCGATCACCAGCACGTCGAACCGCTCGGCACGCAACCGACGCAGGTCGGCGGCGCGGCGGGCGGGCGAGAGCTGCCCGGCAACGGACCGCAGAACGTTCGGATCACGCACCCGTCCACGTTAACCGTCCCGGCCCACCGCCGACACGCGCCGGCAACGGGCACCCGGTCAGCCGCCCGGCAGCCCCGTCCCGTTCGGTGCCGGAGTCGTACTGTGTGCGGATGCGGGCGGAACACACCACACCCGGCTCCACCGGTAGCCCCTGGGCGATCGTCGCGGCAGTTCTCGCCGGCTGTTGGACGGTCGCGGTCACGGTCCTGGCGCAGACCGGCGGCTGGGCCGTCGACCAGGTGGTGCTGATCGGCGGACTGGACCGGCTGGTGCCGCTCTGGCCGGTGGTCTGCCTGTTCACCGTGCTGCTGATCGCCGCTGCGGCGCTGCCGTTGGCCCTCGTTCCCCGCTCGTCGACGGTCCGTGTCACCGGCCGACTCTGGTTGGCCGGTGCGCTCGTGCTCGGTGTGCTGGGGCTGCTGCGGACGATCCCGCCGGTGCACCACGAGGCGTACCTCGCCGCGCTGGCCGTGGTGGCCGTGCTGCTGACGGTGGTGACGACCCGACTGCCGTCCCACGTCCTCGGCCCTGGCCGGCACGGCGGAATGCCCGAGCACACCGCCGGCGGGCCCAGGGACGATCCGGGCGCGAGGGCGACCGAGCAGGGTGGGCGTCCGGACGGGCATCCGTCGGTGGTGACTCTGCTCGCCGTGGCCGCCGGGCTCGCCCTGCTGCTGCCCTGGGTCTGGTTGGGCGCGCTCGGCGGGCTGGTGGAGACCGTTCTCGCCGGGCTGGGCGCGGCGGCGGTCGGCGCGCTGGCCGCCGCACTGCTCGGTGCCCGGTACTGGGCTCGTTTCGAGGTTGGCGAGCCCTCTCGACCGGCCCGCCTGGTGCTGGTGGGCGGGCTCGTCTCCGGGGTGGTGCTGCTGCTGGTGGGTGCCGGCGTCGGTCACTCCGGTGCGCAACTGCCGCTCCTGGTGACGCTACCGCCGGTTGGTTTCGTACTGGCCGCGCTGCGGGCCGTGGCTCGCCGTCCGGCCGGGGCGGGCGGTCCGGCGCCGACCGTCTGGCTGGTCGGGCTGGGCGTGTTCGGCCCGTTGGCCTTCACCGACCCGGAGGAGGTCAGCCTGCTGCTGGTCGGCACCCGGGACGTACCGTTCTGGGTGGCGGCCGCGACCGGTGCCGGACTCGCCGTCGCGGTGGTGCTGGCGATCGGCTACGGCCTGCTGCTGGCGCGCCGCTCGGCCCGCGCGCCCAGCCGGGTGCTCGCCGCGGCGAGCGCACTGACGCTGCTGGTCACGGTCGGCCTGGTCGGCACCACGGTCGGCCAGCCCGGGCTGCACGGGGAGCGGCTCTTCGTGCTGCTGCGGGAACAGGCGGACCTGAGCGGCGTGAGTGGCGGGCCGGGCCGGGCGGGCCGGGACGCCCGCGCCGGGGAGGTCTATCGGCGGCTGGTCGACACGGCCGACCGTACCCAGACCGAACTCCGGCGGGACCTGCGCCGGGCACGGCTGCCACACACCCCCTACTACCTGGTCAACGCGATCGAGGTGGAGGGCGGGCCGGCGGTACGGGCCTGGCTGTCCCGTCGGCCCGAGGTGGCCCGGGTACTGGTCAGCCAACGGCTGCGTCCGTTGCCGATGCCTGCCGACAGCGCCACCGGTAGCGCCCCGCCCCCGTCCGGTCCGCCGTGGAACATCACCATGCTCGGCGCGGACCGGGTCTGGTCCGAACTCGGCGTCACCGGTGCCGGGGTGACCGTGGGCAGTTCCGACTCGGGGGTGGACGGGCGGCATCCGACCCTGACCCAGGGTTTCCGCGGCGGCGACGACTCGTGGTTCGACCCCTGGAACGGCACCCGGGCACCGACCGATCGCAGCGGCCACGGCACCCACACGGTGGGCAGCGCGGTCGGGCGGGACGGCATCGGCGTCGCTCCCGGGGCGCAGTGGGTCGGCTGCGTCAACCTCGACCGCAATCTGGGGAACCCGGCCGCCTACCTCGACTGCCTCCAGTTCATGCTGGCGCCCTTCCCGCCCGGCGGTGACCCGTTCAGGCAGGGGCGGCCCGCCCGGGCGCCGGAGATTCTGACCAATTCCTGGGGCTGCCCACCGATCGAAGGCTGCGATCCTCGCGCGCTGCGACCGGCCACGGCAGCGTTGGAGGCCGCCGGGATCCTCGTCGTCGCGGCGGCCGGCAACACCGGCCCGTTCTGCGGATCCGTGCAGGACCCGCCCGCCCCGTACCCGGACGTGCTGACCGTCGGTGCGGTGGACGACCGGCGGCGGGTCACCGCCTTCTCCTCCCGTGGCCCTACGGCCACCGGGGCTGCGAAACCGGATCTGGTGGCGCCGGGTAAGGACGTCGTCTCGGCGATGCCCGGTGGCGGGTACGCCGTGCTCGACGGCACCTCGATGGCCACGCCGCAGGTGGCCGGCGTGGTCGCGTTGATGTGGTCGGCCAACCCGGAACTCGTCGGCGACCTGGACCGGACCCGGCGGATCCTGGCCGAGACAGCCGACCCGGTCGAGACCGATGCCGCGTCCCGGGACCAGACCGACGAGTGCGGCGGCGCGGCGAACATCGCCGGTGCCGGCCTGGTCAACGCGTACGCGGCCGTCTCGGCGGCCCGTAATTGATCGCCAAGAACCGATTTCACCCAACGTGAGCGAATCTCGCCCCGGGGTTATCCGACCGCTCCTGAACTGCTATCTTGCGGCTTCATGCACGGTCATTCATCCGGGGCGGCGGCTCCGCTTCCGCCATCGTCGACAGCTCGGTGGCGGGGCATGGCCCTACTGATCCTGCTGGGCGTCCCGGCCCTCGTCGTGGCGCTGTGCTGCGGGGTGGTGCACGTGGTCACCAGATCCGCCACCGACGACCCGTTCGGTCACCGCGGCGGCGTCACCGGGCCGCCCTGACCGGGTCGACGATGCCGGCGGCAGGGTGGATCACCACTGACACAGCGAAAGGGGCGGACCGCTGACGCGGCCCGCCCCTTTCGGCGTTGGAGCTGGACTCAGAAGTCCATGTCCCCGCCGCCCGGGCCAGCCGGGGCGGCCGGGGTCTTCTCCGGCTTGTCCGCCACGACGGCCTCGGTGGTGAGGAACAGCGCGGCGATCGACGAGGCGTTCTGCAGCGCCGAGCGGGTCACCTTGGCCGGGTCGATGATGCCCGCGGCCAGCAGGTCGACGTACTCGCCGGTCGCGGCGTTGAGGCCGTGACCCGAGTCGAGGTTGCGGACCCGCTCCACCACAACGCCGCCCTCAAGGCCGGCGTTCACGGCGATCTGCCGCAGCGGAGCGTCCAGCGCGATCTTGACGATCTGCGCGCCGGTCGCCTCGTCGCCGGCCAGGTCGAGCTTGTCGAAGGCGGTCTTGCCGGCCTGAACCAGCGCGACACCACCACCCGGGACGATGCCCTCCTCGACGGCGGCCTTGGCGTTGCGGACCGCGTCCTCGATGCGGTGCTTGCGCTCCTTGAGCTCGACCTCGGTGGCCGCGCCGACCTTGATCACCGCAACGCCACCGGCCAGCTTGGCCAGCCGCTCCTGCAGCTTCTCCCGGTCGTAGTCGGAGTCGCTCTTGTCGATCTCGGCCCGGATCTGGTTGACCCGGCCCTGGATCTGCTCGGCGTCGCCGGCACCGTCGACGATGGTGGTCTCGTCCTTGGTCACCACGACCTTACGGGCGCGGCCCAGCATGTCGAGGCTGACGGCGTCCAGCTTGAGGCCGACCTCCTCGCTGATGACCTGGCCACCGGTGAGGATGGCGATGTCGGTCAGCATGGCCTTGCGGCGGTCACCGAAGCCCGGCGCCTTGACGGCGACCGACTTGAAGGTGCCCCGGACCTTGTTGACCACCAGCGTGGCCAGCGCCTCGCCCTCCAGGTCCTCGGCGATGATCAGCAGCGGCTTGCCGCCCTGCATGACCTTCTCCAGGATCGGGAGCAGGTCCTTGACCGACGAGATCTTGCTGTTCGCGATCAGGATGTACGGGTCGTCGAAGACGGCCTCCATACGCTCCGGGTCGGTCATGAAGTAGGCCGAGATGTAGCCCTTGTCGAAGCGCATGCCCTCGGTGAGCTCCAGCTCCAGCCCGAAGGTGTTGCTCTCCTCGACGGTGATGACGCCTTCCTTGCCGACCTTGTCCATCGCCTCGGCGATGATCTCGCCGACGCTGGTGTCACCGGCGGAGATGGAGGCGGTGGAGGCGATCTGCTCCTTGGTCTCGACGTCCTTGGCGAGCTTCAGCAGCTCCTCAGAGACGTTGGCGACCGCAGCCTCGATGCCCCGCTTCAGGGCCATCGGGTTGGCACCGGCGGCCACGTTGCGCAGACCCTCGCGAACGAGTGCCTGGGCCAGGACGGTCGCCGTCGTCGTGCCGTCACCGGCGACGTCGTCGGTCTTCTTGGCGACCTCCTTGACCAGCTCAGCGCCGATCTTCTCGTAGGGGTCCTCGAGCTCGATCTCCTTGGCGATGCTCACACCATCGTTGGTGATGGTGGGGGCACCCCACTTCTTCTCGAGCACGACGTTGCGGCCCTTGGGGCCGAGGGTCACCTTCACGGCGTCGGCGAGCTGGTTCATGCCCCGCTCGAGGCCGCGGCGCGCCTCTTCGTCGAACGCGATCATCTTGGCCATACGGCGTTGTCCTCCTGGACACTCACGGGCCACCCGAGTGTGTGCCCCGGATGGGCCGTCTGGTGTACGCACCTTGGGACGTCACCACCTGGCGACGGCGACGTCTCCTCGGCCGGGCCGGATAGCCCGCGACGACCGGCCGCGTGCCCCACCCGTGGTTATGTCACGAGCGCGACCGCAGCCCCACCGTCCCGACCAGCTGGCACTCACGCCATGCGAGTGCCAATGACTTGTTTAGCACTCTGCCCTGCCGAGTGCAAGCACGATGGCTCGGTTCAGCCGAGTTCGGCAGCCAGTCGCGCGCTGTTCACCGGACCCTCGTGAGCTCGCTGCTCGGCATACGTGACGACGAAGCCGACCAGTTGCGCGAAGTAGGCCGGCAGGGCCAGCACGGCGAGCACCAGCACCATCGCGATGGCACCTACCGCCGTACCCAGCGAGGTCAGGGGCTGCGGCCCGAACAGCGGAACCGAGGCCTGATCCAGCAGGCTGGTCAACAGCAGGACACCAAGCGTGGCTCCCACTATCACCCCCACCCGACCGATCAGCAGACCCGTCCGGTTCCGGAACATCCGGTACGAACGACCGATCGGATCGGCACGCTCGAAGAGATACACCGGCCCGGTCATGCTGAGCACGAACGCGGCGGCGACGCCTGGCACGAAGCAGCAGAACAGGCCGATCGTGACGATGAAAGCGACCACCAGCGTCCAGCCCCACAGCGCGGGGGCCCGACGCACGCCGTAGTTCAGTGCGGTCGCGACATCGGCCGGCGCGCCGGCCGCCTGCCGGGTGATCACCCAACTACCGGCAGCCCAACCCGCGGCCTGCACCAGGCCGAGCAGGACGGTGGCGCCCAACAGCACGGCCAACATCGAGCCCAGGTCGGCCCAGTAGGCGGCGGGCAGAACCTCGCCGGCGGCTATCTCGTCCTCCCACTGCCCGGTCCGGTCGAACACGAGCAGCAGACCCGATATCAGCGCCCCGGGCACCACCTGGGTCAGCAGCAGGATCGGCAGCAGCTGACGCCAGCCCCTACGGCCCGCTTCGGTGAAGCGCGCGAACCAGCCGGCCATGCCGGCGCCGGGCGGATTGACCAGGGCGTCGGACGGGTCGAGACCGTGGCCGCCCGGGTGGTACCCACCGTAGGCCGGGTAACCCGGGTAACCCGGTTGGCCGGGGTACGGCATCATGCCGGCATAGGGCGGTTGAGCAGGATGACCCGGCGGCCCGTACGGCGGAGGAGTGGGCTGGTGCGGTGGACCGGCCCAACCTGCGGGCGGCCCCCAGCCACCCGGCGGCGAGGCGGACGGACCTGTCGGGGGCGGCTGGTCGGACATGAACCCTCCTCAGCAACGGCTGGATCGGTCCATGATCTTCCCTCGTGGGGCACCGGCACGGCAGCCCCCTTCCGGCCGTGGCCACCTCACCCCGACGACGATCGGTCGGTGGGGTGGGTGTCCGCGCTCAGCCGATGACGCGTACCCGCTCGGCCTGCGGACCCTTCTGACCCTGGGCGATCTCGAACTCCACCCGCTGACCGTCGTCCAGCGCCTTGTAGCCGTCCATCTCGATCGCGGAGAAGTGGACGAAGACGTCCTGCCCGCCGTCGACGGCGATGAAGCCGTAGCCCTTCTCGGCGTTGAACCACTTCACGGTGCCTTGTGCCACGGTGTTTTCCTCACTCTGCACGGCGTTCCACTACCTTGGGTCGCCGGCGTCCCGGCACCCGGAATCACCGGTTTCGGCAATCAACGGCGACCGCTGAAACGGGTGACCGAAATCGCACGCTACACGAGGAGTGACGACCGCGCACGACCACAAATCGGGCGTATTACAGTCGTCCACATCGTCGTACGTCATTGTGATATGGATGCGGGCATGACGAGCGTCACCGACGGAACCGGCACACGGCGGGCCGTGATCCGCCGGGTCGAGCCAGCCGATGCGGCCCGGATGCGCGCGCTGCGTCTGGAGATGCTCGCGGACGCGCCACTGGCGTTCCTGGAGACGATCGCCGAGGCCGCGGCCCGACCCCACACCGAGTACGCCGCTCGGGTCGCCCAGGTCTCCGCCGGCCCGAACACGGCTCAGTTCGTGGCGGATCCCGGCGGCGGCCGGCTGGTCGGGCACGCCGGTGGGATCGTGCACCCGACCGAGCGGAGGGTGACGGTGATCTACGCCGTCTACATCACCCCCACCTGGCGGGGTCTCGGCCTGCTCGCGGATCTGGTCAGCGGGGTGGCGAGCTGGTCCCGGGCCTGCGGGCGGGACGAGCTGATGCTGGAGGTGGTGGTCGGCAACGACCGCGCCTACCGGGCCTACCAGCGGCTGGGCTTCGTCGATACCGGTGTCCGCGTGCCGCATCCGAAGATCCCCACCCTGCGCGAACTCCAGATGCGCCGCCCAGCCTGAGCAGCCGCAGGCTCCAACCCGGAGCTACGACACCCACGCCGACCCGGGAGGGTTCCGGGGCAGCCCCGGAACCCTCACCGCAACCACGAAACCCGTCAGACGTGCCGGCGGCTCTGCACGATACGGAACCGGTTCGCCACGTACGCCCCGTCGGTCAGCGCCGAGTTGGCCGCCGCGTTCGCCCCGCTGCCGTGGAAGTCGGAGAAGGCCGCCGACTGGTTCACGAAGACACCACCGGTGAGGTTGGCCGACAGGTGCACCCCGACCTCGATCGCGGCCGCCTCGGTGGCGTCCAGCACCGCGTCGTCGGTGGAGTAGACCGCGGCGGTCAGGGCCCCCTTCTCCCCCACGGTCGAGCGCAGGATCTCCAGGCTGTGCGCGGTGGAGTCGGTGGCGATGGCGAAGGAGATCGGCCCGAACCACTCCCGGGAGTAGGTCGCGGTGTCGTCGGCGTCCAGCTTGACGATGGTCGGCGTACGCACCACGGCGTCCGGGAACGACGGGTGCTCGACGGTACGCGACTCCAGCACCGGCACACCGACCTTGGTGACCTCGTCCAGTCGCTCCAGCACGCCGTCGTTGACGATCGCGCCGGTCAGCTCCACACCCCGGGCCGGATCGCCGGTGAGCTTGCCGATGGCGGCGGCGATACCGCCGGCCACCTCGTCGAAGCTCTTGTGTCCCTGGTCGGTCTCGATGCCGTCGCGGGGGATGAGCAGGTTCTGCGAGGTGGTGCACATCTGACCGCTGTAGAGGGTCAGCGTGAAGCCCAGGTTGCGGCACATCCCGGCGAAGTCGTCGGTGGAGTCGACCACCACCGTGTTGAGCCCCGCCTTCTCGGTGTAGACGGCCGCCTGCCGGGCGTTGGCCTCCAGCCAGTCGCCGTACTCGGTGGAGCCGGTGAAGTCGACGATCTTCACTGCCGGGTGCAGGGCCAGCGTCGAGGCGAGCTTCTCGCCGGGAGCCTCGGGGGCCAGCAGCACCAGGTTCGGGTCGAGGCCCGCCTCGGCGAGCACCTCACGGGCGTACCGGACGGTGATGGCCAGCGGCAGCACGGCGCGCGGGTGCGGCTTGACCACGACAGGGTTGCCGGTGACCAGCGAGGCGAACAGACCCGGGTACGAGTTCCAGGTCGGGAAGGTGTTGCAGCCGATGACCAGGGCCACACCCCGGGGCACCACGTGGAAGGTCTTGGTCATCCGCAGCGGATCACCCTTGCCGGCGGCCTTCTCCCAGCCGGCGCTGCCCGGGTGCCGGGTCATCTCCGCGTAGGCGTAGGCCAGCGCCTCCAGCGCGCGGTCCAGCGCGTGCGCGCCACCGGCCTGGAAGGCCATCACGAACGCCTGGCCGCTGGTGAACTGCACCGCGTTGGCCAGCTCGAAGACGTTCCGGTGCAGGCGGTCGAGGATCTCCAGGCAGACACCCACCCGGACCTGTGGACCGGCGTCACGCCAGGCGGGCAGCGCCGCCGACGCGGCGGCGACCAGTTGGTCGGCCTCGGCGTGCGGGTAGCGGACGTTGAGCGCGACGCCGAACGGGCTGTCTTCGGTGGCGACCCGGTCGCCGCCGCCCGGCTGGTCGAGCGGGAAGTCAGCGCCCAGGTACGCCTCGAAGGCGGCCTTGCCGTCGGCGGCGGCGGTTTCTCCGTACACCCGTGGGCTGGGTGATTCCGGGTAGGCGGACCAGTACCCCCGCTCGGTGATCGCGGTCAGCGCGCGGTTGAGGGTCTCGGCGTGCCTGTCGTAGAGGGGGTGCGGGGTCTCCGTCATGCCCGCCATCATGCAACACGAACCCCTCAGATCAGTAGGGGCGTGTCACAACTTCAGACGGGTCAGCCACCGATCTCCGGCCGGTCACACGTCGAGCTGCCAGTTGCTCCAGCGATCGAGCACCCGGAAACCGAGCTGCTCGTTGATGGCGATCATGTGGTCGTTGCTGTCCGCGTTGAAGGTGTCGATCACTCGCACGGCCGGCTCGTGGGCGAGCAGGTGCCGCAGGTTCTCGATCTTGGCAAGCAGACCCAGCCGATGACCCCGGTGCTCCGGATCGACGATGGTGATCTGCTGGAACGAGTGCCAGTCCGCGGACGCCCCGACATCCAGCAGCGTCCACGCGACCAGCCGACCGGATGCGTCGTGCCGGACACCGACGTGGTAGCGCCGCCGGCCCCGCGCCTCCAGCGCCAGTTCGGTGCCGCGCAGGCGTTCGGCGTCGACCTGCTCCGGCTCCCACGCCAGGTCGCCCATTGGCGCGTCGGCCAGCAGCCGCCCGTCGAGGTACGCCACGTCGGCGGCCAGGGCGTCGGGGGTACGCCCGCGCCAGCGCAGCACCTCGTAGCCGGCCGCCCGGCTCCGGGCGTCGGTCAGCAGCGCCTCCAGGCTCGCCTGGTCCAGATCAGCGACTTCCAGCCGCCGGCGGACGTCGGCCAGGGCGTCGACCGCGCCGAGGGCGGCGGCGAAGGCGGTGGCCGGCGCGGGACGGCCGGGCGCACCGGGTGCGTGTGCCCGGCTCATCGCGCTCACCCGCTTGCGCCCGTGTTCAGGCAGCACGGCGAGACCGTGCCGGGCCAGCGCCCGACCCACCCCACGACGGCGGTACGCCGGGTGCACGACCAGCTCAGCGGAGGCGTTCTCGGTGTTGTCGAGCTGCGGCAGGTTGAGCACGAGATGCCCGGCGGGCTCGCCGTCGAGGTGGGCCAACAGGTTGATCGGGAGGTGACTCGGCATCGGTTGGCGGATCATCGCCGTCAGCCGTTGCCGGCAGAAGGGCGGGAAGTCGGGCAGGTCGGCGGCGACGTATGCCGCGCCGATCCGGTACGCCTCCTCGATCGCCTGGTCGTCGGCGGGACCGAAGGGTGTGACGGTGACGGTCATGTGGGCAGCCTGGGCCAGAGACAGACGAGCGGGCCAGCGAATTTACGCTGGCCCGCTCGGACGTTGGTCGGGAGGGACGATCGCACAACGCCTCCGGCGCTGGGTCGTAAAGACTGAAAGTCTACGGCGAAACGCCCTCCCGCACGGAGCATCTTGCGCCGTCCGTTTGCAGCCGTCAAGTCCCTGCCGGCGTGTTTCGCTCACTCCCTGCGAAATGCCGCTTACTCACCCAGCCGTCACGGTCAGCTCAGCAGGCCGGCGTCGCGGGCGGCCCGCAACGATGGCTTGATCCGGTGGGTCGGGCCGACCTCGCCGGCGACCGCGTCGAGCGTCTTCAGCCCGTCTCCGGTGTTGAACACCACCGTCTCGGCGGTCGGATCCAGCCGGCCCGACTCGACCAGCTTGCGCAGCACCGCCACGGTCACCCCGCCGGCGGTCTCCGCGAAAACCCCGGTGGTACGCGCCAGCAGGCGCACACCCGCGCGGATCTCGTCGTCGTCGGCGTGGTCCATCCAGCCACCGGTACGACGCACCGCTTCCAGGGCGTACAGCCCGGCCGCCGGGTCGCCGATGTTCAGCGACTTGGCGATGCCGGTGGGCTTGACCGGGGTGATGGCGTCGGTGCCGGTGTGCAGCGCGGTGGCGATCGGGTTGCAGCCGGTCGACTGTGCGCCGAAGACCTTCCAGCCGTCGGCCGGTGCCTCGACCAGGCCGATCTCGACCAGTTCGCTGAACGCCTTGTCGATCTTCGTGAGCAACTCCCCCGAGGCCATCGGGATGACGACCTGGGCTGGGATCCGCCACCCGAGTTGCTCGGCGACCTCGTAGCCGAGCGTCTTGGACCCTTCCGCGTAGTACGGCCGCACGTTCACGTTGACGAACGCGGTGTCCTCGAACTCGTCGGTCTCGACCAGTTCGCCGCAGAGCCGGTTCACGTCGTCGTACGAGCCGTCGATGGCGACCAGATCGCCGTCGTAGACGGCGGTGGTGACGATCTTGCCCTGCTCCAGGTCACTGGGGATGAAGACCACCGACGGCGTACCCACCCGGGCGGCATGCGCGGCGACGGAGTTGGCGAGGTTGCCGGTGGAGGCGCAGGCGAACCGGGAGAAGCCGAGCGCACGGGCGGCGGTCAGCGCCACCGACACCACCCGGTCCTTGAAGGAGTGGCTGGGATTGGCGCTGTCGTCCTTGACCCACAACGCGGCGGTGATGCCCAACTCGGCGGCGAGCCGGTCGGCGGCCACCAGCGGAGTGAATCCCGGGTCCAGGGTGACCCTGGTGGCCGGGTCCTGACCGACGGGAAGCAGGGCGGCGTACCGCCAGAGATTGCGTGGGCCGGCCTCGATCTGCTCGCGGGTGACAGTGGCGAGCGCGGACAGGTCGTAGTCGACCTCCAGCGGACCGAAACACTCGTAACAGGCGTGCTGGGCGGCGAGCGGGTAGCGGGCCGAACAGGCACGGCAGACAAGGGCACGGGCGGGGCTGGTGGCGGTGTCGATACCGGATGGGGCGAGCGTCGACGTCATGTCGAAGTCCTCTCATCTTTCCCCGCATCGCACCCTGCGGCGGGGACGGAATTGGCACCTGCCTCGCCGAACGCTCAGCGGTGAGCGCGCGAGGTGGTTGCCGGGGCGTCGTCGGGCCGTATCCCTCAGCCCCTCTGGATGAGGTATGCAGTTGTGTGGCCGATTCTAGGCAGTCCGGTCGCGGCCGTCGCCGGTCAATCCCAGCCTGTGAGCGATTGGATTTTTCTGGACCTCCGCCGGACCATGAGCTCGGCGCTCAAGGCGTGAGCTGCGGGTTCAGTTGGAGAAGGCGTTCCCACTCGGCGGCGCCGGTGCTCAGCCCGACGCCGCCGAGCGTCGCTGTCAGGCCGGCACGGAGCGCGGTTCGCCCTCGGCGATGGCGACCGTCGCGGCACCGCGCCGCCACAGCGTGTCCACCGCCCAGGTACCCGGGCCGAGCACCGCGACCAGGAAGAACGACCAGCAGAAGAGCACGGACAACTCGCCGTGGTTGCGCATCGGCAGCAGCGCCTCGGGCTGGTGCACCACGAAGTACGCGTAGGCCATGGAGCCCGACGCCAGCAGGGCAGCGGGGCGGGTGAACAGCCCCAGGAGCACCAGGGCGCCGCAGGCCAACTGGATCACCGCGGCGTACCAACCGGGCCACTGGCCGAGTGGCACGGCCTCGCCGGTGCCGCGGTTGCCGCCGAACAGCCCGAAGACGGACGACATGCCGTGAATGAGGAACAGTAACCCGATCACAATGCGGAACAGGGACAATGCCGGCCCGCCGAACCGGTCAGCACGCATTGGTACCTCCTACGAGTGGGTGATGGCACCAGAATGCAGGAAGTATAGATAGTTGTCGATGCAATCTCTCTTCTTGGGAACGCTCCCACGTCGATAATAGCGATTGGAACTTCCGGAAACAGCCCGTGTATGTATCCCACCCCCGCCCCGGAGACGCTGCCCCGCACCGGTTGACCAGGTGGCGCTGCTCAGCTGGTGATGTCCTTGCGGGTGAAACGCCAGAAGGCCAGGCCCCAGAACACGGTCGCGTAGCAGATCGCCGAGACGGTGCCCCGGACGATGTCGTCGGTCTGCATGGGTGTGGAGAGCAGCCCCAACCACGCGGTGCTGTAGTGGGTCGGCAGGAACGACCGGATCATGCCGAGCGCGGTGATCTGATCCAGGATGCTGGAGAGGATCCAGAGCAGCACCGCGCCACCCACCGCACCGAGCGCCGCGTCGGTGGTCACCGAGAGCAGGAACGCCAGTCCCGCGACCACCAGCAGAACGATCGCCAGATAGCCCAACACGGCCAGCAGCCGCAGCAGCCCCTCACCCGGCTCCAACTGTGCGGCGACCGTACTGCGCAGCGGCGACCAGCCGTAGCGCATGGTGCCGATGGCGAGGGCCGTGCCGGCGAGCAGTACCAGCGCCAGCGCCGAGTACGCGAGCGCGACCAGCAGCTTCACCGTGAGCAGTCGGGCCCGGGGCACCGGGATCGCCAGCAGGTAGCGCAGGCTTCCCCAACTCGCCTCGCTCGCCACCGTGTCACCACAGAACAGCGCCACCACGACAACCAGCAGGAACGAGGCCGACACGAAAATGGTGAAGAGGGTGAAGTTGAGCCCACCCGAGGTGGCGAGATCGATCAGGCTGCCGAATTCTCCCCCGCCATTGTCATCGTCGTTCGAGTCGAACTGGAACGCGATCAGGATGATCAGCGGCAGCAGCACCATGAAGCCGAGCGCCAACTGGGTACGCCGGCGCGATGCCTGCCGGCGGAACTCCGCGCCGAAGGGCAGCGTCCGCGAGGGCCGGTAACCGGCCGCCGCACCCGAGGCGGCGACGCTGGTCGTGTCCCCCGCGGGGTCGACAGTCGATCCCGTCATCACCGGTCCCCGCTTCCCCGAGAGTTCTCGCCCACCAGGGCGAGGAAGGCGTCCTCCAGGCGGCGCCGGGGCACCACCCGGTCCACTGCGATCCCGGCCCGGACCAGTTCGGCGACCACCTCGCTGCGGGCGGTGCCGTTGGTGTCGACCACCAACTGCCCGTCGGCGTCGTCCAGAACCCGTACGCCACCGAGGCCGTCGAGCACGGTGCGGGCCGCGGTCGGGTCACTCACCTCGACCAGCACGCTGGGCGAGTCACCGACGATCTCCTCCACCGGTCCGGAGGCCACGATCCGGCCCTTGTTCACCACCACGGCGTGGGTGCAGGTCTGCTCCACCTCGGCGAGCAGATGGCTGGAGACCAGCACCGCCCGACCGTCGGTGGCGTACCGCTGGAGCACCCGACGCATCTCGGCGATCTGCGGCGGATCCAGCCCGTCGGTCGGCTCGTCGAGGACCAGCAGTTCCGGCAGGCCGAGCATGGCCTGGGCGATGGCCAGCCGCTGCCGCATGCCGTGGCTGTACTTGCGCACCCGCCGGTGCACCGAGGAGCCCAGCCCGGCGATCTCCAGTGCCTGCTCGAAGTGGGCGTCGGCCTCCGGCCGGCCGGTCGCCCGCCAGTACGCCTTCAGGTTCTCCAGGCCGGACAGGTGCGGCAGGAATCCCGGCCCCTCCACCAGTGCGCCGATCCGCGACAACACCGGTGAGCCGGCCACCAGCCGGTGCCCGAAGACGTAGATCTCTCCGGCGGTCGGCTGGGTCAGCCCCATCAGCACCCGCAGCGTGGTGGTCTTGCCGGCGCCGTTGGGCCCGAGCAGGCCGACCACCTGACCGGGATGCACCTCGAAGTCCACCTCGGAGACCGCGACGAAGCCGTCCGCGTACTCCTTGCGCAGTCGACGCACCGCCAGCGGGGTGTCCGCGTACTCGGGATGGATCGAGGTGTCCTGGCGGCGGTGCCGCCGGCGCAGCACGGCCACGAGCACGACGAGCCCGACCACGATCGCGGCGATCAGCCCGACCAGGATCCAGCGCCAGAGCACCGCCTCGGTGGGGATCGGATCGCTGTCGACCGTCGGCAGGCTGACCGGGGTGTCGCCGAGCGCGACCGTGTGGACGGCCGGCTCGATCGGGGTCGTGTACGCCTGGTCCGAGGTGGCCACCACCAGCCGGAGCCGATGCCCGGCCTCCACCCGGTGCACGATCGCCGGCAGGGTCACCGTGACCGGCTCGGCCGCGTCGACGCTCGTCGGCAGATTGTCGAGCCGGATCGGCGCGATCAGCCCGCTCGGCAGGGTGGCCGCTCCCTCCGGGTCCACCACGTAGAGCTTGGCGAAGAGGACCGCCTCGCCGCTGCTCGACGCCGCGCGCAGGGACACGGTCGGCGCACCGACGATGTCCACCGCCTCGGTCAGCGGCTCGGACTCGAACCGGGCGTGCTGCCCGGGTATGTCGCCGGCCACTCCACCGAGCAGTGAGCTCAACGAGCCGGCGAACGGTACCGAGGAGATCGCGGCGGGATTGCCACCGGGCGGGTTGGCCACCGGTTGGGCCGGGCCGGCCACAGCCACCTCGGTACGGGAGTCGCCGCCGAGGCCGGGATAGTCGTCGGTGCGGTAGCTGGTGGCGACCAGACCCCGGTCCATCGCGTCGAAGCCGGCGATCCGGGAGAAGGTGAAGGTTTCGCCCGGTGCCTCCCCGGTGCCCGCGACGTAGTGGTCGAGCCACTGGGCGGTGAGGAACTTGACCCGGTCGGAGTCGGTCTGCGGCCCGGAGCCGCCGTCATGGCCGCCGGTGAACCAGGCGACCCGCACCGGAGTGCCGTTCGCGGCGATGCCCCGGGCGTTGGCGTCGGCCTCGCCGAGCGGGAAGAGGGTGTCCGCCGCGCCCTGGATCAGCAGGGTGGGCGCCTCGATCCGGTTCAGCACGCCGGCCGGGCTGGACCGACGCAGCAGGTCGACGGCGGCCTGGTCGGCCCGTCCGGTAGCGGCGATGCGCAGGTACGCGGCGCAGACGTCGGCGGCGAAGCGGCCGCAGGAGGGATCGGGCAGAGCGCCGACGGCCGGTACGCCGGGTGCGGTGCCGGGCCCCTGGCCCGGTGCGGGGCTGGGTGGGCCAGCTCCCGGCGCGCCCTCCGGCGTCTCGGCTTCGGTGCCGGAGATCCCGGCCGGACCGGAGCCGACGTTTCCGCCACCCCCGAAGAAGATCCCGGCCCAGCCGGACTTGAACACGCCCTCGGCCGCTTCGCCGCCGGTGCTCTCCGGCAGGAAGGCGCGGGACAGGTCATTCCAGGTGATCATGGGAACGATCGCGTCGACCCGCTGGTCCTGGGCGGCGAGCAGCAGCGACAGCGCACCGCCGTAGGAGCCGCCGACCACGCCCACCCGGGGATCACCGGCCGCGTCGGTACGGATCTCGGGCCGCTCGGCGAGCCAGTCCAGCAGCCGCTGGGCGTCTCGTACCTCGTGGTCGGGACTGTCCAGGTGGATCTGGCCGCCACTGCGGCCGAAGCCACGCGCGGTCCAGGTCAGGACGGCGTACCCTCGCTCGGCCAGTTCCTCGGCGTCGGTGCGGACGGACTCCTTGGTGCCGCCGAAGCCGTGCGCGAGCAGCACCGCCGGGGCCGCACGGCCTGCGGCGGCGTCACGCGGGAGATACAGCGTGGTGTCCAGGTCGACCGGCTCGTCACCGTTGGGGCCAGACCGGACGGTGAGCAGCGCGGACTCGGTGCGGAAGCCCGGCCGATCCGGCCAGACCGCCCACACCAGGGTCACCGCCAGCAGGCCGACAACGGCAGTGGCGGCGACGGCCCGGCGACCGGTGGGCAGGGCACGTCGGGCCCGAGCGGCCGAGAACGGCGATCTCATTGGGCACACGGTACGGCGCGACACCTGAGTATTAGCTGAGATCCGCCGTACGTTCGTTCTGGTAGCCCGATCGTCAACCGACGAAGGTCGTCCGCACAGAGTCCAGTCGGCGAACCTTTGGGACGAATTCACATCGTGGAAATTCCTGCCTTTCACTGGAATCTAGACTCAAGTACGCCTATCTCCTACATGAGCGGCACCCACCGTGAGCGAATTGATCGCCGTGAGTAACATCGCTCGAAGTGACGCAAAGCTGACGCTTGCAGACCGACCCCAGAGCACCAGGCTTCGATTAGTTTTCCGGTCCGGCGCACGGGACCGGCTCGTCGACGCCGTCGGACAACCTGCGCCACGCCGGAGGAGACAACCATGACCGTTCCCGCTCCGCGGGTTCGTCGCCGAACCCGGAGACCGGGCCGGCTGTTGCCGCTGCTACTCGCCACCGCGCTGCTGCTGCCGGTGGCGTTCCTTGTCGTACAGGCACACCAACTCGTCGACGCCGACCGCGACATCGTCGCGCGGGAGCGACTCGGCGTCGAATATCTCCGGGCCCTCGGTCCGGTGACCGACGCGCTGGTCGACGCGCAGAGCGCCGCCGTCACCGGCCGGTCGCTGCGCCGGGACACCCTCGACCAGGCGGTCGAGCGGGCCGCCGCAGTCGACGCCCGCATCGGTGGCGAGTTGAGCACCAGCGAGCGGTGGGCCGGGCTCCGCGCGAAGCTGGAGGCCCTGCCCGAACGCCCGCTCACCGACCCGGAGGCCGCCTTCACCGTGTACGGAGAGGTCACCGACCTGCTGCTGGCCCTGCACGGCAAGGTCCGCGAGACCTCCGGTCTGGTCCGGGACCCCGGTGCCGACGCGTACTTCCTTCAGGACGGCGTCGGGGAAGAGATGCCGGAGGCGGTGGTGGCCGCCGGCCGCCTCACCGACCTGGCCGTGCTGATGAACCGCCGGCCCGCCGCCGAACGGCTCCAGTCACTCGTCCAGCTGGCCACCCTCCGGGGTGCCGCTCTGCAACCCGCCAACGACCTGGCCAACAACCTGCGGTCGGTGGTGGAGAACACGGAGAGCGCCGACCTGGGCGCGAACGTGCTCAACCCCTTCGACGCCTACCAGCGGGCCGTCGAGACGATGGCCCTGCACTCACAGCCGACCAACCGGGCCGGCACGATCGACACGACCCGGCTCCTGGCCGCCCGCAACGAGGCGCAGCAGGCCGCGAAGCAGCTCCAACCGGTCCTCCTCGACGAGATCGACCGGCTGTTGGTGGAGCGACTCGACGAGTTGGACCGGGATCGTCTGCTGATCTTCGGCGCGGGCGGCCTCGCCGTACTGCTGCTGATCGGCCTCGCGGTGAATGGCTGGATGTCCGCTCCGCGAGACGCCTCGGCCGCGACCGCGGACGGTGTGACACCCGGACCGCCGACCGATGGCCGGTGGGACCCCGCCGGGACACGTCCCGTCGAGCAGTCACCGACCCTTCAGCCGGTGGGACAGGTCCACGAGCCGGATCGGTGGAGGCCCTTCGATGCTGCTCGGTAAGCTCCGGATCCGGGGCAAGCTCACCCTGCTGGTGACCATTCCCCTGCTCTGCATGCTGGGGCTGACCCTGCCGGTGGTCTGGGAACGGGCCGGCGTCGCCCAGCGGGCCGGCGACATCGACCAGACCGTCCAGCTCGCCAGCCGGGTCGGCACCCTGCTCCAGCACATGCAGCGGGAACGCATGCTCGCCATCGGTTTCCTGCTCGGGCAGGTGGAACGCACCACACTGGTGCAGGAGATCACCGAGGTGGACGACCGGATCGTCGACCTACGGGCCGAGTTCGACAGCGACCTTCCGGCCGAGGTGGACGGGGCGCTCGAAGGCGTCCAGCAACTGGCCGGGCTGCGCACCGCCGTACTGGCCGGCCAGGCGGAACCGGCACAGGTCATCGGCGCGTACGGGCCGGTCCACCTCGCCTTGATCGACTCTCTGCGGCTGCCGTACGACGTGGACACCCGGACCCCCGCCGGACGGCAGACGCTGGCCCTGGACAGCATCCTGCGCAAGAGCGAGGGACTCAGCGGCGGCGGGGCACTGATCGTGCTGGTCGCCAGCTCGCCGAACCCACAGTTCGCCACCGCCTTCGTGGCCAACATGGCCACCCTCAGTTCGGAGAGCGACAAGATGCTCGGCCTGCTCACCCCGGAGCAGAAGGCGCTGGTGAACATCGAGCAGACCGCAGTGGACGCCCGGACCAGCCCGGAGTTCCTGCAACAGAGCGCCCAGGACCCGGCCGCGGCCGTGGCGGACATTCCCATCCAGGCCCTCTTCCCGACCGTCTCCTCACTGGTCACGCTGGGCCAGTTCGTCGAGAAGAAGCTGGTCGCCGACGTGACCGCCGAGGTACGCACGCAACGGCAGGCGGCGCTGTCCGGGGCGTACTGGGTGACCGCGCTGGTCACGGTGATCCTGATCGGCGTGGTGCTGCTCGCCCTGGCCATCGGCCGTACGGTGACCGGACCGCTGACCCGCCTCACCCGCTCCGCCGACCGGGTCGCCCGGGTCGCCGAGTCCGAGCTGGTCCGGGTGGCCGACGACGAGGTCGACAACGCCCAACCCGTTCGCCTCGATCCGGTCGACATTCGCGCCCGGGACGAGATCGGCGACCTGGCCCGCGCCTTCGAACGGGTGCAGAACACGGCCGCGCGGCTGGTGGAACGGCAGGCGGCGAGCCGTCGCAACGTCGCGCAGATGTTCGGTCACGTCGGCCGGCGTACCCAGAACCTGGTCGGGCGGCAGATTGCCCTGATCGACCGGTTGGAGCAGCAGGAGACCGATCCGGGGCGGCTGGAGAACCTGTACCGGCTCGACCACATCTCCAGCCGGCTGCGGCGCAACGCGGGCAACCTCGTGGTGCTCTCCGGCGCGGTGGGCGACGTCGCGCATGTCGCGCCGGTTCCGCTGGCCAACGTGGTCCGGCTCGCCCTCGGTGAGATCGAGGACTACACCCGGGTGGACGTTCAGGTCCCGACCGAGGCCGAGGCGGCACCGGCGATCGTCGGCGACCTGGTCCTGGCGCTCGCCGAACTGATGGAGAACGCCACCGTCTTCTCGCCGCCGCACGCCAGGGTGGTGGTCAGCGGCGAGCTCACCGAACACGGCGTACAGCTCACCGTGGTCGACCACGGCATCGGCATGACCGAGGCGCGGCTGACCGACGAGAACGCCCGCCTCACCCGTCGGGAACGGCTGGATCTCGCCCCGACCGAGGTGCTGGGGCTGTTCGTGGTCGGTCGGTTGGCCCGCCGGCACCGCTGGACGGTCGGTCTCTCCGCCACCCCCGGCGGCGGCGTCACCGCCACCCTCCAGATTCCCCGTACGTCCCTGGTCCTCGGGACGCCCGAGCCGACCGGCCCGCCGGTTCCGCCAGTCGGCCGGGCCACGCCGGTGGCCACTCTCCCGGCCCGGCAGCAGCTTGAGCCGGTGCCACCGGCCCGGGGCATCCCGGCGGCGGTCGGCGTGGTCGACCCGGCGACGGATTCGGCGGGCGTGCCGGCCGGGTTCAACCCGACGCTGTTGACCCGGGCCACCGAGAGCCTGGAGGTGACGGAGTCCTGGGACGCCTTCGCCACCGTCCCGGAAACCACCGAGAAGACCGACGCGGAGCCGGCCGTACCGACCGGGATCGACGCGGCGACCGTCACCGTGCCGCAGGTCAAACCGGTCCCGGCGACCCCACCGGCCTCGATGCCCGGCATCCGGCAGCGGGTGCCGGGAGCCAGTCTGCCGATGACGGCACCGAAGGGTGGTCCGGTCGGTGCCACCGGCGTCGATCCGAACGCCGCCCGCGCCGCTGTCGAGGCGTTCGAGTCGGGGGTACGCCGGGCCGAGCGGAACCAGGCCGATGCCCTTCCTCAGCCGGTCGAACCGCCGGTTCCCCCTGGGTTGTCACAGCTGTCCCGCAGGGTGCCCGGCGCCAACCTGATCGCGCAGCTACCGCAGCAACCGCTCACTCAGGACCCGGGCGACCCGGCCGAGGTCCGCGATCGCATCAACGCGTTCGAGACGGGCGTGGCCCGGGCTCTGCGCGATGTCCGTAACGACCGCAGCGACAACGAAGGAACGCCACGGTGACCAGCCCGCACGTGCACGAGAACCTCGACCACCAGAGCCATCCGGCCGGCGACCTCAGCCCCGAGGCCCGCACCTTCAACTGGCTTCTGGACTCCTTCACCTCGGGAACCGCCGGGGTGCTGGAGGCGATCGCCGTGTCGTCGGACGGTCTGCTGATGGCCATGTCCGCGATCAAGGACAGGTCCAACGCGGAACGTCTCGCCGCGGTGGTCTCCGGCATGACCAGCCTGGCCGGCGGGGCGGCCAGTTGGTACGCGTTGGGCGGCCTGAACCGGGTGGTGGTGGACATGGCCGAGGGTTATCTCCTGATCAGCGCGATCAGCAGCGGTTCGGTCCTCGGCGTCGTCGCCGACCGCTCGGCGAACCTGGGCACCGTCGCCTACGAGATGACCCTCTTCGCCGGTCGAGCCGGCGGTGCGCTCACTCCGCGCCTGATCGCCGAACTCAAGAACTCCGTACAGCAATGAATCCCGACGCCGCCGGCGCAGAACAGGAGCCGGTGATCCGCATCCGGCCCTACCTGCGTGAGTCCTCGCCGACCGGCTCCGCCGGCCCGGCGGGCACACCGGCGGCGGCGGGATCGGAGCCCGAGGAGGCCGGACCGACCGGACCGCGCCCCTTCGTGCTGACCGCCGGCCGGGTGGCCGGCGCTGACCCCACGATCGGCCTGGAGACCCAGGTGACCGCTCGACCGGCCAGCGAACCGTGGAGCGTCACGGCCACCCGGTTGAGCCCGGAACTCCAGGCGATCGTGGCGCTCTGCGGTGAGCCGATCTCGGTCGCCGAGATCTCCGCAAAGACCCGGTTGCACTTCGGCGTGACCCGGGTGCTGGTGGGCGACCTGCGCGCCGCCGGTCACCTGGACGTGCACGTGACCGACGCCGAGGACGCCCTCGACCCCGACGTGATCCTGCGAGTGATTGATGGACTTCGTGCAATCTCCTGACTGGCCCGCAGCACCACCGGGCACGCTCGCCGCCAACAGCGCCGCGACCCGCTACGGCGGCCCCACGCCGCCCCCGCCGTCCATCGGCCGGGCCGCCGCGCCACCGCCACCGCCACCGCACTCCGCCACCGCACCCCCGCCGTACCGGCCGCCAGCCACGACGCCAGCCGCCACGGGTACGCACCGGACGAAGCCGCCGATTCCGGTGAAGATCCTGGTGGCAGGTGGCTTCGGGGTCGGCAAGACCACCACCGTGGGCTCGATCTCGGAGATCGCCCCGCTGACCACCGAGGCGGAGATGACCACCGCCGGAATCGGGGTCGACGACCCTGGTCAGCGCTCCGGAAAGACCACCACCACGGTGGCGATGGACTTCGGCTGTGTCACCATCGATCGCAGCCTGAAGCTCTACCTGTTCGGCACGCCGGGTCAGACCCGTTTCGGCTTCATGTGGGACGACCTTGCCCGGGGTGCGCTCGGCGCTCTGGTGGTGGTCGACAGCGCCCGGCTCGACGACTGCTACCCGGCGATCGATTTCTTCGAACGGGCGGGACTGCCGTTCGTTGTCGGGGTGAACGCCTTCGACGGGCGGTTGGCGCACGACCTCAGTGCGATCCGGTGGGCTCTGGCGATCGGCGAACATGTACCACTGGTGCAGTTCGACGCGCGGGACCGGCTCTCGGTCAGGGACGCTCTGCTGGTCGTCCTGGACCGCGCGCTGGACCGGGCCACCCGGGAGAAGCGGGCCTGAGCCGACCGGCTCGCAGGCCCCTCGTGGGAAGGGGTGAGGCGGATGAGAGGCGGACTGGACGAGACTCTGGCCCGGATGCGTCGGCGCGAGGAGGCGCTGCGTCGACGGGCCGCTGACCCGATCGTGGCGGCCGACGACCAGCCCGGTCGGGAACCGGATCCGGGTCACGGGTCCGGTTCCGGTTGGAGCGGGGTTGAAAGCCGCAACGCGGGACCCGGCTGGACCGGTGTTCGCGAACCGGCCCACGAGACGCCGTCACGGCACCCGGTGGAGGACGTGGCCGAGGCGCTGCGCGCAGCCGTGGCAGCGCATCCGGGTGCCTCCGTGGTCGCCCGGGTCGAACACGACGGGGAGGCGTACGACCTGCGGGTGGGCTGGGTCGACCAGGAGGTCCGGGTCAGCGGGCAATCCGCCGCGCCGCCACCGTCCTGGCCGCTGTCGGTCAAGACCGTGCCCGGCTGGGCCTCCGCCCAGGACGGGTTGAGCGAGGACCCGGCGGCCCGGTTGGCCGAGCTGATCCGCCGGGATCCGTCCCTGCTCAGCGGGGAGGAGCGGGCGGGCTTACCGGAGGCCGGGTGACCAGGCGTTAGGGTCGGGCGGTGGGCGAACCCGAGCTGACCCTGATCGCGAGCCTGCGGCCGGCCGCACTGGATGCCCGGCGGGGCATCGTGCGGCTGCATCCGGAGGCGCTCACCGCCCTCGCGCTGCGTCCGGGCGACCCGGTCCGGTTGGCCGGACGACGGGTGACCGCCGGCCTCGTCGCGGCGGCCGAAAGCACGGCCAGCGCGGCCCTGCTGCACGCCGACGACCTGATGCTGGGCAACCTCGGCGTACGTGACGGCGGGCAGGTCAGGCTGAGCCCGACCCCGGTCACCCCGGCCCGCCGGGTGCTGCTCGCCGGGCCGGCCGAGATCGTCGCGGTGGTCTCCCCGGAGATGCTGCGGCTGGCACTGCTCGGCAAGGTGGTCACCACCGGAGACGACGTCTCCCTGCTGCCCCAGGACGTGCTGCCGGACGCCTCGACCCGCACCCTGGTCGAGGCGGCCCGACGCAGCCTCTCCACCCGGGTCGGCTACGCGTGGACCAGCACGCTGCTGCGGGTCGTCGCCGCCGAGCCCGACCCGGGTGCGCTGGTCACCATGGACACCCTCGTCGGCTGGGAGCACGGCCCCGCCACGCGCGGCGACGCCGGCCCGGTGACCGGTCGACCCGCGACCGCGGTCCCGGCCGGTCCCGGCCAGTCCACCAGCGCCCTCGGCTGGCCGGCACCCGCGACCTCCAGCACCTTCGGTCGCCTGCCCGACGAAGGACGGACAACCGGCGGGGAGGCGGACACGGCCGCCGGCACCTGGACCGGCTTCGGGGTGACCGAGGGCCACGACCCGTCGGTGGACGAGTTGCCCGGCCTGCGCTCCCAGGCCGAGGAGCTGACGGAGCTGCTCGACCTGGGCTTCCACCACGGCGAGGTGCTCAGCCGACTCAGCACCACCGTGGCGCTGGGCGTACTGGTGAGCGGGCCGGCCGGCTCGGGCAAGGCGGCGCTGGTGCGGGCGGTGGCCGCCCAGGTCGGTGCCCGGGTGCATCCGCTCTGGGCGCCGGAGCTCGCGGCGCTGACCAACGATTCGGCGGCGGCCCGGCTGCGGGCGGTGACGGCCGAGGCGCTGGCCGGGGGGCCGGCCGTGCTGCTGGTGACCGACGTGGAGGCGCTCGCCCCGGCGGAGGCGCCCGGGCCGGTGGCGACCGTGTTCCGGCAGTGCGTGGCACGGCTCGTGGCGGCCGGAGCGGCGGTGGTCGGCACCACCAGTCGACCGGAGGCGGTCGACCCGGCCCTCCGTGCCCCGGGCCTGCTCTCGTTGCGGATCGACGTGCCGCTGCCCGATGCCGCCCTGCGCCGGGAGCAGCTGACCGTGCTGACTCGTCCGGTGCCGCTCGCCGACGACGTACGGCTGGACGAGGTTGCCGCGCGTACTCCCGGTTTCGTCGCCGCCGATCTGGCCGCGTTGGTCCGTGAGGCCGGAGTACGCGCGGCCCTGCGGCAGAAGTCGGCGCAGACACCCACGGTGATGATGGCGGACTTCACCGCCGCCCTGGAGGTGGTGCGGCCGACCACCATGGCCGCCGCCACCCTCGAACTGGCCCGGGTGACCCTCGACGACGTGGGTGACCTGGTGGAGGTCAAGCAGACCCTGACCGAGTCGGTGCTGTGGCCGCTGACCTATCCGGACACCTTCGCCCGGCTCGGGGTGCAACCGCCACGGGGTGTGCTGCTCTACGGACCGCCCGGCTGCGGCAAGACGTACCTGGTGACCGCGCTGGCCGGGACCGGCCGGGCCAACGTGTTGTCGGTCAAGGGCGCCGAGCTGCTGTCCAAGTGGGTCGGCGAGAGCGAACGCGCGGTACGGGAGCTGTTCCGCCGGGCCCGGGAGGCCGCGCCGACCCTGATCTTCCTGGACGAGGTGGACGCCCTGGCCCCGGTACGCGGCCAGGCCACCGACGGCGGCACCACCGACCGGGTGGTCGCCGCGCTGCTCACCGAAATGGACGGCGTCGAGTCACTGCGCAACGTGGTGGTGATCGGCGCGACGAACCGGCCCGACCTGGTCGATCCGGCGCTGTTGCGCCCCGGGCGGCTGGAGCGGCTGGTCTACGTGCCGCCGCCGGACGGCGAAGCCCGGGCCGAGATCCTGCGCGCCGCGTCGCGCAACGTGCCGCTCGCCGAGGACGTCGATCTGGTCGCACTCGGCGCGGAGCTGGACGGCTTCTCGGCCGCCGACTGCGCGGCCCTGATCCGGGAGGCCGCGCTGGCCGCGATGCGCGAGTCGCTGACCGCCGCCACGGTCACCGCCGAACACGTCGCCACGGCCCGGTCCCGGGTACGCCCTTCCCTGGACCCCGCCCAGGTCGCCTGGCTCGCCGCGTACGCCGAACAACGCGGCTGACCGAGTGCGCGGGTGGTGTCGTGTGGCACTTCACGGCAAGACCAAGGCGCACGTAGACGTAGGCGAAGGTCGGGCCGCGTGAAGCAATCGCCGCTGCGATCGTCCTCGAAGGTGCGTAGACCGAGGAGGAAGAACCAGCCGGCCCAGCCCGGGAATGTGGGCGGGCGCAGTAGCTGAGCGCGTCCGGTCAGTCCTCGTCGGCCGGGCTGGGGCGGTTCTCGGCGATCCAGGCTCGGACGGCCTTGCCATCCCAGACGCGGCCCATCTTCAACGTGACGAGCGGATCAGGGAATCCCTTGCGGCCCACGATGATCGTGGCGCGCTGCTTGCTGATCCCACCAAGGAGATCACGGATCTCATCCAGCCCGAGCAGCTCCACAACCTGACGCTATGACTCATGGGAGTTGCAATAGGGGGAACCGGGTGAGACAACGCCGTTGGGGGCTGCCCTCGTACAGCCCGGCGTGATGCCATGGGCACATGACGCGATTCGTCTCATACGGGGAGTATCTGGCTGGCGTTGCTCTGACCCTCGCGCGAAGGCACCGACCGGCGTGGAACCACATCCTCAAACGGGTGACCTGTCGATGCGGGCGGGATCTCCCCTGCGGGGCTCGGCACCGGGCGCCAATCAACCGGGGCCACTGGCCGGGGGAGACGTCATGACGACGCACGGCCCTGTTCTGCCTGTCTGGACCTGCGCCGGGTGTGGTGCTCCCTGGCCTTGCCGCACCCGTCGTCAGGAGCTGCAAGCCGAGTACGACAAGGCCCCGGTGTCCCTGGCGCTCTACATGGGCTCGTGCCTACTGGCACCTAGCCAGGACATGGGATGGGCACCGGCCGGGCTGCTGCACCGTAGATTCCTCGGTTGGCTGTCGTGACCACACCCCGTGCCGGTGACCTGCTCCGCGTAGGTCGGGAGGCCAGCGTGCAGTTCGCCATGCCGATCTTGTTCCGACCCCGTCGGCGTCCACCAGGAAGGCGGCGTACCCGGCGTCCATCTCTGGGCCGGCGATCGGGCACCGACGTCACCGGCCGAGGCCGCACTGAGCAGCCCTTAGAGCGACCGGCAGTAGGGCGGTGGAGGCGAGGCGGGTCTTGGCCGAGGGTGGCAAGGCGGAGGAGGAGGCCATGCCGGTGTTGCATGGCCGACGACGACAACGCCGCCAGCCGAAGTGCCAGGGCGCGCCGCAGCCCCGCCAGCCCTACTGCCGGTCGCTCTTATGCCAGACTCAGCAAAAGTTGCGAGGGGGCATCAGAACGCCGGAGAGGGATTGTCGAGGCAAATCTCGGCATGAATTCTGCCGCCAACCTCGCGCAATTCGGCACCACATTTACGAAGGGCTGACAAGGCACCACGATTGTCGTGGGTCGTCTCCGCCACGACACGCCGCATGCCAGCGGCCGCCGCCACGTCCAACAACTGGCGCAGCGCGGCCGGCCCGAGACCCTGGCCCCGAGCGGACCGGCCGAGCCACATGCCGACCTCGGCAACGCCGGGCTCGTCCCGGCGGCTCATCCGGATCATCCCGACCACCTCGCCGCCGGCCCGGATCGCGTACATCGCCGTGCGGGCGGGCGCGTCGAGGCCGCCGAAGTTGCCCCGGTGGTACTCCCGGAACGCCTCCCGCCGCGCGTGCGACCAGCCGGCCGGCGCTTCCACCGGCGGCATCACGTCGCCTGGTTCCGCCTCGGCGACCGCCACGGAAAGCAACGGTTCGAGGTTCTTCTCGTCCACCGGCTGCAACCGGACCGCACCCGTCACGAGCCGCAGTCTTCCGCGCTCGCTGACGCAAGTCCACCCGATTGGCCCGGACCGGGCCCTGTGGCGAGCGGGACCGGCCGGTCGTGCCGATTCCGCCTCCTGCTCACGCTCAGTGGTCAGCCGGGCGGGGTGAACTCGCAATAGACGACCGATGCGTCGTCGGCCGCCTTGTGCTGACGCAACCGGTCCGGGTACTCCCGCTCGGCGTCGCGTACTCGCTCGACCAGCGCACCGGGCCCCTGCGCGGCCACCAGTTCCAGGAGTCCGGCCCAGTCGATCAGCTCGAACTCCTCGACGGCGGCGGAGGCACCGTCGGTGAGCAGCACCGCACGCCGCAACGCATCCGGCCCGCGCAGCGGCAGCGTGCCGACCACCGCGTGGTACGCCGCGTCCGGGTCTGCGGCGGCGACCCAGTAACCGTGGGTACGGTTCATTCGCTCGCGCTGCATCCGCACGGCGTGCCGGAACCGGGTGGCCCGGTCAATCGGCTCGGGCAGCGCTTCGGCGGTCTCGCGCAGGTCGGCCGCCGAGGCGACCAGCCGATCGTCGACCACCACGTCGACGCGGCCACCGGTGTCGAGCACCAGCGGACTGTCGCAGAGCACGAGGTAGTCGACCTGACTGCCACCGTCGCGGAGCAGACACACCGTGCTCGACGGGGTGCCAGGGTGGTCGAGGTCGCACTGCTCACCGTGGTCGGAACGGACCGCGAGGATCGCGGCGGCGAGGTTGCTCACCAGCGTCGCGGCCGGGCGGGCCGCCTCCGCCAGGCCGAGTCGGGCGGCGAGGTGCTGGACGTACCACTGCGGCCCGTGCACGCAGCCGGTGTCGAACCCCTCTGGCACGGTCGCGCCGTCCAGCACTCCGACCAGCGGCCCGAACCGGAACACCAGGTCCTCGTTGACGGCCCGGCCGGGTGGCGGGGCGGAGGCGGATCGTACCCGCATGGTGGGTGCGGCCCCGACCGTCGCACCCCGCCGACGCTCCTCCGGAGCCGCCTCGGGTACGCCGATGTCCGGATGTGTCATTCGTCCCGGCCGTCCTGGCCTCCCGCCGCTCATCGCCACGCGCCCCGGCTACCCACCTCGCACCCGAAGACACGCCCCGGTCGCTGTGCCGGCACCGCGTCGGCTCGACCGAGGACCTGGACACCGCACTAGCGGCGTCGGTTACGGGCCCGGGAGGCGCGCAGCCGTGCCAGCCGGCCCACCAGCACCGGGTCGGCGGCCAGTGCCGCCGGATTGTCCAGCAGCGCGTTCAACAGCTGGTAGTAGCGGGTGGCCGAGAGTCCGAACCGGTCCCGGATGGCCTGTTCCTTGGCACCGGCATGCCGCCACCACTGCCGTTCGAAGGCGAGGATGTCCCGCTCCCGCTCATCGAGCCCACGATCGGTCCCCGGGCCCGGGCCGTCGCGGGTGCCCTCGGGTGCGGCGGCCGGCGGCGAACCGGCGGAACCGGCCGCATCGGCGCCTTCCTGGACGCCCTGCGCCGGGGCCGACTCCGCTTCGGGGGCGGATCTCGGCGGCGGCACCGTGACGGCGTCCGGACCGGTCTGCGCTGCCGGGGTGGCGTCGGCGGGGTGCATGGTGCTCCTCACGCGGGGACGGCCGGCACGGGCGACGCCAACCGGGTCCACCAGCCTAACCACGGGCACCCGCGGGCGCACCAGGCACAGCAGGCGCGTTGGGCAGCCGACCGTCCCCGTGCACGGTCGGCTGCGGAGCAGCGGTGAGCGCGACCTGCCCGCGGCCGCGCCCACCAACGACTCAGGTGATGTCCCGCCGGCGCATCGCCCAGAGCGCCGCGCCGAGGAAGAGCACGATCCCGACGGTGAACAGCACCGACGAGTGCTGCCAGGTGATGTCCAGGGTGGCCGGATTGCACTCACCGGTGTAGGTCGCGTTGCACGCCTGCCAATCCTCAAGGGTGAGTGACTTGGTCATCCAGGCGTAGACGTAGGTGGGCAGCAGCCACGCCTCGGCGAAGCGCACCTGCGCCATGGAAAGCAGGATCCCGAGTCCAACCTGCCCGACCACCATGACCGCGATCGCCCCGCCCAGTGCCATCGCGGTGTGTCGACCGAGTGACGCCAGGGCGAAGCCCAGCGTCGCCGCCACCAACGCCAGCACGATGCCCCGCAGCCCGGTGATCAGGAACGACTGCCAGGTGCCGGAGGTCATTCCCTCGGTGGTGCCCCGCCAGTTCGCGACCAGCCACATGCTGCCGAACCACGCCGCGGTGGCGGGCAGGGCCAGGGCGAGCAGCCCGGTGAGCAGCGCGCCCAGCTTGGTCAGCAGGACGGTCAACCGCTTCGGCCGCCAGAGCAGCAGGTTCATCATTCCGCCGGTGTTCCACTCGGCACCCACGAAGGAGGCGCCGACCACGAATCCGACCATGGCCAGGATCGCGGCGAGCGGGATCAGCATCTCGCCGAAGCTCTCCCGGAAGTTGAAGGTCGAGGGCAGGAACCATTGCTCCTCGATCGACTCCCGGGGCGGCGCAGTGATGTCGGCGCAGTCGGCCGGGTAGTAGTCGACGTCCTCACCTGCGGTCTTGGCGCGCTCGCAGTTCGCGCGTTCCTGTTCGGCCCAGCGGACCTGCTCCTGGTGCTGCCGGTCGGCGGCCTGCCGCGCCTCCGCGAACTGGTCCGGGCCGATCTTCTGGTTGCTGAGGAACATGCCCACCGCCACCAGGACCAGCACCAGCAGGCCCCCGGCGGTCATCCAGCGGGCGAAACGCCGCTTGGCCAGCCGGCGCAGCTCGGTACGGAAGAGACTCACGCGCCCCAACCTCCCCCGGCGGGCACGGACGGCTCCGCCCCGTCGACTCGTACGGACTGGTCGACCTGCCGGTGCTGACCGGGTACCGGTGCGGTGGCGGTCAGTTCGAGGAAGACGCTCTCCAGGTCGACCGCGATCGGTGCGAGTTCGCTGACGTAGAGGCCCTGCTCAGCCAGGAGTCGGGTGACCGTGGCCGGCTTGTCCACCCCGGCGAGCATCAGGTGGTCGTCGTTGGTGGTGACGCGTACGCCGGCCCGGGTCAGTGCGGTGGCGGCGGCCGGAAGGTCGGTGACCGCTTCCAGCCGCGCCCGGACCGCGCCGGACGAGTGCTGTGCCAGCACCTCGTCGACCGGGCCGAAGGCGACCCGTCGGCCCAGCGAGATGATGGTGACCGAGTCACAGATCAACTGGATCTCACCGAGGATGTGGCTGGACAGCACCACCGTCATGCCGGCCTCGGAGAGGTTGCGCATCAGCGTCCGCATCTCCCGGATGCCGCCCGGATCGAGACCGTTGGCCGGCTCGTCCAGGATCAGCAGCCGCGGGTTCTTGAGCAGCGCCGAGGCGACCGCGAGCCGCTGCTTCATGCCGAGCGAGTACGTCTTGACCCGCTCACCGGCCCGGTCGCGCAGCCCGACCAGTTCCAGCACCTCGTCGACCCGCCGCTCGGGCAGGTCACCGGCGCCGGCCAGCAGCGACAGCGTGTCCCGGGCGGTGAAGTGCGGGAAGAACTGGGGGCTCTCCACGATCGCGCCGACCTGCGGGGCGACCTGGTCCAGCGTTCCCGGCACCTCGTGTCCGAGAATCGCCATCCGGCCGCCGTCGGGCCGGATCAGGCCGAGCAGCGTGCGCAGCGTGGTGGTCTTTCCCGACCCGTTGGGGCCCAGGAAGCCGTGCACCTGGCCTGCCTCGACGTGCATGTCGAAGCCGTCCAGAGCGTTGCGGGTACCGCGCCGTCGGCTTCGGTATGTCTTTCGTAGGCCTTCGATTTCCAGGACAGCTGGCAAGCTGCACCTCCCCCGTTGGCGTGTGGGCGACGACGACACCATACGCGGTATGCACGGGAGGGCAATACTCGGTATGGACCAACACGCCGCACGGGTGTTAAGAGGGGGCCCTTCCTCTACCGCAGGCGTTAAGAAGGTGCCCTTCCTTACGCCTCAGGCGGAGATGACGTGGACGCCGGCGGCGCGGAAGGCGTCGACCACCTCGGGTGCGGCACCGGAGTCGGTGACCAGCGTCTCGACCCGGTCGACCGGGCAGATCCGGGCGAAGGCGTGACCACCCAGCTTGGACGAGTCGGCGATGATCACCACCCGCTTGGCCCGTGCCACCATGAGGTTGTTCATCGCCGCCTCGCCCTCGTGGTGCGCGGCGGCGCCGAGCTGCGGATCGATCGCGTCCACGCCGAGCAGCGCCACGTCCAGGGTCACCTCGCGCAGCAGTGCCCCGCCCAGCGGACCGACCAGTTCGAAGGACTTCGGCCGCACCACGCCGCCGGCCACCACGACCTTCATCCGGGACCGGACGAGCAACTCGTTGGCGATGTTCAGGGCGTTGGTGACCACGGTCAACTGGGCGCCCTCGGCGTTGGTGTTGAGATCCGGACGGACGGCCAGCGCCCGGGCCACCTCGGTACTGGTGGTGCCGCCGTTGAGTCCGACCACGGTGCCCGGAGAGACGAGGGCCGCCGCGGCGGCACCTATGCGCTGCTTCTCCGCCGAGTGCTTGGCCGTCTTGTAGCGCAGTGGCAGGTCGTACGAGACGCCGTTGGCGACCGCGCCACCCCGGGTACGGGTGATCATCTGCTGCTGCGCGAGTTGGTCGAAGTCCCGGCGGATGGTCGCCTGGGAGACGTCCAGGCGTTCGGCGGCCTCCTCGACGGTGACCCGCCCCGAGTCGGTCAGCATTTCGAGCAGGGCGTTCCATCTCGCGTAGCGGTCCACCCCGGGCCTCCCGTGTCTGCACGATCGGTGCTTGGTTGCGTGCACACTAGTGCTCGAAACTACGAAGTGGCAAAAACCAGTTCTGCGCGATCGCTCCTGCGGTTGCCATTTCCGGTAGGTTTCACGCAGAATGGCGCGCGAAAGACGGGACTAACGAGCCGTAACGCGCAAGCCTCCGCCTGCGAGGAGTTCTCATGGCGTACGTAACCGCGGAGATCGCGAGCCAGCCGGACTGCTGGCGTCAGGCGAGCGGGCTGGCCCCGGCGATGCTCGACCGCCTGCCACGCCCCGGTGAGCGGGTAGCCGTCGTCGGCTGCGGGACGTCGTGGTTCATGGCGATGGCGTACGCGGCCCGCCGCGAGGCCGCCGGCCACGGCGAGACCGATGCCTTCCAAGCGAGCGAGTACCCCGCCGGCCGCCGCTACGACCGACTGTTGGCGATCACCCGCTCCGGTACCACCACGGAGGTGCTGGACCTGCTCACCGCGCTGCGCGGCCGGATCCCGACCACGGTGCTGGTCGGCGATCCCGGTTCGCCGGTGGTGGAGACCGCGGACGCCGCCGTCATCATGCCCTTCGCCGACGAACGCTCCGTGGTGCAGACCCGCTTCGCCACCACCGCGCTGGCGCTGCTCCGCGCGCACCTCGGCGACAACATGACCGCCCTGGTCGCCGACGCGGAGGTCGCCGTCCGGACTCCGCTGCCGATCGACCCGAGCCTGATCGAACAGGTCACCTTCCTCGGTCGCGGCTGGACGGTCGGGCTGGCGCAGGAGGCCGCGCTGAAGTGCCGCGAGACGGCCACCTTCTGGGCCGAGGCGTACCCCGCGATGGACTACCGTCACGGCCCCATCTCGGTGGCCGCTCCGGGCCGGTTGGTCTGGGCCTTCGGCGAGTTGCCCGACGGTCTGCCCGAGGACGTCGCGGCCACCGGCGCGTCCTTCGCGCACAGCCGCACCCACGGCTACCACACCGTGCTCGGCCGGTGGGCCGCTGGACGTACCCCGGTCGACCCGATGGCCGACCTGATCCTGGCCCAGCGCTTCGCCGTCGCCCTCGCCACCAGCCGTGGCCTCGACCCGGACGCGCCCCGGCACCTGAGCCGCTCCGTGGTGCTCACGTGATGTCCTCGCCACGAGAACCCGGCACGAACCTGCCCTCAGCACAGCGCACCCGGACCCGATCCCGTCGGGACGTCAGGTGAGGCGGTGGGGGTGAGCGACGGGGAGGTTGCCGTCGCGCTGGACGTGGGTGGCACCGGGATGAAGTGCGCGCTGGTCAGCGCGGACGGTGTCGTACGGCACGCGGAACGACACCCCACGGACGCCGGGCGCGGTCCCGACGCCGTGGTCGAGACGATCCTGGCGGTGGCCGAGGGACTGGCCGGCAAGGCACGCGCGGACGGGCTCACGCCGAACGCGCTCGGCATCGTGGTGCCGGGCGTCGTGGACGAGGCGCGCGGCGTCGCGGTCTGGTCAGCGAACGTCGGCTTCCGGGACGTACCCCTGCGCGATCTGGCGTTCACGCGGCTCGGCCTGCCCACGGCGCTCGGCCACGACGTGCGCGCCGGTGGCCTCGCCGAGGCACGGTTGGGTGCCGGCCGCGACGGCGGACACGTGCTCTTCGTGGCGATCGGCACCGGCATCGCCGCCGCGCACGTGGTGGCCGGCTCGGCCGCCACCGGGGCGCACGGCGCGGCCGGGGAGCTCGGTCACATCCTGGTCCGCCCGGACGGACCGGCCTGCGGTTGCGGCCGGCCGGGCTGCCTGGAGGCGATCGCCTCCGCCTCGGCCGTCGCCCGCCGCTACGCCGAACTCGTCGGCGCGGCGTCGGACGGTGGGTCCGCCCAAGCACCAGCGCCGGGACGCACCATGGTGACCGCCGCCGACGTTGCCGCCCGCGCCGCCGCCGGCGAGCAGGTGGCCACCCGGGTCTGGCGGGAGGCGGTCGAGGCGTTGGCCGACGGCCTCGCCACCGGTCAGGCCCTGTTCGACGTGGAGACCATCGTCCTGGGCGGCGGCCTCGCCCAGGCCGGCGCCGGACTGTTCGACCCGCTGCGTGCCGCGCTGCGGGACCGGCTGACCTTCCACCGGGAGCCGCGACTGGTCCCGGCCGTCCTTGGCGACGAGGCGGGCTGCCTCGGTGCCGCCCTACTCGCCCTCGACCAGATGGAGACGCCATGACCGTACGGGTGAACGGCAAGGTGGTGACCCCCGGCGGGGTGATTCCACAGGGTTGCGTCGAGGTCAAAGGCGACCGGATCAGTGCCGTCGCCGAGTACCCGTCGGTGCGCGACGGGCACTGGATCGTGCCGGGCTTCGTGGACATCCACAGCCACGGCGGCGGCGGGCACACCTTCACCACCGGCGACGCCGGCCAGGCGCGGGCCGCCGCCGCCTTCCACCTGCGCCACGGCACCACCAGCCTGATGGCCAGCCTGGTCAGCTCGCCGTTCGAGCTGATGCGCTCGGCCACCGCCGCCTTCGCGCCGCTGGTCCGCGACGGTGTGCTCGCCGGCATCCACTTCGAGGGGCCGTACCTCTCCGCCGACCGGTGCGGCGCGCAGAACCCGGAGTTCCTGCGGGACCCTTCCACGGACGAACTGACCGAGCTGATCAAGATCGGTGACGGAGCGGTCCGGATGGTCACCCTCGCCCCCGAACGTGCGGGCGCGCTGGCGGCCATGGAGATGCTCACCCGACAGGGGGTGGTCGCCGCGATCGGTCACACCGACGGCACGTACGAGCAGACCCGTGCCGCCGTGGCGGCGGGCGCGAGCGTCGGCACCCACCTGTTCAACGGGATGCGCCCGGTGCACCACCGCGAGCCCGGCCCCGTGGTGGCGCTGCTCGCCGCACCGAACGTGATCTGTGAACTGGTCGCCGACGGGGTGCATCTGCATGAGGGGACGCTCACCTTCGCCACCTCCACCGCCGGCCCAGAGCGGTGCGCGCTGGTCACCGACGCGATGGCCGCCGCCGGCATGCCGGACGGCGAGTACGAGCTGGGCGGCCAGGCGGTGACCGTGAGCGACGGCGTGGCGCGACTCTCCCACGACGGGACGATCGCGGGTAGCACGTTGACCATGGACGCGGCGCTGCGCAGTGCGGTCGCCGCCGGGGTCCCGGTCCCCGACGCGGTACGCATGGCGTCCACCACGCCGGCGCTGGCCGTCGGCCTCGGCGACCAGGTGGGCAGTCTCCAGGCCGGGCTCCGCGCCGACCTGGTGGTGCTCGACGACGACCTGGAGATCGTCCGGGTGATGCGGGCCGGCGCCTGGGTGGAGTGACGCGACAACCGGTACGTCAGTTCGCGGAAAACTCCACGCCGAGGACGGCCTGCTCGTCGGGGCGGTGCACCAGCACGTCCGACAGGAACGACTGCACCGCGTGCCGCATCCCGACGTCCCGACCAACCTGCTCGGAGAGCAGCCACTTGTGCTCGATGATCTGGGCGAACACCTCCTGCGGCTCCAGTTTCCGCCGCAGGTGCGCAGGCACCGCCCGGACCACCGGCTCGAAGACCTCGGTCAACCAGCGGTGCGCGGCCTGCTGCTCGTCGGTCAGGTCGCTCTCCGCCCGGTACGCGTCGAGGTCGTTGAGCAGCTTGCGGGCCTGGTTCTCCTCGGCGTCCAGCCCGGTGAGGCGGAGCAGCCGACGGTGGTGGTACCCGGCGTCGACGACCTTGGGTCGGATCAGGTACCGGCCGTTGTCGATCGTCGACATGGCCACCTCGGCCACGTCGAAGCCCAACTCGTTGAGCCGACGGATACGCCCCTCGATGTCGTGCCGGGCCTCCCGCTCCACCTGCTGCTCGTAGGTGATCTCGTGCCAGAGCCGCTCGTAGCGCTGCACCACCTCCTCGCAGACGACCTCGGGGTCGATCGAGTCGTGCAGCAGGCCGGCGGCCTGAAGGTCGAGCGCCTCACCGAAGATGTTGACCCGGGCGATCTCCAGGTCCTCGCCACGCTGACCGTTGGAGAGCGCGCTGCGCAGTGCGCCGGTCTCGGCGTCGACCAGGTACGCGGCAAAGGCGCCCGCGTCCCGCCGGAACAGCGTGTTCGACAGTGAGCAGTCACCCCAGAAGAAGCCGGTCAGGTGCATCCGGACCAGCAACGCGGCGAGCGCGTCGAGCAGCCGGCCCATCGTCTCCGGCCGCAGCGTACGCGAGAACAGCGCCCGGTACGGCAGGGAGAACTGGAGGTGGCGGGTGATCAGTACCGGGTCCAGTGGCTCACCGGCGTCGGACTCCCGGTCGGCGACGATCGCCACCGCCTTCACCGCGGGGAAGTCGATCCGCTCCAGGGCGCGCAGCAGGTCGTACTCCCGCTCGGCGACCCGTTCGCCGGTCTCCTTGACCGCGTAGACGTGCCCGCCCAACTGCACGAAACGCACCACGTGCCGGGAGATACCCTGCGGCAACGCGACCAGGTGCTCGGCCGGCCACTGCTCCAGCGGTGTCGACCAGGGAAGGTCGAGCAACGCCGGGTCCACGAGGGCCGAGGTGATCCGCACGGCGTCAAGTCTGACGTCTCCTCGGCCGGAACGCCTCCCTACGTGGTTGGGCCCACAGTCGCCGTCCATCGGGAGCACCACCCGGGCCGGTAGCGTGATCGGCGTGCGGGAGACGACATCGCGCCGAAGGGTCCGCCTGACGCCGGTACGCCCAGCCGGCTGGTGGTTCGACGCCGTACTGCTGGCCGGGTTCGTGGCGTTGACCGCCGCGCTCGCCCGGGGTCACCTGCTCGGTCTCGACCTCGGCGTCAGCGAGTGGGCCTTCACCCACGACCCGGCCCCGCTGTACTGGACCGCCCGGGTGTTCAACCTGCTCGGCCAGGGTGGCGGGCTGCTACTGCCGCTCTCCGGCGCGTTGGCGGTGGCGGTGGCCTGGCGACGCCGTACGATCCGGCCGTTCCTGTTGGTCGCGGCGGCCTTGATGGTCACCATGCTGACCATCGGTCCGCTCAAGCTCTGGACCGACCGGGCGGCACCAACCGCCTCGGTCAAGGAGCCGTTCCTGGCTCCCGAGGAGGCGGTACAGATCTTCAACCACCTGCCGGCCGGTGCGTACTCGATGTCGTATCCGTCAGGGCACGTGGCCAACGCGATCGTCTGGTACGGCGTGATCGCCCTGCTGCTGGCCTCGTTGACCGTCGGCCGGCTACCCACCGGCCTCTACCGGCTGGTGCGCTACGCGCCGCCGGCGATCCTGCTGGTCACCACCACCTACCTCAACTTCCACTGGCTCACCGACGGGCTGGCCGCCCTGCTGCTGGGGCTGCTGCTGGACCGGATCCTGCACCGGGTGCCCTGGGACGACCTGCCGCTACCCGCCGCAGCACGGCGATGGGACCATCCCTTCGTCCGGGCCGCCTAGGGGCCGCGGGATCAGCGGCTGAATCCGCCGTCGGGGAGCTACTCCTCCGGTGGGCGGGGCTCCGGCGTGCCGGCCTGGGACAGCGGTGTCGGCTCGGGTGGGGCGACGTCGCGCAGCAGCGCGTTCAGGCCGGCCCGGCGGGCCACCACGGTCAACCGGTCACCCGCCACGATCACCATTCGCCCATCCGGCGACCAGTCGAGACGCTGGCCGGCGCGGGCGTGCGCGAGCAGGCGTACGCTGCCGGTCCGTCCGACGCTGGCGAGCGTACGGCCGTCCAGGTCCGAGCCGGCGGCCACCGGGACCTCGGTGACGAGCAACGCGTGCCGGCCCACCGGGATGGTGGCGATCACCGCCCGATCCAGCAGGGCGGCGGCGAACGACGGTGCCGCCAGGTAGGAGACGCTACGCGAGGTGCCGATGCCGAAGGCTCGCTGCACGCGTTCGGCGAAGTCGCCGTCGAAGAGTCGCAGCACCACCCGGAGCTGATCGTCCAGGGCCCGGGCGTTGAGCGCTGCCCGCAGGTTGGCCCCGTCGTCGGTGGAGACCACCACCAACGCCTGACAGGTCGCGACCGAGGCCGCCCGCAGCGTCTCCTCCTGCGCCGCGTCACCCACCACCAGCGGTACGCCGAGCCGCCGGGCCAGCCCGGCGCCCCGCGCGTCGGCGTTCTTGTCGATCGCCACCACCTCGACGCCGAAGTCGTTGAGCTGGGCCATCACCCGGGTACCGATGTTGCCGAGCCCGACCACCACCACGTGCCCCGAGCGCTCCGGCAGGATCCGCCCGGTGTGCAGGGCCAGCCGGGCCTGGACCACCCCGTCGACCACCACCGCCGTGATCAGCGGGATCAGCGCCAGCCCGGCCAGGTTGAGCACCACCTGCATCACCTGCTCGGCGGCCGACTTGGCAGTGTCCGGGTCCTGCCCGGTCAGGGTGGTGACCAGGGTCAGGTAGAGCGCGTCGGCCCAGCCGACGTCCGCGGCGTCGGCGTACAACCAGCCCAGGACGGCCACCATGGCGAGCAGCAGGAGCACCGCGATCCCGATCTTCCGGGTGGCGAAGCTGCGGATCGCGCGGAGCACCATCGCCACCGGTCGACGCCGCCGCCGCGCCCGGACCAGGCGCCGCGCGGCCAGTTCGGTGCCGGGCGGCCGACCGACGGCCTCGGCGATCACCACGTCGGCATCCCGCTCGTCGGCGGGCAGCACCAGATCCTGCTGGGCGTGGCGGGTGTCGGCCACCCCACAGACGACCTCACTCGGGCGTACGTCGTCGCGGCGGGCCACGTAGAGGGTGCGCCCGCCGTGCCGGAAGTGCGTCGGCGCGACCTCGCCGAGCGCGGCGGCCACGAAGGCCGGTGCGGCCATCGAGGCGTCCGAGAGCACCGCCGAGTCGGGGAAGATCTGCCGGACGCCGTTGGCCAGACCGGTGTTGAACATCCGCACCACCAGGCGCAGCCGAGGCTCCACCTCCTGGGCGCAGAGCGCGGCGTGCATGTTGCCCACGTCGTCCTGGTGCAGCAGGGCCAGCCCCGCGGCGTCGGCCAGCCCCGCCCGCCGGAAGGTGACCTCGTCCAGCCGGTCGGCCAGGATCACCTCGATGCCCGGCAGGTCACGGCCGTCAGGCCCGGGAGAGCGCCGACGGTTCGGCACGATCAGGGTGATCCGTACCCGCCCGGCGTGTGTCTCGCCAGCGAGCATCGTCCGCACCACCCAGTAGGCGAGCGGATCCTGCCCGCAGACCACGTAGTGTGCCCGGGGCTCCCCGTTGACCCGCAGCCGGCGGCCGGCCCGCAGGGCCCGATCGAGCAGCGGCTCCGCCATGTCCCGCATGGTAGTCAGCCGGTCGCAGCCCGCGCAGCCCGTCATGATCGCGACTGTCGCCGCGCGGCATGTCCTGGCCGTCGGCGGGTAGGGCAACGCCATGCAGACCTTCCTGCCGTACCCGGACTTTCTGGCCAGCGCCCGGACGCTGGACCAGCGCCGGCTCGGCAAACAGCGGGTGGAGGCGATCCAGGTGCTGCGCGGGCTGACCTGGCCCACGTACGGCTGGCGCAACCACCCGGCGGTGAAGATGTGGGCCGGGTACGAGGAGGCGCTGACCCGGTACGGGTTGGACGTCTGCGCGGTCTGGTGCGCGGCCGGCCGGGCTGACACCTGCGCCACCACGTTGGCCGTCGACCTGGCCGCTGCCTGTGGCGTCGAACAGGTCCGCACCCAGCAGGAGCTCGCTGTCGCCGGAGAACTGCCGCCATGGCTCGGCCGGACCGAGCTGCATCTGAGCCACCGTTCGTCCCTGCTGCGCAAGGATCCGGCACACTACCGCCCGATCTTCGGCGACGACGTCCCCGACGACCTGGAATACGTCTGGCCCACCTCCGACCGCCCCCGCCGCTGCCTGCGGTGAAAGGAAGGGCCCCCTGTTAACGCCTCGTGAGGTACCCGGGCCCCTTGTTAACAGCAGGCCGTTAACAAGGGGCCCTTCCTTACGACTGGGGCAGACTGGTGGGCGAGCCGGGGAGGTTCCGCATGGCGCTGTCGCAGTTGGCCGGACGGTTCATCGGCGTACGCCGGCACGAGGTCGACCCGGGCGGCGGTGGCAGCCCTCGCGTGCCGCGGCCGGTCACCGCGGTGGTCGTCGGTGGCGGCATCGCCGGCATGTCCGCGGCGGTGGTGCTCGCCGAACGCGGCATCGAGGTGACCGTGCTGGAGGCCGCACCCACCCTGGGTGGTCGGCTCGGCGCCTGGCCGGAAACCCTCGCCGACGGCACCTGCCAGCTCAACGAGCACGGCTTCCACGCCTTCTTCCGGCAGTACTACAACTGGCGGAACATCCTGCGCCGGGTCGATCCGGCCCTGCGGTTCCTGCGGCCCGTCCCCGGCTATCCGGTGCTCAGCGCCGAGTGGCCGACCGAGGAGTTCGGGCGACTGCCGCCCGCGCCACCGGCGAACCTGCTCACCCTGCTCGTCCGCAGCCCCAGCCTCCGCCTGCGGGACCTGCGCGGAATGGACCGGGACGCGGCCCTGCCACTGCTGACGTACGACCCGGTACGCACCTACGCCGAGTTCGACCACACCACCGCCGACGAGTTGCTCGACTCGTTACGGCTGCCCGACCGGGCCCGGGCGATGCTCTTCGAGGTCTTCTCCCACTCGTTCTTCAACCACGAAGCCGACATGTCGGCCGCCGAGATGATCGCGCAGTTCCACTTCTACCTGCTCGGCAACCCGGAAGGGCTGGCCTTCGACTGTCCTGACGAGGATTACGCCACGGCGATCTGGGGGCCGCTGGCCCGGCACGTCGAGCGCCACGGCGGCCGGATCCGCACCGGCGAACCGGTGACCGGACTGCGCCGCGACGCCGACGGCTGGCGGGTGCACAGCACCGACGGCACGTACCGGGCCGGACATGTGGTGCTCGCCGTCGACCCGCCCGCACTCGCCGCCCTGGTCGCGGAATCGCCCATGCTGGCCGAGCAGGCTCCGGCGCTGGCAGCGGTGACGCCCGCGTACGGTCGGCCCGGTCCGCCGTACGCGGTCGCCCGGTACTGGTGCGACGGGGACGTCGACCCGGAGCGGGCGATCTTCAGTGGGGTGTCCCGACAGCCCACGCTGGACTCGGTGACGCTGTACCACCGGCTGGAACGCGAGTCCCGCGAGTGGGCCGAGCGGACCGGTGGCTCGGTCATCGAGCTGCACGCGTACGCCTGCGAGCCGGGGGTGCCCGCCACCGACCTGGCCGAACGGATGCGGAGCGAGCTGGCCGTGCTCTGGCCGGAGACCGCGCGACTGCGGGTACGGCACCTGTGCGCGCGGGTCGAGGCGAAGGCACCGGCCTTCACACCGGGCGGCCATGCCGGACGTCCCGGTGTCCGCACCGACGCCGCCGGTCTCTATCTGGCCGGCGACGGCATCAGGACGAACTTCCCCAGCGCCCTGATGGAGCGCGCGGCGGCCACCGGTGTCCTCGCGGCCAACCACATCCTGCAGGCCGAGGGTGGTGCGACCGAGCCGGTCCACTCGATCCGGCCGCGTGGTCTGCTCGCCCGACGCTGACCTGGCGGCACCCCCGTGGTGCGGGTCGCCGCTGCGTGAGACTCACCGGCGCTCGTGCCTTCTGTGCAGGTCAGAGATATTCGGAGCCCCCGGCCGGGATCGAACCGGCGACATCCCGCTTACAAGGCGGGTGCTCTGGCCAGCTGAGCTACAGGGGCGTTGTGTCGTGGTCAGCATAGCGACCGGCGTCAGGTTTTCCTGCTCGGCAGGGCCCCCGAGCATGGGAAACGTCAACATCCCGACCTGTGGGCGTCGATTCATGTCCGACCGTGCCCGAGTGACCGGAATGCCAGAGCTTCGGAAATACCGGACCTTGGCATTGCGGCGAAAGCCGTTTACCGTGCAGTGACACAGCCGACGCGAGCACGCCTCACGCCGGCCGTGGCGCCGGTACGGGCCTCCGTGCCGGTCGCTCCTTCACTCGGATCGTCCGGCACGTTCCTGCCGGTGAAAGGAAGCGTCCCCTCATGGCTACGGTCACCTACGCGAAGGCGTCCCGGATCTACCCGGGCACCGAACGCCCCGCGGTCAACCAGCTCGACCTCCAGATCGGCGACGGCGAATTCCTCGTCCTCGTCGGCCCCTCCGGTTGTGGTAAGTCCACCAGCCTGCGCATGCTCGCCGGCCTGGAGGACGTCGACGACGGCGCGATCTACATCGACGACCGGGACGTCACCCACCTGCCGCCGAAGGCCCGCGACATCGCGATGGTCTTCCAGAACTACGCCCTCTACCCGCACATGACGGTGTACGAGAACATGGCGTTCGCGCTCAAGCTGCGCAAGACCTCCAAGTCCGAGATCGACCGGCGGGTCAAGGAAGCGGCGGCGCTGCTCCAGCTGGAGGAGTACCTCAGCCGTAAGCCCAAGGCGCTCTCCGGCGGTCAGCGCCAGCGGGTCGCGATGGGCCGCGCCATCGTCCGGGAGCCGCAGGTCTTCCTGATGGACGAGCCGCTGTCGAACCTCGACGCCAAGCTGCGGGTGCAGACCCGTACGCAGATCGCGTCGCTTCAGGCCAAGCTCGGCATCACCACCGTCTACGTCACCCACGACCAGGTCGAGGCCATGACCATGGGTCACCGGGTGGCGGTCATGCTCGACGGCGTGCTCCAGCAGGTCGACACCCCGCGGACGCTCTACGACGCCCCGGCCAACGTCTTCGTCGCCGGCTTCATCGGCTCGCCCGCCATGAACATCAAGACCGTCCCGTTCAGCGAGCAGGGCGCCGCGTTCGCCGAGATGTTCGTGCCGCTCACCCGCGAGCAGGCCGAGGCGGCCAACGCCGAAGGTGGCAACGGCAAGGTGACCGTGGGCTTCCGTCCGGAGGACTGCGACATCGTCAGCCCGACCGAGGGTGGCATGCCGGTCGTGGTGGAGCTGGTCGAGGACCTGGGCTCCGACGCCAACGTCTACGGCCACGCCGCGCTCGACGGTGCCTCCGAGCGGTTTGTGGTTCGCACCGACCGTCGGCACATGCCGAACATGGGCGACACGATCTTCGTGAAGCCGCGTACCGGTCAGAGCCACGTCTTCCACGCCGCCACCGGGCAGCGCATCTGACGTAGCAACCGCGAAGGGGCGGTCCGCCGATGGCGGGCCGCCCCTTCGCGCGTACGCTCTCCGGCTTCTCAGCCCTCGACGGCCCGGCGGCGCGCCACCTCGGCCAGGGTGACCGCAGCGGCCACGCTCGCGTTGAGCGACTCCACCTCGGAGATCATCGGGATGCTGACGGTGAGGTCGCAGGTCTGCCCGACCAGGCGGGACAGCCCCCGGCCCTCCGAGCCGACCACCACGACGAGCGGACCGACGGCGGCTTCCAGGTCGTACAGGTCGGTTTCCCCGTCGGCGTCCAGGCCGACCACCACGAACCCGGCATCCCGGCAGGCCTTCAACGACCGGGTCAGGTTGGTCACCTGGGCCACCGGCACCCGGGCCGCAGCGCCCGCACTGGTCCGCCAGGCGGTCGCGGTGATCCCGGCGGCCCGGCGCTCCGGCACGAAGACGCCCTGCGCGCCGAAAGCGGCGGCGGAACGGATCACCGCACCGAGGTTGCGCGGATCGGTGACCCCGTCCAGGGCCACCAGCAGCGGTGCCGGCTGTTCCAGTGCGGCGGCGACCACATCGTCGAACGGCTCGTACGCGAACGGCGGCACCTGGAGACCGACGCCCTGGTGCAGCACGCCCCCGGTCATCCGGTCCAGTTCGGCGCGGCTGACGTCGAGGATCGCGACACCCCGGTCGGCGGCCGTACGAATGATCTCCTTGACCCGGTCGTCGACGTCGATACCCTGCGCCGTGTAGAGCGCGGTCGCCGGAACCTGGGTACGCAGCGCCTCCAGCACCGGGTTACGACCGACCAGCAGTTCCGGGCTGTCCTTCGCCGGGTTGGACTTGCGGCCCGGCGCGACGCGGGGACCGCTGCGCCCGGTGGGCTGCTTCCCCCGGGCCGGCTTCGCGGCGGCCGCACCCCGGCCGCCACCCTTGCCCCAGGTGGTGTCCTTGCTGCCCGGCTGGCCGATCTTCGGGGCACGCCCCTCCTCGGCAGCCGCCCGGCGCTCCTTCTCCTGCTTCCAGGCGGTGCGCTGCGGCAGCTTCTCGGTGCCGGAGTACGCCTTGTGCCAGGGTCGTTCGTCGGCCGGCAACGTCCGGCCGCGCCCGGCGAGAGAGTCCCGGTTCTTTCCGCCGGACCCCTTCGGGGCACTGGCCTTCGACGTTACCCGCCGGCCACGGCGCTGAGAATTGCCGGCCATCAGTCCTGCTCTCCAATAGTCCAACGCGGCCCCTGTGGGGTGTCCTCGACCACCACTCCGGCCCGCTTGAGTTGATCCCGCAGCGCATCTGCGGCGGCCCAGTCCTTGCGGACCCGGGCCTGCGCGCGCTGTTCCAGTGCCAGGGCGATCAGGGAGTCCACCACACCACGGAGGTCGCTCGCCCGGGCTCCGCCGGTCCACGCCGGGTCGAGAGGGTCGACCCCGAGGATATCCAGCATGGCGCGGACGCTGGCGAGCGTGGTGCGGACGGTCACATCGTCCCCGACGGCCAGCGCGCTGTTGCCCTCCCGCAGCACCTCGTGCAGGGTCGCCAGCGCAGCCGAGGTGTTCAGGTCGTCGTCCATCGCCGCGACGAACCCGTCGGGCAGGTCGCCGTGGCCACCGGCACCGACTCGTTCCACGGCCCGCGTCACGAAGCCCTCGATCCGCCGGTACGCGACGGCCGCCTCGCGCAGCGCCTCCTCGGAGTAGTCGATCCGCGAGCGGTAGTGGGCGGCCACGTAGTAGTAGCGCAGTTCGACCGGTCGCACCCCGAGGGACGCGACATACTCCAGGTCGAGGGCGTTGCCCAGCGACTTGCCCATCTTCGTCCCGCCGATGCCGAGCAGGCCGTGATGCACCCAGTACCGGGCGAAGGGCAGGCCGGCCGCCTCGGACTGGGCCAACTCGTTCTCGTGGTGCGGGAAGGTCAGATCCAGCCCGCCGCCGTGGATGTCGAACTCCGCGCCCAGGTAGCGCCAGCACATCGCCGAGCACTCGATGTGCCAGCCGGGTCGGCCCTGCCCCCACGGCGACGGCCAGGCGGCGTCCGCCGGCTCGTCCGGCTTGGCCCCCTTCCAGAGGGCGAAGTCACGCGGGTCGCGCTTTCCCCGGTCCGGTGCGTCACCGGCGGACTGCATGTCGTCCGGCGACTGGTTGGACAACGCTCCGTAGCCGGGCCACGAGCAGACGTCGAAGTACACGTCACCCGAGCCGTCGGTGGCCGGGTAGGCATGCCCCCGCTCGATCAACCGGGCGATCAGTTCGTGCATCTCCGGAATGTGGCCGGTGGCCCGTGGTTCGTAGGTCGGTGGCAGCACGTTCAACGCCCGGTACGCCTCGGCGAGCTTCAACTCGTTGGCGTACGCGATCGACCAGAAGGGGCGCTGCTGCTCCTGCGCCTTGACCAGGATCTTGTCGTCGATGTCGGTCACGTTGCGGATGAAGGTGACCTGGAAACCGGCGGCCGACAGCCAGCGACGCAACACGTCGTAGTTGACGCCGGAGCGAAGATGGCCGATGTGCGGCGGTGCCTGAAGGGTGAGACCACACAGGTAGACCCCCACCTTGCCGGCTTCCCGCGGAACGAAGTCCCGCACCGATCGGGTGGCGGTGTCATACAGGCGCAGCGTCACCGTACAAGGGTAGCCGTCCGCTGTCGCCCGGTCCGTCCGAGCCTGGTCGGGCCAGCCCGCTCGCCGCCTACCGATGGCCACCCGGTGGCCGTACCCTGCTGATCGTGACCAGTCCAGCCACCCCGGATGCCGCCGGAGCACCGACAGCGCCGAGCCGAACGACACCAGGCGGATCGGCGCCGGACGTATCGGCACGGGGTGGATCGGCACGGGGTGGATCGGTGCCGGGCGGTGAGGCGTCACAGACGTTGGACCGGGGCCTACGGTTGCTGCACCTGGTGGCGGACGTCCCCGGCGGCCTGACCGTCACCGAGGCCGCGAACCAGTTGGGCGTCGGCCGCGCCGCCGTCTACCGACTGATCGGACCGTTGGCCCGGCACGGCATGCTGCGCCGGAACGCGGACGGCCGGTTGCGCCTCGGTGCCGGGGTGCTGCACCTGGCCCGGCGGGCCCAGCCACTACTCGCCGAGGGTGCGCTGCCTGCCCTGCGACGGCTCGCCGAACAGGCCGGAGCCACCGCCCACCTGACCGTGGTGGAGGGTGGTGAGGGGGTCGCGCTGGCGGTGGTCGAGCCGAGTTGGACGTCGTTTCACGTCGCGTACCGGACCGGGGCTCGGCACCCGCTGGAGCGCGGTGCCGCCGGGCAGGCCATCCTGGCCGGCCGCGCGGGTGACGCCGGCCCGGTCAGCACCGTCGGTGAGCTGCAACCCGGGGCGTACGGAGTGGCCGCACCGGTGCTCGGAGTCCCCGGCCTGGAGGCGAGTGTCGGGGTGGTGGCACTGGCCCCACTGGATGCCGACGCGGTCGGTGCGCAGGTGCTGGCCGCCGCCAAAGCCATCGCCACCGCCCTCACCTGACCGACCGACCATCTCGTCGGTGACAGCCGAGGGCCGGGCTGGAGATCCCAGCCCGGCCCTCGGCTCATCCGTCAGGACGAACGCCTCGTGCCTCGGTCAGCGACGAGGCTTGAGCGGGGTGGTCACCGCCGCGTACGCGTCGATGATGCCGTGCCCGTAGAAGCCGTTGAAGCTGGGCGAGCCGTCGCAGTAGGCGTCGAACTCGGCCGACCGGCCCTCGTTGGCGTAGCTCACCAGCCGCGGCTGCGGGCAGGCGCGCTCAGCCGCCGTCCGGAGAAGCTGCTGCTCGACCAGACCCGGTGCCATGCCGTAACCATTGCGGCCCTGCTGCTTGCCGTAGCGGCTGACGATCAGCGCGGCCACCCCGGAGGCGTGCGGTGCCGCCATCGAGGTGCCCTGGAGGTAGGTGTAGTACCCGCAGACCCCGTTGGCCTTGCACTCCTTGAACACGAAGGTCTCGGCCTCCGGCACGATGTTGCCGTCCTCGTCGACCGCGCCCTCCTCCTGGAGGACCTTCTTGGGGTAGGTGGAGAGGATCATGTTGGCGTCGGTGCGGAACGTGTCGGTGCCGAAGCCGTCGCGGAACCAGCCGCCCGGCGCGGCGACAGCGGTCTGCTCGGTGCCGTAGTTCGAGTAGTCGGCCTTCTTACCGGACGGGCCGACCGAGGCGACGCTGATGACGTGCGCCCCTTCCGTGGGCAGGTTCCAGCAGCTGTCGTTGTCGATCTCGCGCGGGTACGGCGCGACATCACCGTAGTTGGGGCTGGAGACGTCGGTACGCGGGTCGCCCAGGTCCTCGTGGTTGTTGCCGAGCGCGCCGACCAGGGTGACGCCCCGGTTGTGGGCGAAGGTCAGGGCCCGCTTCATGGCCCGGATGGTGGCCCGCTGCGCCGCCTGCGCCTCCGGCGAGTCGGCCGGGTTCGCGGTGCAGTTGTAGAGCCACGGGTCGACGTAGAAGGACATGTTGACCACGTCGAGACCCGACCGGCCCGCGTGCAGCAGGGCGTTGACCACCGGGTTGAGGAAGAAGTAGCCCGAGTCCTGACCGCCCTTGAGGTTGACCAGGGACACCTTGGGGGCGACGCCGGAGAGGCCGAAGCCGTTGGCGGCGGCACCGATGGTGCCGGCGACGTGGGTACCGTGACCGCCGTCGTCGGTGCCGGCCGGGTCGAGGCAGCTCGCCACCTCGCACTCGCCGTCGATCTCCGGGATGTCGGGCGCGAAGTTGCGCGACAGCGCCCAGTTGAAGTTCGGCGCGATGTCGGGGTGACTGGCGTCGACGCCGGTGTCGAGGACGCCGACGGTGACCCGGCGGTCGCCGGGCTCCACCGTGCGCGCCTTGTCTGCCCGGATCATCTCCAGGCCCCAGAGCTTGTCGTCCAGCGGGTCGAGTTTCTTGCCCCGCTGCTTACCCGCGCCCTTGGCGGCCTTCGCGGCCAGCAGATGCTCCTGCTCGACCCGGTCGAGGCGCGGTTTGCGCCCGATCGCCTTCTCCTCCGCCGCGCCGATCAGGGCGGCGGCAGCGGTCGCCTTCGTCGCGAAGTCGGCCCGGTCGGTCGTCACCTGGTACACACCGACCTCGTCGCTGCGGGACACCACGGTCCCGCCGGCCGACCGGATCGCGGCGATCGCCGCGTCGGTGGAGACGCCGTCTTCGGCGACCACGGTGAAGGTCCGCAGGCCCGCCGGCTCGGCGCTGGCCGGCACACCAAGACCTGTCACCGTGAGTGTCAGTGCCGCCGCGGTCGCGACGACGCCGACGGTGAAGCGTTTGCTCACCACATCGAATCCTCTCGTTGAGGGACGTGGCGTCATCAGACATCAACACGTGCGGTTTCGCCAGAGCAGTGCCGGATTCGCGGCTGAAGATCCGCTTCGCCGGAAAGGTTGGCCAGCGCCTCGGGCAGCTCGGTCAGTGTCGAGACCACGGCGTTCGGCACCACATCGGCCGGTAACCGCTCGCCGCGACGGTCGAGCCAGACGGCACGCAGTCCGGCCTGCTGCGCTGCGACGACGTCATGAGCCAGGTTGTCACCGACGTGCACCACCTGGCCCGGATCCACTCCGGCGGCAGCACACACAGCCGCGTAGAACGTCGGGTCCGGCTTCTTCGGCACTCCGTCGTGGTGCGCGTACACCTCGAAGGCGAACTGACCGGCGAGGCCGCAGCGCTCCGCGCGGCTGTTGCCGTTGGTGGCGAGGCCCAGCGTCCATCGTTGGCGCAGGGCGGCCAATGCCGGCAACACGTCGGCGAACGGCCGGGTCAGCGCGAAGCGGCGGGCGAAGTAGAGCTCACCGATGTCGTCCAGGTGGCCACCGAGGCCGGCCCGGTCCAGCGACCGGGCCAGGGCGGCACGCCGGATCTCGGCGACCGGCGCGACGGCCAGGTCTCCGAAGACCACGTCCCAGTCCGACTCCAGGTCCGCGAGGGTGACGCCGGCCGCGGCCGGGGTCAGCTCCCGCATCCGCGCCAGTACGGCCGCCAGCCCACCGGTGACGGCGGGACGCAGGTCGATCAGGGTCTCGTCGACATCGAACACCACGGTGGTCAGCATGACGCCCAGCCTGTCACCGCAGGGCCGGCTCCGTCGCCTCCGTCCGGGTCGGCTCGACGGGGGCCCGCAGTTCGTCGAGGCGGACCAGCGCCACACCCGCGACGATCAGCAACCCGCCGAACAGTTGCACCACCGTCGGCAACTCCCCCAGCACCAGCCAGGCGATCAGCACCGCGAACAGCACCTCGGTCAGCCCGACGAACGAGGCCAGCCGCGAACCGAGCGTCCGCACGGCGGCGATCCCGGTCAGGTAGGCGACCACCGCGGCCACCAGCGTCAGGCCGACGATCGGTACCAGCCAACTGGTTTCCGTGCCGGCGAACTGCACGGTGTCGAAGGTGGCCCGCAGCGGCAGCGTCCCGGTCAGACCGAGCAGCAGCAGCACGCCGGCACCGGCGGCCATTCCGCCGCTGGCCATCACCATCGACGGGAGGGCGGGGTCGACCCGACCGGCGAGCACGAAGTACCCGGCCAGGCCGACCGCCGCGCCGAGCCCCCAGAGCACGCCGACCAGGTCGAGTCGGCCCGCCCCGGTCAGGTCGAGCACGAAGACCAGGCCGGCCACGGCCGCCGCCGACCCGGCGACGGTCAGCCGACGAGGACGCTGACCCTGCACCAGCCAGGTCCATCCGACGACGAGGACGATGCCGAGATACTCCAGCAGCAGCGCGACGCCGACCGGCAGATAGCGCACCGCGTTGAAGAAACACGCCTGAGCCACCGCGACGCCGAGCACCCCGAAGACGCCGATCGAGGCGAGGTTCCGGCGCAACACCTGCCACCGCCCGCGCAGCACGAGCATTGCGGGCACCGCCAGGACCAGGGCGGCGATGCCGACCCGGGCGATGACCACCGCCTCGGCCGACCAGCCGTCGTCGATGAGGGATCGCGCGAAGGTGCCTGAGGTGGCGAAGGTGATCGCGGAGAGCAGGGCCAGCGCGAGGCCGGCACCTGCGGCGGGCGGTTGACCCATGGACTCTCCTTGGCACGACTGCCCGCCATGGGCAAAATAGGTTACGCCGATGACGCTAGACGGGGCCACGACAGGAGTCAAGTTGCTTTTCGCTCATGACACCGAATGTTCGCTGATCGCCGCCGCCGCGCTGGTGAACACCGCCGGTTCCGACGGGGACGGGCTCCCGGACGTCGCCGCCCTCGACGCCTTCTACCACCGGCACGCCTACAGCGGCCGGCACGAACACACCGAGGCCGAACTGCGGGCGGTACGCGCGCTGCGTACCCGCCTCCGCCGGATCTGGCACGCCGAGGTCGACGAGATCGTGTCGATCGTCAACGCCCTGCTCCGCGAGCACCGTGCGCTGCCCCAACTCGTCACGCACGACGCCGAGCCGTACCACCTGCACGCCGTACCCCGGGACGCCCCGCTGGCCACCCGGATGGCGGTCGAGGCGGCGATGGCGATCGCCGACGTGGTACGCGGCGGCGAGCTGCGCCGGCTACGCATCTGCGACCACCCTGACTGCGACAACGTGCTGGTCGACCTCTCCAAGAACCGCTCCCGTCGATTCTGCGAGGCCGGCTGCGGCAACCGGGCCGCAGTCAGCGCCTACCGCGCCCGCAAGGCGGCCGCCCGACCGTGACGCCGGCACCGGCTGCGTGGATCGAGGGCAGCGTGTGGTGGGTAGATCTGTTGTCGTTCCAGCGACAACAGATCTACCCACCCGGCACGATCGGAGCTGGTCAGCGGAGCCTGCCGATCAGGGATGGGTCATGCGGAGCAGGTCGAGCGCCTCCTCCAACTGGGTCTCGGAGAGCTTGCCGGAGTCGACGTGACCGCGCGAGATCACCACCTCCTTGATGGAGATCTGCTTCGCCAGCGCCTCCTTGGCGATCGACGCGGCCTCGTCGTAACCGAGGTGCCGGTTCAACGGGGTGACGATCGACGGCGAGCCCTCGGCGTACGAGAGACAGACCTCGGCGTCCGCGACCAGGCCGACCACGCACCGATCGGCGAGCAGGCGGCTCGACGCGGCGATCAGCCGGATCGACTCCAGGATGTTGCGGCCCATCACCGGCAGCATGACGTTCAGCTCGAAGTCGCCCTGCGACCCGGCGAAGGCCACGGCCGCGTCGTTGCCGACCACCTGCGCGCAGACCTGCCGGACGGCCTCGCAGACCACCGGGTTCACCTTGCCAGGCATGATCGACGAGCCCGGCTGAAGGTCCGGGATACGCAGCTCGCGCAGGCCGGCTCGGGGGCCGGAACCCATCCAGCGGATGTCATTTGCGATCTTGTAGAGCCCGACCGCGACGGTACGCAGCTGACCCGACGTCTCGACCAGGGCGTCCCGCGCGCCCTGCGCCTCGAAGTGGTTGCGCGCCTCGGTCAACGGCAGCCCGGTCGAGGCACGCAGTTTCTCGATCACCCGGGCGGCGAACCCGAGCGGCGTGTTGATGCCGGTGCCCACCGCCGTGCCGCCCAACGGCAGCTCCGCCAACCGGGGCAGCGCCGCCTCCAACCGTTCGATGCCGTACCGGACCTGGGCGGCGTACCCGCCGAACTCCTGCCCGAGCGTCACCGGAGTGGCGTCCATCAGGTGGGTACGCCCGGCCTTGACGACGGTCTCGAACTCCTCGGCCTTCGCCTCCAACGCGCCCGCCAGGTGGTCCAGCGCCGGCAGCAGATCCCGTACGACAGCCTCGGTGGCGGCCAGATGGATCGAGGACGGGAAGACGTCGTTGCTGGACTGTGAGGCGTTGACGTCGTCGTTCGGGTGCACGCTGCCGCCCAGCTCGCGGCCGGCGAGGGTGGCGATCACCTCGTTGGTGTTCATGTTGGACGACGTGCCGGAGCCGGTCTGGAACACGTCCACCGGGAACTGGTCGTCGTACCCACCGTCGGCCACGTGCGCGGCAGCGGCGGCGATCGCCGCGGCCACGTTCGCGTCGATCACCCCCAGATCGCCGTTGACCTCTGCCGCGGCACCCTTGATCTGGGCCAACGCCCGGATCTGGGCCGGCTCGATGCCCCGGCCGGAGATCGGGAAGTTCTGCACCGCCCGCTGTGTCTGGGCCCGCCACAACGCCTCGGCGGGCACCTCCACCTCGCCCATCGAGTCGCGTTCGATCCGATAACCCGTACCCTCTGGAGTCGTCACGCGTACCATCCTGCCCCGACCGGCACCGACTCGCAGATGATCGCGAGAGTCAGTCTTCCAGTTCAGCGAGCGACTGCCGCACCGTCTCCTGCTCCGGTACGTCGAGTTGCTCGAACAGGGCCAAGGCCCGAGCCCAGTGCGAGCGGGCCGCTGCCGCGTCGGTGGGACGCAGGCAGCGGGCGATGCCGTCGAGTGCTCGCGCCTGCTCGTAACGGTGGTTGATCCGGGTGGCGTCGAGCAGCACCCGACCGAAGAGGTCCTGAGCGCTGCGTACGTCACCCTGGTCGAGGATGGCGAGGGCCAGCAGGTTACGGGATCCGCACTGACCGACGAGATCGCCGGCCTCACTCATCGCGATGAACGCCTGGCGGTGCAACGTCGCCGCCTCGTCGGTGCGGCCGGCATCGCGCTCCATCACGCCCAACTCGTTGAGCATCTCGCCCTCGTCGAACCGGTTCTTGGCCGCGCGGTGCGCGAGAAGCGCCGCTCGCAGCAGTCGACGCGCCGGTTCGAGGTCGCCCATCCGGTGCCGGATGGTGCCGATGTGCCCCATGGCGTTCGCCAACTGTCGATGGTCACCGACCTCACGGGCCAGCAGCAGGTGCTGGCGGCCGAGTCGTAGCGCCTCGTGGTAACGGCCCCAGGTGCACATGAGGTGGGTCATGTTGTTGAGCAGAGCGCTGCGGGCAGCCAGTTGGTCGCCACCGGGTGGGACCACCGACGCCGCCTGGAAGTACTCGACGCCACGGCGGGGGCCGCCCTCGGCGTAGTTGCTGATGCTCAGGTTCCACAGCACGCTGCGCAGCAGGTCGGGTGGACCGCTGCTGCGGCACAGCTCGACGGCCTGCTGTAGCAGGGCGATGGCGTGCGCGAAGCGGGCACGCCGGAAGTGGGCTGACGCCAGGTAGTTCAACATCAGCGCCTGCGCGGACTCGTCACCGAGCGCCTGCGCCGACCGGAGGCCCACCCGATGTGTCTCGATCAACTCGTCGAGGTGCCCGCCGTTGTAGAGCAGCCGCCAGCTCGCCCTGGCCAGCTGCCAGGCGCGCTCGGGGTACTCCGCCTCGGCCAGGGCGGGCATGGCGGCCAGTGCGGACCGGTTGTCGTCGAACCAGGCCGGCCCGCGCGCCACGTCCGCCCTCACCAGGTCAGGGCGAGGCGGATCGGACAACCGGAGGGTACGCCGGTTGCCGGGTGACTCGACTTCGCGACCGAGCGCCGCCGCCACGTACAGGTGGTGCTCCAGCAGCCGGCCAAGCGCCTCGTGCCGCTCCGACGCGTGGGCGGGGTCGGCCAGCAGGATCCGGGAGTACTCGCGGACCAGGTCGTGCAGTCGGTAGCGGCCCGGCTCCGGCTCATCGACTAGGTGGGCGTCGACCAGCTCGTCCAGCATGTCCTGTGCCTCGGCCAACGGCAGGTCGGCCAGGGCGGCAGCGGTGGTGGCGTCCAGGCGTATCCCCGGATATAACCCGAGCAGTCGGAAGACGCGCTGGGCCGGCGGCGACACCTGGGCGAACGACAACGCGAAGGCGTCACCTACCGAGCGTTGCCCGGCGGCCAGCTCGGCCAGCGTGTCCCGGGCACCGCCGAGCCGGTCCGCCAGGTCGACGACCCGCCATCGAGGACGGTGCACCAGTCTCGCGCCGGCCAGCCGAATCGCCAGCGGCAGATGCCCGCAGCGGCGTACCACCTCAGCGGCCGCAGCGCGCTCGGTCGCGATCCGCTCCTCGCCGGCCACCCGCCCGAGCAACTCGATTGCCTCGTCGGGGTCGAGCACCGGCAGCGAGGAGGGTCGTCCCTCGTCGAGCCCGACCAGTCGACGCCGGCTGGTGATCAGCGTGAGGCAGCCGGCACCGCTGGGCAACAACGGCGCCACCTGCGCGGCGGAGGCGGCGTTGTCCAGTAGGACCAGGGCCCGCCGGTCGGAGAGTTCAGTCCGCCAGATGGCCAACCGGCCGTCCAGGTCGACCGGGATCCGTTCGGCCGGAACCCCGAGTTGCCGCAGCAACGTGGCCAGTGCCGCCGACGGACTCAGTGGTGTCCGCTCGCTGTGCCCGTGCAGGTCGATGAAGAGATGCGCGTCGGGGTACCGTTCCGCGATCCGGTTGGCCACGTGCACCGCCAGGGTGGTCTTGCCGCTGCCCGCCATGCCGTCGATCAGCTGGATCCGGGTCTCGCCCTCCTCGATCTCCTTGACCAACCGGGCGATCGTCTCCGCCCGTCCGGTGAAGTCACTGATCGCGCGAGGCAGGGCGCGGACGGGGACGGTGGCCCGCCGCTCGGATCCGGCGACCGCGAGGTCCCCGGCAAGCACCCGCTGGTGCAGTTCCTGCAGGGCCGCGCCCGGCTCGATGCCGAGTTCCTCCGCGTACAGGCCCCGCCCTTCCCGGTAGAGCTTGAGGGCATCGGCCTGCCGACCCACCGCGGCCAGGGCCAGCATGAGTTGCCCCCGGAGGCGTTCCCGCAGCGGATGCCGGTCCAGGTTCTCGGCCAGTTCGTCGAGCAGCGCCGCCGCGTGGCCGAGACGCAGTTCGACGTCCACACACTCCTCCAGCACCGCCAGGCGCTGCTCGTCGAGGGCCTGGGCACGCCGCCGCACGCTCGCGTTCTGGATGCCGCTCAGCGCCGCGCCGCGCCACAACCGCAACGCCGCGCGGAACTGGCCACGCGCGTCGACCAGCCGGCCACGGGCGACCATCCCCCGGGCGACCTCGATGCTCTGGGCGAAGACCTCGCTGTCCAGCTCACCGGGGGCGGTCCGTACGGCGTACCCGACGGGATCGGTGACGATGAGCTCCGGTGACAGGCCGAGCCGAGCGAATCGCTGCCGCAGGCGTGAGACGCACGTCTGCAACTGGGCGCGGGCGGTGGCCGGCGGGTCGTCCTCCCAGAGCGCGTCGATCAGTTCCTCGGCCGGCACGGCACGATTGGCTCTCAGTAGCAGAACCGCGAGTACGGCCCGGTCCCTACCCGCGGTGACGGTGGCATCGCCGTCTCCCACCAGCAGCGGACCCAGGATCCGAAACCGCATTCGCTCTCCCACCGGAATGACGCAACGCCCAGCAGAGTAGCCCGACCCTCACAGCACGCCCATTAATTTGATAGCGCCCTGAGAGACATTCGACAGCGCCGGGGCGGAGACTCATGTCGGTTGCCGATTTCGACATCCAACGGGGGCGGTGCGCCTGTCCGGCGAATGCGGACGGGCGCACCGATGTTCGCTCAGCTGCGGCCGATGGTGAGGACGGGCTTGGTGACCTCGGCGAAGAAGTCGTTGCCCTTGTCGTCGACGACGATGAAGGCGGGAAAGTCCTCCACCTCGATCTTCCAGACCGCCTCCATGCCGAGTTCCGCGTACTCCAGGACCTCGACGTGCTTGATGCAGTCCTGGGCGAGCCGGGCCGCGGGACCGCCGATCGAACCGAGGTAGAAGCCGCCGTGCTGCTCGCAGGAGCGGGTCACCTGCGCCGACCGGTTGCCCTTGGCCAGCATCACCATCGAGCCCCCGGCGGCCTGGAACTTCTCCACGTACGCGTCCATCCGCCCGGCGGTGGTCGGGCCGAACGAGCCGGACGCGTAGCCTTCCGGGGTCTTCGCCGGGCCGGCGTAGTAGACCGCGTGATCACGAAGGTACTGCGGCATCGGCTCACCCGCGTCCAGCCGCTCGGCGATCTTCGCGTGGGCGATGTCCCGGGCCACCACCAACGGCCCGCTCAACGACAACCGGGTCTTGACCGGATACTTGGACAGCTCGGCGCGGATCTCGTCCATCGGCCGGTTCAGGTCGACGCGCACCACCTCGGTCGCGTCCAGCTGCGCCTCGGTGACCTCGGGCAGGAAGCGGGCCGGGTCGGTTTCGAGGCGCTCCAACCACACACCCGACGGGGTGATCTTGGCAACCGCCTGCCGGTCGGCCGAACAGGACACGGCGATCGCCACCGGGCAGGACGCGCCGTGCCGGGGCAACCGCACCACCCGGACGTCGTGGCAGAAGTAGCGCCCGCCGAACTGCGCGCCGATACCGAAGTTGCGGGTCAACTCCAGCACCTCGGCCTCCAGCTCCAGGTCCCGGAAGCCGTGCGCGGTCATCGAGCCGGAGGTGGGCAGGGCGTCGAGGTACTTGGCGGAGGCGTACTTGGCGGTCTTCAGGGCGTACTCGGCGCTGGTGCCGCCGATCACCACCGCCAGGTGGTAGGGCGGGCAGGCGGCGGTGCCGATCAGCCGCAGCTTCTCCTCCAGGAACTGCATCATCCGCGTCGGGTTCAACAGTGCCTTCGTCTCCTGGTAGAGGTACGACTTGTTGGCCGAGCCACCCCCCTTCGCCATGAAGAGAAACTTGTACGCGTCGGGGTGGCCGTCCGGGTCCTCGGCGTACAACTCGACCTGCGCGGGCAGGTTGCTGCCGGTGTTGCGCTCCTCCCACATGCTCAGCGGAGCGAGCTGCGAATAACGCAGGTTCAACCGGGTGTACGCCTGCCACACGCCACGCGAGATGGCCTCGGCGTCGGCGCCGTCGGTGAGCACGTGCCGGCCACGCTTGCCCATCACGATCGCGGTGCCGGTGTCCTGGCACATCGGCAGCACTCCGCCGGCAGCGATGTTGGCGTTACGCAGCAGGTCCAGCGCCACGAACCGATCGTTCGGGGAGGCCGCCGGGTCATCGATGATCGACCGGAGCTGGGCGAGGTGCGCGGGACGCAGGTAGTGCGCGATGTCGTGCATCGCCTCGGCGGTCAGCGCGGTCAGCGCACCCGGCTCGATCGTCAGGAACCGCCGGCCGCCGGGACCGTTGACCACATCGACGCCCTCGTCGGTGACCAGGCGGTACTCCGTCTGGTCCGGACCGGTCGGTAGCAGTGGGGCGTACGCGAAGTCAGCACCGCTCACGACGGCACTCCGGGTCGCTCCGTGCCGCCGTGCGGCACCACCGCACCGCGCTGATGATTCGCTCGCTGCCGCTCGCGCACGACGGCACTCCGCTTCGCTCCGTGCCGCCGTGCGGCACCACCCGCACCGCGCTGATGATTCGCTCGCTGCCGCTCGCTCATGACGGCAAAGCCTAGGGCAGAAGGTTTGGTCCTTCCCACCCCCGGGGGCGCGCGGTCATTTACCGGGGTCAGGAGCGGCGCACAGCTCGTTCTTCGGCCCGCAGCTGTCCTGAGGCTGCGGCACCGCGCCGCTGCCGGCAGGCCCCGGGTTCGCCCCGCCGCCGTCCTGCGGCGCTCCGCCGGCCGTCGCGCCGAAGCGGACGTACCCGATCTCGCGACCTTCCCCGATCACCATGCCGGCGGATCCGACGGCGAGGGCGTTCGCCGAGGTACGCAGCGCGGCCAGTTCCCGCCCGGTACGCGGGTCGAGCGCGATCAGCCGGTTGGGCTTCTCGTCGGTGACGATCGCCGCGTAGGGGGTGAGGGCGGCACCCGCCTTCTTTCCGGCCGGCCGCTTCCAACGGGTCCGCTCGGCACCAAGCTCCTGGGCGGAGACGGCACCACCGTCGGCGGTACGCACCAGCGCGTACCGGTCGTCCACGGCGAGGATCCGTTCGGCGTTGGCGGTGACCAGCAACAGCCGCCCGTCGTACCCGTCGAGGACCGCCTCCCGGCCGTCCGGTGAGACGCCGAGCAACACGTTGCGGGCACCGTACGGGTCCTCCCGCTGCACGCAGCCGGCGCTGTCGGCGGTGCGGAGGTTGAGCCCCGACTGCTGCCACGCCTCCTGACCGGTGGCCGAGTCCCGACCGGAGATGGCGTAGTAGCAGTTGCCGTCCTGCGAGCGGGCGGTGATCCGCAGCAGGCGCCCGCCGATTACGGCGAGCCGCTCCTCACGGCCGGGTTCGACGTTCTGGAGCACCCGGCCGGTCGCGGTGTCCACCACGTGCACCCGGCCGTCGACCGGGAAGCCGAGCAGCGGTGGCACCGCCTCGGGGCCGGCCACCTCGTCGTCGATCCGGGTGCTGGTGAGCCGTCGCGTGTCGAGCAGGTTCGGGTTGTCGGCGAGCAGGCCGCTGCTGACTCCGGGTAGGAAGGCGGTCCACAGCGGAGCGGTACCGCGTGCGTCCCAGGCGCTCAGCGTGCAGTCGGTGGCCTCCACGCAACGCGCGTCCAGCAGCAGGTTGCGGTACGTCCAGACGGCCACCGCGTCGTCGTCGCGGCGACGGGTCACCCCGGTGGTGGGGTCGAGCACCTCGTACCCCTTGACCAGCAGCTTGCCCACCACGACCACGGCTTCCGGCCCGGCCCCCGTCACCGCGCTCCAGTCGGCCTTGCGCTCCCAGAGCTGCGTGCCGGCGGCCAGGCTGCGTGCCTCGACCCGGGTGCGCTGCTCGATCACGACGCTCTCCCCGGCGATGGTGACGCTTCGCGGGGTTCCGCCGATCCGCTGCTGCCAGACCACGTCCGGTTGGGAGATCGGCTGGGGCCGGTTGACCCAGTCCCACATGGTGGGAAATGGGTTCCACACTCCGGTAGCAGCCAGCACCACCACCGTGATCAGGCCGAGCAGCAGCCAGCTACGTACGCCGAGGCCGCTCCCCTTCGCCACCGGAACACGGTAGCCATCCGCGCCCACCGCCGCCCGTACCGCACCGCGTGTCGCGCAGGAAGATCGCATCGGCAGCGCCGCCGACCACCGGCGGGGGCGTGGTTGAGTCAGTGGTCAGCGGTCACCGCTGGACCGGGCGCGGTCGGGGTGGGCTCGGCCGGCCGAGCCGGGTGGCGCCGACCGCCGGGGGCGAGGATCGGCCACAGGACCAACGTCGCGAGGAGCGAGGCGGCCCCGGCGCCCGCCATCACCACACCCGGCGCGAGCACCTCGCTCAGCGCGCCGGCCCCGGCGGCGGCCAGCCCCTGCGCCGCCATCATGCCGGTGCTGACCAGGCCGAAGGCCTGTCCCCGACGGGCCTCGGGAACCGCGTCGAGGAACCGTCGGGCCAGTCCGAGCTGGTAGGCGAAGCCCGCGGTCGCCACCGCGAACAGGGCCGCCGCGGGCAGCAGCGCCGGCCGGGCCAGGAACGCCAACATGGGTACGCCCAGCAGCAGCGCGAGCCACGGCGTCCAGCGCTCCCGCCGGGCCGGTGCCATGAACCGCCCGACCAGCAGATCGCCGACCAGCATGCCGCCGGCACCGGCCATCAGCAGGACGCCGGCGCTGGCCCCCGGCCCCAGGTCTGCCGCGTACGGCACCGCCACCCCCTCGGCGCCGACCAGCAGCGACCCGGGCAGCCACTGAGCGAGCAACAACCCGCGGATCCGGCGGTCGGTTAGCAGTTGCCGGTTCACTCGCAGGGTCTCCCGGAACGCGCCGGCCCTCGGACCGTCGCCCGCCCGTCCAACGCGGCCCGGGCGATGGGTGAGCCCGAACCGCACCAGCAACGCGGAGAGGCCACAGGTCGCTGCGGTCAGCCAGAGCGCGCCGTACGGGCCGACCAGGCCGAGCAGCAGACCGCCGACGGCGAAGCCGGCCACCTGCGTGCCTCCGGCGGCCACCGTGAGCAGCGAACGACCCAGCACGTACGCGTCGCCGCGCAACATCTCGGGCAGCAACGCGGTACGCGAGGCGCTGCTCACCGGACCGAAGAGGGCCACGACGGCGACCAGGCCGAGCATCGCCGACGGGGACAGCGCACCCGTGGCGAGCACCACCACCATGACCAGCCGCACCAGGTCGTAGCCGACGATCAGGGCGCGGGCCGGCCAGCGGTCGGCCAGGGCGAGCAGGAACAGCCCGCCCAGCGCGTGCGGCAGGAATCCGGTCACGTACGCGAGTGCGGCCAGCAGGCCGGAGCCGGTGCGCTCGTAGACCAGCACCGAGAGGGCCAGCATCTTCACCGTCTCGCCGATCATGAAGATGCCGTAGCTGGCGAAGACCACCCGGAACTCGGTGACGGCGAACACGTCCCGGAAGGTGGCCGGTCGGTCGGCCACCTTCGGCGCGCTCATGCTGGTGTTGTCCACGCCGGCCAGCCTGGTGGCCGGCACCGGACCGCTCTATCCTTTCGCTGGTCAGCGAAAGGTCAAAGGATGCGGATCGAGGTCACCCCGGCGGACATAGCGGCCAGCCGGTACGCCATCTCACCGCTGGGTGAGGCGGTCTGGGCGCTGCGGGTGCACGCCGGCCAGCACTCCGTGCCGGGGCTGGCCCCCTGGATGGCCCGCACCCGGCCGGCGTTCGAGCGGCTGCGCCGGGACCAGCCGGCGGTGGGTGCGCTGATGGCGCTGCTGCGTCGAGGTGGCTACAACGCCGACTTCATCCAGCCGCCGCCCGACGGTATCGGCCGCACCTTCGCCGACGAACTGGCCGTCGTCCGGGCCACGCCACTCGCGCAGGCCCGCGACGAACTGTCCCGCAATCTCGCCGGCCTGCCCAGCCCACCGGCGTACGCCCGCCGGATCTACGACTCGCCGAATGTCGTCGACCGGATGGCCGACGCGATCGAGGCGGCCTGGGTGACGCTGGTGCAGCCGGACTGGCCGCGCCTGCGGGCAGTGCTGGAACGGGACCTGGTACACCGGGCCGGCCGGCTGCTCGCGTACGGCTGGGGGGCTGCCGTGGCGGGTCTGGACCCACGGCTGCGCTGGGACTCGGGTGGCGGTCTTGGCGCGATCGAGGTGGCCGACCGCGATCCCCGCAGCTATTCACTCGACGGCCGGGGACTGCTCTTCATCCCCACGGTCTTCGGCATGATGATCAACTATGTCGAGCCGCCCTGGCCGTTCGCGATCGTCTACCGGGCTTCCGGGGTGGCCGAACTGCTCGGGCCGCCCGACCCGGACCGGCCCGCCGACGCGCTGGACCGGCTGGTCGGGCGATCCCGCGCGGCGGTGCTGCGGGCACTCGCCCTGCCCGCCACGACCAGCCAACTCGTCGCGCAACTCGGGCTGAGCCTGGGTGGCGTCGGCGACCACCTCTCCGTACTGCGCGACGCGGGCCTGATCACCCGGGTCCGGTCCGGCCGGTCCGTCCGCTACCGCCGCACCCCGCTGGGCGACACGTTGGCGGAGGACTGAGCTCACCGCTCGGTGTTAGCAAGGGGCCCTTCCTCTACCGGAGGCGTTAACAGGGGGCCCTTCCTTTCACTGCACCGACGAGCGCAGCAGGGGGAGGACGCGGTAGGGGATCTGCTCGGCGAGCGCGATGATCGTGGAGGCACGGGTGATCCCCTCGTACGCCACGATCTGGTCGATCACCCGCTGAAGGTCGGTGTTCGAGCGGGCCACGATCCGACAGAGCAGGTCACCTGAGCCGGTGATGGTGTGCGCCTCCAACACCTCGGGGATCTCCGACAGGTGGCGGGTGACCGGGTCGTGCCCGTGCCGCTGGCTGATTTCCAGGGTGACGAAGCTGGTCACCGTGAAGCCCAGCGCGGCCGGGCCGAGATCCGGCCCGAATCCGGCGATGACTCCCCGCCCGACCAGCTTGTCCAGTCGCGCCTGAACGGTCCCCCGGGCGACCTGAAGCCGGCGCGAGCATTCCAGCACGCCGATCCGAGGTTCCTCGGCGAGTAAATCGATAAGTCGCACATCCAGCTCGTCGAGCTGGGCAACATGTCCAGTGTTCATGCGTAAACACCATACCGTTTGTGCAACCTGACCAGCGTAGGCGGAGAGGGTTGCCCAGTCCGTCTGATCACCGCGATGCTCGGCACAGCAGCACACGATCCCGTCGGCCGACGAGGCCGGCCGGTACGCGAGGGAGGCCACCATGACCCAGGCGATCGACCGACCCCAGCCGACCGAGGAGGTGGACGTCGACGCCCTCATCGGCGCCGTCGACCACGACACCAGCAACGACCCCTTCCCGGTCAAGGGTCTCGACCACGTGCGCTTCCTGGTGGGCAACGCCAAGCAGGCCGCGCACTACTACTCCACCGCGTTCGGCATGACCTGTGTGGCGTACCGGGGGCCGGAGCAGGGCTACCGCGACCACGCCGAGTACGTGCTGACCAGCGGTTCGGCCCGGTTCGTGCTCACCGGCGCGGTACGCCCCGACGCCGAGGGCGCCGAGCACGTCGCCCGGCACAGCGACGGCGTCAGCGACATCGCGTTGGAGGTGCCCGACGTCGACGCCGCGTACGCGCACGCCACCGCGCAGGGCGCGACCGGGCTGGTGGAGCCGCACGACGTGACCGACGAGCACGGCACCGTACGGTTGGCCGCCATCGCCACCTACGGCGACACCCGGCACACGCTGGTGGACCGGTCCCGCTATCAGGGCCCGTTCCTGCCCGGCTTCGCCGCCCGGGGCCCGATCGTGGACCGGCAGCCGATGATCGACGCCGGGATCCAGCCGAAGCGGTTCTTCCAGGCGGTCGACCACGTGGTCGGCAATGTCGAGCTGGGCCGGATGGACGAGTGGGTCGAGTTCTACCGCCGGGTCATGGGCTTCACCAACATGGCCGAGTTCGTCGGCGACGACATCGCCACCGACTACTCGGCACTGATGAGCAAGGTCGTCGCGAACGGCACCCGCAAGGTGAAGTTCCCGCTCAACGAGCCGGCCATCGCCAGGAAGAAGTCGCAGATCGACGAGTACCTGGAGTTCTACCAGGGCCCGGGTGCCCAGCACATCGCGGTGGCCACCAACGACATCCTGGCCAGCGTGGACGCGATGCGGGCGGCCGGCGTCGACTTCCTGGAGACCCCGGACTCGTACTACGACGACCCGGAGCTGCGCGCCCGGATCGGCAAGGTACGCGTACCGATCGAGGAGCTCAAGTCCCGCAAGATCCTGGTCGACCGGGACGAGGACGGCTACCTGCTGCAGATCTTCACCAAGCCGGTGCAGGACCGGCCGACCGTCTTCTTCGAGCTGATCGAGCGGCACGGCTCCCTCGGCTTCGGCAAGGGCAACTTCAAGGCGCTCTTCGAGGCCATCGAGCGGGAGCAGGAGAAGCGCGGCAACCTGTAACACTGTCGAGCGTGATCCACCCTCCCCTGCTTCCGCCGCCGGCCGGTGGGCCTGTGCCTCCGGCCGGCGGTGCCGTGCCGCAGACGGGCCGGCCGTTGCGGGACAAGCCCTGGCAGCAACGCCACGACACGTTCGCCAGGACCGTCGTCGTTAAGGTGGCCAGGTGAACGAGCGCAGCGAGGCCGTGACGTGAGCGTGGCACCCGGTTGGTACGTCGACCCCGCCGACCCGGAAACCCGTAGATACTGGGACGGCGAGGGCTGGATCGGCGCGCCCATCCCGGTCGACGTCACGCCGCCCGAGGGCCCACCCCCGCCCGAGCCCGAACCGGCACCGGAGCCCACCCCACCAGCGTCCGCCTCGGCGCCGACCGCAGCCACCCCACCCGCCGCCGGCACCCCACCGGGAGCACCACCGGGCTGGCCGGGCGGCGGGGTGCCTCCGGGCCCGCCGCCCGCCTGGCCGACCGGTGACCCGTCGCAGGGGCCACCGCCCGGTTGGCCGTACCCGACCTGGCCCGGACAACCACCGGCACCACGGCCGCACGGGATGCCACTGGCCTCGTTCGGTGCCCGGCTGGGTGCCCGACTGATCGACCTCGGCATCGTCTTCGTGCTCAACGCCCTGGTCAACGGCTGGTTTGTCTGGCGCTACGTCCAGGAACTCTCCGCGCCTTTGGACGAGTTCTGGCGCCGGGTGCAGACCCAGGACCGCACCACCGACCCGCTGCCCGCCGCCGGCGACCAGGCCGGCGCGCTGATCGTGACGATCCTGCTCATCGCCACCTCGCTCTGGCTGGCGTACGAGGTGCCGTCGATGGCGGCCAGTGGGCAGACCTTCGGCAAGCGGCTGCTGCGCGTCAAGGCGGTGCCGGTCGAGGCGGACACCCCGCTGGGCTTCGGCCGGGCACTGCGCCGCTGGAACACCCTCGGCCTGCCGACGCTGCTCTGGTACTGCTGCGGCCTCGGCCTGCTGCTCCAACTGATCGACGCGCTCTCACCGCTCTTCGACCATCCACTACGGCAGGCTCTGCACGACAAGCGGGCGCAGACCGTGGTGGTTCAGCTTCCGCGTACCCCCCACGACCGCGCCAACCCCCCGGGAGTTTCCTCATGACCGACGACGGACGACACCAGGCGGCAGTGCGGCTGACCCGCGCCGACCTGGACGCGCTGCCCAACTACGTACCCGGGCGCAGCCCGGCCGACCTGGCCCGTGAGCTGGGCCTGCCTGAGGCCATCAAGCTGGCCAGCAACGAGGTGCCGTACGGCCCGCTGCCCGGTGTGGTGGAGGCGGTCGCCCAGGCCGTGGCCGGGGTGCACCGCTACCCGGACATGGGCGTCGTCGCGCTCCGCCAGGCGCTCGCCGAACGGTACGGGGTGGACGCCGACCGGGTGGCTACCGGCTGTGGTTCGGTGGCGCTGGCCGAGCACCTGGTACGGGCCACCTGCCTGCCCGGCGACGAACTCGTCTACTCGTGGCGCTCGTTCGAGGCGTACCCGATCATCGCGGCGACCAGCGGCGCGACCAGCGTCCAGGTACCCAACGACGCCGGGCACGGGCACGACCTGGCGGCGATGGCGGCGGCGGTGACGGACCGCACCCGGATGGTCCTGGTCTGCAACCCCAACAACCCGACCGGCACCGCCGTGCACCGCGCCGAGCTGGACCGCTTCCTCGACGCCGTGCCGGACGACGTGCTGGTGGTGATCGACGAGGCTTACCGCGAGTTCGTCACCGACCCGGAGGTGCCGGACGGGCTGAGCTACGCCGACCGGCCGAACGTGGCGGTGCTGCGCACCCTCTCCAAGGCGTGGGGTCTGGCCGGCCTGCGGATCGGCTTCCTGGTCGCGCAGCCGCAGGTGGCGGCGGCGGTACGCAAGGTCGTCACCCCTTTCTCCACCAGCATGGCCGCACAGGCGGGCGCGTTGGCCGCGCTGGCCCAGGCCGACGAGGTACGGCGGCGGTGCGCGCTGGTCGTGGCCGAGCGCGAGCGCGTCGGCGAGGCGTTGGGCAAGCTCGTCCCTGGCGTCCCGACCAGCCAGGCGAACTTCGTCTGGCTGCCGCTGGGCGACCGGTCGGTGCAGTTCGCCAAGGCGTGCGAGTCGCGGGGCGTGATCGTGCGCCCGTTCGCCGGTGACGGGGTGCGGGTCACCATCGGTACGCCGGCCGAGAACGACGCCTTCCTGGCGGCGGCCGAGGCCGCACTGGGCTGAGCCAGGCCGCGCCCACCGCGCCGTACCGGGCCGGTCCGCCATCCCCCAGCGGACCGGCCCGGAGTCTCTACTCCTGCGGTATCGGCAGCCGCTGTTGTGCCCGCCGTCGGTACGCAAAACCGAACAGCACCGCCAGCACCAGCCCTGAGGCGACCAGCCCGCCGGCCAGCACCGCGCTCGACCGGTCCGTGTGCACCGCCGCCGGCACGGTCGCGCCGCCGAAGCTCACCGTGCCGCTCGCGCTGCGTCTGGTCCAGCCGCTGGCCAGGTCGAGCTTTGCCGTCCAGGTTCCGTCCGGCAGCCGGTGATCCAGCACGACCCGGACGGTGGTGCTGCCCCCCAGGGGCAACGTCGCCGCCTCGACCCGGACCGGATCGGCGGACAGACCGCCCGGCCCGTCGGTGAGCCGGAGTTCGCCGGCCAGATCGAGGGCCCGCTGACCGGTGTTGCGCACCTCGGTCGTCACCACCGGTGTGCCGTCGGGTTCCCGCAGGCCGGTCAGCGGCCCGATCTCGAAGCCGGACGGCGGCTCACCACCCGGCCCCACCGACAGGTAGACCCGGATGCCGGCCCGCCCCACGTTTTGGATCTGCTGACCGTCCGTACCGGAGATCTCGCCCCATACGACGGCGTACCGCTCGCCGGCCTCGGCGTCGCGCGGCACCCGGATGGTGACCAGCGCCTCCACCTCTTCACCGGCGGCGAGCGCCTCCTCACCGGGCTCCACCCGGATCCAGCTGCTCAGTTCGTTCTCGGTCCGGTCCGGGGCGATGACGAAGCCCTGCTCCGCAACTGCCGCAGCCGCGGCGTAGAGCGCGACCTTGCGCTGCACCGGTGAGGAGTTCTCCACCACGATGCGTCGCTTGATCGTGGTGCCGGGTTTGACGTGGTCGACGATGTACTTGTGCGCCCGGCTGTCGTCGCGCCGGTTCACCGGCGCGTCCAGCAGGCGAATCCCGACCGAAACCGCTGGGCCGCTCGGGCTCGGCGACGCGCTGCCGCTCGGCTCCGGCGACCTGGATCGGCCGTCCCTGCGGTCGGCCACCGGCCGATCGACGGCATCGGGCGGAGCCGGTTCGACGCGTGTCACCGCCCGGGACGCCGGCACCGCCCCGGATGCGGTCGACGCCGGCACCCCGGCCGTGACCAGGACGGTCACGGCCAGGGCGAGGGCGCTGACGCGGTCATGCCACCGAATGGGTGATCACCCCCGTGTAGGTGCCGCCGACCGCACCGCCGGGGATGGTGATCCGGATGTCCGGTGCCCAGGTTGCGGAGTTGTTGCCGGAGCCGGAGGTCTTGGAGAACGCGACCCTCGGCACGTTCAGGGTCACCGCGTCGGCCTGGGTGGGCTGGCCGGGGACGAAGGTGCCGGTACCGGTCGTCGAGATCGCCCCGCCGGACCAGTACTCGACGAGGTTCGGCAGGATCGTCTCCTCGGGTGTGCCACCGCCGGTGGTGAACGCGCTGCTGGTAACCGTGGTCGTCCAGGTGGCGCTGAGCGCCGCCCGGCTGTCGGTGACCGTGACGTTGCCGAGTTCACCGGAGATGGTGGAGCCGGAGAACACCGCTCCGAGGTTCACCGCCGGTGGGACGGCGATGTCCAGGTTGGCGGTGGAGACCGTGAAGGTCACGATGGTGTCGCCGGACGGTGCGGCGACGGCGGGAGCCGCCATGGCGACCAAGGTGGCCGCGGCGGCGGTCAGGGTAAGAAGTGGCTTCCTCATGCCGACGACGCTAAAGCGGACAGTCAGCCCGAGCAGCAGCTTTCTAGACAAATAACCCATCAGGCTACGGAGTGGGTGATTGTGCCCTGGTAGACGCCGCCGATGATCCCGTTGGGCACCACGATGCGGACGCTCGGGCTCCACGCGACCCGGTTGTTGCCGTTGCCTGCGGTCTTGCGGAACGCCTCCCGGGTCACGTTCAGCGTCACCGCCTGCGCCTGAGTGAGCTGGCCGGGTACCAGCGTGCCACCGCCGGTGCTCTGCACGGCCGGTCCCGACCAGTAGGAAATCGAGGCGTTGGAGATGGTCCGCTGCGGCCCACCCGCGCCAGTGGTGAAGATGGTGGCAGAGACGGTCGCCACCCAGGTGTTCGGGTTGGTCGGGCCACGGACGTCCGTCACCTCGACCCGACCCAGCGACCCGGTCAGTACCCCGCCGGTGAAGGCGGTGCCGAGGTTCACGGCCGCCGGCACCGTGATGTCGACCCCCACAGTTTTGGTCAACCTAACGGTTCGCCCGGCCGGGGCGACGGCGGCCTCCACCGGAGCGGCGGCGGCAAGGACGACGATCACGCCCGTCAGGGCTACCAGGAAGCGCACGATGGGACTATAAGTAACTATTGTCCGTTTTGTCGAGTTGACCACGCACCTCGGCCGTCAGGTTGCCGCCACGATGAGTGACTCGGCGGTGAGGTAGTACCGCTGGTCGTCACCGTCAGGGTCGACCGGTCTGCGCAGCCGTTCCACCACCACGTAGCCGTCGGCGGCGTACGCGTCACCCGCTGCCCATCCGGTGCCGTCGGCGCCGATGTCGAGGACGAACCTGGACAGCTCGGCGCCGCTGGCCGGGTCCAGCGTGACGAGTTCGTTCGCCTCGGTCAGCACATGTACCCGGCCGGGCTGGACGGCGATCACCCGGCCCGGACCGACCTCGATCTGCCAGCGTTGCCCCCCGTCGAGGACAGCCCGACCGACGAGAACCCCGTCGACCATGCCCACCGTCGTGTCGTCGACGAGTTCGGTACCGGGTCCGTCCAGTGTCGGCGTCTGGACCGGCTCTTCCGGGCCGAGCAACCAACCCCGAGCGACAGCGTCCCCGGGCCCCGCGGTCCGCAGGGCAGCGCAGCCGACGCCGCCCGGCCCGCAGCCGATCAACGTGGCCGTCAGCTCGTCGCCGGCGCCCAACGGTCGCCATCGGGCCGTCACCACGCCGGTCGCGACGTCCCGAAACTCGATCACCGCCGGCCCGTCGCAGTCGTCCACGGTCAGCAGCCGCCCGCCGGTGTCGGTACCGACGGACTCGCGGCAGCCGGAACCCACCGTCGCTCGCCACAGTTGCCCACCGTCAGCCAGGTCGACCGCCCGAACCTCAGCGTCGCCGGAGGTGACGATCACGGGGCGACCGTCGGTGGTGGTGCTCACCGAGAGCCCACTCGGCCGCCAGACGACGGCCGTGCCGGTGCGCCGCGTCGCACGCGCCGACGCCGGCTCCGGTCCGTCCGCCCGCCAGGCGACCTGACCGGTGCGCGCGTCGAGCGCCACCAACTGCCCGTCCGACCAGCGGCTCACCACCGTCGTCCCGCTCGCCACCACCGCGTCCAGGCTCGCCGGCCAGCGTCGGAAGGACCAGTACGGGGTGCGCCGGCTACGACCGTCGATTGGCTGGTCGGCGTACACCTGCCGAGGCGCGGCGTACACCCGCAGCCGGCCGTCGACGATCAGCGGCGCGACCGGCAAGCGACCGGTCACCCCGGCGGCCGGAACGCTCCGTGCCGGGTAGTCGCCCCGGGCAGGAGTGCTCACCTCGGCCGGTGCCAGCACCCGGTACGCGATGACCCCGACGGTCGCGGCGACAGCCATCGCCGTCCCCGCCGCCATGATCCGCCGCCGATCTGCCCACCCCATGCCGCACCTCCGCCCGGCACCCTACCCAGCGTTCTCCGGAGCCGCCCCCGCCCCTGGGTGACAAGGGCGGCGGTCTCACCGGTGCCGGAGCGGAAACGGCGGTGGGGCGGGCGGGAGCAGCGGTGTTGGCGATGCGCTGAAACCAGTGCGGTGTCCAGAAACGTTCACCGGGCCGCGCTGACGGCCTGCGCGGGGCAGGCACCTGCCTCCGCGGCCAGCACGGCGAGATCCTGTCGCAGCACCTGCTCGGCCGCTCGCACGGCCAGGCCGCCAAGCAGGAATGCCAGCGCCCGGCCGGCCGCTGCGGCTGGCTGGGCGCGTACGGTGATCGTCACCGAGGTGTGCCGACGCCCCCGACGACGGACATCGTGCAGGGACCAGGTGATCCGGTAGTCGACGCCCTCACCAGGTGAGCCGAGGACCAGCCGCCGGGGTGGCTCGGCGGCCAGCACGACGAATTCCTCGGTCGCCGTGCCGCCGTCCGGTCGGGTCCGGTTCTCGCGCCAGGCCGTGCCCGGGCCGAAGGTGCCCGATGTCAGCGGTCGCACCGGCCGACCGTCGGACCGTGGCCGGGACAGATCGGTGAGCACCCGCCACAACTCGGCCGCGGGTGCCGCGACCAGACCGGTGACCGCAACAGTCGACATGCCACCTCCCGTGGCGTCGCGACGGTACGCCCCGTGAGCGTCACTCGGGGTCCCCGAACGGAGAAACCCCCGCCGGAGACCCCGTGGCATCAACCGACGAACCGGCCGGCCCGGATCGCGTCGACGAACGAGGTCCAGCCCGACGGGCTGACCACCAGCACCGGTCCGGCCTGGTCCTTCGAGTCGCGTATGCCCACCACCCCGTGGACACGGGCCAGATTGTCGGCCACCTCCACGCAGAGGCCCTGGTCGTTGGAGCGGCTGCTGGTGCGCCAGACCGCGTCCACGAGATCGTGCATCGTCGTCATCTCCCTCAGTCTCGACGTTGCGCCAGCCAGGGCCGGACCGGCCGGAAAGGGGGGCACCGGCCGGTCCGGCGCGGCATGGCGACGGAATTCCGAGGCGATCAACGAAGACGGACACGGCCCTTGATCGCACCCGCTGTGCGATCAAGGGCCGGTGTCGGGTTCAGGTCACTTCGACGGCAGGATCATGCCCGTGACCTCGCCCAACGTGAGCATGGTGCCGTCCGGACCGGGTGCGGTGGCGGTGATCGTCACCGTGTCACCGTCAGCGAGGAAGGTGCGTTCCGTCCCGCCAACGGTGACCGGTTCGCTGCCTCCCCAGCTGAGTTCCAGCAGCGATCCGACCTGGTCGCGGCGAGGGCCCGAAACGGTTCCGGAGGCGTAGAGGTCGCCAGTGCGCAGCGACGCACCGTTGACGGTCAGGTGGGCCAGTTGCTGAGCGGGCGTCCAGTACATTCCGGCGAAGGGCGGCTCACTGACCGGTTCCCCGTTCCAGATCACCCTCAGCCGCAGGTCCAGCCCCAGATGCGGCTCATCCCGCAGGTAGTCGGCCACCGGCGGATCCTGCACCGGGCCGGCCACGAAGGCGTGCCGCAGCGCGTCCAGCGGGGTGACCCAGGCGGCGACTGAGGTGGCGAACGACTTGCCCAGGAACGGTCCGAGCGGTTGGTACTCCCATGCCTGGATGTCCCGCGCCGACCAGTCGTTGACCAACACGACGCCGAAGACGTGGTCGGCGAAGTCAGCGGCAGCCACCCGGCGGCCGAGCGGACTCGGCACACCGACCACGAACCCGACCTCGGCCTCGATGTCCAGGCGCGCCGACGGGCCGAAGGTCGGCCCCTCGGGGCTGGGCCGCTGCCCCTGTGGCCGTACCACAGGCGTGCCGGAGACCACCACCGTGCCTGCCCGGCCGTGGTACCCGATCGGCAGGTGTTTCCAGTTCGGCAGCAGCGGAGGCTGGCCGGGACGGAAGATCAGACCGACGTTCGACGCGTGGTGCTCCGAGGAGTAGAAATCGACGTAGTCGGCGACCTCGAAAGGCAGCTCCATCCGCACCTGCGCCAAGGGCACCAGCAGCGGCTCCACCGCCGTCCGATGCGTCGGATCAGTGAGCAGCTCGGTGATCCGGTCCCGCACCCCGGTCCACTGCGGACGACCGAGCGCCAGGAACGCGTTGAGCGTCGGCCGGCGCAACGCCCCGCCAGCCAGCACCAGTTCGGCAGCCTCCGCACCAGCCAGGTCCAACACAAGATCCCCGACACGTACGCCGATGCGCGGCTCGTCGTCGCCCACCCGGAAAACCCCGTACGGCAGGTGGTGCACGTCGTACCCGGACCCTGCCACACCCGGAACCCAACTCGCCGGCTGACGCTCACTCATGCTTTGAAGCCTCCGTTCACCAGCCCCAGCCGGATCAGATCGGTAAGTGGTTCCACGATGCTGCACGACCCGAACCCCACCCACAGCGGGCGCGCCGAGTCGTGTCGCCCGGCAACCGCCTGCACCAGCGGCCGCTCGTCGCGGACGGTGAGCAGTTCCGCGACGGCAGCGACGTTCGCCCCGTCGGCGGCGGCCAGGGTCGCGGCGAGCACGTTGCCGAATCCGTGGTGGGCGAAGCCGGTCTCCGGGTCCACGTGCCGCACCGCATGGTGCAGCCCGGCGGTCAGCTTGAACGGCAGTTCCCGGTCCCGGCAGGCGCAGATCACGGCGGCCAGCTCGGCTGGCGTCGGGAACAGTTCGGCGGCCAGCCCACCGGTACGGAACTTGGCGGCGACCGGCACCCCGGCGGCACGCGCCTCGGCGAGGGTGTCGAGCGCGCCCATCAGCCCGAAGGTGAGCGGGATCTCCGCGTAGACGGGGACATCGTCCAGCCGCTCGGCGAGCTTCACCAGCTCGGTCAGTCCAGGCTGCGAATCCTCGCCCCGGCGGGCGACCGCCACCTCGATCTGCCGTGCCGTCACTCCGAGCGGGGGCAGGAACGACAACGCGAAGGGCAGCCGGTCGACTCCGGTGTCGCCGATCAGCCCGATCGCGAAGTTCTCCGCAGGGTTAACCAGAGGGCTCAGGTCGCCCGTGGTGATCGTGGAAGCGGGCAGCAGCAACGGGCCGACCAGGTCGGCGTACCACGCGGTGCGGTGCCGTCGGTGGGCGTGGACGGCGTCGGGCAGCGGCGCGCTGCCCGGCGGAAAGACTGCGGCGTCGTCGACCAGGCCAGCGACAAGAGTGGGCAGCTGCGTTGACACGAGACAAGAATGTACGGGACGCTTCAAGAAGCGGACAACAGCGTCCGATTATCGGACGCACAGCGGACCGGGAGGCGAGATGCCGTACTACCGCAGCGTCGGCGAGCTGCCACGCAAGCGCCACACCCAGTTCCGGCAGCCGGACGGCAGTCTCTACACCGAGGAGCTGATGGGCCAGGAAGGCTTCTCCTCCGACTCCTCGCTGCTCTACCACCGGTACGCCCCGACCGCGATCGTCGCCGCCGAGGAGTTCACCCCGCCGGTCATGACCCGGGTGCCGAACCTGCCGCTCAAGCCCCGGCACCTGCGCACGCACAAGCTCGACGGGACCGGTGCGGACCCGATCCTCGGCCGGCGGTACCTGCTCGCCAACGACGACGTGCGGATCGCCTACGTGCTGGCCGACCGTCCGTCCCCGCTGTTCCGCGACGCCACCGGCGACCACTGCCTCTACATCGAGGCGGGCAGTCTGCGGGTCGAGTCGACGTTCGGTGTGCTCGACGCGGTGGCCGGCGACTACGTGATCATCCCGACCTCGACCGTGCACCGCCTGGTACCCACCGGTGACGCCCCGACCCGGCTGCTCGCCGTGGAGGCGTCCGGGCACATCGGTCCGCCGAAGCGCTACCTCTCCGTACGCGGTCAGTTCCTGGAACACTCGCCGTACTGCGAGCGCGACGTCCGGGGGCCGGACGCCCCGCTGCTGGTCGACGACACCGACGTCGAGGTGCTGGTCCGCCATCGGTCCCGGGCGGCACGCGCGGGTGGTGACGGCACTGTGTGGACGCGACATGTTTTCGCCAACCACCCGTTCGACGTGGTCGGGTGGGACGGGCACCTCTACCCGTGGGCCTTCTCCATCCACGACTTCGAGCCGATCACCGGCCGGATCCATCAGCCGCCACCGGTCCACCAGACCTTCGCCGGCCCGAACTTCGTGATCTGCTCGTTCGTGCCGCGCAAGGTCGACTACCACCCGGACGCCATTCCGGTGCCGTACCACCACCACAACGTCGACTCCGACGAGATGCTCTTCTACACCGGCGGCAACTACGAGGCGCGGCGCGGCTCCGGCATCGAGCAGGGCTCCATCTCGCTGCACCCGTCCGGCTTCACGCACGGACCGCAGCCGGGCGCGGCGGAACGCTCCATCGGGGTGGACTTCTTCGACGAACTGGCGGTCATGGTCGACACCTTCCGCCCACTCGACCTCTGCGACGCGGCGGCCGAGTGCGAAGACGACGCGTACGCCTGGACCTGGGCCCGCCGCCCCTAGGGCGCGGGCTCCCAGCGGCACCCCGCGTAGTGGTCCACGGCGCGGCGTTCAGGCCACCGGTCTGCCGATGATCGCCAGGCGGGCGGCGGTGGCGATCGCGATGGCGAGGACCAGTGGCCACGCGGTGCCGAGCAGGGCGTAGAGCAGGAGCAGCGCAGGTGCGGCCACCGCGGCGTACACGGCCAGAGCGAGCGGACGATCGGTCCGCCGCAGCACCGGCAGGACGGTCCGACTCAGCCCCGGCAGCCGGGACGCGTGCTGCCGGAGCACGACGCCACCGCCAGCAGCCGCCGCCACCGCCATCAGTCGGGAGAATCCGGAACCGGTCGCGGTCGAACAGGCGACCACGATAGCGGCAACCAGCGACCACCCGGATCCCCACAGCACGAACTGCCGCAGCGCCACGGGCACCGGCTGGCGCGTGACGACCGGCCCGCTGCCGATCTGCTCCGGCACAGCCGGCCATGCTCCGCCACGCCCGACCTGCTCCGGGTCTCCGGCGCGGCCGGGCGGCTGCCCACCGCCGGGCAGTTCTCCGTCCTGCGTCGGCCAGCTCGGCCGTTTCTCCGGCCCGTCGGCCGGCCGGTTCCCGTCGATGTGGCCCGCAGCCGGGCGGTCCGGCTCGTCCTGGGCGGTCCCCAGGCGGTTCGGATCGTCGTCAGCCTCGTCCGGCACCTCGTCGACCCGGCGTGGATCGGTCGGGGGCAGGCTCGCCACCGCCGCTTCGGCCAGTCGCTCCAGCGCGCTGCTCCACCGTCGCTGCTCCAGCCGCAGCACCCCGACGTCGTCGCCCGCCTCCGCGAGTCGCGGGTCCAGCCGAAGCGCCTCCCGGTAGGCCCGCTCCGCCAGGTCGAACATCTGCATGTTGGCCGCGACCAGGCCCAGCACCAGGTGGCCCTGCGGCTCCTCGGGGGCCAGTTCCACCCCGCGCCAGGCCGCGTTCAACGCCGGCTGTCCGTTGCGGGAACCGGCCAGGATCGCCGCCGCGCTGCGCTGGGCGTACGCGTCCGCCGGCCCCAGGGCCAGGATCTCGTCGGCGGTACGGGCAGCCTCGGCGTACCGTTCGAGGTCACCGAGGGCCAACCCCCGAGCGACCAGCGCGGGCACCTGCCCCGGCGCGGTGGCCACCGCCGCCTCGGCGGCGGCGAGCGCCTCGGCCGGTCGGCCGGCCGCGAGCTGCACCCGGGCCAGCATCGTGGACACCGTGGCATCGGCCGGGTCGAGAGCCATGGCGAATCCCAGCTCGGCCACGGCCTCGTCGTAGCGGCCCAACTCGGCGAGGAGCGTGGCACGTTCGAGATAGCCGTCGGCGGCGGGCGGGTCGGTGGGGACGTCGGAGGACATCGCGGCGAGCCTAGGCGCTCGGCTGCTCGTACACCAGGGCGACGGCGATCCCGGCGAGCCCTTCACCACGACCGGTGAAGCCCAGGCCATCGGTGGTGGCGGCGGAGACGGTGACCGGTGCCCCGACGGCCTCCGACAGCACCCGCTGAGCCTCGTCCCGACGCGGCCCGATCTTCGGGCGGTTCCCCACCACCTGCACCGACACGTTGCCGATGGCGAAACCGGCGGAGCGCACCCGGTGGGCCGACTCGGTGAGCAGGGCCACCCCGCTCGCCCCGGCCCATTCGGGCTGCCCCACCCCGAAGTTGGCCCCCAGATCGCCGAGCCCGGCGGCGGAGAGCAACGCGTTGCAGGCGGCGTGCGCGGCCACGTCCGCGTCCGAGTGCCCGGCCAGCCCGTCCTGCTCCGGCCAGTGCAGACCGGCCACCCAGCAGGGCCGGCCAGCCTCGAAGGCGTGCACGTCCGTCCCGATGGCCACCCGAGGAACGATCATGTTTCGAGGGTACGCGCTAGGGCGCTGTCGCCAGCAGATGCTCGGCGAGCGCCAGGTCGAACGGCCTGGTGATCTTCAGAGCGTGCTCCGAACCGGGCACGCAGTGCACCGGTACGCCCTGCTTCTCCACCAGCCCGGCATCGTCGGTGAGCGCGTCGACGGCAGCGGCGTGCGCGGCGGTCAGCACCGCCCGGCGGAATCCCTGGGGGGTCTGCACCGCACGCAGTGCGCCCCGGTCGACAGTGCCGCGCACCATCTCATCCGTGTCGACCTCCTTGATCGTGTCGACGACCGGCAGCACCGGGATCACCGCCTCGTGGCCTGCCCGGACCGCAGCGGCCACCGACTCGACCAGCGCGGGCGGGGTGAGCGCCCGGGCTGCATCGTGCACCAGGACGATCTCGGGACCGGCGGGTACCGCAGCGAGCGCGGCGGCTACCGAGGCCTGCCGCTCCGCCCCACCGGGCACCACCGTCACCGGCGCGATGGGCGCGAGCAGTGCACGCACGCCCGCCACCTCGGCGATCGGGGCCGCCACCACGATGCTGTGCACCGAGGGGGCCGCGGCCAACCGGCGGACCGCGTGTACCAGCAGCGGTTCACCGGCCAGCAGCCGCAGTGCCTTCGGGCGACCGGGCCCGAGCCGTACGCCGGCACCGGCCGCAGGCACGAGGACCGCGACGTCACCGCACGGATTGAGCTGCGCGGTCACGTCGCGGTCCTCGATGGTTTGTTCGCTACGAATCGGGTACGACGATGCTGTGCGGACTAGGCCTCGGTCAGCACCTTGTCGAGCAGCGTCTCCGCCTCGTCCTTGGTGCTCTTCTCGGCCAGCGCGACCTCGCCGACCAGGATGTCACGCGCCTTCGCGAGCATGCGCTTCTCGCCTGCGGACAGCCCTCGCTCCCGCTCGCGACGCCACAGGTCGCGGACGACCTCGGCCACCTTCAGCGGGTTGCCGGAGGCCAGCTTCTCCAGATTTGCCTTGTAACGCCGCGACCAGTTGGTCGGCTCCTCGGTGTGCGGAGCCCGAAGAACGTCGAAGACCTTGCCAAGGCCCTCTTCGCCCACCACCTCGCGCACACCCACGATCTCGGCGTTTTCGGCCGGTACCCGGACCGTCAGGTCACCCTGCGCGACCCTCAGGACGAGGTACTGCTTGGGCTCGCCCTTGATGACCCGAGTCTCGATTGCCTCGATGAGTGCGGCCCCGTGGTGGGGGTAAACAACGGTCTCGCCGACACTGAAAACCATAGGTTCGAAACCCCTTTCGCTGTGTCTAGGGTAACACGCTCAGGCACCGATGTCTCACCGCTGTCCTGACCGTTGGCGCAGCTCAGGGGCCCTGTGAGAGGTCTTTCTTCGGCTTGACAGACCACCCAGACGATGATTCGAACACGTTGAGTAACCTAGAGATGACCCCCCGGACACCACCGCCGTGAACGTGGAGATCCGGGAGAGCAAGCGCCAAGGCCCTGCAACACACCCGCTGGAGATCAAGGGCTACGCACCCGTTCCATGGTATCCCGCCGCAGCCCGACGCGCGCAGCGGTAGCGGTACCCGGCCCGGTGCGGGACGCTGGAGGGGCGCCGCGTCCGCGCACCCGTGACGTTCCAGGGGGTCCGTAATGGGCAAGGCTGACGCCGATGGTCCCGGGCTGCCCGACCTGCCACCAGAGTGGGGTCGGGTGGTCATACCGGACAACCTGGCGGCCCTGGCCGACGAGGCCGAACAGGTCCGCCGGGAACTGCGGGCAGCGGCGGACCACCACCGTCGCTGGCGTCCGCCCGCCAAACCGGTGATCGTGCTGGTCGTCGCGGTGCTGACCACCATCGCCGGCCTGGCCGCCGTCACCTGGCCCAGGAATGGTCGGACCGGACCGAGCACCAGCACTCCCGACCCGGCACCAGCTCTGCTGACCGGTCGCCCACTACCCGCGCTCGACCTGGTCGACGGCGGGCAGTCACCGGTGCCACTGCGCGGGCTGCTGCCGGTGGTGGTGCTGCTGGTGGACGGCTGCGCCTGCCCGGACCAGGTCGCTGAGGCGGCGACGGCGGCGCCGCCCGGGGTCACCGTGGTCACCGTGGCCGGTGCCCGGCCGCGGGCGGCACCGGCCGGCACCCAGGTTCGGACCCTGGCCGATCCCGCCGGCGGGCTGCGAGCCTTCCTGCACGTACCGGCCAGTCAGGACGGCGTGACCGCCCTGCTCGCCGACCGCACCGGCCGGATCATCCTGATCGTGCCCAAGGTCGCCTCGATCACCAACTACCACGCCGAACTCTCCCGGCTGGCCGATTGACGCGCGCCCTGAAACGACCGACAGTCGTCAACGCAGGGCGATCAGTCGGGCCTCGACCTGGACCGGCTCGGACCCGGCGGGCGAGAACGACAAGCGCGCCGCAGCGCCGGTGCCGGTGAGTTCCATGGCGACCCGGTCGCCGTCGCAGTCCACGGTCATCGGTGCCGCCGACCGCGCCCCGTCGACGGCGACCAGCAACTCACCCGGACCGGTGCAGCGCAGGCGCAACAGGTGTCGCTCGCCGGAGCCCATCCGGGTCTGCCGGACGACCCCTCCACCGGAGCTCAGCCTCGCCAACTCGGTCCACACCAACTCGGCCCCGACACGGGCATCGCCCGATCGACTGGAGCCGGCAGGTTCCACGGGCTCGCCACTCACCCCCACCACCGCACCGGTGCGCTCGTCGAGGAGCACGGACGACGTGGCGCTGGGAAACTCACGCACGAATTCGCCGGTAGCCAGATCCTCGCGCCAGGAGGTGGCAGCCGACGAACCGCCCGGCGCGGCACCGCCGCCGCTCGACGCCTGCGGTGCCTGCACCAGCCACCACCAACCACCGAGGGTCAGCGCCGCCACACCGACGGCGGCCAGCACTACCCCGCGCAACCGATCGGCATCGACGTTCATGTTGATAGGGTAGCTCTGCCGCCAGCTCAGGCGTGGCGTTCCAGCAGGGCGGCATAGAGGGTGAGGCCGGGCCCGAAGGCCATCATCACCACCCGGCGCGGTGCCGGTGCCGACCGGAACAGGCGGTCGAGGATCAACAGCACCGTCGGCGAGGAACAGTTCCCGTGCTCGCTCAGCGTCTCCCGGGACGCCGTCAACGCCGCAGGCGCCAGCCCCAACTCACGTTCCACCACGTTGAGGATGCGTGGGCCGCCCGGGTGCACGGCCCAGCCGTCCACCTCCGACCGACGGGTGCCGTGCCGGTCCAGTACCTCGTCGACCAGGCCCTGGACGTGAGCCGACAACACCTGTGGCACCTTCGGTGACAGTCCCATCCGGAACCCGGTGTCGGTCACGTCCCAGGTCATGTGGTCGGCGGTCGAGGTGTCGGTCACCGAGGCGACCTCACGCACCGCGTACCCCCGACCGTCGGGAACGACCACGGCGGCGACCGCGGCGTCGGAGAAGAGCGCGTGGGAGACGATCTGCTGGGTGTCCATCCGGGCCGTGGAAGGCTGTAGGTGCAGGCTGGTCAGCTCGGCGCAGAGCAGCAGCGCGGGACGGCCCCGAGCGGTGACGAAGTCACCCACCGCGCCCAGCCCCGGCAGGGCCGCGTAGCAGCCCATGTGACCGACGAACATCCGCTGGGTGGTCCTGGCCATGCCCAGGTCCCGGGCGAGCAGAATGTCCAGCCCCGGCGTGGCGTACCCGGTGCAGGAGCACACCACGAAGAGGCCGACGTCACCCGCGTCCAAGCCGGCGGCGGTCAGCGCCCGGTCGGCCGCCTCCTTGCCCAACGGCAACGCCTCGACCTGGTAGCGGAGCATCCGGCGCTCGGTCGGCCAATCGGAGACGTCCTCAAGCAACGGGTTGACCGCCGCCTGCCGCCGAGTCACCCCGGAATGCGCGAAGATCCGCTCGGCCAGCGCGCGGGTGGAACCGGAGAAGTGCTGGGAGAAGAACTTCTCCCACAACTCCTGCTGGTCAGCCGAGGGCGGATGGGCTGTGCCCAGGCCCGCGATCACCGGTACGGACACGGTCCCACCTTCCTCTCGCAAGCTCACATCTCACGCTGACCAGCCCGCCCACGTCACCACGCCGGTTTCGTAATCTCGTTCCTCACGCTCACCAACGAGGAGTCGATCCGTCACGGTCCGGGTCACCACCGAGTGTGGCGATGCCGAGCCAGTCGGCACAGACGTCTGAGGTGGCCGGGTGCAGCGACCCGCATCGGGCGTCGCGGTAGAGCCGTTCCAGTGGGTGGCCCCGCCGGGTGGCGGAGGTGCCGGCCGCCTCCAGCATGGACGCCGCGACGTCCGCCGCGGTGGTACCGGCGAGCAGCTTCGCCCGCCACACCCACCGGTTGGTCTCCTCGTCGCCCGGTGCCTCGTCCACCCGCCGGGCCGCCTCGGCGACCACCAGCTGCGCCGCTGCCACGGCGGCGTCCGCACGCCCCAGTCGGGCGCGTACCGCCGGCAGCCCAGCGAGGTTGCGGGCGTTCAGATGCTCCACGGCCGCGTCGATCGCCGAACGGGCCACCCCCACGTAGACCGCCGCGTAGCTGGCCACCAGCCAGTGCGGCATGAGCTGCGCCACCACCAGGGCCAGCCCTTCGACCCCACCGAGCAGCCGATCGGCCTCGACGGTGACGTCCAGGTGCAGATCGTGCGAGGCGGTGGCGCGCATACCGAGGGCGTCCCAGGTCGGCTCGACGGTGAGCCCGTCGCCGGCCGGGACCAGGAACTGCGAGACCACCGACGGATCTGCGGCGCTGCGGGCAGCCACCAGGTAGCCGTCGGCGTGACCGGCGCCGGAGCAGAAGGTCTTGCTGCCCTTGATCCGCCAGCCTCCGTCGACCGGCTCGTAGACCGTGGCGAGCTGCGACAGCCGGGCACCCGCGCCCCGCTCGCTCATCGCGACCGCGTACCACGCCCCGTCGGCCGCCGCACGCAACAGGCGGTCCCGGGCGGCCAGCGCCTCCGCCGGTACGCCGAGCGCCTCGGCCAACTCCTCGGTGACCGCGCCGAGCGCCCCAGTGACCGAAGCGTGCATGTTGAACACCAACGCGGTGGCGCCGTTGCCCCGCGCCAATTCGGTGGCCACCGCGGCGTAATCCGCGAAGGCGGCGCCGGCACCACCCAGCTCGGTGGGAACCATCAGCCCGAACAGTCCCGCCTCACGCAGGTCGGTGAAGTCGTCGACGGGAAAGGAGCCGTCCCGGTCGTGCCCGGCGGCCCGCGCCGCCAGCCGGGGCGCCAGCCGCCGGGCGGTCGCCGGCCCTCCACTGCGCTCGGTCATGGATGAACCCCCTCATCGGCCATTCCCATACCCTCACCCGGATCAGCTATCCGCCGCGTACCCCGTGGCCCTGGTAGAGCACCGCCCGCGACCCGGTCGGCACGATGCGGGGTGCCTGGCCGGCAGGCGTGGCGGCACCCCGCGCCTGCCGGAGCAGCCACCGCAACAGCCCCGGTACGCCTGGCCGAACACCACGCACTCGCAGGTCAACGCCGTGGCGAGCGCATTCGGCGACCAGCTCGCGATCGTCCACGAACAACCGAGGATCGTGGATGCCGCGTGGCACGGTCGGTAACCGCTCGGCGATCCGGACAGCGACCAACCGGGCCAGCGCGGTGTCGTTGAGGGTGTCCAACACCAGCAGGCCACCGGGCCGCAGCAGGCGGCACGCCTCGGCCACCGCCGCACGCCAGTCCGGGACGTGTTCCAGCAGCTCGCCGGCGGCGACCACGTCGGCGCAGCCGTCCACCAGCGGCACCGCCGTGGCGTCACCGTTGACCGCGGTCACGCCGTGCGCCGCAGCCTGCACCAACGCGGAGCGGGTGAGGTCGACCCCCACGTGTCGGTAACCCTTGCCGGCCAGGTGCGGGGCGAGCAGCCCGGCCCCGCAGCCCAGGTCGACCAGGAGCGCGCCGGGCCGTGCCGCCGGGGGCACCAGCGCGGCCCGAGCCTGGGCCAGCCAGTGCAGCATGGCGAACACACCATCCGGCCGCCACCATTCGTCCGCCAGGTCGTCGTACTGGCGCGGATCGTTGCGGGGCAGTACGAGGCCAGCGTCACGCATGGCAACGAGCGTGGCACGACTAGCCGGTAACGACCAGACTTCCGTTATGTCGTCGACGGTGTTAGGGCTGGTCAGAGCGAGCCATCCGGAACCGACCGCAGCGGTCACCACAGTGGCCGGTCTGCTCGCTGTCGGTGTCGGGCATCCGCCCGGCGGCGTGGTCGCGGTGGTGCTCACCGTGGCCGCCAGCCAGTTCGCGGTGGGGTGGACCAACGACCTGCTCGACGCGGATCGCGACGCCACGGTCGGGCGTACCGACAAGCCACTGGCCTCCGGTGCGCTCGGCCGGCGTACCGTCGCGGTGGCCGCCGCCATGGCAGCCACCGCGACCGTGGGGCTGGCCCTGACCACCAACCCGGCGGCGGCACTCTGCGCCACCGTCGCCCTGGTGTCGGCGCTGCTCTACGACTGGCCGCTGAAGTCCACCCCGCTCTCGGTGCTGCCGTACACGATCTCCTTCGGCGCGCTGCCCGCCTTCGTGGTGCTGGCCCTGCCCGGCGCCCCGCCGCCCCCGATCTGGCTGGTGGCAGCGGCGGCGCTGCTCGGTGCAGGCGCACATTTCGCCAACGTCCTGCCCGACTTCGCCGACGACGCCCGGACCGGGATCCGGGGACTGCCGCACCGGCTCGGCCCGGCGGGCAGCCGGGCCGCCGCCGTCGGACTGCTGATCGCGGCCACCGTCACACTGGTGCTCGGCCCGCCCGGACCACCGACCGGCGTGGGCCTCGCGGCGGTCGTCGCCGCCGTCATGATCTTCATCCTGGCGTGGTACCTGGGCAGGTCCGGCGATCGCCCCGGAGCCCGGCCGGTGGCCGCCTTCCGGGCGGTGCTGCTGGTCGCCCTGATCGACGTCGTCCTGCTGGTCACGAACGGCCGGCTGGTCTGAGGCTCACCCCCGCAGGTGGCCAGACCGGGTCGGCGTGCGGGCCGCGATCAGCTCCAACTACCCTGGAGCCCGGTCTGCGCGGGCATGGCCAGCGGTTCCGGCGGACAAGCCAGGTGTGATCGTGACGAGGAGGACCGACGTGAGGCGCTCGATCAGGGGTTCCCGGCGGGCTGCCGTGCTGCTGCCCGGGATCGCGGCGGCAGCCGGGCTGCTGCTGTCCGGATGCGGCGCCGGCCAGATCTCCGAGACGGCCAACAAGGTGCCGTCGGTCCAGGGCGCCAACCTTCAGGCCGGTGACGGGAAGTACGCCGTACGCGGCGCCCTGATCGCCTATCCCGGTGTCGAGGGCTACCAGGCCGGCGACAACGCGCTGCTCAACGTCGTCCTCTACAACGACTCACCCGATCCGGTCACGGTGACCATCAGCTCGCCGGACGCCCGCGAGGTGGTCCTCACCACCGTCGCCGCGGCGACCAGCCCGTCGCCCACCGGGTCGCCGTCGCCGACCGACTCCCCCTCACCGGAGCAGTCCCCCGAGAGTTCCCCCTCCCCGGGCGACTCCCCTTCCCCGGACGACTCCCCGTCGCCCAGCCCGAGTGAATCCCCCACGGCCGGTCCGGCCCGGGTCGAGGTGCCGCCGCTGAGCTACGTGCAGCTGAACACCGAGGGTGAGCAGGTGCTGCAACTCCTCGGGCTGAACGAGGCCCGGCTCGCCGGCCAGAACGTCACGCTGACCTTCGAATTCGGTGGCGAGACGATCACCAGCCCCGCACCGATCGCCGTGCCCCTCACCCCCGCGCCGCAGCCGTCGCCGATCATCGAGCGGCACACCGAGTACGAGGGTGAAGGCGGCCACTGAGTCCGTCCGCCGACCGGCAGCGCGCACCGCGGCCGTGCCGGTCCAGGTGGTTTTCGATGGCGCCGTCGGCGTGGTGCAGCCATGCCGACGGCGCCATCGTCGTACCCGGGGGTTAGCGTCGGTCAGGTGAGCATCTCCCGATCGACCCCGTCCCGGGCCAGCACCGGCTCGCGAAGCCGGGCCGGCGGTCGCGAGCCGCGACCCGCTTACGAGTGCGACGCCTGCGGACACCAACCACCGAAGTGGGTGGGACGCTGCCCCGAGTGCGCCGAGTGGGGCTCCGTGATCGAGTGCACGATCACCGGCCCGACCGTCTCCGGCCGGGTGGTGAGCTCCCGGATGCCCGCCGAACCGGCCCGGCCCATCGCCACCATCAGCGCCGCACCGGCCCGGGCCCGACCCACCGGGGTCGGCGAGCTGGACCGCGTCCTCGGCGGCGGCCTGGTCCCCGGTGCCGTGGTGCTGCTCGCCGGGGAGCCGGGCGTGGGCAAGTCCACCCTGCTGCTCGACGTCGCCCAGCAGTGGGCCGCCGGGGCGGGGAGCCCGTCGCTGGTGGTCAGCGGTGAGGAGTCGGTCAGCCAGGTGCGACTGCGGGCGGAACGCATGGGCACCCTGCACGATCAGCTCTTCCTGGCCGCCGAGAGCGACCTCGCGGCGGTGCTCGGTCATCTCGACGCGGTCAAGCCCGGCCTGCTCGTTCTCGACTCGGTGCAGACCATCTCCACCTCCGGCACCGAGGGCGTGCCCGGTGGAGTGACCCAGGTCCGGGCGGTCACCGCTGCCCTCGTCGCCGTTGCCAAGGAGCGCGGGATCGCCACCGTGCTGGTCGGCCACGTCACCAAGGACGGCCAGGTCGCCGGTCCACGGGTGCTCGAGCATCTGGTCGACGTGGTACTGCACTTCGAAGGCGACAAACACTCGTCGCTGCGGATGGTGCGTGGCGTCAAGAACCGGTTCGGCGCCGCCGACGAGGTCGGCTGCTTCGAGATGCACGAGGGCGGCATCAGCAGCCTCGCCGACCCCTCCGGGCTGTTCCTCACCCGCTACTCGGAGCCGGTCCCCGGCACCTGCGTGACGGTGGCGATGGAGGGGCGTCGGGCACTGCTCACCGAGGTCCAGGCACTGATCGGCGCCACGGTGGCCGGCTCGCCCCGGCGTACCGTCTCCGGGCTCGACTCCGCCCGGCTGGCGATGGTGCTGGCGGTGCTGCAACGCCGCACCGAACGGCTCACCCTGCACGACCGGGAGGTCTTCGCGGCCACGGTGGGGGGCATTCGCGTGGTGGAGCCGGCAGCCGACCTCGCGGTCGCCCTCGCCGTCGCCTCCGGAGGGCTCAACCTGGCAATCGCGCCGCACCTGGTGGCGATCGGTGAGGTCGGCCTCACCGGTGAGGTACGCCGGGTGGGCGCGGTGCCGCGCCGGCTGGCCGAGGCGGCCCGACTCGGCTTCCGGCTCGCCCTCGTGCCGCCCGGCTGCGGGCCGACCAGCACCGGTGCCGGCCCGGAGCAGATGCACGTGATCGAGGTCACCGACGTTCGTTCGGCGTTGCAGGCCGCGGCGCGGGCGTCGGCGGAGTGAGCCGTCCACCGGGCGGGTCGGGCAGGCCGGGCGGAATCGTGACACATCACAGTAACCGCGAGAGCACCCACCGCAGGGCAGTCCGTAGACTGTGCGCGTGCCGATCGACCGCGAAACCACCAAGCCTGCCGGCGCGACACCCCACGCCCGCACCGGTGCCGTGGGATCGCCGGCCCGACCGATCAGCGTGAGCGTGACCGGAGGCGGCGTGGTCGGCGACCCGCTGCGCGCCAACCTGGCCCTGATGGCACCGGGCACCGCGCTGCGGGACGGGTTGGAGCGGATCCTGCGGGGTCGGACGGGTGCGTTGATCGTCCTCGGCTACGACAAGGTGGTCGAGGGCCTCTGCACGGGTGGCTTTCCGTTGGACGTCGAGTTCTCCGCCACCCGGGTCCGCGAGCTGTGCAAGATGGACGGCGCGGTCGTGCTTTCCAGCGACGGCACCCGGATCGTTCGCGCGGCGGTTCACCTGATGCCCGACCCGACCATCCCGACCGAGGAGTCCGGCACCCGGCACCGCACCGCTGAGCGGGTCGCCCGGCAGACCGGCTACCCGGTCATTTCGGTCAGCCAGTCAATGCGCATCATCAGCCTCTACGTCAACGGCCAGCGGCACGTGCTGGACGACTCGGCGGCCATCCTCTCCCGAGCCAATCAGGCGCTGGCCACGCTGGAGCGTTACAAGCTCCGTCTGGACGAGGTGTCCGGCACCCTCTCCGCCCTGGAGATCGAGGATCTGGTCACCGTACGAGACGCGGTGGCTGTGGTACAGCGACTGGAGATGGTCCGCCGGATCGCCGACGAGATCGCCGGTTACGTGGTGGAGTTGGGCACCGACGGGCGGTTGCTCGCCCTGCAACTGGACGAGTTGATGGCCGGCGTCGACGCCGATCGCACCCTGGTCATTCGGGACTATCTCCCCGTCGGTCGCAAGTCCCGGACTCTCGACGAGGCGCTTGTCGAGTTGGACCTGCTCAGCGCCACCGAGCTGATCGATCTGGTCTCGGTAGCCAAGGCCATCGGCTACCCGGCCGCCTCGGACGCGCTGGACGCGGCGGTCAGCCCTCGTGGGTTCCGGCTGCTGGCCAAGGTGCCTCGACTTCCGGCGGCCGTGGTCGACCGACTGGTGGTGCACTTCGGCAGCCTGCAACGGCTGCTCGGGGCCACGGTGGAGGATCTTCAGGCGGTCGAGGGCGTCGGCGATGCCCGGGCCCGGGGCGTACGTGAAGGGCTGTCCCGGCTGGCCGAGGCGTCCATCCTGGAACGTTACGTCTGAGCGGCTCTGCGGAACCCGGGACGAAGCGAGGCGTCGATCACCTGAGGACCAGCTTCGCGGGCTGACTCAGCTTGGTGCCCACTCGGGCGAACACCTCGTACGTTCCGGCGGGCACAACGGGTCCGTTCGCCACGCCGTTGGCGCACCGGCTGCTGTCCCTGCCGTTCCAGTTGACCTGGTAGGAGCGTTCGAAGCCGGGAGTGAAGGACTGCACGTCCGAGCCGGCGGCCGTGCCGCAGGTGTCCGAGGACCAGACCACCTCCGCACCCGCCTTGATGTACAACTCCTGAGCGGTGGCACCGACGTCTCGGCTGCACGTCCGGTCCGACCTGTTACGGACCTTCAGGTTCAGGTCGACGGTGGCCCCCGAGGCGGCCTGCGCAGGCAACGCCACGGCGGTCACCGAGAGTTCGGCGTCGGCGCAGTTTCCCTCGTCCACGACCGGGTTGACCGCAGGCGGATCGTTGCTGAGGCTCGGCCCGCCGGCCGGAGTGGACGAATCGACCTCGTCCCCGGGGGTGGAAGGATCGGCGCCGGCATCACCGGACGGCGGTGAACCGGTCTGCGGGGTGAGCACCGAGCCCGTTGGATCCGGCGTGCCGGTCGCTACGCCCGGATCGGGCTGGCCGTCACCGGTCGCGTCGTTGCCCCCATTGGGCCCGTTACACGAGTAGAGCAGGACAATCAGGAAGAGCAGCACCGCACCGAGCACAACGGCGCGACGCCGCCAGTACACGGTGGGAGGCAGGGGGCCGACCGTCAGACGCATGATGTCTCCACCGTAGCGGCGGCAGGTCCGGCGGGCCGCAGCGACGCGCCGTGGCACACCCGACCCATCCGATCCGACCCTCCACTCACGACGGTTCGCCTCGACGACGGTCACTCAACGCAACTGTCCGCGCCGGCTCAGAGGTAGACCTTTCGCTGGTAGATCGCGTGTGCACCGGCCACCCGATCCAGGAACAGCAGGCCGGAGCAATGGTCGATCTCGTGTTGCAGGGCCCGCGCCTCGAAGCCGTCCGTCACCAGGCGTACGGTTTCGCCACTGCCAGGCAGCGCACCCTCCACCACGAGCCGGCTCGCGCGCTTCACGTCACCGGTCAGGTCCGGTACCGACATGCACCCTTCCCGGCCCGCCTTCCACCTCGTCGCCTCGATCACCCGAGCGTTGCAGAGCACGAAGGCACCGTGCCCGGTGACCGTCTTGGGGTGCCCGGTGACGTCGACCGCGAAGACCTGTGCGCTCACCCCGACCTGTGGGGCAGCCAGGCCCACGCAGCCGGGCGACACCCGCATGGTGGCGACCAGGTCGGCGGCGAGTCGCACGGTCTCCTCGGCGGTCGGGTCGACCTCGCTTCCCGGCCGGCTGAGCACCGGGTCCGGGGCGGCGACCACCGGGACGACCCGACCGTCGCCGAGCGCCCCTGGCACCCAGTCACCGAGACCCACGTACCCCTCGGAACACGCTTCCAGGTGCGGTCCGTCCGGTGCGCCGCTCACAGCAGGTCCGGTACGGCAGGCCGCAGGGTCACCTCGACACCGAGCCCGGCGGCGGCCTCGGTCAGCCGCCCGGCGAGCGTGTCGGCGGTACCCGTGGGCAGTTCCACCTCGGCGACCACCACGTAGAACGCCCCCGCCAGGCGGGTGCTCAGGTCGGTGACGTTGCCGCCGGCATCAGCCACCACCCGGGTCATCGCGGCCACGATGCCCATCCGGTCGGCACCGTGGACCGCCATCACGTACGGTTCACCGGTCGTTGTCGTCCCGCCGTCGGGTGTCACCGCGCGTACGGTGGCCAGCAGTTGACCGTCGGCGGCCAGCGGCGCCAGCGCGGTCTCGACCTCGGCGGCGGCCGGGCCGACGCAGATCAGGGTCATCGCGAAGTGCCCCCGCAGGCGGGTCATGGTGCTGTCGGTCAGGTTGGCTCCGAGCCGGGCGAGCACCTCGGCGACGTCAGCCACGATGCCGGGCCGGTCCCGGCCGATGACGGTGATCGCAAGCTCGTTCATCCGGGCATTCTGCCCGATCGTCACAGGCTGTCGGTGTCGGCCCACCCCACCGTCCAACCGGCGGGATCTGCGTGCGTGACATCATCGGCGACGCGATGACAGAAACCTCTTTCGCCGGCCGGGTGAGCCGGTGGTACGAGCAGCACGCGCGGGACCTGCCGTGGCGCCGGCCCGAGGTGAGCCCATGGGCGATCCTGGTCAGCGAGGTCATGCTTCAACAGACCCCGGTCGTCCGGGTGGTGCCCGCCTGGCAGGCGTGGCTGGAGCGCTGGCCGACACCGGCCGCCCTGGCCGGGTCCAGCCCGGCCGAGGCGATCCGGATGTGGGGGCGGCTCGGCTATCCGCGCCGCGCGGTCCGGCTGCACGAGTGCGCAACGGCCATCGTGGAACGCCACGGCGGTGCAGTGCCGGACCGGCTGGAGCACCTGCTCGCGCTGCCCGGCGTCGGCACGTACACCGCTCGGGCGGTGGCCGCCTTCGCGTACGGCCAGCGTCACCCGGTGGTCGACACGAACGTACGCCGGGTGGTCTGCCGGGCGGTTGCCGGTGAACCGGACGCCGGCCCGACCACCCGGCCCGCCGATCTGGTCGCCGCCGAAGAACTCCTGCCCGCCGAGCCGGCTGCGGCGGCCCTGGCCAGCGCCGCCATCATGGAACTGGGGGCGGTCGTCTGCACCGCCCGGTCCCCTCGCTGCGACGCGTGCCCGGTCGAGTCGACCTGCGCCTGGCGCGCCTCCGGGCGTCCCGCTCCGGCCGGTCCGACCCGCCGGCCTCAGCGGTACGCGGGCACCGACCGCCAGGTACGCGGCCTGCTGCTGGGGGTGCTCCGGGAGGCCACCGGACCAGTGCCGCACCAGCGCCTGGATCAGGTCTGGGCGGACGACGTGCAGCGCGCACGGGCACTCGCCGGGCTGGTCACCGACGGGCTGGTCGAGCCGGTCGGTGAGACCTCGTTCCGACTGATCGGGGACGGCCCCCCGGCACCAGTGGCAGGTTGAGGGCCGGCCCGCTCGGGCCGGCCCTCGCGATCACCTCGACTCAGGCGGAATAGCCGCGGCTGGCGATCCAGTCGGCCAACGCGTCGGTGCTGATCCAGTACTCGGACCGCGCGGCGTCGGCCGAGTCAGCGATCTTCATCTGGTCACCACCGTCGCGGTAACCGGTCACCGCGATGTAGTGACCGCCGTCGAAGGTGTGGCTGCCTCCACCGAGATCAGTGGCGGTGCCGACGACGTTGGCCACCACACCCCGTCCGTGGTCGATGGCGCGGACCACGTCCTCACGCAGCCGGTCGGTCTCGGCGCGGTCGGCGCTCTGACCGGGAATCTCCACCGTGCGGTAGACGTCCTTGCCGGCCTTCCGGTTGAGCGCCTCGGTGATCAGGTACGCCGAGTCGGTGCCTCGCTCGGTGGTGCCCATCTCCCGGGCCAGGTCGTCCTGCGAGACTTCCTTGTTCAGAATGCTCAGCGTGTTACGTACGGCGGCCGGGCCGCAGTAGTAGAAGTTCGGCTGGGCCTCGTAGCGGACCTTCAGCTGTCGCTCGCCCTTGCCGTGCCCGCGCTCGGCCACGGCGCCCAGTGGGTTGGCACTCGGCGGAGCGGCCAGCGCGCCCACCGGGCCGGCGATCATTCCACCGGCGCAGACGGCACCGGCGGCGGTCAGGGCAGCCTTGCGGATCGGACCAGTCATGATCGTTGCCTTCCGTCTCGGGGGATCGACACGACACCAGGAGAGGGAGGATGCGGATACCGCGTCGGAGGGCGGCGCGGGTGCGCCTGCCCGGGTCTGCAACGACCTCGGCGAGCCCGGCATTTCCGGGTGCTGGAAGCACAGGCCGTCGCGGTTACTCCTCGTACAACGGCCACCAGGACCGGTCCATGCCCGGGCAAACCGTGACCGCCGTCACGACAATCCACACCAAAACGGACAGGGGACCCAGGTGGCGACGTTCACAAACACACCGCCCTCCGGCCGGCAACGCCGACCAGACCTACGCTCGCGGCACTCGGCGCTAGTGCGGACGACCCCACAGACGGCGGCGGCCCGGTGGCATTCGCCACCGGGCCGCCGTCTCGCTTTGGCTGACTACCTACTCGTCCGCGCCCGCAGGTGCCGTCGTACCGCCGAGGTCGGCCGGCACAGCGTCCGGCACCTCCACCGGCCGGTCAGACCCCTTGAAGACGAGCTTGGCCTTGTCGATGTCGTTGGGATCGCCTTCGCAATCGACGACGATGATCTGGCCCGGGGTGAGCTCGTTGAACAGGATGCGTTCGGAGAGGTTGTCCTCGATGTCACGTTGGATGGTGCGGCGTAGTGGACGTGCGCCGAGGACGGGGTCGAAGCCCTTCACCGCCAGGTACTTCTTGGCGTTGTCGGTGAGTTCGAGGCCCATGTCCTTGTTCCGCAGCTGGGTTTCGATGCGGGAGATCATGATGTCGACGATCGACAGGATCTCGTTCTGGCGCAGCTGGTGGAAGACGATGGTGTCGTCGATCCGGTTGAGGAACTCAGGCCGGAAGTGCTGCTTGAGTTCGTCGTTGACCTTCTGCTTCATCCGGTCGTAGTTCGACTCGGAGTCCTCCGAGGCCTGGAAGCCCAGCGAGACCGCCTTGGCCACGTCCCGGGTACCCAGGTTCGTGGTCAGGATGATGACCGTGTTCTTGAAGTCCACGATCCGGCCCTGACCATCGGTGAGTCGACCGTCCTCCAGAATCTGCAGCAGCGTGTTGAAGACGTCCGGGTGAGCCTTCTCGATCTCGTCGAACAGCACCACACTGAACGGCCGACGCCGCACCTTCTCGGTCAGCTGCCCACCCTCGTCGTAGCCGACGTACCCGGGCGGAGCACCGACGAGCCGGGAGACCGTGTACCGGTCGTGGAACTCGGACATGTCCAGCTGGATGAGGGCGTCCTCGCTACCGAACAGGAACTCGGCGAGCGCCTTGGACAGCTCGGTCTTACCCACACCCGACGGGCCGGCGAAGATGAACGAGCCGGACGGACGCTTGGGGTCCTTCAGGCCGGCCCGGGTACGCCGGATCGCCTTCGACACCGCCTTGACCGCGTCCTCCTGGCCGATGACGCGCTTGTGCAGCTCGTCCTCCATGCGCAGCAGGCGCGAGGTCTCCTCCTCGGTCAGCTTGTAGACCGGGATGCCCGTCCAGTTGCCCAGCACCTCGGCGATCTGCTCGTCGTCGACCTCGCTGACGACGTCCAGGTCACCGGCCTTCCACTCCTTCTCCCGCTGCGCCTTCTGGCCCAGCAGCTGCTTCTCCTTGTCGCGCAACTGCGCGGCGCGCTCGAAGTCCTGCGCGTCGATCGCAGACTCCTTGTCGCGGCGCACCTGGGCGATGCGCTCGTCGAAGTCGCGCAGGTCCGGCGGCGCGGTCATCCGGCGGATCCGCATCCGGGCACCAGCCTCGTCGATCAGGTCGATCGCCTTGTCCGGCAGGAACCGGTCAGAGATGTACCGGTCGGCCAGGGTGGCGGCGGCGACCAGCGCGGCGTCGGTGATCGACACCCGGTGGTGCGCCTCGTACCGGTCCCGCAGGCCCTTCAGTATCTCGATCGTGTGGGCCAGCGAGGGCTCACCCACCTGGATCGGCTGGAAGCGGCGTTCCAGCGCGGCGTCCTTCTCCAGGTGCTTGCGGTACTCGTCCAGCGTGGTCGCGCCGATGGTCTGCAGCTCGCCACGGGCCAGCATCGGCTTGAGGATGCTCGCCGCGTCGATCGCACCCTCGGCGGCACCCGCACCCACCAGGGTGTGAATCTCGTCGATGAACAGGATGATGTCGCCCCGGGTGCGGATCTCCTTGAGCACCTTCTTCAGGCGCTCCTCGAAGTCACCGCGGTACCGGGAGCCGGCCACCAGGGCACCCAGGTCAAGCGTGTACAGCTGCTTGTCCTTCAGCGTCTCCGGCACCTCGCCCTTGATGATCTTCTGGGAGAGGCCCTCCACCACGGCGGTCTTACCGACACCGGGCTCACCGATCAGGACCGGGTTGTTCTTCGTCCGGCGGGAGAGCACCTGCATCACCCGCTCGATTTCCTTTTCCCGCCCGATCACCGGGTCGAGCTTGCCCTCACGGGCCGCCTGGGTCAGGTTCCGGCCGAACTGGTCCAGCACCAGGCTGGTCGACGGGGCGGCCTCGCCCGGCGCAGCGCCCGCCGCGGCCGGCTCCTTGCCCTGGTAGCCCGACAGGAGCTGGATCACCTGCTGACGGACCCGGTTCAGGTCGGCGCCGAGCTTCACCAGCACCTGCGCGGCGACGCCCTCACCCTCACGGATCAGACCCAACAGGATGTGCTCGGTGCCGATGTAGTTGTGGCCGAGCTGCAACGCCTCACGTAGCGACAGCTCCAGCACCTTCTTGGCCCGCGGCGTGAACGGGATGTGCCCACTCGGCGCCTGCTGACCCTGGCCGATGATCTCCTCAACCTGTTGGCGGACGCCCTCCAACGAGATCCCGAGGCTCTCCAGGGCCTTGGCCGCGACGCCCTCGCCCTCGTGGATCAGGCCCAACAGGATGTGCTCCGTACCGATGTAATTGTGGTTGAGCATCCGGGCCTCTTCCTGGGCCAGGACGACAACCCGTCGCGCTCGGTCGGTGAACCGCTCGAACATGCCCTCGTGCTCCTCACGTGCCGTGCGCACTCGATCTTGGTGGTCAAGATTCTCGGCGGGGCCGGATACGCGAGCGCCCGGGACGGGCGTCCGCGCCTCATTACTCTATCGCCGCGAGCCGACTCGGCTGACCTCGTGTGTCTGCGTCGTAGGCCCGGTACGCGTCGTTTTGCACAACCATCCACGCTCAACGGGTGTTCCGGGCATGGTCTGTGTACGCGCAGAGCGAAATTCGGCCCGGCGGTCGGACCTCCGGGGACACCGCACGGGGCGCCCCGGCCCGGGGATCAGCACCCCCAGGACGCCATCCACAGGCTGTGGACAACACATCCACCGGCTGTGGACAACGCGCGGTACGCCCCGGAACAGTCCCGGCGACGACGACGCCGGCCCGGAGAGTCTCCGGGCCGGCGTCATGACGATGACCGTACGTGCCAGTCTCAGTGACCGGCCTTCGAGTGGTACTCGTCGACGATCTCCTGGGGAATCCGACCCCGGTCCGAGATGTCTTTGCCCGCCTTACGCGCCCAGGCTCGGATGGCCTTGTTCTGCTCACGGTCGGCCGTGGCACCGCCCCGACCACGGGCGGCCCGACCGCCCACGACCACACCGCCGCGACCCACCTTCGTGCCGTGAGCGATGTACGGGGCGAATACGTCGCGCAATTTCTCTGCGTTCGAACCTGACAGGTCGATCTCGTACTGAACTCCGTCGAGCGCGAACTTGACGGTCTCGTCCGCGTCCCCGCCGTCCAGGTCATCGACCAGCTTGTGAATGATCTGCTTGGCCACGTCCCACATTCCTTTCGAGCAGGGTAGCTCCTGCCAACTGCAGAAGCACAATAACCCGTCAGATGCTTGTCACGTCAATAGGATGCGGTAACGAGGCGCAAAGTTTCCGTACGACTACTCCGCGCGGACCAACGGGAAGAGGATGGTTTCCCGAATTCCCAGGCCGGTCAGCGCCATCAGGAGGCGGTCGATTCCCATTCCCATGCCACCGCAAGGTGGCATTCCGTACTCCATCGCCCGGAGAAAGTCCTCGTCCAGTCGCATCGCCTCGTCGTCACCCCGAGCGGCCAGTTGCGCCTGAGCCACCAGCCGTTCCCGCTGCACCACCGGGTCGACCAGCTCGGAGTAGGCAGTGCCCAACTCGAAGCCGAGCACGTACAGGTCCCACTTCTCGGCCAGGCCCGGCTCGCTGCGATGGGACCGGGTCAGCGGACTGGTCTCCTCCGGATAGTCCCGGACGAAGGTGGGTGCCTCCAGACCGGGTACCACCAGTTCCTCGAAGAGTTCCTCCGCCAGCTTGCCCGGCCCCCACTTGGGGTCGACCGCCAAGCCCACCTTGTCCGCGTACTCGACCAACCGAGCGGGCTCGGTGTGGACCGTGACCTCCTCTCCGAGCGCCTCGGAAAGCACGCCGAAGAGCGTGACCGAACGCCACTCGCCACCGAGGTCGAACTCCCGTCCGTCCGCGTGGGTGACCACCGTCGATCCGGAGACGGCGATCGCCGCCCGCTGGACGAGATTGCGGGTCAACTCGGCCATCGTGTTGTAGTCCCCGTACGCCTCGTACGCCTCCAGCATGGCGAACTCGGGTGAGTGCGAAGAGTCGATGCCCTCATTACGGAAGTTGCGGTTGATCTCGAAGACCCGCTCGACGCCACCGACGACGGCGCGCTTCAGAAACAGTTCCGGAGCGATTCGGAGATACAGATCGGTGTTGAGTGCATTGCTGTGGGTCACGAAAGGACGGGCCGCCGCGCCCCCATGGAGCAACTGCAACATCGGGGTCTCCACCTCAAGGTAACCCTCGCCGTGCAGCGAATCACGCAGACTGCGCAACGCCGCCGCCCGGGTACGCACCATCTGCCGCGCCTGCGGACGGACGATCAGGTCGACGTAGCGCTGCCGGACCCGGGCCTCCTCGCTGAGCGGCTTGTGCGCCACCGGAAGTGGGCGCAACGCCTTGGCGGTGACCGCCCACTCCTCGGCCAGCACCGACAACTCGCCCCGACGGCTGGTGATCACCTCCCCGGTGACCCCGACGTGGTCGCCGAGATCCACCAGGCGCTTCCAGTCCTCCAGTCGATCCGCGCCGACCCGGTCCAGCGACAGCATGGCCTGCAGCTCGGTGCCGTCGCCGTCGCGGAGCGTGACGAAACAGAGCTTGCCGGTGTTCCGCACGAAGATCACCCGGCCGGTGACCGAGGCACGGTCGCCGGTGGCGGTGTCCGTGGGCAGATCCGCGTAGCGCTCGCGCAGTTCCCGCAGGGTGCTGGTACGCGGGTAGCCGATCGGATACGGCTGCACACCGTCGGCGAGCATCCGGTCCCGCTTCTCCCGGCGGACCTTCATCTGCTCGGGAAGGTCGTCGGCGGGGTCGACTGGCACGGGGCTCTGTTGGGTCACGGCACGCTTCCTCAGCGGGAGAATTCGGGCGGGGTCAGGCCCCGAGCGTACTCAAACACCTCAGCGACCGTTACCGGATAGTCCCCCGCCCAACCCGAGCCCACCGTTGCAGGCTCCGCCGCCCCCGTCACCCCGACCACCCACCACCACAGACCACCCCCAGCGGACGGATGGCGAATGCCCCACGAGGTTTCCGGGCAGCCCGACCGGCGCAGGGATCAAGCCTGACCGCCCGGAGCCGGTCGGGCTGCCCGGAAACCCCACCACGAAGAGCAAAACTCAGAGGTTCCGCTCGTACACCATGCGCAGCCCGATCAACGTGATCATTGGCTCGTGATGCGTGATCGTCCGGCACTCGTTGAGCACCAGTGCCGCCAGCCCGCCAGTAGCGATCACCGCCTTCAGCTCTCCCATCTCGGCGGCCATCCGCTCGACGATCCGGTCCACCTGACCGGCGAACCCGAAGTAGAGGCCCGCCTGGAGGCACTCGACGGTGTTCTTGCCGATGACCGAGCGGGGCCGGGTCGCCTCGACCTTGCGTAGCTGGGCGGCGCGAGCGGCGAGCGCGTCGAAGGAGATCTCGATGCCAGGGGCGAACGCACCACCGAGGAACTCGCCTCGGGCGCTGATCACGTCGAAGTTGGTGGTGGTGCCGAAGTCGACGACGATCGAGGGACCGCCGTAGAGGGTGTACGCGGCCAACGTGTTGACCACCCGGTCCGCACCGACCTCCTTGGGGTTGTCGATGGCCAGTTGCACCCCGGTGCGTACGCCGGGTTCGACGATGACGCTGGGCAGCTCCCCGTAGTAGCGGGTCAGCATGGTCCGCAGCGAGCGCAGGGCCGCCGGGACCGTCGAGCAGGCGGCCACGCCGGTGATCTCGACGGCGTCGCCGGCAAGCAGCCCCCGGAACATCAGACCCAGCTCGTCGGCGGTCGAACGGGCGTCGGTCTTGATCCGCCAGGAGTGCACCAGCTTGTCACCGTCGAAGGTCGCCAGCACGGTGTTGGTGTTCCCGATGTCGATGCAGAGCAGCACGCACGCAGCCTAGACGGGTTCACTCGGTACGCAGGTCCAGGGCGATGTCCAGGATCGGTGAGGAGTGCGTGAGCGCGCCGACGGAGAGGAAGTCGACGCCGGTCGCGCCCACCGCCGCCGCGTCGGCGAGGGTCAGCCCGCCGGTCGCCTCCAACTCGGCCCGGTCGCCGACGGCGGCGACCACCTCGGCGAGCAGCGCCGGGGGCATGTTGTCCAGCAGGAGAAATCTGGCCCCGGCCTCGACCGCCTCCACCGCCTCGGCGAGGGTGTCCACCTCCACCTGCACCGGCACCTCCGGGAACGCCTCTCGGACCCGCCGGTAGGCGGCGGCCACACCGCCCGCCGCGAACTTGTGGTTGTCCTTGACCATGGCGACGTCGTGCAGGCCCATCCGCTTGTTGGTGCCGCCACCGGCACGGACCGCGTACTTCTCCAGGGCACGCAGCCCCGGCGTGGTCTTGCGGGTGTCCAGGACCATCGCCTTGCTGCCGGCCAGCGCGTCCGCCCAGGCCCGGGTGTGGGTGGCCACCCCGGACATCCGGCAGAGCAGATTGAGGGCGGTCCGTTCGGCGGTGAGCAGCACCCGGGTGGGACCGTAGACCGTGGCCAGCACGTCCCCTCGGGCCACCCGTTCGCCGTCGTGCGCCACCAGCGAAACCTCGACGGTACGCCCGATCCCGCTGCCCCCGGCGGCCAGCTCGAACACGGCGGCGGCGACGGCCAGTCCGGCCACCACGCCGTCGGCGCGGGCCACCACGTCGGCGGTGCCCGTCTGCGTCGCCGGGATGGTGGCGGCACTTGTCACGTCCAGCCCGTCCGGGCCGAGGTCCTCCGCGAGCGCGTTCTCAATGATCCGGCGCACCTGGTCCGGGTCCAGCCCGGCCGCGCGCAGCATCCGCTCCGTCTCGTCGGTCATCGCGTCTCCTCCCACCGGGTGGTCAGCTGTCCCTGTTCGCTGACGGCACCGACCAGGTGGCCGTGCCACCGCTCATCGGCCTCCGGGAAGTCCTCCCGCCAGTGGCAACCCCGGGTCTCCTGGCGGGCGTAAGCCGCGGCGACCAGCGTGGCCGCCACCGTCAACAGGTTCGTCGCCTCCCAGTCGGCGGTACGTGGTGTGCCGCGAGCGACACCCAACTCGATCAGGTCAGCGGCGGTCATGGCGAGCGTCGCGGCCGAGCGGAGCACCCCGGCGCCCCTGGTCATCGCCCGCTGCAACACCGGCGTCGTCGTGGCCGGCAGCACCCAGCCGCCCGCCCCCCGCCACGCCCCGGTGTCCGCCGGGCGCGCCTGCTCGGGCAGGCCGGAGGCGATGTCGTCGGCGATCCGTCGGGAGAAGACCAGCCCCTCCAGCAGGGAGTTGCTGGCCAGTCGGTTGGCGCCGTGCACGCCGGTGCAGGCGACCTCGCCACACGCGTACAGGCCGGGAATGGAGGTCCGGCCGCGCCGATCGGTGCGGACTCCACCGGAGGCGTAGTGCGCGGCCGGCGCCACCGGGATCAGGTCGGTTCCCGGGTCGACGCCGATGGCCAGGCACGACGCGACGATGGTGGGGAATCGTCCGGCCAGGAAGTCACCGCCGAGGTGGCGGGCGTCGAGGTAGACGTGATCGTCACCGGAGGCGAGCAGCACCCGGTGGATGCCTTTGGCGACCACGTCCCGTGGTGCCAGCTCGGCCAGTTCGTGCTGGCCCAGCATGAAGCGCTTGCCGTCGGCGTCCACCAGGTGCGCGCCCTCGCCCCGCAACGCCTCGGAAACCAACGGCTGCTGGGCGTGGCCGGCACCGGGCATCCGGGAGTGCTCAGGCACGATCAACGCGGTCGGGTGGAACTGTACGAACTCGACGTCGGTGACCGCCGCACCGGCCCGCAGGGCCAGAGCGACCCCGTCGCCGGTGGAGACCGCCGGGTTGGTGGTGGCCGCGAAGATCTGCCCCATCCCCCCGGTGGCCAGTACGACCGCCCGAGCCAGCAGAGCACCGACGCCGTCCTCGCTGCCTTCGCCGAGCACGTGCAGCGTGACTCCACACACTGCGCCGAGTCCACCCGGGCTGTCGCCGGGAGCTCGGAGAAGATCCAGCACCAGGGCGTGCTCGACAAGCCTGATCCACGGGTCGCGCCGAACCGCGTCGTGCAGCGCCCGCTGCACTTCCGCACCCGTCGCGTCGCCGCCAGCGTGCACGATGCGGTCGGCCCGGTGCCCGCCCTCCCGGGTCAGCATCAACGAGCCGTCGTCGTGGCGGTCGAACTCGGCGCCGAGGCGCATCAGTTCCCGCAGCCGGGTCGGCCCCTCCTCCACCAGCACCCGGACCGCCGCCGGGTCGCAGAGGCCCACGCCGGCGATCTCGGTGTCGGAGGCGTGCATGGCCGGAGTGTCGGCCGGGTCGAGCACTGCGGCGATACCGCCCTGCGCCCATCTGGTCGATCCCTCGTCGATGTCGACCTTGGTGACCACGGTGACGTGCAGGCCCGCCTCGCGCAGATGCAGTGCGGCGGTCAGTCCGGCCACCCCGGAGCCGACCACGATCACATCGGTGGTCTCCACCCAGCCCGGCTCCGGAGCGGCCAGCCGGGTCGGCAGCGCCGGCAGGCCGACGGTCGGTAGATCCATGCCCACAGTCAACCCGAATGCCTCTCGCCCCGGGCGGCGGGGGCGCGACGAGTGGTTCCGACTACTTCGTCCGGACCGGGAGTCCAGCGGGACCGGTGCCCTTGAGCGTCCCGGTCACCCGACGGTCGCTGAGCCACAGATAGCAGCGGATCCCCCGGTCCCCCACCCGCCACCGGCCGGCGCTGGGTGGACGCACCACCACGTCGGTACGGAAGACCAGGGCGTTGTCATCCGGCACACCAGCGAAGCGGGCCAGGATCGAGCGACAACCGGCGTAGAAGGGCGCCCACTGTGCGCTACGCGTCGGGTACGGGCGATCCGGTGCCGACCAGACTCCGGCGAACTCGGCGTCATGGCGCTCGCTGCACGCCACCGGGACCAGGGTCTGCACCACACCCCCCTGGCCGGTACGCGTCTGCTGACAGCTCAGACGCAGCGCCGAAGCCGTCTTGAGCACGTCCCGCAGCGACCCGGTACGCAGCACGACCCGGGCGCCCGCTTCCACCGTGCTGACCTCCATCAGGTCGCAGCGGTACCAGCGTGAGCCGGCCGCCCAGCCCGGCTCGGACGGCACCGCTACCGCCAACCGGAGCCGCCCGGCCCGCCAGTTGTCACCGACGTAGCCGTTGGCCCGGTTGTCGCACTCGGCGAAGGCGGTCCGCAGTTCCGCCGAACCGGTGGGCGGCGGCTCGTTGCGTGCCGCGGGGAGGGTGCCGACGTGCACCGTCTCCACCCGGTGCGGTGCGGCGCAGTCCACCGGCGCGTACGCCCCGAGCGGCACCACTTCGGCGAAGTCGGCCTCGTGACAAACGCCGGCGGCCGGGGTGAAGGGCCCGGGCGGCGGCAGCGCGCCCCAGTCGTCGACCAGGTTGCCGTCCAGCCCTCCGGTCGACCCGCAGCCGGCCAGCAGCGCTGCCACGAGGATGGTCGTGACCAGGGTTCTCGTCGCACGCTGCATGGTGCCGCCTCCCCAGTCAGCGGCCGTCCCCCGACGGCGCCTCCAGGGTAACCAGAAATGACCTTCCGGTGACAGACCGGAACCATGGCTCGATCGTCGTGACGGCCAGGACCCGTCTCGCCTTCACCGCCCTACTGCCGGTCGCTCTGCACCGACAGGGGGTTGGGCACCGGGGCGCCGGCGGTACCGGGCGCGGCGGTCGACGGGTCGGCACCGAGGTCGACGACCCGGTTGTCCGCGTCCACATGCACCACCCGAGGGCGGTACGTGCGGGCCTCGGCATCGTCCATCTGCCCGTACGAGATGAGGATGACCAGGTCACCCGGCTGCACCAGGCGGGCAGCGGCACCGTTGATACCGATCACGCCGCTGCCCCGCCGACCCGGGATGACATACGTCTCCAGCCGGGCACCGTTGGTGATGTCGACGATCGCCACCTGCTCGCCAGGCAGCAGGTCGGCGGCATCGAGCAGATCCTCGTCGACGGTCACCGAGCCGACGTAGTGCAGGTCCGCCTGGGTCACCGTGGCCCGGTGGATCTTGGACTTGAGCATCGTGCGGAACATCGGGATGCCTTTCGCGGGGTACGGATGGTCAGGAAGCCGGGTCGAGCAGGACCGGAGCGTTGTCGATCAGCCGGGTGTCGCCCACCCAGGCCGCCACGAGCAGCCGGGCGGGACCACGGACCGGCCCGGGCTCCAGGTCCGGATCGGTGAGCACCAGGTAGTCGAGCCGCGCTCCCGATTCGCCGGCACCAAAGGCGACGTGCGCCGCGGTCAGGACCGCCGCGGCGTCGCAGCCGGCCGAGGCGGCCTCCGCACCGGCTCGCAACGCCCGGGACAGGCTCAGCGCCACCGACCGCTCGGCCGACGAAAGGTAGCGGTTGCGGCTGGACAGCGCCAACCCGTCCGGTTCCCGGACCGTGGGCACCCCGATCACCTCGACCGGGACGTCCAGGTCCCGGCACATCCGCCGGACCAGAGTCAGCTGCTGGTAGTCCTTCTCGCCGAAGAAGGTCACATCGGCGCGGGTGAGCTGGAGCAGCTTCAGCACCACGGTGAGCACGCCGTGGAAGAACCCCGGCCGGCTCAACCCCTCCAGGTCCTCGCCGAGCGGCCCCGGATTGATCCGGACTGTCGGCTCGCCGCCGGGGTACATCTCCGCCACGGAAGGCGCGAAGACCAGGTCTGCGCCGGCCCGCCGGCACACTTCAAGATCAGATTCAAGGGTACGCGGGTAGCGGTCGAAGTCCTCGTTCGGCCCGAACTGCAGCGGATTCACGAAGATCGTCACGATCACGTGATCGGCTCGCGCTCGCGCCTCCCGCAGGAGCGTCTCGTGCCCCTCGTGCAGGGCACCCATGGTCATCACCACCCCCACCGTCCCGGTACGGGCGGCTCGCGCCCTGGCCAGGTCGGCACGGGTGTGCACCAACTCCGTCACGTGCTCCACCTCGCTCGACACCTGCCCTCCCCCGGCGGTCACGCCGCCACCCCACTCCGGTACCCGTCCAGGACACCGAGCAGTGCCGCCGCGTCGGCCGGACGCAGCCGGCCGGCGGCGACGGCCCGGTCGGCGGTACGCCGGGCCAGGACGACGTAGGGCTCGACGGACTCGGGCGCGGTGGCCGCGAGCTGCGCCAGGTGTCGCCGCACCGTTCCCGCGTCACCACGGGAGACCGGCCCGGTCAACGCGTCGTCGCCGAGCCGCAGCGCGTTCTCCAGCGCGGCACGCAGCAGCGGGGCGAGCACCTTCTCGGGCTGACCCACCCCGGCGTCACGCAGCCGGTCGGCCGCCTCGTTGACCAGGGTCACCAGATGGTTGGCGCCGTGCGCCAGCGCCGCGTGGTACAGCGGCCGGTCCGCCTCGGCAATCCACTCGGGCACCCCGCCGAGGTCGACCACCAGCCGGGCGGCCAGCGGGCGCAGGTCGGCCGGCGCGGTCACCCCGTACGAGATGCCGGGGAGTCGGCCGAGGTCGTCGGGCGTACCGGCGAAGGTCATCGCGGGGTGCAACGCCAACGGACGGGCACCCGCCGCGCTGGCCGACGCCAGCACCGCCAGGCCGTGCGCTCCCGACGTGTGCGCGACCACCTGGCCGGGACGCAGTGCGCCGTCGGCCACCAGACCAGCCACCACCCCGGCCAACGCGTCGTCCGGCACGGTGATCAGCAGCAGGTCGGTGGCGGCCCGGGCGACCTCGACGGCCGGACGGCGGGGAACGGTCGGCAGAAGCAGTGCCAGGCGGGCCCGGGAGGCACCGGACGCTCCGCTGGCGGCGGCCACCCGGTGGCCCGCAGCGGCCAGCGCGGCACCCAGGGTGGCACCCACCCGTCCGGCACCGATGATGCCGACGGTGAGCATGGTAGGGATGGCGACCTGGCCCGATGCCACGGTCGCGGGCCGCCGACCGGCGGCCGAGTGAGTGCGCAGCGGTGCGCTCATGTCACGATCCAGTCCTCGAGGCGGGGTACCGGTCGGGGCAAGTATGCGTCGCAGACGCGGATCTGAAACAAGGATGTGTGAAATCGTTCACCGGCGTGAGGAGGGGCCGATGTCGATGTCCTGGCGGAATGCGATGCGACGAGCCCTCTACGGCCCCGACGGCTTCTTCGTCTCCGGCGCGGGCCCGGCTGCCCATTTCCGCACCAGCGCGCACGCGTCCCCGATCTTCACCTCGGCACTGCTCCGGTTGATCCACCACCTCGACGCCGCCCTGGGCCACCCCGACCGGTTCGACGTGGTGGACGTCGGGGCAGGACGGGGTGAGCTGCTGTCTGCTCTCGCGGTGGGGGTTTCCGGGGAGCCCGCCCGCTCCGGGCTCGCCCTGGGGGTTTCCGGGGAGCCCGCCCGCTCCGGGCGGTCAGGCTTGATCCCTGCGCGGGCGGGCTCCCCGGAAACCCTGACCACCACGGCCGCCCCCGGCACCACGCCGGGTGGTGTCTCGTCCGGGTCCGCCGATGCGTCGCCCGTCGCGCCGGTTCCGCTGGCTCGGCGGGTACGGTTCACCGCCGTCGAACTCGCCCCGCGCCCCGCCGACCTCCCTGACCAGATCACCTGGACGAACGAGATCCCCACCAGCATCACCGGCCTGCTCCTGGCCACCGAATGGCTCGACAACATCCCCCTCGACCTCGCCACCCACACCGACCACAACTGGCACTACCTCCTCGTCGACCCCACCACCGGCACAGAGACAACCGGCGAACCGGTCAGCCAGAACGACGCAGCCTGGTTGACCACCTGGTGGCCCCTCCCAACCGGCCAAGGCCCCGGGACGCGGACTTTCGTGGACGGCCTGGATCTCGCACCGCAGACCGCAACGGACGGGTCCGGCACGACCACGTCGGGTTTCCGGGCAGCCCGGCCGGCGCAGGGATCAAGCCTGACCGCCCGGAGCCGGTCGGGCTGCCCGGAAACCCCCACGGACCGCACCCCCACAGACCGCACCCCCACAGACCGCACCCCCACGGACCGCACCCCCACGGACCCCGCCCTGTTGAGAGAACGCGCGGAGATCGGGCGGACCAGGGACGAGGCGTGGGCTGACGCGGTGGGCCACGTCGACCGAGGGCTGGCGTTGGCCGTCGACTACGGCCACCTACGTGTGGAGCGGCCGATCGACGGGACCTTGACCGGGTACCGGGGCGGGCGGCAGGTGCCACCTGTGCCGGACGGCTCCTGCGACGTCACCGCGCACGTCGCCATCGACTCGGTCGCCTCCGCCGGTGAGCGTGTCGCCCGGTGTGCGTACGTCCTGACCTCGCAGCGGGAGGCGCTCCGAGCGCTCGGGGCCGACGGCGGGCGACCGCCGCTGAGCCTGGCCTCCGCCGACCCGGCCGGTTACCTGCGGGCACTGGCCAGCGCGTCGGCGGTGGCCGAGCTGACCGACCCGGCCGGCCTCGGCGGCCACTGGTGGCTGTGGCAGCCGGTCGGCCTGCCCGCCGACCGGCTGCCCTCACTCGCAGCTCTGGCCGAGAGTGTCGACGGGTCGCGCGGCTGACGGGCGACCGCCGCCCGCAGCGGTGGTTCATGGCACGATGGCGGGCATGACCACGGGCGATCTGCGCGAGCTGACCGTCGGCACCGGAGCCGGGCTGGTGGCGGGCACCGGCGGGGAGCAGCTCGGCGCGGACATGGTGCTGAACATCGGGCCGCAGCACCCGTCCACGCACGGCGTGCTGCGACTCAAGCTCGTTCTCGACGGCGAACGGGTGCTCTCCGCCGAACCGGTCGTCGGCTACATGCATCGCGGTGCCGAGAAGCTCTTCGAGGTACGCGACTACCGGCAGATCATCGTGTTGGCCAACCGGCACGACTGGCTGTCGGCGTTCGCCAACGAGCTGGGCGTGGTGCTCGCCGTGGAGCGGCTGATGGGCATGGAGGTGCCCGAACGTGCCACCTGGCTACGGATGGCGCTCGCCGAGTTGAACCGGGTGCTCAACCACCTGATGTTCCTCGGCTCGTATCCGCTGGAGATCGGCGCGATCACACCGATGTTCTACGCGTTCCGGGAACGGGAGACACTCCAGGCGGTGATGGAGGAGGTCTCCGGCGGACGGATCCACTACATGTTCAACCGGGTGGGCGGCCTGAAGGAGGAGGTGCCCGCCGGCTGGACCGGACGGGCCCGGACCGCCATCGGGGAGGTGCGGCGACGCATGCCGGACCTGGACAACCTGATCCGGCGTAACGAGATCTTCCTGGCCCGCACCGTCGGGGTGGGGGTGCTGTCGGCAGCCGACGCGGCCGCGTTCGGTGCCTCCGGGCCGGTCGCCCGTGCCTCCGGGCTCGACCTGGACCTGCGCCGGGACGAGCCGTACCTGGCCTACGACCAGCTCGACGTGCCGGTGGTGACGAAGACGACCGGCGACTGCCACGCCCGCTTCGAGGTCCTGCTCGACCAGGTGTACGCCTCGCTCGATCTGGCGGAACAGTGCCTGGACCGAGTCGACCGGCTGACCGGACCGATCAACACCAGGCTGCCCAAGGTACTCAAGGCGCCCGAGGGACACACGTACGCCTGGACGGAGAACCCGCTCGGCATCAACGGCTACTACCTGGTGTCCCGGGGTGAGAAGACGCCGTGGCGACTCAAACTGCGCACCGCCTCGTACGCGAATGTGCAAGCCCTGGCCACCCTGCTGCCCGGTTGTCTGGTGCCGGACCTGATCGCCATTCTCGGTTCGATGTTCTTCGTGGTCGGCGACATCGACAAGTGACCGCCACCCCGCCGGCACCGATCGCGCCAGGGTCAGCGCCAGCGGTCAGCGCCGCCGTCGTACGCTGCCGGACCGTAGCCAGGCTCCTCCATGTGGTGTCGTCGGCCGTACGGCTCCCCGCCGGGACGCTGTCCCCGCGCGGGTCCGGGCTGGTAGCTGTGCGCCGGCTCCGACGGGTAGCCGCGCACCGGTTCGGGCTGCTGCCCGCGCGCGGGTTCGGATTGGTAGCCGCGCTGACGCGGCGGGCGCCACTCCTGCGGCACCGGCACCCCACCGGCGGGCAACGCCGGACGGCTCTCCGGCTCACCCCAGCTGTCCCGCCACGCATCGTCGCCCGGGACATCCCGGCGTGGCTCGTCGCGGCGTACGCTCGCCCAGCGGTCCTCCACCCGGTACTCGGTGCCAGCCGGATCGGCGTGCAGCTCGGCCCGGCGCTCGCCGACGCGCAGCTCGCGGCCACGGTCGTCGTCGCGTACCGCCGCCCAGCGGTCGCCGGCCCGTAGCTGCGACCAGTACTCCCCGGTGTCGTCCGCCCGATGTGCCGGGGCCGCTGGCACCGGTTCGGCGGGGGCTTCCCAGTGCTGGCCACCCGAATCCCAACCCCGGTCGTCGCCCGAGCCCGCCCAGTCACGACCGTCCCGGTCGGTCGAGGGTCCGTCCGGGTAGCCCGGGGCACCGTCGCGGGCCGTGGACCAGTCCTCCTGCCCGGCGGCCCAACGGCTCTGCTCCCGTGGTGGTGACCAGGCGCGTCCCTGTTCCTGGGGCGAGTCGGACCAGGACCGTTCGTCGTGGCGCTCGCCAGCCGACCAGCGGCGACCCTCGTCCCGGCGGGAACGGTCGTCCCCCTCGGACCAGGAGTCGTCCCGATCGGTGCCGTGTCCGCCTCGGCCACGCTCCTCGGCCGGCGTTCCCGACCACGCCGACGGGTATTCGCCGTACCGGCCGCCGGACTCGCCCACGATCGTGTGCCGGGTGGTCACGTGCACGGTCTCGGTGTGCCGGACCACTCCGAGCGGTCTCGGCCCCGGCTCCCCCGGGTGGTTGTCCTGCTGCGGGCGGGTCGGCGATCCGTAGACGCCGGCAGAGCCGCTGGCCGGGTGGTCGTTGCTGGGCCCGGATCGCTCCCCGCCGTACCCGCCGGTCGGGCCGTGACCGGGCTGGGGCGTGCCGTACACCCCGGTCGGTGCGGCCGGCCGTTCGGATTGCGGGGACCAGCCTGTCGGTGCGGCCGGCCGTTCGGATTGCGGGGACCAGCCTTCCGGTGCCGGTACCCGGGCCCGGCCCGGGCCGGACGGCTCGTCGTTGGCGACCGGGGCGACGCCGCCCGAGTCGACCCGTCGGCGCAGTCCGGCCAGCGCTTCCTGGACCCGCTGGGCCTCGTCGAGTGCCTGGTTACCGCGCTGGGCGGCGGCCAGGATCTCACCGCGCAGTTCCCGCCGCAGCTTGTCGACCTCCTCGCGGAGTTCCTCGGCGTGCTGCCCGCCGCCATCGGTGCGCAGCGCGATGGAGAGCCCGATCAGCACCACGGCCATGATGGCCAGCACCGCGGCGAATCGCAGTGGCCCGTTGCCGTCAGCGACCAGCAGTATCAGCGCCGCGACGGGAGCCAGGGCCACACCGCCCCAGAAGAGCACGGTGAGCAGCTTGTGCGGGTCGGCGGGCACCGGGGCGGGCATGGGTCCGCAGCCTACCGAGAGTTGCGTCACGTGGGAACGGCTCAACGGCAGGTCGCCGTCGCGAGTGCCGCCTGGTGCATCGCGGTGGGCCAGGCGGTTCGGAACAGCAAACGACAGCGGCACCCCGGCCAGCTCCGCCGGGGTGCCGCTGGGGTGCCGCGGGCGCTCAGTTCTGGGCGTACGCCGCATCGGTGGAGAAGACCAGCCCGACACTGATCGTGCCGTTGCGCAGACCCGTCTTGGTCAGCGGACCGCCCTGGTCGAGCGAGGAGAACGAGCCCACCGCCAACCCGTAGGTCTGCTCCAGGCCGGGCTTGCAGAACGGACGCTCCTGGCACTCCGGCGGGCCGCCCAGCACCGTCGCCGTACCCGAGCACTTCTCGGCCAGGTCGGAGAGGGTCCGCACGCCGTACTTGTCGGCGAACTCCTGCGTCACGGCGAAGGCGTTCTGGTTCTGTGCCGCTGCCGGCGCGCCGAAGGTCAGACCCGCCTTGCCACCCAGATCACGCAGTGCGGTGACGGTCTTCTCCACGTCCGGCGAGGAAACCGGCTGGCCGCCGCTGTTCTCCTTGCCGTTGAGGAACTCGGCGAGGGTGGCCGCGTACTCCGGGACGACCTGGATCTCGCCCTTCTCCAGCGCCGGCTCGTACAGCTCCCGGTTGCCGATCTGCTGCACGGTCACCTGGTAACCCGCGGCAGCCAGCTGGATCTTGTAGAGCTCGGCGATGATTTCGCTCTCGGTGAAGTTGCCCGCTCCCACCGTGATCCGCCCGCCCGGCCCCTTCTCCACGCCGTCGGTCAGCGAGTTGGCGGTGGCGAACTCCTGCGCCGCGGCCTGCGCGCTCTTGCGGTCCACGTCGACCGCCTTGTTGAGCTGCACCAGCTTCGGCGTGTCGAGCACCGCGGAGACCTTGTCCAGTGCGGCGATCAGCTGCGGGGTCGCCACCTCGCTGTTGACCGCCGGGATGATGTTGTCGGCGTTCTGCAGTGACTTGTCGTCTTCGAGTGCGATCAACTGCTCGCCGGCCACCGGGGCACAACCCTCGCCCGAGGCCCCCTGTTGTGGTGCCTCGGTGCCGGATGAGCCTGCGTCACCGCAACCCGCCAGCACCGTCGCTGCCGCGACCGCCCCCACGACCGCGATGGACAGCTTTCTACCTGCGCGCATGAGCCCGCCTCCCGTGTCCCGGCACGGCCCGAGTGGGCCGGCCGCGTGTCCGACGGGCGATTCACGCTCCGGCCGCCCGCGATTTCCACCCAACATCCTGACGCGGTCCCCCGACAACCCGGCGAGGCATTCGTCACCGGAACGTCACCCATCGGGATCATCGCGCCCGGCCATCCCTCCCGTGACGGTTGTGCCGCCAGCCCGGGGAACGTCGGTGTTGCAGGGCGCTGTAGCGCGGGTGACCTCCCGGTCAGGAGCCGGTGACGGCGTCCGTCGCGCGTCGCGCGGCACGGCGTCGGGCGCGCCGCAGCGGGCGGGGGGTGACCAGCCGTTCGACCAGGGCGAAGAACAGTTCGACGCTGACCGCGAGCCCGGCGACCAACAGCCCGCCGGCCAGAATCTGGCCACCACCGACCGCGATGCTCAAGCCGAAACCGAAGCGGATGATCTCGCCCAGACCGCCACCGTTGACGAAAGTCGCCAGCGCCGCCGTCGCGACCACCTGGACGGCGGCGGTCCGGAAACCGGCCGCGAGATAGGGCACCGCCAGCGGTAGTTCCACCCGCCGTAGCACCTGCGCCCCGGTCATGCCCATGCCACGGGCCGCCTCCCGAGTCTGCGGATCGACCTGCCGCACCCCGGTGTACGCGTTCGCCAGCAACGGCGGCACCGCGAAGACCGCCAGAGCGACCACCACCGCCGGACGACCGAAGCCGAGGAACGTCAACGGGAGGATGGTGAGCAGAGCGAGGGTGGGCACCGCCAGGGTGAGGTTGGAAACCAGCACCACCAACCCACCGCCCCGGCCGGTGTGGCCCAGCCAGAGGCCCAGCGGCCAGGCCACCAGACAACCCAGCAGCACCGCGGTGGCCGACATGCTGACGTGCTCACCGAGCCGGTCCAGGATGCCGCCCGGGTTCGTCCAGTTCAGCGGGTCGTTGAGCCAGACCACCGCCTGCGACACCGGATTCATCCGGTCCGCCCGCGCAGCCAGGGGGTGAGCAGCCGGCCGGCCCCGACCAGGAGCAGGTCGAGCACCAGCGCCAGCAGGACACAAAGCAGTGTTCCGGTCATGATCTGGGCCTTGTAGAGGTTGTTCTGGAAGCCGGCGAAGATGATCTGCCCGAGCCCGCCCCGCCCGATCACCACTCCGACGGTCACCAGGGCCACCGTGGAGACCGTGGCCAACCGCAGGCCGGTCAGGATGCCCGGTACGGCCAGCGGCAGTTCGATCCGCACCAGCCGACCCCAGCGGCCGTAGCCCATGCCCTCGGCCGCCTCCCGGACCTCCGCCGGCACCTGGTTGAGCCCGGCGACGGTGTTACGGACGATCACCAGGAGCGCGTACAGCACCACCACGCTCAGCACGGTCGCGACACCGATGCCCAGATAGGGCGCGACGAATGCGAACAGGGCCAGGGAGGGGACCGTGTAGAGCACTCCGGTCAGTGCGAGAATCGGCCCGGTGAGTGGCCGGAACCAGTAGGCCACCACCGCCAGCGGGACGGCGATCAACGCGGCGATGAGCACCGCCCGGAGGGTCAGCGTGGTGTGCTCTCGCAGGGCGTTGAGCACCGTCTCGGAGTTGTCCCGCACGTACTGCCAGGAGAACCACGGGTTACCCGGATCAGCCCGGTAGCTCAGGCGGAAGGACATACGTGGACGTTACCCCGGGTGCCGACGGCGATCGGCGCGCGGCGTCGATCACCCTCGACGGCATCGGCAAGCGCTACCCGGACGGCACCCAGGCGGTCCGAGAACTCAGCCTGCACGTCGACGAGGGTGAACTGGTCGTACTGATCGGCCCCTCGGGTTGCGGCAAGTCGACCGTGCTGCGGATGATCAACCGCCTGATCGAGCCGACGGCCGGCCGGATTCTGCTCGGCGACTCCGACGTCACCCGGGTCGACCCGGTGAAACTGCGCCGGCAGATCGGCTACGTCATCCAGAACGTCGGGCTCTTCCCGCACCAGACGGTGGCCGCCAACGTCGCCACCGTGCCCCGGCTGCTCGGCTGGGCCACCGGTTCGGTGCAGCGCCGGGTCGCAGAACTGCTGGAACTGGTCGGTCTCGATCCGGCACAGTTCGGCCGGCGTTACCCCCACGAGCTCTCCGGCGGCCAGCGGCAGCGGGTCGGGGTGGCGCGGGCACTCGCGGCCGACCCGGTGGTGCTGCTGATGGACGAGCCCTTCTCCGCCGTCGACCCGATCGTGCGCACCCGGCTCCAGGAGGAGTTCCTGCGGTTGCAGGCGGAGGTACGCAAGACCATCGTCCTGGTCACCCACGACCTGGACGAGGCCGTTCGGCTCGGTGACCGGATCGCGGTGCTCTCCGAGGGTGGCCGGTTGGAGCAGTACGACACCCCGGCGGCGTTGCTCGGTGCTCCCGCTACCGGGTTCGTCCGCGAGTTCGTCGGGGCCGACCGGGGCATCCGCCGGCTGGCCGTCACCCCGGTGACCCGGGAGGTGCTCGATCCACTGCCGGTCGACGGCGGTGCGAACCTGCCGACGGTGCCGCTGGGCGGCTCGGCGTACGACGCCCTGGCCGTGCTGCTCACCGCCACCGGTGGGCAGGCCGTGGTCACTGAGGACGGGCAGCCGGTCGGGACACTCAGCCGGGAACGCATCCTGACGCTGACGGAATCGGTCGGCTGAGCCGGCGGGCCGGAGCATCACCGGCGATCGACGCGATTACTCGGCCGGGTCCATCCACCCGACGGACCCGGCCGTGCCGTCAACGCCGGCCCCGGTAACCGCCGAGGGTGGCGATGCCGATGATCCAGCCGACGAAGAGTCCGTACTCCGCGCCGTCACCCGCAGCCTGGAAGGCCCCCAGCAACGACGGGTTGCTCCGGATCAGCGTGGTGAGCAGGGCCGCGAACGCCCCGGCGAAGACGAACGCCGCCCAGCCGGCGAAGAACTGGCTGATGGTGCCCCGGGCGCGGGCGAGCTGGGAGCCCGGCAGCAGATAGAGGAACACGAAGGTGAGGGCGACCACGAGGATCGCCCTCAGGTCGTCGGCGAAGATCTCCTGAATCGAGTCGGAGGAGTCGAATCGCCAGGCCGGCCAGGCGAGCAGTCTGAGGAACCAGCCGCCGGCGCTGTCCGGATCTGTGTTGTTCCTGGCCCAGTCGACGTACCAGGGGCTACCGAAGACGAGGACCAGGACGAGCGCGGCGAGCGTGCCGGCGCCCGGTGCGGACTTGTACCGATTGGTGAGAGCCATGGCCTCGCTAGTTCCCAGCGAATCGACGCAGGCAAACGCGAGGCGTCATTTATGGTGGTACGCGCGTTTGACGAAGCTGGTGACTAGTGCTTCATCAGGTAGTCGATGAATGCGGCACGCAGCAGGGGGGCGGACTCCTCGTAGCCGTGCCCGGTCATCTCACGCCAGAGGGCCACCGCCTCGTCGACCGTCGGCCCCACCGAGTTCGGCGCGCCGTCCAGCGCCGCAGCCTCGTCCGCGTTCGGCAGATGCCGCAGCACCGACCAGAAAAACCTCACGTCGCGACGCTCCCGGGCGAGTGCGAACGCACGCTCACGTAGTTCCTCGGTGGAGAGGACGTCCAACTCCTCGAACGACCGGCCGCCGGAAATCGATGATGTGTCGGTCATGTGCCGAGCCTAACCGTCGAGATCACTCTCGGCGCGTCGACGACGCACCGTGGGTGCCGCCCGGTCACCGATCGTCGACGTCCCAGGTCCGTGGGTTGCTCTCCCAGCGCCGGTCCCCCCACGGGTCCGTGCTGCCGACGGAGGGTTGGGCCGGCAGCACGGGCGGCCAGTCACCGACCGGCTGCGGCTGCGCGACACTCCATTCGCCGCCGGTGACGGGTTCGGCGGGCGGCAGGGGCAGCGCACCGGCCGCCGGCGCCGGGCGTCCGTACGTCTCGACCAGGCGGGTGACGACGAGTCCGCCGGCCAACGCCGCGCCACCGACCGCCCAGTTGCTGACCGTCCAACCGCGCACCTGCGCGTACGCGAGGAACAGGCCGATCGCACCGGCCGTCAGCAGCGTGCCGAAGACGCCGCCGCGCAGCCCGAACGCACTGGTGCCGGCGAGCAGCGTCGCGCCCACCGCCAGAACTGTCCAGTCCAACCCCGCCGCCGGGATCACCGCTGCGTCGACCGAGGCGATCAGCACCCCGGCGAGAGTCGCGAGCACCGAGGAGCAGACGTACCCCCCGGTGACGGTGACCGCAGCCGTCACACCCCGCCGTCGGGCCGGATCGGCGGTCGGGCGGAACCGGCCGACCAGCCGACGAATCGGGCCCACCGCCCCGAACAAGCCACCGAACACCGCGATCGCGGCAAAGCCGACGAAGAGTTGTCCGGCGGTGACCCGCGGGTCGTAGTCACCCTGCACCAGTACGGGTGCGGAGCGCTGCTCGATGTAGACGATGACCCCGGCCGCACCACCGAGGCTCGCCGCCCAGCCCGGCACATGCAGCAACACGACCACCAGCCCGAGCACCAGCCCACCGATCGCGGCCACCGCGGTGGCCGTGCCGACGGTACCGAGCACCCCACGATCACTCTGCTCGGCGAAATGCAGCCCGGCCGCGACGGCCACCGGACCGACCGCGAGGTTGACCGCAGCGGTACGCAGCGTCAACCCGGCGGCAAGCGCCAGCAGACCCAGACCGACCACGTCGACGATGAGGTCCCGCAGCCCGCTGCCGCGCAGCACCGCCGGATCCTCCCGCCACACCAGGTAGACCAGTGCGCCGAAGCCGAACAGCAGGAGCGTCTCCCACACGATGTAGACGCCGAAACGATCTCGGCCCGGCTCCGCCTCGGGTTCGTCGAGGACGGCCTCCGCCCCGGCCACCGGACCAGCCGTGGCGGGTTCCGGCGGCCCACCACGGCCCGGTTCGTCGTACCCCATGATCTGTGCCTCCCAGCGTCTGCCCGGACTCCACCGACGCGCGGGCGGACCGGCGGCGGGGCGTTGCCTTTCGGTCGCAGGCACCGTACCCGCGCGCCGGAGCCGCGCGTAACCCCCCGCCCGCTGGGCCTGCCGGCGGCCCGGGACGGTGTTGCTCCCCGGCCGAGCGGGGCCGGTCCTGACAACGGCTGGTCAGGGGCGCTGACGCAGGTCCTAGCGGTGGCCCGGGCGGCCCTGCCAGTCGTCCGGCTCGTGTTCGTCGTCGGGCCGATCCGGAACGCGACACGACCTCTCGAGCCAGAGCGCGGCGGCCACCAGGGCGGTTGAGGCCAGCAGGCCAGCGATGGCCGCCGGGCGGTCGTCGGCGGCCGCTCGCGTCGGCTGCACGAACAACCAACCCGACAGACCCGCGTACCCGCCAGCGAAGATGGCACCGGCCAGCGCGGATGCCTTGGCCAGCACGACGAACCGAGCCACCATCAACGGGTTGACCGGGTCACGGCCGGGCCGGCGCTCGATCCGACCACGGGTGTTGATCGCGGCGTACGCCTCCAGCACGGCAAGTCCGGCCAGCGTCACCACCGGTAGCCAGGGCAACGGCGGCAACCGGTCGTAGTAGAGGCCACTGATCAGCAGCCAGGACACCGCCGCAGCGGCGAGGGCGGCAACCACCAGGGTCGAGATGCGGGTGGGACCCATCCGTGACCCGTCGGGCGGTGGGGACGCGCTCATGCCGGCGCTCCGCTGCGCTCGCTCATGCCGTCGACTCTAACGTCAGATCGGGTCGTGGGCTCAGTTCCGGCACCTCAGCGGCGGCCGAACCGGTGGTGAGCAGGTCGGTCAGCCAGCCGTGCCCGGGCAGTTGACCGTAGGGCTGGATGTCGATCCACGGCCGGAGCACGAAGGCTCGCAGATGCGCCCGGGGATGTGGCAGGGTCAGCTCGGGATCCTGACTGAACACCGGCCGGTCGTCGTCGGTCCACACCGCGACGACATCGACGTCGAGGGTGCGGGGACCGAAGCGCCGCCCCGGATCCCGAATGCGGCCAGCGGCGTTCTCCGCCGCCCGGCACCGCGCCAGCCAGTCGTAGGGACCGGCGGTCGGGTCCGCGGCCAACAGCACCGCGTTCAGGTACGCCGGCTGCTCGGTGTCGCCCCACGGCGGGGTCTCGTAGACCCCGGAGACCACCAGAACACTGTCGCCGAGGGTGGCCAGGGCGGTGCGCAGGTGGCCGAGCCGGTCACCGAGGTTGCTGCCGAGAGAGAGCACGGCGCGGGTCATCGGGTACGCGTCCGGCGCATCGTCACGGCCACGTCGGTGAAGGCGTGCGGAACCGGTGCCTCGGGCTTGTGCACCGTGACCGTCACACCGGTCACCCGCGGGTCCGCCAGGCAGACCTCGATCAGGCGGTCCGCGAGGGTCTCGATCAGGTTGACCGGCTCGCCGGTGATCACCTCGACCAGCCGTTCGGCCAGCTCGCCGTAGTGCACGGTGTCCCGCACGTCGTCGGAGCGCGCGGCCGGGCCGAGATCGAGTTCGAGGACCGCGTCGACGACGAAGTCCTGCCCGCTGGCGCGTTCGAAGTCGTACACCCCGTGCCGACCATGCGCCCGCAGGCCGGTCAGCTCGATCCGGTCGGTCACCGTCGGGCCCGCCCGTCGAGTGCGACATGCTCCCCGGCCTCATCAGCGCTCGTGCCGGCACCAGCGATCGGCGCGCCGACCGGAGCGGCGCCGGCGGTCAGGCGGGGACGGCCGGTGGCCTGCCAGACGGCGAGGGCGTCGACGGTGGCCCGTACGTCGTGCACCCGTACCCCCCAGGCACCGGCGGCGACCGCGAGCAGACTGGTGGCGACGGTGGCCGTCTCCCGCCCGCCGGTGGGCCGAGGCACGCCGTCGGGGCCGGCCAGCAGCTGACCCAGGTACGACTTGCGGCTGGCGCCGAAGAGCAGCGGGTAACCGAGCTCGATCAGTTCGGGCAGCCGGGCGCTGAGCTGCCAGTTGTGCGCGGCGTTCTTGGCGAAGCCGAGGCCCGGATCGATGATTATCCGATCCGGAGCGACCCCGGCGGTGAGCGCGGCGTCCACCCGCCGGCCGAGTTCGGCGCGGACGTCGGCGACCACGTCACCGTAGCTGGCCAGCTCGCTCATCCGGCGGGAGTGACCGCGCCAGTGCATCAGTACCCAGGGACAATCGGCGTCGCTGACCACCCGGGCCATGGCGGGGTCGGCGAGCCCTCCGGAGACGTCGTTTACCACGACCGCTCCGGCGTGCAGCGCCGCCTCGGCCACCCGGGCGCGGGTGGTGTCGATGCTGACCGGCACGCCGGCCGAGGCCAGTTCCCGGATGACCGGCACCACGCGAGCGACCTCGGTCTCCGCGTCGACCCGGTCGGCACCGGGTCGGGTCGACTCGCCACCGACATCCACCAACCCGGCTCCGTCGGCTCGCAGCCGGACGCCGTGTGCGACAGCGGCCTCGACGTCGGCGTAACGTCCGCCGTCGGAGAAAGAGTCGGGCGTGACGTTCAGAACGCCCATCACCACCGGGGCCGGGGCCCGCACCAGATCGGTCACGGGTAGGACGGTACCGGTCCCTCCACCCGTCGCAGACCGCCCGGTCGACAAGCCCTGACATGGCAATTGGAACAGGTGTACGATCGGTCGTCCGGGTCGGTTCGGGCAGTATCTTCGCGGCTTGTCGCAAAGGGGGGCGGCCCGTACGCTGTGGAATTGCCCAGCATCGAGTTGGCGACGCTTGGAGGGAGGGCCGAAGCGGGACAACCCCGCCCAAAAATCGCCACCGTACGTGGCGGTTGTCGTACGCAGGGTCTCGGGCGCTGCGCACAGTGAGCACCGATCCCGCAAGGCTTGCCTACTGCACCACCGCGGCGCCGCCGGCCGCGACTTGGGGAGGTTTCAGTGATCGCCATCGAGCTGATGGAAACGGCGTCCACCAACGCCGCCCACCTGCTCTCCACCCTGGCGTCGTCGATCCCGTTCGCCGCCGACGAGCCGAAGGGCATCGACACCGAAGGTGTCGTCACCTTCTTCGCCAGCAAGATCGCTCCGATCCTGCTGGCCGTGCTGGGCGTCATCTTCATCGGCCGCGCCAGCCGGGGCGAAATCTCCAAGGTGCTGACCAGCTCGGCCATCGCGATCGTCGGGTTGGCCTTCATCGCCGGAGCCGCCACCCTCTTCTTCATCGGCGACTTCCTGATCAACCTGATCTTCGAATAGGCGCGGGCACGAGATGCGGCTGCGCACCGACGACGACATCTACCGGGCTCGCCTGGTCTATCTCGGCCCGCCCGGCTACACCCTTCCGGTCCACCTGCCGTACGCCCAGTACGGGCTGTTCATCCTGCTCGTTCCCCTCTACATGTTCATCCACTGGCTGTTCACGCTGCAGGTCGAGCTCTTCCCCGCCTGGGAGATCGCCCTCGCCATCGTGACCACCTCTTTCGTCTTCCGGTACGTCGACCCGGATCGTCCGGCGCGCATGGTGATCCGTACCGCGCTGACCGACTGGCGACGCACCCGGGAGCCGGCCGCCGAACAGCGCGATCCACGCCTGGTCGGCAGCAGGATCAGGATCCGGGAGGAACTGGCATGACCGGCTGCACGCCGTACGGGACCGAGGACACGGGCAGGGCGATCGCATGAGCCGCTCCACCACGCCGGGATCCCCGGCCGGACGCCCGGCCGCACCGCACGGTAACCGTGCGCGTTCATTTGACTACCCGGAATCCGGCGAGCCGGACGAGAACACGTTGGATCCCGCGCTCGCCACCACTCCGGGTCACGGCAGCGTCGGTGTGTTCCAGGCACCCCGCCCGCCACAGCGCCGGCCGGTGGCTGCCGAACCCGCAACGGCCAGCCGGGACGGCGCAGACATCGACTCTCCGTTCCTCGACCTGTTCGGCGGCGCGTACCCCAAATCCGGTGCCGCCCAACGGGGCAACGGACGCCCCGCACGGGCCCTACCGCAGCAGCCGCACCCCACACCAGCGACCGCTGTCGGGCCCGCACCGACGCCCCCGCGCACGGTTCCGCCTCCGGCACCCCCACGACCGCCCGATGCCGCACCGGTCGCACCCCCCGCCCACGTGATCGACGACGCGGTAGCGGCCACGAGCCTGCCGCCGGCACCCTCCCGGGCGGCGCCACCTACCGCCGACCGGTTGCCGAGCGCCCGGCCACCCGCCGACGATCGCTCCGCCGGTAACGACCACCCGGTCCGGGAGGACCGCCGGGTCTGGAACGACGGCCCGGCACCCGCCGACGCCGATGCCCGGACGGCACGCCGGGTGGCGCCACCGGCCACCCGCACAGCGCCCCGCCAGCGAACCGTGGACCATCGCGACCGGCCGATCAAGCCGGTCCGCGTCCGGCCACCGAAGATCAAGTTCGGCGATCGGGATCCGGCCGTCGAGCTGGCCGTCACCGAGATCGCCGGTCATCTGACCTTCACCCCCAACACCGTCACCGCCTGGTACTGGCTGCCCGAGGTGCGCTGGGCCTTCCGCCCCGACGCGGAACGCGAGGCGTTGCTCTCGGCCATCTCCGAGCAGTACGCCGGTCTGGCCGGCTTCCGGCTGCACCTGCGCCGGACCACCCGTCCCTTCCCCGCGGACGAGTGGGCCCGCACCATCGACGCGCACACCCCCGCGCCGCTGCCCGACGTTCCGGGCACACCCGGCTGGGCCGAGCACCTGGTCGCCGCGCAACGCCACCTGCTCTCGGTCAATCACGCCGAGGGTCAGACCTACCTCGGAGTCACCTTCGCCCGACGTTCACTCGGCGACTCGCTCACCGAGCGACTGCTGCGCACCTTCGGCCGCGGCGTCGCCGACGCCGAGCGGCGCAAACTCGGCCGCACCGTCGAACAGTTCGACGAGGTGCTCGGCGCGTTCGGCATGCGGGGACGTCGGGTCACCGCCCATGAGCTGGAATGGCTGCTCTACCGCTCGGTGGCGCTCTGCATGGCACCCCCCGGCACGCTCTCCCCCATCACCAACGGACGCTGGGAACGTGGCGACCTGCTCGCCCTCACCGAACAGGTCGAGCGATACCGCACGCCGTACGGCTCCACGGTGAAGCTGGTCCACCGGATGACCGGCGAGGAACGGCACGTGGCGGTGCTCGCCGTGGGCCGGATGGAGCCGCTCGAAATTCCTGAACGGCACGAACCCTGGCTGCACTTCCACGAGCGGCTGCCCTGGCCGATGGAAATCTCCACCCGGGTCGACATCCTCGGATCCGGCGATTCCTTCCGCAACCTGGAACACCGGCTCCGGATGATCCGCTCACAACAACTGGACTACGCCGAACACGGCATCGACGCCCCGCCTGAGCTGGAGCGACTCGCCAAGCGAGCCCTGGTGATCGGCGACGAGATGACCACCGGGCTGCCGGTCGATTCCGCCCGCGCCCATGGTTGGCACCGGATCGCGGTCGGCGGTCGTACCCGGGAAGAGTGCCTGGAACGGGCCCGCCGCCTCATCCAGCTCTACTCCCGCGAACTGCGTATCTCCCTGCAACACCCCAAGAACCAGGACTGGCTGGCCCGCGAGTTCATCCCGGGCGAGCCGATCGCCAACACCGGTTACGTGCGCAGGATGCCCGTCAACCTGCTCGCGGCGGCGCTGCCCCAGGCCGCCTCCACGGTGGGTGATCGGCGTGGCGACCTGATCGGTCGTACCGCCGGCACCTGTCGCCGCCCGGTCTTCCTCGACCTGCACTTCCCCATGGAGGTGCGGGAACGCTCCGGCCTCGCGGTCTTCGTCGCCGAGCCAGGCGGCGGCAAGTCCACGTTGCTCGGCGCGTTGGGCTACCTCGCCGCCCGTCGCGGCGTGCAGGTGACCCTGCTCGACCCCTCGGGCCCGCTGGCCCGACTCTGCGCGATGCCGGAACTCCGGCCGTACTCGCGGGTGCTGAACCTGACCGGCTCCGAACACGGCACCCTGGCACCGTACTCGCTGATCCCGACACCGCTGCGCAGCGAGTTCGCCGCGGGAGCCGCCGGCGACCGGGAGTTCGAGATCGCCGTCTCCAACGCACGGGCCGAGCGCCGGATGCTGGTACAGGACATCTGCATGATGCTGGTGCCGCCGCAGGTCGCCCGGGAGGCCTCCACCGCCACTCTGTTCCGGCACGCGGTACGCCAGGTGCCCGCCGAGGAGACCTCCACCCTGGACGACGTGGTCACCTGTCTCGGCCGGCTCGACGACGACGCCGGCCGGGAACTGGCCAACCTGCTGCTGGACACCGCCGAGATGCCACTGGCGATGCTCTTCTTCGGGCGCCCACCGGACGGGCTGCTCGGTCCGGACGCGGCGCTCACGGTGATCACCATGGCCGGCCTGCGACTGCCCGACCTGAAGATCGAACGCGAGTACTGGTCGGCCGAGGAGGCGCTCGCCCTGCCGATGCTGCACACCGCGCACCGGCTGGCGGTCCGTCGCTGCTACGGCGGTTCGATGGCCTCACGAAAGCTGGTCGGCCTGGACGAGGCGCACTTCATGGAGGGGTGGCGCTCCGGCCGCTCCTTCCTCGTACGACTCGCTCGCGACTCCCGCAAGTGGAACCTGGCCGCGTTGGTCGCCTCTCAGAACCCCCGTGACATCCTCGGCCTCGACGTGCAGAACCTCGTCTCCACCGTGTTCGTCGGCCGGATCGCCGAGGACGCCGAAATCGCCAGTGAGGCGCTGCGCCTGCTGCGCGTACCGGTCGACGACGGCTACGAGGCCACCCTCGCCTCCCTCTCCTCCGCCGACGCGACCTCGGCCAACCGGCTCGGGTTCCGCGAATTCGTGATGCGCGACGTCGACGGCCGGGTCCAGAAGGTCCGGGTCGACGTCTCCTACGTGGATGGACTGCTGGACCACCTCGACACCACCCCCGCCGCCATCGCCGCCGCCGCAGGGGTACTGCCGAGCATGCTGCCTGACCTGGAGGCGTGACATGGCGAGGGCCCGGGCACGGATCACGGCGCTCCTCCTGGCACTCGGCGTTCTCGCCGCAGCCACGATCAGCTGGCCCGGGCTCACCGCCACACCCGCGTACGCGGCTCCTGCCGCGTACCAGGCCGCGGCGGCCGAGCTCTGCACGACCGAGGAATGGCAGGTCGACTTCCGCGCCTGCGTCGCAAAGCTCGACCAGGTACTTTCGGATCAGGCGAAATGTCGCCAACCACCAACGCCGACCGCGCCGGACTCTGGCATCGCCGGATGGTTCGCTTCCCGTCCCGAGGCCTCCAAGCTTTCCGGGCCGAAGGGCTACTACAGCGACTACGGCTACGCCGGCTACAGCTACAGCACTTACGACATCGAGACCGGTTGCGCGACCGGGTTACTGCATCCGGACTACAAGTTCACCAACACCATCGCCAACGGCGAGTTCATGATGGCGACAGCGATCATCGGCGCCTCGAACGCGCTGCGCGAGCGTGCCTGGGAGCCGGGCACGATGTGGGGCTGGGCGGACCCGCTGGTGGACCAGGCCACCAAGGCGATCTACCAGAAGGTGTTCAGCGTCTTCGGTATCGTCACGCTCTGCGTCGTCGGGCTCTACCTGCTCTGGCGCTCGCGCCAGTCGGACATGAGCAACGCGATGACCACTGCGGGGTGGGCGTTGGTGGTGATGGTGGCGGTGACCGCACTGGCTGCCTGGCCGGTCAAGTCCGCCAACCTCGCCGACGGTGCCCTCGTCTCCACGCTCGGCGTGGTGCACGACGCCGTGGGCCCGGCGGCACGAGACACCCCACCCGACAAATGTGACGACCCTAATCCAGCTTCCTGTAAGGACAACCGCCCACCAGCCGTAAGGGCCAGTGACACCGCCGCCGAGTCGATGCTCTACCGGAACTGGTTGCGCGGGGTGCTCGGCTCGGCCGACAGTGAAACCGCCAAGAAGTACGGCCCCGCGCTCTACGACGCCAAGTCGCTCTCCTGGGAGGAAACGGAGAAGATCCGGGCCAATCCACAGACACGCGAAGCTACCATCAGCGCCAAGAATCAGCAGTGGATGACGGTAGCGCAGCAGATCAAGCGGGAGGATCCGGAGGCCTACGAGTACCTGCAAGGGGTCCGGGACATGGACCGGGTGGGTGCCGGGTTCATCGCAGTGCTCGCCGCCCTGCTCTTCGCGATGTTCGACCTCACCGCGTCGCTGCTGGTGCTCCTCGGCTTCCTGATCTTCCGGTGGGCGGTGATCGCGGCGCCGATCCTGGGCACCATCGGGCTGCTCCGGCCGGCCAGCGCCGGCCTGCGGCGACTGGGCAACGCGGTGGTGGCGGCGCTGTTCAACATCGCGATCTTCGGTACCGGTGCCGCCATCTACCTCTTCGCGGTCGACCTCATCATGAGCACGGCTGCCCTCCCCGGGTGGCTACAGGTGGTGCTGGTCTGGCTCTGCGGGGTGGTCGGCTGGCTGCTGCTACGCCCCTACCGCCGGATCACGCAGCTCGGCGGCAAGGACAGCAGCGAGGCGGTCAGTTCGGCGGGTTCCTGGCACCGCCGGTTCTTCCGGGACATGCGCACCGCAGCCCGGCTCGACGTCGCCGAGCCCGGCGGCACCGCCGAGCCCAGCGTCGGACGACGCCGGGCGATCGCCGCGGAGCAGCCGAAGGTGCGTCCGGAGGCTCGACCGGACCCGGTCCCCAGCGGCGCACCCGCTGCCGCGAAGCGGGCGGACGACCGCGCGGACGACCGCGAGGCCGGCAGTGTCGCCGGTCAGACCCGCGAGCAGCGTCCCAAGGGCACCGTCGCGCCCAAGCCTCGTCGCCGGCAGCCGGCCTCCTGGACCGAGCCGGACGTGCCGGAGGAGAACCCTTCGTACGTCATCTACCGCCCCGGATCGGCTGAACGGACCCCCGAGAAGCCGGCACCACGGGTGCGTTCCGAGGCACGGTGACCGTAGTGCGTCGGGCGATCGAGTTTCTGTTCCTGCGGCTGCTCCGATCCCGGCTGGGTGTCGCACTCGGCATCGCCGTGCTGGTGCTGGGAGTGGTCGGGACGGCCAGGTTGGTGGCGGGCCCCGCTGACCCGGCGGCCGGGCTGAGCAATCGCCCGGCTGAGCCGATCACCACGGTGCACCCGACCACTGGGGACGACGGCGCGATCTCCACGACCACGACACCGTCCCCGGTCACCCGCCCGGGCCAGCCGGCCCCGGAACTGGTCGCCGAACGCTTCGTCGCCGCCTGGCTCAGCCGTCCCGGGCAGAGCCACGAGGAATGGCACGACGCGCTGCGTCCGCTCTCCACCGCCAACCTCACCGAGAAGCTCGCCGGCGCCGACCCGGCCGGCGTGCCAGCCGGCTCGGTCAGGGGCGAGGTGACTCTCCGGCCACGCGGTGAGACCTTCGTGGAAGCGACGATCCCGCTCGACGGCGGTCAGCTCCGGCTCGAACTGCTGGCGCCCGAAGGGCGATGGTTGGTGGACGCGGTGGACTGGAGCAGGGATGAGTGAGCAGAGCCGTCCCAGCCGGCAGGTCCGGACCGGTGCCCTCGCCGCCGCACTCACCGCGGCGCTGGCGCTACTCTGCTGCACCGGCGGCGCTGGTGCGTTCTTCCTCACCGAACTGGGTGGTGACGCCGCCGAGCAGTTCGCCCCGGCCAGCATGGAGTGCACCGGCGACTTCGAGGTCGACGTCACCGGCACGATGCCACGCTTCGCCGAGTACGGAGAACGCCAGCTGCGCAACGCGGCGGTGATCATCAAGGTCGGCCAGGAGATGAAGGTGCCACCGCGGGGCTGGGTGATCGCGGTGGCGACCGCGATGCAGGAGTCGCGACTGCTCAACCTGGCCAACAGTACGGTCGGCGAGTCTCAGGACATTCCGAACGAGGGCATCGGGGCGGATCACGACTCCGTCGGTCTATTCCAGCAGCGGGCCTCATGGGGCACGGTCGCCCAGCGGATGAACCCCGCGTACGCCTCCCGCAAGTTCTACGAGAAGCTCGTGGACGTGCCCGACTGGGAGAAGCTACCGCTGACCGTGGCCGCTCAGCGGGTCCAGATCAGCGCCTTTCCCGACGCGTACGCCAAGCACGAGGAACTCGCCGCCCGGATCGTGGACGCGCTGGCCGGGGGTGCGGCGCGGACCGCGCTGATCGCCGGAGAAGAGGTGTGTGACGCTGCGGCGGGTGGCGAGATCGCCGCCTCCGGTTGGACCGCACCGATTCCGGGCGGGGTCGGATCCGGGTTTCGGACCGCCAGCCGGCCCGGACACAACGGTGTGGACATCGCCGCTCCGAAGGGCACCTTGATCAGGGTCGCGGCGACCGGCCGGGTGCTGGTCTCCCGCTGTGACCCCGACCGGCGCGGGCGACACAGTTGTGACGTGGACGGCTGGCCTGGCAAAGGGGGTTGTGGCTGGTTCGTCGACGTGCTGCACGCCCAGGATTTCGTCACCCGCTACTGTCATCTGGTGAGTCGTCCCCGGGTGTCCGCCGGCGACACGGTGCAGGCTGGTGAGGTGATCGGCGAAGTGGGCAGCAGCGGCAACTCCTCCGGACCGCACCTGCACTTCGAGGTGCACGTGGACGGCGACCGAAGCAGTCGGAGCGCCATCGATCCGGTGCCGTTCATGCGGTCGAAGGGCGCGCCGTTGAAGGGCGTCGGGTGAACCACGGGCCATCATGACCGAGCCGCTTCCGGACCCTTTCGCCGACCAGCCGGACTGGGCCCCCCGGCCGCCCCGCCCGATCGAGATCGTCGCCGCCGCCGGAAGCGTCGACCTCCGCGGACGGCGGGTACTGGTCGGGTTGCCCGGTCTGGGATGGCGTGCCGACCTACGCGCCGACGAACGGGTGGTGCAGAACAGCCGCACCTACGTCCCGGTGATCCCGGAACACGAGTGGTACCGCGCCGAGTCCGACCAGGTCGAGGTGTTCGCCCCGCTGGTACCGGTCGAACGGGTCTGGGTCGAGACGGTCGGCCAACCGACCACGCCGTCGACGGACGGTGGCCTGCGTCTCGTCTCGCTGGACGCTCCCGCCCACCGGGCGCCGACGCCAGTCTTCGAGGCGGACGCGGTCACCGGGCGACGGGTCGTGCACATGGTCGGTTCCGTCGAGCACCGCGACCTGCGCGCCGTCACCGAGACCTACTCGGGAGCCGAGGGCGACATCTGCGTGCGGGTCACCTCGGAGGTGGAGTGGTACCGCTGGGCCTGGCGTGGCCAGGCACCGACCACCCTGGAGGTTCCGGTCCACTTACTGTGGGTGGAATGAAGTTAGTTCGGCACTTGGCGCCCGCTGCACACTCGCCATTCATCAGCGTGCTCACTGACCCCAAAGACCCATGCTTCGCGACGACTACTGCGTGGCTCGCCATCCGACGAGCTTGAAATAGTGAGGGTTGTGCTTATCGCTGGATCGCCTCCTGTGCCGCTGAGATGCAGAGCGCCCCAACTAACACGGACTACGACATCGTAATCAAGTTCTCGCTGCTGAATCTCGCTACGGAGATCACGTACCTCTGCCAGATCGCTGCTCCCCTCGCAGGTGAACAGCGAGGCACGCACGTCATTGCGATCGACCAGGAAGGCACGGAGGTAGTTGTCCACCACCACATCGGGGGCGCTGCGGTCCGGGGTGACGGCACGGTCGTAGACGAGGTAGCCGACCACCCCTCCGGCCAGGCAGAGTGCCGCGACCACGCCGGCGATCACGGTCAGTACCGTCCGCAGGCGTCGCCGAGGCCGGCGCGGGGCCGGCGTGACCGCAGGCGGCGCCAGTTCCTCCGGCGGGGTCCTCTGCGCCGGTACGCGGGAGACCTGGGAACCGGCGGAGGGCGGCACTGATTCCACCCCATGAGGCTATCGGCTCAGCCCTCAGGACCCAATGCCCCAGATTTGGCAGATCGTGACCGAAGACTGCCGATGGGTGAGTTCCACGACAACACCGACACAGCACCGCCGCGCATCCCGGAGGTGGAGCCTCGGCTGAGATACCGTCGTTTCTGCCCGGCGAGTGGGTGCCGACCTCGGGCGGAGGGGGTGGACACGGTGGGCGGTCCGACGGCACGGACGCTTCGCGCCGCCGCGTTGCACCGCCGAGCCGCGGCGACGGTCGCGGCGGCGACGACGATCCTCGACGAGACCCGTCCGGTTCCGGCTGACCAGCGCCGGCAGTACGCGCTGGCCGAGCGGCTACGCGACGCGGCCACGGTTCTCGCTCCCGGTTGGGCCGGGTCCACGCTGGACGGGATCGATCCGGCACATCCCGCCGGCGAGGGACCACCGCCGTTCGTCCGGGTGGGAACCGCCGCTCCGCTGGACGACGCACGGTTCCCGGCGCTGGTGCCGATGTTCGGCAGCGGCCACCTCGCGGTGGATGCCGACGCACACGACCCACGTGTCTCCGGGCTGCTGCGGGCCGTACTGCTGCGGTCGTTGGCGGCGACACCGGCGGGGGCGCTGCTGGTACGGACGGTGGATGCGACGGGTGTCGCGCTGGCACCGTTCGCGGCGCTAGGGGATGCCGGGGTGCTGGCTCCGCCGGCCACGGACACCGAGGGTCTGCAGACCGTGCTGGCCGAGGCGGAGCGGTGGGTGGCACCGGAAGCCTCCGGCCCTCGGCGACACGACCGCTCGCTGCTGCTGGTGCTGGCCACGCTTCCCGAGCCGCACCGGCCAAGCGACCTGGCACGGATCGAGGCCCTCGCCGAGCAGGGGCCGGCGGCCGGGTTGCACCTGGTGGTGGCGGGGTGGCCCCCGACCGGGCGGGGTCCACTGCCCAGGGCTACGTCACTGGCGATGCGGACCGCCTACGCGTTGCTCGGTGATCCGCCGGACGCGGCGTTCGCCGGGGGCGGCACCGACGGAGGGCTGAACTCTCCGGTCTTCGTCGACCCGGATCCGCCGGCCGAACTGGTCGACTCCGTGTGCCGCAGGATCGCCACCCAGATCGAGGCCGGCAGCCGGCTTTCCCTGTCGCACCTGCTGCCGCCACCGGACGAGCTGTGGCAGGCGGCCGGGACGAACGGGCTGAGCAGCACCATCGGCGATGCCGGCGGACGACCGGTTTCGCTCGGTTTCACCGAACTGACCCCGCACTGGTTGGTGAGCGGCAGGTCCCGGGGTTGCCGGTCCACCTTCCTGACCACGGCGTTACTCGGTCTCGTCACTCGCTACGGCCCGGACGAGTTGTCGCTGTATCTGGTGGATCTCGGTGACGGTGAGTCCTTTGCGGAGTTCCTGCAGACCGAGCGGGACCGGTCCTGGATCCCGCAGGTGCGGGCCGCGGCGATGGCCGCCGACCGGGAGTACGTACTGGACCTGTTGGAGCAGTTGACGGTCGAGGTGCAACGGCGTGCGGAGGCGTCCGCCCGCGCGGGAGGGCAGCGTTTCGCCGAGCTGCGCGGGCATCGCCCGCTCCCCCGGATCGTCTGTGTGCTGGAGAACCTGCCGGTGCTTCTCGCCGAACGGGATCGTCTGGCTGCCGAGGTGACCGTCCGGTTGGACGCGCTGGCCAGGACGGGTCGGGCGTACGGTGTCCAGCTGGTGTTGGCCGGCGAGGGTGACCTGGGTCTGGGCACCCGTTCGGACAGTGGGCAACGGGACTCGCTGCTGGGCCAGTTCCCGGTGCGGGTGGCGCTGCCTGGCGGCGGTGCGGTGCTGGCGCCCACCAACGACGCTGCGGCCGGTCTGCCGGTGGGCAGCGCGGTGGTGAACACCGCAGGCGGTCTCGGCGGTCCACGGGGTGCGATCCGTGGACATGAGCGGATGGTCCGGTTCCCCGATCCCGCAGACGAGCCGGACGTGGTGGCCGAGCTGCGCCACCGGCTCTGGACGGCCCGCCCGCCGGACGCGACGCCACCTGTCGTCTTCGCGGGGTACGCGCGCCCACTGCTGAGCAACGATCCCCGCTACCGGGCCGCGGTCGCCGGGCAGTCCATCGCTCCGGCCGCGTTGCTCGGGCGGGCGGTGGATGTCGCGCGCAGCACCGCGGCGGTGCCGTTCGGACCGGCGGCGGGACGCAATCTCGCGGTTCTCGGTCCACGACCTGCCGCCTGTCGCCTGCTGGCGACTGCCGCCCGCAGCACTGCGGCTCACCACCCGGTGGGTACGGCGCGTTTCGTGATCGCCGCCCCTGATGGCGAGGCGGCACCGGTGGCCGATGCTCTCGTTCTGGAGTTGGCCGAACGCCACCAGGTCGACCGGGTGGACCTGGCCGGGCTGGTCGCCGTGGCCGACGCCGGTGAGCCTGCCTACCTGGTTGTCTTCGGGCTGGATGTGGCGCCGGCCGAGCAGCTGCCGCCGGCCCGACTGCGGGCCCTGCTGCGCGACGGGCCACCGGCCGGGCAGCACCTGCTCGGCTGGTGGCGCACGGTGCCGTCGTTCGCGACCCTGATGGAACCGGACGAGACGGTGGACAAGCTGACCGCCGTGGCGGTGGCGGGTGTGCCGGGTGCGCAGCTCACCCCGGTGTTCGGTCGTCCGGTGGAGTGGCGCCCCCGACCTGACCGGGTGGTGCTCTGGGACGGGCCGGGAGAGCGCGGCATGGTGCTGGTTCCCTACGACGTGCCGGCCGTGACGGAGGGGGAGCCCCGATGACGACTGTGGACGGCTCTCCGGTCACCGCCACCGGGCCTGTTCGGCAGCGGACGACCGACGCGGCGGGGGATCCGGTGCGGGCCGCGTGGACCGACTACCTGGCCGCCGCCCGCCAACTCGACGGGGTACGTCGGGGCGCGGCGACCGCGGCCGGCGAGCAGGCTCGCGCGGTCCAGGCCGCCCGGGACGAGCTGGCCGGGGTACGCATTCGGCTGGCGCCGCAGGAGACCCGGCTACGTGAGCTGGGCGTACCACCGATCTCGCTGACGCCGACGCCACCGGAACTGGCCGAGGCGACCCGCTCGATGAGTGCCGGCCCGGCGGCCGTGTCGACGGCGTTGCGGGAGGCCCAACGGTGTGCTGTCGGCGCGGACGACACACTCGCCGCCCGTGGTCTGTCCCGGGTCGCGCACTGGCCGTCCCGCGCTCGCAACCTGCTGGTGTACGGGCCGTTGGGGCTGCTCGTACCGGTTCTTCTGATGGTGGTGTATCTGCTGGCCGGCACCGGTGCGGTGACCGCCCTGGCGTTGCTGGTGGGGCTGCCGGCCCCGGCGGTCGCGTTCGGCCTGGGCTGGTTCGCGGTGGGCCGTTGCTTCCCGGCGGGTCCCGGGCAACGGGTGGACCGTACGCCACGGTTCGGCGCACTGGCCTGCCTGGTCCCGGCCGTGGTGGTCAACGCGGGGATCGTGCTGGCGATGCTGTCGTCCTGAGCGGCCCCTGGTCAGCGAGGGATGATCAGAGCCATCGCCTCAGCCCGGGACTTGGCGTCCCGCTGCAACGTGCCCCGGACCGCCGAGGTGATCGTCTTGGCGCCGGACTTCTGGATGCCCCGCATCGCCATGCACATGTGTTCGCACTCGAGGACGACGATGACGCCGCGCGGCTCCAGCCGCTCCATCAGCAGATCCGCGATCTGCGAGGTGAGACGCTCCTGCACCTGGGGGCGTCGGGCGAAGACCTCGACCAGTCGGGCCAGCTTGGACAGCCCGGTGATCCGCCCGTCGGGCCCCGGGATGTAACCGATGTGGGCACTGCCCCGGAACGGCAGCAGGTGGTGCTCGCAGAGGCTCATCACGTCGATGTCCCGGACCAGCACCAGTTCCTCGTGGTTGGCCTCGAAGGTGGTGGTGAGCACGGTGGCCGGGTCGACGCGGAGTCCGGCGAAGAGTTCCGCGTACGCCCGGGCGACCCGGGCCGGGGTCTGCTGGAGGCCGTCGCGGTCCGGATCCTCCCCGACCGCGATCAGGATCTCACGGACCGCCTTCTCGATCCGGCCGAGGTCCACGGCGTCCTCGACGGGACGGCCGGTCAGCCGACCGTTGACCAGCCGCGCGGCGATGTAGTCGAGGCGTTCGGTGTCGGGTTCGGTGGCGGAGGCGGCCAGTCCCCGCTGGGGGAAACTGGCCGCCGTGTCGTCGGTGTTCAGTGCGAACCGTCCGAGTTGTTCGAGCTGCCGCCACCGACGGTCGCCTGCGCGCCGTCGGCCTCTGCCTGCACCTTGAGCGCGTCCTTCTCCGCCGGGGTGAGCACGGGTGGCTCGGTGGAGGGCTGCCGCTTGCCGAAGCCGTTGTACGGGGCCATCGGCGGACGCTTCACCACCCGGGCGCAGATCCGGGCCATGTCGGCGGTGGAGAGGGTCTCCTTCTCCATCAGCTCGAGCACGATGTTGTCCAGGACGTCCCGGTACTCGACCAGGATCTCCCAGGCTTCGTCGTGGGCCAGTTCGATCAGAGCCCGCATCTCGCCGTCGATCTCGGCGGCGACCACGTCGGAGTAGTCCCGCTCGTGGCCCATGTTGCGACCGAGGAACGGTTCGTCGCCGCTGGTGCCGTACTTGATTGCACCGAGCTTGGAACTCATGCCGTACTGGGTGATCATCGCGCGGGCCAGTTGGGTGGCCTTCTCGATGTCGTTGCCGGCACCGGTGGTGGGCTCGTGGAAGACGAGTTCCTCGGCGGCCCGGCCGCCGAGCGCGTACGCCAGGGTGTCGATCATCTCGGCTCGGGTCTGGGTGTACTTGTCCTCCGTGGGCAGCACGAGGGTGTGGCCCAGGGAGCGACCGCGGGACAGGATCGTCACCTTGTGCACCGGCGCGGCGTGCGGCAGCGCCCAGGCGACCAGCGCGTGCCCGCCCTCGTGATACGCGGTGATCTTCTTTTCCTGGTCGCTCATCACCCGGGTACGCCGCTGCGGGCCGGCGATCACCCGGTCAATCGACTCTTCGAGGGAGTCGTTGGAGATGGCCCGCTGGTCCTTGCGCGCGGTCAGCAGGGCCGCCTCGTTGATCACGTTGGCGAGGTCGGCACCGCTGAAGCCCGGCGTCCGCTTCGCCACCGAGTCGAGGTCGACGTCCGGGGTGAACGGCTTGCCCTTGGCGTGCACCCGCAGGATGGCTTTGCGGCCTTCCATGTCGGGGGCGTCGACCGGGATCTGCCGGTCGAACCGGCCCGGACGCAGCAGCGCCGGGTCGAGAATGTCCGGTCGGTTGGTGGCGGCGATCAGGATGACGCCGCCCTTGACGTCGAAGCCGTCCATCTCGACGAGGAGCTGGTTCAGGGTCTGCTCGCGCTCGTCGTGACCGCCGCCCATGCCGGCGCCACGGTGCCGGCCGACGGCGTCGATCTCGTCGACGAAGACGATCGCGGGTGCGTTCGCCTTGGCCTGCTCGAACAGGTCACGGACCCGGCTGGCGCCGACACCGACGAACATCTCCACGAAGTCCGAACCGGAGATCGAGTAGAACGGCACTCCGGCCTCGCCGGCCACCGCGCGGGCGAGCAGCGTCTTACCGGTACCGGGCGGGCCGAAGAGGAGTACGCCCTTCGGGATCTTCGCGCCGAGCGCCTGGTACTTCGCCGGATTCTGCAGGAAGTCTTTGATCTCGTGCAGTTCCTCGACGGCCTCTTCGGAGCCCGCCACGTCGGCGAAGGTCGTCTTCGGCGTGTCCTTGGTGATCATCTTCGCTTTGGACTTGCCGAAGTTGAGCACCCGGGAGCCGCCACCCTGCATCTGCGACATGAAGAAGAGCAGCAGTAGCACGAGCAGCACGATGGGGAGCAGGTTGACCAGCAGGCTGACCCAGATGCTGTCGGACGACACCTCCGTGTCGGCCGGTCCGGTCACCCGGTTGTTGGCTTTCGCGTCGAGAACCTGGTTCCAGACCTCGTTGCCGACCTCGTAGGGGAACTGGGCCTCGATCAGCTTCGTGGTGGTGTCGCCGAACTCGGTCTCCTCGGCCAGCTCAAGCTGGATCGTCTGTTCCTTGTCCTGGAAGACGACCTTCTCGATACCGCCCTTGTTGAGCTGGTCGAGCGCGACGGACGTGTCCACCCGGTGGTAGCTGGGTCCACCGGTGAACAACTGACTGAGCACGACGGCGCCGAGGATGACCAGGATGACCCAGAACACCGGTCGGCGGAAGAAACGCGTACGTTCCATGCTGTTGTCGAGCGCCGAGACGCCCGCATCCTCCTGATCGACGTCCTGACCGACTGTGGGTGTCGCCGCCGGGGCGGCTGCCGGAGCCGCCGTGCGGGCCGGCCTCGACCCCGGGGCGCGATTGCCGCGCCACGGTCATTCGACGGTACACCGTGCGCGACCGGTATGAGCTGGCGAGCCCAGCACTTACGCGCACGGCGAACCGGATGTCAGTCGGCGTGGCCCGGAGTCGGATCCCCGGGACACCGTCATCAAAGGTAGTCCGACCAGCTGAAAGTCGGCTGAATGTCGGGTGGGCGCGTCCGGGACGGCACCCGGGGCGGCGCGTGACGACCGGTCCGACAGCCTGGTCACGCTGCGACGCCACGGATGCCGGCACGGTCAGGAGCGGGCGTAGACCTCCGGCTTGAGCACCCCCACGTACGGCAGCTCCCGGTAGCGCTCACCGAAGTCGAGCCCGTATCCGACGACGAACTCGGTCGGGATGTCGAAGCCCACGTACTTGACCGGCACCGTCACCTTGACCGCGTCCGGCTTGCGGAACAGGGCGACCACCTCGACGCTCGCCGCCGACCGCGACTCCAGGTAGCGCAGCAGCCAGGACAGGGTCAGCCCGGTGTCGACGATGTCCTCGACGACGACGACGTGCCGGCCGGCGATGTCGCGGTCGAGGTCCTTGAGGATGCGCACCACACCGGAGGAGGTGGTGCCCTGTCCGTACGAGGAGATGGCCATGAAGTCCAGCTCGGCCGGGGGTCCGTGCCGGCCCAGCGCCCGGGCGAAGTCGGCCATGAACATGACCGCGCCCTTGAGCACGCAGACGAGCAGCAGTCCGTCGGTGACATGGGCGTAGTCCGCGGAGACCTGCTTGGCCAGTTCTGCGGTCTTTTCGCGGATCTGTGCCTCGGAGATGATCACGTGGTCGATGTCGGCGTCGTACCAGGAGCCGTCAGCCATGTCCCTAGCCTGCCGTACGCCCCGGGTGCACCGTCGGCGGGGCCGCCCGTTTCACGGCGGCCCCGACCGGGAATCTTCGGATTAATGGAGCAAACATCTCAATAGCGGCAGGACTGCCACCTGCGGCCTGCGTCGGAGGGCTTCCAGTCCGCGGAGTCACGGCTGTCTGCGGTCAACCCCAGGGCGGAGAGCAGAGCGAGGGAGAAGAAGAAGAGCAGAAAAAACAGGAAACCCATGGCGGCGCTCGCTTTCTTGCTGCTGCGGTTGTCGTGTCGCCGCCGATGCGCACCGGACATCTGTCAGTCTGCGCACCCCGCCCGCTGCCGGACAGTGGCAGAAATGTCATCGACAATCGATTTCCTGCCACTACTGCGGTTACCCTCGTCACATGCTTCGGTCGGTCGCCGTGCTCGTCCTGGACGGGGTCGCCCCGTTCGAGCTCGGCGTACTCGCTGAGGTGTTCGGCACCGACCGCACCGCTGACGGGCTACCCGGCTACCGCTTCGACGTGTGTGGACCTCGGCAGGCCCCGGTCCGCACCTCCGCCGGTTTCCACCTGGTGCCGAGCGCCGACCTGACGCCGCTGGATGAGGCGGACCTGGTCGCCGTTCCCGCACACGCCCCCGCCACCACCGCCCCGGCCGAGGTCCACCAGGCGCTACGCCGGGCCGCCGACCGGGGCGCGTACCTGTTCAGCGTGTGTGCGGGGGCGTACCTGCTGGGCGAGGCCGGACTGCTCGACGGCCGGGAGTGCACCACCCACTGGCGGCACGTCGACGAGTTGCAGCGCCGGCACCCGAGTGCCCGGGTACGCGGCAACTCGCTCTACGTGCAGGACGGCCGCCTGCTCACCAGCGCGGGCACCGCCGCCGGCATCGACGCCTGCCTGCACCTGGTACGCCAGGAACACGGCTCGGCGACCGCCACCCGACTCGCCCGACGGATGGTGGTGCCCCCGCACCGCGCCGGCGGACAGGCCCAGTACATCGAGGCGCCGATCCCGAAGGCACCGGAGGCGCCCACCCTGGAGCCGGTGCTGGAATGGCTGATGGGACATCTGGGCCGGCAGACCACCGTCGACGAGTTGGCCGCGCGGGCCGGGATGGCACCACGGACGTTCGCCCGTCGGTTCCGTGCCGAGACGGGTACCACCCCGCATGACTGGCTCACCAACCAACGCGTCCTGCTGGCCCGCCGGCTGTTGGAGGACACGGCGCTCACCGTGGAGGCGGTGGCCGATCGGGCCGGCTTCGGCGACGCCGCCGCCCTGCGGCACCACTTCACCCGCCGGGTCGGTGCCACACCGCAGGCGTACCGCACCACGTTCCGCGACCGGGCTCTCACCGGTTGACCGGGTCACCGGTCAACCACCCGGTGCTCGACCGTTCGGTGTCGCCGGTGGCAGCTCGGACACCAGCCGATCGGCGCGACGGAGCACCCGCAGCCCGCCCGGAAGGTAGCTGGCTCGTTGGCCACGCCACGCGGTGACCAGCGCGTCGAGCGCGGCGACATGGCGATGCGACAGCGCGGCCGGCGATGCGCCCAACTCGTGGGCCCAGGCGCGCAGCACCCGACCACGCACTGCGGGTGCCAGATCCGCCAGCGCTCCGGTGGCCAATCCACCATCAGGATGCCGGGCCTGACCCAACGCCGCGTCGGCGAGTTCGTCGAGGACGGCGTTGTCCGCCGCCACCAGCGTGGCGGTACGGGCGAGGTTGTCCAGCACGCCCGGCCCGAGCGCGCTGACCAGCACCGGCAGCACATCGGCGCGGACCCGGGAGCGGGCGTACGCCGGGTCGCTGTTGTGCGGGTCCTCCCAGGTCGGCAGTCCGAGGGCCACGCAGGCGGCACGGGTCTCCGCCCGCCCGATCTCCAACAACGGGCGTACGAGAGGAGTGCCGGCCAGGTCCCGGCGGGCCGGCATGCCGGCGAGTCCGCGCGGGCCAGCGCCCCGAGCCAGCGCGAGCAGTACCGTCTCCGCCTGATCGTCCCGGGTGTGTCCGGTGAGCAGCGCCGCTGCGCCGTACCGCCCGGCGACCTCGGCCAACGCCTGGTAACGGGCGTCGCGGGCTGCCGCTTCGGGGCCACCGGGCCGGCCGGCGACCTCGACCCGGACCGTTTCCACCGGTGCCAGACCGGCACCCTGCGCCCAACGCGCCACCGCCTCGGCTCGCTGCCCCGACCCGGACTGCAACCCGTGATCGACGGTCACCAGCCCGGCGGTGCGGCCCGCCCGGGGCGCCACGAACGCGGTGGCCGCGGCCAGGGCCAGCGAGTCTGCTCCACCCGAGCAGGCGACCAGCACCGGGCCGTCCGTCGGCAGGTCGGCCAACGCGCGACGGACCGCGACCCGGATCGCGGCCACGGGTGGGGCGAGCGGTGCCATCGGTGGAGTGACGTCTTCAGCCGGCGGTCGGTACCGGACCGACCGGACCGTGCACCCGCGCCACCCAGGCATCCGGTTCGCTCAGCTCAGACAACCGGGGCAGGGTCAGCGGCGACTCGAAGACCCGGTTGAAGCCGGTCATGCCGACCCGGTCCACCACGGCGTGCACGAACTTGCGGCCCTCGGCGTACTGCCGCATCTTGACGTCGATGCCGATCAACCGCCGGATCGTCTTCTCCACCGGGTTGCCGGCCTCGCGCCGTCGGTTGAAGCCGGCCCTGATCCGCTCCACACTCGGAATCACCTGCGGGCCGACGCCGTCCATCACGAACTCGGCGTGCCCCTCCAGCAGGGTCATCAGGGCGGTCAGCCGGTCCAGCACGGCTCGCTGTCCGGGGGTCTGCACGATGTCCAGCACGCTGGATCGGCTCTGCGGGTCACGGACCGCGTCGGCAAGGGTGCTCACCCCCCGGCGCAGTCGCTCCAACAGGTGCTCGCCACCCTGCGCGGCGTCGACGAACGCCTGCACCTCACCGAGGAAGTAGGCCCGCATCCAGGGCACGGCGGTGAACTGCGTGCGGTGGGTCACCTCGTGCAGGCAGACCCAGAGCCGGAAGTCGCGGGGATCCGCGCCCAGTTTGCGCTCGACCTCGACGATGTTCGGGGCGACCAGCAGCAGCTGCCCCGGGTCGGCGGAGAAGACCTCGTACTGCCCGAGGACCCGGCCGGAGAGGTAGGCCAGCACGGTGCCCGCCTGCACCCCGGTCACCCGGGAACCGATCGCCTCGGTCAGCGGCCCCGGTTGCTTGTCCGGTGCGAGCCGGCCGACCAGCGGGGTGATCACCTCGCGGAGCCCGGCGATGTTGGTCGCCGCCCAGTCACGCCGATCGACCACCCGCACCGGCGGGTGAGTGACCTGCGAGGTCAGCCCGGTGTAGTCGGCGACGTGTCCGGCCGCCTCGTCGGTCAACCGGCGCAGCTCGGAAACCACCTCGGTGGCTTCGTCGTACGTCACCCGGGGCCCCGACTTGCCCAGTGCCCCCGCCGTCGCGGTGGCCAGATCCCAGTCCACGAACTGCGCCATGCAACCCACCGTACCCGCGCCGCGACACTTACCCCGGCGGGCCGAACGCGGCGCCGGCCGGACGGCAGGGTGGCGGCGGCCCGTCGCGGGGGCAGCGCAACCTGCGCCACCGGTGGGGTCGGCCCGCTCAGCGACAGCCGCAGCCGGCGAGGGCGGCGGCGATCCTGTCCAGTGCCGCCCTCGCCGGTTCCATCCCGTCCGGCGGCACGTCGTCGGTGAGTACGGCGAAGGTGAGCAGCCGCCCTTCGGCGGTGGTCACCACTCCCGCGATGGCGTGCACCCTGGTCAACGTGCCGGTCTTGGCCCGGACCACACCGACTCCGGCGGCCGTGCCGGGTGCCGCGCCGTACCTGTCGCGCAGGGTGCCGGACCAGCCCGCGACCGGCAGCCCGCCGAAGACGGCGGCGAGTTCGGGCCGATCGGGGCTGGCCGCGAGCGCCAACAACTCGGTCAGCAGTACCGGGCTGATGAGATTCTTCCGGGACAGTCCGCTGCCGTCGGCGAGGAGCAGGCCGTCCGTCGGAAGAGCCAGTTCGGCCACCACGTCGGCCATCGCCGCAGCGGCGCCGGCGAAGGAGGCCGGCCGGTCACGAGCCAGGGCGACCTGGCGGGCCAGCGCTTCGGCGACGATGTTGTCGCTATCGCTGATCATGATGTCGACCAGCCGGATCAGTGGCGGCGAGTGCACCACGCCCAGTTCGGCACCGGGTTCGCCGCCGCCGCCCGGTTCCGTCGCCTCGGTCGTCTCGGTCGGCGCTGGCGGGGCGGTCCCCTTGCGTACGGCGTCGGCCGGCACCCCGAGCAGTTTGGCGAAGGCGCGGCCGGCGAACAGGTCCGGTTCGGCGACCCGTTCGGCCCATCCCTGACCGGCCTTCGGATTCTTGCGCGCACCGTCGAGCATCAGTGCGGTGATCGCCCCGCCGTAGCCGCCAGTGGGAATGTCGTCGTCCCAGCCGGGTCCGTACACCGGCCCGGAGTAGCGCGACGAGTCGACCACGATGCTGGTGGGTGCGGCACCGCCCAGCGCCGTACGGACCTGGGCGGCGAGGTCGGTGAGGCTGGCTGCCCCCGGGTAGAAGCCCTTCGCGTCGGCTGCCAACGTCGGATCTCCACCGCCGACCAGAATCACCTCGCCAGGCTGCGTGCCGGCGACCGCACGGGTGGGGATCCGATGGCCGGGGCCTCGGGCGGTCAACACCGTCACGGCGGTCAACAGCTTGGTCACCGAGGCCGGCACGGTTCCCTGGCCGCCACCGTGATCGAAGAGCATCTCTCCGGTGAGCGCGTCGGCCACCGCCAGGTTGACGCGGCTACCCAGAGCGGTGACGCCAATCAGCGGTTCGAGCGTGGCTCGCAGCCCGTCCGCGGTGGGCGGCGGCGCAGCGGTGTCGGCGGCGGCCAGCACCGCGACCGGCGTGGACTCCACCGTTCCGGTGGCGGTCGGTGTCGCGGGCGCATCGCCCAACCACCGGCCCACCGGCCCGGGCCGGATCACGACCAGACCCACCGCGACCAGCACGAGCACCAGCACGGCGGCGAGCACCAGCGGCAGCTTCCGGCGTGATGCCGGCGCGACCGGCGGCGGCGCCGTACCGGTCGGCGGTTGGCTCGGCGGGCTGGTCGGCGGTTGGCTCGGCGGGTTGGTCGGCGGGCCTGCCGGCGCCGGACTCACCGGCACGGCTGCCGATTCCAGCGGCGACGCGGTCGGCACGTGGTTCGCGTCGGCCCGCTCCCCGGGTGTCGGTGCGGCGGGTGGCGTCGGGGATTGCGGCCGGAGGACCTGCGCGTCCGGTACCGGCACCCGTCCGGACACCGGCTTCGCCGACGACTGGTTGTCACCGCCCTCGGCGGAACCGCCTGGACGGTAGTGTGAATCTTCCCTCCCCACGACCCCCTCCTCCGCCACCGGGAACCGGCCTGGGTGACACTACTTCGGTCCGAAGACTATGCGGCGGCCGGAGTCGGCGGGGTGGCATTCGCCCGCCCGGCTCTGCCGCCGGTTCCGTCAAGCCAGCGTGGGCCAACGAGGAGCGTGCAGATGGATTTCGACGTCACGGTTGAGATCCCCAAGGGTCACCGCAACAAGTACGAGGTGGACCACGTGAGCGGACGGATCCGGCTGGACCGTACCCTCTTCACCTCCACGCAGTACCCGGCCGACTACGGCTTCATCGAGGGCACCCTCGGCGCGGACGGCGACCCGCTGGACGCCCTGGTACTGGTACCCGAGCCGACCTTCCCAGGCTGCCTGATCCGGTGCCGCACCATTGGCATGTTCCGGATGACCGACGAAAAGGGCGGCGACGACAAGGTCCTCTGCGTCCCCTACGAGGACCCGCGGCAGGAGCACCTGCGCGACATACATCACCTGGGCGAGTTCGACCGGCTGGAGATCCAGCACTTCTTCGAGGTGTACAAGGATCTTGAGCCGGGCAAGTCGGTCGAGGGCGCGACCTGGGTGGGGCGGACCGAGGCCGAGGCCGAGATCCAGGCTTCGTACCGGCGGGCCAGGGAGGCCGAGGAGCGCGGCGAGTCCACGCACTGACGTCTCCGACGGGCCCGAGGCCGCTCACCCGAGCAGTCCCCGGGCCCGCTCGTACAGGCCGAGCACCGCGCAGGCGGTCGGCACCACGGAGACCACCAGCAGGGTGTCGGTGAGGTCGGCGATCCGCCCGACGTACGGGGAGACCGACCGGCGAGCGTACGTCGTGCCGCCCGCCACCACCAGGAGCGCGATCAGCAGCCCACCGGCGACCAGGGCCAGCCGGACCGGTGCGCCGGCGGCCCCGGCCAGCACTCCGCCGAGGACCGCGTACCCGGCCAGGCCGGCGAGCACCGGCGCGACCCGGTGCCGGACCGTCATGAAGAGCCGGGCGCGGAGCAGCAGCACCGTCGAGGTCACCCCGACCAGCAGCCAACCGGCGATGCCACCGGTGCTGGCGAGGATCACCGCCGCGCCCACGGTCAGCACCGCCTGGCCGATCAGCATGCCGGTCAGCATCTCCTCGGTGCGCGCCACGGCCGCGTACACCTGGCGACGGTCCGGCAGGTCACGGGCGCGCTCCGAGTCGTCCGGCGGGTCGGTCGGCAGGGTCATCGGCGGCAACGGCACCTTGCCCAGCCGGATGGCCAGCAGTGGGACAGCTCCGATGGCGAAGATCAGCGCACCGAGCAGAACCGCGGCGGCGCCGGCCGGACCGAGCAGCAGGCCCCCGAGGGCGGCTGATCCGCCGCCCGCGCCCACCACCATGCCAGCCACGAAGATCCGCAGCCGGGTGGCCACCCCGAACAACCCCAGCACCGAGACGAGCAGCAACGCCACCGACCCGGCGAGCAGTTCCGCAGCACCCACCCAGCGCAGCACGCCGACCGGCCCGACCGGGTCGCCCGAGCTGACGGCGAGGGCACCGGCCAGCGCCGCGTAGGGCAACGCGTGACCGCCGAGCGCCGCGCCGGCCGCTCCGTCGCCGTGGGCACGGGAGAGCACGGTGCCGGCCAGCACCAGCAGACCCGCCACCACGGTCGCGGCCGGCCAGCCGGCGGGGTCGCCGGGCCCACCGGCGGCCAGGGCGAGCAGGCCGACGGCGAGCGGGACACCGGCACCGGCCAGCGCCGCCACCCGGGTCGCACGCGGCGACCAGGCCCCGCCCCGACGGCGGGCCGCATCGGCGATGGCCTCCACCACGTCGTCGTACTCGAATTCCGGCCACTCGGTGTGAGCCGGCACCAGGTGCAGCACCTCACCGTCGCGGACCCCCTGGGCGAGCAGCGCCTGGCCACCGGCCAACACGCTGCCGTCGGCCCGCCGCAGCAGCCAGCCACCGTGCTGTTCCCCGTCGTCGGCAAGCCCGTCACCGGCGTGGCGCAGCACCTCGGGCAGCAGCTCGGCGAGGGGCACCTGCTCCGGTAGCGCCACGTCGACCCGCCGGTGGGGCGTGCTGACGGTGACCCGAGCCAGCCCGACTGTCATCAGAATCCGCCCGTGAAACCCCTGGCTTCAGCCACGGGGAGGTAAGGGCGGTCAAGCCTTTCGTTGGTTTTCGACATAGCGTTTGGTGACCTCCGAAGTTGCGCCGCCGACAGTGGCGACGAATAGCTGTCGGTCCACAGGGTGGGTAGCCGGGATCGCAGGCTGGGGAACTCGGCGACGCGACCTCCCTCCGGATCAATGGTTCCGCGCGGTCCGAGCCAGAAATCCCCCGGCTTTCAGCCGTGGGGAAGCGTTAATGACTGATCTCCATCCCGAGCCGAGCGGGTCTGCTGCTGCGCGGACGACAGGACTTTACCTACGATGAGCCAGGCTCGGGTTACCGTGCGCAGTCGGGAGGTCGAGTGTCCACTGTCGTCATCCGGCGGCCGGCGCGACGCCCAGCGCCCGAGATACCCGTCGGTGACCTGCCGGTGCAGGCGCCCCCGGAGGTTCCCGTCGGTAGCGGCGCCCGCTGGCACCAACTGCTGATGGTGTTGCCGATGCTCGGCGGCACGGTCGCGATGGCGATGATGTTCGGCCGGGGCGGCGGGGCCTACGCCTACGTGGTCGGCGGCATGTTCGGCCTCTCCTCCCTGGCAATGCTGGCGACCTCCTGGGGCAGCGCCTCGGGCACCCCGAAGAAGTCCGAGATGATGGCCGCCCGCCGGGAGTACCTGCGACACCTGGCGACCCTGCGGCGGCAGGTCCGGCAGACCGCGACCCGGCAGCGTGCCGGCCTCTGCTACCGGCATCCCGATCCGTCGCTGCTCTGGTCGACGGTGCACAGTCACCGGGTCTGGGAGCGGCGTCCCACGGACCCGGACTTCGCGGTGATCCGGGTCGCCGTCGGGCCGCAGACGCTGGCGACGCCGTTGGTGCCACCGGTCACCCGTCCGCTGGAGGAACTGGAGCCGATGACGGCGGGCGCGTTGCGCCGCTTCCTCGACGCGTACTCGGTGGTGCCCGACCTGCCGGTGGCCCTGTCGCTGCGCAGCTTCGCCCGGGTCTTCGTTCGGGCCGCTCCGGCCGGCCCCACCGGGTCGCCGGCCGCCCAGGCGCTGACCCGGGCCATCCTCACCCAGCTCGCGGTCTTCCACGCCCCGGACGAGCTGCTGATCGCCATCTGTGCCGGGCCGGAACGACGCGGACACTGGGAGTGGGTCAAGTGGTTGCCGCACGCCCAGCACCCCACCCGCACCGACGCCCTCGGTCCGGTACGGCTGGTGGCCAGCTCCGCCGTGGAGTTGGAACGACTGCTCGACCGGGTGCTGGCCAACCGGTCCAGGTTCAGCCCGGCCGGACCGGCCTCGGAAGGGCCGCACCTGGTGATCGTGCTCGACGGTGGTGACCTCACCGGTGCCACCGAACTGGTCGGGGACGGCGGCATCGACGCGGTGACCCTGATCGACCTGGACACTCCACCGCCGCGGCTGCTCGACCGGTTCGCGCTGCTGCTGGAGCTGCGCGACGGCCGGTTGCACTCGCATTCCTCGGAGGGGCCGGCCGAGGTCGGCCGGGTCGACGCGCTGGAGGTCGTCGAGGCCGAGGCGGTGGCGCGCCGGCTGGCACCGCTGCGGTTGGCCGCCGCGCGGGACGCCGATCCCGCACCGGGCGTCGAGCCGGGTCTGCCGGAGTTGCTCGGCATCGGCGATCCGGAGGGCTTCACCGCCGAGCAGGGCTGGATGCCAAGGTCGACGCGGGACCGGCTGCGGGTGCCGATCGGCGTCGGCGTGGACGGCGGCGCGGTCGAGTTGGACCTGAAGGAGTCGGCGCAGGGCGGCATGGGCCCGCACGGGCTGCTGATCGGGGCCACCGGCTCCGGCAAGTCCGAGCTGCTTCGTACGCTGGTGCTCGGGTTGGCCGCCACCCATTCCGCCGAGCAGCTCAACTTCGTGCTTGTCGACTTCAAGGGTGGGGCCACCTTCGCCCCCTTCGACCGGCTGCCGCACACCGCCGCCGTGATCACCAACCTGGCCGACGCGTTGCCGTTGGTTGACCGGATGGTCGATGCGATCAACGGCGAGCTGGTCCGCCGACAGGAGTTGCTGCGCCGCGCCGGCAACTTCGCCAGCCTGCGCGACTACGAGCGGGCCCGGATGGCCGGCAGCCCGCTGGCACCGTTGCCGTCGCTGCTGCTGATCTGTGACGAGTTCTCCGAACTGCTCTCGGCCAAGCCGGATTTCATCGACCTGTTCGTCCAGATCGGCCGGCTGGGCCGGTCGCTCGGGGTGCACCTGCTGCTGGCGAGCCAGCGGCTGGAGGAGGGACGGCTGCGCGGGCTGGACACCCACCTGTCGTACCGGATCGGACTGCGGACCTTCTCCTCGCTGGAGTCCCGCACGGTGCTCGGGGTGCCCGACGCGCACGAGCTACCCCCGTCGCCGGGGCACGGCTACCTGCGCTTCGGCACCGAGCCGTTGCTGCGTTTCAAGACCGCGTACGTCTCCGGTCCGGCGCGTCGGCGCGTCCTGGCGACCGACGAGGCCGGAGCCGACCGTCCCCGCCTGCTCGCCTTCTCCACCCATGCCACGCCCGTGCCACAGCCGCCCGCGCCACCGGTCGTCGAAGACGAGGCGGACGGCACGGAGACCCTGCTGCATCTGCTGGTCGACCGGCTGGCGGGGCAGGGCGCGCCAGCGCACCAGGTGTGGCTGCCACCACTGGATGCCCCTCCGGCGATGGACGAGTTGGTCGGTCCGCTCACGATCGATCCGGTCCGGGGGCTGACCTTCGGCAATCCCGAACTGCACGGCAGCCTGCAGGTACCGGTGGCCGTCGTCGACCGGCCCTACGAGCAACGCCGTGACGTGTTGTGGTTGGCGCTGGACGGGGCGGCCGGCCATGTCGCCGTGGTCGGTGGTACGCAGAGCGGTAAGTCCGCCGCGCTGCGTACGCTGATCTGCGCGCTGGCTCTCACCCACACGCCGGCCGAGGCGCAGGTCTACTGCCTCGACTTCGGTGGCGGCGGGCTGGCCTCGGTACGCGACCTGCCGCATGTCGGTGGGGTCACCGGTCGGGCCGACCCCACCGGCGTACGCCGCACCGTGGGCGAGATGGCCACCCTGCTCGCCGACCGGGAACGTCGCTTCGCCGAACTGGGCGTGGAGTCGATGGCCGTTTGGCGGCAGCGACGCGATGGCAACACCGACGCGGGCGGTACCGACCAGTTCAGCGACGTGTTCCTCGTCGTGGACGGGTGGACGACCCTGCGTGCCGAGTACGACGACCTGGAACCACTGATCACCGACCTGGCGACCCGGGGGCTCTCCTACGGCGTGCACGTGGTGGCCAGCGCGGTACGTTGGCTGGATTTCCGGCCCGCCATCCGGGACCTCTTCGGCTCCCGGCTGGAGTTGCGGCTCGGTGATCCGTCCGACTCGCTGGTGGCCCGACGGGCGGCGGCGCACGTGCCGGAGCAGAGTCCGGGGCGTGGCATCACCTCGGAGAGCCTGCACTTCCTCACCGCGCTGCCCCGGACGACCGACACGGACACCGCGGCGTTGGTGAAACAGGTGAGCGCCGCATGGCCTGGTCCGGTAGCGCCCCCGGTCCGGCTGCTCCCGGCCGTACTGCCGTACCCGAAGCTCGACCTCGACGCCACGACGGGGCTGCACATTCCGGTCGGTGTCGCCGAGGCGGATCTACGTCCGGTGATCCTCGACTTCGGCACCGAGCCGCATCTCGTGGTCTACGGCGACGCCGAGTGCGGCAAGTCGTCGTTCCTGCGCGCCCTGGCCACCTCGATCGTCACCCGGTTCACGCCGGAGCAGGCCCGGCTGATCATGGTGGACTACCGACGCAGCCTGCTCGGCGCCATCTCCACCGAGCACCTGATCGGCTACGGCACCGCAGCGGCACACACCACCGACCTGATCGAGTCGGCCGCCGGCTACCTGCAGGCTCGTACCCCGGGCCCGCAGGTCAGCCCGGCGGAGTTGCGGGACCGCTCGTGGTGGTCCGGTCCGGAACTGTTCGTGTTGGTCGACGACTACGACCTGGTGGCGAGCGGGCCGGCGAACCCGTTGCGGGCACTGGAGGAGCACCTGCCGCACGCCCGCGACGTCGGGCTGCACCTGGTGCTGGCGCGCCGCTCCGGCGGTGCCGCCCGCGCCCAGTACGAGCCGCTGGTGCAGCGGTTACGTGAACTGTCCACCTCGGGCCTGGTGATGTCGGGCAGCCCGGAGGAGGGTGCCCTGGTCGGTCCGGTCCGGCCGGGTCCGCTGCCACCCGGACGCGGCCGGTTGTTCACCCGACGCGAGGGGGTACGCCTGGTCCAACTGGCGCACCTGCCGCCACAGTGACGTCGACTCCACGGAACGTCCCTGCGAGCGGGGCGGAACCGGTAATCTCCGATCGTCATGTGTCCCGCGACGAATGGCTGAGGATGTGACCAGGCTGCGGCACAGCGGGCTGCCAACGGCAGGCCGGTTCGCCAACCGCGCGCTGCTCGCGGCAGCGGCCGCCGCGCTGACGGTCGCCGTCGCGGTCGTGCCCGCCGCCGCCGTGCCGGTCCGCCCTGCCGCGTACGGCACGCTGGTGGCCCACAACCCCGACTCCACGCAACGCGCCGATCAGGTCCGCGACGAGCAGTGGCAGCTCGACAAGTTGGGCGCGCGGACGGCATGGCGTACCTCGACCGGGCGTGGCGTGGTCGTGGCGGTGATCGATTCCGGGGTGGACGGTTCCCACCCGGACCTGACCGGGCAGGTGCTGCCGGGGCTCGACCTGGTCGCACCGAGCGGGGCGACCGAACCGGATCCGGTCGGGCACGGCACGACGGTGGCCGGCCTGATCGCGGGGCGCAACGACGACCGCCGGGGCGTGGTGGGGCTCGCGCCGGACGCCCGGATCCTGCCCGTGCGGGTCCTGGACGCGGAGAACCGCTACGACGACGCGCTGATCGTGGCCAAGGGTGTGCGGTGGGCGGTGGACAACGGCGCCAAGGTGATCAACCTTTCGCTCGGTGGTAACGGCGACAGCGCGGCACTTGCCGCGGCGATCGACTACGCCTTCGCCAGGGACGTGGTGGTGGTCGCCTGCACCGGGAATCTCGCCACGTCGCCGGAGGCGAAGGTGTGGTATCCGGCCCGCGAGCCCGGCGTCCTCGCGGTCTCCGGTCTGGAGCGCAACAGCGACAACCTGTGGAGCGGCGCGATCACCGGTCGCGCCACGGTCCTCACGGCTCCCGCCAGCGGGCTGGTGGGCGCACGTCCGCCCGGTGGCTACTGGCGGGTGCAGGGCACCAGCTTCGCGGCACCGCTGGTCGCTGCCACCGCCGCCCTGGTGCGGTCGCGCTACCCGGAGATGTCCGCCGGGGACGTGGTCAACCGGCTGCTGGTCACCGCCAAGGACATTGGGCCCACCGGGCGGGACGAGCGGTTCGGATACGGCCTGGTCGACCCGGTCGCGGCGCTGACCGCGGAGGTGCCGCTGAACTACGAGAACCCGCTGGACGACAACGACGCGCCCGGGGTGGCCGGCTTCGGCCCCGCGCCCGGCTCCACGACGGCAGGTGATCCCGACGCGGAACAACTCGGTCTGACCGGGTCCCAGCAGGAGACCCGGTGGCGGGCCCGGGCCGCCGGTTCGCAGGACGATGTCGATTCGGATCGGCTCTGGATCGGGGCGGCCATCCTCGTCGCGCTGCTCACCGGTGCGGCGCTGATGGTGCGCCGGTTCCGGCAGTCGTACCGCTGAGCGGCCGCCGCCGAGGTGTCGGGCGGCAGATTCGGCGCATTTTCGGGAGGTGGACCCGGCCGGCTGGGTAGAACGATCGTCGTGGACACCTTCGAACGAGTCGGCCCGGCGCCATCATCCGGTCCGGACCGTCGCGGACGGCGGGACGATCCGTCTGGTGCACGGACGACGCGCACTCTCTCCGGCGTGCTGCTGGTCGTGCCGTTCGCACTGCTCGCGCTGCTGGTGCTGGGTAACTGGTCACCGCTGCGTCGACTCGACCTGGCGATCACCAACCACCTGCACGGGTACGCTTCGGACCACCCGGTCTGGGTCCGGGTGATGAGTCTGTGGACCGACGCCTTCGCGCCGATGCCCCTGCGGGCCGCCGCGCTGGTCCTGGTGATCTGGCTGGTCCGCGACGGTGCCCGGCGGCTCGCCGTCTGGGTCGCCACCACCATGGTGCTCGGCGGTCTGCTCGGGCCGCTGCTCAAACTGGTCGTCGGTCGGCCGCGACCGGACCTGCCCGACCCGGTGGCGCAGGCACCCGGTCTGGCCTTTCCATCAGGCCACGCGCTGAACGCGGTGCTCGCCGCCGGAGTCCTGCTGGTGGTGTTCCTGCCCCGGACCAGACCCCGATCGGCCACCCGTGCGGCGGTCTGGCTCGGCGCGCTGTCGATCGCCCTGGTGACCGGGTTCAGCCGGGTCGCCCTCGGCGTCCACTGGAGCAGCGACGTGCTGGCCGGGTGGCTGCTCGGAGCCACGGTGGTCGTCGCCACCACCACCGCGCTCGACGTCTGGCCCCGGGCACGGTCAGGCTGAGCTGGTACGTGCGTCAGGTGCAGTCGCCGGTGTCGGTGCCCCGGGTGCGTTCGGCACCGGCCAGCGCTACCGGCCGGGCCTCGGCGGCGGTGACCGCGAACCCGGTGTTCGGGTCGTCCGCCGCCGCCGCGAAGATCACCCCGAGCACCAGGCCGTTCGAGGAGACCAGCGGCCCCCCGGAGTTGCCGCTGCGGACCAGGGCCCGGATCGTGTAGATCTCCCGGTCCACGTTCCCTGACGAGTAGATGTCCGGACCGGTGATGCGGTCGACGTCGCGGATTCGCGCCGACTGGGCGTTGTACGGCCCGTCCAGTGGAAACCCGAGCACGATGGCGTCCGCGCCGACGGCGGCGTTGCCGGCAGCGAACCGCATCGACGGGCCGGGTAGCCCGGGCACGTAGAGCACGGCCAGGTCCCGGTCGGGGTCGTAGACGACCACCTCGCCCTCGTACCGGTCCCCGCGCAACTCCACCGCGACCGAGCGGGTGCCGGCGACCACGTGCGCGTTGGTCATCACCCGGTCATCGGCGTACACGAAGCCGGACCCTTCGATCCGGCGCGAGCAGCTTGGCGCCGACCCGAGCACCTTCACCACCGAGCGCTGACCGTTGCTCACCACCTCGGAGCCGGCGAGCGCCGGGTCGGGCGGCTCGACCTGCCGCGCCTGAGTACGCCGCAGCCCCTCGAAGACGTCCGGGAAACCGTTGGTGTCGACGGTGTCGCGCAGCGCCGTGGAGAGCTGCTGAGCCTGGTCGGGCAGCACCCGGTCCACCACGTTGAGCAGGGCGCTGCTCTTCACCGACGCGGCGAGCCAGGGCAGCGAGGAGGAGCCGAGCGGCACGGCCACCAGCCAGGCGACCAGCAGCACCGCGAAGAGGGAGACGAACGCGCCACCGATGTCGTCGGCCCGCCGTCCCACGTCACTGGCGATGGTGCGGCGCAGGTGTGACCCGAGCCAGCCGGCCAGTGCCTGACCCACCACGGCAAGGCCGAAGATGGCGACCAGTGAGACCAGCACCCGGGTGCCGCTGTCCACGAACTGCTGAGCGACCATCGGACCGACCTGCAAGCCGATCAGGGCGCCGAGGAAGAACCCGGTGAACGAGAGCACCCCGATGACGAACCCCTGTCGGTATCCGCTGATCGCGAACACGAGCATGAGCAACAGCAGGACGAGATCCACGGCCGACACGGGTTCAAGCCTACGGGCCCGGGGCTCGCGCGAAGACGATCGCTTGCGGAAGGTGACGGTCGGATCAGCGCAGTGCGCTCTCGTCGACCTCGTCGGTGCCGGCCGACGGGGCGGGCGAGGCACCGATCGGCGGAAGGTCGATCACTCGGCTGCGCGGCCACGGACGACTCCAGCCGCCCATCTCCAACAACGCGGCCAGCACCCCGGCCGTGAACCCCCAGACCAGCATTCCGCGTACGGAGAAGGCCGGGCCGATCCAGCCACTCGAATGGCGTACCCGCAGCCGGTTGTCCGGGTCGACCAGCTCGGCGACCGGCAGGCGGGCGACGTGCGCCACCTCGGCCGGGTCCCGGGAGTCAACCGGATGCGGCGCGTGCCACCAGGCGAGCACCGGGGTCACCACGAAGTCGCTGACCGGTATCCACAGCCTCGGCAGCTGGGCCAGCACGGTGACGCTGGCCGGGTCGAGCCCGACCTCCTCGTTCGCCTCGCGCAGCGCGGTCGCGGAGGCGTCGACGTCCTCCGGGTCGGCCGCGCCGCCGGGAAACGCCGGTTGGCCGGCGTGGTTGCGCAGGGTCGCGGCCCGCTGAAGGACCAGCACGTCCGGACCGGTGGCGGCGTCTTCACCGAGCAGCACCAGCACGGCGCTCTCCCGGCCACCGCGGTCCGGCGTACGGAGCTGGGTGAAGTCCTCCGTGCGTGCGGTGCCGAGCCGACCCAGAAGTGGTCCCAGCCAGCCCGGCGGCTGACGATCCGCCGGTTCGCGCAGGTTCACGCCGGCACCGTGAGGCCGAGGTGCTGGCGGACGAGGTCGGCCAGGCCGGCGTCGTCGAGCGCACCGGAACTGTCGATGTGTCGGATGCGGCCCTGGGCGTCCACGAAGACGGTCAGCGGGACGGCGTTGCGACGCAGTGCCCGTTGCACCGCCTCACCCTGGTCGACCAGCATCGGGAACCGTACGCCGAAGTCCTCGCCGATCGACTGGGCGCCCTCGCGGCTGTCCCGGCTGTTCACCCCGATGACCCGCAGCTGCCCCTCGGCGCGTTCGTGCAGCCGCTGGAAGGCGGGGAGTTCCTTGCGGCAGGGCGGGCACCAGGAGGCCCAGATGTTGACCACGGCGGGCCCACGGATGTCCCGCAGGGCGACCAGGTTCCCGCCGGTGAAACAGGTGAGGCTCAACTCGGGCAGCGGGTCACCAGTCGCCTCGTCGGCGCCGGTGGGTGCCGGGCCGCTGGTCAGGGTGGCGCAGTCCTCGAACGGGGATGGACGGGCGGCGGCCGTGTCCGGGCGGGCCGGTGCGGGTGCCTCGGTGTCGGCGGTGCAGGCGGCCGCGAGCAACAGCAGCGGCAGGGTCAGCAGCGCGAGCCGGCGTTTCACGGTGCCTCCGCCTGAACCGCCTGCGCCGGGACCAGCTCGGGATCCACTCCGGCGGCGACGGCGAGATCACGGGCGCGGGGGCCCTTGAGCAGCTTCGCCGCCGCGGCTGGTTCGGTCGGCCCGGTGCCGTACGACGGACAGAGCTTGGTCAGCGTGCACGCGCCGCAGGCGGGCTTGCGCGCGTGGCAGACCCGGCGGCCGTGGAAGATGATCCGGTGCGACAGCATGGTCCAGTCGCGCTTCGGGAACATCGCCCCGATCGCGTGTTCGATTTTGACCGGGTCGGTCTCGGTGGTCAGCTCCCAGCGCCGTACCAGCCGCTGGAAGTGGGTGTCGACGGTGATGCCGGGCACGTCGAAGGCGTTGCCGAGGATGACGTTGGCGGTCTTGCGGCCGATCCCGGGCAGGGTGACCAGGTCGGCCAGCCGGCCGGGGACCTGGCCGTCGTACCGCTCGACCAGTGCCTGACCCAGCTGGATCAGCGAATTGGTCTTGTTGCGGTAGAAACCGGTCGGTCGGATCAGCTCCTCCATCTCGCCGCGATCGGCACCGGCGTAGTCGGCGGCGGTCGGGTAGCGGGCGAAGAGTTTCGGAGTTACCTCGTTGACCTTCTTGTCCGTGCACTGGGCCGACAGGATGGTGGCGACGGCCAACTCCAGCGGGCTGCCGTGGTCGAGCTCGCAGTGCGCGTCGGGGTGCGTCTCGGTCAACACTCGGCCGATCCGCCGTGCTCGACGGGTGCGACCCAGGTCGGTCTCGGTGGCGCTTCTGGTCACGACCGCCAGCCTACGTCGCCGCTCCGACTGGCCCGGACGGCTGTGCCGACGAAGATCAGTCCGCGTCGGGCGGGCTGATCTTTCCGGAGTCGGTGAACCGGGCGCCGGTCTCCGCGAAGTCCAGCTTGGTGAGGTCCCGGAGCAGCCTGAGACCACGGTCGTCGGGGTCGACCGTCGGCTTGCGGGCTCCATCCATGTAGGTGGAGGTGAAGGAGCCGCCGGCCCAGGTGCCGTCGGCTTCGAGTGACACCTTCAGCACGCCGCCCCAGCCGAGCCGCCCGTTGTTGCTGAGCGAGTTGCCGCCACCGGCGAAGTTGCCCAGGCTGTACGCGATCAGCCTGCCCTTGTAGAACTCCATGCCACGCAGTACGTGCGGGCCGTGTCCGACGATCAGATCAGCGCCGGCGTCGATCATCGCGCGGGAGAACTTGATCGGGTCACCCCGGTTCTCGCCGAGGAACATCTCGGTGCCGGGCCGTACCCGGGTCATCTCCGACCCTTCGGCGCCCATGTGCACCTGCACCACGACGATGTCGGCCTGGTCGGCGGCCTTCTCGATCACCTTCTTCGCGGCCGGGATGTCGACCAGGCTGTTCGACCAGCGGTACGACGAGAAGCCGGCGACGGCGACCTTGACGCCCTTCACCTCGACGACGGTGATCTGGTCGGGTGCGCCGGTGTGTGCCAGACCGTGCTCCTCCAGTGCCTCCTGGGTGTTCTCGTACCCTTTCGGTCCGAAGTCGTACCCGTGGTTGTTGGCCTGGTTGAGCAGATCGAACCCGGCATCGGCGAGATGCGCCGCGTACTCCGGCGGAGCCCGGAACTGGAAGCAGCGGGTGGAGTTGGCACCGCACTTGCCGGTCCCCGTGTCCACCGTCAACGGCTCTTCCAGGTTTCCCATCACCAGGTCGGCGGAGAGCGCCTTCTTGACCGAGTCGAAGAAGCCCTTGCCGTTGTTCGGCGGCAGCCGGTTGGGCGCCATGGCCATGACGATGTCGCCGGTGGCGGAGAGCGAGATCTTCTTGACCTCGGGGGCGGCGGACTCGACCGGTGTACCGTCGCCGCCACCCGTACCGGGCTGCCAGATCGGCCCCTCGTCGGTGCTGGCACAGCCGGCGATGAGGAGGACGGCGAGCAGCGCCCCCAGTGCCACCAGGGTGCGGCGGCGGGGCGGGGACGCGAAGGGGGCGGCAGCGTACATCGTGCGCGACCCTACCGGGCGGGTATCACGGAAACGACCGCCGATCGGGTGGGGAGATTCAGCCCCGGAGCCGATCCGACCATGGGACGACGGTGTCGCGGCCCACCGCCAGCACGGCGGTGTGCACCGCCCGGGCCAGCGGCGCTCCCCAGGTGGAGCGGGGGCCACCGTAGGCGTTGGCCGGCCCGTCGGGTGGGCAGAGTACGGCGACGGCGTCCGTCGGCGTACCGGTGCCGGGCAGCCCCAGCTCCGCGATCGCCTGCGCCTTCGCCTCGGTGGCCGTGGCGACCGCGTTGACCAGTGCCGCGTCGCTGAGCAGCACCGGAACGTACGCCACGATGTTGACCGTGCCGACCGGCTGCGCCGGTACCGCCACCGCGGGTGCCGCCGCCGGTATCGGGGTGCCGAGACCGACGGTGGCCCAGACCTGCACGTCGGTGTCGGTCCGCCGCACCACGTCGGTCACGTCGACCCCGGTCAACAGGCCCACGCCGGGTCCGTCCAGGCCAAACTCCCGGGCCATCTCGGCCAGGTGGTCGGCGGGGTCGTCCCGGTCGTACGACATGGGCACCGTCGCGTTCAGTACCCACTGCCGCAGGCCGATCCCACCGCCCAGTGGGGCGCTGCTGACCGTCCGCAACGGTCGCTCGGCGCGCCAGATGAGCACCGGAATGTCGCGTTCGTCCTCGCGTCGACTGGTCAACAGGGGCTCGTGCAGCACGCGGTGACCCTACGGCTCGGCATCCGGTCCGCCGGTCCCGGCCTGACCAGGCGCGGGATTCTCAAGAGTGATCACGACAGGCACGTTACGTCCAACGATCAAGATTCCAGGGGTGCACCTCTGATTCCTGCTCACGTGCGCCTAGACTGGTCGGCGCGCGAGGGATCAGCGGACGGCGGACCCGGCCGAGCAGACGGCACGCGCAACCGGAGGTGCGCGATGGACGAGGTACTGGCTCGCAGCGGGATCTTCCAGGGTGTCGACCCGGAGGCAGCCGAGGCGCTCGCCAAGGAGATGGAGACGATCGAGATCCGCAAGGGCGAGGTCGTCTTCAACGAGGGTGAGCCCGGCGACAGTCTCTACATCCTGCTGTCCGGCAAGATCAAAGTTGGTCGCCGAGCTGCGGACGGGCGGCAGAATCTGATCGCCGTGATGGGTCCGTCGGACATGGTCGGCGAGCTGTCGCTCTTCGACCCGGGACCGCGTACGGCGACCGCGACCGCAGTCACCGACAGCCGGCTGGCTCGGCTGCGGAAGCAGGCGCTGCGGCCGTGGCTGAACAACCGGCCGGAGATCGCCGAGCAGTTGCTCCGGGTGCTGGCCCGCCGCCTGCGCCGGACCAACGACGCCCTCGCGGACCTGATCTTCACCGACGTGCCCGGCCGGGTGGCCAAGAACCTGCTCCAGATGGCGGGGCGCTTCGGCACCCGCGACGGCGGCGTGCTGCGGGTGACGCACGACCTGACCCAGGAGGAGATCGCCCAGCTCGTCGGTGCCTCCCGGGAGACGGTCAACAAAGCCCTCGCGGATTTCGCCTCGCGCGGCTGGCTCCGGTTGGACGGCAAGAGCATCATCATCCTCGACCCCGAGCGCTTGGCCCGACGCGCGCGCGTCTGACCCAGAAACCAACCACCCACGCGGTGCCGACGAACGTCGTCGGCACCGCGTGGTCGTTGCGTGACCGAACTAAAAAGTCAGTCTTGACTGTTTGTTTCTTGGCCGGCACGCTGTCCGCATGCCTGCCGCATCGACCCGGGTCCCGCAACAGGAACGCAGCCGTGCCACCCGGGCCCGGTTGCTGGAGGCGACCGTCGACTGCCTGGTCGAGCACGGCTGGTCCGGCACCACCACCACCGTCGTGGCGGCCCGGGCCGGTGTCTCCCGGGGCGCCCAGCTGCACCACTACCCCACCCGCACCGCCCTGGTGATCGCCGCTGTCGAGCACCTCACCGAACGGCGAGCGGCCGAGTTGCGGGCGGAGGCCGACGTCCTGCCGGCTGGCTCCGACCGGTTGGGCGGAGTGGTGGACCTGCTGGCTGCCGCCTTCACCGGGCCGCTGTTCGTCGCCGCCCTCGAACTCTGGGTGGCTGCTCGCACCGACGCCGAACTGCGGGCCGCCCTGCTGCCTCTCGAAGCCCGGGTCGGCCGGGAGATGCACCGGCTGACCGTCGAGCTGCTCGGGGTGGACGAGCGCCGCCCGGGCGTACGCGAGGCGGTGCAGGCCACCCTGGACCTGCTGCGTGGGCTCGGCGTGGCCAACCTGCTCAGCGACGACTCGACCCGCCGGACCGCGCTGCTGCACGCCTGGAAGTCCCAACTGGCGAAGCTGCTCACCAGCACGGACACCGCGCCCTGACCCACCCCGATCCCGCCCGGAGGCACCATGGTCGACCTCACCGCCCTGCTCACGGATCTGGCCACCGAGTCCGAGCAGCTCGACGCGCTCGTCGCGGCGCTGCCGCCGCAGGAGTGGGAGCGGCCGACCCCTGCCATGGGCTGGACGATCGCCCACCAGATCGCCCACCTGGCGTGGACGGATCACGTGGCCTGGCTCGCCGCGACCGACGCCGACGCGTTCTATGCCTCGGTCACCGCCGCGCCGGACCCCGCCCGGCTGGTCGACGACGGCGCGGTGGCCTTCCTCGCCCCGCCCGACCTGCTGCTGCCCCGCTGGCGGACCGGCCGCTCGGCGCTCGCCGCAGCCCTCACCGCCGCCCCCGCCGGGGAGAAACTGCCCTGGTACGGAACCCGCATGTCGCCGGCCTCGATGGCGACCGCCCGGATCATGGAGACCTGGGCGCACGGTGAGGACGTGGCCGAGGCGCTCGGCGTCACCCGAGCTGCCACCGACCGGCTGCGGCACGTCGCGTACCTCGGCTTCCGTACCGTCGGTCACAGCTTCGCCGCCCACGGCCGGGCGGTGCCCACGGCACCGGTCCGGGTGGAGCTGACCGCGCCGGACGGGGAAACCTGGGCCTTCGGTCCGGCGGACGCGGCCGATCGGGTCACCGGTCCGGCGTTGGATTTCTGCCTGCTGGTGACCCGACGCCGGCACCGCGCCGACCTCGCCCTGGTGGCCACCGGACCGGTCGCCGACGGGTGGTTGGACGTGGCCCAGGCCTTCGCCGGCCCGCCCGGCACCGGCCCCGCCCCGCGAAAGGTGACCCGGTGAACGCGCGCAGCGCAGCGCGGCGGAGCCGCGGAGCCGCGACCCGGAGGGGGTGCCGATGAGCGACATGCTGCGGGTCGGCAACGCCTCCGGTTTCTACGGTGACCGCTTCTCCGCCTGGCAGGACATGCTCGACGGCGGCGAGCTGGACGTGTTGACCGGTGACTACCTGGCCGAGTTGACCATGCTCATCCTGGGGCGCGACCGGATGCGCGACCCCGATCTGGGCTACGCGAAGACATTCCTCCGGCAACTGGAGGGCTGTCTCGGCACCGCGCTCGACCGCCGGGTCACGTTGGTCACCAACGCCGGTGGACTCAACCCGGCCGGGCTCGCCGCCGCGATCCGCACCCTCGCCGACCGGCTCGGGCTTCCCGTCCGGATCGGGTACGTCGAGGGTGATGCCCTGGCCCGACCGGACGCGCTGACCGCGAACGCGTACCTCGGGGCGTTCGGCATCGCCGCCTGCCTCGACGCTGGGGCGGACGTGGTGGTGACCGGGCGGGTCACCGACGCCTCGCTGGTCGTGGGCCCGGCCATCGCCCGCTTCGGCTGGGGACGCGACGACCTCGACGCGCTGGCCGGGGCCACCGTCGCCGGGCACCTGATCGAGTGTGGGGCCCAGGTCACCGGCGGCAACTTCAGCTTCTTCACGGAGCTGCCCGACGGCGGGCAGCGGCCGGGATTTCCAGTGGCCGAGCTGCGCGCGGACGGCTCGACGGTGATCACGAAACCTCCCGGCACCGGCGGCGCGGTCACCGTCGAGACGGTCACCGCCCAGTTGTTGTACGAGGTGGGTGGGCCGGCCTACCTGGGCCCGGACGTGGTGACCCGGCTGGACTCGGTACGGCTGAGCCAGGACGGTCCGGACCGGGTGCTCGTCCGCGGTGCGCGGGGCACCCCGCCCCCGGACACGCTCAAGGTGGGCGTCAACAACCTCGGCGGTTTTCGCAACTCGATGACGTTCGTGCTCTGCGGGCTGGACATCCCGGCCAAGGCGGCCCTGGTCCAGGCCCAGTTGACGGAGGCGGTCGGCCCGGACGGGCTGGAATTCACGTTGGCCCGCACCGACCATCCGGACGCGGCAGACACCGAGACGGCCAGCGCCCTGCTGCACGTACACCTGCGGGACGGTGACCGGGCACGGGCCGGGCGGGCGTTCTCGGCGGCGGCGGTCGAGCTGGCCCTGGCCTCCTACCCGGGCTGCACCCTGACCACTCTGCCCGGCGACGCCACCCCGTACGGCGTGTTCACCGCCGATGCCGTGGCACAGGAGGCGGTCGCCCACGTCGCCGTCCTGCCGGACGGCACCCGCGTGCCGATCGCCCCACCGTCGGTGACCGTCCCGGTCGCCGTCGAGCCCACGGTCGAGGTGCCCGGTGCGGCGACGACCGGCCCGACCCGGCGCGCGCCGCTGGGTGAGGTGGTGGGGGCACGCTCAGGTGACAAGGGCGGCGACGCGAATCTGGGGGTCTGGGCGCGTACCGACGCGACCTGGGCCTGGTTGCGCGGCTGGCTCACCGTGGCGCGGCTGGCCGAGTTGCTGCCGGAGACCGCTCCGTTGACTGTCGAGCGGTACGAACTGCCGAATCTGCGGGCCGTCAACTTCGTGATCCGAGGGCTGCTCGGCGCCGGGGTGGCCGCCTCCACCCGGTTCGACCCGCAGGCCAAGGCTCTCAGCGAGCTGCTCCGGTCCCGGATCGTCGACCTGCCGGCCGGCGCGGCGGACAGCGACCAGCCGGCACCGGCCACCCGGGGGGTCCGACCGTGACCATCGTGGACACTCCCGAGCGGCGGCAGTTGCGGGAGCTGACCCGCACGTTCGTCGTCCGGGAGGTGCTGCCGCACCTGGCCGACTGGGAACGGGCCGGCGAGGTGCCCCGCGAGCTGCACGCCACCGCCGCGAAGACCGGCCTGCTCGGCATCGGCTTTCCCGAGAAGGTCGGCGGCAGCGGCGGTGACCTGCTCGATTCGATCATCGTCACCGAGGAGCTCATCCGCTCGGGTGGCTCGTCGGGGCTGGTGGCTGCCCTCTTCACCCACGGCATCGCGCTGCCGCACATGGTCGCCGCGGCCGGCGCCCGCCCGGGTGGCAAGCTCCCCGGGCACCCCACCGACGCGGTCGACCCGACCGGCAGGGCGCACGACCTGATCGACAGGTACGTCCGGCCGACGCTGGCTGGTTCGATGATCGGCGCGCTGGCCATCACCGAACCGGACACCGGGTCGGATGTGGCGGGCATTCGCACCCACGCCCGCCTCGACGGCGACCACTACGTGGTCAACGGCGCGAAGACCTACATCACCAGCGGAGTCCGAGCGGACTTCGTGACCACCGCGGTACGCACCGGCGTGCCGGGCAGCGGAGCGCTCAGCCTGCTCGTGATCGACAAGGGCATGCCGGGATTCACCGTCGGCCGGCGGCTGGAGAAACTCGGCTGGCACTGCTCGGACACCGCCGAACTCTCCTTCGTCGACGTGCGTGTGCCGGTGACGAACCGGATCGGCGAGGAGGACACCGGCTTCCTCGCGATCATGCAGCAGTTCGCCCCCGAGCGCCTCTCCCTGGCCACCCAGGCGTACGCCATCGCGCAGCGCTGCGTCGAGCTGACCGCCACCTGGTGCCGCAACCGGTCCACCTTCGGCCGGCCACTGGCGAGCCGGCAACTGATCCGGCACCGGCTGGCCGAGATGCACACCCGGGCCGAGGCCGCCCGCGCGTACGTGCACCAGGTGGCCGCCCGGGTGGCCGCAGGTGAGCCGGTGGTGACCGAGGTGGCGATGGCGAAGAACGTGGCGGTCTCGGCCGCCGACTGGGTCGTCGACCAGGCCCTGCAACTGCACGGCGGCTTCGGCTACCTGCGCGACGCAGAGGTGGAGCGGCACTACCGCGACGCTCGGATCCTCGGCATCGGCGGCGGCACCACCGAGATCATGACCGAGATCATCGCGAAGGGCATGGGCCTGTGAGCACCCTCGACACGTCGATCGACCCGTCCTCGCCGGCTTTCCGCGCCAACCGGGACGCTCTGCTGGAACGCCTCGCCGAGTTGGACGCCGCGCTCGACACCGCCCGGGGCGGCGGCGGCGAGAAGTACGTGGCCCGGCACCACCAGCGCGGCAAGCTGCTCCCCCGCGAACGTATCGAGCTGCTGCTGGACCAGGCCAGCCCGTTCCTCGAACTGTCACCGGTCGCCGCGTTCGGCACGGACTTTCCGGTCGGGGCCAGCGTGGTGACCGGAATCGGCGTGGTCGAGGGTGTGGAGTGCCTGGTCGTCGCCAACGATCCGACGGTACGCGGTGGCGCGGTGAACCCGTGGTCACTGGCGAAGACCCGGCGGGCCGGCGAGATCGCCCTGGCCAACCGGCTACCGATGGTCAACCTGGTCGAGTCGGCCGGCGCGGACCTGCCCACCCAGGCGGAGATCTTCATCCCGGGCGGTCGGGTGTTCCGCGACCTGACCCGGCTCTCGGCCGAGAAGATCCCCACGGTCAGCGTGGTCTTTGGCAACGCCACCGCCGGCGGCGCGTACGTGCCCGGCATGTCCGACTACACGATCATGATCCGCGACCGCTCGCAGGTCTACCTGGCCGGACCGCCGCTGGTGAAGATGGCCACCGGCGAGGACGCCGACGACGAGTCGCTGGGCGGCGCGGCCATGCACGCCACGACATCCGGCCTGGCCGACTTCCTCGCCACCGACGAGCGTGACGGCATCCGGCTGGCGCGGCAGTGCGTACGCCGACTCAACTGGCGCAAGCGGGGGCCGACGCCACGCAACCCGATGCCGCAGCCGCCGAAGTTCGACCCGGAGGACCTGCTCGGCATCGTCAGCGCCGACCTGAAGGTGCCGTTCGACCCGCGTGAGGTACTCGCCCGGGTGCTCGACGGCAGCGAATTCGACGAGTTCAAGCCGGCCTACGGCACCGCGCTGGTCACCGGGTGGGGCGAGCTGCACGGCTATCCGGTCGGCGTGCTGGCCAACGCCCGGGGTGTGCTGTTCAGCGAGGAGGCGCAGAAGGCGGCGCAGTTCATCCAGCTCGCGAACGCCACGGACACCCCGCTGGTCTTCCTCCAGAACACCACTGGCTACATGGTCGGCACCGAGTACGAGCAACGCGGCATCATCAAGCACGGCGCATTGATGATCAATGCGGTGTCGAACTCGACGGTGCCGCACCTGACGGTGAACCTGGGCGCCTCGTACGGCGCGGGCAACTACGGCATGTGTGGCCGGGCGTACGAGCCGAGGTTCCTGTTCACCTGGCCGAACGCCAAGTCGGCGGTGATGGGGCCGGCACAGTTGGCCGGGGTGCTCTCCATCGTGGCCCGGCAGGCCGCTGCGGCGCGGGGACGTGAGTTCGACGAGGACTCCGACGCCGCGATGCGAATGATGGTCGAGCAGCAGATCGAGTCCCAGTCCGGCGCGCTCTTCCTCTCCGGCCGCCTCTACGACGACGGGGTGATCGACCCCCGGGACACCCGTACCGTCCTCGGCCTCTGCCTCTCGGCCATCCACAGCGCACCGGTGCAGGGCGCCGACGGCTTCGGCGTCTTCCGAATGTGAGCGCGAGGAACGCAGCGAAGCGGAGTCCCGCAGCGCGAACGACAAGGACACCAGTTGAGCGCGAGGAACGCAGCGAAGCGGAGTCCCGCAGCGCGAACGAAAGGAGGAACAGCAGGTGATTCGCAAGCTGCTGGTCGCGAACCGGGGGGAGATCGCCCGCCGGGTCTTCGCCACCTGCCGGGCACTCGGGATCGAGACGGTCGCCGTGCACTCCGACGCGGACGCCGACGCGCCCTTCGTCGCCGAGGCGGACGAGGCGGTCCGGCTCCCCGGCAACGCGCCCGTCGAGACGTACCTCCGGGTCGATCTGATCCTGGACGCTGCCCGCCGCTGCGGTGTGGACGCGATCCATCCCGGCTACGGATTCCTCGCCGAGAACGCCGAGTTCGCTGCGGCGGTGACCGACGCCGGGCTGACCTGGGTCGGCCCGCCGAGCAAGGCGATCGCCACGATGGGCGACAAGCTGGCCGCCAAGGCGCTGCTCGCCGAGGCCGGCGTACCGATGTTGCCCAGCTGGACCGAGGCCGACCAGGTCACCGCCTTCCCCGTGCTGGTGAAGGCGTCCGCCGGGGGCGGCGGTCGCGGCATGCGGGTGGTCCCTGATGCCGAAGGGCTCGCCGAGGCCGTCGCCAGTGCGCGCCGTGAGGCGATGTCGGCGTTCGGCGACGGCACGGTCTTCATCGAGCGGTACGTCGAACGTGGTCGGCACGTCGAGGTGCAGATCTTCGGCGACCGGTACGGAACCGTGGTGGCGCTCGGTGCGCGGGACTGCTCGATCCAACGCCGGCACCAGAAGATCGTCGAGGAGGCCCCCGGAGTCCTATCCGACGGGGTGCGGGAACGGCTGCACGAGGCGGCGGTGGCCGCTGGACGGGCGGTCGACTACGTGGGGGCCGGCACCGTCGAGTTTCTGCTCGCGCCCGACGGGGAGATCCACTTCCTGGAGATGAACACCCGCCTCCAGGTGGAGCACCCGGTCACCGAGCTGACCACCGGGCTGGACCTGGTCCGGCTGCAACTGCTGGTCGCCGAGGGAGCGCCGCTGCCGCTGACCACGACACCGCCGTCCACCGGTCACGCGATCGAGGTACGCCTCTGCGCCGAAGAGCCCGCGCACAGCTACCGGCCCGCCACCGGCACCCTGCACCGGTTCCACCTGCCGGGTGTGGCGGCCGAGTTCGGGCCGCTGGCCGCTCCCGGGCTGCGGCTGGACTCCGGCGTGGTGGACGGTTCGGCGGTGAGTGTCCACTTCGACTCGATGCTCGCCAAGGTGATCGCCTGGGCGCCCACCCGGGTGGCGGCGGCCCGCGCGCTGGCCGGCGCGCTGGCCCGCGCCGAGCTGCACGGCGTCGCCACCAACCGGGACCTGCTGATCCGCGTCCTACGGAGCCCGGAGTTCGCCTCGGCCGACATCGACACCGGCTTTCTGGAGCGGCACGCCGAGGTCTTCGAGCCGATCCTGCCCACCACCGAGATACCGGTGGTCGCGCTGGCCGCCGCACTGGCGTTGGCCGCCGCTCGCCGGGCTTCGGCACCGGTGCTGGCCGGCCTGCCCTCGGGCTGGCGCAACGTGCCGGCCTTCCCGCAGGTCACCCGATTCGCTGGCCCGCACGGCGACGAGATCGGCATTCGCTACCGGCTGGATCGCTCGGGCCGCCTCGTCGAGTGGTCGGTGGCCCACACCGCCGCTGACGGCGTCGGCACCCCCGAGGACCAAACCGACCCCGGGACACCGACCGTCGCCCTCGTCGAGGCGTACCCGGCGCGGGTCGTGCTCGACGTGGCCGGGGTGCGGCGGGCGTACCGCGTGCACCGGGTGGGGTCGGAGGTTTTCGTGGACGGACCGGCCGGGGCGACGAGCCTGACCGAGCTGCCACGTTTCCCGCTGCCCACCGCGCAGTTGGCCGCGGGATCGCTGCTCGCGCCGCTGCCCGGCGCGGTGGCCCGGGTCCATGTCGAGGTCGGTCAGCGGGTCGCCGCCGGTGACCTGCTGCTGACCCTGGAAGCGATGAAGCTGGAACACCCCGTGCTCGCCCCCACCGATGGTCTGGTCACCGAGCTGCCGGTGCCGGCCGGCGGTCAGGTCGACACGGGCGCCGTGCTGGCCGTGGTCACCCCCGATGAGGAGTCACCGTCATGAACTTCGACCTCACCCCCGAACAGGACCAGCTCCGCGACGCCGTGCGGGCGCTGGGCCGACGCTACGGCCACCGGTACTTCGTGGAGAAGGCCAAGGCCGGCGAGCACACGACCGAGCTGTGGCACGAAGCCGGACGGCTCGGCTACCTGGGGGTCAACATCCCCACCGAGTACGGCGGCGGGGGCGGCGGCATCACCGACCTGGCCATCGTCTGCGAGGAGTTGGCCGCCACCGGCTGCCCGCTGCTGCTGCTCGTGGTCTCTCCCGCGATCGCCGCCACCGTCATCAACCGCCACGGCACCGAGGAGCAGCGCAAACGGCACCTGCCGGGTCTGGCCGACGGCTCTCAGAAGATCGTCTTCGCGATCACCGAGCCGGACGCCGGCTCGAACTTCCATCGCCTCGCCACGGTGGCCCGCCGGGACGGCGACGACTGGTTGCTGTCCGGCCGCAAGTGCTACATCTCCGGCGTCGACGAGGCCGGGCACATCCTGGTGGTGGCCCGCGTCGCCGCCGGGGACGGCAGTGCCGGCTCGGCGGACGGGTCTCCGCAGCGGCTCCAGCCGGCACTGTTCCTCGTGCCGACCGACGCGCCCGGCCTGACCTCGTCCAAGCTGGACATGGAGATCGTCTCGCCGGAGAACCAGTTCCTGCTCTATCTGGACGACGTACGACTGCCGGCCGATGCCCTGGTCGGCGAGTCGTTGGACGCCGGCCTGCCGGCCCTCTTCTCCGGACTCAATCCGGAACGGATCACGGTCGCCGCGATGGGCGCCGGCACCGGCCGCTACGCCATCGAACGCGCCTCCGAGTACACCGCTACGCGAAAGGTGTGGGGTGGCCGCAGCATCGGCGCCCACCAGGGCGTCTCCCACCCCCTCGCGCACGCGGCAGTCCAGGTGGAGCTGGCTCGGCTGATGATCCAGAAGGCGGCGACGCTGTACGACGCCGGCCGTGACCTGGAAGCCGGCATCTCCGCCAACATGGCCAAGTACGCGGCCGGCGAGGCGGCGGCCCTCGCCGTCGACACGGCGGTCCAGGCGCTCGGCGGTGCCGGCATGACCACCGAGTACGGCGTAGCCACCCTGCTGGGGGCGGTACGGGCGGGTCGGATCGCTCCGGTCAGCCGCGAGATGATTCTCAACTTCGTCGCCCAACACGTCCTCGGCCAGGACAAGTCGTACTGAGCAGCCGCGCCGGAGGGCGCACTCCCACAGTCACCGGGACAGGTACGACCTGGCTGCGGAAATCGTCGACGCCACCTCTGCGACGGGATGCGCCGATCTCAACGCAGCCAGGAGTGCGACCCGGGAGATATCACTGATCGGCATCGCCGGCCCCCGGCCGTTGGATCCCGCGAAGGCATCGATGCCGAGCAGCGAAACGCATGTCTCCAGGTCGAACGCGATACCGTCGAGCTGCAGGTTTTCGCCCTTCCGGAAGTACTGCCGTACCTGCGCGTAGGTGACCTCCGGGATACGCGCCACGACTATCAGGTTCACCAACATCTCCGACCATTCGGTGGCGATCGCGACCAGTCGAAGTTGAGCAGTCGCCGCCAGATCGTCGGGAAAATTGAGTTCGTCGCGGTCCGACAAGCAGCGGCGAGCAGTGAGAACGGGATGCGGTAGACCGTTGGAGGCCTTGTCGAACTCCCAGTCCATGCTTTCACCGACCGATATCATCCAGGTCGACGGCTCGCTGGCGACATGCTTTCCGCGTCTGGTGAGCAGCATCGTGTTGTCGCCACCCGTGACGACCACCAGGTGGACGTCCAACCGCCGGGGCATCCGGAGCAGGTCCGCCCTACCCGCCGCCACCTCAGCCTGGATCCGGGGCACGAGTCGCTTCGTCGCCTCGGACGTCCAGTAGTCTGATCTCGCCAATTCGAGCGTGACCACGTCTCCCTGATCGATGACTGGCGCGTGCCACTCCACCAGGTGCGCCTTGGGCCGGTTGGGCTTTGGTTCGACGCTTGTCAGCAGGTCGGCAGCAATGTAGTCGGGGTGCGAGCTGACATCGCCGATCAGACCAGCGTCTTCCACCATGACGTGACTCAGGTCGACACCCGCGTAATCGCAGATGGACGAATCGAGGACGATCGTACCGGCGACAAGTTCGGCACCGAGTGCGTCCATGTCCATCCCGACTCGGTTCGGGAGTCCGATGGCGGTCAGGTGACGGTCGGTCAGGTCCGAGTCGACAGCCGCTGTCGACCGCTCCGCCGCACCCAGCCGGTCACGAACACCCCTGTGCTGGCCTGGTACGGCTGGGCCCAGCTCAGCAGGCTGCAACTGCTTGAGCTGACCCATGATCTCCCGAATCTCGGCCTCGAGAAGAGGGCGACGTGGACCCGACGTCCGGGGTAGTTCACGGCGTACGTCCGCCAGCCGCAATTTCAACTCTGCGATGATCCCGTCACGGGTACCCATCCAGGTCAGGTGACTCCGCAACTGCGCTAGACCCGTAGAGAAATCTCCGAAGTCTATGTACTGCCGGGAACCGAGCCGAAACGGCATCTCGATGTGCGGATCCAGACGCAGCGGGATCACGGGCTTCTTGGAACTCAGCGCACGGCCCCACTCCTGTTTGCAGACCGATTCGGCGCTGACGCTGTCTTCCGTCATGACGAACAACAGCCCCCGACAGGAGCTCAACGCCTCGGCGATCTGTTCGTCCCAGTCCCGTCCCGGACGAAGATCCCGCTTGTCCAGCCATACCGAACAGGCTGGAGGTCCGGATTCCAACGCGTCGGCCAGCCGCAACGCAAATTCCGCACCGTCAACCGAGGAGTAGCTGAGGAAAAAACGTCCTAGCGCCATTATTGCTTCCCACCGCTCGACCGGCCCCGGCCCACAGCAGACAAATGAGCTGCCTGCGCCTCATCCTCCCCGCAGCAGACCGCTGAGACAGCAGCCAGCAGCTGGGACGGAACCCGCCGGGGCGCAGCCGGAGCCCGCAGCCCCACCCTGCTCCTGCCGTAGGTGTGGATGCGCATGGCCTCGAACACGCTCCTCATCACCGCCCCGCCGTCAACGCCGCTGGCTACTGGCTCCGCTACGCCGAATGCGAGGTTACCCGGCTCCATTCGGCATGAAGATCCAGCGGGTCCACCAACCCCATACGGGTAAAGGCATCTCGGAATGACATGGGGTTATCCGCGACAACCTGATTGTAGGAGGTCGAGTCGATGGTGCCGAGCGCTTCAGTGTAGCGCATCGATATCGATTCCGAGCCGGTGAGCAGAGTTGACACACTCTGATCGCCCGAGATGGCGCCGTTACCGCTGAACCTGAATGCGGCACCGCGCGGGCCAGCGACGGACAGGTGGTCAGCGGCGCTCCAGATCGCTACTCCGCCCCGACCCACCTCAAGGCGCCCGTAGGAGCCGCGCACCACCACGGCGCCATCCACCACAGACCGTGGATCCCGGATCTCGGCACCCAGCACGATCGACTCATTGACCGTCACTCCCGGAGCCAATGCCGAGTCTTTGACGAATGAGCCGCCGTTCGCCAATTCGTCAGGCAGGCCAAGGAACGCTCGTAGCGTGTTTCCCTCGGTCGAGTCCTCGAAGAGGTCGGCGAACGCCGACCGCAAGGACTGGTGGTTTCCCGCGTCGAGCCAGTACGGCTCACCGAAGTCGAGGATGGCAATCCTGAGGTCACGGCCGAGCTTTGCCCGGAGGTTGCGCTTGGCTGCCTGCACCACCTGGAAGAAGTCGGGCATGCACGCGTGCAGCTCGCGGAACCCCGGCCTCGATCCAGCGTCCTCCTCCCGCCCGAAGGACTCCCACTCCGCCTCGCTCGTACACTGCAGCGCCACCCAGAAGTACGGATCCCAGTTGGCGGCCGACACCTGGTCGAGCAACTCGTCCTTGAACACTGCGGCAAGTTCGCTGAGGAACGTGTTGGAGGCGGCGAAGCTACCCAGGTTCACGTAGGTCTGCGTGTTCCCGCTACCAGCCAGGTCGGCCAGCTTCCTACGGACCGAGGGCAGCGGCTGGCGTCCGATCTCCTGCAGCACCAACCCGGTGGCCGGGTCGACGACAAGCCACTCCTTCTGGTTCGCGAGGAGCTCGTTCGGCTCGGTCCGCCAGCCGAAACGGACCACGTCCACGTCGGCGTACTGCCCGGGTGAGCTGTCCAGGGGCGTGCTGGGGATGAGGATCTCGTCCCCCCACCGGACCACGAGTCCGTCGAATCCGCCGCCGCGCAGGCAGTCGATGCATGCCGCGGTCGACCTGATCGCCGCCTCACCAACCGTGTAGCCACGGTGATGGGCGTCCACATCGGGGAGCGGGAACGCCGACTTCATGTTGCCCAACGCCTGCGTGTAAGGGCTGAGCCTTGTCCCGGAGCCGATGAACATGACGATCTGCTCGATCGGGCTGCCGGTACCGTCACGTTGACCGTCGGGAACCGCATTCGCGTACGCCTGGAGGGTGCCGAGGAAGTTGCCCTTGCGGCCATGTTCCGAGGTCACGAGCGGCTGCGACTGCTCTCGACCGGGATTGCGCCGGTGCCCGTCACTGACCCGACCGGAGTCGAGCATGGCCCTCCAGAAGTTCTCTTCCCGAGGCCCGCCCGTCACGATGAGTGCCCGAGCGCATGCGTCTGACCGGTCTCTGGCCATACGCGCGTTGTCGACCTGCCTGTCACTCACCTTTTACACCTCGCTGTGCCGCCACTGAAGCATTCAGCAGGGGACCCTTCCCTCGGGAAGCAGATTCCCCTCCTTGATTAAATGTCAATTTACCGCGCCCCTTTTCGGCGCGCACCAACGACAATACTCGCCACCCCGACCCGGTGCTCGCAAATTGACTTGTCCGAGCCGTTTGGGGCGTTGAATTCTGAGATCTGTCAAGCGGGCTCCCTCCCTTCTTGCCAACTATATGGGAGCAAGACCGCTGGAGTCCGATGGAACAGCCGTTGCGCCTGCCTGTTTGGGCGGGTGGCGGCCATCCTACGAGAGCGCCGGCGAGGGCGGCGGGCCAGGGGGCTGTCGTACGCTTGCCGGTGGTTCCGATCCTGCCGCGCCAGCGCGAACGCCTGCCGGTAACCGGCCCGCGACGCCTTGTTGTCCAAGGTACCGCCCGGCGAGGGGCACCGCGCAGGGTAATGCCGCCAGGAATGCGCATGCGATGGTCAACCCACCCGAAAGCAATCGGAGAAGGCGGTGGTCTGGCCAGGACCGCCGGGCGATCCCTAGGACGCGGAGTCGAGTAGGTGCACCAAGCCGTCCGCCAGTCTGTAGCCCATCGCGGTGAGGGTCAGAATCGGATTGGCGGTCCCCACACTGGCGAATGCGGCACCGTCACCGACAAAAACGTTCTCCGTGCCGAACAGCAGGCCATTCCTCGTTGCTGCACTCTCCTGCTCCGCGGCACTGATTCTCAGCGTTCCCACCTCGTGGTAACTGGCCCCGCAGGGTAGCGGGCGCGGCGGCGTGAGCCAACGAGATCCGAACGACGAGACAACATCGTCCATGAGGGAGATCATCGATATCGTCCGGCGCTCGTCGTCGGGCGACCGCGTCAACTCGGTGATCGCTTTAGCCACACCGTGGGCGTCGACCCGGTCCGGGGAGATCAGAACTCGATTCTCTCGACGAGGATCCATGGCCGCCGAGCCGGTCACCCGCAGCAACAATCGGTTGTCATCGGAATGCGTGGTCGACCGGATTTCTATCTGATACCGATCATCGAGACCTGATCCCAGCGGGGGGATGTAGACATTCACCGGACCATGGCGCAGCTCCGGACGGTCACTTACATCGAGATAACCCCTGCAGTATATGTGTTCGGCGAGGTAGCGCCCGACGGCCGACGAGCTCGATTGCGCCTCGGCAATCTCGGATACCATGACCAGCCGGGCGGATTCGACCGGGCTTGCCGCGAGGACAAACACCGCGCCGTGGATGGAAAGGGTTGACTCCTCTCCCTGCCGCAGTCGAACACAACGGGCCTTGTGCACCCGCGAACTTCTCGACCGACTACCGTCAAGTTTCACCACCATTGTCTCGGTGAAGACACTCAGGCGCTTTCTGCCGCTGTCGCGGTCCCTGCCCAACAGCCCCAGGAGCCGCTCCGCCGAGCTTTTGTGCGGGTAACCACCCTCAATGGTTCCTGCCACTTCGGAATTCGGCCCGTGCGGAGGATGCCTGGCATTGAACCCACCCAGGACGTCACACACAAAATCTTGGGACGGACCAGCGCTCTGGGTACTGCCGAGAAGTCGCTTCTCCGCCTCGACAAAGTACGGATTCAGGGCACCTGGACCAACCCCCCACAGTCCTTCTCGCCACAGCGTGAAATCCTGCTCGTAGAACCGGTGCAGTTGGCCGCCACCAACGACACCCCGCCCACCCAGGCAGGGCAGCAACCGCCCACCGCGACTCAGGTCGCCCTCCCACGGACAGGCCCCGTGCTCGACAAGAAAGCGATCCCGCTCATTTATCGATCGGGGAGAGTCGTAGAAATGCTGTCGCAACAGCACAGGCCCACGCTCGACAACTGCGATCGTCGCTGCGGGATGTTTCTCGTAGAGACGCTCAGCCACCGCGACGCCTGCGGGACCCGACCCAATGATCACCACGTCAAAGACGTGTTCCCCCACTGACATGCGTCGAAGTATACCTGCGTGGTGGACGTTTTCATATCGTCACACCAGCGCCTAAAGATCCGCCACACAGTCGTTCAATATTTTGCACAGGTCATCGTCCGACAAGGAATGGTGGACCGAAACGGAACGAATACGCAAGGCACCCTCCTCCGCGCCCGGACATTGCCCGTCTTCATACCTGACATACGAAGGCAGCGGGAGGCCGAAGGGGGTTACTCGACGCTTGTCCATCTCTTGAAAGACGGGCTCCAGGTAGGAGATCCCTGTGTACCAGCCCCGACCAGGCGGAACGATGAGGGGATATTTCCAGTAGGAGATGCTGCAGCCAGGGGAGGTTGCCGGGCCGCGCACCGAGTCTTCCCGGAGCGCCAGGTGTGATTCTATGAGCGACACCAGTTCAGCCCGCCTGGCGATGAAGCCGTCGAGCTGCGCCAGCTGCGCCACAGCGACAGCCGCCTGCAGCTCACTTATCCGGTGATTGTGACCGAATCGGACGTGTCCACGCGCCCTCTCGTCGGCAACACCTGGCGGGGTCACCCCGAACCGGAAGCTGGGGATGCCGGAGTTCGAGTACAGCACCGCTCGCGCGTAACCCTCCGCATCTCGGGTCGCGAAGATGCCGCCCTCCCCGCTGGAGATGTGCTTCGACTGCTGGAGGCTGAAGCAGGCCGCGTGACCGAACGTCCCCACCTGCCGTCCGTCGACGAAGGTCCCGAAAGCCTGGGCGCAGTCCTCCACGACGCGCAGCCCGAACCGCTCCGCCAAGGTCATGATCTGCCTTATCGGCGCTGGCATGCCCCACAGGTGCACCACCACCACTGCTCTTGTCTTCTCAGTGATCCGCTTCTCGACATCCCCGGCGTCCAGGAGCAGGGTTTCGGGGCAGACGTCAGCAAATACCGGAATGCAACCCAGCGCCACCACGGCCAGGGGAACGAATATCGGGGAGGCCGCCGGGCAGATCACCTCGTCGCCAGGTTCGAGGCCCAGACTCGCAATCGCAGCCTCATTCGCCGACGTGCCGGAGTTGACGGCATGCACGTAGGGAAGCCCCAACCGTTGCCCGAAACTGTCTTCGAGCCGATCCGCGAAAGCGCCGCCCTGTGCTCCCTGCGGGCCGCCCCAACCAGCCCCGTTACCTCGCCAGAGCTGCTCTGACGCCAGCACCTGTGACACGGCGGCTGACTCCAGTCTTTCAGGAGAAGCGTCGGATGCGTCTGCCACTGGGTACGCCTTTGCTCGAAGGGGAGCGACGCTGGAAAGACTTTCGATTGTCCGCAGATTACCCGATGGCGACGAGGCGCGGACTTCGCTCAGCGGCAGGCGGCGTCGACCCGGTGCACGGGGCGTACCCGGCGACCCAACCCTTCCAGCAGCGAGTCCTCGACGTGGAAGTCGTGGATGCGCAGCCGGTACCGCGGCAGTTCCTCCTCCGAGGGGCAGAGCACCTGCCCGCGTACGTGCTCGACCGGGACGTAGCGCACCCCGCCGCGTTCCTGGAGGATCACCATGTTGACGTCGTCGGTGGTCACCACGTGCCCCCGGATCTCCTCGGCGGCGCCGGCAGAGGCCGCATCGGGTTGCCCCACGGTGGTCACCGTCAGCGGCAGCACCGGTGTGCTGATCACCGGCAGCGCCGCCCAGACCAGCACCACCAGCACGGCGAGCTGAGTCACCGGTGCCAGCAGCCGGATGACCACCCGGGGCAGCGGCCCGGCGACGAAGAGAGCCAGCACCGGCGGCACGACCAGGAGCGCGATCGGCAGCACCTCCCCCTGCCGCCAGGCGTCACGCAGCGTCGGCACGAGCAGCCAGAGGTATCCGGCGTATGCCGCGACGATGACCAGGGCACGTACCGTCGGGCGCTCGTGCAGGCGCTCCGGACGGAGTTGGAAGGCCGCCGCGAAGGTGGGCAGCAGCAGTGGGAGAAACAGCAGCGGCCAGGTCACCAGGGCCATCAGGAAGCTCGCCGCGACGAACCAGCTCGGCGTGATCTCGGCCCACCGGGCGAAGAGCGGCCGTCGGCGCATCCGGTGACCGCTGACGGCGAGTACCCCGCCAAGCGCGAACACCGCTACCAGCACGGTGGAGAGCAGGCGGGCCGCCGTGGTGAGGAAGCCGGCGAGCAGGTTGACCGGTCCCACGTTGGCCACCAGCAACAAAGTGGTCTGTAGTTCGCCGCCGGCCTCGATGCCGAGCCGCAGCACCGAGAAGATCGCCGGTACGCCGACCACCGCCGTCCAGAACGACTGGCTGGCTCGCGCCCGGCGCTCGGCCAGGTCCCCGTCACCGTCGAACCTGGTCGGAGAGGCGGCGGCCGGCACGACGTGCGTCGCCGGTGTCGTCGACCCGGCTGGCGTCGCTGAAGGCGACGAGGCAGCCGGCGGCACGGGAGTACGCGGTAGCGGCGACGGCGGGCGTCCGGCGTCCGGGTCCTCGGCGGTGGCGGCTGCCGTACTCATCGCCGTGGCGCCTTGTCGTCGAAGTCGACGAGCTTCGGCACGTCCAGCGGCTGTGGTTGCCGCTTCTCGGACCGCAACCAGGGCCCGAGGGTCCGGTTGTACGCGGTCTGCCACGGGCTGGCCTCCCCGTTACGCCCCTGCTGGTAACTCTTGTCCAGGAAGTACGCCACCAGGTCGCGCAGCGCGGGATCGCCGATCGGCACACCCACGCCGAGCAGTTCGCTGGTGCCGAACGGCATGTCGACGATCTCGAACTCCGTCGGATGGCGGGCCACGAAACCGGCGAGGATCGTCTCGTCCGAGCTGACCGCGTCGTACTTGCCGGCTCGGATGCCCTTGACGCAGTCCCAGACGTCCTTCACCACCAGCGTCGGGACCTGGTGCTTTTCCAACTCCGCCTCGGTGGTGGAGCCGCCGCTGGTGCAGATCTTGTATTGCGGGTTCCGCAGGTCCTCGATGGTGCGGATCGCACTCCGGTGCCGGTTCGGCACCAGCACCTCCTGGGTGGTGACGAAGTACGGCCCGGCGAAGCTGACCTGCTTCTTACGGTCTTCGGTGATGGAGAAACTGGAGACGACGAGGTCGACGATGCCGCCCTGGAGCGCGGGGATCCGGTCCTCGGTGGACACGGTCACGAATTCGATGCGGTGCTCACCCTCGTAGCCGAGGGAGGCGGCGATGTAGCGGGCGATCTCGACATCGAAACCGATGTGCACGCCGTCGCGCACCTCGCCCATCAACGGCTCGTCGTCTGCCACCCCGACCCGCAGGACGGGCTGGCCCCAGATGTGCGACTCGCGGAGTTTCTCCTGAACGGACGGCAGGTCCGGTTCCTGCCGGCTGTCACAGCCGGCAGCCGCACCGAGCAGCAGCGTCAGGGCCACGGCGGCCGTGGTGGCCACCGAGCGCCACCGGAAGCTGGAGAGGCTTGCACTCATTGGCCACCTCGCTACGTTTCGGGTTCCAGGCTGCACCGAGAGTAGTCGTATCTGTCGAGGTGCTGTCGCAGCCCCTCGTCGTTAAGCAGGCTGTTGTCAGATGTTTCGCAGAGCCAAGCCAACTGCTGTTGACAGATCGACAATCTCCGACATTCTGGACGGGTGAGACGGTTCGCAGGATCCGACGCACGGACCGTGGCGGTGGTCGCGGCCCTGGCGGCATTCTGGCTGCTGGCGGCGCTGGTCGTGGCGCGCCGACAGGACCTGTTGGGCGTGGCGGGAGCACTGCTCTGCGTGTTGCTCGCCACCGTCGCCGGGGTGGCCGTGACGGCCGCCCGGCAGCACGACGTGGATGTTCGGCCGGATCGAGGGCAGACGTCGGTGGGATCGGGGATCGAACCGTCCGGCATCGACGCCGACACACTGGAGATGCTCGGCGATCGGGACGCGGTCCGGGCGATGCGGGACCGGCATCACCGCGATCGGCCAGGACTCTGACGTCCGCACCCCGACCTCGATGCTCTCGCGGGGCGCAACCGCCCCGCCGCGAAGGGTGATTCAGCCGCTGGTGAGCGTCGGCGACGCCAGCCCGTCCAGGCCCCGCCCGGCCAGGCAGCGGTAGGTGCGGTCGGTGTCGGTGTCGGCCGGCGGCAGCACCTCAAGATTCCATCCGCCCGTCTGGCGCACCCCACTGACCAGCCGGAACGTCTCATGGTTGCAGACCTGGCGCACCTGGGGGTCGGCGACGATCTCGTCGTGGCCGGCATCGGCCAACGCGGCCGGCAACTGCCCCTCGGCGTAGCTCTCCCAGGTGTGCCGGGTGTCGCAGGGCATTCGGCTGGCCTCGGCCCGCTGGCCGCGCACCTGCACCGGCCCGAAGCACTCCAGTTCCGTCGCGCACTGTGCACCGGTGGGAAGCGCTTCCGGGTGAGTGGCGCAGCCCGGACGAAGCATCCCGGTTGCCGCCGGACGGGCCGAGATGCTGGCCTGCGGTGACGGCACACCGCCGGCCGCCCAGGCACCGACGCCCGCCGAGGCGGCGAGGGCGACCACTCCGGTGGCGCCCAGGAACCAGCGCCGACGACGGCTGCGCTCGGTGGAGTCGCCCCCGGCCGGCTGGGCGGGGCGGCCGGCGTCCGGTGCACCTCCGGCAGCACTGCGGATCGGTGCCGCCGGAGGATTCGACGCTCCCGCATCGTTGAGCGTCAGGTTCGTGAGCATGTCGCGCAGTTCGGCGGCGGACGGCCGGTCGCCAGGATCGTTGGCCATGCCGGTCCGCAGGACGTCGACCAGGCACTCCGGAATGCCAGGTAGTCCGGGGATCGGCTGGTGGAACATCTCCAGCACGGTGACCAGGCTCGGGTTGCGCTCGCTCTGCCAGCGCGGCGGCCTGCCGTGCATGACCGCGTAGAGCGTGGCGCAGAGCGCGTACACGTCGACGGCCGGCGACGGCGGGCTGTGGCTGAACATCTCCGGCGGCGCGTACGCCGGCGTGAGCACCTCCAGCGCGACGGTGGCGTCCCGCATCTCGGCGACCACGGCAAGCCCGAAGTCGGCCAGCACCGCCGAGTTGAAGTGGGAATGGAGGATGTTGGCCGGCTTGACGTCGCGATGCAGCACACCGGCGGCATGCGAGTGGGCGATGGCATCCGCGATCTTGATGCCGAGATCGCGGGCCTCGACGGCGTCCAGCGGCGAGTTGCGCATCCGCTCGGCGTACGACCCGTCGCAGAGCTCCATGATCAGGTAGGGGTGCTGGTCGATGGTGACCCCGACGTCGAACAGGTCGACCACGTGCGGGTGGGACGACATCCGACCGGCGGCACGCGCCTCCCGCAGGAAGCGGGCCTGGTCCCGGTCGCTGGCCAGGGTCCGGTTCTCCACTTTGACGGCGACCTCGCGGCCAACCGAGATCTGCGTCGCCCGGTAGACGGTGGCGTAACCCCCTCGGGCAAACACCTGCAAATCAGTCAGACCAGGCACGATGGGCGTCGGCAGGGCGCCGGGCGGGGTGTCGGTCACGGTCTCGAAAATACCCAACGGTTCCGGGCGCTCAGTGAACCGCATCGGCGGCTGGCCCCACACCTGGCGTTCCGGCGCGGCCCCGGTCGTCGTTTGACACCGGTTCGCCAGGTGTCGATCCGCGCTGATCCGTGGCGGTGACTGCCGAGTCGCCAGCCGCGCCCGAGCCGACGGACCGGCGTGCGTCCCACCAGAGACCACCGGCGGTGGCCAACGCGCCCAGGCCTTCCCAGGCCGCCACCCCGAAGAACCGCCCCGGTGCGATGTCGGCTACCACCGCGATCGTGAAGACCGTGAACGTGACCAGCCGGAACACCACGGTGAAGCGGTAGAAGGCACGCCACTCGGTGGCGGTGGCGAGCAGGTAGTAGACCCCCATGTTGAACGAGGCCATCGAGGAAGCCGTCACGAAGGCACCGGTGTAGTCGCCCGGCGCGCGGGTCTGCGGAATCTCGAAGCCGAGCATCCGCAGCAGCGCCTCCGGCCAGAGCAGGCCGACCGCCCCCATCAGCAGCGCCAGCACGCCGAACACCGCGATCGTCCACCCCGCGACCGAACGCGGCAGCCTCATCTTCGTCCTCCCCCTCGACGGCACGACCGACGACACTGACGGCCGCGTGAACCCGTCACGCTAGCGGCCCGCCCCGACCGGCCAACATCCCCGAAACCGTCAGATCCGTACCGGCCGCACATCGGCCGCCCGATTCGGTCGAAGGTTCCGGCGCGAGAGTGGACGCTTCTGGACACCGCGCCGAAGGCCCGGCCGCACCGGCGGCACCGCCGGGCGGGGGCGCCGTCGGATGTGCTCAGCCGGGGGTACTCAGGCGGGTGAGCAGCGCCTCCGCTGCGGCCCGTTCACTGCGCTGCTCAGTGGCGTACGCCAACCGGACCGCGTCCTCGGCGCTGGCCTTGGCCTCCGCCGGTCGGCCGCACGCGGCCAGCGCCTCGGCGAGTACGCTCGCCGCGACCACCTGGCTGCGGACGTCCTCGGCGGGTGCGCGCGCCGCCCGGCGGGCCCAGTCCAGCGCCTGCTCACGCTGGTCGTGGGCGAGCAGGGCCGAGGCGTAGCGTGCCATCGACTGCCGACGGGAGAAGAGCAGGGACGGGGTGGTGGCCGCCATCGTGGCCACCGGGGCGAGCAGGCCGACCGCCGTGCCGGAGTCGCCGGCCGCCAACCGGGCGGTGGCCAGCAGCACCCGGGGACCAACCTGTGCCGGGGCCTGCGGGTTGTGCGGTTCCACCGTGGTGAGCACCGCCCGGGCGTCCCGCTCGGCCCCGGCCACGTCGCCCATCTCCAACGCGACGAAGCCGCGCAGCGTGCCGGCCATTCCGGTGAGCAACGGGTGAGCGGTCCGGTGGCCGTAGGCGAGCGCATCGGTGAGCAGGTCTGCGGCGTGCTCCGGCGCGCCCAGCCCGCGGGCGATCACACCCCGGACCACCAGTGCGAAACCCTGACCCCAGTCGTCCGAGGCGGCGGCGAAGTCCCGGTACGCCCGCCGGGCCTCCCGGTCGGCGTCGACCAGCTCACCCAACTCGGCGTTGGCGTACGCGTCGACAGCCCGCAGGGTGCCCACCGCCCACGCCTCGCCGACCCGTTCACCGAACGGCAGGAACACCCGGGCCAGTCGGCGCGCCTCCCGCAACCGACCGGCGAGCAACCGGGCGAAGGCGGTGGTGCCGCGCAGCCACGCCCGCCCGTACGGATCCTTCAGCTCGGCGAAGAGCCGGGCGGCCCGGCCGAGCACCGCGTCCGTGCCGGCGAAGTCGCCCCGGGTGGTGGTCACCCAGGCGAGGTTCTGCAACGACCAGGCCTGTCCCCGGCGGTCCCCCACGGCCAGGCTGACCTGGTACGCGGCCGCGAGTCGGCTGCTGGCCTGACCCAGCCGGCCGACCAGGAAGTCCGTCATGCCCAGCCGTCGCATCGCGGACGCGCGCAGGGTGGGCAGGTCGGCGTCGCCAGCCACCTGCAGCGCCTCCCGCCAACAGGACTCGGCCCGCCGTAGGTCACCCATCACCTGCTGTGCCTGCCCGGCGATCAGCAGGGCACTGACCCGCGTCGCCGGATCGCCCGCGTTCGCGGCGATCTTCTCGGCCGAGGCCAGGGCGTCGCCGGCCCGACCGACCTGGAGCAGTGCCCGGGCGTGCGCCACCCGATCGACCGCGGGCACTCCGTCGCGGGCCAGTTCCGCCGCGCGTTCGGCGTACTCGACGGCCAGCGCCGGCTCCCCCGCGTGCAACGCCCGGCGGGTGGCCCGGCCGAGCGCCGCCACGCCCAGCGGAGCGACCGCCCGGGCCGGCGCGTCCGGACGGAGCGTGACCGCGTCGGCCAACGCGGTGGCCCGCTCGACGTGCTCGGCCACAAAGTCGTCCCGGGCCGACTCCGAGAAGCCGCCCGGGCCGGTTCCGGTGCTGCCGGTTCCGGTCGCCTCGGTCACCGGAGCCGCCCAGCGGGCCAGCGCGGCGTGCCGTTCCGCCAGCTCCGCCTTGCTGATTCCGGAGTACGCGGCCTCCCGCATCAGCGGGGTGGCGAAGGCGTACCCGCTGCGGGTGCGGTGCAGCATCCGGCGTTGCAGCAGTTCCTCCACGGCCCGTTCCAGCTCGACGGCGGCGACCGCGGCCGGGCGGCCGTCACGACCGGTGCGCTGCTCCCGCAGGGCCTCCAGCGCACCGTCGGGCACGGTGTCGCCGACCACCGCGGCGTCGCGCAGCACCGAGCGTGCCTCGACGGGCAGCGCGTCGATCCGGGCGGCGAGCACCGCCGCAAGGTCCCGGGAGAGCAGCCGGCTGCCGAGAGAGCCGGGTGCCAGCCGCCAACTGTTGTGTGTCCCGGCGGTGAGCGCGCCGCGTTCCATCAGCAGGGTGACCAGTTCCGCAAGGTAGAAGGCGTTGCCCTGGGCGGTGGCGAGCAACCGGTCGGCGTCGGCCTGGGGCAGCCGTCCACCGCCGAGGTAACTGGTCAGCAGCCGCGCCGCGTCGGCACCGCGCAGCGGCGGCAGTGGTTGTACCTCGGCCTCGGAGACCCGGGCCAGCGTGCCGGCGGCACGCACCAGCTCGGGTCGGCCGAGCAGCAGCACCAGCACCGGCCCGGTGAGCCGGGACAGCGTGACCTCCAACGCGCCGATGGTCTCCGCGGTGGCGTCGTGCAGATCGTCCACGATCACCACCAGCGGTGCCTCCTCGGCGAGCGCGCTGAGCAGGTCGGCCACCGCGTTGGGCACCGCGTCGGCGTCGGCCGGCGGCTGGGCGGTGCTCCACTCGCCCTCCGTCGTGCCGCCGGCGGGTAGTTCCGCGTACCCGAGCAGGGCCAGTAGTTGGTCGATGGCGACCGGGGCCGGCTCCGTCCGGCTTCGGTTGAGCCGTTGTTCGAGCCGGCGCAGCCGCTCCTCGACGGCCGCGCGGGTGACCGCGGTCGCGGCGTCGTTGGGCAGCCCTGTCGCGGCGCGCACCAGGTCGGCGAGGGGAGCCAACCGGCGACGCTCACCGAACGCCGCGCAACGCACCGACAGCACCCGGGCACCGGTGTGTGCGGCGTACCGACCGGGGCCGACGTCATAGCCGGCGGCGAGGCGTTCCACCTCGGCCGCGAACCGGGACTTGCCGATGCCCGCCTCGGCCGTCATCAGCAGCACCCGGGGCTCGGAGCGGTCGATCACCTCGGCGAGCCGGCCGGCCACCCGGCCGATCTCCGTCTCCCGGCCCACGAACGGCGCCTCGTCGCCGAGGCCGGAGCGGGTGCCGGGAGCGTCCAGGAGGCCGAGCAGTTCGTACGCCTCGACCGGCTCGCGTTTGCCCTTGAGCCGCAGCGGTCGCAACGCTCGCCAGCTCGCGACGTGCCGGGTCGCCATGGCGGTACGCCCACCGGCGTAGACCGCGCCGACGGCGGCGGCGTCGGCCAGCCGGGCGGCGGTGTTCACCGTGTCGCCGATGACGGTGTACTCGATGGCGGCCTGGATACCGGCGATCACGTCACCGGTGTTGAGCCCGACCCGGAGTCCCAGCGGCGCGCCGCCGCCCCGTTCGTCGTCGAGCACCCGGCGGACCGCCCGCTGCATGGACAACGCGGCGCGTACGGCCCGTTCGGCGTCGTCCTCGTGCGCCACGGGGGCACCGAAGACCGCCATGATCCCGTCGCCGGTCAGCTTGTCGACGTGCCCGCCGAAGGTCTTGACCGCCCCGGCCAGCGCGGCCAGCACGCGGTCGGTGACCGCGCCGACCCGCTCCGGGTCGAGATCCTCCGACCAGGAGGTGAAGTCGGACAGGTCACCGAAGAGGACGGTCACCACCCGGCGCTCGGCGGCGGGCAGGGTCGCGGCGGCCGGCAGCGCGGCCCCGCAGTTGTGGCAGAACCGGGCGCCGGGCACAGCGACGGTTCCACACACCGGGCAGGTCACGCTGGATCCAACCCCGCGTCGCCGCCGTCGGATTCCCGGTCCAGGTATTCGAGCTGGGCGCGTACCGACCATTCCGCCGCCCACCACAACGACCGGTCGACGTCCGCGTAGACCGTGGCGACCACCTCGGCCGCGGTCCGCGCGCCCGCGTCCAGCGCCCGCCGGACCTGGTCGAGGCGGGCGCGACGGTGGGCGAGGTAGAAGTCGGCGGCCGCACCGCAGTCGGCAAGTGCCGGGCCGTGGCCGGGCAGCGCCGGGATCTCCCGGTACGTCGAGAGCAGTTCCAGACTCGTCAGGTAGTCGCCGAGGTGTCCGTCCGGATGCGCCACGACGGTGGTGCCTCGGCCGAGGATCGTGTCACCGGTGAGGACCACGCGCTGACCGTCCCGCTCGGCGAGGAAGCAGACCGAGTCGGCGGTGTGCCCGGGGGTGCTGAGCAGGCGGACCGCCAGGCCGAAGCCAGCGAGATCCTGGCCCGGCCTTGTCAGCGGCTCACCGCCGATGGTGTGCGCCGGGTCGACGGCGAGGACGTGGGCCCCACCGAGCAGTTCGTGCAGGCGCGCCGAGCCCTCGGTGTGGTCCGGGTGCCCGTGCGTGATCAGCACCCGTCCGACCGGCCCCTGTGCGACGATCGCCGCCAGGTGCGCCTCGTCCGCCGGCCCCGGGTCGACCACCACCGCCGGCTCGCCCGGCGCGGCCCGCAGCAGCCAGGTGTTGGTGCCGTCCAACGTCATCGGCCCCGGATTGGGTGCCCGCAGCAGCGTCACCCAGTCCGGCAGTTCGCTGGCGAGGGCGCTCACCGCCCCCGTCACATGCCCTCCCATGGCTGCGATCGTACGACTCCGCCGACGCAGCCCCGCGATCTTGCAGTTCTGGTCGCCGATTCGCCCTCGTTAGGGGCCTTCGTCCCGGCCAGAAGTGCAAGATCGCGGGAAGATCCGGCGGTGTCTCGTGGTCAGGAGACCTCGAAGATGACCTCGACCTCGACCGGGGCGTCCAGGGGAAGTTCCGCGACGCCGACGGCCGAACGGGCGTGCCGGCCCGCCTCACCGAAAACGGTGCCGAGCAGGTCCGACGCGCCGTTGATGACACCGGGCTGACCGGTGAAGCCGGGTGCGCTGGCGACGAAGCCGGTCAGCTTCACCACCTTGACCACGTTCTCCAGACCGACCAGCGAGTCGACCGCGGCGAGCGCGTTGAGCGCGCAACGCTGGGCAAGTTGCTTGGCCTGCTCGGCGGAGACGCCAGCCCCCACCTTGCCGGTGGCCAGGAGCTTGCCCTCGGCCAGCGGCAACTGACCCGAGACGTAGACGTGCTGCCCGGACTGCACCGCCGGCAGGTAGCTGGCCACCGGCGGCACCACCTCCGGCAGCTCCAGCCCGAGTTCCGCCAGCCTGGCGTGAGGTCCGTTGGTCACGACACTCATGCCTTCGGGCGCTTCAGGTAGGCGACCAGTTGCTCCGGGTTCGGTCCGGGTACGACGGAAACGAGTTCCCAGCCGTCCTCACCCCAGTTGTCGAGGATCTGCTTGGTCGCGTGGACCAGCAGCGGGACCGTGGCGTATTCCCACTTCTGCATCGGTGGAGGGCTCCCTCGGTGGCATGGACACTGTGGGGCACAGCCTACGGTCCACCGGTTGGCCGGGATGCGGGACGCTGTTCAGCGGTGGGCCACTGCTCGGCGGCGGTGCGCTGCTCGGGCGCGGGCGGCAGTTCCCCGCACGGGCCGGCATGGTCGTAGGGCTGGGGGCAACGCGTACGGTCCGGCAGCAGCAGGTCGCAGAAGACCCGGTGCCGATTGTTCTGGTCGTCCGCGGTCGACACCTCGGTCTCTCCCGCGTCCAGTTCGAGCAGAAAGTTCAGCGAGGTGGCCACCCGACCGGCCAGCGCGGTGGCGGCGGCCAGGTCGGTCACCCGGATGGGTAGATGGATGACGTAGCCGGGGCCGTCCTCTTCCCGCCCGCCGGCCGGATCGACGCTCGCGATCGGGTCGGCACTCGTCGCCGGGTCGGCACTCGTGACCGGGTCGACCGGACGCCGGTACGAGCGCTCATTCACCGGTAGCCGGGCGGAGGAGTCTCCGCCAGCCGTCCGGCTGCCCCGCCGCAGCCCGCCGGGGAACTGGGCTCGGGGGGTGTTGTCCGTGTCGCGCATGCACTGCCTCCGGGCGTCGTACCTGGTCACGGCCTCGCCCACCGGTCCGGGACCTATCCGCCCGGCCCGAGCGGGGCGTGCCGGAGCGACCGTAGGACCGGGACGTCGGTCCCATCAACAGGACGCGCGCGCCCGATCGCGTTCGGTCACATTTGCGACACCCGACCAGCGGAAAGTTGATCGTGATCTCGGTAAGGGACACACCGGGCACTCCGCAGCGGGACCGCGGACCGCTACCCTTCCCGTCTGGACGGGCGCCCGGCCCGGACACCCGATCCCACGCTCGCCGCCTGTGCGCGGTGCTGCGCCGCACCCGGGGGGACCGATGACCCAGCCACCCGCCGGCGGCCCGACCGGCCCCACCGACCTCCCGCCGGCCCAGTCCTCGCCGGCCACCGGGCCTGGTGTCCCGCCGGCTGCGCCCGGACATCCGCCGTACCAGTCGCCTCCCGCGCCGCCACGTAAGCGGGGGGCCCTGCTGGCCTCACTCGCGCTGGTCGTGGTGCTGCTGCTCTGCGCCGGAGGCGGCGTGGTCGCGTTCCTGACCCTGCGCAACGCCGAGGCGGGCGAGGGCGCACCCGATCCGTCAGTGGCGGTCGACGACTTCCTGACCGCGGTCTACCAGGACCGGGACGCCGCCAAGGCGGCAGATCTGGTCTGCACCGCGGCCCGCGACCAGGACAAGATCCAGGCCAAGGTGGCCGAGATCGAGGAGTACGTCTCGACCTACCAGAACCCCCGGTTCCGGTGGGACACCCCGACGGTGGACAACGAGACCGGCGACCGGGCGACCGTCACCACCACGGTGACCGTGACCACCGCCGATGAGAAGATCGCCGACCAGGATCTGCGCTTCACGGTGATCCGCAAGACCGGCTGGTGGGTCTGTGAGGTCTCCTGAAAACGCCGGGTGGATAGGCTCGACGGGTGGGAGCAGCGCAGCGACCGACTGACCGGGCCGTCACCGACTGGCCCGCCCGCCTGCATGTGGTGACCGGCAAGGGGGGCACGGGCAAGACCAGCGTGGCCGCCGCGCTGGCCCTGGGCCTCGCCGCCGGTGGTCGGCGCACCCTGCTGGTGGAGGTGGAGGGGCGACAGGGCATCGCCCAGCTCTTCGGCACCGAACCACTGCCGTACGCCGAACGACACCTGGCCGACGCCCCCGGCGGCGGCGAGGTGTCGGCGCTCGCGGTGGACGCCGAGGAGGCGCTGCTCGAATACCTCGACATGTTCTACAAGCTCGGCGCGGCCGGCCGGGCGCTACGCAAGTTCGGGGCGATCGACTTCGCCACCACGATCGCCCCGGGGCTGCGCGACGTGCTGCTCACCGGCAAGGTCAAGGAGGCCACCACCCGCACCGCCGGCCAGCGGCGGGTGTACGACGCGGTGGTGCTGGACGCACCACCCACCGGCCGGATCGGGCGTTTCCTGAACGTCACCGCCGAGACCGCCCGGTTGGCCAAGGTGGGGCCGATCAAGACGCAGAGCGAGGGAGTCTCCGCACTGCTGCGCTCACCGATGACGGCCGTGCACGTGGTGACCCTGCTCGAGGAGATGCCGGTGCAGGAGACCGTCGACGCGATCGCGGAGCTGACCTCGCTTGGTTTCGGGGTGGGCCGGGTGATCGTCAACGGAACCCGGCCACCGCTGCCGACAGGACGGTTGGTCACCGAGGCGGAGTTGGCGCGCGGCCTGCGTGCGGCGGGGCTGCCGGCCAGCGGGCCGATCGTCACCGGTCTGCACGACGAGGCGCGCGACCTGATGATCCGCCGGGAGTTGGAGGATTCGCTCCGCACGGATCTGGTGGAACTCGGCGTGCCCCTGGTCGAGCTGCCGCTGCTGCCCGACGGGGTGAACCGTGCCGGCCTGGAGGTGCTCGCCGCCGCGCTCGTGCAGGGCGATTGACTCACACCTCACCTCGGCCAGGCGCGCGGAGTCGGCGCGCCCTATACGCTCGATTGGTGCCTTCCGACAACGCCGCGCCGCCGCTGGACGTCGACCGGATCCTGGCTGACCCGGGAGTACGGATCGTGGTCTGCTGCGGTGCGGGCGGGGTGGGCAAGACGACCACGGCCGCCGCACTCGCGCTGCGCGCCGCCGAGCAGCACGGCCGACGCACGGTGGTGCTCACCATCGACCCGGCGCGGCGATTGGCCCAGTCCCTCGGCCTGACCGAGCTGGACAACACTCCCCGGCAGGTCAAGGGGATCGACGTCGAGGACAGTGGCGGCGAGTTGCACGCCATGATGCTCGACATGAAACGCACCTTCGACGACGTGGTGCTGGCGCACACCGATCCGGCGAAGGCGGCGGAGATCTTCGCCAACCCCTTCTACCAGGCCATGAGTTCCACCTTCGCCGGCACGCAGGAGTACATGGCGATGGAGAAGCTCGGCCAGTTGCACGCGCGGGGCGAGTGGGACCTGATCGTGGTGGACACCCCGCCGTCGCGCTCGGCGCTGGACTTCCTCGACGCGCCGGCCCGACTGTCGCGATTCCTCGACGGGCGGATGCTCCGGCTGCTGCTCGCGCCGGCACGAACCGGTGGCCGCAGCATGTTCAGCCTGGTCACCGCCTCATTCGGGATGTTCTCCCGGGTGGTGCAGAAGGTGATCGGCACGCAGTTGCTGACCGACCTGTCCGGTTTCGTCGCCGCCCTCGACTCGATGTTCGGCGGGTTCCGGCAGCGCGCCGAGCAGACGTACCGCATCCTGCAGGCGCGGGAGACGGCTTTCCTGCTGGTCGCGACGCCGGAGCCGGACGCGGTCCGGGAGGCCGCCTACTTCGCTGGCCGGCTGGGCGCGGAGAAGATGCCGCTCGCCGGCCTGGTACTCAACCGGGTGCACCAGCCGACGGTGGCCGAGTTGGACGCGACGGAGAGCCGCGCGGCCGCTGACCGGTTGGCCACGGTCGGTGGCCATGAGGGCACCGTCGAGGTGCTGCGGGCGCACGCCGCCCTGGCCGAGCAGGCGGTGCGCGAACAGCAGGTGGCAGCACGTTTCACCGAGGCGTTCCCGCAGGTGCCGACGGTGTCGGTGACGGCGCAGCCCGCCGACGTGCATGACGTCGACGGGCTGCGGACGATCGCAGCGGCGGTCAGCCGCTCCTGACCGACGTTCGGTGCGGCGGAAGCCGCAACTGACCGTGCCGGTTGGTCAGTTGCCGGCGGCGGCCAGGATCTTGTCCTTGCCGGCCTTGTCCTTGGCGTTCTTCTTCATCGCCGCCTCGAACATCTTGCGCCAGCTGGTGACCTGGGGGTGACGACGCAGCAGCGCCCGACGTTCCCGTTCGGTCATGCCACCCCACACGCCGAACTCGATCCGGTTGTCCAGCGCGTCGGCCAGGCATTCGTACCGGACTGGGCAGCTCCGGCAGATCCGCTTGGCCACGTTCTGTTCGGCGCCCTGTACGAACAACGCGTCCGGGTCCCCGTTCTGACACGCCGCCAACGACGGCCAGTCAGTGATCATGCCCATCTGTACACGTCCCCCCTTGCAGTACTACCGACGCCGTCGCGGGCCAGCCGGCAATCCCCCCGGATCGTCCGGCACGCCTTACCCCAAGGCGGCACAGACGACATGTGGCGCTGTCGCCGCCTACATCATGCTCTGTAGTCGCACGATTACGCAACGTTGTCGGCGAAATCCATCATTCCGGACACTCCCGACGTCTCGGGCTCGGGACCGCCGCTTACCCCACCGAGGTCCGCGAAAACGCTGCAAGCCACCTCCGTGAGGAGGAAACTCGGCTCGGATCCACGCAACCGGACACCCGGTGCCACGCGTCTAGCACAACGAGGACGGCGCGCGCAGGAAATGGGGAAAAGACGCCCCAGCGCCCCTCGTTACCTGTTCGCGTACCCTGTCGAGGTGACCTGGATGCGGAAACGTGACCACAACATCCTGACCAACGCCGCATCGCTGCTCATCTGTGGGCTGTTGGCCGGCGTGGTCGTTGCCGCTGCGGCCTTCCCCGCCGTGGCGATGTCGGGCCTGGCCGCGAAGGCCGGCGCGGAGACCTTCGGCGCGCTGCCGAAGGAACTGACCGTGGCCCGCGCGCCGCAGATCAGCTACCTGCTCGCCTCCGACGGCAAGACACCGCTCGCCACCATGTACGACGAGAACCGGCGCGACGTGAAGTTCGCCGACATCTCGAAGAACATGCGCGACGCGATCATCGCCGCCGAGGACCACGACTTCTACAACCACAACGGGGTCGACCTCAACGGCGTGGCCCGGGCCTTCGTCAACAACAGCCAGACCGGTGCCGACCGGCAGGGCGCGTCGACGCTGACCATGCAGTACGTCCGGATGGGCATCGCGTACTCGGCCACGCATCCGGCCGACGTGATCGCCGCGACCGAGGACACCAGCGCCCGCAAGCTGCGCGAGATGCGGTACGCGATCCAGCTCGACAAGGAGATGTCGAAGGACGAGATCCTGGAGCGCTACCTCAACCTCGCCGCCTTCGGCAACGGCGCGTACGGCATCTACGCCGCAAGCCAGGTCTACTTCAACAAGCCGCCGAAGGATCTGAAGATCGAAGAGGCGGCCATGCTGGCCGGTCTGGTGAAGGCCCCCACCTCGTTCGACCCGACCACCAAGGACGGTTACCCGCACGCGGTGGCCCGGCGCGACTACGTCATCGACAACATGGTAAAGATTGGGGCGATCACCCAGCAGCAGGCCGAAGAGGCCAAGGCCGTCAAGCTGGTGGTCAAGGGCAAGCGGGCCCCGAACGGCTGCGTCGCCACCAACAAGAACGCCTGGGGCTTCTTCTGCGACTACTTCTACCGCTGGTGGATGGCGCAGGAGACGTTCGGCTCGACCTCGTACGACCGGGAGCGGCGGCTCAAGAGCGGTGGCTACACCATCGTCACGACCCTGGACAAGCAGGCCCAGACCGGAGCCGACAAGGCGGTACGCAGGGCAAAGCCGGTGAGTGCCAAGGAGGCCGCCATGATTGCGGTCGTCGAGCCCGGCACCGGCCGGGTCCGGGCGCTGTCGGTCAACCGGAACTTCAAGCTCGACAACCCGGACAAGCCGAAGAACAAGCCACACAGCGATCCGGTCCAGCGCCGGAAGGGCAAGCTCGGCAACTACCCGAACACGGTCAACCCGCTGCTGACCGGCGGCGACGGCATCACCGGCTACCAGGCCGGCTCGGTCTTCAAGATGTACACGATCGTCGCCGCGCTGGAAAAGGGCATCCCGCTCAGCTACACCTTCAACGCGCCGCAGCAGTTCAAGTCGGAATACATCATCGACCGGGGCAACCCCGCCGCCTGCGCCGGCACCCACTTCTACTGCCCGACCAACTCCGGCCTCAAGGCCGGCGGCGTGCAGAACATGTGGAGCGCCTTCTCCGCCTCGATCAACACCTTCTTCGTGCCGCTGCAACAGCAGGTCGGCGCGGAGAACGTGGTCGACGTGGCCAAGCGCCTGGGCATCCAGTTCCGGCAGAGCAAGGACGCGGAGTTCGCCAACAACAAGGAGGCTGCCCACCAGTGGGGCGCCTTCACCCTGGGCGTCTCGCAGGTCACCCCGTTGGAACTGGCCAACTCGTACGCCACCCTGGCCGCTGACGGCAAGTACTGCGAGCCGATTCCGGTGCAGGAGATCCGGGACCTGGACGGCAACAAGCTGGACGTGGCCAACCCGCGCTGCGAGAAGCGGTTCAGCACCGAGGTGGCCCGCGCGGCGGTGGACGCGGCCCGCTGCCCGGTCGGTGACAACTCCTCCACCAGCAAGTGCGGCGGCAGCCGTACCGCCGCCGAGGTGAAGTGGAACGTCGGCAAGCCGGTGGCCGGCAAGTCCGGCACCACCGACTCCGAGAAGACCGCCTCGCTGGTCGCGATGACCAAGCAGTACGCGGTCGCCGGCATCCTGGCCGACCCGGACTGGCCGCAGACCAACGTCAAGATGAAGCACAAGACGCCCGACGGCATCAACCCGCCGGTGTGGAAGACGTTGAAGGCCGCCATGAAGGGCAAGAAGGGGATCAACTTCGACCCGCCCGGTAAGAAGATCTCCCTGGGTGACCAGCGCACCATCCCGGGCGTCTCATGTCTGGACGTCGAGCGGGCCAAGTCCCGCCTCTCCGGCGCCGGCTTCGAGCCGATCGTCTCCAGCACCCGGGTCACCTCCGACTGCCCCGCCGGCACCGCCGCCGGCACCAGTCCCAGCGGCCGCACCATCAAGGGCGGCATCGTGACGATCATGCTCAGCGCCGGTAAGGCCGACAACGACGACGGGGGCGGCAACGGCCGGCCGGGCACCAGTCCGTCCTCCGGCCCGCCCAGCAGCCCCGGTCGTCCGCCGGGTAGACCCGGCGGCTGACCGGCCGCAGTGACGCCTGAACGGGCGGGCACCCCACACGAGGGGTGTCCGCCCGTTCATGTTCGGTTCACCGCCGCAGCAGCCGAGCCAGCGCAGTCAGCACCAACAGGACCCGGTCAGCCGCGCAGGTGGACCTACGCAGCGGTGCTCGGCGAGACGATTCAGAGGCCCAGCTGGCGGCGTACCTCGGCGGCCACCCGACCGCCCTCGGCCTGGCCGGCCACCGCGGCCTGGGCCGCCTTCATCGCCGGGCCCATCTGCGCCTTTCCGGTGAAGCCGCCCGCGGAGAGCGCCTGCGTGACCACGTCGGTCAGCTCGGCGTCGGAGAGCTGCTTCGGTAGGTAGCGCTCCAACACCTCACCCTCGGCGGACTCCTTGGCAGCCTGCTCGGCGCGGCCCGCGTCGGCGAAGGCGGTGGCCGCCTCGCGGCGCTTCTTGGCCTCCTTGGTCAGCACAAGCACCACCTCGTCGTCGCTGAGCTCCCGCTTGGCCTTGCCGGAGACCTCGGCGGTGCCCACGGCGGCCAGAGCCATCCGCAGGGTGGAGGTGGTCAGCTCGTCGCGGGCCTTCAGCGCGGCCCGCATGTCGGCGGTGAGGCGGTCCTTCAGCGTGCTCATGGACGGTCAAACTACCCTGATCGGCATGCGAAAGCGCACACTATTCCGGCTCGCGACCGCGACCGTCGCGACGGGTGCCGCCGCTCTGGCGTACGCCTCCCTTGTCGAGCGCAACATGTTCACCCTCCGCCGCTTCGACGTGCCGGTGCTGCCGACCGGCACCGAGCCGCTCCGCGTGCTGCACCTGTCGGATCTGCACATGACCCCCAACCAGGTACGCAAGCAGCAGTGGGTCGCCTCACTGGCCGCCCTCGACCCCGACCTGGTGGTGGTCACCGGAGACAACATGGCACATCCGGGCGCGGTGCCGGGGGTGCTGCGGGCGCTGCAGCCCCTGCTCGACTACCCGGGCGCATTCGTGTTCGGCTCGAACGACTACACCGGGCCGGTCTGGAAGAACCCGTTCAGTTACTTCCTGCCCGACCGGGAGTACACCGATGGGGTCGAGTTGCCCACCGAGGACCTGCGTGACGTGCTCACCGGTGCCGGCTGGGTCGACCTGAACAACCGGCGGACGACGGTCAAGGCCGGCGGCCGGGCGATCGACATGGCCGGCGTCGACGACCCGCACGTCGAGCGGGACGACTACGCCTCGGTGGCCGGCCCGGTCTCCTCCACCGCCGATCTCTCCATCGCGCTCACCCACTCTCCCGAGCCGGCGCTGCTCGACGAGATGGCCGCCGACGGATTCGGGCTGCTGCTCGCCGGGCACACCCACGGTGGCCAGGTGTGCGTACCGGGAGTGGGGGCGTTGGTGACCAACTGCGGGCTACCCAGGTCGATGGCGAAGGGTCTGCACCGCTGGCCCGGATCGGACTCCTGGCTGCACGTCTCCGCCGGGCTCGGCACCCACCCGACCGCGCCCGTCCGCTTCGCCTGCCCGCCGGAGGCCAGCCTGCTGACCCTGATCCCGAGCTGACCGCCCACACCCCGGGTACCGAGTTTGAGCCCCGGCACGGGTGGGCTACTATTTGTCGGCACGCCTCGGGGTGTGGCGCAGCTTGGTAGCGCGCTTCGTTCGGGACGAAGAGGTCGTCGGTTCGAATCCGGCCACCCCGACCAGGTAAGAGGGCACACCCCATCGGGGGTGTGCCCTCTGGTGCTTTGGTGGTGGTCGGTCGGTTCAAGCTCGTATCGGCATGAGCAGGTCGATCCGGTCATGGCGGCGGTAGAACTCGATACTGGGGCGAGCGTCGTCTCGGTCTCCGGAGCGCCGCAGCTGTTCAAAGGCCGGGGTGAGCAGGGCGTAGGTGGCGGGTTGGGGACCACGCACGGTTGCGCTCAGATACCGACCTCCTGGCACGACGCCTGATTGCAGGTCGAGTTGGTCAGGGTCGTCGCCAGCTCGGATCTGGACGCAGCAGCGGTAGATGCCGGAGTCGTCGAACACGCCAAGGAACTTGCGCCCGCGTAGCGACCCGAGCAGGATCTCCAGGTGGTCCCAGGCTGGCCCGATCTCGTCTGATCCATCTTTGACAGCTACGAACATAACCGGCGTCTCGGCGCGCTCGACTCGCCTGAGCGGTAGTTCCATCTGCGGCCTTCCTCGGCGTGATGGTCCGTATTGCATAAAGCTACTCACCACCTCTGACATGGCGGGACCCGCAAATCAGGTTCCCGTGGTCCGGCTGGCGTTTCCACGCCATGGAGGTTCCGGTTTGCGGACCTTGAACCTGGCGATGGCCTTGGTGGTGCTGCGAGCTCCGCTGGCGCTCCGACTCCGGCCACGCAACACGCCCGGCTGCTGGCGCGGAGAGCAGGTAGGAGTCGCCGGTGTGTGAGGGGTTATGGGTCGGCCTGCGGATCGGTAGCGTTGGGCGTGATTGTGGCCGTTGAGTCGGTGCTACATCCCGCGCTTTGCGAGGAGGTTCCGGGTGGATTCCTTGCCGGAGTTGACGTTCGGGCAGCGGTTGAAGGTTTACCGGGAGCGGTCCGGGAAGACCAGGGCGGTGCTCGGTGGGTTAGTGGGACGTAGCGCCGAGTGGGTCAAGGCGGTGGAGACGGATCGGATCCTTCCGCCGCGCATTCACATGCTGGATCGGATCGCGCGTGCCCTGAAGATCGATGTTTCTGTCCTGGCTGTGGAGTTTGGTGACCGCTCTGCTGCGGTCAACGGGCCGGAGCATCCGGCGCTGGGGTCGGTCCGGGATGCCGTGAACCGTGTCGGATTCTCCGGCGATGCTCCGGCCGAGTCGTTGTCCGGTCTCAGGGAGCGGCTTGCGGTGGCATGGCGAGCGCGGCATCAGGCGTCGGATCACCGTACGGTGCTGGGCGGGTTGTTGCCGGGGTTGCTGCGCGACGGGCAGAGCGCCGTTTTGGCGTACCAGGGTGAGCAGCGGCGGCAGGCACAAGCGCTGCTGGCAGAGACGCTCGGGCTGGCGCAGATGTTCATCGCATACCAACCGGCTGCCGAGTTGCTGTGGCGGGTGGCGGACCGGGCGATGGTGGCGGCGCAGGAGTCCGGCGATCCTGAGGCGATCGCGTGTGCGGGGTGGTTCCTGTGTCAGGTGCATCGGGATGCCGGGGACTGGGACACCGCAATGGCGGTGACGCTGGACGTGCTGTCGGCTCTGGAGTCGCGAGCGGCTGACGGGAGCACGAATCTGCTGGCGCTGTGGGGTGCGCTGAACTTCGAGGCCGCGTACACGACCGCTCGTGCCGGTGAGGAAGGGCGGGCCTGGCGGTACTGGGATCGTGCGGATCGGGTGGCGCAGCGCCTGCCGCAGGGTTTCTACCAGCCACAGACGTCGTTTTCGCAGGTCATCATGGGCGCTCATGCGGTGACGGTGGCGGTGGAGTTGCAGAAGTCGGGTGAGGCGGTGCGGCAGGCTCGTCGTCATGATGCGGCGGCGATCCCGTCGAGGCCACGTCGGGCACGCCATCTGATCGAGGTCGCGCGGGCGCACTACGGCAAGAACAACAAGGAAGCGGCCGTGGCGACGCTGCGGCAGGCGTACGAATCGGCGCCGGAAACGATTCGCTTCAACGGGTACGCCCGTCAGATCACCTTGGACCTGCTCGACGGGCCGCGTTCCACCCAAGATGACGCGCGCGACCTCGCGGCCAGGGTCGGACTCGTCTCCTGATTCAGGGGTAGAAACCTTACCCAGCCTGGATCGCGACTGACCGTAACTTCTCGCTCACGGGATGCGGCGAGCGGTGTAAGGCCTTTCAGAGCACGTCGCCGCGCCCCTACCAGCGGAGGTGGGGCATGAGCGAAAACTCTTCGTCCGAGAACCGGGGCGAGCAGATTCAGGCAGCAGAGCGGGAGGCCGCGAAGCAGCGAATCCTTGCCCAGGCGGAGGCGGAACGAATACCGGTCGCGGAGACGACTCGGGCGGTGCCGGATCGGCCGTGGCGTCGTCGTGAGCGGTGACCGCGTGCCGATTGGTCGGCGGGTGGCGTATCTGCGGGTACGGCGGCGGCTGTCGCAGCAGTCGTTGGCTGATCGGCTGGGCAAGTCGAAGAGTTGGGTCGACAAGGTCGAGCGTGGGGTCCGCTCGCTGGAGCGGGTGTCGACCATTCGCGACATTGCCGCCGTGCTCCGGGTCGACGCCGCGGCGTTGCTCGGTCGGGACGCTCAGCCCACCGGTGCGGCAGAGCGGGACGAAGATGTCGCGCGGATCCGGGAAGCTTTGTCGGCGTACGAGATGGTGCGCGACCGGTCCGCGCCGGTGCTGCCGGTCGAGCGTGTTGCCCGGCACGTCGGGTACGCGTGGACCGCCTACCAGCACGCCAGGTATCCACAGGTGGTCGAGCTGCTACCGGACCTGCTGCGCGATGTTCAGCGAAACTACGCCCGGGATCCGACGGCTGGCCGACTGGTGGTGGACGCGTACCGCATGACGGCAGCGTTACTGGTCAAGCTGGACGCGACGGATCTGGCCTGGCTGGCCGTCGATCGGGCGATGGCTGCCGCGACGGGGGACCGGGCGTTGATGGCGTGCGCGTCGGTGCAGCTCGGGCAGGTGTTGCGGTCCTCGGCGCGGGCGCGGTCGGTGCTGCTGGCGGCGGCGTACCAAATCGCTCCTTCGGATCTTGACGCCGGCTCCCCGCAGGAGTTGTCGCTGTGTGGGGCGTTGTTGGTGCAGGCCGGGTTGGTCGCAGCCCGGTGCGGTGACGAGCGTACGACCGGTGACCTGCTGGACGAGGCCGCCGAGATGGCGGCTCGGGTGGGCGACGGGCACGACCATCACCGGACCGCGTTCGGGCCGACCTCTGTCGAGCTGGCTCGGTGCGCTGCCGCCGTGGAGTGGGGCGACGGGTCGGCGGCGATCGCGCGGCACCAGCAGGCGATTCGGCGGGACGGGTGGCGGTTGCTGCCGGTGGAGCATCGGGCCGCGCATCTGGTCGACGCCGCCCGCGCGTACCTTCAAACCGGCGATCCCGGGAGTGCGGCTAGGGTGCTGCTCGACGCGGAGATCCTGGCGCCGTACGAGGTACGTCGCCGGCCGGCGGGCCGGGATGTCCTCGCCCAGGTGGCCCGTGATCCGAAGGCTCCGGCGATGATCGGTGAGCTGGCCCTCGGTCTCGGGTTGGTGTGCGGGTGACCGCGCCGTTCCTGTCCCTGGCCCAGATCCGCAACCGGCTGACCCTCGCCGCGCGGCACACCCTTACGAGGCCGTCAGGTGAGCAGGTTTGGCCGATGGGTCGGCGGGGATGTCGGATCATGCGCTTCAACGTGGACGAGCCGGACGCCCGCGAACGGTTCTGGGAAGGGATGCGAGAGGTTGCCGACGCGGCGGCGCGCTACCAGGATCAGTCCCTCTACCAGGCAATTGTCAAGATCGGCAGAGCGGCTCTGGCGCAGGGCATCCAGGTGGTGTCGTCGGGCGGGCTGTTCCTGCTCTGCCCGGTCTGCGACGCCCAGCCAGGTCAACGCTGCATCAACGTTGCCGGCCGTCCACTCGGTGATCAGGCACTCCATCCTGAACGCGTCGAGTTGGCCCAGAAGACGATGCGCGGAGAAGGACCGCTTCCCCCTCCACTGTGACGGCCTGGGCGATTCGACCGTGCTGCGGCGAGTGGGCCTCAACCAACCCGACGGCGATGTTCCCGGCTCAGCCGAGCCGCCTGCACGACGGCAACGCCGAGGAGAAGCAGGAGCACCGGCCCGCCGGCAAGAACGACCAGGCCGGCGCCGATGTTCGCTCCGATCGCTCCGGCGGTCGCGATCCGCCAGGCCAGGCCGATCAGCACGCCGGCGAGGACCACCGGCACCAGCACCGACCACCAGCGGGGATCAAGCTTGCGGGTGGCGGTGGCGTGGATCAACAGGGCCAGCGACACCACCATGAGCACGCTGGCCACGACCACCAGCACCCGGTCGCCGACTGCGCCCAGACTGACCGGCTCCACCGCGTAGTCGAGTGACTCCCCTTCGGCGGCGAGCCGCCGGGCCGCCCCGCCGGTCAGGTCACCGACGAGCCACCCGGTCACCACCGGCGTACTCAGAAACAGGGCCAGCGCCAGCACCGCAAGACCACGCCTCAACACGACATCCCTCTGTTCCGCTGGATGGTCGGGTCGGACCGCCCGGGACGACCACCAGCACGCTCAGCGAACCACGATAATGATCGATCCGCACCAGCACAGGTCGTCCCGGGCCGTAGCCGGTCAGCAGGTCGTGTAGCCCTTGCCCTTCTTCCAGGAGCACTTGTCGATCTGCTTGCCACTGGCGTTGCGCAGGTACGCGGTGTCGCCGGTGTTGTTCCAGATGTAGTTGCCCGAGCCCCAGTAGCGGGTACCGGCGGTGTTCTTGCCCTTGCCGGTCCGGATGACGACGCTCTTGCCCTTGGCGAGTTTGACGTCGCCGCTGAACTTGTAGACGTGGTTGGCCTTGTCGCGCAGGGTCCAGTTCTTCAGGTTGATGGTGCGGGCCCGCCGGTTGGTCAGCTTCACGTACTCGGCGTTGAGGCTGGAGTTCGAACGGTTGTCGGCGCCCGGCGAGTCGTAGTAGACCTTCGTGATCTCGATGGCCGGGGTGGCGGCCTGCGCCGGGGCGGCGACGGTGAACGAACCGCCCACCACCACGGCGAACGCGGCCACGAACCCGATGAGCCTTCTCGTCATGCGTGTTACCCCCACGGACGGCGCCGGAGTTTCGGCGCGGATGTGTCACGCCGACGCGTGACGGAGCGAGGCTAACGACGCAGCGGTGTGCCGTGAACACCCGAACACGCCCCGCCACCGATTAGGCCCGACCGGCGGCTCAGGGACATCCGGCCGGTGTGTCGCGGGCGTCCGGCCGGCTCGGTGGAGCCGCCCGGTCCGACCGCTCGGACCCGCCCCGCGACGATGATCAGTTACCCGAAACGGTGTTCCGGATCATGCTTTCGGCGTCCACTTCGGACCTTGTCGACGGACGTCGGCCACTCCCGCGCGGATCGGCCCCGCGCCGTGGGGATGCTCAGAAGCCGCAGGTCATCCCGGCGGTGTGGCTGACCTGCACGGTGTGCGTGACGCAGCCCGCTCCGGACACCACGTGCAGCAGCAGCGCGGTGGGCTCGGCGACCCAACCGATCCGCTCGTCGTCGCTCATGGTCAGCGTCGCCTGTCGCCAGGTGCTCGGGGCGACCGACAGCACCGTGCCCGCGAAGGTCGCGGTCACCGGACGGTGCAGGTGGCCGGCGGCGACGCGTACCACGTGCGGGTGTCGGAGCAGCACCTCGGCGAGTTCGTCGCCGTCGGCGAGCCGGATCGAGTCGGCGACCGGGATGCCGACCTCGACCGGCGGGTGGTGCAGACAGACCACGGCCGGCACGTCGGGGCGCGCCCCCAGCACCCCGTCCAGCCAGGCGAGCTGTTCATCGCCGAGTCGCCCTCCGTCCGAGCCGGGCACGAGGGAGTCGAGCACGACCAGCGTCGCTCCGGGATGATCGACCTGGTAGTACGCGGAGAAGCCACCGCCCAGCCAGGGGGTGCCGCCGAAGGCGTCGAGCAACGACTCCCGGTCGTCGTGGTTGCCGGTGACCAGGTGCACCGGCAGCGGAAACCGCCCCAGCACCTCGCGCAGCACGGCGTACTCATCGGGGCGACCGTGATCGGCCAGGTCGCCGGTGATGACCACGCAGTCGGGTCGGGGGTTGAGCGCCAGCACCCGGCCGAGCGCCCGGTGCAGGCCGGCAGCCGGCTCGGCACCGAGGACACCGGTGGTCAGGTGCGGATCGCTGAGGTGGGCGATGAGCATCGGGCCTCCACTCGACCGGAAAAACCCACGCTATCGCCGCCGAGCCCCGCCGGTGGCCCACAGGCCGTGTCCACACCCTGTGGATAGCACATGTGTACGACCGCAGCCGGCTCTCAGTCCCGGCTGAGTACGCTTGATCCGCGACCCGGCGCCACCGGGAACGGATCCGACCTGGGACGACGTAAGAGTGGATCACCAGCAAGTCATCCGTGACGTCACGGTCCGCCTGCCCATGGCGTCGACCGTGGCCGAGGTCTGCGAAGCGACCGTCGACGCCCTCGCCCAGCACACCCCCGCCACCATCGCCGTCCTGTTGCACGTGCAGGGCCGGCTCCGCTGCGTTGCCGCCACCGGGTCCTGGCAGGTCTTCGCCACCGTCGCGCCGGACGCCGGAATCGTCGGACGGGTCTACACCGGTGGGCGTTCCGCCGTCGTCCCGGACGTCGCCGCCGACCCCGCCCACATCCCGGTACGCCCCGACGTCACCGCCGAGGTGTGCGTACCGGTGCTGAATCCGGCGGGCCGGACCATCGGGGTACTCGACCTGCAGTGGACCGGGCCGACCGACCTGGTCTGGTGGCGGAAGGTCGCCGAACGCATCGCCGCCCGCCTCGGCGCCCGCATCTCGGCACTCGGTGGCCCTGCGGAGAGCCGCAGTGAAAAGCTGCTCCGGCACGCTTCGGCGATGACCGCCGCCACCACTGATTGGGACCTCATGACCGCCGCGATCGCCGCAGCCCGGGACGTGTCGACGCTCGCCGCGGCCGTCCTGCTGCTCAGTGGCCGGGGCGGCCCGCGACTCGGTGCCCCCACGATCGCTCCGGGCGACCTGGAGACCCGGGTGCGTGCCGAGTTGGCCGAGCTGGACGCCCCGGCACTCGCGCGCGTCATCGACCGGGCGCACCGCTACGGGGCCGGCTACACCCTCGGTGAGGCCGGCCATCCACCGACCGACGAGCACCAGCCGCTGGTCCGGGCCGGCGTACGCACCCTGGTGGCGGTGCCGTTCGGGCCGCCGGAGCGCGGCGGGGTGCTGCTGGTCGCCGACGAGCGGCTGCTGCGGCCGGACCCGATCACGGTCAACCTGCTGGAGCTGTTGGCCGGGCAGGCGTGGAGTTGCCTGGACCGGCTACGCACCCTGGATCGGCTACGCGAGCAGGCCAGCTCCGACCCGCTGACCGGGCTGCGGCACACCGGCCCGTTCGGCCAGCGGATCGCCACCGTGATCCCCGGCCGCACCGCCCTGCTGGCGATCGACGTGGACGACTTCAAGACCGTCAACGACACGTACGGCCACCAGGCGGGTGACCAGGTGCTGATCGGGCTGGCCCGGGCGCTGGAGGATGCCCTGCGCCAGGGCGACGAGTTGTATCGGATCGGCGGCGACGAGTTCGTCGCGGTGATTGAGGTGAGCCGCCCCGAGGAGGCGGTACGCGTCGCCGAGCGGCTCACCGAAGCCGCGCGCCGGGTGGGGCGCACAATCAGCGTCGGAGTCTCCCTGCCCCGCCCCGGCGAGTCACCCGAGCTGGCCCTACGCCGCGCTGACCAGGCCCTCTACGCGGTCAAACGCCAAGGCCGCGACGGCGTCCACCTCTCCGCCGCCTAACCCCCACCCCCACCCCCACCCTCCCCCTCCCCCTCCCCCTCGCCCTCCCCTTCCCCCTCGCCCCGGTGATCATGAGGTTGTTACCCCGGAGAGCGCTCCCGAGCGACAACAACCTCATGATCGACGCGAGCGGGGGGTGGGGTGGGGGAGGGGAGGGTGGGTGGGGAGGGTGGGGTGGGGGGTGGGGGTGGGTGGGTTAGGGGCGGGGGAGGGCTTGGGCTAGGAGTTCGGCGATCTGGGCGGTGTTGAGGGCGGCGCCCTTGCGGAGGTTGTCGCCGGTGACGAAGAAGTCCAGGGCCCGAGGGTCGTCGACGGCGCGGCGGATCCGACCGACCCAGGAGGGGTCGGTGCCGACCGCGTCGATCGGCATCGGGAACTCGCCGGCCGCCGGATCGTCGACCACGATCACTCCGGGCGCGTTGCGCAGTACGCCACGAGCGCCCTCGGCGTCGATCTCCGTGGCGAAGACAGCGTGCACCGCGACCGAATGGCCGGTCACCACGGGTACCCGTACGCAGGTGGCGGAGACCTTCAGGTCACGCAGCCCGAGGATCTTGCGCGACTCGTTGCGCATCTTCATCTCCTCGGACGACCAGCCACCGTCGGTCAGCGAGCCGGCCCACGGGACCACGTTGAGCGCCAGCGGTGCGGGGAACGGGCCGAGGTCGTCGCCGACCGCCTGCCGCACGTCGCCGGTACGCGAGCCGAGCAGCCGATCACCTGCCACCTTGGTCAACTGGTCGTGCAGCGCGTCCGCGCCGGCCTGACCGGCTCCGGAAACCGCCTGGTACGAGGCGAGCACCAGTTCCCGCAGGCCGTACTCGCGGTGCAGCGGGGCGACCGCGACGATCATCGCGAGGGTGGTGCAGTTCGCGTTGGCGACGATGCCCCGTGGCCGGTTGCGCACCTGCTCCGGGTTGATCTCGGGCACCACCAGCGGTACGTCGGGATCCATCCGGAAGGCACCTGAGTTGTCCACCACGATGGCGCCGCGACCGACCGCGATGGGCGCCCAGTGGGCGGCGACCTCGTCCGGCACGTCGAACATGGCCACGTCGACGCCGTCGAGCGCCTCCTCGGTGAGGGCCTGGACGGTCAGTTCCTCACCCCGGCAGCGGATCTTGCGCCCGGCGGATCGTTCGCTGGCCAGCAGCCGGATCTCGCCCCAGACGTTGCGCCGCCCGGTGAGCAACTCGCACATCACCGTGCCGACGGCCCCCGTCGCCCCGACCACGGCCAGGGTGGGCAGGCCGGTCACGCCCGCTACCGCCCCGTCCCCGCGTACACCACGGCTGCGGTGTCGCCGCCCAGGTCGAAGGCCTCGTGGATGGCACGGACCGCCGCGTCGAGGTCGGTGTCCCGGCAGACCACCGAAACGCGGATCTCCGAGGTGGAGATCATTTCGATGTTCACCCCGGCCTGACCCAGCGCGGCGAAGAAACCGGCGGCCACCCCCGGGTGCGAGCGCATCCCCGCGCCGATCAGGGAGACCTTGCCGACGTGGTCGTCGTAGAGCAGGCCCTTGAAGTTGACCGTCTCCTGGATCTTGCTGAGGGCGGCCATCGCGGTCGGACCGTCGGCCTTCGGCAGCGTGAAGGAGATGTCCGTACGGCCGGTGCCCTCGGTGGAGACGTTCTGCACGATCATGTCGATGTTGATCTCGGCCCCCGCGACGGTGTCGAAGATGCTCGCGGCGGCACCCGGCTCGTCGGGCACCCCGACGATGGTGATCTTGGCTTCGCTGCGGTCGTGGGCGACCCCGGTGATCAGTGCCTGCTCCACAGAGAGATCCTCCATCGCTCCGGTGACCATGGTTCCGGTGTTGGTCGAGTATGACGAACGGACATGGATCGGCAGCCCGGCCCGCCGGGCGTACTCCACGCTACGCAGGTGCAGCACCTTTGCCCCGCAGGCAGCCAGCTCCAGCATCTCCTCGTAGGTGATCTGCTTGATGTGCCGAGCGTTGGGCACGATGCGCGGATCGGCGGTGAACACCCCGTCCACGTCGGTGTAGATCTCGCAGACGTCCGCGCGCAGCGCCGCGGCCAGCGCCACGGCGGTGGTGTCCGAACCACCGCGCCCGAGGGTGGTGACGTCCTTGGTGTCCTGCGACACGCCCTGGAAGCCGGCGACGATGACCACCGCACCCTCGTCCAGCGCGCCCTTGAGCCGCCCCGGGGTGACGTCCATGATCCGCGCCCGGCCGTGCACCGATGTGGTTATCACGCCCGCCTGGGAACCGGTGAACGAGCGGGCTTCGTACCCCAAATTGTGTATCGCCATGGCGAGCAGCGCCATGGAGATCCGCTCGCCGGCGGTGAGGAGCATGTCCAGCTCTCGTCCGGGCGGCAGGGGACTCACCTGGTTGGCCAGGTCGAGCAGTTCGTCAGTGGTGTCGCCCATCGCGGAGACCACCACGACCACGTCATCCCCGGCCTTGCGGGCCGCGACGATGCGCTCGGCCACCCGCTTGATCCGCTCGGCGTTGGCGACGGAGGACCCGCCGTACTTCTGCACTACGAGTGCCACGACGGTGCACTCCCTCCCGGTTGCCCTGAGCGTGCCGACGCCGCCGGCACCGGGGCCGGCGGCGCGGGTCGGACGACCTCAGGGTATCGGTCGGCTCTGACCGCCGGGTCAGGTGATCCCACGATCCGGCCCCCGGACACGGCGACAGTGGCCTGCGACACGCCGGAAACGCCAGCCTTTCCGGGGGTGTCCCGAACCCTGCCCAACACCCAGAATGACCGAGTGCCCGCCGCCCATCATTCGATCCGCCGACGGACCGTCGCGCTCGCACTCGCCGTGCCCGCTCTCCTCGTCGCCTGCTCACCCGACCCGCCCGCCGATCCCGCACCGCCACCGACCGTCGCGCCACGCCCGGCCGGTCCCGACGCGGCCCGGGACGAGTTGGCAGCCCTCGCGGCCGCCGCGCAGGACCGGCACCTGATCGCCCGGTACACGTTGCGGGTGGACGGGGTCGCCGACCGTCTGATCGTCTTCACCAGCGCGAACGACGGCAGCTGGCGGATGGACGTGCCGGGCGGCGCGCTCGGCGGCACCCGCGACATCGCCCTGGCCGCCAATGCTGACGGGTTGTTCCAGTGCGGGCTGCCGTCGGCCACCCGGCCGGAGCCGGCGAGCTGCGTACGCCTCGGTGAGCGGGACGACACGCTGCCGCGGCGACTGGATCCCCGGGTGCAGCATCCCTTCACCGACTGGCTGGATGTGCTGACCGACCGGCGCGCCCCACTGGCGGTGTCGCCGGCCATGGTTCTGCCCGAGGCGACCGGCAGCTGCTACTCGGTGGAGACCACCGCGGCGTCGATCAACCCACCACTGGACGTCGGAATCTACTGCTTCGACGCCGACGGCACGCCGACCGCGGTACGAGCGGCGTTCGGCACACTGACGCTGTCCGCTCCGCCGGAGCCGGCTCCGGGCACGGTGCAACTACCCGGCCCGGTGTTCGAGGGCGAGCCGCTGGGCATGGAAGCGCCTTCCGTGGAGCCAGCCGCGCCCGACGGTCTGGATGCCACCGATGCCGCCACTGAACCGACCGGCGCGGATGAGCGCGCGGGAACGCTCTAGGGGTTTGTTCCGTTACGGGTGTCATTGCCCACATTCATCCGACCCGACCGTCCGGGTCAAAACGCCCATACGGGATGCTCTTCGCATGACCGACATCACTCCGCTACTCGCCTTCCGCTGGAGCCCCCGCTCCTTCGACCCGATTGCGGAGGTGACCCCGGCCGAGGTGATGACCCTGCTGGAGGCGGCGCGATGGGCCCCCTCGATCGGCAACCGGCAACCCTGGCGGTTCACTGTCGGGCACCGCGAGGACGAGACCTTCAAGCGGATCCTGGTCAACCTGTCGGCGTCGGAGCAGCGGTGGGCCGCCCGGGCGAGCGTCCTGGTGCTCACCGCGTATCACGCCAGTGGCAACCCGTTCGCGACGTACGACCTGGGGCAGGCGGTGGCCCACCTGACGGTGCAGGCCACCGCGCTGGGGCTGCACGTGCGTCAGGTGACCGAGCTGGACCATCCCGGCCTGATCGCCGACCTCGATCTGCCCACCGACGTGCGACCGTACGTGGTGTCGGTGGTCGGGCAACTCGGTGATCCGTTCAGCCTTCCGGCCGACCTGCTGCGCCAGGAAACCTCGCTACGCCACCGTCGACCACTGGCCGACCTGCTTCTGAGCTGCACAGACAGCGCAGTTTGAGGTCACCGCTGCGAGTCTCGTCCCAAATGCCGGACGCACCTTCCCAGACCACGTCCCATCACGTAGTGTCACTCTGTCATGTGGCAGGCGCACCTTCTCCTTGGTCGCCGCGACGAGGCCTGACGGCCGGCACCTCGTCGCGGAGTCGAACCGCGCCGCCAGCATTTTTGGATCATCCTCGGCATCGCTGCCGACCTCCACCGCTGACGTCACATGACCACGGGAGAACTCCGCCATGGCTCACCCAGCCGGCACCACCGACATCGACTCCGATCCGATCGCCCAACAGCGCCCGAGCCGGATGCCGTACACCCGGTACCAGCCGTACCAGCAGCAGTTCCGAATCGACCTGCCGAATCGCACCTGGCCGACCCGACACGTCGAGGCCGCCCCGCGCTGGTGCGCGGTCGACCTGCGGGACGGCAACCAGGCGCTGATCGACCCGATGTCACCGGAACGCAAGCGCCGCATGTTCCAGCTCCTGGTGCAGATGGGTTACAAGGAGATCGAGGTCGGCTTCCCGTCGGCCAGCCAGACCGACTATGACTTCGTCCGACAGTTGATCGAGCAGGACCTGATCCCCGAGGACGTCACGATCCAGGTGCTGACCCAGTGCCGGGAGCACCTGATCGACCGCACCTTCGAGTCGCTGCGCGGGGCCCACCGGGCGATCGTGCACTTCTACAACTCCACCTCGACCCTGCAACGCCGGGTGGTGTTCGGGCTGGACCGCGATGGCATCACCGACATCGCCACCAGCGGTGCCCGGCTCTGCCAGAAGTACGCCGAGATCCACACCCCGGACACCGAGATCTTCTACGAGTACTCGCCCGAGTCGTACACCGGCACCGAGCTTGAGTACGCGCTGGAGGTGTGCGCGAAGGTCATCGAGGTGGTCGACCCGACCCCGGACCGGAAGCTGATCGTCAACCTGCCGGCGACCGTCGAGATGGCCATGCCGAACGTGTACGCCGACTCGATCGAGTGGATGCACCGGCACCTGCCCCGACGCGACAGCCTGGTGCTCAGCCTGCACCCGCACAACGACCGGGGCACCGGAGTGGCCGCCGCCGAGTTGGGCCTGCTGGCCGGGGCGGACCGCATCGAGGGCTGCCTGTTCGGCAACGGCGAGCGCACCGGCAACGTCGACCTGGTGACGCTGGGGCTGAACCTCTTCTCCCAGGGCATCGACCCGATGATCGACTTCTCCGACATCGACGAGATCAAGCGAGCCGTCGAGTACTGCAACCAACTGCCCGTGCACGAGCGCCACCCGTACGCCGGCGACCTGGTCTACACCGCCTTCTCCGGATCCCACCAGGACGCCATCAACAAGGGTTTCGCCGCGCTGAACGCCGACGCGGTGGCGGCCGGAGTGCCGGTCGACGAGTTCACCTGGGCGGTGCCGTACCTGCCGATCGACCCGAAGGACCTGGGCCGCAGCTACGAAGCGGTGATCCGGGTCAACTCGCAGTCCGGCAAGGGTGGCGTCGCGTACATCATGAAGACCGAGCATCAGCTCGACCTGCCCCGCCGGCTCCAGATCGAGTTCTCCGGCGTGGTGCAGCAGGTCACCGACCACGACGGTGGTGAGGTCGACCCGACCACCATGTGGCAGATCTTCGCCGGGCAGTACCTGCTCGACCACCAGCGCGATCCCTCGGTGTCCCTGACCGAGTACGCGATCGGCACCGCCGACGGAAAGGTCGAGATCACCGCCCAGATCCACACCGACGGACAGTCCCGCTCGATCACCGCGATCGGCAACGGGCCGATCGACGCGTACGTCAACGCGCTCGGCTCGGCCGGCGTGAGCGTACGCGTGCTCGACTACCACGAGCACGCACTCTCCTCCGGCGGTGACGCGCAGGCCGCCGCGTACGTGGAGTGCGAGGTGCAGGGACGCACGGTCTGGGGTGTCGGGATGGACGCCAACATCGTCACCGCCTCCATCAAGGCGGTCACCAGCGCCGTCAACCGCGCCCGAGGCTGAGTTGCAAGGAAGGGCCCCTTGTTAACGGATTCTGTACAGGAAGGGGCCCGGGTTAACACCAACCTTGTTAACCCGGGCCCCTTCCTAACTCCGGTCTACCTCGGAGTGGAGGTCGGCTGCGAGCCATGGGGCGGGGCCGGTGGCGGCCGACGGACCGGACGGTGCACCAGCAGAGCGGCGATGAGGGCACCGGCCAGCAGCAGACCGGCGCACCAGAGCAGCGCGCCACGGTAGGCGGCGGTGAGTTCGGCGGGTTGTTCGTACCCGGTGCCGGAGAGCCCGACCAGCAACGGCAGGGCAGCCACCGCGAGCAGCCCACCGACCCGCGAGGCGGCATTGTTGAACCCGCTGGCCACTCCCGCGAAACGGTCGTTGACGGCGGCCAGCACCGAGGCGGTCAGCGGCGCCACGACCAGGGTCAGCCCAGCTCCGAAGATCGCCACCCCGGGTAGCACCTGCTGCCAGTACGATGCCCCCGGCTCGACGCCGCGCAGCATCAGCAAACCGACGGCGGCCAACACCGGTCCGACGGTCAGCGGCAACCGAGGTCCGATTCTCGTCGACAGCGCACCGGTGACCGGTGAGCCGACCAGCAGCAGCAAGGTCATCGGCAGCAACGCGACACCGGTGAGCAGGGCCGACCAGCCGATCACGTTCTGCAGGTACACGGCGATGAAGAAGGTGAACCCGCCGAGGGCCGCGTAGACCAGCACGGTGAAGAGGTTCAGCACCGAGAACAGTCGGCTGTGGAACAGGCCGACGGGCAGCATCGCGGTCTCCCCACGCCGCCGTTCCAGGAACACGAACGCCACCGCGGCGACCACCCCGGCCAGGACCGCCGCCACCACCGCCGGCGAGTGCAGACCCCGACCCGGCGCGTCGACCAGGGCGTACGTGACACCGGCCAGCGCGAGGGCACCGAGCAGCGCGCCGGCCACGTCGAACTGGCGGGTTCCCCGTTTGCGAGAGGCGTTCTCGTCCCGGCTCTCCGGGACCCAACGGAGCGCCGCCAGCACGACCAGCACCGCCAGCGGCACGTTCAGGAAGAAGATCCATCGCCAGGAGAGCGCATCGATCAGCCAACCGCCGATGAACGGCCCGAGTGCGGTGGAGACGCCGGACAGTCCCGACCACGCCCCGATCGCCTTGGCCCGGTCGTCAGGATGGAAGCTGGCCTGGAGCAGCGCCAGCGAACCCGGGGTGAGCAGGGCTCCACCGGCACCCTGCAGGAACCGTGCGGCCACCAGCCAGTCGATTCGCAGGGCCAGCCCGCAGAGGACGGAGGCGACGGTGAACCAGACGATCCCGAGCAGGAATATCCGCCGACGCCCGAAGCGGTCACCCAGCGCCCCACCGAGCAGAACGAAGGCGGCGAGCGTCAACAGGTAACCGTTGATGGTCCACTGGAGACCCGCCACCGACGCGTCGAGTTCGGCACCGAGGCGAGGCAGCGCCACGTTGACCACGGTGCTGTCCAGGAAGACCATGCCCGAGGCCAGCACGGCGGCGGCGAGGGTGCCTCGGCCTGCGCTGCTGCGCAGGCGGAGGGGGGACGAGGGTTCAGCCATGGTTACCAATCTGCCGTGCACCATCCGTCAGACACCACGAAACGCCGAAACCCTCGCCGGGTACTGTGCGGGATCGCCGGAAGCCCGCAAGCTGGAGAGGTGTCGTCTGTGCGTACCAGATCAGGATCGCGTGCCGTGGTGGCGCTCGCGCTCACCGCGGCGCTGACCCTCGGCGTGGCCGGCTGCGTCCCTCTTGAGGAGGAGCCCCTCCCGCCACCGAGCGGCAGCGGCAACATCAACCAGATGCTCTCCGAACTCACCGTCGCGGAGGCAGGCTCGATGCGTGGCTACAGCCGCAGCCGTTTTCCGCACTGGCGCAAGACCGGCCAGAACTGCGACGTCCGGGACACCGTCCTGGAGCGTGACGGCAAGGACATCGAACACTCCGGCTGCAACGTGATCGGGGGCCGGTGGGAGAGCGTCTACGACGGACGTACCTTCACCGACCCCTCCGACGTGGACATCGACCACATGGTCCCGCTGGCCAACGCCTGGCGCTCCGGTGCCGACGAATGGGACAACTCAAAGCGCGGCGACTTCGCCAACGATCTTGACCGACCGCAGCTCTTCGCGGTTTCCGCGTCCTCCAACCGGGCAAAGGGTGATCAGGACCCGTCCCAGTGGAAGCCGCCAAACCGGTCATACTGGTGCCAGTACGCCGGGGACTGGGTGGCGGTGAAGCACCACTGGAAGCTGACAGTTACCAGTGCCGAGCAGGCCGAGCTGGCCGACATGTTGGAGGGCTGCACATGGGAGAGCAAGCCGTAACCGGCGGCGAGGACGCGACGGCTACCGGCAGCCCTCCGCCCGGCCCGGCCACGGCCGGCATGACCGCCGACGGTGCTGCCGGGGGCGAGGCGGAGGTGCCGGGTGCCGGAATGACCGCCGATGCCGGCGGTGCCACCGGCCCGCAGAGTCGCAGCGCCGACATCGTGCCGGGCCCGGGCGGCGTGATGACCGACGAGGTCGGCGTGGTGACCGGCGAGTTGACCCTGCGTACCGACTTCGCCGACGGGCGGGTCAGTCTGCACGTCCAGTACAAGGACGCCGACGAGTGGTACGCCGTCACCGGTGGCAGCGCTCCGCTGGCCGACGCCGCCGGCTTGGACGCCGTGCACGGCATCGCCGTCGGTCTGCTGCACCGCCCGGAGGGCTGACCGCCGCGGCGCGACAGCTCCAGGCGTTAGGAAGGGCCCCTTCCTATACCGCAGGCGTTAGGAAGGGGCCCTTCCTTGCATCTAGACGAAGGAACCGGGCTCGGTGGGGGCGGAGACGACGGACGGTTCCTCGCCCTCTCCCGCCGGCCGGACAAGCTCCACGCTGACCTGGTGCGGGCGTAGCTCCCCGCTCGCGATCTGCTCGGCCCAGTGGCAGGCGACCCGACTGCCGCCGATCTCCCGCAGTTCCGGCCGCTCGTCGGCGCATCGGGTCGGCTGCGCCCACGGGCACCGGGTGTGGAAGCGACAACCCGGCGGCGGGTTGGCCGGCGACGGCAGGTCACCGGCGAGCAGGATCCGCTCCCGGCGGTCCTCCACGTCGGGGTCCGGCACCGGCACCGCCGACATCAACGCCCGGGTGTACGGGTGCAGCGGCTCGGTGTAGAGCCGGTCGCTCGGTGCCTCCTCGACCAGTGCCCCCAGGTACATCACGCCGACGGTGTCGGAGATGTGCCGGACCACCGCCAGGTCGTGCGCGATCACCAGGTAGGTCAGGCCCAGGTTGTCCTGGAGTTCGTCGAGCAGGTTGACCACCTGGGCCTGAATCGACACGTCGAGCGCGGAGACCGGCTCGTCCGCGACGATCAGTTCCGGTCCCAGCACCAGCGCGCGGGCGATGCCGATGCGCTGCCGCTGGCCGCCGGAGAACTCGTGCGGGTAGCAGGACAGCGCCCAGCGCGGCAATCCGACCTGGTCCAACGTCTCGCTAATGATCTTGCGACGACCGTCCCGGTCACCACCGATGCCGTGCGTCTGCAGGCCCTCGGTGAGGATCGACTCGACATTCTGCCGAGGGTCGAGGCTGGACATCGGATCCTGGAAGATCATCTGCATCCGTCGACGCATCGCGCGCAGCTTGTTCGGTGCGAGCGTGGTCAGCTCGACCCCGTCGAAGGAGACCTCCCCCGAGGTCGGCGGCGTGAGCTGGAGCAGCGCCCGCCCGAGCGTGGACTTGCCACAGCCCGACTCGCCGACCAGTCCGTAGGTCTCGCCCCGCGCGATCCGCAGATCGACGCCGTCGACCGCCTTGACGTGGCCGACCGTACGGTCGAACAGCACCCCCCGCTTGATCGGGAAGTGCACCTTCAGATCCCGTACGTCGACGAGGACGTCACCCCTGCTGCGCTCGCTCATGACGTCTCCTCCTCGCTGGGAGCGGCGGCCAGACCCGGCACGGCCGGCGGGTCGTTCGGCACCGCCTGCGCGGGTACCGAACCCGGCGTGGCCTGCCCCGGCACCACCTCTCGAACGTCCTCGCCCGGCGTCAGCCCCGGCACCGGGGCCGGGTTGACGCAGCGGTAACTGCGACCGTCGTGGGTCAGCACCAGCTCCGGCGGCTCGCCGACACAGGCGTCCACGCGCCGGGCACAGCGCGGGGCGAAGGCGCAGCCGTCCGGCCAGGGCAGCAGGTCACGCACCGAGCCCGGGATGGGGTTCAGCCGCTCACCACGCCCCGCGTCCAGACGCGGCACCGAGCTGAGCAACCCCACGGTGTACGGATGCCGGGGCTGGCGGAACAGCGGACGTCGCCGTGCGGTCTCCACCACCCGGCCGCCGTAGAGCACGTTGATGGTGTCGCACATGCCGGCCACCACGCCCAGATCGTGCGTGATCATCACCAGCGCGGTGCCGGAGTCCCGGACCAGTTCCTTCAACAGTTCCAGGATCTGCGCCTGGATGGTGACGTCCAACGCGGTCGTCGGCTCGTCGGCGATGAGCAGCCGGGGCTGACAGGCCACCGCCATGGCGATCAGGGCACGCTGACGCATCCCGCCGGAGAGCTGGTGCGGGTACTCCTTGAGCCGCCGCTTCGGGTCGGGGATGCCGACCCGGTCCAGCAGCTGCGCCGCTTCCTTCGCCGCCGCCTGACCCTTCATCCCGCGGTGCCGGGTCAGTACCTCGGTCACCTGGATGCCGATCGGCACGACCGGATTCAGCGACGACAACGGATCCTGGAAGATCATCGCGATGTCCCGGCCCCGGATGTCCCGCCGCGACCGGTCGTCGATCTGGAGCAGGTCGGTGCCGTCGAAGACGGCCTTGCCACCGACCTGGACACCGGGCTGCCTGGGCAGCAAACCCATGATCGCCAGGGAGGTCACCGACTTGCCGCAGCCGGACTCGCCGACCAGGCCGACCACCTCGCCCGCGTCGACGGAGAAGGAGACCCCGTCGACGGCCCGAACGGTCCGCTGATTGCGCCGGGCGAAGGTGACGGACAACTCTTCGACATCAAGCAGTGCCATGCCGCACCGCCCTTTCGTTCACGGCTACGGAGATCGCGTACGCACGTCTCATGCTCGGCGCACCTACTTCCGCAGCTTCGGGTCGAGGGCCTCACGCATCGCCTCACCGAGCAGGGTGAAGCCCAGCGCGGTGATGATGATCGCGACTGCCGGGTAGATCGCCAGCGCGGGTCGGATACCGAGCCACGGCTGCGCGTCGGCCAGCATCACGCCCCACTCGGGGGTGGCCGAGTCGGGGTTGCCGAGACCGAGGTACGACAGCGCGGCAGCCTCGATGATCGCGGTGGCCAGCGTCAGCGTGGCCTGCACGATGACCGGGGCGAGCGAGTTCGGCAGCACGTGGGACAGCGCGATCTTCGACTTGCGTACGCCCAACGAGGTGGCCGCCAACACGTAGTCGCTGTTGGACTGCGCGATCATCGAGCCCCGCAGCAGCCGGGCGAAGACCGGCACCGAGACCATACCGACCGCGATCATCACGGTGATCAGGCTCGGGCCGAGCAGCGCGGCGATGCTCACCGCGAGCAGCAGGCTGGGCATCGCCAGCAGCATGTCGATGAAGCGCATCAGGGTGGTGTCCACCCAGCGGCCCCACCGACCGCCGAGGCCGGCGGCGGCACCGGCGACGCCACCGATCAACGCACCGATGGCCAGACCGATCATGGTGGCGACGACGCCGACCAGCAGGGTCTGCCGGGCACCGACGATCATCCGGCTGAAGACGTCCCGGCCCTGGTGGTCGTAGCCGAGCCAGTGCTCGGCCGAGGGGCCGGGGATCAGGCCCTGGCCCACCTTGACCACGCCCTCGCGGATGCCCATGGTGTCCTTCGGGCCGTACGGCACGAAGAACGGGCCGACCAGCGCGACCAGGACGAAGACGATCAGGATGATCGCGCCGACGATGGCCGCGGGGTTGCGCCGCAGCCGGCGGAAGGCGTCCTGCCAGAGGCTGACTCCGCGTTCCTCGTCGCGGGCGGCGAGTTCGGCGAGCCGGTCGATCTTCTCGCGCTTCTTGCCACTGATGATCGTCATCGGACCCTCACCCTCGGGTCGATCAGGCTGTAGGAGAGGTCCACGATCAGATTCACCAGCACGTAGACGATTGCGATGATCATGATGAAGCCCATCAGGACCGGATAGTCCCGATGATCGATCGCCTCGGCGAGGAAGGCGCCGATCCCGCTGAACGCGAAGACCGTCTCGGTGAGGACCGCGCCGGAGAGCAGGCCGCCGGTGAGCAGACCGATCGAGGTCGCCACCGGCAGCATCGCGTTGCGCAGCACGTGCCGGCGGCGGACCACGTTCTCGGTCAGGCCCTTGGCCTCGGCGGTCCGCACGAAGTCCTCGTTGAGCACCTCCAGCACGCTGGCCCGGGTGATCCGGACGATGATCGCCAACGGGATGCTGGCCAACGCGAGGCCGGGCAGGATGAGGTGCCAGAGCGCGTCGGCGGCGGCGTCCCACTCCCGGGTCATCAGCCCGTCGAGCACGAAGAAGTTGGTGATCCGGGTGGCGCCGAGGGTGGGGTCCTGCCGGCCGCTGGACGGGAACCAGCCCAGGTTCTCCGAGAAGATCGCCTTGAGGATGTACGCCAGGAAGAAGACCGGGATGCAGATGCCGATCAACGACCCGCCGACCGAGGCGTGGTCGAGGAACCGGCCGCGCCGACGGGCGGCCAGGTAACCCAGCGGGATGCCGATGCCGATCGCGATCACCATCGCGGTGATCGTCAGCTCGACAGTGCCGGGGAAGCGCTGGATGAACTCGGTGGTCACCTCGCGCTTGGTCGAGATCGAGGTGCCCAGGTCGAGCCGGATCATCCGCCGGACGAACCGGCCGTACTGGATCAGGATCGGCTCGTCGAGGCCGAGGTTCTGGCGGATCGCGGCCCGCATCTCGGGCGTACCCCGTTCGCCGAGGATCGCGGTCTCGGGGCCGCCGGGCAGCCGACGGAGCCAGATGAACAACAGGATGGAGAGCCCGAACAGCGTGGGTATCAGCTGGAGCAGGCGTCTGACGATGAACCGGATCACGGCGGCCTCGAAGGTGTGCAGGGGATCGCGGGCGGGCGCTGTGGGTCACAGCGCCCGCCCGCGGTCAGTGCGTCAGATCAGGACTTGAACTCAGCGGAGGAGAACCGCTCGTCGGTGAGCGGGCTCGCCTTGACCCCGGTCACGTCCTTGCCGAACACGATGGCCGGCGGCGAGTGCGAGATCGGCACACCGGGCAGGAAGTTCATGATGTCGGCGTTCAGCTCCTTGTAGAGCGCCACCCGGGCCGCCTGGTCCGCGGTGGAGTCCGCCGTCTTGAACTTCTCGAACAGGGCGGGGTTGTTGAAGCCCCACTCGTCCTTCTGCCGGTCGAAGAACGTACCGATGAAGTTGTAGCCGTCGCCGTAGTCGCCGGTCCAGCCGAGGAAGTGCAGGTCGTGCTTGTTACCGGAGGTGGTGGCGTTGAGGTAGTCCGGGCTCCACTTCAGCGGAATCGGCTCGATCGTGATGCCGGCCGCCTGAAGGTCCGCCGAGAGCAGCTCGAAGAGGTCCTTCGGGTTCGGCATGTAGGGCCGGGTGACCTCGGTCGGGTAGTGGAACCGCAGCTTCAGGTCCGACGCGCCGGCCTCGGCCAGCAACGACTTCGCCTTCTCCACGTCGTACTCGTACTTGGTGACGTCGCCGTTCCAACCCTCGACCGTGTCGGGGAAGAAGTTCACCGCGACCTGCGCGCCCGGGGGCAGCTTCGAGTCGACCAGGGCCTGACGGTTGATGGCGTGGGCGAGTGCCTGCCGCACCTTCAGGTCGGCCAGCTTCGGGTTCCCCTTCTGGTTGATGGCCAGGTAGAGGATGTTGAAGGCCGGGCGGGTCAGGACGTTGAAGCCCTCGCTCTTGAGCGGCTCGACGTCGGCCGGACCAACCAGGTCGTAGCCCTGGATGCCGCCGGACCGCAGCTCCTGCTTACGCGCGTTCTCGTCCGAGATGGTCTTGAAGATCAGGCTCTTCAGCTTGGCCTTGTCGCCCCAGTAGTCCTCGTTCCGCTCCAGGGTCAGCGTCTTGTTCGCGATGTCCCAGGCCTTGAACTTGAACGGACCGGTACCGGTCGGGTGCTCGGTCGCGTACGCGGGGTACTTGATGTCGTCCGCGCTACCGCTCACGTTGCTGGCGTCGTGCTCCTGGAGCGCCTTCGGGCTGTGCATGGAGAACGACGGCAGCATCAGCGCGGCCGGGATCTTGCTGGAGACCCGGCTGAAGGTCAGCGCCACCGTGGTGGGGTCGGTGACGGAGCAGGACTTGAAGAGGCTCTCACCGAGGGTGTCGCTCTCGTTGGCGGCGAAGCCACCCATGACGTCCTGCCAGTAGGCGGTCACGTCCGGGCTCTGCATGAGGCCCTTGGCGTTGTACCAACGGTCGAAGTTGACGCAGACGGCCTCGGCGTTGAAGTCGGTGCCGTCGTGGAACTTCACGCCGGACCGCAGCTTGAACGTCCACGTGGTGCCCGCGGCGTCCGGCTCCCAGGACTCGGCGAGGCCGGGGCTGACCTTGGTGCCACCCTCCTCGGGGCGGACCAACGTCTCGAACACCTGGCGGGCCACGCGCAGCGACTCACCGTCGCTGGCGAAGCTGGGGTCGAGCACCTTCGGGTCTCCGGCGACGCCGAAGACAAGGGTGTCCTTGCTACTACCGCTGGAACCTTCGCGGTCGCTCTCGGCACAGCCTGCTACCGCGAGGGCCGCGGCCGCCACGGCCGCGATAGCGACCTTCGGCCTGGATGCACGCATGGTGCTTCACCTCGTCCTTGGGGGTACGGACAACGTGGTGACAGGGTCACCGATGGCCGTGACCTTAGCTCCCGTTCGGACCACCCGGAAACGGCGCGGGAAGCTCTTGGTACCGGATCGTGTCCTTAGTGCCTGGCCCAGGTGAAACGGGCCAGCAGACCCACGGACAAAAACCCCAAGAGCTCCATGCAATCGATATCATTCTGTTACATCAATTGGACGACCCTTAACCCCGGTGTCATACCGTCGGCCAGCACCTCTCACGGTGTGGGTGGCGTCGGGCAGGAGGGCAGACGCACCAGATCAAAGCCGGCGTCAGGTGTGCCCAGCGCCCGGAAGTCGAGTCGGTGGCACAGCTGCAACGTCGCCTGCGGCCACCGGCCATACCCCTCCGAAGCCTCGATCACCAGCGACAGCTCCGGCTCACGGCGGGTCTGCCACAACTGGACGTCGTGGTCGGCGGCCAAGGTCCGTAGCCGATCGTCCGGCACCGGATCGCCGACGGCCAGCACCGCCTCGGCGTAGCGGGTGGCCCGGCGGTCCAACTCCGCTTCGGCAAGCGCCGCGCCGTCCCCCTGCGCCTCTCGGAACTCCCGCAACTCTGCCGCGATGAACCAGCCGGCGACGAGCACTCCGACGACGAGCAGACCGGCCAGCACCGAAGGGGTCCAGGACCGCTTGTTTCGCTCCTGCCGCATCCGGACTCCTCGTGTCGCGTGCCAACGGTGGGGCCGGCCCTTGCACAGACCGGCCCCACCTGCGCACTCAGTTGTAGCCGACAGCGGCTAGCCGGGCAGTGACCGCGTTGGCGTACGTCACATTGCCGGTGTCCTTCGGATGGAACGAGGCTCGGCTGATGCAGACGTTCAGGCCGGCCGTGATCCATCCGACGCACGTGGCGTAGGTGTCGCCTTCGATCATTCGGAAGTCACCCCTGCCCGCCGGACCGGCCACCACCGAGTTGATGTCGTCGGGCACCAAGATGTCGTGGGTAGTGTCGTACTTGCGGCAGGTGCCGTGATCCAGCATCCCCTCCACCATGTCGGTGAACTGGACCCGACGACCCGCAGCACGGGCCTGGTCCACCATTTGCCGCTGGCCGTCGCGCATGTGCAGGGCGAGCCGGTTGACCATGCTCATCTCGCCACGGCTGTACCGGCCGAAGACACACTGGTCCTGGTGGTAGTCGGCGAACAACCGGGGATAGCCGACCAGCATGATCGTCGCATTCGGCGCTCTGGTCGCTACCGCATCGATGAGCTGCCGCACCTGGCTCTGCGAGCTGTCAATCCGCTGACGGACAGTCGTCTCGTAGCTGGCAGTGTCGCAGGTTTCGATCGCGCAATGGCTCATCGTGCCGGAGAAGTTGGCATCGTTGCCGCCAGCCGAGAGCAGCACCAGGGTGGTGTTGTTATCAAGCGCTCCCGACTCGATCTGCGACATCTCCCGGAACTGCCCCTCGGCCTGCCCGTGGTAGTAACCGATCGAGGGTGACGAAGCCTGCCAGTGGCTCGGCGTCGCCGTACCACGCATCTTCGCGGCCGTGGCACCCGAACAGCTGACGAACTGGAAGTCGAGACTTGGGTCGTGCGCCGCCACCCGATCCCTTATCGAGCTGGACGATCCGGGCAGCCGGGTCAGCATCTGCCACGACCTGTTGGTACGCCGGCACGCGTTCCAGGATTCGCTGCCGTAGTTGTTGTCCGTCTCGCCGTAGTAGCCGCCAGCACCCTCACCCGAGCCGTAGGAGTCACCCATCGCCACCACGAAGTGCCGGGGCTTGGCGGCCAGCGGTACGAATGCCACGGCATCCCAGGCAACGTCCTCCACGCCCTTGCCGTCCTCGGTGATGTTCGTCAACTCGACGTACTGCGCCGCCTGGTTGGAGAACTGATATGTGCCCAACTTCACCCACCGGTGCTGCTCGGTCCGGGTCGGGATGTAGCGGGTCTTTACCCCCTGCCCCGTGTTGATTGTGTACTTCGCCTGTTGGGTGTGTGCCCCGTGATCCGGTAGGTGCACCATCACGGTGGCCCAGCCGTTCAGCCGGTTCGTTGGCGTCCAACGCCCCGTGACCTTGTGCGGGGAGTTCTCGGACGCCTGGCTGTGCGCGAACCAGAAGTGGCCGCCGAAACCACCACCGATCTGGTGGGTGTCCACCTTGCCGGGGTAGATGGTCGTCCCGTTCGGTCCCGATCGCCCCTGGTAGGTGAAGGAGAACTTGCCGACCCGGGTGTGGTTGCGGGCGCAGCCCTGCGGACCGAGTGCACTGGCACTGTCGATGTCGTCGATGACCAGTGCGTTGTCCGGCAGGCCGTTCCGGCCGCATTGCGAGTCGTAGATGGCGGTCGCGTACGGGCGTGGCTCGACGGTTGTGTACCGCCTGGTCTCCAGGCCACAGTTGATGGCGCAGTCCGTCCAGGTCACCGGTCCGTTCCACCAGCACTTGAGGTCGTCCCGGGTGCACGGACCCGCTGGCTCACCCGGATGGCCACCCGGCACCTGGGAGGTGGCCGGGTCGCAGGCGTTACGCGCGGGCACGCAGAAGGTGAACCGGGTCGGCTGTGCCACGAACTTGTTGCGCTCCAGTGCTGTGGAGTACGTCGGGGAGTAGTTGCCGGTCGAGTAGTTGTAGCGACGCAGCGAGGTGTAGGCGAAGCCCATCACCCGCTCCGGGTACGACCAGTGGTTGGGGTGCTTGGCGTTGTCGTACCCGATGTCGTCGTCGATCGGCGGGTTGGCGGTCGGCACGTCGAGCGGCGCGGTGAGAAACATCTGCCGATCCGGCGGAAAGTTCGGGTTGCTCGGATTGTTCGCCCAGCCCACGCCCCAGGGCTGCGACCCGTCCTGCGGATAGAAGCCGGTGTTGTACGCCCAGATGGCGAACCACCAGTTTTCGATGTACTGCGGGTCGCCGTTGTTGGCGATCAGGCCGGCGTTGCGGGTGGTGTTCCACTTGTCCTGAAGGATGCGCAACCCGGCGGCGGCGTTCGTGGCGTAGTCCAGGGCCACGGCCCGCTGCTTGGTGTAGTCCCACTGAACACCGGTGATCCACTGGTCGGTGTCGGACCGCTTCATCCCGGTGGTCACCTGACCGACGCCGTAGCCACAGTCGGTGTGTGCCCAGTTGATCTTCGTGACGTCGGGATTCATCAGGTCCAGTCCGTAGAAACCAAGACTGGTCAAGGGGTTACCGGCGAGCCCGTCCACGGCGTGCCAGCTGGCCTGGAGCAGATTCGACTCCTGCGCCAGAATGCCGAGAAAGACCTGAGCCGGCACGAAGCCGCCACCTGACAGGGGCAGGGAGGGAAACATTCCCTGCGGCGCGTACGCCGGCAGCCCGTTGTTGGACCAGTTGGCCGGCCGCTGGAACGTCAGTTGACCGCGAACAGCGAGGTTGGCGGCCCACTCCATCTGCTCCCGGCTGGGCTGGTAGACCTGGATGGTCTCGTCGTTGCGTGGCACGGCGCAGGACCGGTCCGGATCCCAGGGCACCGTCGCGGGATCGGGATCGGCCGCCGAGGTCCGGGCGGTCGTGCCTCCATCGGAACTGCCATCGGAACTGCCATCGGAGCCGCCGTCCGCAGCCGTTCGCTCCCGGCCCTGCCGGTGCAGCATCGGTGCCACGGTGAACGCCACATCCGACCCGTCGGCGAGCTGCGCCGAGATCGCCACCCGGTCCGGCCGGCCGTCACCAGCCCCGCCACCCTGCCCGGCCGCCTCGGTGCCCGTACGAACCCGCGTGACCACCAGGTCGCCACTACGCGACACGTCGCTGTCCGGCAACGCGTCGACAGAACGCCACCGGGTAGGCAGCGACCGGCCAGCGAGCCGGGCACCGCTGCGACCACCCACCACAAACACCTGACCGTCCGCGCCAGGCCGCAGCTTGACCGTGCCGAGCGGCGCCGAGGCCACCGTCGTCAGCTCACCTCCGGCGTAGCGGACCAGGTCGGTGGTGTCGACCCGAGCTACCTGGAATGCGACGTCGTCGGCTCCGTCGGGCAACAGCCGGAAGGGAGTTCCGGCAGTACGGGCACGGGTGGTGAGCCGGCCCTGCCGGTCGATGCTCACGAGTTCGTCGCCCTTGGCGGCGACGATCGTCCGCCCCACCGGAATGGCGGAGGTGACCTGGCCGGGCGTGATCACCTGACGGGCGCCGCCGATCCGACGGGTGTCCAGCGTGGTCAGCACTGTCCGCGCGGTCGTGCCCGCCTGCGGAGTGGCCGGCAGCTCCAGTCGGGTCAGCACCACACTTTCCCCGCTGCCGCAGCCTGGATTGTGGTAGGCGAGCGAGTAGCGTTCGGGCAACTTGCTGACCCAGCCGGTCTCCAGGTTCACCACGGCCGCGAACGCCCCCGCGTTGGAGAGCGTCTCCCGGTTGGTGAACTGCCTGGGCGCGTAGACCGCCACCGCCGTTCGGCCCGAACCGGTGAGGCAGGCCTGGCCCACCCACTGATCCGTCGCCACGCCGGGCTCCGCCAATGTCGTCACGGTCCGCCACTGGTATGCCGTATCGGCGTCCGCAACCAGAATGTGCAATCCGGTCTCGTCAGCCGAGGTCGTCATCACGCGGTCGGCCGACTGCCGCCAGGACTTCCCGAGCCGGCGGTCTGGATCCAGCACCCGGTCCGGTGCGAGTGGTGCCGCCTGCGGTGGCCGAGGTGGCTCGGGATCAGAATCCGGGGTGGCCGGCGCGGCTGACGCCGCGCTGCTGGACGGTGCCAGCGGAAGGAGCACCGCCAACGCCAATAACGAGATGAGGGGACGACGCACGGCGACCTCCGTGAATCCAGACATGGGCATCCAGATTCACGGACGTCGTCATCGGCGCGTCACTATCGGCCCACCGGCGACCGACATCGGCGGTGGCGGATCCGTCAGACGGCTCGGCGGCCTTCGAAGGCGCGGCCCAGGGTGATCTCGTCGGCGTACTCCAGATCGCCGCCGACCGGCAGTCCACTGGCCAGCCGGGTCACCGCGATCCCCATCGGCTTGACCATCAGCGCGAGATAGGTCGCGGTGGCCTCGCCCTCGGTGTTCGGGTCGGTGGCCAGGATCAGCTCACGGATCACACCGCCACCGAGGCGGGTCATCAGCTCGCGGATGCGCAGATTGTCCGGACCGATGCCCTCCAGCGGATTGATCGCACCGCCGAGCACGTGGTAGCGACCCCGGAACTCACCGGTCCGCTCGATCGCCACCACGTCCTTCGGCTCCTCGACCACGCAGATCACCTCATCGGTGCGGCGCGGGTCGCGGCAGATCCGACACTGGTCCGACTCGGCGACGTTGTAACAGCTCGTGCAGAACCGCACCAGATCCTTGACCTTGCGCAGCGCGCTCGCCAGCCGGTTCACGTCGGCCGGGTCAGCGGAGAGCACGTGGAAGGCGATCCGCTGGGCGCTCTTGGGGCCCACCCCCGGCAGCCGCCCCAGCTCGTCGATCAGATCCTGAATGGCGCCCTCGTACATCTGCGGGCTCAGAACCCGGGCAGGCCGAGGCCGCCCATCCCGCCCGCGACCGGGCCCATCTTCTGCTCGGTCAACTCGCGGGCCGCCTCGGTGGCGTTGTGCAGCGCGGCGACGACCAGATCCTCCAGGGTCTCCACGTCGTCCGGGTCGACGGCCTTCGGGTCGATCTTGATGCTCTTGATGTCGCCGGAACCGGAGACGACAGCGGTGACCAATCCACCGCCGGCAGTGCCGGACACCTCGGCCTCGGCCAACTCGGCCTGCGCCTGGGCGATCTGCTGCTGCATCTTCTGCGCCTGCTTCAGCATCTGCTGCATGTTCGGCTGTCCACCAGGCCGCACGATGACTCCCTCAACTCGCCTACCCTGCCGCCGCTCACCCTAACGTCCCCCACCGACCTACCCCGCGCGCCGCACCCCTTACCCGTCGCCGGGCGGGCGCGAGAGTCAGTCGCTGAGTTTTTCGACGCTGCCGAAGGTCTCACGGAGCAGGCGTACCGCCTGTTCCTCACTCGACTCGCGGGCAGTCTTCTCGTCGATGATCTCGTCGAGTGGTTCGTCACCCGGGTCGAAGCCTTCGTAGGTGGCAGCAACGGCCGGTGGGGCACCGCCGGGACGCCCCGCGCCGCCGCGCAGTGGGCCGTCGAAATCCGGGTCGTACGGCGGCTCGCCGGCAAACTCCACGTCCGCGGTCTGCCGAGCGCCCTTGCCGGTACGCGCGCCCCGCCCTGCCGCCGCCGCCCGAGCTGCCGCGATCGCACTACTCACCGGGGCACCACCGGGGCCGCCGTTTCCATCGCGTCCAGCCGCCTGGCGCGGCGCGGCACTCGAGCCATGGCCGCCCGGCCCGCCGGCTGTCCGCGTTCCACCGGACCCGCCATTCGTCCCGGTCCGGTCCGCGCCGGAGGGCGTCCGCGTGCCACCCGGCCCGACGCTCTCCCCGCTTCCGGGCGAGCCAGCGGTCGTCCGCGCTCCGCCCGCCCCGTTTCCGCCAGGCCCGACGCTCGCCTCCGCCCGGCCCGACGCGGTGAACGCCCCCGGACCGGCGGCCGGTGAACCGTTACCCGGAGTCGCGTCACGGGCAGTCGGGTCCGCCGAGGTGGGCGACGCAGCCCGAGGGGCACCCGACGGGCCCGCTGCCGCATCGGCGGACGCGCCGCCAGGACGGGCCGCTTCCGGCCAGTCCTCGTCGGAGCTGCCGCCGGCAGCGGACGGATCACTGCCACCTGGTCGCGCCGGTTCCGGCCAGTCGTCGCCGTCCTCGGCGGCGGCGGCCGGGTCAACGGACCGATGAGCGCTGGCGGAACGACCTCGATCGGTTCGTCCCGGGGACACCTCCGGGCTGGTGCCCGCCGGAGCGGAAGCAGAGCCGGGAGCGGAGGAGCCGCGGGGCGGACCGAGCGACGCTCCGCCCCGCTCGCCGGCCACCTCGCACCGGATCTGCCAGCGTCCGCCCAACTCCTCGTAGAGCGCGTCGGTGAGCACCTGCGCGTGGTCGGACATCATCCGGGCCAGCACCGCCGACTTCACGGTCAGCACGAGAGTGTCCCCGTCGAGGTCCCGGACGACCGCGTCCCGCATCAGCGCGGCGATCCGCTTGTTGCTCCGGTTGACCTTGCCGACCACCTCCGGCCAGACCCGGCGCACCGCCACGGCGTCCAGCACGCCGGGGCTCACCGCACCGGGGCGGGGCGGCTCCGGGGTCGCCGGGTCGGGCATGACGGCCGACGGTGGCACGGGACGCCGGGGCGTGGCACCGCCGTGGGTCGCCACGTCCCGGGTGTCACCCGCGCGCTCCGGACGGCCTCCATCGGATGCACCGGCCGGGGCGGTCCCGTTCGTGCCGGCGCGGTGACCCGCGTCGGCTCCACCCGCTGCGGTACCACCGGTCGAGGTCGCACCGCCACGACCGGCGGCCTGGATCGCGCCGTCGGGACCGGCCGACCCGTCGCCATGACGTGAATGCCCGGGGCCACGATCGGCCGACGGGGACGCGCTGCCGCGACCGGTCGGCGGGCCTGCGCTCGACGACGTGGCGGTAGCCGGCGCGGCAGCGCCGGTCCCGGCCCGGTTCGCGGCGGCAGCCGCGGGCGCGGCGGGAGGCTGGGTGCGTACGGCCGGGGGGTTGGTGGCGGGCGCGGAGCCGGCGGTGGCCGACGGCGCGTCGGTGCCGGCGAGGGTGAGCCGCCGCTCCATGCGTTCGAGACGCTGGAGCAGACCACCGGTGGAGTCGTCCACGCCCGGTAGCAGCATCCGGGCGCAGATCAGCTCAAGCAGCAGCCGGGGCGCGGTGGTGCCGCGCATCTCCACCAGACCGTCGTGCACGATGTCGGCGCAGCGGGACAGGGCGCCCGGCCCGAGCTGCTGGGCCTGGGCGGCCATCCGTTCGATCTGATCGTCCGGCCCGTCGATGAGCCCCTTGGCCACCGCGTCCGGGACCTGCTGGAGCACGATCAGATCGCGGAGACGTTCCAGCAGATCGGAGGCGAAGCGCCGGGGGTCGTGCCCGGCCTCGGCGACCCGGTCGACGGTGGCGTACGCGGCAGCACCGTCCCCGGCGGCGAGGGCGTCGCACATCTCGTCGATCAGCGCCGCGTCGGTCACCCCGAGCAACGCGGCGGCCCGGGCGTAAGTCACCCCGTCGGGGCCGGCACCGGCGATGAGCTGGTCGAGTACGGAGAGACTGTCCCGGGCACTGCCGCCACCGGCCCGCACCACCAGCGGGAAGACCGCCGGCTCGACCTGCACCCGCTCGGCCTCGCAGAGCTGCTCAAGATAGGGCCGGAGCACCTTCGGCGGGATCAGCCGGAACGGGTAGTGGTGGGTCCGCGACTTGATCGTGCCGAGGACCTTCTCCGGCTCGGTGGTGGCAAAGATGAACTTGACGTACTCCGGGGGCTCCTCGACCAGCTTGAGCAGGGCGTTGAAGCCGGCCGACGAGACCATGTGCGCCTCGTCGATGACATAGATCTTGAAGCGGCTGTTGGCCGGCGCGAAGAACGCCTTCTCGCGCAGCTCACGGGCGTCGTCCACGCCTCCGTGACTGGCCGCGTCGATCTCGATGACGTCGATCGAGCCGGCCCCGTCGCCGGCCAGCGAGCGACAGGAGTCACAGGTGCCGCAGGGCTCCGGAGTGGGCCCGTGCTCGCAGTTGAGCGAGCGGGCCAGGATGCGGGCACTTGAGGTCTTGCCGCAGCCGCGTGGACCGGAGAAAAGGTACGCGTGGTTCAGCCGCCCGCTACGCAGCGCCTGCGACAGCGGCTCGGTGACGTGCTCCTGCCCGATGACCTCGGCGAAGGTACGCGGCCGGTACTTGCGGTAGAGCGCCAGTGCCACGGCGTCCCGCCTCCTCTCGACCGAGCCATTCTGCGCCGCCTGCGCCCGCCCCACCACCCACCCCGCTGACGGCGGTGCAAGGAAGGGCACCTTATTAACGCCTCCGGTAGAGGAAGGGCCCCTTATTAACATGCCTGAGCCGGCAGCACCCGGGCACGGCGAGTGAGGTGGGAGGCACCGGAGGCGGAGACAGAAAGGCCTCCCGTGCACCCGGCAGAGCTCGCTTATCCTTGCTGCCTTCCGGCCCTGGGGAGGTTCACGAGATACCGCCGCACGGGAGGTACGCCCAGCCTACCCGACCGATCGTGGATCTTCAGGGGGTGGTGGGGTGGGATGCTCGGCACAGACCTGTATCCTGGCTCGCGGAGGATTCGCCTAGAGGCCTAGGGCGCACGCTTGGAAAGCGTGTTGGGTTAACACCCTCACGAGTTCGAATCTCGTATCCTCCGCTCACCTGAGCACCACGAAGGGTCGGCCCCGACGGGCCGACCCTTCGTCGTCTCCACACCCCCGAACCGAACTCACCCCAGCAGACACCTGCCAATCGATCATGAAGTTGTTGTCATGCCACGCCGGCGTCGATGACAACAAGTTCATGATCGACGCAGTGGGCGGTGGGCGGGTGGATGGCGGGAGACCCTCGGGGGGTGATCGGTTGACGGTATATATCGGTGGTCGTACTATCGGCTCATGCAGGAACCCACCTTTCTGATCCTCACCGCGCTGGCTGCGCAGCCGTTGCATGGCTACGGGGTCATTCGAGCGGTCGACGAGCTGTCGGCGGGCGAGGTCAGGCTGCGGCCGGGCACCCTCTACGGCGCGCTGGACCGGTTGGCCGAGCAGGGCCTGGTCACCGTCGACCGGGAAGAGGCGGTCGAGGGCCGGTTGCGCCGCTACTACCGGCTCAGCGACGCCGGGGCCGCCGCGCTACAGGCACAGGTCGAGCGACTGCGCCGACACGCCGCTGCGGCCGAGGTCCAGTTGGGCAAGCGTCTCGGAAACGCGCTGAGCTTCGGCCCGACAAGCGCCCCGATCTCCCGCGTGGTGACCGGATGACCGCCGCTTGGCCGAGCGCCGACGACCGGCTGGTACGCGGCTACCGCAGGCTGTTGCTCGCCTACCCCCGCCGACACCGAAGGCGGCACGGCACCGAATTGGTGACCACGCTGCTGGAGATGGCCGAACCGGGTCAGCGTCGCCCCCGAGCCGGCGAGGCTCTGCACCTGATCGTCAATGGCGTACGGCTGCGGTTCCGGCTGCCCGCCGGCCGGCCGTTCATGGCGCTTGCCGCGCTGCTCACCGCGTTGACCATGGGTGGCTTCGGTGCCGCCGCCGGCTCGTGGCTCGGCGCGCAGACCTTCGCGGACCTGCCCGACGACGCCACCATGAACCGACTCTTGCAGCAGGCCGGCGGTTTGCCGGGCGACGTAGCGCCGCGTCGCGGTGCGTCGCCCTGGCAAGCCGAAAGCGTGGTGTCGACCGCTCACGGCGGCGGCAGCTGGGATGCCGAGCAGGTCCGGCAGCGGTTCGCCGCCGACGGCTGGTCCGTCTCCGGGTTGACGCCGGTCTCCGGCCTCAGCGTCATCGGCCATGCAGACGGGACCGCGACCGAGACCAGGCTGAGTGGTGCGGAGTTCACCGCCGGGTCGGACGGCCTACTCGTCAGCGTTCGGGGATGGGACCACGGCCACCATACGGTCTGGGCCACGCCGACGCGTACCGCCGTGTTCCTGCCCCTGGTCGTCGTCGGCACGGCCGTCGGGCTGGTCGTCGGCTGGTTGGTCGCGGCGGCCGTCGCGTACCGGATCACGGCGACATCTTCCGGACGGCGCGAGACCGCCGCGGGGTTGTGGGGGCTCGCGGTGCTGGCGCTGGTTCTGCCGGCGGTCGCGCTCTACGGCAACGTCATGCGGGTGTTCCGCGTCGGCAGCGCCACGGATTCTCCCGTGTACACCGTGCACAGCGCCTTCAACCCGGGCAGGTACTACCCCTTCGGCCCGTCCTGGCTGGTCCTCGGGCTGACCATCGTCGGCTTCGCGCTCGCCGTCGCCACCGCGCTCGCCGCCCGCCCGGGCGAGCAACCACCACCGCAGCAGGCCGCCGTAGCCGGCTGAGCTGAGCTGAGCTGCACGCAACGACACGGAGACGGGGGCCGCCGGCAACGCCGAGCGGCCCCCGATCGCACCCATGGCACCGTCGCGGGCATTCCCGCCCGCCACTGGCGCGCGGAGTCCTGTTCAGCCCTTCGGCGGTACGCGGACAGCCTCCTCATCCCCGCCCACGCGCCCAGGACACGAAGCGGTCGAACAGCCCGACCACCGACGTCACGTCACCGAGTTGCGCGGCGGCCTCGGCGTACAGTTCCGCGAGGTGAACCAGCAGAGCGACCCGATCCTGCCGGTACTCCCCGAGCAGCCGTAGCTTCGCCCTGCCACAGGGCCACGCGGCACCACATGCCCGGCATCGCCACGTCGGGCGCGACGGCACGTGTTCCGGGCGAGGTCGACTCATCGGCGGGCCGCCACGGCCGGGTCGCTCCGGATCAGACCGGCGGGCATCAGGAACAGCTCGCGGCGGTCGAGCGCGTCACCTCGGGCGTCGAGCTGGTAGCACTCGATCCAGGTCCACCCGTCGTAGGTGGTCCGGTCGGTGCGGTGGCGGATGACCCGGACGGTGATCGGGCGGACGAACTGCGGGGAGGCCGCCCGGGTCAACAGGAAGACTTCCCCGGGCTTCATCGAGCCACCGCAGACGCACGGCTCGGGCCTGCGGCACGGATGCGGCCCGACGCGATCCCGCCCGGCAGCATCCGGCCGGAGAACGGGCCGCCCGAGGGCGGGGCCGGCTCGATGCTGATGCGGCCTTGCGCTCGCGGTGTGGTGCGGCACTGTGTCACCCCGATCCGTCCGGCGGTCGAGCTGTGGCGCGGTTAGGAAGGGGCCCTTGTACAACGCGAGGCGTTAACAAGGTGCCCTTCCTTCGCTCTCGTGGTGGATGGGGGCCGCCGTGGTTGCTCGCCCGACGGCGGCCCCCGGACGTCACGACCGCCGGGTCAAAGGGGGATGACCTCCGCCGGCCGCGCCGTCGCTACCTCCAACTTTCCGTAGGTAACGGGACAACTACATGGCGTGTGGGTATGGTCGGCGGATATTCGAGACGTCCGATGGGAGACGGCCATGAACGATGCGCTGCGGGTGGCGCTGCGGGACACCGGGCACACGATCGAGTCGCTCGCGGAACGCGTCGGCGTCGACCCGAAGACGGTCAGCCGGTGGTTGCTCGAAGATCGGATTCCGCACGCCCGACACCGGCTCACGGCGGCAGACACGCTCCAGAAAAACGTCTCGGACATTTGGCCGGACATTTCGAGACGTCGCGCGCTGGTCTGGTTCCGTCCGTGGCAGGAGATCGAACGCGAGGCGACCACGCTGCGCTGGTTCGAACCAAACGTCCTACCCGGCCTGCTCCAGACCGAGGCGTACGCCCGTGCGGTGCTCACCGGCGGCGGCCTGATCCCCCGCAGCGAGGTGTCGCGGCTGGTCGACCACCGGATGTCCCGCCAGTTGATCCTGCACCGCGAGGAGCCACCACTGCTCACCGCCGTGCTGGACGAGGCGGTGCTGCGTCGCCCGGTCGGCGGCCCGGCCGTCATGCGCGAGCAACTGCTCGCGCTCGCCGAGGCGTGCGCCGAGCCGCACATCCGGATCCATGTGGTGCCGTCCACAGTGGGCGAATACGCTGGGTTGAACGGCCCGTTCATCATCGCCACCGCGCCGGATCACCGCATCGCCGGCTACCTGGACAACCAGTTGCAGGGGCAGGTGGTCAGCGAACAGGCCGAGATCGCGGCGATACTGGCCGCGTGGGAGAACGTGCGCGGCGAGACGCTGTCGCACTGGCAGTCGGTCGACCTGATCAGGGAGGTGGCGCAGTCATGGCAGTGAACGACATCCCGGTGCTGTCCGGCGCCCGGTGGCGCAAGAGCAGCCGCAGCAGCGGCAACGGTGGCGCCTGCGTCGAGGTCGCCGGGAACCTGCCCGACGTGGTGGGCGTACGCGATTCGAAGGACCCGACCGGGCCGGCGCTGATCTTCACTCCGGCCGCCTGGCGCGCCTTCGTCACCGAGATCAACAAGACCTGACCTCCGTCGTACACATGTTCTATCCACAGGCTGTGGACGCCGGGTGAGTTACCAGCTCAGCGCGATCGTCGCGGACGCCGAGCTGCTGCGCGAGGAGACGCGTGAGCTGGACCATGCCGTCCTCGGCAAGCTGCGGCAGGACTTCGCGTTGCTGCCCGTCACGCCGCAGCTCGTGCAGGAGCTGACCGGCACGCCGCCCGACTACACCACGGAACCGCCCGCGCCGGAACACCCGTTCACGCTGATCCTCTCCCCCGCGCTGACCGACATCCTGGCCCGCTGGTCGCTGCGCGGCCCGGTGGCGTACGTCGAGGCGGAGTTCGCCGGTGGGACCGGGCACCAGGCGGCGGCGGTCTGGCTGAACGGCGACCTCTCCTGGGGGCCGCGCTTCGACGCGACGTTCGACGGGCCGCGCCCCGGATGGCCGATCAACGCGGCCCTGGTGGAGCTGGGCGCGGAGCCGGGTCGGTGGATCGACCCCTTCGCTGAGCTGGGATTACACGTCGAGCGGAGCACCGAAGGGTGGCTCGCGCACGGGCGACGAGGGCTCAGCGTCGACTACTGGGACGAATTGGCCGACGAATGGGAGTCCCGGCAATAACCTCAGCGCCCCCGTCACGTTGGGGACCGGGGGGATTCTGATGAAATTGCGACAATTCGGCTTCATCGCCGCACTGCTTCTGGCTGCCTCGGCATCGGGTAGCGGAGTCATGCCACCGGACACCACCGCCGTCCGCGAGCCCGTCGCCTCGGTCAGCATCGTCGATCTCGACGGGGTGGCCGATGTGGACTTCGGGGACTCGGAGAGCGAGCTGGCCCGGCGTGGCATCCTGCGTACCGACGTCGACGCCTGCGGGCCGACGCTGGCCGGACACGACGAGATCAGCCCGATCTTCATCGATGACCGGCTGGTGCTGCTCTGGGCCGGCGACCCGGTCCGCACCCCCGAGGGGATCACCGCCGGCTCACCCATCGCCGAGGTCCGGGCCAACCATCCGGCGGTACGCGAGCTGCACGCTCCACACGGGACGCACCGCTTCGACGGCCTGCTCGCCCGCGACGGCGACCGCGCGTATCTGTTCTTACACGACGGCCACGCGGTCCAAAAGATCATCGTCGGTTACGCCGCCTGGGCACACCGCCTCTTCGTCGACGGCCACGCCCCCTGTTGACCCGCGTCACCAACTGACCGGCAGCTCCGCCGGGCCCAGGATGGCGTGCCCCTGCTTCCACCGCACCTCGTCGGGGGCCACGGCCAGTCGCAACGTCGGCAACTCCCGCAGCAGGAGCGCCAACGCGACGCGGACCTCCAGGGCGCCCAGGTGCGCGCCGACGCAGTAGTGCGGGCCGTACCCGAAGGAGAGGTGGGGGTTCGGGTTCCGCCCGAAGTCCATCCGCTCCGGGTCGGGAAAAACCCGAGGATCCCGATTCGCGGCGTCGTGCGACGGGATCACGATGTCACCCTCGGCCAGCCGCGCACCGCTGGGCAGGGTCACGTCCGCCATCACCCGCCGGGGCATCTCGTCGCCGTTGGAGGTCGAGTGCAGCCGCTCCAACTCGGTGACCGCCCCGTCGACCGCCTCCGGATGCGCCAGCAGGTAGTCCCACGCGTGGTCATGCCCGGCGTACGGGCGGGTGCGCAGCAGGTAGACGAAGGTGGAGATGGAACTGGCCGTGGTCTCCCAACCGCCGACGAGCAGCGACAGGGGAAGTTTGACCTGCACGTCCACCGGCTGGTCCGCCGCCGCCGTGGCGATCCGGGTCATCAGGTCGTCGCGTGGACAGCCCCGTCGCCCGTCCAACTGCTGCCACAGGTAGCCGCCCATCTCCTCGGCGGAGCGGGCGGCCTCGGCTCGGGTGAGGTCGGCGGTGCCCATGAACATGTCGCCCCAGCGGCGGAACTGCGCCCGGTCCGGCTCCGGTAGGCCGAGCAGGTCTGAGATCACGTTCAGCGCGAACGGCACCGCGAAGTCGCCGACCAGATCCGCCCGACGGTCCTTGGCGACCAACACCGCGAGCTGCGCCTCGGCGGCGGCGCGCACTGTGTCGCGCAGCTCGGACACGGCAGGCTTGGTGAAGCTGTCCTTCACCGTCCCCCGGACCGCGGCATGCTCCGCCCCGTCCATGCCGAGCATCGTCCCGGACACGTCGACCTGGTCGGCGTGGGCGGCTGCGGAGCGGGAGAAGAGGTCCTGCCGCCGGAGCACCATCCGGACGTCGTCGTACCGGCAGATCAACAGCGCCGGCAGCCACTCCCCGCCAACCTGCCGGATCACCGGCAGGACGCCGGAGTCCGAGGCAGCGAGCTGCGCGTAGTAGGGGTGCTTGTCCGGGCCGGGTGTCCGGTCGATGCCATCAGCGTCGACGTTCAACGGGTGCCGTACGGGATCTTCATCGACCGCCACCATGGAATTACCATGGCACGACTTCCCAGTGAAGGCAATCAATCACTGAGAGTATTCCGGGATCATGGGGAGGTTCAGAGACCTCCGGTCTGGGGGGTGGCGAGCCGGCGGCCGTACCACTTGGGCCAGACGAAGTCGGTACGCATGCTCAGGCCGCTCCACGAGGTGGACTGCGGCACGAGCCCGCCGGAGCCGCCGTGGAACAGGGCAACCGATCCGGAGCCGAACCCGGCGGAGTCGCCAGACACCTCTTCGCCGGGCGAGGTCACCACCGCGTCCAGCGGACCGGCACCGTTGAGATTGAGGATCGCCACCGCACCACCGAACCGGTCGCCCCGCTCCGCTCCGCCCGGCACGATCGCGTGGTCCTGGTCGAAGCCCTGAGCGCCGGTGCCGGTCAGCCCGGAGGCAGAACCCTTCAACAGCGCGACGGTGCCCGCCTCAGCCTTCGTGCCGATCGCCTCGCCGGGCGCACCCACCAGCACGTCCGCGCGTCCGTCGCCGGTCACGTCGCCGACCGCGAGCGTCGCACCGAACAGGTCACCGGCCTCCGGCGACCCCGGCACCCCGGCCGTACGCTGCGAGAAGAGCTTCACCGCGCCGCTGGACAGCCCGGTCGAGTTTCCGGGGAAGACGGCGACCATGCCCTCGTTGCCCTTCGGGCTCTGCGCGTACGGCGCTCCGGCGATCACCTCACCCGACCCGTCGCCGTTGACATCACCGATGGCGAGCGCCATGCCCAGGTCCCACACGTAGCTGTCGCTGCGACCGGTCGCCTTGCGGAGCGCCGCCCCGGTGACCGAGGTGGCACCGCTGAGCTTCACCCCGCTCGCCGAACCCCACATCAGGGTGAGCATTCCGCTGCCCGTCGGCGAGCTGCTCTTGTTCTCCTGCGGCGCCCCGATGACCAGGTCGGCGTACTTGTTGCTGTTGACCTTCCCGATCGCGAGGGTCCACCCGAAGTGGTCACCGCGTTCAGCCGAGCCGGGCACCGCCGCCTGGTCCTGGTGCAACTGCTGCGCACCGGTCCCGCTCAGGCCCCCGACGCCGCCGTACAGCACGGTGACCGCGCCCGCCTCCCTGATGCTGCCGATCGCTTCGCCGTACGCCCCGATCGCGAGGTCGTCCCGACCGTCGCCGTTGAGGTCACCGGCGGCCAACGCCGAGCCGAACCCGTCTTCCTTCTCCGAGTCACCCGGTACACCTGGAGAACTCTGGCTGAAGTGTTTCGCGGAGCCGATCGCCAGCCCGGTGGCGCTGCCCGGGACCACCCACACGCCGCCGGCATGCACCTTCGCGGTCGGGTCGTACTCGCTCGCGTCCCCGATCGCCAGATCGTCGTATCCGTCGGCGTTGAAGTCCCCGGCGGCGAGGATCTCGCCGAAGGTGACCGCACCGCCAGCCGGCGAGATGAAGCTCGTGTAGTAGTCCACGTACGGTGCCGATGAGTACCGCACCACCACCAACCCGCCCGGCGACTCAGGCATCGTGTGTGCGAACGGGTCGGCGGAGGCGGCGATGTCGTCGACGCCGTCCCCGTCGAAGTCGGACCGCGTCTGCCCGGTCCCCTTGACCGGGGTGGTCGCCTTCGCAACCCGATGCACCTGGAGGGTGATGCCCTCCCGGGTGACGGTCCGCACCTCGTCCGCCGCCCCGGCGGGCGCTCCCACCACCAGACTGGCCGCCACCGCCAGCACCGACACTCCGGCAACTCTCCGCCGCACTGTGGCCCCCGCTTTCATGGCCGCTTCAGCGGCCTGTGCAAAAGAACTCGATGAACTCAGTACCACGGGCCGCTGCTGTGCGGACCGGCGATTTTCTGGCCGTAGTGCAGCACTTCGAGCCGGTTGGTGTTCAGGGAACGACCGCTCCAGGAACCGGTCTGCGCGACGATCCCGCCTGAGGAGCCGTGGAACCGGGACAAGGTCGCGGAGGCGTAACCGGGGACGTCGCCGGCGACCTCCTCCCCGGTCGATGCCACGAGGGCGTCGAACGGACCACTGCCGTTGAGGTTCAGCAGCGCCACCGAACCGCCGAACCGGTCGCCGCGCTCGGCGCCGCCCGGCACCACCGAATGGTTCTGGTCGAACCCCTGAGCACCACTGCCGGTCAGTCCGGACGAGGAACCCTTGAGCAGGGTGATCATGCCAGCCTCGGCCTTCGTACCGATCGCCTCGGTATGGGCACCGACCAGCACGTCCGCCCGGCCGTCGCCGGTCACGTCACCGGCCGCCAACGTCGCGCCGAACCGGTCACCGTCCTCGGGCGAACCCGGCACCCCGGTCGTACGCTGGGTGATGATCTTCACCGCACCACCGGAGAGGCCGCCGGTACGTCCGGTGAAGACTGCGATCAGGCCACCGTCGAGGTGCGGGGTCTGGGCGTTCGGTGCCCCGGCAATGACCTCGCCCAGCCCGTCCCCGTTCACGTCACCGATCGTCAGCGACGTGCCGAGATACCAGGCGATGGTGTCCTCGCGTCCGGTCGCCTTGTACACCCCCGCGCCGGTGACCGAGGTGGCTCCACTGAGCTTCACCCCGCTCGCCGAACCCCACATCAGGGTCACCATGCCGCTGCCGTTGGCACCGCTGCCGTCGTTCTCGTGCGGCGCGCCGATGACCAGGTCGGCGTACTTGTTGTTGTTGACCTTGCCGATGGCGAGGGACATGCCGAAGTGGTCGCGGCGCTCCGCCGAACCGGGCACCGCAGCCTGGTTCTGGTGCAACTGCTGAGCCCCGGTGCCGGTCAGGCCGCCGCTTGCGCCGTAGAGGACGGTGACCGCACCGGCCTCCTTGATGGTGCCGATCGCCTCCTTGAAGGCACCGATCGCGAGGTCGTCGCGCCCGTCACCGTTGATGTCACCGGCCGCCAGCGACGCGCCGAAGGCGTCGTAGTTCTCCGAGTCGCCCGGGATACCCGGGGAACTCTGGTTGAAGTGCCTGGTCGAATCGACCACCAGACCGGTGCGGCTACCCGGGATGATCCAGACACCGCCGCCCCGGGCCTTGTTCCGGGTGTCGATCTCGTCGGCATCACCGATCGCCAGGTCGTCGTAGCCGTCACCGTTGAAGTCGCCGGCCACCAGCGCGATGCCGAAGCTGGATCCGGTGTCCGTCGTCATGGCTCCCATGAAGTAGTCGACCTGAGGCGTGGACGAGTAACGCACCACGACCACCCCGGTCGGGTAGTACGGCAGGCTGTGGTTGAGGAAGTCGGCCGAGGCGGCGATGTCGTCGACCCCGTCTCCGTCGAAGTCGGAGCGCGTAACCCCGGTCCCCTTCACCGGAGCGACCGCCTTCGTCACCCGGTGGTACTGCATGACCAAACCGTCGCGAGTGATGGTCCAGAACTCCTCCGCGGCCTGTGCTGGAGCACCTATCGCCAGTCCGGCCAGCACCGTCAGAACAGTCAACCCGGCAAGCTTCCGCCGCATCGAAATCCTCGCATCCCCGTAGTCGCTCACACATCCTAGGGACACGTAGATCAATAACCATGTCCGGTCGGTCAGAGATGGCAACCTCTACGGGCGGAGTTGATGGCTGCGTGCTTCAGTACTTCCGTGGCGGCTCGGCCGGTCCGGCGACCGGCACGCTCGCGGGCAGTGCCGGTTGCAGCGCCTCCAGCACCCGGCTGACGCCCAGGCCGGCGAGGATCGCCACCGCGAAGACGACCGTCGACACCCACCAGGGGCCTTCCGCGACGAGGATGGTCATCTGTACCAGGCTCAGCAGGACGACTCCCAGGACGGTGCCCGCGAAGCCGCCCCGCCCGCCGGCCACGCTCACGCCGCCGAGCAGGACGGCGCCGGCCACGAACGCCAGCTGGTTGATGTCGGTCGACAGGGTTGTGCCGCCGAGCCGGCCGGTGAGCAGGACTCCGGCCGCGCCCGCGATCAGGCTGGAACCGCCCAGGCCGATGACCGCGCCCAGCAGCCGTGCGCCGAACGGCGACGGCGGCTCCCCGGCGACGACCCGGTTGCCGCTCAGCGCGCGCCGCACCGCCGGGATCGACCACACCACCGCGCCGCCGATCGACAGCAGGAGAAACAGCACCAGCCACCCGGCCGCGGCACCGTCGGACCGGATCCAACCTTCCTTCGCGAGCCGCTGCGGACCGCCGCTGCCGGTGGCGGCGAGCAGGATGCCCTGCGCCAGCGCCAGCCCGCCCAGCGACACCGCCCACCCGGGCGCCTGCAGCAGCCCGGCGACCAGGCCCATCCCGAGACCGATGAACGCTGCGGCGGCGATCGCGGCGACCGCCGCGACGACGACCGGGGCGCCAGCGTCGAGCACCTCCGCGTACGTCAGGCCGGCGAGGGCCGCGACACCGACGACCGCGAGGTTGGGCGTGGCGGTGCGCAGCGACAGTGCGAAAGCGGTCGCCAGCAGGCCGGCGGAGGCGATGTTGAACATCAGCGGCGACAGCCGCGACCCGTCTTGGGAGTACCACACCACTGCGGCGACGACGGTCAGCGCCAGCAGCACCGCCTCCCAGACCAGGTGCGGCCGAAAGGAGCCACCGGAACGGGACGTGGCCGGTCCGGCGGGTGCCAACGGTTGTGCAGGCGTGAAGACCACAGCGATTCCTCCCTTGTGCGGACGCTGACACTAACCCGCAGTGCAACGCAGATGCACGAGCCCGCACACCTAGGGCGGGCCGGGGTCGAGTGCTCAGCTCTGGCAGCGCGCTCTCCCCTATCTCCGAGATCAGGACTGTGAGATTCCTATTGATCACTCCCCGCATCCCTCCACTGTAGGTAAAAGTGCCCTATCATCATCTGCACGTGCATATGCACGTGCACGCGGAAGGATCTTGGGACGCTGGCCGTCGCGCAGGAGCAGGCCAATGGCCGGAAAGCGCGACGGCACCCGCTGCAACGGGTGCCGTCTTGGGATCTCCCATCAGAAAGGATCTCCGCTTATGAGGCTACGTCAGCCAAACGGCCAGCAGTATCCCGAACCCGACGTCTCGCTACGAGTTCTGGTCCTTCTGGCTGTCGCCGCCCTACTCGGCGTATTGGCGTGGCAGGTGCCAGCGACTGTCAATCCGATGCTCATAGCCGTTGCGACCTACGCGGTTCTGGATCGCCTGACTGATCGCAGGCCAGACAACCGTTAGGTGGTCGACGACCTATCGGGGCACGGATCGCAGGACGGCGAAACCAAGTGGGGCGACGGTTGACAACGCCCGGCCGGTCCTCACGGACCTGCCGGGCGTTGTCGCTGTTCAGGAGCGGTGGCGGAGGGATTTGAACCCTCGGAGGGCGTAAACCCTCACACGCTTTCGAGGCGTGCTCCTTAGGCCGCTCGGACACGCCACCGCCGACGAGGGTACAGGACCACAGGTTCGGACGCCGAACCGGTCCCGGCCAGGCCGACCTGGCAGGATCAACGCCATGAGTACGCACATCGGCGCGAAGCCGGGCGAGATCGCCGAGCGGGTCCTGATGCCGGGCGACCCCCTGCGGGCCAAGTGGATCGCGGAGACCTACCTCGAAGGCGCGAACTGCTACTCGACGGTCCGGGGCATGCTGGGCTTCACCGGCCGCTGGAACGGCGTCGAGGTTTCCGTGCAGGGCTCCGGGATGGGCATGCCCTCAGCTTCGATCTACGCCCACGAGTTGGTCAACGAGTACGGCGTGACGTCGCTGATCCGGGTCGGCTCGTGCGGCGCGCTCAGCGAGGATCTCCAGTTGCGCGACGTGATCGCGGCGATCGGGTCGTCGACCGACTCGAACATGAACCGGATGCGTTTCGACGGGCTGATCGACTACGCCCCGGTGGCCGACTTCGGGTTGCTGCGTACCTCGGTGGAGGTGGCCGAGCGACGCGGCATCGCGATGCGGGTCGGGCCGATCCTGGCCGCGGACGCCTTCTACACCGACCGGCCGGACCTCTACGACAGTCTGGCGCAGTACGGCGTGCTGGCGGTGGAGATGGAGTCCGCCGCGCTGTACACGATCGCGGCCCGGTTCAAGGCCCGTGCGCTGACGCTGCTGACGGTGAGCGACCACATCAAGACCGGCGAGAAGACCACCTCACAGGAGCGGGAGCAGACCTTCAGCCAGATGGTCGAGATCGCCCTGGACACGATCATCGCCTGATCCGGTCAGGCCCACGGCACGACGTCCCGTCACCCTCGTGAGGTGGCGGGACGCTCTGTTTCGGCGTCGGTGTGACTACCCCCACGCGATAAATGTGTACGACCGGTCGGTCTTATACCGTAGTCTCGCCGCATGAACGTCGACGGCCGGCTCGCCCGGGGTGAGCGCACCCGCAGCGCCGTGCTGGACGCCGCCGTCAGCCTCGCCTCCGCCAGCGGCCTCGACGGGCTCTCCCTCGGGCATCTGGCCGAGTCGCTCGGCGTCAGCAAGTCCGGCCTCTTCGCGCACTGGCGATCCAAGGAGGAGCTGCAGCTCGCCACCATCGACCGGGCCGTCGCCCAGTGGCAGGAGCTAATCATCGCTCCGGCGCTGCGCACCCCCCGGGGCGTACGCCGGATCCACACCCTGCACGAGGCGCGGGTCGACTTCTACGCCGCCCGGGTGCTGCCCGGCGGCTGCTTCTTCGCCACCACCGAGTTCGAGTTCAACGCCCGGCCCGGGGCGGTCCGCGACCGCCTCGCCGAGGTCTTCGCCGCCTGGACAGGCTTCCTGGAACGGCTCGTCGCCGAGGCGGTCGAGCTCGGCGAGCTGCCCGCCGGCACGGATGTCGCGCTGCTGGCGTACGAGATCGACGCGTACGGCATCGCCGCCGCCATGCGCTCCCGACTGCTCGACCCGGAGGCCACCTACCGGCATGCCCGTCTCGGCGTGCTGAGTCGCCTGCGGGCGCTCTGCCCCGATCCCACCCTGTTACCGGAAGGCCCGTCATGAGTCACGCAGTCGTCGAACCGCCCGCCGTCGAGTACGGCCACGTCGAGCAGGCCATGGTCCACTTTGACGACCTCGACGCCCTCGGCATCCTGCACAACGCCCGGTACGCGCTGCTGCTGGAGCGGGCACTTACCGCGTACTGGTCCGACCGCGGGGTCGCCTACCAGGCCGGACGGGCCAGCTCGCCGGACGTGTTCCACGCGGTACGCGAGTTCACCATCAGCTACCTCGCTCCGGTCACCGGCACCGGCCCGGTCGCCGTGCACTTCTGGCTGGAGCATCTCGGCACCAGCAGCGCCCGGTACGTCTTCCGCTTCCACTCACTCGACGGCACCACGACGTACGCGGAAGGACACCGAACCGTCGTCCGTCTCGACCCCGCGACCCTGCGACCCGCCCCCTGGACCGACACCGCCCGCGCCATCGCCACCACGCTGCTCCGCTCCTGACCCCTCGGCGTCAGCGGAAGAAGGCACGCAGGACTGCGGCGTTCTCGGTCTCCAGGACGCCGCCGTACACCTCGGGGCGGTGGTTGAGCCGGCGGTCGCGCAACACGTCCCAGAGCGAACCGGCGGCACCGGTCTTGGGTTCCCAGGCACCGAAGACCACAGTCGAGACCCGGGCCAGGACCAGCGCCCCGGCGCACATCGTGCAGGGTTCGAGGGTCACCACCAGGGTGCAGCCGTCGAGCCGCCAGCGGCCCAACTGCTGGGCCGCCCGGCGTAACGCGAGCACCTCGGCATGTGCGGTGGGGTCACCGGTCAGCTCGCGTTCGTTGCGACCGATCGCCAACTCACGGCCGTCGGGCCCGTACAGCACCGCACCCACCGGCACGTCGCCGTCCGGGCCGGGCTCGGCGAAGGCGTCACCACCAGCCGAGGACGCCACATCCTCGGCCTCGGCCGCCGGGCCGGTCACCGCGACTTCGAGGGCGCGGCGCATCCAGAGTTCGTGCCGCTGTCGCCGACCGCTACCGGTCGGGTCGGCCAGTCCTTCGTCCGCCCCCGGCCCGTGCCGGGCAACCGAACCGGGCGTGGGTTGCCCCGGTCGGACCGTCTCCAGCGCCGGGTCGGTCACGTCGAACGGTTCAGACCTCACGCAGTTCCTCGACGTCGTCGACGCAGCCCAGCACCTGGCAGACCTCGGCGGTGACGTCGGCCGGCATCATGCCCTCGTGGGCGCAGAGGGCCAGCAACCGCTGCGCGGGAATCCCCAGGTCGGTCAGGAGATCCGCCTCGCCCACCGGGTCCGCCTCCGGATCGACGGCCGGCTGATCGCCGTCTTCACCGTCACCGGTGGTGGTCGTGCGCGCCTCCTCGCTGTCGTCGAGCCCGGTCACCGACGTCTTCAGGTCACCGACCAGCAGCGCCCCCAGCCGGGATTCCTCCGCGTACGCCGAGTCGGAGCCGAAGACCCGCAGGTCCTCGCCCTCGTCGAGGCGCAGGATGACCAGGTAGGTGTCGTCCGCCTCGACGAACAACAGCGACAGGTCGGCGTCCGGGGCGACATCGCGGAGCCGGTCGGCGACCTCGTCGATGTCGGCGGCACCCCGCAGGTTCAGATCGGCGGCCGTCCAGCCGCCCTTCTCGCGCACGACGGCCGCAGCGAAGTACGACACGGTTCCCCCAAGTTGCCTCGGCACAGCACTCGCCGATCCGTTACGCGTGCACGTTAGCCGGTCGGGTCGGCAGGCGACCGGTCAACGCCCCGAAGGGCCGGTCATTCCTGAGGAAAGGAGTTCCAATCCGCTCAGCTGGCGAGGCGGCGCCGAGTGGCGATCAACTGGCGGAGCCGCTCGGTGCGGGCCCGCTGTGGCCGTTCGCGTTCGCGTACCGTGCGCGCGTCCGCCAACTGCGCCAGAAGCTGAAGGCGGCGACGGCTGCGATCGGGATCCAGCCGCGGAGTGGTCCAGGCCATACCGGGAGGGTGCCGAGTTCCGGCGATCCAGTCAAGACGGGTTTCGGTGTCCGTGCGACAACGCACCGCAGTCGCCGCCGAGGGCGTTCACCAGAGCGGCCAGTCGCCGCTGCTCAACCAGCGGGTGGCGACCGCGACGGCAGCGAGGCTCCACCCTCCGGCGGTGACGATCGCGATGCCGGCGGCCACCCCGCGGTCGCCATGTCTCACCAGCGCCAGGGCCGCGAGCCAGGCCAGCCCACCGGCGATCAGCGTCCACCAGACGTATCCGACGAGGCCGCCTCCGAGCAGGCCGAAGAGGACCAGCCAGACGAGAGTTCCGACCGCTCCCGCCGCGACACCGGCACCGCCGACCGGGTGCGGTTCACGGTAGGTGGGGCGCGGTGGCCGCCCGGAGGGAAAGAGGCCGGAAGGGTTGTACGGCAACACCGGTACCCACTCCTCCACACGCTCGGGACGCTGCGCTACCACCGTATCGAGTCTGTCAGGATGGCCGGATGGTTCCGCTGACGATCGGACGGCGGCGCGCGTACGCCGTGTTGCTGCTCGTGTCGATGCTGGCGGCGGGTGGCTGCGGTGCGCCCCCAGCGCCGACGGGTGCCGACCCGACGGCCGCGACCAGCCCGACCCCGGCGGCGGCGACCACCGGTGGACCCGCCGCGACCACCACGACGCCCGACATCGCGGATCAGCCGGCGGCGACGGCGTCACCGACGCCGCGCAAGGGCCTGCCCCACGTCTTTCCGGTACGCGCCAGGAAGGCGTCGTACCACCCGACCCATTCGGCGTACCCGGGAACGGACATCTTCGCCGACTGCGGTGAGCCGGTCGTCGCGGTCACCGACGGCACGATCGGTGAGGTCAGCCGGCGCGACCGGTACGACAAGCGCGGCCCGCAGGGGCCGTACAACGGTGGCCTGTCGGTGTCGGTCATCGGCGACGACGGAGTGCGCTACTACGGCTCGCACCTGACCGAGTTGGCCGAGGGCATCGACGCGGGGGTGCGGGTCCGCGCCGGCCAGCGGCTCGGCACCGTGGGCCGGACGGGCAACGCCAACAACGTCTGTCATCTGCACTTCGGCATCTCCCCGCCGTGCCTGGGCGAGGACGGCTGGTGGATCCGACGCGGTGTGGTCTGGCCCGCGCCCTATCTCGACTCGTGGCGCAAGGGCGGCAACCGGGAGCCGGCGGCCGAGGTGGCCGCGTGGCATCGTGAGCACGGCTGCCCGAGGAAACCGCCCGCCCGTCGGTAACCGCGTCATCCGCGTTTCATCACTTGGAAACATTGACGCAGGTCTCGCCGGTGAACTACCGTCCGTCGTATCAGAGAGCGCTCTCTCAGAGAACTAAGCTCACAATCCCGACGAAGCGCGCTGGCCGGCGGAGCCGGGCCGGCACGCGTTGGAGGAAAGATGCGACCTCCCGTCCCACGCCGCCCACACCATCGGATCCTGGCTGCCACCGCCGCCGCGACCCTCGTCCTTGGCGGGTTGGCCGTCATCGCCGGTTCCGCCGCGCAGGCCGCGCCGGTCGGCGCCGGCAGCTACACCACCACACCCGTCGGCCCGCTCCCCGGCGGCTGCGGAAACCTGACCACCAACCCCCGGCAGTACGCCACCAGTGCCGCTCCCCCGGGACCGGTACCCACCAACGACTGGTGGTCCTCGCTGCTGTGGAAGCGCCTGAACTGCTCCTTCAGCGAGCCGTTGCACGCGCATCCGGTGTCCTACCAGCCCGTCACCGACGGGCTCGGCTTCTCGGCCACCTCCACCCCCACCATCAGCGGCACCGCCACCGGAGTCGGTGAGTTCAAGTACCCCTACGTCGAGGACATCCGGGTCGGCGTGGCCGGACTTGCCGCCCCCAACGCCTTGGTGGACGACTGGACGGACTGGACGGTCACCCCGTACTGGAGCGACGGGGCCCGCACGATGCGCGCCACCATCGGTCACGGCCTGCCGCTGGCGTACTTCCGCACCAGCGGCGGCGACGCGGTGATCAACGCGACCGGCGGCAGCCCCACGGTCTGGTCCAACAACGGAAGCAGGATCGGTTTCACCGTCCGTGGCCACGACTACGTGGCGTACGCGCCGACCGGCGCGACCTGGACCGTCAGCGGCAGCCGGATCAGCTCCAACCTCGGCGGACGCGGCTACTTCAGCGTCGCGCTGCTACCGGCCACCAGCGACGGCACCGCCCGCACCCAGCTCGCCGGCACCTACGGTCAGTACGCGCACGCCCACGTCACCGGCACCCGGGTCAGCTACACCTACAACGCGACGACCAGCCGGTTGGAGACCCGGTACGCCTTCACCACCACGCCTCGTGAGGGCACCGAGACCCGGACCGTGGTCAGTCTCTACCCGCACCAGTGGCGGGCGTTGTCCGGCGCGACGCCGATCACGCCGACCTACCCGTCCGCCCGGGGGCGGATGAAGGTGGTCACCGGGGTCGGCGAGTTCCGCACCTCGATGCGGTTCAATGGCGTACTGCCCGAGCTGCCCGCCGTCGCCACCAGCGCCGGGGCCGACTCGACCACGCTGCGGCAGCACCTGGCGGCGGTGCGGAACAACCCGATGGACCAGCGGGGGAACGACACCTACTGGACCGGCAAGGGGCTCGGCCGGGCGGCCCGCATCGCCGAGATCGCCGACCTGGTCGGCGACGCCGAGACCCGTACCTCGGCACTGAACGCGATCCGTTCCACCCTCAACGACTGGCTCACCGCCTCGCCCGGCGAGACCGAGCGCCTCTTCTACTACAACCAGCAGTGGGGCACGCTGATCGGCTACCCGGCGTCGTACGGCTCCGACCAGGAACTCAACGACCACCACTTCCACTACGGCTACTACATCGCGGCTGCCGCGACGCTTGCCAAGTTCGACCCGAACTGGGCGCGGCAGGAGCAGTACGGCGGCATGATCGACCTGCTCATCCGGGACGCGAACAACTACGACCGGTCCGACACCCGCTTCCCGTACCTGCGCGACTTCGACATCTACGCCGGGCACGACTGGGCCGCCGGGCACGGCGCGTTCGCCAGCGGCAACAACCAGGAGTCCTCGTCGGAGGGAATGAACTTCGCCAACGCCCTCATCCAGTGGGGGCAGGCCACCGGCAACACGGCGGTACGCGACGCCGGCATCTACCTCTACACCACCCAGGCAGCGGCGATTCACGAGTACTGGTTCGACGTCACCGGAGAGAACTTCCCCACCGCGTTCGGGCATTCCAACGTGGGCATGGTGTGGGGCGACGGCGGCGCGTACGCCACCTGGTTCAGCGCCGAACCCGAGATGATCCAGGGCATCAACCTGCTGCCCATCACCGGCGGGCACCTCTACCTGGGCCAGCACCCGAACTACAACTCGGTCAAGTACGCCGAACTCGTCCGCAACAACGGCGGCGAACCGACCGTGTGGCAGGACATCCACTGGCAGTTCCTCGCCCTCGGTGACGCCGACGCGGCCCTGACCAAGCTGCGGGCCAACCCCGGTTACACCCCGGAGGAAGGCGAGAGCCGGGCACACACCTTCCACTGGGTCCGTAACCTGGCCGCCCTCGGCCGGGTCGACACCGGGGTCACCGCCGACCACCCGCTGGCCGCGGTCTTCAACCGCAACGGCGCCCGCACCTACGTGGCCAGCAACATCTCCAGCTCTCCGCTGACCGTCCGCTTCTCCGACGGTACGCAGCTGACTGTTGCGGCCGGGCGCACCGCCACCAGTGGGGCGCACACCTGGAGCGGTGGCAGCGGCGGTGGGGGTACGTCCCCGACCCCGACGCCGACGCCCACCGCGACCCCGACCCCCACTCCCACTCCCACGCCGACGCCGACGCCGACCGATCCGCCGTCCAGTTCACCCGTGCGCTACCTGCTGTCAGGGGGCGGTCTGGGTGCGTCCGCCTCCGCTGGCACGACCAGCGTGGCCAGCGCCGCAGGCGCGAACCACGACGGCACGCCGCGCAACCCGGTGGTCTTCACCGCGACCGGGCTCAACCTCAACCACAACGGCGGGCAGACCGCGTTCGACCTCTTCCTGGACGCCGGCTCAGCGGTCGGCAACGGGGTGCAGGCCCGCGTCTCGTACGACCTGACCGGTGACGGCAGTTGGGAGCGGGTCGAGACGTACCGCTACTTCGCCACCGACCCGGTGCCGGGCTGGGAGCACTACACCCAGGCTGCTGGACTGCACTCCAGCAGCGGCTCCCTCGGCAACCTGCGTGGCGGGACCGTCCGGGTGGAGGTGTGGTCCGCCATCGGCAACCACCCCACCACCCTCGGTGTCGGTGACCGTTCCCTGGTGCGGCTGCCGTACGCCTGATCCCGCACCGTGATCCGCCCCCGCGCCGCCGGTCGTGCCCCGACCGGCGGCGCGGACGCGTAGGTTTGCCACCATGCGGGACCCCATCGCCGACCTGCGCCGGATCGCCTTCCTGCTGGAGCGGGCGAACGAGGCCACCTATCGGGTACGCGCCTTCCGCTCGGCGGCCAAGGCGCTGGCCGGGCTGCCGGCCGAGGAGGTGGCCGAGCGAAGCCGCGCCGGCAAGCTCACCGAGCTTCCCGGGGTCGGTGACGTCACCGCCCGCTGCGTGACCGAGTCGCTGGCCGGCGAGGAACCGGTCTACCTGCGCCGGCTGGCCGCCACCGAGGGCACCGACCTGGACGCCGAGGCCACCGCCCTGCGTACCGCCCTGCGCGGCGACTGCCACACCCACTCGGACTGGTCCGACGGTGGATCGCCGATCGAGGAGATGGCGCTGGCCGCCGTCGAGCTGGGCCACGAGTACCTGGTGCTGACCGACCACTCGCCCCGGTTGAAGGTGGCCCGGGGACTGACCGCGGACCGGTTACGCCGGCAACTCGACCATGTGGCACGGCTCAACGAGGCGCTGCCGGAGGGGTTCCGCATCCTCACCGGCATCGAGGTCGACATCCTCGCCGACGGTTCGCTCGACCAGGACGAGGAGTTGCTGGCCCGGCTGGACGTGGTGGTCGGTTCGGTGCACAGCGGGCTCAACGACGACCGGGCGAAGATGACCCGCCGGATGCTGGCCGCCGTCGCCAATCCACACCTGGACATCCTGGGCCACTGCACCGGTCGGATGGTCACGTCGCGACCGGCCGGGGTTACCGGTCCGGGCGATCGGGGGCACCGCGTCCGGACCCGGCCCGAGAGCGACTTCGACGCCGACGCGGTCTTCGCCGCCTGCGTGGAACACGACACCGCCGTGGAGATCAACTCACGCCCGGAGCGGCAGGACCCGCCGAAGCGGTTGATCCGGCGAGCGCTGGAGGCCGGTTGTCGGTTCGCCATCAACACCGACGCGCACGCCCCGGGGCAGTTGGACTGGCAGCGCTTCGGCTGTGAGCGAGCCGCGCGCTGCGGGGTGCCCGCCGACCGGGTCGTGAACACCTGGTCGGCGGACGAACTGGTCGCCTGGACGCACGCCTGACGTCGGCCGGGACACCCGCCCTTGATCAGGGGGCGGCCGGCTCGACGACGGGTGCCGTCGGGGCGCCCACGCCCGGTGCCACCCGGCGACGCGGACGGCCGAGCAGACCCTGTGACACCGCGACGCCGAGCAACACGATCAGTGCGCCGACCGGCTGGTGCCAGGTCAGTCGCTCATTGAGCACGACCGTGCCGATCAGCACCGCGAACACCGGGACCAGGTAGGTCACGGTGGATGCGGTGGTCGCTCCCACGATCCGGATGTTCCGCAGGTGGATCACGAAGGCGAGCCCGGTGCCGAGCGCGCCGAGCGCCAGCACGGCCGCGAGCACCCGTGGCGACAGCGCGGTCGGCAGCGGCGGCGCGCCGGCCACCACCGGCGCCACGATCGCGAGCTGTACCACCGCGGCGATCAGTTGTGCCGCCGACAGGGACAGCCCGGACAGGGCGCTACCTGCGATGAACTTCTTCTGGTACGGAATGGCCAGGCCGTAACAGGCGGCGGCGGCGAAGCACATCAGCTGGCCGACGAAATGTGTTCCGCCGACGCCCTGCCAGACGCCGAGGACCACCATCACCCCGGTGAAGCCGAGCGTCAGCCCGATCGCACCGCGTGCGGTCAGCCGCTCGGTGCGGAACACCAGCACCGCCAGCGGCAGCACGACCAGCGGGGCGGTCGCGTTCCAGATGCCGGCGAGCATCGACTCGACCCGCTGCTCACCGTAGCCGAACAGGGTGAACGGCAGCGCCACACCGAAGGCGGCGATCACCGTCAGGTGACCCCAGACGCGGGGGTCGCGGGGCAGCCGGTCGCGCAGCACGGCGAGCACCACCAGCAGGGTCAGCGCGCCCGCGCCGACCCGGTAGAGGGTGAGGTGCAGCGGGTGCAGCTCGGCCACCCCGACCTTGATGAAGAGGAAACTGGAGCCCCAGATCGCGGCGAGGGCGAGGAATCCGGGCAGCCAGCTGCGCAGCGCCGGCTGGTCAGGGGCGAAGGTGCCTGTCACTCCTGACACTCTGCTCCTCGGGTACGACATTGTCCCGCGGTTTTCGGCCGCCGTGTCGCGCGCCACAGAAACCACATACGCTGACGGAGCGTTGACCGGCCGAGGAGGTGTAACACCATGGCGATGCCGATGCGCTTCGACCCACTCGTCGACCTCGACGGCATGTGGACGACCCAGTTCGCCGACCGCTACCTCCCGTTGCCTGAGCTACCCGATGCGCGTTACGAGTGCATCGACGGGAGGTTGGTCATGACGCCCGCCGAGGTCGGCACGAACAGCTACGGCGAGCTGAGGCTCGCGCGGCTGCTCTCACCCGCTGCCGAAGCTCACAACTTCTACGTCTTCGGTCAGGTGAACCTGACCTTCTCCCCGCAGCGGTGGATCCAACCGGATCTCACCGTGCTGCACGCGCTGCCGAAGACGGACGAGGAGGATCGCTGGATCCCGGCCCACCTCTGCACCATGGCGGTGGAGTTCGTCTCCCCCGGCAGCCCCCGGCAGGACTTCGTCGACAAACCCATGCGGTGCGCCGAGGGGCGGGTGCCGTATTTCATGCGGGTGGAGATCTCGCGCCGGCTGCGGCACGCCGCGGTGGAGCTGTTCACCCTCGGCCAGTTCGACGGGTACGACACGCTCGCCAAGGCGGTCAGCGGTGACCGGTTACGCGCCGACGAGCCGTTCCCGATCGACTTCGATCCTGCCGACCTGCTGCCCTGACCGGGTCGACGACATCATCTAGACGCCCGCCTCGCGTAGGGTGCGCAGCGTGGGCAGAATCGACGATCTCGCGAACCGCTTCGTCGCCGACTGGGCTGCGCTGAGCCCGACCGGCGCCACCTACGTCGGCATCGCCGGCTATGACGACAGGCTCGACGATCTGTCCCCGGACGGGTACGCCGCGCGTGCCGACCTGACCCGACGCACTCTGGCCGAGATCGACACCATCGAGCCGGAGTCGGAGGCCGAGCGCACCGCGCAGGAGGCGATGCAGGAACGCCTGGGCCTCGAACTGGACCGGTACGCGGCCGGGGAGACAACCAGCGAGGTCAGTGTCATCACCAGTGGGCTGCACGAGCTCCGGATGGTCTTCGACCTCATGCCCACCGAAGGCGAGCAGGCACGGGCCAACCTGGCCGCCCGGCTGAACCTCTTCCCGAGCGCCCTGGAGGAGTACAAGACCACGCTGCGGGAGGCGGCCGCCGCCGGGCAGGTCAGCTCACGTACCCAGTTGATCGAGGTGGCCAAGCAGTGCGACGCCTGGGTCGACCCGGAGGGTGACAACGTCTTCCACGGCCTGGTCGAGCGGCTGAGTGAGGAGAGCACTCTCGGCTCCGAGCTACGTCGTGGTGCGGCGGCGGCCACTGCGGCGACCGCCGAGTTCGGGCAGTTCCTGCGTACCGAACTCGCCCCGCTCGGGCGGGAGAAGCAGGCCGCCGGCCGCGAGCGCTACGAGTTGGCCTCGCAGTACTTCCTCGGTGCCCGGATCGACCTCGACGAGACGTACGCCTGGGGGTTCACGGAGCTGGCCCGGCTGGAGGCCGACATGCGGACGGTGTCCGCCCAGATCGCGGGTCCGGGTGCCACCATCGACGAGGCCGTGGCGGCGTTGGACGCCGACCCGGCCCGCATCATCCGGGGGCGGGACGCCTTCCGCGACTGGATGCAGGAGCTGGCCGACCAGACGATCAGTGACCTCAACGGCACTCACTTCGACATTCCCGAGCAGGTCCGGCGTATCGAGTGCATGATCGCACCCACCAGCGACGGCGCCATCTACTACACCGGTCCCAGCGAGGACTTTGCCCGTCCGGGTCGGATGTGGTGGGCGGTGCCGTCGGGTTTGACGGACTTCTCCACCTGGCGGGAGGTGACCACGGTCTACCACGAGGGAGTCCCAGGGCATCACCTCCAGATTGGTCAGACGGTCGTCCGGGCCGAGTTGCTCAACCGCTGGCAGCGGCTGCTCTGCTGGGTTTCCGGGCACGGCGAGGGCTGGGCGTTGTACGCCGAGCGGCTGATGGACGAGTTGGGCTACCTGGACGATCCGGGCAACCGGCTCGGCATGCTGGACGGTCAGGCGCTGCGGGCGGCCCGGGTGATCGTGGACATCGGCATGCATCTGGAGCTGCCCATCCCCAAGGACAACCCGTTCGACTTCCATCCCGGTGAGCGCTGGACGCCGGAGCTGGGTTGGGAGTTCCTGCGCGCGCACTGCCGCGTGCCGGACGAGATGCTGCGCTTCGAACTCAACCGCTACCTGGGATGGCCGGGACAGGCACCGTCGTACAAGGTGGGCGAACGGATCTGGCTTCAGGCGCGGGAGGAAGCGAAGGCCCGTAAGGGCGCCGACTTCGACCTGCGAGAGTTCCACCGGCAGGCGCTCGATCTGGGCGGGCTCGGTCTCGATCCGCTCCGCCGGGCCCTGGCCCGGCTCTGACACCTGCCGGGAAAGGACCGGGTGCGCCGCGCTGCGGCGTGTTCGACATCCGGGAGCCCGGCCGCTCCCGACACGTTTGTGGGGCGGGCCGCTCCCGACACGTTTGTGGGGCGGGCCGCCCGGCCCGCCCCACAAAACGCTGGTGCTACTGCTTCTCCGACTCGCTCTGCGCTGCCCGCTGACTCGGCACCGTGGACTCCTCGGTCTTCCAGTTGGTCGAGGCGGGCGGGATCTCGTCGGACAATGGTCCACCCTCCCGCGCGTCGTCGCGCACCGGCGGCTGGTCGACCCGGGTCGGTGCCGGGTCCGCGACGACGGCGTGCCGGCCCACGGTGCCAGGGGTGCGGTCACGCGACACCAGCAGCCCGACGATGATCAGCACCAGGCCCAGCACGGCGACTCCGATCGGTGCGAACACACCGAGGATGGTGAGCTGGCTCCGGCTCGTGTTGGCCCGGTCCACCGAGGACGCCACGGTCTCGTCGTTGTAAACGAAGTCGGCGTCCAGCAGCGTCACCGGGGCGCCGCCGCTCGGCACGAGCACCTTCTTCTGCTGCTCCCGGACCTTCAGGTAGGAACCGGTGACCGGGTCGACCCAGACCGTACGGGTGTTGCTGTAGACGACGTCACCGGAGGTCGATCCCGGGGCGAGCGCACCGAGCAGCAGCGCCACCCGGTCAGTGGCCAGCGGCAGCTTCTCGTCGGTGATGACCTGCTCGTAGCGGTACGCCTCCAGGCCGTTGATGTCCTCGGTGCCCTTGAACTCGGAAATCCGGGTCTGCCGCAGATCCCGGTCGAAGACCTCGTAGTTGTCCTGCGCCGAGTTGAACGGGAACTTGTAGATCTGGCCGGCGAACGCGACCTTCTCCGGGGTGCCGCTCTCGTCGAGGTACTGCTCGTTCCACTCGACGGCCGCCCCGGAGACCCGGTCCAGTGCCAACTCAGCGCCGTACGCGCTGACCAGTTCCTTGGTGTCGGTCCGCTCGACGGTCTGGCCGACCCGCCAGACCACCGCGTCACCGGCGAGGTCGCCGCTGAGCGCCGCGGTCTTGGCGCGCTCCGGGGTGACCTGGATGGTTGACCTCAGGTCGCCCTGGTTGATGGCCACCGCGCCGTTGGTGATCTGCAGGAACGTCGCGCCGCTGGCCTCGGCCACCGACGTCGCCGGCTCCAGGTCGTAGGGCAGTTTGGTCATCGCGGGCTTGACGACGAACACCAACCCGGCGGCCAACGCCAAGAGCAGTACCCCGCCGCCGAACAGCACGGCACCCACGGCGCGGTGCTTCATGTTTCCTCCCTGAGGAGCTCAATTGCGTCGATGTCAATGGGTGAGATGGCCGCGAGGTTACTACCTAGTCACATTGCCACGCGACCCCCGGTCAGCTCTGTTTTCTCCACCGCTCCGGCCTGCCGCTCACCGGTCCGACGCAGTACGAGCACGAAGTTCCATGCCGCCACCTCCCGGACGCCGGGCACCCGGATCACCCAGCGCGCCCACCACGGGTGATAGCGGGGCAACGCGTCCAGCACCTGGACGTCGCCGTTGCTCCGCGCCCACCGCAGCGTGTCGGAGATCGAGACCGGGAACAGCGTCTCCCGGAAGCGGTTCTTCGGCGGCCGTCCCATCCGCCGTTCGTAGCGACGGCGGGCCCGGTTGCCGCCGAGGTAGTGCCAGGGCGCGGTCTCGTGGCCGCCCCAGGGCGACAGCCAGGGCGTGTACGACACGAAGATCAGCCCACCGGGCCGGGTCACCCGCACCATCTCGTCGAGCATCCGGGACGGCTCGGCGACGTGCTCGACGACGTTGGACGAGAACGCCACGTCCACGCTGCCACTGCGAACCGGCAGCGCGGTGCCGCTGCCCCGCAACATCCCCGCCACCGAGTCGCCGGCGGCGGAGAAGTCCCCGACGTCCGGATCCAGCCCGACGTAGTGGGCACCGGCCCCGCGAAAGGCTGCCGCGAAATACCCCGGACCGCCGCCCACGTCGAGCACCGTTCGACCAGCCAGATCGGTGTAACCGGACACCTGGCGTACCGAGTCTGCGGCCAGCAGACCGTAGAAGCGGTCGGGGTCGGTCTGCTCCACCAGGAACGCCCGGAACAGGGCCACCGACCGGCTCAGCGAGGCGAAGCGGCGACGCTCCGCCCGCCGCGTACGGTCGTCCGCTGCCGTCACCGCGTCACCGTCCCGTCCTCGTCCCTGCCCACAGCCGCGTCCGGCGGCCCACCGGACGTGCCCGGCGTCACATCATGCGTGATGATCGGTTCGGTGTGTCCGCCGGGGACCGGAACAACCGCGGCGACCACCGCTCCGATCGCGACCAGCATCGCTGCCTGCACCCACGGTCCGTACGCCCAGTCCTGTCCGTGGCCCTGCAACCGACCGGCCACGGCGGTCACCGTGGCCACGGTCAGCCCGCCGAGCACCACCACCGGCAGGGCCCGTACCGCCAGCTGCCGCAGCAGCATCGCGGCCAGCACGATAGCCACCGGTAGCACTCCGCCCAACGCGGCGAGCAGCACCATCAGCAGGGCACCGATCAGCCAGGCGGGAGCCTCGGCCGCGATAGCGTCCGCTTCCTCACCGGTCGCCGTCCGGCGGCGTACCGGCCAGACAGCCAGGGCCAGGACGCCGATCGCGGTCGCCGCGCCGACCGCCAGACCACTGCGGTAGGCCTGGTCGGGAGCGAAGACGAGTCGGACCTCACCGCCGGAGCCGGCCGGCAGCACCCACGCCTGCTGCCACCCGTCCACTCGGGAGCGGACCAGCGGCTCCCCGTTGAGACTGGCCGTCCAGCCGGCGTTGGCGTTCTCCGGCACCACCAGCAACGCCCGTTCACCGGCGGCGACCCGCACCGTCCGGTCGGTCGCGGCCCAGTCGAGCACCGTGACTTCCCGGTGGCGGGGCGCGGCGCTCACATCGTCCTCTGGCCGTAGGGACGCGTCGTGTACGACGAAGCCCTCCGACGGTGCGGTGGCCAGCCGGTGCCCGCCCGCCGGCAGGTCCAGCACCCCGCCGTCCTCGCCGCAGACGCGGACCGGCACCGGCCGTCCGGCCGACACGTCCGCCAGACTGGCGGAGACCGAGGTTTCGTAGCGGAGGCCGTCCAGTTCGACGGTCGGTCCGTCACCGCAGCGTTCCACCACCCGGGTGTCGGCGTCGATCGGGTTCAGCAGGCTCGCCAACGCCGGAATCTCCACCTCCGCGATGCCCGCCGTAGCGGGCCAGCCATTGCCCCGCAGATCAGCCAACCGGTGTTCGGTCTCCCGCACCACGATGTCGAGCCGGTCGGTACGCACCGCCGGGAAGCGGACGGTTCCGTCGGCCTCGACCGGCACCCGCACCTCGCGGCCCGGCGTGTGGATCTCCACCTGTCGCGGGAGCGAGCCGATCGGCGACTGGCTGCCCCGCAGCCGCAACCGGTCGATGCGACGCTCGCCGGACCAGCTCAGCTTCAACGTCGGGCGTAGATCTTCGGTGCCGGCCAACCAGGCCGTCCCCGGGTCACCGTCGATCGCCGCATACGCGGCCACCGCCGGGTCACCGCGCAGGCGGGACGACGAACTGGCCCGCACCTTCGTACCGGCCAACGTCAGCTCACCGCCCGCACGCGGCACCACCGACAGTTCCAGCCGATATGTGCCGGCCGCCGGATTGCGGAACAACCGGTCCAGGCCCTGCGGCTCCTCACCGACCCGGGCCAGGAAACGGTCGCAGCGGATCACCGTGCCGTCCGCCCGGCTGGACGTCCCACCGGAGCCGCCGTCGGGCAGGTCCGTGTCGCTGCGCGGCACAGGATGGCACGCCGGCCGGTCCGCCGAGCCGCGGCTGAACGCCCAGCTCACCGGCGTTGACACCTCGTCCGGCAGATCTGTCGGGACGCGCAGGGCACGGCGCGGTTCGCTGCCCGGAATGGACAGATCCTGGATGCCGACGCCGCCGTCGAGGCGGCCACCGGCCACCGCCAGCACCGTCACCCGGATCCGGCTGGTGGAGCCCGGCAACGTGTAGTACGAGTGGCCGCCCAGGGTGGTGGCCACCTCGTGATCCACCGAGCCCCGATCGGTGGTGAGCCGGAACCGGGCCACCGGCCAACCCACCGCCAGATCGTTGACGAAGGCGAGCCGCACGCTGTCGACCTGACGTGGGGTGTCCAGATCCACCTGGAGCCACTGCCCGACCGGCCCGGCCAGCGGCGCCGTGTGCCAGGCTGTGCCGTACTCCCCGTCGACGGCGGCGAACGGCAGGTGTGAGGGGTCGGCCGGGCCGAGGCTGTCGACGAAGCTCGCGGCCGAGGATGCCGTCACCTCGCGGATGCCCTGGTAGGTCGCGGTCGTCTGGTGCTGCTCGCCGGGGAAGGGCAACACGTCGAGGGCGACGCGGCCCTGTCGTCCCGCCTCGTTCGCGGTCAACGTCTGGGAGAGGTTGTCCCGGACTCGACCGATGTCACGCTCCCGGCGACGCAGACCGTCCGTGACGATCCACCGGTCGCCCACGGCGTCGTCGAGGGATTCGTCCCGGTCGCCGGCGAGCACCACCGGACGGTCCCGTTCCACCACCCCCTGTTCCAGCAGGGGAAGCAGCGACTCCGGACCACCGCTGACCGTCGGCACGTCGGCGGTCAGCACCGCCGACGCGGCCGGCACCGGCCGCTGCACCTCGTACACCTCGATCGCCGGTGGTGAGCCGGTGCCGTCGTCCACCGGGCTGCCGAGCGTCCGGGACAGTGCGTCGGTCGTACCGAAGGTGGCCACCAGGGCGATTCCCGGCGAGTCGGCCAACGCCCGACGCAGCACCGTCACCGGCGGCGCATCCACCTGGGTCCGGTCGATGTCGTTACGCAGCAGCAGGTGCCGGAAACCGGAGCGGGCCAGCAGGTCAGCCAGGCCGGTCGAACCCCGGCCGCTGGCCAGCACCTCCTCGACGGTGTCCATCATCCGGGTGTTGCCCGCCGAGCCCAGCGGGACCTGGTGGCGGACCGCCCACGGCGCTTCGGCAAGCGCCTGCAACGGCTCGTCGACGGTGCGTCCCCAGTCGTACTGCCCGAAGCCGGAGCCGGGAACCACAAGCGTGCGGGCCAGCGCGTCACGGTCGCCCAGCCAGGTCGCCGCCGATCGCCAGTGCGGCGGCAGGTCGGACCAGCCCGGACCGGGACGCAGCAGGCCCAGCCAGGCCGGTGCGGCAGCCCCCAGCACGAGCAGCAGCACCGGGGCGAAGACCAGCGGACGCAGCCGGATCCCGGGCCGCCGCCGGGCCACGGCCCGATGCATCCGAGTGGCCACCGCGTCGACGCCGTGCGCGAAACCGAGCATCAGCGGCAGCCGCAGCACCGGGTCGAGCTTGTGCACGTTGCGGAACGGCGCCAACGGCCCGTCCAGCAGGTCGCGAACCAGTTCGGAGATCGGGCTGTCCACCGCCCCGACGTAGCCGATGGTGAGCAGGGTCAGCCCGGTGAGGAAGCCGGCCACCAGGAAACGCCGCTGGGGCAGCAGATTGCCGGCCAGCCCGGCCAGTCCGATCAGCGCCACCACCGCGGTGAGCGCCATCAGCACCGGGTGGTCGATCAGCAGCCAGCCCGCCGGCCACCACGGCTCGCCCTGCACGATGTACGCGACCCACTGGTTGGTGCCGCGTACCGCCTGGAACAGCGAGGCCACGGCGGTCGTCGTGGTGGACGACTCGATGTAGTCGAGGAAGGGGAGGCTGTACTGGCCGAGCAACAGCAGCGGCACGATCCACCACAGGCAGACCCCGATGACGCAGACGCACCACCAGGCGACCAGACGCAGATGCTGGGCGTCCCAGCGTCGGGTGAGCAACCAGACACCAGGGAGCAGCAGCGCCATCAGCACCACCGCGGCGTTGATCCCGCCCATGCCGAGCACAGCCAGGGCGGAGAGCGCGGCGGCGCGACGTGGCGAACCGATCCGACGTACGGTCACCAGCGGCAGCAGCACCCAGGGCAGCATCGAGGCGGCAAGCGTTTCCGAGGAGAGCGCGCCGACCTCGGTGAGGATCCGCGGGGCCAGTGCGTAACCGAGGGCCGCCGCGTACCGCGTCGGCTCGGTGCCGATGTTCAGCGCCCGGGCCAGCCGCAGCAGACCGTAGAAGGCCGCGGCCAGCAGCAGTGCCGTCCACAGCCGCTGCGTGATCCACGGCGGTACCGCCAGCCACTGCCCGACGGCGAAGAACGGTCCCATCGGGAACAGGTAGCCGTACGCCTGGTTCTGCAACTCTCCCGAGGTGGCTTCCGGGTTCCACAGGTGCAACGCCCGAGCCATGAAGTGCAGCGGGTTCGCGGCCAGGTCGAGTTTGGTGTCGAAGGTGACCTGACCGGGCCGTTGGCCGAAGGCGATCGCGGTGAGCAGCAGCAGCGACAGGACGGTGCCCGGCGAGCGGCGCAACCGCGAGAGCACGGTGCCGGGCGAGCGGCGCAGCCGCGCCGACACCCCCGTCATCGGCGGCACTCCGGAGGCAGGCAGCTCAGGTCGGCCAGCGCGGAGAAGAAGATGCGCCGTATCCCGCTCGGCTCCTCGGTGACGAAGACCCGCCCGCCGGTGACCTTCGTGATGGCCTTCAGCTCCTCCGGGTCGATACCCGCGCCGAGCCCGATGAAGATCATCGGCAGGGGGCGGCGTGGTTCCTGCAACCGCTTGAGTTCGGCCAGGAAGTCGGCCCGACCGATGGTGTCGTCGTCCTCGTTGCGTCCGTCGGTCATCACGAGCACCAGGTTGATCCGCCCCGGGGTCCAGTGGCGGCGCGCGTCGCGGTACGCGGCCAGCGTGCTGTCGTACAGCCCGGTGCCGCCCTGCGGTTTGACCCGCACCTCAGCCAACGCCTCGGTCACCTGTCTGCGCTGATCGCCCAGGGGGCGTACCGGCAGGATCTCCCGGTAGTCGCGGTCGCCGTCGACCTTGGTGGAGAAGACCCAGATGCCGAGTTCGCTGTTGTCGAGCAGCAGCGCGGCACCCTCCCGAGCGGCCCGCTTCGTGGCGTCGAGTCGGGTGCCACCGGCCGGCACCGGCGCGGCCATCGACCCGGAGATGTCGAGCAGGGTGAGGATCCGGGCGCTGCGCTGCACGCCACTCCAGCCGGTCAGCACGTCGCTGACCGTCTCCTCGGCGGGCAGCGGCACCGGTTGGCGTTCGTCAGGCCGTAACCGGCCGTCCTCCGGCATCGCCGGAGGGAACCCGGCCGAGGTCCGGAAACCGTAGCCGGCGAACACCTCCCGGGCCTCGCCGGTCAGCAGTTTGTCGAGGAACGCGCCACCGGCGTCACGTGCCCGGCCCTGCGCACCGGGCAGCACCACGTACGGCAGGTCGAGCCAGGGCACGTCGACCTCGGGGTACGCCGCGACCAGCTTCCCGGTGGCCGCCAGCGCGTTGTGCTCCAGCACCGCCTGTTCGGTGGCAGCCACGACGTTCGCCCGGCCGGGCAGGTCCCGGTTCGGGGTCAACGAGTTGGTTTCCTCGGCCGGGCTGAAGGTCCGCTCGGCGAGGCGACGCAACGTCGCCGCCACAGTCGCGGCCGAGTCGCGGTTCTCGTCGGCCAGTGCGCGGGCACCGAGCAGGGCGCCGACCCCGGCCGGGTCAGCGGCCGGATCGGGCAGCCCGACCTGGACCGTTCTGGCCCGGGTACCCAGCAACGACGCCCAGTTCAGCGACTTGTCCGGCCAACCGGATCGACGTGCGACGCGCTCGTTGACGGCCAGCACGACCGGGGTGCTCGCCACCGACGTGCCCTGTGCGGGTACCTCGAACGCTCCGGCGGCACGGGCCCGACGCAGCCAGAACGTCGACTCGGGCAGCCAGGCGTCGCCGACGTCGCCCTCGTTGGCGAGTTCCCGGGCGACCACGGCCGACGGTCGGGCCTGCACCTCGACGGAAACACACGGTTGACTTCCGGCGTTGGCTCGGGCCACCCGGTCGAGCGCCGGTGCGATCACCGGTGCGGCAACCACGCGGAGTCGAACCTGTTCGATGCAGGTCGGGGTGCCCCGATCGGCTCGGATGTACGCCACCGCCGCCCAACCGGCCAGCAGCACCACCAGTGCGGCACTGAGCAACACCACCGGTGAGCGGCGGGACAGGACGCGCGTCGGCGCGGGACGGTCGGCACCCACCGCCGCCTCACCTCCTCGTCACGCCCGCGACGATGTCCCACCGCAGGTCACCACACCTGCCGCGACATGCTCGGCCACCAGGCACCGGGCATCGTACGCGGTCGCGCTGCACACCCTGCCAAGGTTTCCGCCCGTCAGCAAACCCCTCAGCCACGACCCGTTACCGGATCGTCGCCGCCAAATCTGCCCATTGCGCAGCCGGGCTGGACCGCCCTAGGGTGGCGCGATCGTGCTCACTTACTCACCGGTAGGAGCAGCGTGGACAACTCCGGCACCCCCTCCCGCCACGTCCTGTTCCTCAACTGGCGAGACACCACCAACCCCGAGGGCGGCGGCTCGGAGGTCTACATCGAGCGGATCGCCGCCGAGCTGGTCACCATCGGTCACCAGGTGACTCTGTTCTGTGCCGCGCACGGCAACGCCGCCGCGGCGGGAACCACCGAGACCGGCGTACGCGTGTTGCGTCGCGGCTCCCGGATGACCGTCTACCTCCGGGCTGCGCTGATCTGCCTCGTCGGCCGGTTCGGGTTCGGTCCCCTGAGCCGGCGAGGTCTCGGCCGGCCGGACCTGATCGTCGACGTCTGCAACGGTGTGCCGTTCTTCGCCCCGCTCTACGCCGGTCGTCCGGTCATCGCGCTGGTCCACCACGTGCACCGGGAGCAGTGGCCGGTGGTGTTCGGGCCGTTGATGTGCCGGCTGGGCTGGTGGATCGAATCCTGGTTGGCCGTCCGGCTCTACCGGCGGTGCCGCTACATCACCGTTTCCGAGGCGAGTCGCGCCGAGCTGGTGACCCTCGGAGTCGACACCGAACGAATCGACGTGGTGCCGAACGGAACCCCTCCGGTGACCGGCCCGTCACTGCCCCGTACCCCCAACCCGTCGCTGCTGGTGCTGGGCCGGCTGGTTCCGCACAAACGGGTCGAGATCGCCCTGCGTACCGTCGCCGAACTGGCCGAGGAACTGCCCGAGCTGGAACTGGTGGTGGCCGGACAGGGCTGGTGGGAGGAGCCGCTACGCGAGCAGTGCGCCGCCCTCGGCATCACCGACCGGGTCCGGTTCACCGGCTTCGTCAGCGAGGAGGAGAAGCACGCTCTGCTCAGCTCCGCCTGGCTCGCCCTCACCCCGTCGCTCAAGGAAGGGTGGGGTCTGACCATTGTGGAGGCTGCGGCGCGCAGCACCCCGACGGTGGCCTTCAGGTACGCCGGCGGGGTGGCCGAAGCGATGATCGATACGGAGACCGGCCTGCTGGTCGACGACGAACAGGAGTTCACGACGGTCGTTCGTGAGCTGCTCGACGATGATGTCCGGCGCAAGGCGATGGGTGAGGCGGCGTTGACCCATGCGGCCCGCTACACCTGGACGGCCACCGGCGCGCGGTTCGCAGAGTTGGTCGCGGAGGCGACCGTCCACCCCCGCTGACCAGCGGACCAAGTCGGCTGATCAGCTCCAGCACGACGAAAGGCGCCCGCAGGATGCGGGCGCCTTTCCGCTGTTCGAGATCAGCGCGTGCCGTACAGCGGGGCCTCGGTCTGCTCACTCACCTTGGAGTTAGCGGCCTCCTTGGCGGACGGGCTGAGCACGTTCGCCAGACCGACGCTGCCGAGCATGCCGAGCACGACCCCGAGTACCCCGACGGCGACGAACGCGGGCAGGTTCCTCATCCACCTTCTCCTTCCGCGGGACTCGCGTGCCGGGACGCTACCACGCGGTAGCACCATCGTGCAGTGCCCGAAGAAACGAGAACCAGCACCACCGTTCCGGCCAACAAATGGGCCAGACCCACCGGGCCGGGATGGCTCGGCTCCGGCGTCGGATGCCATGCCGGATTCTCGTACAACGTCAGCTCGTCACCGGCGTACACCCGCCGCAGGCCGGCCAGCGTCGCCGGATCCGGGGTCGGGCCGGCGGCGCGCTGCACCAGCACCCAGCGGGTACCGGCCACCGCCACCGGCTCACCGGCCGCGAGCAGCTCACGCAGGCGAGCCGCCCGAGGATCCTCCCCGGCGACCGAGGTGCCGCCCACCCGCAGCGTGTCGTCGATCAGGACCGGCACGCCGAGATAACGAGGTGCCGGGTCGATCACCACCCGGCCGCCGTTCCACGCATAGCTCTGGTACTCCTGAAAAGGCAGCGAGACCACCTCGCCCGGCCGTTCGTCGACCAGCCGCCCCACCGCCGCCCAGTCCGCCGGCCACGCCACCGGCCGCAGCCGCCCCACCCCGCCGACGGCGAGATCGGGCATGACGGCCACCGGCAGCAACGCCGCGCCGGCCAGCAGCACGCGCCCGGTGGCCAGATCGAACCGCGCCGCGAGCTGTCCGGCCAGTCGCTCCGCCCCGAGCGCCCCGCCGATCGCCACCAGCAGCACGTACGGCACCAGCAGCTTCTGCCCGTCGCGGAGCAGCCCGGCACCGGGCACTGCGGTGACCAGCCAGCCCAGCAGACTCGCCCCGCCGGGCAGCACCCCGAGCGCGGCACCCAGCCACGAGGCGACCGCGAGCAGTCCCAGCCGACCGACGACCGGCTTCGGCCAGCGACGCCACAGCACCGGCAGCCCGTACCCGGCGACCGCCAACATCAGCAGCGTCGCCAGTGGTATCAACGATCCGCTGCGGGAAGCCGGGGTGGCCTGCCCGTTCCAGATGCCGCCGGTGCCGGCGAGCGCCCACAGCGCCCCCGCCCAGTTCTCCGCCCGCGCGGCGAAGACCGCCACCCCGGCCGGATCGGATCGGCCACTTCCCTCGCTGACGAACCCCGCCACCAGCCACGGCGCGTTCACCAGCGCCGTCGTCGCAATCGCGGTCGACGCCGCCCGGGCCGCCCCGGCGTACCGCCCGACCAGCAGCACCGTGACCACGACCAGGGCGAGCAGGCCGCCGGTCGGGGTGATCGCCGAGGCCGCTGCCGCCAGCAACAGCAGACGCAGGGCACCCCGCTCGGCGGCCCGCACCCCGATCGCGGCCCGCACCAGCCAGGGCAACGCGGCGTACGCGACCAGCAGCCCCCACTGCCCGATCAGCAACCGCTCTGCCAGGTACGGAGTCCACGCGTACCCCAGTGCGGCCACCACCCGCACCCCGGTCCGCTCGGTCGGCACCAGTCGTGCCGCACCCAGCGCGGCCAGGTAGAGAATCCCCACCAGGACCAGCCGTTGCAGCAGCCATCCTGGGAACAACTGGTTGGCCAGCGCCACCACGGCGTCCTGCGGGACGGCCCGGGGCAGGGCCGTGGCCGGGGCGATCACCTCCCAGCTCAACGTCATCTTCGGCACGAAGATCATGTCGTAACGCAGCACGTATCCGGGAAAAGCCAGGGGCGCGAGCACCACCGCCGTCACGGCAGCGGCCACCGCGTGCGGCACCAGCCGTTCCCGCATCCGTCGACCTCACCACTGCCGGGCGCGGCTACCGGCCGCGCTGGTGGCGGCCACTGTACGCGCCGTCGGCAGCCAGCCTGAACATCACCGAACCATCCGTTGACCTGATGGGAGGCGTGACCGCCGCTGTGGCAGTCTTCCCGCCATGGCATCGAACCCTTCCCAACCTCACCCCAAGGTCAGCCGGACCGTGGGGTCGGACGCGGTGCGCTCGGATCAGGTTGATGAGGGTTCGTCGACAGACCCGGACGGTACGACCGCACCGGACCGCGTCGGCGGCTGGCTGGGCCGGGACCAGATCCGGACGGCGGCGCTCGCCATCGTCGCACTCAGCGTGCTGTGGCGTGCCCAGGTGGCCTCCCGTGGCTTCCTGGCCGCCGACGACTACGTGATGATCACGCAGGCGGCGGAATCCGACCTGACCGTCGAGCACCTGCTCAGCCTCTACAACAACCACCTCATGCCCGGTGGTCGGCTGCTCACCTGGCTGATCACCGAACACATCGGGATGGTCTACTGGCCGTATGTGCTGCTGATGGCGGTCGGCCAGGCGATCCTCGGCCTCACCTTCTTCCGGCTGCTGCGTCGCCTGCTGCAACCGTCCTGGCTGCAGCTCCTGCCGCTCGGTGCGCTGATGTTCAGCCCGCTGACCCTGGAGGCCACCTCCTGGTGGGCCGTCGGGGTCAACATGCTGCCGATGCAGATCGCCATGGTGCTCGCGGTGGGCGCGCAGGTCGGCTATGTGCAGACCCGACGCAAAAGGCACCTGGTGACGCTCGCCCTCGCGGTCCTGCTCGGCCTCGTCTTCTTCGAGAAGGCGATCCTGGTCGTGGCGTTGGTCTTCCTGCTCACCGCCGCCCTCTACGCCGAGGGCGGTTTCTTCCGCACCATCTGGACCACGATCCGCCGCTGGTGGCCGTCCTGGTTGCTGCTGACCGCGCTGTCGCTCGGCTTCCTCGCCGCCTACCTGAGCGGCTCGGAGTCTTCCCTGCGTCGGCCGACATCGGTCGGCGAGGTGTTCTCTTTCGTCACCCAGTTGCTCGGGTCCACCGTGGTACCCGGTTTGGTAGGCGGGCCATGGCGGTGGCTGGAGGCAGGGGACGGTGCCCCGGTCGCGGCACCGCCGGAAATCGGCACCTGGGTGGCCTGGACGATCGTCGTGGCCCTGGTCGTGGCGACCGTACGGCGTCGCCGCCGGGCCGGACGCGCCTGGTTGCTGCTCGGGTCGTACCTGGTGCTGGTGGCGGCGATGCTGGCCGCGACCCGGCTCGGTTCCACCTACAGTGGGGTGGCCGGCGGCGTTCCCCGATACGTCAGCGACGTCGTCGTGGTGGCCGCCATCTGTCTCGGCGTCGCCGTCGTCGGGCTGGCCCGGCCGTCCCCGGTCTCGGCCGGGACCGCACCTTCCGCTCCCGACACACCGCCAGCGGTGCCGGACACCGTCCCCGCCCCGACGGATGCGACCGCCTCGGAACGTGACGCTACGCCGGCCGTGGCGGCACCGGGCGTCGCCGCACCTCCGGCCGACCCGATCCCACCAGCCCGCTCGGCCACGCCACCAGCCGATACGGCCCCACCGGTGCTGGCCGAGGCGGTCCGGACCGGACGGCCCCCGGCGGTGGTGGCCAGGCTCGGCGTCATCCACGCCGAAGCCCCCGTCGACCCCGAGCCGGAATCCGCGCCGCCCTCGGCCGCCGGCCCCGGCTCGGACAGCGACGCCACCGACATCGACGCCCCGCACGCCGGTGACGCCGGTGACGCCGAGGCGAAAGTCCACGCCCCGCACGCCGGTGACGCCGACGCGGAAGTCCGCGCCTCGGATCCGGTCGCCGCCGTCGACGTCCGGGGGCCGGATCCGGTCGTCGAGCCCCACCGCGCCGGCCCTCCAAATCTCCCTGACGACTCGACCCCGATCCCCCGACCCCGCGCAGCCGACCATCAACAAGCCGGGCCGGACCGACGCCCCCCGTCCGACCCGTTCGGATCTACTCCTCCCGGGCTGGTCGGCTCACTGCCCGAGCGCTACCGGGAGGCGGTGAACGTCATGCTCGCCCTGATACTCGTCGCCGCCGGCCTCGGCACGTTGTGGACCACCTCCCGGTACAGCGACGAGTGGGCGCTCAAGTCGAGCCGGTCGTACATCGACACCGTTCGGATCGAGATGGCCAGCGCGCCGCCCGACACGGTGTTCTTCGACGGCCCCGTCCCGGACAACGTGGTACCGAACCTGTCCTGGCCCTACAACCTCCAGTCCCGGTTCTTCCGCGCCTTCGGCACCCGTCCCACGTACGTCGACGAGGCCGACCACGTCTCGGTGCTGGACTCCCTCGGCCGGATCCAGGTGGCCACGATCATCGGCAGCACCATCCAGCCGGGGCCCCAGGAAGGCTGCGGCTATCTGGTCTCCAGCGGGCAGACGGTACGGATGCCACTCAACGAGCCCCGCGACGACTGGCACTGGGTGGTGCGCATCGGCTACCTCAGCTCGGCGGACGGCACGGCAACCCTGCGGTTCGGCGCCGGCACCGCCAGCTTCCCCGTCAAAAAGGGCCTCAATCAGCGCTTCTTCCGCATCGTCGGCGGCGGCGACACAGTCGAACTGTCCGTCAGCGGCAGCGACGTGTCGCTCTGCACCAACGAGATCGCAATCGGCAACCCGGCCCCCAAGCCCGAGTAGCCGTGCCGGTCGGCGGCGGGTGAGCCTGGCCCGCCGCCGATCACTCGGGGCGGAACAGCACCGAGTTGACGTACCGGGGACGGGGCCACACGACCCGACGAGCGAAGCCCTGGCCCACCCGGGCGATCGCCTCACGCTGATGCCGGCCGAGGTCGAAGTCGGCCAGCGGCACCCACGTCCGATCGGGTAGCACGTACCCGCGGTAGCCCCAGCCGGTCAGCAGGTCCAGCAGCGGCTCCACCGGCTGGATCCGTTCCTCGACCTCGATCAGCAGCACCGGACGGTCGCGCCGCACGGTCCGCTCGGCGCCGCGCAACGCCGGCAGCTCGTGACCCTCGATGTCGAGTTTGACGAACCGCACGTCGGTCAGGTCGAGTGAGTCCAGCGTGATCCGTCGAACGGACACCGCCGGTCCCTGCGTGGCGTCCTCCAGGGACGAGGTGCCGACGATCGCCCCACCCTCCGGCAGGTAGAGCGTGGCGGTGCCCTCGTGGTCGGAGACGGCTGCCTCGACCACCTCGACGTCCGGGAAGGCCGCTCGGAGCTGCCCGGCCAGCGCCGTGGTCGGCTCCACCGCGACCACCCGGTCGGCCCGCCGGAGCAGTCGAGCCGTCCACGGGCCGTACCAGGCGCCCACATCCACCGCGGTGCCGCCGGTCGGGACGAAGTCGGCGAGCCGCGCCAGTTCCGGCTCCACCCGTGGGTACGCGCTGCGGATCGCTCCCGCCAACAGTCGGGCAGGGAGCAGGGCCGCCAGTCCGGAGGTCGCTGCGGGGGCCAGCTTCGTCGACGCCATGGGGCAGCACACTAGACGTTTCCAGCCCCGCTGGGCAGGGGGTGTTGGTGCGGGACTGTCGCGACGGTCAAGCTGCCGGTACCGTCGTCCGGTCGGGCACCATCCCGACCGGATCGCGGCCCGGAAAGGCCGGGTCGTCCGCGCGGACGACCGACACGACGCGGAGTGGCATGGCCCAGACCACGAGCAGGGACGTCGCCCGGTTGCGGCTCGGCGCGGCCGGTGCCGCGGTCACCGTCGCGACCGTGGTGACCAACGCGCTGGCGTACGTGGTCCCGATGCTTGGTGCGCGCAGGCTCAGTGCCGCCGATCTGGGCGCGCTGGCGACGGTGCTCGCGTTGGCCGCGATCGCCGCCGTCCCCGGTTTCGGTCTGCAGATCGCCGTGGCCGCCCATCGTGCGCGTGCGGGCGCTGGTGACACCGGCCGCCTCGGGTCGCGAACCGCGGCCCTCACGGCTGGCGTCACGCTCGCGGTGGCACCGGTGCTGACGGTCGTCCTGCGGCTGCCACTGGCACTCACGCTGCTGCTCGCCGCCACCACCTTTGCCACCGTGCTCAGCGGCCGGTGGCTCGGCGAACTCCAGGGTGACCAGCGTTTCCTGCGACTCGCCGCAGGTATGGTCGTGGTGGCCGTCGGTCGCTACGGCGGACTGGTCGTCGGGCTGGTGCTCGGCCTGGGGCCGGAAATGTGCCTGTTCCTGGCCACCCTGACCGGCCTGCTCGCACTGCCGCTCCTGGCGCGTCTCGCCGGTTCACCCGCGCACCCGCGCCCAGCCGACCCGGCCCCGCAGCGCCCGCCTGCCGCCGACCCGGCCGCGACATCCGCTGCTGCCCCGATCACCGGTGCGTCGCGGCTGGGAGCCAGGCAGGTGATGACGGCGTGCGGGGCGACGCTGGCGATGCTCACCATCTCGTACGCGGACCTGATCCTCGCCCGCCAGCTCCTACCGGCGGCCGCCTCCGGGGCGTACGCCGTCGGCGCGGTACTCACCAAGGGTGCGCTCTGGGCTCCTCAGGTCGTCACCCTGCTGGTTTTGCCCCGGCTGGCTCAGGGCGATCGGCGCGCCCGGCTGGTGGCGCTGGCACTGATCGTGGCCTGCGGAACGGTCCTGGTGGTCAGCTCGGCGGTCGGCGGTGAGCTGGCCTTCCGGCTCGTCGGCGGCGCCGACTACCTGCACCTGGCCGGGACGGCTCCGATGTTCGCGGCCGTCGGAGCGCTCTACGCGGTGGTGTTCATGCTGGTGAACGAACGGGTGGCGACCGCTGCCCGATGGCCCGCCGCACCGCTGTGGGTGGCGACGGCCGGGTTGGCCGCAGCAGCCATGGTGATCGCGCCACGCACGGTGACCGGAGTGCTGGCCTGCTCGCTGATCGCCGCCGCCCTGGCTGCCGTGGTGATGGGCTGGCTGGTGTTCGGGCGCTCGGCGCTGACACGCAGGACAGGCGATTGTCACCGAGGGTGAGAATTCACGGACGCATCGCCCGCTGGACGGACGCAACTGGGGATCCGGACCGACTCGGGCTCCCCGGCGCTGGTCTGGTTGGCTACCGTAGTTCTCTCCCGGAGTGGGCACCCCCGGCTCCGCATCCGGCATGTCGCTAAGAGGTAGTTGTGACGCTGTACGGCGAAGAACGTCCACCGCCGGCCGACGACCGGCCCACGGTGCAGGTGACTGCGGTCAGCTGGCCGATCGAGGAGCCGGCGCGCCCGGCGCCCGTCCCGCCGGGCGGTGACCGACCCCGGTCCCGCCGGTTCCGGCTCCTGCTCGCTTCCGGCGTGGCCACCGCCGTGCTCGGCTCGGTGGGCGCGGTAGCCGTCTGGGCGTACACCGGCGACGTGCCCCGCGGCACCAGCGTGCTGGGCACCGAACTCGGTGGACGCAGCCGCACCGACGCGGCGCGAGAGCTGCGGGAGCAGTTGGACCGCCGTGCGGCCGAACTCCAAGCCCCCATTCAGGTACGCGTCGGCGACCGGGCAGCTGAGATCGTCCCCACCGAGGTGGGGCTCACCGTCGACGTGGACGCCACCGTGGCAGCCGCTGCGGCGACCAGCGCCCATGCTGTGGACCGCCTGGTCGGCTCGCGGGAGGTCGACCCGGTGGTTTCGGTCGACGTGCCGAACCTCGAAAAGGCCCTGAAGAAGCTCGTGGGCGACCAGGGCCGGAAAATGACCATGCCGGCCATCACCTTCTCCGGCACCAAACCGAAGGTGCGCTACCCGAAGCCGAGCCTCAGCATCGACCCGGAGCACTCCGCCGAGGCCGTCAAGCAGGGCTGGTTGAGTGGACAGCCGGTGACCGTCCCGCTGGTGGAGAACCACCCGACCACCACTGCCGAGGAGGTCGACCGGCTGGTCGCCGAACTGGCGGAGCCGGCCGTGGCAGCACCGGTCAAGCTGACCACCGAGCGCGGGTCGGTCAGCATCCCTCCGCAGGCCATCGCGAAGAGCCTCCGCTTCAAGGCCGACAAGGCCGGAAAGCTCACGCCCAGCGTGGACGTCAAGAAGCTGCGTTCCGCACTCGGAAGCAAGCTCGGCACGGTCGAGGTTGCTCCGAAGGACGCCACGATGACCATCTCCGGCGGAAAGCCGAAGGTGGTCGACGGGCGGGCCGGCAAGCAGGTCGACACCAGCAACCTCGGCACCGAACTGCTCGCCGTCCTACCTCGCGGCGAGGAGCGTACGATCTCCGCCGACCTCAAGCCGGTCCAGCCGAAGCTCACCGCGGAGAAGCTCCGTGGCCTGGGCATCAAGGAGAAGGTTTCCTCCTTCACCACCAGGTTCACCGGCGGGCTCTCCTCGCCGCGCAGCCAGAACATCGTGACGATCGCCAACGACGTGAAGGGGACAATCGTCCTGCCCGGCGAGACGTTCTCGCTCAACGGTCACACCGGTGAACGCGGCTACTCCCAGGGCTACCGCGACGCGCCGGTCATTCTCGACGGCAAACTGGTTCCCGGTGTCGGCGGTGGCACCTCGCAGTTCACGACCACCCTCTTCAACGCCACGTACTACGCCGGCCTGGAGGACGTCGAGCACAAGCCGCACTCGTACTACTTCAGCCGCTACCCGGCGGTCATCGAGTCGACCATCTTCTGGCCCAACCTCGACTTCAAGTTCCGCAACAACACCGACTACGGCGTCCTGATCGACACCTCCTACACCGGTGGCTCGGTGACGGTGTCGATCTGGAGCACGAAGATCTGGGACAGCGTGAAAACCGAGTACGGCCCTCGGCGGAACATCACCTCACCGAAGACGGTGTATCTCGAACCGGGGCCGAGCTGCATTCCGGCCAACGGCAGTCAGGGCTTCACCCAGGATGCATTCCGGGTGATCAAGAAGGACGGCAAGGTCGTCAAGCGGGAGAAGTTCACCTGGACCTACAGCGCGGAGCCCCGCTTCATCTGCGCGAAGAAACCCGCCTGACCCCGCGCACCCCCAGCTTCCACGGCCCCGCCAGCTTCCCGCCGGCGGGGCCTTTCCTTTCCATCCGAGTACGCCCCAAAGGCCGGCACAAGGGCCGGCACAAGCTGGATGGAGTCGCCCGAGCCTCTACTTCCCCGCGATACCGTGCTGCCATGTCTCGGCCAGTCGAGCCGGGGCCAGTATGCAACTGAAGCCGCAGAGGTCCGGCCCTACACGGAGGTGCGCCGACCCATCATGAGGCGGAATACCGCGCAACGGTCGGCGCGGTCGGCGCGGTCGGCGCGGTCGGCGCGGTCGGCGCGGTCGAGTTTCTAGCCCTGAAATGCGTTTAGGGCCGCCCCTTGTGGGGTGGCCCTAAACGGGATGAA
>NZ_BOPB01000012.1 GCF_016863535.1 Micromonospora lutea
CGGCGTTCAGGTCCGGCTCGGGCACAGCCGGTACGGGCGGGCTCGGTACACACCGAGCCCGCCCATCCCTCACCCACCACCACCAGGAGGTACCCACAGTGCGAGTACACGCACACCACCCCCCGCCCTCGGAGGAAGCCCATGCCGACCGAGTGCCCGCCAGCGTTCGAGGGCGTCTGTTCAAGCTCGCCACGGCCGGGATCGCAGCCGCCGTCGGTCTGTTCACCATGACCGTGGCGACCAGCTCGGCGTCGGCCGCCGACAACCCGTACCAGCGGGGGCCGGACCCGACCCGGACCAGCGTCACGGCCGTCAACGGCCCGTTCGCCAACACGTCGGTCAGCGTCCCGACCGGGCAGGGCTTCAACGGCGGCAGGATCTACTACCCGACCGACACCAGCCAGGGCACCTTCGGGGCCGTCGCGATCTCGCCGGGTTACACCGCGTTGTTCTCCGCCGAGCTGGCCTGGATGGGGCCGTGGCTGGCGTCGCACGGCTTCGTCGTGATCGGCATCGAGACCAACAGCACCAACGACTTCGACACGGCGCGCGGCACTCAGTTGCTCGCCGCGTTGGACTACCTGACGCAGCGGAGCTCGGTACGTGACCGCGTCGACCCGAACCGACTGGCCGTTTCCGGTCACTCCATGGGCGGCGGTGGGGCGCTGAGCGCAGCCGCGCGACGTTCGTCGCTGAAGGCAGTGGTCGGCATCACGCCGTACTCGCCGTCGTCGAACCTGGCCAACGTCCGGGTGCCCACGATGGTCGTCTCCGGGCAGGCGGACACGGTTGTCACCCCGTCCTACGCCCTCAACCTGTACAACAGCCTTCCGAGCACGACGGAGAGCGTCTACCTGGAGGTCGCCGGCGGGGATCATGGGTTCATGGTCGGCCGGTCGAACCCGGTGCTGGTCCGGACCATGCTGCCGTTCCTGAAGATGTTCGTCGACAACGACACCCGGTACAGCCAGTTCCTCTGCCCGCTGATGGACAACAGCGGCGTCGTCACCTACCGCAGCACCTGTCCGTTGCTGCCCACGCCGACGACTCCGCCGCCAACCACCGGCCCGACCACCCCGCCGCCCACCACTCCACCGACGACCACCCCGCCGCCCTCCGGGTCGACCGGTCAGATCGTCGGCACCCAGTCCAACCGCTGCATCGACGTCCCCAACTCGTCCCGCAACAACGGCACCCGCGTCCAGCTCTACGACTGCCACGGGCAAGCCAACCAAACCTGGACCTACGACAGCAGCACCAAACAACTCCGCGTCTACGGCGACATGTGCCTTGACGCCTCAGGTTCCGGCAACGGCGCCGCCGTCCAGATCTACAGCTGCCACAACCAGACCAACCAACAATGGAACATCAACTCCAACGGCACCATCAGCGGCGTTCAATCCAACCGCTGCCTCGACGCCTGGAGTACCAACAACGGCGCGCAGATCCAGCTCTACGACTGCCACGGACAGACCAACCAACAGTTCCGCATCCGGGCATGAGCTGACCGACCCGACGCACTTCCTGGTCGGGTACGCGCAGGGCTGCACCTCAACAGAGCGGTTCGAAACGGGCGGGCTCGGCATCATGCCGGGCCCGCCCTGCTTGTCCAGACCTCCGTACGGACACCGGCACGCCTGCCGGTCGCGGACCGCCGAGCCGTCCACGCGATGCCCCGACCGCCGTAGGACGGCGCCCTCAGCGTCCCACCTGTCGGACCCACGGCGTCGAAACATTAGGTGCTTCATTGACGGTCGTCAGAGATATGTCTAGTGTTTACATTAGTTAACATCAATGGAGGTGTCATGAAACGAACCAGGGCGGCGCTGGCTGGAGTGGCCAGCATCCTGCTCCTCACCGTGGGTCTTGTCGCCCTGTCATCGCCGGCGTCCGCCGCGTCGCTGGTCGAGGTGACCAACTTCGGCAACAACCCCGGCGGCATGCGAATGCACATCTACGTGCCGGACAACCGGCCCGCCAACCCGCCCATCGTGGTCGCCATGCACGGCTGCGGCGGATCGGGGCCGGGCTTCTACTCGGGCAGCGAGTTCGCCTCGCTGTCAAACCAGTACGGGTTCATCGTGATCTACCCGAGCGCCATGCAGGAGGCCGGCTTCGGCAAGTGCTTCGACACCTGGTCGGACGCGTCCAAGCGTCGTGGTGGTGGCAGCGACCCGGTTTCCATCGAGTCGATGGTGAACTACGCGCGAACCCAGCACGGCGGTGACATCAACCGGGTCTACGCCACCGGCAGTTCCTCCGGCGGCATGATGACGCAGCACATGCTCGCGGTATATCCCGACCTGTTCAAGGCGGGTGCGTCCTTCATGGGCGTGCCCTTCAACTGTTTCGCCAACGCGGCCGCCTATCCGCCCGGCGGTCCCTGCACCAACGGCAGCATGAACCGGACCCCGCAGCAGTGGGGTGACGCCGTTCGGTCGGCGTACCCCGGCTACACCGGCCCGCGCCCGCCGATCCAGCTGTGGCACGGCACCAACGACAACCTCGTGCCCTACTCGCTGTTGCAGGAGTCGGTCGAACAGTGGACCAACGTGCACGGGCTGAGCCAGACCCCGACGTCCACCGACACCCCGCAGCCCAACTGGAACCGCCGCCGCTTCGGCACCCAGGTTGAGGCGTACGCCATCCAGGGCGCCGGACACAGCCTGCCGTCCAGCGGTATGGCCCGGGTCGCCATCCAGTTCTTCGGGCTGGACCGCACCTCACCTACCACTCCGCCGCCGAATGGCTCGCCCACCCCCACGCCCACGACTCCCGGGCCCACCCCCACCACTCCTGCGCCCACCTCTCCACCCGGCTCCGCCAGCGAAATCATCGGTACCCAGTCCAACCGGTGCATCGACGTACCCAACGCCTCCCGCAACAACGGCACCCGCGTCCAGCTCTACGACTGCAACAAGCAGACCAACCAGGCCTGGACCTACACCACCAACAAACAACTACAGGTCTACGGCAACATGTGCCTCGACGCCGCAGGCTCCGGCAACGGCGCCGCCGTCCAGATCTACAGCTGCCACAACCAGACCAACCAACAATGGAACATCAACTCCAACGGCACCATCAGCGGCGTCCAATCCGGCCGATGCCTCGACGCCTGGAGCACCAACAACGGAGCCCAAATCCAGCTCTACGACTGCCACGGGCAGACGAACCAGCAGTTCCGCCTCGCACCCCTCGCATGATGATCTGATTGATGCAACGCACTGAAAAGAGCGGGCCCGGCGGTGACGCCGGGCCCGCTCGAACCACGGCACGAGCTACCGGCATACGGTGTCAACCCACGCCACGAACATTCGTGGTCCCGGCACCGCTGCGCGCGGTCGCCTTGGTCCCACGTTTACGCAGCATCCCCGCGAGGGGGAAGAGCAGCGCGAAGCTGGCCAACGACGTCACGATCACCATGACCAGTGTGCCGTTGTCGTCGAAGCCCTGGGTTGCCATCACCGTGGCCGCCGAGATGTTGCGTTGCGCGGTACCGAGCCCGAGCACCTCGCGGGCATCGCGGTCCCTGCCACCGAGCAGGTAGCCGATCACGAAGGCTCCGACGATCATCAGTAGCGGTGGGACGATCGCGCCGTCGGTGAACAGGTCGATGATCGTCGGAATGTTGGCCAGCGTGGTGGCGACGACGAGTACCACCAGGGTGACGGTGGAGACGCGGCGCGCGACGGGACCCCACTGCCGGGCCCGGCCTGGCCAGCGGCTGTTGACCAGCAGGGCGCCGGCCAACGGAAGAAGCATGCTCAGCAACAGTGGTACGGCGAGCGCGCCGAAAGAGACCTCAGCCTCGGGTAGCACCCTAGGCACGACAACCGGTGCGTACAGCACGGTGACGGGCAGCAGCAGCACCAGCAACGTCGCGCTGAGCGGGACTTCGGACTGGGCCACCGCGGTCAGCTTGACCAGGAATGGTGCGCCGGCCGCCAGTGCGACCAGGAGCAGCCCGGCCGCCAGGGGTCGGTCGATCGGCCAGAGCCGGAGAATGCCGAGTACGAGGAGGGGGACCAGCACGAAGTTGGCCAGCAACGCCCGCAGCAACGCCCACACGTCGCGCAGCGGAAGGAGAATCTGCCTGGCCGAGTAGGTGAACCCGACCGAGAGCATCGAGGTCACGGCGAACACCAGGACCGCGAGATCCGCCACCTGGGCAAGTAGGTCCGACAGCATTGTCACCTCACCTGCGACCTCAGTCTGGCTCGCTGGCGGCGGGCTTCGCCTCCGAGGACCGGGGCACGCCCGGATGACTCGGCGGATAGGGCAACAGTTCGGCGTCGATCCGCTCCCAGGTGACGCGCAGCTCGTCCAGCCTCTCGGGATGGTGGTTCGCGATATCCGCCTGCTCCCGGCCGTCGACCGTCAGGTCGTACATCAGGTGGAAGGGCCCTTCGCGGCGCGGCCAGTTGCCCAGCACCGACCGCTCGCGGCGGTCGTACAGGTACTTGTACCCGCCGCTGCGCAGCGCTCCCTGGTTCGAGGTACGCCAGAACAGCACATGCTCGGGAAAATCGGCCCCATCGACGAGCCATGGCAACAGGCTCACCCCGTCCAGCGGGTGTCCGTCGTCGGGTGCGGTCCCACCGGCTTCGATCAGCGTGGCGGTCAGGTCCAGGGTGTCGATCGGGTGGTCGGTGACCTGACCGCCGGCCACAGCGGCAGGCCACCGCAGGATCAGCGGCACCCGGATGCCACCTTCGGCCAGGTCGCCCTTCTCACCCACGAGCGGCCAGTTGTTCGACCATCGCTCGCCGCCGTTGTCGGAGGTGAAGACGACGATGGTGTTGTCCGCCCGCCCCGAGTCGGCCAGCGCGTTCAGCACCTTGCCGATGGCGGAGTCCATCTCCTCGACGAGCTCACCGTACTTCGCCAGTGAACCTCCGTCGGCATGGATCAACGGGGTGGGCACCGACTGCTGGCTGAACCTGCGCCGGATTTCCTCACCGACCTGGCGGTCACCCGGCCCTTCCCAGGGCCAGTGTGGCGCGGTGTAGTTGAGCTGCACGTAAAACGGGCGGTCTCGGTCAGCGGCAACGAACTCGGCCGCGCGGTCGGAGATCAGCGTCGTGTAGTACCCGACTTCCTCCACCGAGGTCTCCCCTTCGTACAGGTCGGCCTCGCCGTTCGTGTTGATGTGCTCGAAGTAGTCGATCGCCCCGTCGAAGTTGCCGTAGAAGGTCTGAAAGCCGATCCGCAGCGGGCTGTACCAGGGCAGCCACCCGCAGTGCCACTTGCCGAACATGGCCGTCTCGTAGCCGGCGGCCAGCAGCAACGACGACAGGGTCGGATGGTCGGCCGGAATCCCGTTGCCCTCGGTGTGCGTGGTGAGCGGTTCCTCCAGTCCTGCCGGCAGCCGGGAGGGGTAACGCCCGGTGTACAGCCCGATGCGGGTCGACGAGCACCACGGGGAGCACGCGTAGCCGTGGCGGAACAACATGCCCGCCTCGGCGAGTCGATCGAGACTGGGGGTACGGATCGTCGACGAGCCGTAGCAGCCAAGATCCGCCCAGCCCAGGTCGTCGGCCAGGATGAAAAGAATGTTGGGTGGCTCGGCCGGTCGCCCCTTGCTCGATCGCCCCGCTCCGACCGCTGCCGTTCCTGCAGTCGCCATAACCCCGCATACCTGTTTACCAGGGCGTCAAACGTCGCACCGCACACCACCGGGTGGGAAGGCGTACGCCCGGGTCGTCGCGCCTAACGCATCGCGATCCGCACGACCTGGACGTTGTCGGCGACGGTGACATCGACAACGCGCTCCTCACCAGGACGGGGAATCACACTGATGCTGCCGTCGCGTTCGAGATAGGCGAGCCGCACCCGCGACAGATCGGGCTCGCTACCGCTACCACGCAGGGCCTCGTCGAGATCCGCCAAGGAAACGTGACTCTTTCGCATCCCGGCGCTGCGGACCTGCCCGTCCTCGACCAGCAGGACCGGATTTCCCTTCACGAGCGGACCGAATGATTTGACGTGGTACGAGATCGTCGCGATCAGCCGATGCATCAGGACAAGCACGAGACCCGCCAGCCAGACCCCGACAAGGTCGAGGCTGTTGGTGATGGCGCGGCTCATGATCGAGCCGAACATGACCGCGACGACGAGATCGAAGGCGGTCGACTTGCCGAACAGCCGCTTGTGCCCGAAGCGGACGATTGCCACCGACACGATGAAGGTCAGAACCGCCCTCAGCGCCATCTGGCCCGAAGTGAGCTCGTCCGCACCGATCCCAAGCAGTGACCGCAGCAGGCTCATCAGCCGACCAGTTCCCACCACACTCACACGAATGGACGCGGACAACCAACATCGTACGGGGTATTCCGGACGGAAACGGCCGAACAAGGGCATCCACCGGTCGCAGACCGGACCAGGGCATGAGGCTGTGGTGCGGCAGGTCGCCGGCTAGTGACCCACCGGCTCGGGTCGGCGAGTCATCCCCTGCCTCTTCACATGCTCGATCAGCGCCACGAGGACCTCCTTGGACGACTGCCGCTGCCGCGCGTCACACAACATCACCGGCACGTCCGGGTCGAGGTCCAAGGCCAGTCGCACTTCGTCGAGGCTGTACTGGCGGGCATTTTCGAAGCAGTTGACTGCCACGATGAACGGCAACTTGGCGCGTTCGAAATAGTCGACGGAGGGGAAGCAGTCCGCGAGCCGCCGGGTGTCTGCCAAGACCACGGCACCCAGGGCACCGATAGTGAGTTCGTCCCAGACGAACCAGAAGCGGTCCTGGCCCGGGGTGCCGAACAGGTAGAGGACGAGTTCCTCGCTGATGGTGATCCGGCCGAAGTCCATCGCCACGGTCGTTGTCGACTTCGCCTCGACGCCGGAGATGTCATCGACACCCACGCCCTGCTCGGAGAGAACCTCCTCGGTTCGTAGCGGCTTGGTTTCGCTGACGGATCCCACGAGGGTGGTCTTGCCTACGCCGAAGCCACCCGCGATGAGGATTTTGATGGCGGTGGGGAGGGTCGCCTGACCCGTCCGCTCAGAGTTGACGTAGTCCATTGATGAGCGCCTCGAATACGCTGTCGTCGGGAAGGGTGGCGGCTTGGCGAGGTTCGTTGACCTGAACGAATCCCTGAGCGATCAGTCCGTCTAGCAGCACTCGGATGGTGCCAAGGGGAAGGCTGAGGTGTGCGGCCACTTCTGCGAGTGCAAGCGGTCGTTGGCAGAGATGAATAATCTTCGCCTGTTCTGGTGCTATCCCCACCTCGGACGGTGGGGCCGATCGGGTCGATAGGACAATAGCGACCACGTTGAAGCTGTTGGCTGGTTTCGCCCGCCCGCCGGTAACGGCGTACGGCCGGACCACTGGCCCGGCTGCGTCATCTAACCAAACCGGTTCTTCGTCGGGCATCGTCATGGCGGCCCCTAGTTGTTGGTGTGCTGGCTCGGCCGGGTCGGGGAGGCGAGGAACTTGCCAGCTCGGGCAACGACCATCGCCATCTCGTATGCGACAAGTCCGACGTCGGTGTCTTCAGCCGCGAGGACGGCCAGGCACGCGTTGCTTCCGGCCGCAGTGACGAACAGGAAAGACGACTTCATCTCGATGATGGTTTGTTGGACGGGCCCGCCACCGAACCGTTTGCTGGCGCCCTTCGCGAGGCTCTGGATGCCCGATGCCATCGCGGCCAGATGTTCCGCGTCGTCGCGGCTGAGCTGAGCGGAGGAGGCCATGAGCAGGCCGTCAGCGGAGAGCACAATGGCATGCTCAGCCTGTTTAACACGCCCGACCAGGTCGTCGAGCAGCCAGGCCAGGTCGGCCGCGGAATTCTGCTGCACTTGCCCGTTCCTCTTTCTCACCGGTCGGTTTCGGCCGCAGACGTTTCGTCGGCAGCGTCAAATTGCCCTTCATCGTCGGCGTTGACGAGACGTGCGGCGTCATCACGCCCACGGCGGGTGCCGGACTGGTAGGAGGCCATCATCCGGCGAATATCGTCTGGAGATCGCACCGCCTCGTCGTCATCCGGCGGTTGTGTGTGGCCTGGCGACGGGTCACGCAGTTGTCGAGCGATGTTGGCCTGGCGGACTCGCATGGGCAGCCCGTGCTCAGTGTGCTCAACGCGCTCAGCCGAAGGCCCGGACCGCTGCCTCACGCCGGGCGCGCTCGTGGCCTGCCCCTCAGTGGCGGTGGCGCCAGCGTCAGCGGCGGCACGCAGTGGGCGTACTGCTGGCAGTTCCACCGTTTCGCCGTGCACAGGTGCGGCCTCGGCGACGGCGACAGTGGCCTGTCGCACGGGGGACACGCGCTGGGCATCGCCGGGTACCACAGTCTCCGTGGGCCTGCCCGCAGTCGGTGCGGGCGCGGCGCCGATCGGCTCTGCGGTGGTGACCAGATCCTTGGGAATGAGCACGACCGCCGTCGTTCCGCCGTACGGTGACGGCTTCAGTCGCACCGCGATGTGATGTTTGGCGGCCAGACGACTGACGACGAACAGTCCAAGTTTCTTGGCATCGGCGAGGTTGAACTCGACGGCCGTGGCAAGACCCAGGTTCGCGGCTTCGAGGTCTTCCTCGGCCATGCCGAGACCTCGGTCCTCGATTTCGATGGCAAAACCATTGGCGACGAGTTGCCCACGCACCTCGACAGGGGTGCTCTTCGGCGAGAAGGTGAGAGCGTTCTCGATCAGTTCGGCGAGCAGGTGAATGATGTCACCGGCGGCCCGGCCAGCGAGCGCGACCGACCCGAATGGCATCACCTTCACGCGGGTGTAGTCCTCCACCTCCTGCACCGCAGCGCGGGCCACGTCGACCATGGGCACGTTGCGACGCCAACCACGGCCGGGCGTCGCGCCCGAGAGAACGATGAGGTTCTCGGCGTTGCGTCGCATACGGGTGGCGAGGTGGTCGACCCGGAAGAGGTCTTCGAGCTCGTCGGCATCCTCCTGCCGGCGCTCCATCTCATCGAGAAGGGTCACCTGACGGTGGACGAGTGCCTGGGTCCGGCGGGCCAGGTTCAGGAAGACGTCACGCACGTTGCGGCGTAGCTCCGCCTGCTCGACGGCGGTACGGACAGCCGTCTCCTGAACGGCGTTGAAGGCTTGACCGACCTGCCCGATCTCGTCGGAACCGAAGTCGAGAGGCGGTGCCTCGGCGGCGACGTCCACCTTTTCGCCGCGCTGAAGGCGTTCGACCACTGAGGGAAGCCGCTCGTCCGCGAGTTGGTGGGCCGCGTCACGCAGCCGCTGTAGTTGGGCCACGAGAGCACGCGCGGTGGTGATCGAGACGACGATCGACGCGATGACCGCGAGCAGACCCAGACCGGCGGCCAGTACGAGCCGGACGATCACCCCGACCGCCACCGGGACGGCGCGCTCCACCAGACTGTCGCCGCTGCCGAGAACCATTTCCTGCAGATGGGTCAACGCGGCATCGGCGGCTTCGTCCCACTCCTCGGCGGTGACAGGCGGACGGGCCGATGCCCTGGTGCTGATGATCCGGTCCTCGAGCTGCCGCAGATTCCTGAACGCCTCGCCGTTGACGACCTGGTTGAAGGCTTCCTGGTCGGCGTCATTCAGCTTCGTACGACCCGCGACGAAGCGTTGTGCGATGACCAACTCGGTGAACCGGAACTGTTCACCGGCTGTGATCCGCGTGGCGGCGAGCGCCCCGGCGAGCAGGGCGTCCTCCTGCGAAATGATCTCCCGGAGGCGGTACAGCTCGATCAGGTTCCGGGTGTCCTGCTGGATCTCGGTGTCGTCGAGCGTACCGACGACGTCGTAGACCGCGAACAGCGACTCGACGAGCTTGCTGTAGGTGCTGATGGTGCTTGCCCGGTCGACCGACCGGGTGTCGACGGACTCCCGGACGTCCTGCAATTGATCAAGCTCGGCGATCGCCTCATCGACGCGCTGTTCGGCTTCGCGATCCGCCGCGAGGCGGGCCAGCCGGCTGCGTGCGCTCGATTTGAAAGCCTTGGCGTTCTTGTCGACCGCCAGCCGGGCGGCATCGAGTGCGCTCCTCCGGTCGGCACCGGAACCACCCAGGTAAGCGACGGTGAGGCGTCGCTCGACCTGCAGATCCAGCAGCAGCGGCTCGCTCGGTGAGACGATCTGACTGTCAACCGCTTGTACGCCAAGGAGGTTCACACCTTCTCGTAAGGTGACCCAGGCAGCGAATGCCCAGAGGGCAACCAGTGAGGCGAGAAGCGCGATGACCTTTGTGCGCAGATTGGCGCTGCGAGACCGCATTGAACCGTCCATGCCGAGCAGAAGAACTTGTCGGCAGAGGCATGCCGACCAAGCCGCCGGTGTAGGCAGACCGACGCACGCTAGCAGTTGTCTGACTATTGACTCAAGACCGTGACGGAAAGTCACGTCCACAGAGGATTACGTTTTCCCGAGGGCAGCATCGCCGGCTATCGCCGGCAGACCCTAAAGCACGTTCAGACAGGGAGGTCAGCACCTTTCGCCGTACTGGCGAGGCTCACCAGCGATGTCACCGAGGACCCCAGAAGTCGGTGCCGTGATAGAAGCCGGTCGTGAAACCGAGTACGCGCTGTAGGTAGGTCACCTGCTGCGGGCTGACCTCGGCCAGCGGATCGAGCAGCTGCTGGCACCGCTTGGCCTGCTCGATCGCCTGCTCGCGCACCTCGTCCTCATCGACGCCCAGCATCAGGATGTTCAGGTCGCCGCCCTTGACGTCACGCTGGTAGCTGGCCAGGTCGTTGACCAGCCGCAGGACCTTCTCCACCTCGTAACTGGCCCGGACCAGTCCAACCAGTTGCTCCTCGGTCTCCACCGCGCTGGTGGCGATCCAGTGGGAGATGTTGACCCAGGTGGCACCGTAACCGGCGGCGTTCGCCAGGTATTCACTGGCAGATGGCAGATCGACCATGCTCGTGTGGTGATCTGCCCTCCACTGCCACTCCCGTAGCTCAGCGTCGAGCATCCGCCGCAGCTCCTCCTGCCACAGGTGACCCAGGCGTGGAAAGAGTGGGGTAGCTGCCAGGTCGTCGCGGATGTCGGCCAGGAACTGCGTGAGTTGGTCGCCGGCTGCTGGGGCGTCGCCGGCCGCCACCGCGAGACAGGCGGTGACGGTAGCGGTGGCCTCGTCCAGCGAGGTGATCTCCGAGTCGATCCGCCAGTCCTCTGCGGTCACCCACAGCGAAGTACGGTTTGCGGTGCGTAGCTCGGTGGCGGTGCACCAGGGAGCGATGAACGCGGTGGACATCGCCAGGGCGCTCAGCATGGCCCCGTCGACGGGAGGATCCGGAAACAGCGCAGGATAGCTGGCGACGCGGTCCTGCAGGTCGCGTTGGCCCCTGGTGGCGACGGAGCAGATTCGTCCCTGCTCAGCGGTGTGATCGAGCGCGGCGGCCAGGGTGTCCTGGGGCATCAGCGGCTCCTACTGGCGACGGAGTGCTCGCGGTGGGACAGGGTCAGCTCGACTCGCTGCCGTGGACGCAGCGACGCGGCGACCCGCGGCGCGGGCACTGTGGGATCGGTCAGCGCGAAACGGTACTTGCTGACCAGGGTCGCCACGATCAACAAAGCCTCCACGTTGAACAGATGTTCTCCGAGGCACCGGTGCATGCCAAGCCCGAACGGGAAGTACGCGTGACGGCGGCTCTTGTCAGCCTCGGCACTGCCCGGGGCGAAGCGCTCCGGATCGAAGGACTCGGCCGTCGTACCCCAGTAAGCCGTCATCCGCTGCGTGGCGTACGGGGAGACGATGACGGTCGCGCCCTGCTCGATTCGCACTCCACCCAGCAGGTCGGAAGCCATCGCACGCCGGGGGACGATCCAACCTGCGGGGTACAGACGTAGGAGTTCGTCGAGCACCATCTGCGTGTAGGTGAGCTGCGACAGATGCTCCGCCCGCACCGGCCCGGCACCGACAACCTCGTCGACCTCCGCGTACAGCCGGTCCGCGACGGCGGGGTGATTGGCGAGGACCGGCCAGAGCCAGGTCAAGACGACGTAGCTGGTCTCCGTGGTGACGGCCACCATCGACACCAGGTCGTCGCGCATCTGCCGTTCGGACAACGGCTGCCCGTCGCGTTGAGCACGCGCCAAGGTCGACAACACATCGTCGCCGTCGCCGGGCTCGCGCACCGCAGCGCGGAGGACCGGAAGCAGGATGTTGTCGATGGTCTGCACGGAGCGGTGGAAGCGACGGTCGCCGGGCATCGGAATCCACCATGGGGCGAAGGGGGCCAGCAGACGCGGCGCCATGGAGGTGACGATGGCCTCCTGCGCCGCCATGATGCGCAGCGCGTCGTCAACCGAGACCCGGGAGTCGAAGAACGCCCGCATGATGGCGGCGCAGACGAGGCGCGACAGCTCCGTGCCGATGTCGACGACGCTACCGGTTGCCGCCGCCTCATCCAGCCTGCCGGTCGCCCCTTCGATGGCCTCCGCCATCGGTGCCACCAGCGCGTCGATACGACCTCTCCGGAACAGCGGGGCCAGGATCCGGCGCGACGCCAACCAGCTGTCGCCCTCGGCGAGGATTCCGTCGCCGACCAGTTTGCGGACCGAGCGCCACAGTGCGGTGTCGTCGCCCCGGGGATAGTTGGCGGACCGATCCTGCAGCACCTGCCGCACATGATCAGGATTGGTCACCAGGTATGGGCTGGAAACTCCAAGCCCGAGACGTACGACCTCGCCGCCAGACGCGTTACCAGTGTCCACCAGGGACTGGTGCGCGTCACGGAGGAAGCTCGGCAGCGCCTTCCAAGCAGGCACAGTCACGGGTCTGCTGGCTGCCTCTGCCTTCGGCGCCATCGTCGGCCTCCTCCCGTAGGCTCGCCCTCGAAGTTGCCGAGCGCGCAACTGCCAGGACTCAATCCGGCCTTAGTGTGCAAGTTGTGAAGGCGATCTCGCAATGGGTGACCAGCTTCGTCACTCACCCTTGCGGCAGCGGCGTTCGGTGTGCCAGGCATCGTCGGCCAGCGATGCTCCAACGATCGTCGGACGTTGTCCGCCACCGGCGAGCGGGCCCCGAATCCGCTTCCTACCGCAGGTCGCGCTCCATGAGGAGCGTAGGCGTCACGCCCTCCTTGAGCACTGCCCCGGTTCGTGGATCGACAGCACGCCAGCGGTGCTCGTGAGGTCGCACCACGACATAGCCGAGTGCCTCGTAGAAAGTGACACTGTCGAGATCGTGTGCCGCGGCAGGTCGGATCCGTAACCTGCCGTCACGCGGTCACCCTACGTCGACTGCTTCGGCTGCCGCTTGTCGCACGAACGGTTCGCGCAGCGCGGCCGAGATCATCCCGAGCCGTCGCGCATCGGCGTCCACATCCACCCGCTCGATCATCGGTGGCCGCTGTTCCAGACCGGGATCCTCTTCAGGGTGCACAGGTGGCCCCTGCCGCTGGCGATGTACTGCGGAGAGAATTGCCGCCGCTTCGCCGGCTGCCACTGCCCGTTCCAGGTCCCAGCCCGCCTCGACTGCGCGGTGCCGGGCCACCGCCTTCAGGCGCGGGTCCAGCGGGCCGATGGCCTGCAGTCCGTCACCGATCTCCACGCATCGCCGGTACAGCCGCTGCCCAAGGCCCCAAGCTGCGCCACGGGCACGGTGAGGTCGACGAGGCGGATGCAGTGCGATCGTCGGGACCGCCTGATACAGCAGGAACCACAGGGCGTGCAGTTGCCGGTACGCCTCGCTCCTGCGCGGCCAGGCACGCAGGCCGTCGACGGCCTTCCACACCGTCGCCAGCACGAAGCTCGAACAGGTCAACGACACCGACAGGCTGACCAGGGTTTGTGAGGCGACGGGTTCCGGCCATGGTGCGCTCAGACCGGCCAACTTGAGAGCGATGAAGAAGGCCTTGTGGCCGACGTAGGCGCCGCCGAACCCGGCGCCGCCGCTGAGCAGGCGCATCACCACTTTCAGTCGGGTGCCGGCGTATCTGGCGTAGCCGAGCGACATGCGCAGGATGTCGGCCACGGACACGGCGAGGTACAGCAGGAACGCCAGCATGTAGACGCCGACCTCGGGCAGGTCCCCGTACCGCTCGGCGAAGTGCAGCGGCTCGGAGGCCGGGAAGTCTGCCGCCCAGAACATCGTTGCCATCACCGTGAACACGACGGCCAGGAGCACCAGCCGTCGACGTATCTGCCGCCGCGCCTTCAGCGGATCACCCAGGTGCAGGAAGAGGAACTGGATCGCCGTTGCCGCCAACAGCGCCGAGCCGTGCTCAGCGAGCTTCGCCAGATTCGGTACGCCGGAGATCTGGTCGATGAAGCTGTGGACCGGCGCCCAACCGAGCGTGACGGCGAGCCCGCAACCCAGGCAGATGCCCACGCTCGCCCAGATCTTCTGATCCTTCGGGTCCCTTACCAGCGCTCCCAGCTTGACGATGAGCGCCGCCACGGCCACGAGCGCGGCGACGACATGGCCGATGGCCACCAACACCGGCTGCTCCTGTCTAGTCGGTCAACGTCGCCGCGATGCGGTACATCACTGCGGCGGTGTCCTGGTGCAGGTCCTCGAAGGCACCGACCTGGCCGACCCGGTCCAGCCGGGCGCCAAGGTAGGTCGCCAGGAGTTCGGCGTCCATCTCCTGCTGCTGGTCAAAGGATGCCGACGACCGGGCCAGCATCGTCACGGCCCGATCGGCATCGCCGCACTCGATATGGGGTGTCGCGTCGTCGTCGACCGCCGCGCCGGTGTGCTTCAGCGCAATGTGCATCAGCTCGTGCAACGTCGTCTGGACCTGCAGCACCGGCGATGAGTCGCGGTTGTAGAGCACGTAGTCCGTCTCGGCTGTCGCCAACCAGAGCCCACATGGCCCGGCCGGCTCGTCAACGGTCATCGCGACAAACTGGATCGGGCGACCGCGTTCCTCCTCGAGGGTGGCCACCAACGCCGGAATGGTCAACGGCACCGGCAGAGTGACATCAAGCCGACGCAGCAACCTGTGAGCCCGGCGCTTCTGGTGCCACATCGTCTGTCATCACCCTTCTGCGGGCGGTGCCCGAGACGCCTCCCGTTCGTGCATCACTCCGAGCGCACGTGTCAGCGTCCAGCCTTGGCGCTCGCACCAACCACAATAGTGGCGATCGCAGACAGGCAGCATAGCCAAGCAGCCACACCCGCACGGGCCCGCGAGGACTGGCGTGGCACGGCCGACGTGCGGTGACCCGCTGAGTGAGGGCCACGGGCAGCGAACCGCAACCGGTGCCTCTCCGTCAACGGATGCTGCAGAATTCCAGGGGTGCTCGATGCCCTCGACTCCCCCAGCCGCAGCGTCTCCACCCGAATCGCTCGTGTCGTCACCGAGGCGTTCGCCCCGGCTCTCCTGGCGGCGGCCATGCCGGTCGTGGTCGCGCTGCGCACCAGCACGCCTGCCGTCGGGTCGGGCCTCGGCTGGGCTCTGGTGGGCGCGCTGTTCTGCTCGGTGATCCCGAACGGTCTCATCTGGTGGCAGGTCCGCCAGGGGCGCCTCAGCGACCATCACATCCGGGTACGCGAGCAGCGCCGCACCCCCCTGGTGTACGGGCTCGTCTCCGTACTGATCGGTTTGGCGCTCCTGGTCGGCTTCCAGGCGCCACGGCCGGTGATCGCCATGGTCGTCGTGATGTTCGGCCTTGGCCTCGCCGTGACTCTGGTGAACCTGGTGTGGAAGCTGAGCATCCACGCGGCGGTCGCGGCCGGTTCGGCCGCCGTCCTGGTCATCGTCTTCGGACCGAAATTGCTTGTCGCCGCTCCCGTGGTCGTCCTCGTGGGGTGGTCGCGGGTTGAGCTTCGCGATCACACCGTCGGCCAGGTGATCGCCGGCACCGTAGCGGGACTGCTCGTGGCGGTGCCGATCTTTCTCCTGCTTCGCTAGCGCGGTGTCCAGGAACGTTGACGGTGTCGCGGCGAGGTCCAGGCGGCGGCCGGTCAGGGACTTCGACACGCGCCCAACTGCGGTGGTCGCTCCTTGCCGACGACCGGGCGGTGTCAGGGGTTTCCTACCGCGTCGGCCGGTCCCGTCGCGCCGACTTGTTGCGAGCCTCCAGCGCGGCAACCTGCTCCACGATCTTGCGCAGGCTGGCGCGCGGGACTCCCGGCGGTAGCCGGCGCGCCAACACCGTGATCGTCTTCAGGTCGGGATCAACGTCGACCTCGCCGGAGTCAGCCTCCTCCACCGCGTCGAAGAAGTAGTTGGGCTGCACCCGGAAGAAGTTCGCCAACTGCTGGATCGCCGAGCGCGAGGGATTGTCCCTCTCGCCGTTGAGCAGATAGTTCACGTAGCTGGTCGACAGTCCCGTCCCCTTGGCGATGTCGTCCGGCGAGTACGGCTCGCTAGTGCCCGGCTTGACATGCGTGTCCATCAAATGCCTGAGCCGTGCGGCGAAGGACGGTCTCTCCTCACCCGCGCCACCGTCCCCCATGACCGCCCTCCCATCCCAGCGCGCCACAATCGTGGTGAAGCGGATACATGCTCCACAATAGTTGCAGGAGCTGATCGACCATGCTTGACTAGCGGAGCCTGACCACTTCAGTGGCCTTAACGCCACTCTGGACAACCATAGTGACGACACAGCCACGCTCGTCCTCCCCCAGGGGCCGAGACCGCATCACGGTCGGGTAACGATCGCCAGACGCGGCGGGGTCGCAGATCGGGGGATGTGCGAACCGCGTTGGATACGTGTCCCGACCCGGGATGCCACCGGCAGAAAGAGCGACCGGACCAGCGCAGCCGCACATTGCACCTGCACCGACCGTGATCTGGCGTCCGGTGGCCCCGGGCCCCCATTGCCCGGGGCCACGCCACCAACACCGCCCGTTTCGCTCCCGCCCTCCTTTCGCGACCGTCGAGGCGGCTCCACGATCCAGGGCGTGACCCGCAGGGACAGCTCTTGCAGGGGTCGCGGCACCGCTCACAGTGTGATGTCGTACTCGCACGGGCGACTCCTTCCCCCGTAGGAGTCGGGCCGCCACAGCGGTCGAGCCGATCAGCGTTCAGTGTCGCCGTACGGCGGGCCCGCGGTCGGCGTCGAGGTATTCGGCGAGCCGGGCGGCCCCGGTGAGCATCGCCCGGCCGCGCGTGGTGAGTTGTTCCCGCCACTGGCGCAGCGACGCAGCGAGCGGTTCGGCGCCACCGGATTCGCGTACCCGACGCAGCACGCCGGCGATGTGGTCGAGCCGATATCCGCCGCGGCGCAGCAGGTGGGCGAGTTCGGCGTCGCGGACGTCGGCTGGTGAGTAGACGCGGTAGCCGGTCGCCGGGTCACGGGCCGGTTGCAGCACCCCAGCCCGCTCCCACTTGCGCAGGGTCGCGGGTCGTACGCCGAGGCGGTGGGCCAGCACGCTGATCGGCACCGCCTTCCGGCTCTTAGGTTGCAGTTCAGAGCCGGCGAGAACGGCGATTGCCGCCTCGACCGTGTCCAGGGTCTCCCGGTCGCGCTGCAGCAGCGCATGGCTGTGGTCGATGGTGCGCAACGCCGCGTCGATCTCACCTCGGTTGACGGCACGCATGATGTCGCCACTGGCCGCATAGCCATGGCCCGCGATCAGCACGAGGTAGGCAGTGAGTGCCCTGGCATGCACCTCGGTGAACCGACGGTAGCCGGTCGGGCTGCGTTGGGCCGGCGGCAGCACGCCGTCTCGCTCGTAGTTGCGCACCGCCTGCGCGGAAAGGCCGTGCGGCCGCGCGAGATCGATCGGCCGGCGTACCCCGGGAGTTGAAGGTTTCGTGGCTGCCACGGCTCTCCGTCACTGATCAGAGCGACCGGCAGTAGGGCAGTAGACGAGGCGGGTCCTGGCCCCGCCAGTCCTACTACCGGCCACTCCAAGTCTCAACGGTCGGTTCAAGGATACGGTCGATGGAATGACTTCCCTCCTCAACCTGCTCGCCGTACCGCCGACTCTGCTCGCGCTCGGCGAGCCCACGCATGGCGAGTCCGCTTTCCTCCAGATCCGCAACGAGGCCTTCATGTCGCTGGCCGAGCAGGGCTACCGGTCGATCGCACTGGAGAGCGACCGGGCTGCGGGCCTGGTGGCCAACGAGTTCGTCCAAGGCTCCGCCGCCGTCACGCTCGACCGTGCGCTAGCCGACGGGTTCAGCCACGGGTTCGGCAGCGCCCCCGCCAACCGTGACCTGCTGCTGCGCATGCGCGAGTGGAACGCCGGGCGGCCGGCTTCCGAGCACCTGGCGTTCCACGGCTTCGACGCCCCACTGGAAATCGAGGGCGCTCCGAGTCCACGGCGCTACCTCACCCGGGTCTGCGACTTCCTCGGCCTCGACCGGTCAGCCGAGATCGACGATCTGATCGGGGACGAGGCCCGGTGGAGCGACACCGCAGCGATATGGGAACCAGGCAGGTCGATCGGACGCTCGGCCGACGCACAGCGGCTGCGGGTCATCGCCGACGACCTGCTGACCGAGCTCTACCTGCAGGCAGCCCACCGAACCGAAGGCTGGCAGGCGGCATTCGTACACGCCACGTCCGCCATCGCGGTCCTGCGGTATCACGCCGCGGCAGCCGCACCACTGGAGCGGGAGGAGCGCTTCGCTCGCCTGGCCGGGGTCCGGGACGCGCTGATGGCGGAGAACCTGCTCGCGATCCGGTCGGTCGAGGCACACCGCGGACCCACCCTGGCCTTCGCGCACAACACGCATCTCCAACGGCACTCAAGCACGATGACGATGGCCGGAACGGAGATGTCGTGGGCCGGCGCCGGCGCGATCGTCGCCGCGCTGCTGGATGACCGGTACGCGGTGATCGTCGGTAGCCTCGGCGCGAGCCCCGCGCTCGGCATCGAGGCACCCGCCGCGTCGACCTACGAAGGCAGCCTCCAGCAGGAGAGCCTCCTGCCGCGCTACCTGCGCCCGTCGGAGATAGCACCGGCCGAGCAGCGATCGCACGACTACCGCTACTTCCCGTTGGACCAGGTCACCATCGCACGCGCCGACGCGGTGCTGCACATCCCGACCGGCGTCGACGCGGCCGTGCTCGCCGACCGGATTCTCGCGCTGCCCGGCGTCGAGCAGGTCGTGGCGAGCGAGGAGAACGGATCACCCGAGGACGCCTGGGGCGACCGGTTCTTCTACGTCGGTCCGGACCGACGCCAGCCGTTCGCCACCATCGTCGAGCACGACGTGCCCGGCTTCGACGACGCCTCTCAACTCGACCGCCCCGACGTCTTCCGCCTCAACCTGGACCTGGGCCGAGCCGAGTTCGAGAGCCTGTTCGGCTTTCCACCCAGAGATTTCGAGGACCACCGGCACGAGTTCGACTACGCCCGGCTGGACACTCTCGTGCCGCACCCGGGCTACGCGCGGTACGGCTTCGGCAGCATCGTCATGCCCGGCCCGCAGCTGCTGCCCGAGGTCGACCGGCTCCTCGCGATCGCGCACGCCCGAGCAGTCGACCGGGACGAGCGCGCGGCGCGCCGGGCGGCTGACCGGCAGGACTGACACCGACGCGACCTGGGTCAGAGGCGTGTGGCGGCCAGGGGTTACCGAGGCGACAGGTGTGCCGCCTTCGGCGCGGCTGCTCCGCTGGCAGCCCGCCGACGCGGAACCGGCGACCTGATCAAGCCGGCCCCCGGTCGCTCAGGCGGAGACGGGCGGCAGGTCAGCATCCGCCAAGGATGGACAGGCCTCGTCGCCCGTTCGCTCGGCCGCATCGATGTAGTCGGCGAGAGCGTCACGGGATCGGGCGAGCCTGTCCATCTGGTCGTCCAGCCGCCGCAGCCGGGAACGCATCGCGGCCAGCAGTTCGGGACACCCGAGCAGCTTTGGAGCCTCTCCGACCGCGCAGGGCAGCAGGTAGGCGATGTCCTCGGATGACAGACCGGCACCAAGCAGGTGGCGGATCTGCTTCACCCGCAGCATGGCGTTCTCGTCGTACTCGCGGTAACCGTTCGCGCCGCGGTCGGCCTTCAGCAGGCCCTGCGCCTCGTAATAGCGCAACTGATGAGCGTTGACGCCCGTCCTACGACTCAGTTCCCCGATCCGCATCGAACCTCGCTTGACCTTCACACCGGTATCAATGTTGATGATGCTGCCATGACCAAGAGCGATACTTCCGTAACCGTCATCGGACTCGGACTGATGGGTCAGGCCCTCGCCCGTGCGTTCCTGAAAGCCGGACATGACACCACCGTGTGGAACCGTACGCCCGCCAAGGCCGACCAGCTGGTGGCCGAAGGTGCGCGGCTGGCGTCAACGGTCGGCGACGCGCTCAAGGCCGGTTCCCTGACGATCCTCTGCGTCACCGACTACCCGGCCATGTTCGAGCTGCTCGGCGCGGCAGCAGTCGACCTGAACGGAAAGCTGCTGATCAGCATGACGTCGGGCAGCTCGACCCAGGCCCGGGAAGCCGCCCAATGGGCCGAGCAGCGCGGCGCCCGCTACCTGGACGCCGCCATCATGGCGATCCCGCCAGCGATCGGGACCGCCGAGGCGGTGATCCTGCACAGCGGGCCGCAGTCGGCTTTCGAGGCACACAGGCCAACGCTGAGTGCACTCGGCACCGTCACCTACCTGGGTACCGACCCTGGTCTAGCGTCCCTGTACGACGTGGCCGGCCTGGCGATGATGTGGAGCGTGCTGAACGCCTGGCTCCAGGGCACCGCCATGCTCAGGACGGCCGGCGTCGACGCTGCGACGTATGCGCCGTTCGCCCAGCAGATCGCGGCTGTGGTGGCCGAATGGCTGCCCGGGTATGCCGAGCAGATCGACCGCGGCGCCTTCCCCGCCGAGGCGTCGGCCCTGGAAACCGACGTGCGGGCGATGGCACACCTGATCGAGGAGAGCGAGGCGGTGGGTGTCAACGCCGAACTACCAAAGCTGATCAAGGCGATGGCAGACCGCTCGATCGCCGCCGGACACGGTGGAGAGCAGTATCCCGTGCTGATCGAGGAGTTCGGCAAAGTGAACACCTGAGCGCAGAACTGAAGGCGTGGGATCTCTGTGTCCGATCTCCCGCGACGCGGGGCCCCGATCGCCGCCAGACGCGCGACGCCGAAGGACCTGTCGGGACGGGTCGCCCGCCTCTGCTCAGAACGGTTTTCCCGGGTTCGAATGGAGGTGACGACGAGACGACAAGGAGGTCGTAATGTCGACGATCACACGCTGGAAGCGTGGTCCGCTGGCCCCGTTCGACTGGGCCGACCTGTCCCTGTTCCCGATGCTCGCGCCCAGCATCCGGATCGAGAACTACCTGGAGGGCGACCAGTACGTCATCCGCGCCGAACTGCCCGGCATCGACCCGGTGAAGGACGTCCGGATAACGTACGCCGGTGGCGAGCTGCGGCTCGACGTGGAGCGCAAGGAGCTGGTCCACCAGGACAAGATCCGTTCTGAGTTCCACTACGGATCCTTCTTCCGCACGATTCCCTTGCCCACGGGAGCCATCGAGAAGACCATCGCCGCCCGCTACGTCGACGGGATCCTCGAGATCACGGCGAAGGTCGCCGAGCCGGCTCCGGTCACGAAGGAGATCCCGGTCAAGATCGAGAACGGTAAGAAGGGCTGACACCGCTGGGGCCGGCTCCCTTCCCCCCGCCCCGGGGCCGGCCCCCCTGCGGCGACCCGGGAGGCTACCGGACCCGGGTCGACGGTCGCGGCGACCAGATGGAGGACGCGATGGGACGCTGGCCCTTCTCCGATGACGACCTTCGCAAGATGTACGCCGGAGGGCGGGGTGACGCCACGGCTCGCCGCTTCGCGCGTTTCTGGGCGGCGGTGCAGGGCGTCGGCCTGTTTCCCCGGCGCTGGGTGACGCTGGAGGTCGTGGGGCGTCGTAGCGGACGACTCACCCGGTTTCCGCTGGGCATGGCCGACTGGCAGGGCGAGTGGTACCTGGTGTCCATGCTGGGCGAGAACTGCAACTGGGTACGCAACGTGCACGCGGCCGGCGGCCGAGCGACCATCCGGCATGGACGCGCCAGGGCTGCCGCCTGGTCCTGGTACCGATCGACGAGCGAGCGCCGATCCTGAAACGGTATCTGCAGAAGGTGCCGGGAGCACGGCCGCACCTCCCTGTCGACCGGCACGCACCCCTGGCCGAGTTCGAGGAGATCGCTGCGCGCTACCCCGCCTTCCGCGTCGAGTTCGCCGGCAGCTACCCAGCTCGTTAAGAAGTGGTCCGGGTCAGCACCTTCAGCGGCATCACGTGACGTCGGCACTCGGACTGGATGCGATTCGATTCAGGGACATTGGAGGCGATCATGCGGGCGATCTACGTATCAGGACACGAGCCCGAAGGCGGGGCAGCCCGACGGGCACGTCGACCGGTGACCGAGGTGATGAGCAGTCCTGTCCTCTCCGTCTCCGTCGACACACGGCTCGGTGACGCGCTGGAGGCGATGGTTCGCACGGGGCGCCGTCACCTTGTCGTCGTCGACACGGCCGGGCGATGCGCGGGTGTGCTCGCCGACCGGGCGGTGGCTGCGGCGTGGGCGCATGACCACGCCGCACTGACCCGGCTCACCGTCGCGCAGGCGCTGGACCCGGACCCGGCGGTGGTGAACTCCCACGCAAAGGTGGTCGACGCGGCACGGCTGATGCGGGCCAGGGGCGTCGACGCCGTCGCGGTCCTCAACCCGGACGGCCTACCGATGGGCATCGTCACCGGAAGCGACCTGATCGCCCTCCTTGCCGGCTGAGGCGCCTGAGTGCTCGATCGCCGCGGCACCGCCGAACCGGCCAGCCCTGGTTTCTCGCCGGGGCGATCCTCGAGCGGACGAGCCGGCTGCGGGTCTTCCCCGACGTCGCGAACCTGCCGCTTCGCTCCCCGGTCACGATCGCCAAGACCGCCGCCCGTCTCGACTTGCTCTGGTCGGACGAGCGGTCGGTGCGCTTCTCCGGTCGACACTACGAGTTGCGGGGCGCGACGCCAGGACCGCAGCCGGCCCATGACAGCGGGCTCTAGGTCCCGGACTGGGCGGTGGCCATCGTCGTGTCAGCCCGCACGGTCGCCAACGCGCCGCTCCAGGCCGTCAGCTGGTCGAGCATCGTGTTCACCGCATCCACCTGATGGGCACCTGGCTTGAAAGCACTGAAGTTCTCAAAGTCGGTGAACAGCGACAGTGCCACCTGCGCCCGTACGTCCGCGACCTGCAACTCCGCCATCACCAGGCGGAGGTGCTCCACGGCGCGGGTGCCGCCGACGCTGCCGTAGCTCACGAACCCGGCCGCCTTGTTGTTCCACTCCGCGTAGAGGAAGTCGATGGCGTTCTTCAGCGCCCCGGACGTGGAGTGGTTGTACTCCGGGGTCACGAAGACGTACCCGTCGTAGGAGGCGATCTCCTCGGCCCACCGCAGCGTGTGTGGCTGGGTGTACTGCCCGAGCGACGGAGGCGCCATCTCGTCGAGATGCGGCAGGTCGAAGTCCTTGATGTCGACGAGGTGATACTCGGCGTCGCCGCGCTTGCTGGCGATGTCGTGCACCCAGCGAGCCACCGCCTCCCCGTTACGGCCGGGACGCGTACTGCCGATGATGATGCCGATTCTGGTCATTGTCGCCCTTCCGCTACGGTCCCGACACGTTCGGGACCTGTTGGTCATTACCCCATCTGCCCGGGTCTGAACGGACGCCGGAAGCCGGTCGGAGCCCTCAGCGGGATTGCTGGCGAAGGTCGAGTGCCAGCCGTCGGATCGAGGGAAGATGACGAGCATGGGCGCAGGCACGATTACCGGGTACGAAGCGCAACCGAGACGGGCCTGGCCACGGCTGCGATTGGCGGACTGGACCGATACCCGAGAAGCACTGCACATGTGGCTGCAGATCGTGGGCAAGATTCGAATGGCGCACGCGCCAACGGTCAACCACTGGTGGCACGTCACCCTGTACGTCAGTCCGCGAGGGCTGACGACCTCGCCGATCCCCCATGACCTCGGATCCTTCGACATGGAGTTCGACTTCATCGACCACTCGCTGCGCATCAGGACCAGCGACGGCCGCGAACGTCACGTGACGCTGGAAGCCAAACCGGTGGCGGGCTTCTACTCCGAGATCATGTGTGCGCTGGGCGAGCTGAGCATCGACACGCACATCCATGCCAAGCCCAACGAGGTGGACCCCGCCGTCCCGTTCGCCGAGGACTACCGACACGCCGCCTATGACCCCCGCGCGGCGCAACTCTTCTGGGGTCAACTCCTACAGGCCGACCGAGTCATCGGGGAATTCCGATCCCGCTTCGTCGGCAAGGCAAGTCCGGTGCAGTTCTTCTGGGGCGGGATGGACCTGGCCTGCTCCAGGTTCTCTGGACGCCCGGCGCCACCACATACCGGCAGTGGCCGCCCCAACTTTCCGAGTTGGATCGAGCGCGAGGCATACACGCACGAACTGGCCAGCTGCGGATTCTGGCCCGGTGGCGGCGAGGAAGGAGCCTTCTACGCCTACGCCTATCCCGAACCACCCGGCTTCGCCGACTACCCGATACGCCCAGCCGCCGCGTACTACCACCGAGACCTGGGTGAGTACGTGCTCCCGTACGAGGCCGTGGCCGAAGCAGCGGACCCGGACCACATGCTGATGGAGTTTCTGGACACCACCTACGCTGCCGTCGCGGACCTGGCCGATTGGGACCGGACGGCTCTCGAGACCGACCCACGTCACGGTCCGCGCCGAACGTCCTGATCAGCTCACATGTCGGCGGCCTGACCGCCACGCTGGCGCGCCGAGCCTGCCGACCGCTGGGCCGTAGGGTCGGTCGCCGACCGCGCGTGCCAGGTCAGATGTTCGTGGTGTCAGCAGGCGGCGCGTCGTCCGGAGGCTGCGGGGACGCTGATTCACCGGTGACTTCTGGGCAGGCGAGACCGAGGGTGTAGGCCGTCATCGAGAGCGAGCCGTAGGCGTAGCCGTCCACCAGCACGTCGATGTCGGGGACGCCCGAAGCCGAGGCGAGGCCGGCGAGGTACAGCGCCGGGATGAAGTGGTCGGGCGTCGGCACGGCGAGGCGGTAGTCGCGGTGGCTGTCCAGGGCCGCGAACTCGGCGGGGTCACTCAGCATGCGGGCCTTGGCGTCCTCGTCGAAGCGTTGCGCCCAGTCGTACCCGTCGTCGGTGAGTTTCCAGTCCATGCTGCGGAGGTTGTGCACCACGTTCCCGCTGGCGATGATGAGGACACCCCGCTCACGCAGCGTGGCCAACTTGGCGCCGAGCTCGATGTGGTAGTCGAACGGTTTGGCGGCGTTGATGCTGAGCTGCACGACGGGGATGGACGCATCGGGGAAGGCGTGCGTCAGGACCGACCAGGTGCCGTGGTCGATGCCCCAGCTGTCAACGTCCGCGCCGACCCAGGTCGGGTGAACCACGTCGCTGATCTCGGTGGCCAACTCGGGCAGCCCGGGCGCAGGATACTGGACGTCGAAAAGCTCCTGCGGGAACCCATAGAAGTCGTGGATCGTCCGGGGCCTGGGCATGGCGGTGACCGCGGTGGCGTTGATGTACCAGTGCGCGCTGACGACGAGGATGGCCCGCGGGCGGGGCACGGACGCGCCGAAGGCCCGCCAGGCGGTGGTGTAGCGGTTGACTTCGAGGGCGTTCATCGGGTTGCCGTGGCCGAAGAACGCCGCAGGCATGAGACCCGTCGATCCGTCGGTGGCCGCTGCGCTCACAATCGTGGCTCTCCCTCGGTGCTCGTGTCGCTTGCCCGCGAACGGCAGGTGGCCGTGCCGGGCACGCCTTCAGACTAGGGCTTTCCGGCAGAACCAGGGGATCGTCTCCCGGCCCGGCACCGAACGCTGAGAAAGAGTCAAGGCCATGACCGGCGTTCTCGCTGGTCATGGCCTTGATCGTGTGGCGCGCCCGAAGGGACTCGAACCCCTAACCTTCTGATCCGTAGTCAGATGCTCTATCCGTTGAGCTACGGGCGCTGGTGCTCGGCCAGTCTACACACCGGCCTTCGCGCGGAGACTCCGGGATTCGAACCCGGGAGGGGCTTTAAGACCCCAACCGCATTAGCAGTGCGGCGCCATAGACCAGACTAGGCGAAGTCTCCCAGGTGGCCTGCAGACCACCGCGCCCGAGGATACAGGCCGCGCCCGGCCGGGAGCAAAGCGACTACCGGAACGAGCCGTACCCAGGGTGCCAGGACCGCTCCCGCTGTGCGTTGCTGTGATCAGGACTACGCTCCATCGACATGCAGGAGCAGCCGCCCAGCGAGCAGAACCGCCGTGAGCCTGCTGAGGGAGCCCGTCGACGCTCCCCGGAGGCGACCTTCACACCACCTCCGACGTCGGCGCCACCGCCGGAAGAGAAGCAGGAGAAAGCCGCGGGGTCCCGCTCACGACGAGCGAAGGCGGCACCGAGCGTCCTCTTCCAGCCGCCACCGGTGCCGGAGCAACCTGCGCCGCCGCACGCCGGATCGGCCTCGTCCAAGCTCCCGACCGCGCCGGTGCCGCCGTTCACCACGGGAGCGGCGACGACCGACCGGAGCGAGCACGCCGATGCACCTGCGGCCGGACAGGGTGGGGACCCGACGTCGGTCCCTGCGTCTCGTCGCCGGGATCGCACTCGCCGGCCAGCGGCAGCGGCAGCGGGCGAGGATGTTCCTCAGGCGGAGCCGACTTCGGCTGCCTCCCGAGTCGCCGGCAGGAAGAAGACCACCAGCAAGGCACTGCCAGCGGAGACCGGAACGTCCGGCACCAGGGCGGGATCTGCCGATTCCGGCGCCGACACCGAGCCGACAGCGGCCAGCGCCGGGAAGGCGACGAGGAAGGCGACGAAAAAGGCCACACGACGCGCGGGAACCGGCGCGGCCAGCGCCTCGGACTCGGCTACTCCGGCAGCGACCGAGACCGAACCGACAGTGGCCGCCGCCGAGCCCGCGGCGACCGGCACCGAACCGACAGTCGCCGCCGCCGAGCCCGCAGCGACCGCTGCCGAACCGGCAGCGAGGCCTACCGAGGCCGTACCGATCAAGGCGGTCCGGAAGGTCACGAAGAGGGCGGCCCGGAAGACGACCAGAAATGCCGCGACGAGCGTCGCAGCCGCGAACGCCGCGCCCACGGACGACGATCTCACGGACGCGGTGACCAGGGAAGACTCGACCACGAGCGCCGCTACCGCGCACGCGAGGTCCACGGGCGAACCGGACACCAGCGACACCACCACGAGCGGGACGACCACGGCGAGCGATGAGCCCGGATCAGAGGTGCCGGGAAGTGCCGTCGGGGTGCCGGCGGCCGGAGCGCTCGGAGACGGCACCGGGCGGGAGCTTTCGGGGCGTACGCCTGAATCGGAGCTGCGGGTGCTCGTCGCGCGAGTGCTCGATCATCCGGGCTTCGCCCCGGAGCTGCTGGCCGTGACTGCGGTGGAGGTCCTCGGGCCCGGCGCGGCCGAGTGGGTCCGGCGGCTACGGGAGTTGTACCCGGGTGCGGGTGCGGACGGGCTGGCCCGGCTGGCCACTCGGCGCTTCGTCCGGCAGGCCGGGGTCGGTGGGGCGACCGCCGCGCTGAGCGGGGTCTTCGCGCCGGTGGTCGAACTGGCGTCGGTGCTCTGGTCGCAAGCGAACCTGACGCTGCACCTGGCGGCGGCGTACGACCATGATCCGGCGCATCCGGATCGGGTGGCGGAACTGCTCACGCTGACCCAGGTGCATCCGGACCTGGTCAGCGCGCGGTCGGCGGTGGCAGCGGCTCGGGCGGCCCGGGGGCCGGAGGAGGAGCCCGGACATCGGGCGGTCGAGGCGGCATGGCGACTGGCGACGCCGCTGGCCGCACAGGCGGGGGGCTGGCTGGCGCTGCGGCTGGCCGCCCGGTTGCTGCCCGGTACGGCGGCACTCACCGCAGCGGTGGGCAACTCGGCGGGGGCCGAACGCCTGGCTGCCCGCGCCACCGCGCTCTACCGCCGGGGTCAGAGCCAGCTGAACCATTCGCGGGGCAGCAGGGCGTAGCCGACGAAGGCGACGATGTCGAGCAGGGCGTGTGCCACGATCAGCGGCATGACCCGGCGGGTACGCAGGTAGAAGAGGCTGAACACCACCCCCATCACCGCGTTGCCGAGAAACGCTCCGAACCCCTGGTAGAGGTGGTACGAGGCGCGGAGGAGCGCGCTCGTCGCGATGATCGCGCCGACCCGCCACTGGAGCTGGCGTAGTCGGGTCATCAGGTAGCCGACCACGATCACCTCCTCCAGGATGCTGTTCTGGAACGCGGCGAGGATCAGCACCGGCACCGTCCACCACAGGTCGGGCAGGGCGGCCGGCACCAGAGTGGCGTTGATGCCGAGCTGGGCCGCAGCCCAGAACAGCGCCAGGCCGGGCAGTCCGATCAGCGCCGCCAGTCCGGCGCCCCGGGCCAGGTCGGAGCCGGGCCGTCCGGCGTCCAGGCCGAGGGCCCGTGCCGGGTCGCCGGGGCTGCGTGCCAGCAGGTGTACGGCGAGCAGCACCGGCAGCAGCGCGAAGACGATGCCGAGCAGCTGGTACGTCAGGTCCAGGTAGGGGCGGGCCGACGCGGAGGTGTTCAACGCGGCGGTCTGCCGCGACAGACCACCCTCCGCGGTCAACTTCGCGATGATCGACACAGTGGCGTAGACGGCCGACTGGCCGAGGGACAGGCCGAGGACCAGCATCGTCTCGGTGCCGAGCGTCCGGCGGGTCACCGGTCGGGTGAGCTCAACGGTCACCGGACCACTCTGCCCCACCGGGTGCCCTCCGGTGACAACCGCCCTCCGGCGAGCAGTGTTCACGTGATCGCACAATCTGTGCGACCTTCATACACGCTCCGTGGAGATTCTGTCTGGGCCGATCCGCCGTCAGAAGAAGGAGCGCCCAAGGTGGACAACTTCGCGCGGCTGCTGAAGGAGAGCTGGACGCTGGTCGAGGAGGACCGGGGCCGGCTGAGCGGTCACTTCTACGCCCGGCTCTTCCTCCTCGACCCCGAGTTGCGCAAGCTCTTCCCGGTGCAGATGACCGGTCAGGGTGACCGGCTGCTGGAAGCGATCATCGCGGCGATCCACACGGTGGACGATCCGGAGGGCTTCGACGAGTTCCTCCGCGCGCTCGGCCGGGACCACCGCAAGTACCACGTCGAGGCGGCCCACTACGACACGATGGGCGTGGCGCTGCTGGACGCGTTGCGCAGCATCGCCGGCGACGGCTGGAACCTGGAGTACGACCAGGCGTGGCGGGACGCGTACGCGGCGATCGCCAAGAAGATGCTCGCCGGAGCAGCGGCGGACGACGACCCGCCGTTCTGGCACGCAGAGGTGCTGACCCACCAGCGGTACGGTCCGGACACGGCCGTCTTGACCTGCCGGGCACTGCAACACCCGCTGACCTGGAAGGCGGGTCAGTACGTCAGCGTGGAGGTGCCGCGCCATCATCCGCGGGTGTGGCGCACGTACTCGATCGCCAACGCGCCGAACGACGACAACGTGTTGGAGTTCCACGTCCGTACGCCGGCCGGTGCCGCCGGTTGGGTTTCCGGCGCGTTGGTCCGCCGGACCGGGCCAGGCGATCTGCTGCGGGTCGCCGCGCCGATGGGTTCGATGACGGTCGACCGCTCGTCCGAGCGGGACATCCTCTGCGTCGCGGGTGGCGTCGGGCTGGCCCCGATCAAGGCGCTCGTCGAGGAGCTGGCCGGTTACAACCGGGCTCGCTGGGTGCACGTCTTCTACGGTGCCCGGACCGAGGCGGACCTTTACGGCCTGGACCAGCTACGGGAGTTGGTCGCCGACCATCCATGGCTTTCGGTGACTCCGGCGTGCAGCGACGACTCGGACTTCGACGGCGAACACGGCGACATCTCCGACGTGGTGGCGCGGTACGGGCCGTGGACGACGCACGATTGTTTCGTCTCCGGTTCGGTGTCGATGGTGCGTTCCACACTCCGGGTGCTCGCCGCGGATGACGTTCCCCCGCAGCACACCCGGTACGACACGTTCGGCAACCTGTAGAACTTTCCTCCCCCCGCACCGGGGCGCGTGCCCCTGCCCCCTGGGGCGCGCGCCCCGGTCCCCCTGTGGGCGGACCGGCTCCGCCCGCTCCGCGCTGCCTCGCCCGTCCGGCCGTCGTTCCCACTCGGGCGGGCGAGGTCGCGCCCCCGAGCCCGGTCCCGGGGGCTTCGTCACCAGATCAGTATCGCCACGGGTGGCCGGACTCGCGGTACTCCTCGATCGGCACCAGTGGCACTCCGGGTGCCATTCGGTCGACGTAGAGCCGGCCCTCCAGATGGTCGATCTCGTGCGCGATCAGCCGGGCCATGCCGAACTCGAAGGACGTGATGATCCGGCCGCCGTCGAACTGGGCGTGCTCGACATCCAGTCGCAGTGGTCGAGGCACCAGTCCGCGATGGTCGAAGAAGGAGAGGCAGCCCTCGTACTGCTCGTCGGTGTGCGGTGCCTCGTCGACCACGCGGGGATTGAGCAGCACGACCGGCTCGGCGGTGCGGTCCGGCGGGCGGACCACCGCGACGGCCCGGTCGATGTCGAGCTGCGGGGCGGCGATCCCCACCCCCTTGGTGAAGGGGTGCAGTTCGTCCAGCCGGGCCAGCGCGGTGACCAGCCGGTCGATGATCTCCCGGGCGACCGGTTCCTCGCGCGGCAGGTCGAGCGGGCGGGCCGGCTGCCGGAGCAGTTCGGCGCCGCGTTGGACGATGCCGAGGCCACGCATCCGGTCGGACGGCCGGACGCGCCCACCGTCCGCCTCGGGTTCCGGTTGTGCCCGGAACCGCCACTGGAGGCGGTACCGGGCGTTCAATGGCGGTTCGTCGGTTGCCCAGTCGAAGATCGCCCGGTCGCCCTCGTCGCGGCGGGTCACCGCCGTCCGCAGCGGGCCCTCCTCCGCCGAGAGCGACGTTTCCGCGCCCCAGACCTGCGGATCCAGTGCCACCGGCAGATCCAGACGTACGGCGAGGTGTCGGGTCGGTACGCGGACCGCGCGCTGGAACCACGGCCCCCACTTGTCCTGACCGACGGTGTACCCGTACTCGATGGTGGCGCGGCGACCGGGGTAGAGCGGGAAGCGTCGTTCGCCGTTCTCGAAGAGCAGCCAGATCTCCTTGAACGCGTCCCGGTCGTGCTTGGCGCGCCAGTGCATCGTTTCCCGCTCGCCGGACTCCTCGCGGCACGCACACAGTTGCAGCTCGGCGAAGCTGAGCGGGTGTTCCCGGTGGTGCCGGTTGGAACGGCCCGGGTCACTGGGGTAGCGGTCCACGGCGACGCGGACCAGATATCGGGTGACCGGCTCGACACCGGCGTTGTACAGCTCACGACGGATGACACAGCGGTAGGTGTCGTCGGTGTGGGTGAGGGTCGCCGTCTCGCGTTCCACGATCAAACCGGTGCCGGGGGGCATCCACTGGCCAGGCAGACCGGTTTCCCGATGGTTGCGTTCGTTCCGGGCGTGGCGAAGGTCGTCGTACTCCCGGAAGCGTTGCCAGATCGCGCCGCTGGCCTCCAGGACGGCCTCGGCGCGGCGGGCGAAGTCCTCCGTCGGTCGGTGTCGGCGTCCCTCGACGTGGCTGACGTACGAAGGGTCGAATCCCATCAGGTTGGCTAGTTGTTTCTTGGACAGCCCCCGCTCCGTCCGGTGCCGTGCGAGTTCGGCGGCGAAGGAGTCGGCAGCCCGATCGAGCGGTGAGGTCGTCATCAGCTTCCTCGTGGCCGGGAGTACCAAGTTTCACGTTGAGTCGCCGGCCACACACTCATCTGGCACCTAGTCGACAAGTGTCTTGACTGATGCCGGATTCCTGCCGATACTGCCCCGAGTTTCCCCACCAACACGCTGAGTAGTTTTCGCCCTGCGAGTGACCCGGGTCGCTCGCTCCACCCCAAGGTCGGGTTCCCCTGCGCCCGAAAGTGTGGTTAGGCTAGCCTTAGTACGACCGGGCGGCTTCGAATCGGGTGGGTCAGGTGACGTGGGGGTGGATCAAGTGACGGCGGTGCTGCCCCTGCAGGGCCCGGCAACCGCGCCCCTGGCCCCGGTCACCGCGACCCTGCGGAGCACGTTCGGCACCGACGATCTTCCCGGGCTGGCTCCGGGCCTGCTGGTCGCCGACGAGGCCGGTTGGGCTCCGGCTACCACGCTGACCGACTCCCGACTGCCGGAGCTGCTCGCATCGGCCGTACGGCTCTGGGGTGGCACGCCGCACGCCTCCGCCGCGCTGGCCTGGAAGGCGTACAGCTACTGGGCGGCGCTGCCGGTGGTGCTCGGCTGGGCCGCCGCCCGGCGGGTGCCGCTGCTCGACCACACCATGGCGCTGATCCACTTCGCCGACCGGCGCGCCCTGATCACCGTGGGGCTACGCGAATCGGTTCCGATCGCGGTGCTGCCCAACGATCCACTGGCGCTCGCCGGGTTGCCCCAGGTCCGGGTGGTGGCCGACGAGCGGGAACTACTCACCACGCTGCGCGCCACCCTGTTGGACGGGCACCTGTCGCCGCTGGTCTCCGCGATCCAGAGTGAGGTCCGCATCGGCGGCCGTACGCTCCTCGGCTCGGTGGCCTCCGGCATCGCCAACGGGCTCCTGCGCGCCGCCGACGGGCTGCCCGGCTCCACGGTCGAGGCGATCGACACGCTGCTCGACGCGCTGGACCTCGCCGACCTGGTGGAACTGGCGCCAGGGCCGAACGGCGAGCTTACTGTGCAGCGCCGCACCTGCTGCCTGGCTTTCACCCTGCCCCAGCCGAAGGTCTGCCAGGGCTGCTGCATCCGCAGTTGAGCTGTTCCGCCGTTCACCCCGTCAGGGGGCGCACGTCCCAGACCCAGACACCACCGACGTGTTCGGGTTCGATGCCGGTCAGCTCGGTCATCCCGGTGCGCAGCGCGTCGGCGTGCTCGTGCGGTCCGAGGACCACCACGCCGGCCCGCCAGTACCGCAGATCCTCCACCGCCTCCCGGTGCGTCCGCTCGGTGATCGGCGGCACCTCGCCGGTCCGCCGGATGGTGCCGAAGAAACTGCTGGTGGGTCGAGGGGGAGCGGAGAACAGGGCCACCCGGTGCCGGCCCGGCCGGTTGTCCGGGCCGAGAAAGTAGCCACGGGCGATCGGCATCTCCAGTCCGGTGTCGGCGGACCAGCGCAGCGGCTCGGCGTACTCGGTGTCGGGCAGCGGCAGGGTCACCACGCTGCGCCCACCCGCCAGGTAGGGACGCCAGGCACCGGAGGTGACGAAGCCGGGGGTCGGTTCGAGCCGCTTCGTCGGCAGCGGAGTGGGTAGCACCGGCACCAGCGCCATCGCCAGCCCGGTCACCGTGGCGAACCGGATCTGCGACCGACGGTCCGGATACCGGGCCGCCAGCTCACGGACCTTCTCCGCGCCGTACGCCAGGAGCAACCCGATGATCGGGGTGATGGCCAGCGCCCAGCGGGTCGGCACCACCGAGTGCAGGATCGGCAGGTCCTCCAGCAGGGCCCACGGCCCGGGAACGCCGGTCCCGCGACGGTCGAAGCGAACCTCCCGGCCGAGCGAGAGCACCGCGAAGAGCAGCCCGAGCACGGCCAGACCGATCACCACGGCGTTACGCCGCAGCCACCACACCAGCGCCACCACGAGGATCACCAGCGGCCATCCGAAGAAGGAGTTCTCCTCGGTCGGGTTCTTGGCCAGTCCGGTGGCGCTGCGGGCGTCACCGGCCAACGACTCGCGTGAGTAGGCGAAGAACGAGGCCAGGTCCGTGGAGTAGCCCCGGATCAGCCAGGGCAGCCCGTGGTAGGCGCCGGGACCGTAGAACTGCACGTACAGCGGGTAGGCCAGCAGCACGGCGGAGACGACGGCGGCCACCCCCAGCCCGGCGGAGAACGGTCGGATCCGGGCCCGCAGCCCGGGCCGAGCGAGCGCCATCGCGACGATCACCACGCCAAGGCCGATCGCGGTCATCAGCAGGATCTCCAGGTTCAGAAACGCCTGCCAGACGATCACGAGGGCGAGCAGCAGACCGTTGCGCAGCCAACGCCCGGGTTCGGCGAGCCGCAGGGTACGCCAGATGATCAACGGCACCACGTACTGCGACACGATGTTCGGATGGGCGTTGGCGTGGGAGACCATGGCCGGCGCGTACGCGCAGAACGTGGCGCCCAGCCAGGCCGGACCTCGTGCGCCGGGTAGCACCACCCGGGAGAGCAGGAAGTACCAGGCCGTGGCGGTGGCGATCATGCCAAGGGTGAGGAAAAGCAGGAACGCGGCCCGGGTGCCGAACAGCAGCGTTATCGGTGTCATCGGCAATGAGACGGACAGAACCGACGTATTCGCCATCAAATTGACTGATTCCGGAACATTCATCCGGTCCGACGTAAATGGATAGGCGAGTTCGGTGACGACCCGGGCACCGTGCGCCATCATCCATTGAAACTGGGCCATATCAGTTGGATTGTCGCGAATGCCGTCCTGCGGATTCAGCCACATTCGTGCGGTGACCCAGAAGCCGAATGCGGCGAAGCTCGCCACGGCCGCGACGTCGTTCCGCCACCCCGAGCCGACTCTCGCACGCCCGCGCCCTACCCGGTCCGTGGCCTTTCCCGCCTCGGACTGCTCGACAGGTCCGTCCGAATCGGGAGTAGTCATAACAATTCAGAGCGTAGTCGGCCTAAGTGGCCAGCGTGCGGGGTTCAGGGCACTGGCGTAGTATCGGTAGGGTTCGCTGGCCACATCGATCGTGCACCTACCCCCCGACCGTTAATCGGCCATCGCGGGCCCCGATATCCCCGCCGTCCGGGCGGATGGTTCACTCAGTCGGTCCCGGCACGGGTCGAGTCGCATCGTGAGGAATCGACGCATGGCAGAAATCACTGGGGATCAGCGCGTACAGTCCGAGGTCCTGGAGGGCCTCGCCACGGCGGTCAATCACCGACGCTGGTTTGTTGAGCTGGCCGTGCCCTACCTGGGTGACAACCCCATCGAGATCGGTAGCGGCCTCGGCGACTACGCCCTGGAGTGGAGCGAGAACTTCCCCCGGTTCACCGCCACCGAGGCCGACCCGGACCGCCTGGTCGCCCTCAAGGAACGCCTCGCAGACCGGCCTTCCATCGAGGTTCGCCAGATGTTGCTGCCCCACTCCGAGCAGGGTGACTACAGCGCCGCGGTCTCGTACAACGTGCTGGAGCACATCGAGGACCACGTCGGGGCGCTGCGCAGCATGGCCCAGTTGGTCCGGCCCGGCGGCGCCGTGGTCATCATCGTGCCGGCGTTCCAGTTCGCCATGAGTCCGGCGGACATTGCCACCGGCCACGTCCGGCGGTACACGAAGAAGACCCTGGCCAACGCGATGACCGAAGCGGGTCTGCAGGTGGAGAAGATCCACTATGCCAACGCGCTCGGCCTGATCGGCTATTTCATGGCCACCAAGGTCTTCCGCCTGATGCCGAAGGAAGGCCCGATGGTGAAGGTGTACGACACCCTCGTCCTCCCCGCCACCAAGGCCGCCGAGCAACTGGTCCGCCCACCCTTCGGCCAGTCCGTCTTCGCCGTAGCCCGCACCCCCGCCTGACCCCCACCCCTCCCTCGCCCCGTTGATCATGAGGTTAGCGGCACTCTTGGAGATCGAAGACGCCGCTAACCTCATGATCGACCGAGGATGGTGGCGGGTCAGCCGGCGATCTGGTAGGTGGGACGGGTGGTGGCGCGGGCCAGGGTGTGGAAGGCGAGATTGAAGCCGACGTAGGCGGGGGTCGCCTCGGGTGTGACGTCGAGACGCTCGACGTCGAGGGCGTGCACCGCGAAGACGTACCGATGCGGACGGTCACCGGCCGGCGGCGCCGCGCCGCCGAAGCCGTGCTCCCCGTAGTCGTTGCGCACGGTGAACGCCCCCCGCAGGTCGTCACCGGTCGCGCCGCGCGGCAGCTCCGTCACGTCGGCCGGCAGGTTGACCAGCACCCAGTGCCAGAAACCACTGCCGGTCGGCGCGTCCGGGTCGAAACAGGTCACCACGAAACTCTTGGTCTCCGCCGGAAAGCCCGACCAGGCCAGGTGCGGCGAGACGTTGTCGCCACCGGTGCTGCCATGGGCGTGAGCCGCGTCCATCGGCTCACCGTTCTGCACGTCGTCGCTGGTCAGGGTGAAGGAGGCGACGGTCGGCAGCAGCTCGTACGGGTCGGGAGCGATGGGACGTTCCAGGGTCATCGACACAGGTCCTTCCGGTGGAAGCGGTGTTGTGCGCTCCTTTTCTTACCCTGTGCGGCGCTGACATTCGACAGAACCACCCTCAACTCTGCCGTAACCGAGAGCCCTTCACGGCGGTTGTCACCCTGCAGCAGCTAGCGAAGGAGTCTCTTGGCCGGGGTCTGGCGCGACTTCATCACCGCCGTCATCGATGCCGTACGCAGACGTGACGAGGCGGCCCTCAGCGACGAACGCCGCCGGGCGCTCGACCGGCTGGCCGATGAGAAGATCCGCGAAGGGCAGCGGAAACGCCCACCCGAGAGCAACTGAGACGGGTGCCAGTCACATCGACCGGGCTCAGACGTGCGTTCGGCAATGCGGAGGGTGTGGGATTCGAACCCACGAAGACATTGCTGCCTTACCGGTTTTCAAGACCACGAAGCACACGGCGCTGACCTGCCGGTATGTGACCCAGCGCCCACCCTGCGACACGAATACGGCACACGGCCTACTCAAGCCAGCTCACTGATCCACCATCTCCAAGCCGGCTTCCACCGAGCCGCCGGAGACCTCTCCCTAACGCTGGCGATACCCGCCCGGCGCGGGCGGCTCATTTGGCCTCGCTCTGGCTTTACCTCATCGGACTCAACCTCAAAGAGGAGTGGGGAGCCGCGCGTGTCGCCGCCCTGAACGTCGATGTCGTCCTATGCTCAAGAGTTCCGCCGAAGGGGAGGACAGCGGCGATGGCAAAGACGAGCCGAGCGGGGACAAGGTTCCTCGCGCATCCGGTCTACCTCGATGTACCCATGATGGTCAGCTTCCTAGCTACCCTTGACGACGGGGTGGCGTACACCAGCGAGGTGGCCGAGCGCCTCGCGTCGACGAAGGAAGGCGAGGGCGAGGGAGCCGCCAAAGCCGGGATCCCAAGCCTTGCGCAGTGGCTTGGCCTCTCCCTCAGCGCCGAGGGCAAGTACCGCCGCCGCTCTCTGAGCGATGAATCCGTAGAGGCCAAGCTGGTTCGTGAACACACGTCGGCGTCACTCTTCAATATCCTCCGCCAGCGACTCGAAGCCGTTGGCGGGATGAAGGTGTTAGCCCCCAACGAAGATCTCTCAGGCGTCCAGGTAGGGGATCTCGTTGAGGTCAGAGGGACGATCAACGGTGATCCACTCCGGCAGGTAATAGCCCTGATGTCGGCCATCGCCCCTTATATAGGCTGGGATCTGGACGATGAAAAGATGCCGACCCGAACACGGCAGCCTGGAGCAAAGAGGAAAGGCAATCAGTCCCCTCTCCTGCCACAGCAGGGCGACGACAGTGACAATATTAGAATGTTTCGCATCCTGAAAGCGGACGTTGCTAAGTCGAGCGTTCTCGACCTTACGATGACGCTTGACGATGGCAGGCATGTCGTACTGGCAGCATCGAATGAGTACATGACGGAGGCTGCGGAGCAATACATGCTGGCAGGCTCTTTCGCGGCATTGGGAAAGGTTACACAGGTCGTTAAACCGGGCGAGAAGGTTAGCCTTTTGAGGCGGACCGTTTTCTCGGCAATCGACGCAACCGGCGAGGCTTCTTCCGAGGAAGCTTTCTCCGGCCTGCGGGATTCGATGCCAGGGCTAGACCTGTCGAGCCTGGCTGTCGCAGGTCCAGGACTCCAGGTACTACCTCTAGCCATATACGTTTAACCCCCACCCATGCCGAAAATTGGATGACGACGGAACCGTTGGCGCGACTAGGGCGAAAGGATGAAGCTGAGCCGGTGACCACAACTGACGATCAGTTGCCCGAACTCGCGGCACTACCAAACACAAAGATTCTTCGCGTTCCCGCAAGTAGGGCGTGTTTGAACTTTGTATCAAACGCGGATGACATTCGAGACTTCTACGCGCTACATCAAGAGGCCAAGAAGGTCAACGTTAGGGCGATTTACCAGAAGCTGCATGTAGCCAACAAGGCGGTGTTAGTGCTGGTCGCCGCACTGTGGGAAGCCTATTGCGAGGACGTTGCAGAAGAGGGCCTACGACTTCTCGTGCAGCATGCGCCTTCTTGGGAAGCGCTGCCGCGACCATTGTTGAAGTCTGTCGCGAAGGAGCTTCGCCGACTAGACGAGGAGTTTGCGCCTTGGACTTTAGCGGGCGAGGGCTGGCGACAATACCTAACAGACCGACTGGCGCTGCTTGGCCAGAAGAGGAACTATTCCTTTGCAACGCCGAAGTCGAAGAATGTGGACACTTTGTTCCTGGACTCCATCGGGATCGTCCGCATATCAGATTCGTGGTCGCTTCCATCCGGCGCCGACTGGGCGCGAAGCGAGTTAGACAAGTTTATTGACCAGCGGAATATGATTGCTCATCGGTACGTGGCCGGTGATACCGTTTCCAAACGGCATGTCCGACAATTCTTCAATCTGGTCGCCGGCCTGGTCGCCCGAACAGACGCCGAGGTAGGGCGCGTAATCACCGAGGTGACGGGGAAAAATCGATGGACCGCGGCATCGATGCCTTCCCCTCGGACCGATAAGCCGACGAATTTGTGAGCGATGAAGCCGGCCGCGGTGTATTTCAGCCGCCGGCCCGTTCGATCAGGACGCTGGCTATCTCGTCCATGCCCGTGATCACCACATCCGCTTCGGCGGCCCGGAACGTCTCGACCTTGGCCGGCCGATTCGCGTAGCCGACCACCCGCACCCCGGCGGCCCGCGCCCCGTCGATGTCTGACAGCGAGTCGCCGATCAGTACGCACCGGGCCGCCGGCTCGCCGAGGGCGCGTACGGCTTGCAGAATCGGCGCCGGGTTGGGCTTCATGCGGCCCGGGTCGGCGTACGCCCGGCCGACTAACGGCGAGACGTACGCGGCAAGTCGATGTGCCGCGAGATATGTGCTCACCGCGCTGGCTGAGTTGTTGCTGACCACCGCCACCGGCATCCCGGCCTGACGCGCTCCGACGATAACTTCCCGGCCGTACGGCGTGGGTTCGGCTGTCTCGACGGCTCGACGTTCGGCCGCGCAGAGTGCGTCCTCTATGGTCCGCGTTAGGTCCTGGTCGCCGGCCGCGCCGGTGCGGCGTAGCACTTCAAGCGGGTCCGGCTCGCTGGCAAGTTCCGGTGGTACGTCGACCCCGTGCCGCCGCAGCACGTCGACCAGCTCGGCGGCAACCTGCGGTGCGGGGTATCCGGCGAAGATGCTGCACACCGGGCCGTCGAAATCGAGTAGGAGTGCGTCAACGTCGCCGAGTAGTCGGCTGAGGTCGGCGTTCATGCGTCGTACCGGTAGGCGATGGTCGACCAAACTGAGTCGAACCATTGGCGGGATGCTTCCACGAACTGTGTGCCGTGTGAGGCGTCGTCGTCGGTTACGGCGTAGTGGAACAGCGGCACATCCTTGCCCATCAGGTCATAGATGGCCATTGGCTCACCCTTGATCGATACGGTGCGTTCAGTGACGGGATAGAAGCCGTAGAAGACTTCTTCGCTGTTGAGGATGTAGAGCTTGAACAGCGGGGACGCCCGGTGTAGTCGTACCTCAACGGTGGTCGATCGGATCAGGCCGAGGTCGCCTAGCTCGGTGACCTGATCGATGATTCCGTCTGCTGCTCGGCGAGTGATTCGCTCGGCGCGTTCGCGTACCGCTGGGTCATCGGCTTGTGTCTCGGCTCGTGCTGGCAGTGCCATGGGTGCGGTCATGTCGGAGATCAGGACTCGTACGGCGATCGTTTCCGGTGCGAGTCGACCGACGCGCACCTTGTCGAGCGCCTCGGCGAGCGCGTCGCGCAGCGTCTCGCCGGAGAACCCGGCGAAGTCGATGCTGACGTGAGGTCGGTCGAACGCTGCTTCGATGTGCGGGCGCAGCTCGACGGCTCGCTGTGTCTGCGCCCGGACAAACGCACCGCTGCCCTGCCGGGACACAATCAGTCGCTCTGTCCGGAGCAGGTCTAGGGCTCGTTTGACCGTCTCTCGTGCCACGCCGTAGCGGGTGGCTAGCTCAGGCTGCGACGGCAGCTTGTCACCGGGGGCGAGTCGGCGCGTGAGGATGGCCGCCCGCAGCTTGTTCGCGATCTGCTGTGACGCCTGTTTTGGGTCGTCGGGGTCTAGCTGGCCGAGGAAGTCAAGGTTCTCGCTCACGGGATCACCCTAGCTCTGACTAGCCAAGTTGGGAAAGTTCGCCGCATCCTCTTGACCTGACTAGCCAAGCCGACTTACGTTCATCTCGTTGGACCTGGCTAGCCAGGAACGACAAGCCGGTTGGTTGCTGCGTCGGCGTTGCGGCTTTGGCTGCGGCGTTCGCGAACGGGCCGCCGTGTGGCCGTTCATTGACAACTTCAGAGCAGAAGCGCCGCGTTGATCTGGCTTGCGGTATTCCCGCCTTGAGTCACACGGTGGCCGACCTCGGTAGATCCCGAGCGAGCGGGCCGAGCGGGCCGGATCTTGGCGCGCGGAACGTCTTCTGCCTCTTCGCATCTGCACCTGTCCCGGGGTGGGTTGTCGCGCTGCTTGGGCGCGCGGCCTCACCCCGGGCTTTCCCGTCTTGATCCCCGCTTGTGGAGGTGAGCCGTCATGACCGTGAGCGTCTTTGCTGCCGTTCGAGTGACCACCAAGAGCAGCGCCGTTTGGCGTAGTTGCCACCGCTGCGGCGGGCTCGCCCCGCTGGCACCCGATGAGCGTCACTGCCGCCCTTGCCGGCCGGTGTCGCGTTCTCGCCGTTCTGGAAGGAACCGATCGAAGTGATCACCAACCTGCCCACTGCCGAGCCGACCGCCGCTGACCTGGCCGCGATCGACACTGAGTGGCCGCTGATCGCCGCCGAGCTGGACGTGTTGGACGCGCAGATCACCCTGATCTACGCCGAGGACCACGGCGGCCCGTCGCCGCTGGACTGGCGTCGGCTGCGTCGGGCTGAGGCGCGCGTGACCCGTGCCGCCGCCGACCTGGCCACCCGCACCAGCGACCCGCACCGCGCGGCCTGATGTCGCGCATCCGCGCCGCCTACTTCGACCCGGACGGGTCGCGGTACGGCATCCCCACGTTCTGGTGGCGCGGCGCTCCGCCGGGCTACGCCACCCGCCGTCAACTGCGCGCCGCTGGCCTGTGCCCGGGTGGTCAGCCGATCGCCGCGCAGATCCTTTGGCGCGGCGTCGGTGGCACCCGCACCGCCTACCTGTACCGGGTCGATTTGGCCCGGCCGAAGCGCACCGCCACCCCTGCCCAACGGCGCGCCATCGCCGCCGCCCTAAGGGCTCGCCGGACCTGCCGTGTCTGCGGCGTGGTGCGGCCCTACTACATCCCGCGCTCGCTCGGCGAGTGCGTCGACTGCGCCTACCCGATGGAGGCCGCCGCATGACCCGCACCTACACCCATCCATCCGTGCTGGCCGGCATCGCCGCCGGAGCGTCGTGGGCCGACCCAACCATGGACCCGACCTGCATCGACTGGACGGCACGCCGCGCCACCGCCGCGATCCCGTTCCCGCTGGTCGACGGCCGACCGGTCAACCCGTACGCGCCAACCGGCATCCGCTACGGCCGTAACGAGCTGGGCCATTGGGGCGAGCAGCAGTGCGCCGACGCGATCGTCACCGCGACCGTCCGCGACGGGTGGCGGTGGATCGTGCTGGTCGAACGCGCCGACGGCCACGGCTGGGCGCTGCCCGGCGGGTACGTCGACCCGGGAGAGACGCCGCTGAATGCGGCGGCGCGGGAACTGGCCGAGGAAACCGGCCTGACCGTCGACCCGTCCCGGGAGCCGTACGAGGTCCTGCCGGCCCGGTACGTGCCCGACCCGCGCGCCTCGGATGAGGCGTGGATGGTCACCACCCCGGTCCGCTTCGACCTAGGCAAGCACGCCGGTCCACGGCCGGACGTCACCGGCTCCGACGACGCCCGCCGCGCCATCTGGGCACCCGCCGCCGACTTCGCGTACCTCGCCCTGTTCCTGGACATCTGCTACGGCGGCCAGGTGTTCGCCGCTCACCGTGACCTGCTCGCCGACATCCTCACCCCGCTGACCGGAGGACACCCGTCATGACTGCCCCCACCATCAACGGCACCCGCTACCCGCAACCCGTCGAAGCACTACTGCCGGCCGCCCGCGCCCTGCCCCTGCCAGACGGGCAGGAGTTCCCGTCCCGCAACCGACTGATGCGCGAGTTCCGCATCGGCGCGCCGAAGGCCGACGAACTGCTCGCCCGACTCAAGTCCGAGCACGCCGACCGGACCCGCACCGACACCCTTCGCTCGGCGATGGCCGTCCGGGGTGCCCTGCTGGCACCGCAGGCCGACACCGATAGCCCGGTGGTGCCCCGGCTGGACTACGCCGAGCCGATCGGCCCGGACCCGGCACCGGTACCGGCCGTGCCCGAGCACGCGCCGCCGCCCGCCGAGCCGGTGAAGATCCCACCGGCCGCGCCGCCCGCCGAGGTCACGCCGGTCGGTCACCCGGACACGCCCACCCCGCCCACCACCGGCAAGCCGGCCCGTCCGGCGGTGGTGTGGCCGGTCATCCTGCTAGCGCTTCCCGCGTTCGTGGCTATCTGGTCCGGATGGGTCGGACTCGGCGGACTCACCGGATTCGGGGTGGTGCACCCGCTACCCGGAATCGCGGACGGGTTCGCCATCAACACCGCCATCACGCTGCCGATCGGCGTCGAGACGTACGGCGCGTACGCCCTGTACGTGTGGCTGTCCGGCCGCGTACCCGAGCGGGCTCGACGGTTCGCGAAGTGGTCGGCCATCGCCTCACTGCTCATCGGCGCACTCGGCCAAGTCGCCTATCACCTGCTCGTCGCCGCCGGAGTACAGGTCGCCCCCTGGTGGATCACCACCGCCGTCGCCTGCCTGCCCGTGGCGGTGCTCGGCATGGGCGCCGCACTGGCGCACCTCGTTCGCTCGCACGACTAGTTCCGCCCGGCGGCACGGCCCCTGGCTTCCCAACCTGCGCCGTGCCGCCGGTCCCCTTCCGATCTCCCGACCGTTGGAGGAACCCCCATCATGACTGCCCCTGATGGCGACCGTTTCGACTGGCACGCCGCCGAGCGTGACTTGAACACTCCCGACGCCGAGGTGGTCGACCTGGACGCCGCCCGGTCCCGCCGTGAATCCGCCGCCCCCGACAACGACCCGGCCGAGGCCGCTACTGGTCCGCGACTGGTTGACTCGCCTGCCGCACAGCGGTCCCCGCGGTTCACCGTGGCCGGGTTGCAGGACGCGAAGCGACGGCCGATCGTGCCGGCGTGGCTGCGTTCGCGGGCCGAGTTGCGCGACGCCGCCCGGTGGACGGTCGGTCACCTGTTCCACGCTGGCACCTATCACCTGACCCGTAGCCCGAAGTACGCCGGGAAGCTGGCGTGGCGTGCCCCGCGCGGCGCGTACCGCATCCTGACGGGTTGGGGTCGGTGGTTGTTCGACCTGCAAGGCGAGCACGTGCGGCAGGTGTTGGCGGACAAGGGCGACGCCGAGCTGTACCTGAAGGTGTCCCGGTTGCGGGACCAGCGCGTGCGGTGGCGCGGCTTCGTCACCGCCGCCGTGGTCCTCGGCGTGCTCCCGGCGCTGGGTATCGCCTACGCGCTCGCCCCGCCCGAGGCACGGTATGCCACCCTCGCCGCGCTGCTGGCTGCGCTCGGCGCGCTTGGGCGTCCGGCGGACAAGCCGCTGCTCGACACCGCCGTGATGGTGCCGAAGGTGCAGAAGCTGACCTCGGATGTGGTGGTGCGTGCGTTGGGCAACCTCGGCATCACCGGCATCAATCAGGCCATCTCCAAGGGCGATCGGGGTAAGGACTGGTTCCCCGCTCCGATCACCCGCGACGGCCCTGGCTGGCGCGCGGATGTGGAGCTGCCCAACGGTGTCACCGCCACCGAGGTCATCGAGAAGCGGGAGAAGCTGGCCGCTGGTCTGTCCCGGCCGCTGGGCTGTGTGTGGCCGGAGGGTCAGCCCGAGGTGCACCCCGGCCGGCTCGTGTTGTGGGTGGGCGATCAGGACATGTCCAAGGCTCGCAAGCCGGCGTGGCCGCTGCTCAAGGCAGGAACGGTGGACCTGTTCCGGCCGCAGCCGTTCGGCACCGACCCGCGCGGCCGGTGGGTCGACCTGACGTTGATGTTCATGGCGATGGTCATCGGTTCCATCCCCCGCATGGGCAAGACGTTCGCGCTGCGGGAGGTGCTGCTGATCGCCGCACTCGATCCGCGTGCGGAGATCCACGCCTACGACCTCAAGGGCACCGGTGACCTGTCCGCGTTGGAGCAGGTCGCGCACCGCTACCGCGCCGGTGAGGAAGACGACGACATCGAATACGCGGTGGCCGGTATGCGGGAGCTGCGCGACGAGTTGCGCCGTCGCGCGAAGGTGATCCGCGACCTGCCCCGCGACCTGTGCCCCGAGAACAAGGTCACCCCCCAGTTGGCGTCGAAGAAGTCCCTCGGGCTGCATCCGCTGGTGATCGGGGTGGATGAGTGTCAGAAGTGGTTTGAGCACCCGGAGTACGGCAAGGAGTTGGAGGCCATCTCCACCGACCTCGTGAAGCGCGGTCCGGCGCTCGGGATCATCCCCGTGTTCGCCACGCAGCGGCCGGATGCCAAGAGCCTGCCGACTGGCATCTCGGCGAACGCGTCGACCCGGTTCTGCTTGAAGGTGATGGGGCAGACCGAGAACGACATGGTGCTCGGTACCTCGCAGTACAAGCAGGGCATCCGGGCAACCATGTTCGCCTGGACCGACAAGGGCACCGGCTACTTCGTCGGCGAGGGAGCCGACGCGAGGATCACCACCACCGTCAACATCGACGGCCCCCTCGCCGAGCGGATCGCGGCCCACGCTCGCGCCGCCCGCGAAGCTGCCGGACGACTGACCGGGCACGCGCTCGGCGAGCAACCCGCCACCGCTCCGACGCTGTCGTTCAACCTGCTGGAAGACATCGCCGCCGTCGTCCCGGCCAGTGAGGCCAAGGTGTGGTGCCGCACTGTCGCCGCACGGCTGGCCGAGCTTCGGCCGGACGTGTACGGCGGGTGGGATGCCGAGCAGGTGACCGTGGCGCTCAAGCCGTTCGGGGTGAAGGTCGGCCAGACGTGGGGCACCGACCCGGACACCGGCAAGGGAGCCAACCGGGGCGGTTTCGAACGCGCCGCCATCATCGCCGCCATCGCAGAGCGTAACCGGAAACGGGACGCGAGCTAACCCGCGATCGGTCCTAGGTCTAGGAGCACAGGGCTCCTAGACCTAGGACCACCCCTAGGACGGCATCCGATACCTGATCAGGACGCTAGGAATCTAGCGGCCTCCACCGAACACACCCCGAAACCGGCCCTGGAGGCTGTCATGGACCCCCGCACCCTGCTAGCCACCGCCCCCTGCCTCACCCTCGCCATACTCACGCTCGGTTACCTCGCCGCCTGCGTGGCCGTCCCGTTCGGACGCTGCCGCACCTGCCACGGCACCGGCCGCAAACGCTCCCCGATCAGCCGCGCCGGGCGGGAGTGCCGCCGCTGCGCGGGCACCGGGCTACGGCTGCGCGTCGGCCGGCACGTCATCAACCACATCAAGGACGAGTACCAAGCAGGCAAGCGATGAACCGCCGCGACCGGCACACCGGCTGGTGCGCCGGTGACCACCGCTGCAACCTCGGCGAACACCGCTCCAACGAAATCGTGGTCGACGCCGGTCACGCCCGCGCTGTGCTGGTCCGCGTGCGCAGCGCCGCTGGCCGCGACCATGCCGAAATCCGGCTGCGGGTCGCGCTCGCGCCGACCGAGGTGGCCGCCCGCCGTCAGTTGGTCGGCCTGCTCGGCGACGTGCGCCAGGCCGTCACCCGCGCGGCGATCGCGGCGCGGCCTCGGCCGCGCCGGGCCGCGTGATGGCCGGGCCGCGCCGCGACGGCGCTTCCCCGCGTGATGGCCGGCTGTCCGGGTTGGAGATCTGGCTCACCGGAACCCCGGCCGAACTGGACGCCGTCACGGCCGCGCTCACTGCTGCCGGGCACCGGATCGCCCAACGCGGCACACGCCGACCGCTCACCGGCACGGATGCCGGTCGGTGCCGCCTCTACCTGCGGCTGTCCGTCGCCACCACCGCCCGCCCGTCCGGCCGCACGCCGGACACCGGTGGCGCGGCGCTGCTCGACCTGGACACCGCCCGCCGCAAGACCGCCTGATCAGGAGACATCCCCATGCCTGACCTACTCACCGCCGCGCTCGGTCACGCCGAACGCGGCTGGCACGTCTTCCCGCTACGTCCCGATGACAAGCGACCCGCCTTCCCCGACCATGCTGCCGAGCAGTGCACCGGCCGTGACCCGCGCTGCCGCGCCGCCGGCCGGCACCTTGGGTGGGAGGACCGGGCTACCACCGACCCGGACCGTGTCCGCCGCGCATGGTCCGCCCGCCCGTACGGCATCGGCATCGCATGCGGACCGTCTCGCCTCGTGGTGCTCGACCTGGACACCCCGAAACGGTCCGCCGAGGCGGGTGGGCGGGACGGCCTGGCGGTGCTCGCCGAGCTGGCCGACACCCACCGGGCGACCATCGACCCGACCTACACCGTCACCACCGGCCGAGGCGGCATCCACCTCTACTACCAGCACCCGAGCACCGGCCCGGGTCTGCGGAACACCGCCGGGACGCTCGGGCCGATGGTCGACACTCGCGCCGCCGGTGGCTACGTCGTAGCCGCCGGTAGCACCGTCGCCGCACGGCCCTACACGGTGGCGCTCGACGTCGATCCCGCGCCGCTGCCGACCTGGCTCGCCGACCTGCTCGCCCCTGCACCGTTGCCGCCGCAGCGGCCCGTGGTGGTCGACCTCGGCACCGGGCGGGCCGGTGCGTACGTGCGGGCCGCCATCGCCCGGGAAGTCGACCGGGTGACCGCCGCCGCGCCGGGCGAGCGGAACCGCAGCCTGTACGTGGCCGCCGTCGCGCTCGGGCAGTTGGTGGCCGGTGGCGCGCTGACCGAGGATGACGCGGAGAGCGTGCTGGAACAGGCCGCAGTGTCGTCCGGGCTGAGCACCGCCGAGGCGTATCGCACCGTCCGATCCGGCCTGACCGCCGGTGCCCGCCGGCCTCGGCAGGTGGCCGCATGAGCGCCGCCCGTCTCCACCTCGTGACCACCGACCACCCGGACGCCGCCGCCGAACCGTCTGCGGGCGGGCCGCTGTGGGATGTTCCAGTGCCCTTGACTGGCCCCACCACCGCGCCGCCGGCGTTCCCGGTGGAGGTGTTTCCCCGTTGGTTGGGCGACATGGTGACCGGGGTGGCCCGATTTACCGCCACCGACCCGGCGATGGCCGGCACCCTCGCCATGGCCGTCCTGTCCGCGTGCGCGGGTGGCCGGCTGGACGTCGAACCCGTCGCCGGGTGGCGGGAGCCGGTGAACATCTTCGCCGCCGTCATCGCCGGCCCCGGCGAGCGGAAGTCCCCCGTACATCGGGCGATGACCGCACCCCTGTTCGCCGCTCAGTCGACGCTCGCCGAGGCGGCGCGGCCTCGGATCGCTGAGGCCGCCGCGCTGCGGGACATCGCCGACCGGCAGGCCGAGCAGGCGAAGACCGCTGCGGCAAAGGCCAGCGACCCGCACAAGCGCGACGAAGCAGCCGCCGAAGCGGTCGCCGCTGCCATCGCCGCCGAGGCGATCACGGTGCCGACCCTGCCGAAACTGATCGTGGACGACGCCACCCCCGAGGCGCTCATCGGCCTGATGGCCGCGAACGGTGGCCGGATGGCGATCATCTCGGATGAGGGCGGGATCTTCGACACCCTCGCCGGCCGGTACTCCGGTGCGCCGAACCTTGACCCCTACCTGAAAGGGCACGCCGGACAGCCGATGAGCAACGAACGGCAGACCCGCGAAGGCGCATCCGTCGACAAGCCCGCGTTGACCGTGTGCGTGATGGCGCAACCGACCGTGCTGCGCAAGTTCGGAGGAAACGCCGACCTCGCCGGGCGCGGCCTGCCGGCCCGGTTCCTGTTCGCCCTACCCCGATCCCTGGCCGGATACCGGCCGGTGGACACGCCGCCGGTGCCCGAGCAGGTCACCGCCGGCTACCGCCACCGGGTACACGACCTGGCCGCGACGTTCGCCGAGTGGCCCGACCCGAACGTGGTCACCCTCACCGACGACGCTGGCCGGGTACGCCGGGCTGCCGCCGAGCAGGTCGAAACCGAGCTACGGCCCGGCGGCAACCTGTACGACATGCGCGAGTGGGGCAACAAACTCACCGGCGCAACCCTGCGGCTGGCCGGGCTGCTGCATGTGGCGCACCATCCGACCGATGCGTGGCTGCGGCCGATCGACGCCGACCGCATGGGCGACGCCGTACGGCTCGCCGAGTTCTTCGCCGCGCACTACCGGGCCGCCCTCACCACCATCGGCACCGACAGCGCGGTGGAGAACGCCCGGTACGTGCTCGGCGTGCTCACCGGCAAGAACATGGCCACCTTCACCCGCCGGGAGCTACACCGCCGGGTGTCCCGCCGACTACCGAAGTCCGACGACGTGTCGGCGGTGCTCGCCGAACTGGCCGCGCTCGGATGGGTCCGCCACGGGCCGGACGGACGCTACGAACTGCACCCCCGCGCCACCGCCGAGCAGGAGCCCGGAAGCGTTGACACGCTGACACCTGCCCCCGACGGCGACGTTTCCGCAGGCCAGGACACCCGCGAGGGTGTCAACGGGTCGCGTTGACAGCCGCTGACAGGCGTTGACAATCCACCGCCGGCCCGCCCGGTGTCAACGGGTGTCAACGCCTGTCAACGGCCCCCGTTGACGCTCGAACACCCGCCACCACCTGCGGAAACGCTCGTATGTCGGCGGATTGTCAACGTGTCAACGCCTCCCGGCCCCACCGCCGGGCGGCACCGGCCATTCGACCGGTCCGCCGGTGGCCGGAAACGGCCCGCTGAGAGCGCCTGAGAGCGCAACGCCCTACGCCCTACACCGGGACACCCGAGATCTTGCCTCCACGGCGCTCTCAGCGGGCCGTTCTGCGGCGTTCTGCGGCGATACCTCCGTGTACCTCCACAAGTGACCGCCATCGATCGAAAGGCCATCAGCGTGCGAATCAGGCTGCACGGCACACCCGCAGCACTCGCCGCCATCGCTCAAGTGCTGCACATCCGCCACGTCTCCCGGCCCTACCCCGACCGCCGATCCCCGATGTTCCAGCGCATCTACATCGACGCCACCCCGAGGGAGGACACCCGCCGATGACCGCCCGCCGCACCTCCACCGGCAACCTGCTCACCCTCGCCGAAGTGCTGGACGAACTTCGCGTACCCCGGTCGACCTTCTTCCGCTGGAAGGCCACCGGACGCGCACCCCGAACCATCAAGTACCCGAACGGCAGCCTCTACGTCCGCCGCCGCGACCTGGACACCTGGCTCAACGATCACGAGGAGGCCGCTTGAGCAGCTACGACGTACGCATTCACGCGATCCTGACCAACGACCTATCGGGCAAGCGGAAGTCGTACACGGTCCGATGGAAGGTTGCCGGCAAGCCGTTCCGAAACACGTACGCCACTCGGGCACTCGCCGAGAGCTTCCGATCAAAGCTGGTCGTGGCGCAGCGCGAGGGAACGGCATTCGATGAGAAGACCGGGCTACCGGAACCGATGGCACGGGAACTGAACAGCCGGAACTGGTACGACGTCGCCGTTGCATTCGTGGATATGAAGTGGCCGCGTGCGGCAGCAACACAGCGCAAGAGCATTGCCGATGCGCTCACCACAGTCACGCTCGCCCTGCTCGCCACATCACGCGGTGCACCGGACGACGCCGAGATTCGTCACGCCCTCTACACCTGGACCTTCAACAAGTTGCAGCGCGACCGAGACAACGGCATACCGCCGGAGCACCTTGCGCCGGTAATCCGGTGGCTGACCGCGAACACCCTGCCGCTCACCGACGTGGCAAATCCAGCCACCATCAGGAAGACACTCGACGCTCTTACCGTTCGGATCGACGGTGGCCCTGCCGCAGCGAACACCGTCGCAAGGAAGCGGGCCGTCTTCTACAGCGCCTTGAAGTACGCGGTTGAACTTCGCTATCTCGAAGCTCACCCAATGGACTTCATTCAGTGGCGAGCGCCGAAGAACACCGATCAGGTTGACCGGAAGGTGGTCGTGAATCCTGAACAGGCGCGTTCCCTACTCTCGGCAGTGCGCGAGCGCGATCCGCACTTGGAAGGCTTCTTCGCCTGCATGTACTTCGCCGCGCTCCGCCCCTCCGAGGTAATCCACCTACGCGCCGACGAATGCGAGCTACCCGAAAAGGGATGGGGTTGGCTCCGCCTCAGCGGTTCTACGCAGCAGGTAGGCGAGGATTGGAGCGACAGCGGCAAATCGTTGGAAGATCGGGAGTTGAAGCACCGGGCAAAGAAGGCGACCCGCGATGTCCCGGCCTGCCCGGAGTTGGTTCGCATCCTGCGGCAGCACGTCCGGGCGCACTGCCGCGACGCCAACGGGCGGATGTTCAACGCCGCTGGCGCGCGACCCGCGCCGGTGTCCAAGAGCACCTATCTGCGCGCCTGGCGTCAGGCACGCGAGGCAGCGCTGACACCGGCTCAGCAGCGCTCACCGCTGGCGCACCGGCCGTACGACCTGCGGCACGCCGCCGTGTCGCTCTGGCTCAACGCCGGAGTGCCGGCTACCCAGGTTGCCCAATGGGCGGGGCACAGCGTGCATGTGCTGTTGAAGGTCTACGCCTCGTGCATCGACGGCCAGGATGAGGCCGCCCGGAAGCGCATCGAGGGAGCGTTAGGCACCGACGACCAGGACGAGGAAGCGCCGGGCGACGCCGACACGTAAACGACACGACCAGTGAGACACGGCGGCACCGGGCGAGACAAAGTGAGACTCATTCACCACCCATAGAAGCGCCCCTGGTCAGCGTTCGCGCTGGTCAGGGGGCGTTTTTGCTGTCCAGAGATGCGGAGGGTGTGGGATTCGAACCCACGAAGACATTGCTGCCTTACCGGTTTTCAAGACCAGCGCCATCGGCCACTAGGCGAACCCTCCCGGACCACGCAGCGCGTGGCCGTGCCTAGTCTGCCACGCCCGGCACGACGGCGAACCGCCGAGCCACCCTCCCAACCCCCACCATCGTTGATCATGACGTTAGCGGTGCTCCGAAGATCAGACAGTGCCGCTGACCTCATGATCAACGGGGTTGTGGGGGGTTGGAAGAGCGGGGTGGGGTAAGACTGGGTTATGCGCGCGATCACCATTGCGGAGCCCGGCGGGCCGGATGTGCTGACCTGGAGTGAGGTGCCGGAGCCGCAGGCGGGGCCGGGTGAGGTGATCGTGGAGGTGCGGGCCACTGCGGTGAACCGGGCCGACCTGCTGCAACGGCAGGGGCACTATCCGCCGCCGCCGGGTGCGCCCGCGTACCCCGGGTTGGAATGTTCGGGGGTGGTGAGCGCGATCGGTCCCGACGTGGCCGGCGTCCAGGTGGGTGACCAGGTGTGTGCGCTGCTGGCCGGCGGTGGGTACGCCGAGCGGGTGGCCGTGCCCGCCGGGCAGTTGCTGCCGGTGCCGGCGGGCGTCGACCTGGTCGACGCCGCCGCGTTGCCGGAGGTGGCGTGCACGGTCTGGTCGAACGTGGTGCAGGTGGCCCGCCTGGCGGCGGGAGAGACGTTGCTGGTGCACGGTGGTGGCAGCGGAATCGGCACCTTCGCGGTCCAACTCGGTGCCGCGCTCGGCGCGACAGTGGTGGCGACGGCGCGGACCACGAAGCACGACCGGCTGCGCGAGTTGGGCGCCGACCTGCTCGTCGACTACCGGGAGCAGGATTTCGTCGAGGAGGTCTGGCGGGTCACCGATGGTCGGGGCGCGGATGTCGTTCTCGACATCATGGGTGCGTCCTATCTGGGGCGTAACGTCGCCGCGCTGGCCGCCGACGGGCGGCTGGTGGTGATCGGCATGCAGGGTGGTCGCAAGGGTGAGCTGGATCTGGGCGCACTGCTGGCCAAGCGCGGTACGGTCGCGGCCACCGCGCTGCGCTCCCGGCCGCTGGCGCAGAAAGCCGAGATCGTACGCGGGGTACGCGAGCAGGTCTGGCCGCTGGTCGAGAAGGGCCGGGTGCGTCCGGTCATCGACCGACGGATGCCGATCGCCGACGCGGCGCAGGCGCATCGGCTCGTCGAATCGAACGAGCACGTCGGTAAGGTGCTGCTCACCGTCGACTGAGCCCGTCAGCCGGGCAGTACCAGGCGGGCTCCGGGGCCCTCACCGCCCAGATTGTCCTCCGGGTTGTAGAGGGTGCAGCGACGCAGCGACAGGCAGCCGCAGCCGATGCAGGCGTCCAGGTCGTCGCGAAGCCGGCTCATCAGGCGAATCTTCTCGTCCAGCCGAGCCCGCCAGGCCGTGGAGAGCTCGGCCCAGTCCTCGGCGGTGGGGGTGCGGGCGGCGGGCAACGAGTCGAGCGCGGTACGGATCTCCTCCAGCGAGATGCCGACCTGTTGGGCGATCCGGATGAACGCCACCCGGCGCAGCTCGCTGCGGTGGTAACGGCGTTGGTTGCCGCTGGTGCGCTCGGCCCGAATGAGCCCCAGCCGCTCGTAGTAGCGCAGGGCGGACTGCGCCACCCCGCTACGGGCGGAGAGTTGACCGATCGTCAGAGCTTCCTGCATCACGTCGCCTTGAGTTGAACCGCGCTTCAACTTGCAGGCTATCCATATGACCACACTCGCCACCACGGCCCGGGTCGCCGAGGCCGCCGCGCCACTCGACGGACGCGGCCCGCTCACCACCATGCTGGAGCGCGTACGTGCCGGCCGGCAGTTCAACCCGAACGTTCTGTCGACCCTCGATGTGCTCCAGGTGCTCTACGACCGGGTCCTGCGGATCACCCCCGCGACCGTCGACGACCCCGACCGCGACCGCTTCCTGCTATCCAAGGGCCATGCGGTGGCCGGCTACTACGCGCTGCTCGCCGCGAAGGGTTTCATACCGCCCGACTGGCTGGACGATCAGGGCGGGCCGGAGAGTCGGCTCGGCGATCATCCGGACCGGACCCTGGTCCCCGGCGTGGAGATCGGCTCAGGTTCGCTCGGGCACGGGCTGGGCCTGGGTGTCGGTACCGCGCTCGGGCTGCGCGCCCAGGGGCTGCTCGAACCCCGGGTGTACGTGCTGCTCGGCGACGCCGAACTGGATGAGGGCTCCAACCATGAGGCGATCGCGTACGCCGGAGCGGTCGGCCTGGCCAACCTGACCGCGATCGTGGTGGACAACTCCTCCGCGACCCACGGCTGGCCCGGTGGCCTGGCCACGCGTTTCACCGCGAACGGCTGGACCGCCGTGACCGTCGACGGGCGGGACCACGGCGCTCTCCACACGGCACTGACCGGGCACCACGGGCATCGGCCGCACCTCGTGGTCGCGGTCATCGAGGACGGGGAGTGACGATGCGGGACAGGTTCGTGGACACCACCACCGCGCTGTTGGCCGAGGATCCGCGTACCGCGCTGGTACTCGCCGACATCTCCGCCGACGCGTTCGCCGCCGCCGCCCGACGGCACCCGGACCGGGTGCTCAACGTCGGCATTCGAGAGCAGTTGATGGTGGGCGTGGCCGGCGGGCTGGCGCTGACCGGGCTGCGGCCGATCGTGCACAGCTACGCGCCGTTCCTGGTGGAGCGGACGTACGAACAGATCAAGCTCGACCTCGATCATCAGGACGTGAGCGCGGTTCTGGTCAGCGTGGGCGCCTCCTACGACCGGGCGGAATCTGGTCGTACCCACCTCGGTCCGGCGGACGTGGCACTGCTCGACACCCTGTCCGGGTGGACGGTGCACGTTCCCGGCCACCCCGGGGAGGTGCCAGCGCTGCTGCGCGCGGCGGTCGCCGCCGACGGCTCGGCGTACCTGCGGTTGTCGACGCTGCGCAACGCCGAGCCGTACGGCGGTGACGGCGCGCTGGTGGTGGTGCGGGACGCGGGGCCGGGCGCGGCGCTGCTGGTCGCGGTCGGTCCCATGCTGGACGCGGCCCTCAGCGCGGTCGCGGGCCTGCCGGTGACGGTGGCGTACACCCATCGGCCACGTCCGTTCGACACCACTGGGCTGCGGGCGCTCGCCGACCGCGAGGTGATCCTGGTCGAGCCCTATCTGGCGGGCACCTCAGCCCGGCTGGTCGCGGCAGCGCTGATCGACCGGCCGCACCGGCTGATGGCGCTCGGGGTACGTCGCGAGGAGTTGCGCCGTTACGGCTCGGCGGCGGATCACGCGCGCTGGCACGGGCTGGACGCGAGCGGGTTGCGCCGCGCCATCACCGGCTTCCTGTCACCCGCGCTGGTGTGATCGTCCCGGTTCGCGGCATGTCGCGGCCCGCAACGGCGGTAGGTCGGCATGTCGCGAACCGGTGCGCACGCACAACGGACGGGTTGGTCAACGGGGCGCGGCGTCGCGCTTGCGGCGGGTGCGTTCCCGGCCGAGGATCCAGAGCGCCTCGACACCGTCCCGCCAGGTGATCTTCTTACCTTCCTCACGGCCCCGGGCCCGGTAGCTGATCGGCACCTCGTACGGCCGGATGCGGCGGCGCAGCAGCTTGCCGGTGACCTCAGCCTCCATGCCGAACCCGCGGGAACGGATGTCCAGCGAGCGGTAGAGCTCCACCGGCATCAGCTTGAAGCAGGTTTCCAGGTCTCCGATATAGGAGTTGAACAGCACGTTCGCCGCCATGGTGACGCCTTTGTTGCCCATCACGTACCAGAAGCTGTAGGCGCTGTGGCTGCCGAAGGTGCGGTTGCCGTAGACCACCGTCGCCCGGCCGTCCAGCACCGGGGCGAGCAACTTGGGGATGTCCTGTGGGTCGTACTCCAGGTCGGCGTCGAGGATGACCATGTACTCGCCGTCGGCGTTGGCCACCGCCGTGCGGATGGCCGCGCCTTTGCCCGCGTTGCGCTGGTGCGTGATGACCCTTAGCCGGGCGTCGTCGGCGCGCCCGAGGACCTCACCGGTGCCGTCGCGGCTGCCGTCGTCGACCACCACGAGCTCGATCTCGCATGGGTACTCGACCGCCAGCGCCTGCTTGAGGGCGTCCGCGATGCGTTCCTCCTCGTTGTAGACCGGCATGAGGATCGACAGCTTCACGGGAATCTCCACGAGGGCGGACAATGTGTCGGCCTTAGCCTAGCCCGGCAGGTCAGCCCGCTGGTGCCGACCACCGACGGTGATCCTCGGTTGGGCATCCAGGCTGATGGTGTTTACTTCCGGCCATGTCGGTCGCCGGCTTCCCGTTCGTCCTGGTTCCCGTCGCCACGCTCGCTCTGCTCAGCGTGGCGTTGCGACCACGGGACGTGGGCACGGTGGCGCCGCAGCGGCTCGCGGTGATCCGAGCGGCCCTCGCCGTCGGCGCCTTCGCGGTCGCGACCGTCGAGGTGTTGGGGGCGTTGCGGCTGCTCACCGCGCCCGCGTTCGGGCTGGCCTGGCTGCTCTTCCTCACCGTGGCGGCAGTGGCCGCCGGGTGGCGTCGACGGGTGGACGCTGCGGTCCGGGTGGACGACTCAGCCGGTCGCCGCGCCACCGTCCTGGTTGGGAGGGCCGCCGCCGCTTCGCCGTGGAACTCGGGCCGCTCCAGCCTGCCGAAAGCGGCGGGCGTACTCACCGCGCCGTCGAGTGCCCCGGCCGGCACGGTCACCGGGGGACCGGACCGACCACCGACACCGTCCGAGCCGCACGGAGCGGCGGTCGGTGGCTGGCGCACCGCCGTCAGCGGTTTCTGGCGTACGGCGAGCCGTGGCGAACGGCTGCTCACCGGCACGGTCGTCGGACTGCTCCTGGTCGAGTTGCTGATCGCCCTGCTGGCCGCGCCGAACAACTTCGACTCGCAGACGTATCACCTGCCCAAGGTGGAACGCTGGGTGGCTCAGGGTGATCTGACGTTCTGGGCGACCGCGATCCATCGGCAGGTCACCATTCCGCCGGGTGCCGAGTACCTGCTGCTGCACCTGCGGCTCCTCACCGGCGGCGACGCGTTGCACCATCTCGTCCAGTGGGCGGCCGGAGTGCTCTGTCTGCTCGCGGTCGCCCGGGTGACCGCGCAGCTCGGTGGTGGTCGCCGGGCCCAGCTTTTCACCGTCTTCGTGCTGGCCACCACGCCGATGGTGACCCTGCAGGCCACCAGTACCCAGACCGACCTGGTCTGTGCCGCCTGGGTGCTTTGCGCCGCCACCCTGGCGCTGGACGGGCTACGCCGACGTGCTCACCCGGGTGACCTGCTCGCCCTGGGCGCGGCCACCGGGTTGACCGCGGTCACCAAGACCAGCGGGCTGCTCGCCGTCGGTCCGCTACTGGTGCTCTGGGGACTGGCCCAGCTTCGCCTGGCGTACGTCGACCGGCGGGTCACGCGCCGTCGGGCTCCGGTCGCGGAATTCGCTCGTACCGTCGGTGCCTCCGCCCTGATCCTGCTGGTCGCCGCCCTGGTGGTCGGCCCCTTCCTCGGCCGGGTGTACGCCGAGTTCGGTCACCCGCTCGGGCCGGAGCGGCTGCGCACGTCGGTTCCGATGGAGCGGCACGACCCGGCGTCGGTGCTGGTGAACGCGCTCCGGATCGGGCACACCGCGCTGGACACTCCACTGGCACCGCTCCGTGACGTGTCCGCCGAGGCGATCATCCGGGTGGCCGGTCTGCTCGGGGTCGACCCGCAGGACCGCGCGATCACCTTCGGACAGGAGATCTTCCCGGTCGCATCCTGGTATCCCGACGAGGACCGGGTGGCGTTCCCGCTGGCCGGGGCACTGGCGCTGGTCGGTGCGGTGGCGGCCCTGCGCCATCCCGTGCGGATCAGTCCGGGCGCGGCGGGGGCACTGCGCGCGTACTCCCTGGTGGTGGTCGTCGCCGTGGTGCTGCACACCGCGATGATCAAGTGGCAGCCGTGGGGGAATCGCCTGATCCTCTACGCGCTCGCGGCCTCGGTGCCGCTGGCCGGTCTCTGGCTCGACGCCTTCCTCCGCCGCTCGGATCAGGTCGCGCCCGTCGTCGGCGAACGGCCAGACGGCCCGGCGGGTGACGCCGGCAGGCGCCACATCGCCGCCGGGCTCGTGGTGACGATCCTGGCCACGTGCGCGCTGGCCGGGGTGTTGGCGGTGTCGTACGGCTTCCCGCGCCGGCTGGTCGGCGCTGACTCGGTCTTCACCACCTCCGACTGGGAGAGCCGCTTCGTGCGGCGTCCTCAGTGGGCGGCGGAGTACCGCTGGGCGGCCGACGCGGTGCAGGCTGCCGGCGCACGCCGAATCGGGTTGTCCCAGCGCAACGACGACTGGGAGTACCCCTGGTGGCTACTGCTCCGTCAGACGGACGGTAGGCCGCCTGACCTGCTGGCGCTGCAGTCGGTGCTGGACGATCGACCACCGACCGATCCGGCCTCGGTCGATGCGATCCTCTGTGTCGGCAGCCGGAAACTCTGCGCCGACCTGCTGCCGACCGGCTGGCGGCTGGAGTTCCGCAGCTACGTCGGTTACGCCCTGCCCGAGGAGCGCTGACCGTCGGTCTCGGGTGGCCCGGATCACAGGCGCAGCGGCTGCCCGAGGAGCGGTCCAGCCTGAAAAGGGGTCATTGGCCCGGTTGGGCGCAGCGCGCAAGTATTCCGAGATCTATTCACATGCCTCCATGGCACGCGTTACCGTCCGGTAACTCGATCGACGTCCCGCGATCGTGCCGAAAGGAGTGCGTCGATGTCTGGTACCCACGCCAGGCGTGAACGGACGCCTCGATGGCGCCTTGCCGAGGTCGCCGTCCTCGCCACCGCTCTCGTCCTGCCGATGCTGGCCACGGCCTCACCCGCCGCCGCGGCCGACCGTCCCGCCGTCCAGCCGCTTCCCGCCCACCTCGAAACCGTCCGCGCCGCCGAGGCCACCGCGCTCTACGGCTCGCCCGGCATCCGCCCGCTCGACCAACGCCGCACCGCGTTGATCACGATGGGCGACAGCCAGATCTCCGGCGAGGGGGTCGGCAACTACGTGCCCGGCACCCACCAGCCGGGCAACTGGTGCGACCGCTCGTACGACCAAGCGGTCTTCCGGACCGAGATCGCCTCCGACGAGCGATACAACATCGCCTGCTCGGGGGCCACCCCGTGGAACCTGATCGCCGGCGGCCCCACCCAGCACAACGAACTGAACCAGGGCGACCATCTCGCCATCAAGGCGCGTAACACGAACATCAAGCTGATCTGGGTGGTGGTCGGCGCCAACGGTGACGGCACGATCCAGTTCGGTCCGGTCGCCACCGACTGCGCGCTGCGCCGCGTGCTCTTCCAGGGGCCCTGCTGGCCGACCTACACCGACCAGTGGGAGGTACGTACCGACGGCAGCCGGCGGGCCGTCGAGGAAGCGCTGACCGACATCCGCCGGACCATGACCAACGCCGGATACCTCAGCTCCGACTATGAGCTGGTGCTGATGTCGTACTCCAGCCCGGCCAGCCCGGACGTGGAGGACAACCCGAACTTCCCCGGCTGGTACTCCGGCGGCTGCCTGCTGTACCTGGCCGACGCCGCGTTCGCCCGGAACAAGGCGGTGCCGCTGTTCGAGTCGGCACTACGGGCGGCAGCGGCCAACACCGGCACCCGCTACCTCGACGGCAGTCGACTCTTCCACGGTCACGAGGTGTGCACCGACAACACGTCCGTGCGCGGCCTCTACATCGAGATCGGCGTCTGGGACGAGAACGCGGCCCGCCAGTCGTTCCACCCGAACAAGCGGGGGCACGGCATGTTCGCCCAGTGCATCACCCAGTTCTATGCCTCCGGCCAACCGCGGGGGACCTGTGTCGACCCGGCCAGCACCGGCAACGGTGTGCTCTACCCCGGCCTGATGGAGTTCAAGCAGCTGCGCAACGCCGCCACCGGCACCTGCGTGGACGGCAAGGGGTACGACTCACGCAACGGCACGGTTCAGCAGCCGTACCGCTGCCACGGAGGGCGTAACCAGGGCTTCTGGTACGACCCGACGCGGCAGTCGCTGCACTCCGAACTCTCCCACGACCGGTGCCTGGACGTCTCCGGTGGCTCGTTGAGTTCGGGCACGGCGGTCAACATCTACGACTGCCACGGCGGCACCAACCAGAAGTTCGTCTTCTCCGGCAACCAGATCCGGGCCGCCGGTAACAGCAACCTCTGCCTGGCCTTCGACAACCCGCTGCTCGGCACGCCCCGACTGCGCTTGGCCACCTGCTCCAGCAACTCCCGGCAGCAGTGGTCCTTCGAGTCGCGGTCGTTCGCCCAGCCCGTCGGCTATGGACGGGACGACTTCATCGGCTCCCGCGTCTACTGACCACCACCATCACCACCGATCTTGGTACGGAACAGCCCTCCAGGGGGCGGTTTCGTACCAAGATCGTTTTGGGGGCTGTCAACGGGCCGCGACGGGTTGGAGGGTGACCGGTTGGGGGGCGGGCGCCTCGGCGACGGTGGCCACGATCCTCGGCTGTGCACTGCGTACGCGGGTGCGGAAAGCGTGGTTGAACAACGCGTCCAACTGCCACACCTGCTTCGGGTACTGGGTACGGATCAGGAAGCGCTCACGAATGCCGTCGATCGCGGTAGCGGCCAGTTCCACGCAGTGCAGTCGCGGGTCGGGGCTCCAGGTGACGTGGCTCAGCTCGCGGAGTTCCGTGTTGAGGTGCAGACGGAGCCGGTGCAGCACCCGGGTCTGCCGGGTGACCACGAGGCGCCGGTGGGTGAGCAGCAGCAGATAGTCCCCGTTGACCGGCCGGTCGGGCCGGCTGCACCGGGTGACCAGGATGGTGGCGTCGCCGGAACCCACGCAGCGACGGAACACCGGCATGTGTCGGCTGGCGGTTTGCACCGCCAGGCCCGCCTCGGCGGCGGCAGGAAGGAACGTTCGGGAGAAGACGTCCATGACCTGCCCAACGACCCCGCCCGCACCGTGACGTGGCCGCTCGACATGCTTTTTGCAATTTCCACGCCCCACCCCCGCCCCATCGAACAGGTTGGAGTGGGTGGGGTCAGATGAGTTCGAGGATGGTGGCGTTGGCCATGCCGCCGCCCTCACACATGGTCTGCAGACCGTAGCGGATGCCGTTGTCGCGCATGTGGGCGAGCATCGTGGTCATGATCCGGGCACCGGAACCGCCGAGCGGATGCCCGAGGGCGATCGCACCGCCGCGCGGATTCAGCCGCTCCGGGTCCGCCTCGGTCTCCGCCAACCAGGCCAACGGCACCGGGGCGAACGCCTCGTTCACCTCGTACACCCCGATCTCCTCGATGCCCAGCCCCGCGCGGCGCAGCGCCTTGGCGGTCGCCGGGATCGGCGCGGTCAGCATGGCGACGGGATCGTCGGCCGCGACCACGGCGGTGTGCACGCGGGCCAGCGGACGCAGCCCGTGCCGGCTGGCCCACTCGCTCGTGGTGACCGCCAGCGCGGCGGCACCGTCGGAGATCTGCGAGGCCGAACCGGCGGTGACCACACCGTCAGGGTGGAACGGAGTGGCCAGCTCGCCCAGCTTCTCCAACGAGGTGTCACGCCGGATGCCCTCGTCCATCGCGAACTTGCCGCCGTCGGCGAGCACCACCGGAGCAACTTCAGCCTCGAACGCACCCGCGTCCTGCGCTGCGGCGGCCTTCTCGTGGCTGGCCAGGGCGAACTCGTCGAGCTGAGTGCGGGACAGACGCCATCGCCGGGCGATCAACTCCGCCCCGACGCCCTGGTTGAAGGGAAGCGGAGAGTCCTCGGCGACACCCTCGACCCCCCGGTACCGGGCCAGGATCTGCTCGCTGAACGGCATTCCGCCAGCCACGCTGGAGCCCATCGGCACCCGGGTCATGGACTCCACGCCACCGGCGACAACCAGGTCCGCCTGCCCGGAGAGCACCGTGGCCGCGGCGAAGTGCAGTGCCTGCTGGCTGGAACCGCATTGCCGGTCCACGGTGGTGCCGGGCACCGACTCGGGCCAGCCGGCGGCCAGGACGGCGTTCCGGGCGACGTTCCACGACTGTTCGCCGACCTGCGAGACGCAGCCCCAGACCACGTCGTCCACCTGGGCCGGATCGATGCCGGTGCGTTCGGTGAGGGCGCGCAGCACGTGCGCGGACAGATCCACCGGGTGCACCGTGGCCAGGTTGCCCTTACGCCGCCCGACCGGGGTACGCACCGCACCGACGATAACCGCGTCACTCATGTCTACTCCCGGGTAACTTGAGCTGTTCCCGATCCTACGCCCACCCCGGCCGACCCTCCCGTCCCCGCCCTCGTCGACCGCCGGTCCCGGGGCGGATGCCGGTGCCCGACGGCGCTGGCATGCTGGTGCTGTGGCGTACGACACGATCGCGCAGCAGTGGCGGGTGCCCCCGGCCCTACCGGCCCTCAAGCTGGCTACGGCAGCCACCGTGCTCGCCCTGGGGATTCTGCTCGCCGAGGGAGACCAGCTCCGGCCGGTGCTCGGTGGGCTGGCCGCGGCGGTGCTCACGGGTTGGGGCCTGCGGGACCTGGTCACGCCGGTGCGGCTGGCGGTGGACGAGACCGGCATCACCGTTCCGGCTGGGCTGCTGAGCCGACGGCACCTGCCCTGGCCAGCGGTGGAGACCATTCAGGTGCAACGGTCCGGACGTGCACTCGCCGGCCCGATGCTGGAGATCGACGCGGGCGAGTCACTGCACCTGTTCAGCCGGCTCGATCTCGGTGCCGACCCGGCCGAGGTCGCCGAGGCGTTGCGGATTGCGCGTGCGAGCAGGCCCGACGGCACCGGTTGACCTGCCCCGGCCCCGCCGACCTGACCGGGCCGAGCCTTGCCGGCACCGTGTCCGAGCAGGTCAGCCCAGCAACGCGGCCGTCCGGACCAAGGCCATCCCGAGCAGCGCCACGACGATGACCGCGCCACCACCGAACTGCACAAGCGTCCGGTGCGACCGCGGCGCGTAGGCCAGCACCAGAGCCATCAGCGCGCCGAACACCAGGCCACCCAGGTGACCGGCGATCGAGATCTGCGGCACGGTGAAGGTGAAGATCAGGTTGATCACCAGGATGGGAACGATGGCCGAGGTGTCCCGGCCCAGCCGTCGCATGATCACGAAGATCGCCGCGAAGAGGCCGAAGATGGCGGTCGACGCTCCCGCAGACATCTGATTCGGCGCGCTGAACACGTAGACCGCGACGTTGCCGCCGAAGCCGGCGATGAAGTAGAGCGCGGCGAACCGCAGTGGCCCGAGCACCGCCTCCAGCGAGCGGCCGAGCACCCAGAGCGCCCACATGTTCAGCAGCAGGTGCACCACGCCGTAGTGCAGGAACATCGCGGTGAGCAGGCGGTACCACTGGCCCTCGGCTACTCCGCCCACGGTGCCGTCGAGGAACATCGCCCGACCCAACACCGCACCCCACTCGGTCAACGGGGTGCTGCCACCCATCAAACCGCCGAAGCCGTTTCCGCCGGCCGCCGCGTCCCCACCCCGGTCCGAAGCGATCGACGCCAACATCACCAGCAGGTTGAGGGCGATCAGGGTCTTGGTCACGTAGCCGTGTCGACCGACGACGCCGCCGCCGAAGGCGGTACGTGCTGGCCGTACGCTACGACGCCCTTCCGACACGCATTCCGGGCACTGGAACCCGACCGACGCCTCGTTCATGCAGTCCGGGCAGATCGACCGGTCGCACCGGGTGCAGCGGACGTACGTCTCTCGTCCGGGATGGCGGTAGCAGGCCGGCGTGGTCGGCGGGGACTCGCTCATCGCTGGCTCCAGATCCCCGAGCGCTCAGTCATGCGAGCAAAGGTACCCCGAGCCACCACTCAGACGGGTCGAGGCGTACCCCGGCCCGATCGCTCGCCAGCAACCCGGCCCGCGGTGCGGGGGACTGGTCCGGACACGGGTGTCGTGTCCGGACCAGCCCCCAACCGCCGTGGTCGTTGTCCGCCCTCGCCGGTGTGCCAGCAACGGCACCCGGTGAGCTGATGGACCGGACCGCGAACCCGCAGGCCGGCCCAGCCAACTGGCATCTGCCGCGAGCGCCCGGTCAGGCCGAGCGCTCGATCTCGATGCGCTCGATGACGACGTCCTGGAGCGGCCGGTCGCTGGGACCGGTCGGGGTGTTGGCAATCGCATCGACAGTCTTCGCGGACTGCTCGTCGGCCACCTGCCCGAAAATGGTGTGCCGGTTGTTCAGGTGCGGCGTCGGCGAGACGGTGATGAAGAACTGCGAGCCGTTGGTGCCCGGCCCGGCGTTCGCCATCGCCAGCAGGTACGGCCGGTCGAACCGCAGCTCAGGGTGGAACTCGTCGGCGAAGGTGTAACCCGGCCCGCCACGGCCGGTCCCGGTCGGGTCACCCATCTGGATCATGAACCCGCTGATCACCCGGTGCGAGATGGTGCCGTCGTAGTACGGCCCACTGCCCGGCTGCCCGGTCCGCGGGTCGGTGTACTCGCGCGTGCCCTCGGCCAGCTCGACGAAGTTGCGGACGGTCTTCGGCGCGTGGTTGGCGAAGAGCTCCAGCCGGATCGGGCCGGCGTTGGTGTGCACGGTGGCGTAGACAGCCTCGGCCACGGGTACTCCTTACTCGTTGGTCAGTTCCATGCGGATCCTCCCATGTGCCCGATCTGGACATGCGGAGGCATCCGAAGGTGGAGGATGAGACAGAGCAACTCCCAGGAGGTGGGACCGTGTTTGGAAACTGGCGGCGTAAGACCCAGGCGCAGTTGGCCCGGGCCGAACTGAACCGCGGCGTCGGTCACCTGAGGCAGGCTGCCACGCATGCCGCGAGGGGAGCCGGCGACACGGTCGGCCCGCGCTTCCAGGCCGCCCGTGGTGCGATGGCACCGACCGCCGTGATCGTTCGGGACCGGGCATCGAGCGGGCTCGCGACCACGGCCGCCGCACTCGCGCCGATCGCTCTGGCCGTACGTCATGCGCAGTCCGACGCAGCCAGTCGGGCCGCCAAGGGAAAGAAGGCCGCAGTTGCCAAGCAGGCTGAGGTCAGCAGGAAGGCGAAGAAGATGAGGGCGAAGAAGAAGTCCCGCCGCAGCGGGACGATGGTCGGCCTGCTGGCCGCCGGTGTGGTTGCCGGGCTGGCCGGCGCGGTGGCCCTACGGCGGCACCGCGAGCAGCAGGAGTGGGCCGAGTACGACGCGGGTGCCGCGCTTGAGCCGATGCACGAGGAGGTGGAGACCATCGAGGTGCGTACGGCCGGCCCGGCCGGTGCCGGCAAGGTAGCGACCGGAGCGGGCAGTTCGGCGGTGGCCGCCGGCGACAGCGCCTCCACCACCCCCACCGCGACCGCGCCGTCCCCCATCACCCCCACCGGGAAGGTCCCCTCGGTCGCGGAAGGCGCCCGCACCAGCACCGGCCGCCCCGCCGACGACCTCACCAAGGCCACCAACCACAAATCCAACACCCGCCCATAACACCCAACCCCACCCCACCCAACCCCACCCAACCCCGCCCCGCCCCGTCCAGGTTGATCATGAGGTTGTTACCGCGACACGCCGATGAGCGCGGTAACAACCTCATGATCGACGCGAGGAGCGGGGAGCGGGAGCGGGGAGCGGGGTGGGTGGGGTTAGAGCCAGTCGTTGCGGCGGAACCAGCGGTAGAGGGTGAGGGACGTGGCGAGCATCAGGGCCAGCACCCCTGGATAGCCGTAGGTCCAGTTCAGCTCCGGCATGAAGCCGAAGTTCATGCCGTAGACGCCGGCGATCGCCGTCCACACGGCGGCGATGGCCGCCCAAGCAGCGATCTTGCGCATGTCGTTGTTCTGGTCGACCGTCACCTGGGCCAGCCGCGCCTGAAGAATCGAGTTCAGCAGGTCGTCGTGGGAGTTGATCTGCTCGACGGTGCGGCTGAGATGGTCCTGCACGTCCCGGAAGTAACGGCGAACCTCCTTGGGCACGTCCCGGTTCATCTGCGCGGTCAGCGCCAGCAACGGGCGCTGCAACGGCATCACCGCCCGTTTGAACTCGACCAGTTCCCGCTTCATCTGGTAGATCCGCTGGATCCGGCCGCTGGTCTGGCGGTCGAACACCTCCGTCTCCAGCACGTCCATGTCGTCCTCAAGCTGGTCGGCGACCTCCAGGTAGAGGTCGACGACCCGGTCAGTGATCGCGTACGCGACGGCCCAGGGGCCGTTGAGCAGCAGTTCCCGGCGAGCTTCCAACTCCTCGCGTAGGGGCGTCAGCCGGCCGGCATCACCGTGCCGGACACTGATCACGAACTGCGGGCCGATGAAGAGCATCACCTGCCCGGTCTCCACCACATCGGAGTTCTCCGTCAGCTCGGTGTGCTCGCAGTACCGGGCGGTGCGCAGCACCAGGAAGCTGACCTCGCCGAAGCGCTCCAACTTCGGACGTTGCCGGGCCTTCACCGCGTCTTCCACGGCCAGTTCGTGCAGCCCGTACGTGGTGGCGATCTCGGTCATCTCGGCAAGATCCGGCTCGTGCAGGCCGAGCCAGACGAAACCCGACTCGGCGTCGCGAGCCGCAGCCAGCGCGCCGGCGTAGTCCCAGTCGCCGGCCTGCCGATGCCCATCGAGGTAGAGCGCGCAGTCGACCACCGCGCTACGCCGCTGTGCGGCCTGCGGCTGGTCGGACTGTGATCCGTCGGCGCCGAGCCGGCGCGTGACGGCCCGCATGGGCGACCAGTTTCGGGGTCGTAGGGCGCGGCCCCCGTTGGCGTTCGCGGTCCGGGTGCCCTCGGTGGCCGGGCCGTCCGCGGAGGTCGCCTCCGCACGCTGCGTCCGCTCCGTCATCGCGTCCCTCCCCCCGCCGACTGCGGCTTGCAGGTTACGCCGCCGCAGCGATCATGGTCGTGCGGCAGGGGTGGCGCCGGACGGACCGGACCGCATCCGGGGGGTGAGGGGGCGATCCGGCCCGCCCGGCACCGTTGGGGGCGGGGGTTGTGCTGGCCGCGTCACACCGACGCGTGGGCGGCTGGGCCGCGTTTGGTACCGGAATCGTGACGGCGGGGCCGACCTGATTTCTGGTACGCGTGGTGAGTGACGCTCGCAGCATTGTGGGCCCGGAGTCGCTCCAGCGGGAGGTCCAGGCCCGCCAATATTGCCGTTCTGTCGGAAATCTGACAGAAATTCAGCCGCGTACCGCCTCCATCGCCTCGGCCAGCCGCCGAACACCCTCATCGATCCGGTCTGCGGTGACCGCCGAATAGGCCAGCCGCAACGCGTGCCGCCCGCCGTCGATGACGAAGTCGCTGCCCTTGACCACCGCGACCCCGCGCTCGGCCGCCGCCGGGGCGAGCCGGTCCACCTCGACGTCCTCCGGCAACTCGACCCAGAGGAAGTAGCCACCGTCCGGTTCCACGAATCGGGCCTCGGGAATGTGCCGACGCAGCGATTCGGCGAGCACCCTGGCCCGTTCGCCGAGGGCCGCCCGGACCGTCTCGATCGACCGCCCGATGTCCCCCGACACACAGAACTGATGCACGATGGCCTGCGAGACCATGCCGGGAGAGATGTAGAGGCTGGTCGCCTTCTTCACGATGTCCGCGATCAGGTCCGTCGGACCCACCAGGTACCCGACCCGGACGCCAGGGCAGACGGTCTTGGTGAAGCTGGAGGCGTGTACGACCACGTTGCGGGTGTCCATTGACAGCATCGACGGCAGCGCCTCGCCCCGGAACCGGATGTCCGCGTACGGGTCGTCCTCGAAGATCGTGAAACCGAACTCGGCGGCCAGGTCCAGTAGTTCGTGCCGCTTCTCCAGGGACAACGTCACGCCGGCCGGGTTCTGGTAGTTCGGGATGACATGGGCCAGCCGGGGACGCACCCCGGACTCCAGCAGCTTGCGCAACTCGGCGGTGTCCAGGCCGTCCGGCTGGATGGTGACGCCGTGCAGTTCACTGCCCATGTTCCGCAGGTTGAGCAGGGTGCGGTCATAGGTGGGACGCTCCACCACCACCGCGTCGCCGGGACGGACCAGGTGCTCGAAGAGAAAGGCGTCAGCCTGCAACGAGCCGTTGGTGACCAGCACCTGCTCCGCCGCCACGCCGTGCTTCTCGGCGATCCACTTGCGGAGCGGGACGTAACCGACGGAGGTGCCGTACGCGGTCACACCGGCGGGGTCGGCGTCGAAGGCACGGACGGCGGCGGCCTTGAGCCCCTCGACATCGACGATGTCCAGTGAGGGTGCGCCACGGGCGAAGGAGATCATCTGCTCGGCGGTCATGGCTGTTCAGCGTACGGGCGGTGGTGGGCCGCACGCCGACGGCACGGCGATGTCCGCATCCTGAGCCACCGGGTCGGGTGAACGGCGGACCCCGGCGGACGATCCACTCACACCGGGGTCCGCAACAGATCAGGCCGCCAGGCTGACCGGTTCGTCCAGCGGCCGTCGCGAGGTCCCCGCCACCCGGAGGCCGAGGAGAGTCATCAACTGCCCCCAGTCGAAGTAGGACCGCCAGCCGGCGATCCGGCCCCGGCGCACCCGGACGACGTCCACCACCTCCCAGGAGACGTTCCGTCCGGTGGGCGCGATGGTGCCGAAGGGGGTGTGCAGCACCCCCGTGTGGGTGCCGGTCAACCGGTGCTCGACCGCCGCACCACCTGCCGTGCGTATCGCACCGAGCGGGTCGACCTGCAGGTCGGGAAAGGCCCCCGTCCAGGTACGCAGCAGGGCCGGCAACTCGGTCGGGCGCACCGTCACGCCGGGCATGGCGTAACGGGCGTCCGTCGCGTACAGCTCCGGCAGGCGAGCCACGTCCCGCCGCAGGAGCATCTCGTACTGCTGCTGGATCAACCGGTCCGCGCCGCGCATCACGCCTCCCCGCGGGGCACGATCCGCCCGCGCCCACAGCAGGGGCAGTACCCGCCGACCGGCGCGTTCAACCGGAACGGCTCGGCCAGCGATGCGGTCAACCGGGTGACAACCGGCCGGCTACCTCATCCGCCGGTGCCGACCATCCGGCTGGCCGCCCACACCCGCATGATGTCGCGTACGGAGATGACGCCGGCGACCTCACGACCGTCGAGGACGACGAGATGCCGGAAGCCACCCCGGGCCATCGCCGCCGCCGCTTCCTCGATCGTCCACTCCGGCCCGGCGTAGACGACGTCCCAGGTCAGGTGGGCCCCGGTCCGCTCGACATCGCAGTCGAGACCGGCACCGATCGCGTTGAGCACGTCGCGCTCGGTCATGATCCCGATCCCCTCGGAATCCGGATCGATCACCACGGCCGACCCGACGCCGCGCTCCGACATCATCCGCGCCGCCTGGCGGGAGCGTGTGCTCCGGACCGACCACGAGGATCTCACTGGACATTGCTTCCCGAACCTGCATGACACATCACCCCTATGGGACAGCCGCACCCGGATACCCGCAATGGTGAACCCCGTAGGTTTCCGGGACAAGACCGGACATCGTCGTGGCGGGGCGGTCACGGCTACTGTTCTTGACGTGTCCACCGAGCCGCTGCGCTGCACCGGAGCGCTGATCGTCGCCCCCGACGGACGCCTGTTCTTCCAACGCCGCTCGCCGCACCGGCGGCTCTTCCCCAACTGCTGGGACATCGTCGGTGGGCACCTCGAACCGGGCGAGTCCGTGCACGAGGCGCTGTACCGCGAGGTCACCGAGGAGACCGGCTGGCGGGTGTCCGAGGTGATCGCCGAGGTCGGCGAGTACCGCTACGTCGGCGACGACGGTCTGACCCGGATCGAGAGTGACTGGCTGGTCCGGGTCGACGGCGATCTCGCAGCCCCGGTGCTGGAGGCGGGCAAGCACACCGAGTACCGCTGGCTCGGACCCGACGATCTCGACCTGCTCGACGAGCACCGTGACGTCAACGACGGATTGGTCCGACACATCGCCGAGCAGGCCTTCGCCACCCTGCGGTCCACCGGTTCGTGAGCGACACGGTCGGGCTACCTCCGCATCGGTACGCGGCGCTGGTGGCGCCTGCCGTGGACCGGGTCTTCACCGCAGCCATGCAGGCCGGTCGGCACGGTGGCGGCGCCGAGCTGGCCCAGCGGTACGGCGGACCGCCCGCCACCGGCTTCCTGGTGGAACTGCGCACCCGCCTGGCCGCACCGGGTGGCACGGTCGACGAACCAGGGTTCGCCGCGGTGACCCGCTACCGGGACCCGACCACCTGCCGCCGGAGCCTGGACCGGCACGTCGCGTACGGAATGATCCACCGCAGCCCGGACGGCGAGCTGACCGCCACCGAGCGGGGCGTGGCCTTCCTCGCTGAGCTGTATCAGGTGCACGCCGAGGTGACCGAGGAACTGTGGGCCAGCCACCACGACCGGGTGCTGCGGCTGACGCAGGTCGTCGGTCACCTGCTCTGCGCCGCAGCGGGCGGCGAGGCGTTCCACGCGGTGACGCCGCTGCACGAGCCGGACGGCACCCCACCCGGCGTGCTGCTGCTCAACCGTCTCGGCGTACTGCGGTACCACCGCGCCGACGCGCACGCCGACGCGTGGCAGGCCGCCGGGCATACCGCGGCGAGCATCGTGGTGCCCGCCGGTCCACAGCGTCAGGCCATCGAGCTGGAAACCGACCGTCGTGCGGCCGGACCGTACGCGGTGCTGACCGCCGAGGAACGGCTGACGATGCTCGCCGACCTGGCGGCCCTGCCCGGCTGACCGACCTCCGTCGGCCGCTGGCCGGTCGACCGGCGGCAGCGCCGGCACGGGCGGCGCTATCCTCCTTCGGTGAACGCCGTGAGAGAAGGAACTGACGCCGGCATGGTCGGCATGGTGCTGGCTGCTGGCGCCGGCCGACGATTGCGCCCCTACACCGACACCCTGCCCAAGGCGCTGGTACCGGTGGATGGCGAGATCACCATCCTCGACATCGCCCTGCGCAACCTGGCCGACGTGGGGCTCACGGACGTCGTGATCGTGGTGGGCTACGCCGCGGACGCCGTCCGGGAACGCCAGGCCGACCTGGAGCGGCGGTACGGCGTCACCATCACCCTCGTGCACAACGACAAGGCCGAGGAGTGGAACAACGCGTACTCCCTCTGGCTGGCGCGTGACTGGTTCTCCCGGGGGGTGCTGCTGGTCAACGGGGACACCGTGCACCCGGTGAGCGTGGAGAAGACCCTGCTGGCCGAGCGTGGCCCCGGTGTGCTGCTGGCCATCGACACCATCAAGCCGCTGGCCGAGGAGGAGATGAAGACCACCTTCGACGCCGCCGGCCAACTCACCCGGATCACCAAGTTGATGGAGCCGGCCGAGGCGTACGGCGAGTACATCGGGGCAACTCTGATCGAGCCGCAGGTGGCCGAGGCCCTCGCCGACGCGCTGGAGACGACCTGGCGGCGCGACCCGAACCTGTACTACGAGGACGGCTACCAGGAGTTCGCCGATCGAGGTGGTGAGGTGCGGGCCGCGCCGATCGGTGACGTGTCCTGGGTCGAGGTCGACAACCACGCCGACCTGGCCCGGGCGCGGGAGATCGCGTGCCGCTACTAGCCCGTACGGTCACCACGCCGCTGTCGATCGAGGTGCGCCGAGGTGCGGTGACGGACCTCGGCACGTTGCTGGCTGACCGACGGATCTCCGGCGGCGGTGACGTCGCCGTGGTGGTCGGCCCCGGACAGGGCGAGAAGATCGCCAAGCTGTGCCAGCCCTCGCTTGGCTCGGCCGACATCTTCACCGTCAGCGGCGGTACCGTCGACTCGGCCAACGCGCTGGGTGACCAGCTTCGTCGCCGGCACTACGACGCGGTCGTCGGCATCGGTGGCGGTAAGACCATCGACACCGCCAAGTACGCCGCCACCCGTTACGGCCTCCCGATGGTCACCGTGGCGACCAGCCTCGCCAACGACGGCATCGCCTCCCCGGTGGCGTCGCTGAGTCACGAGGGCGGCAAGGGCTCGTACGGCGTGCACATCCCGATCGCCGTCCTGGTCGACCTCGACTTCGTGGAGAACGGACCCGATCGGCAGACCCAGGCCGGCATCGGCGACGCGGTGAGCAACCTGAGCGCCTGCGCCGACTGGGAACTGGCGAACCAGGTACGCGGCGAACCGATCGACGGACTGGCCCTGACGCTGGCCCGCACCGGGGCGGAGGCCCTGGTCAACCACCCGGGCAAGCTGACCGACGACGCCTTCCTCACCACGTTGGCCGAGGCGCTGATCCTGGGCGGCATCTCGATGTCGATCTGTGGTTCCAGCCGACCGGCCAGCGGCGGCGACCACGAGATCTCACACGCCATCGACCACCTCTTCCCGGGCACCGGCTCGCACGGGGAGCAGGTCGGTCTCGGCGCGCTCTTCTGCACCTTCCTCCGAGGCGATCTGGAACGCTTCGGGCAACTAGCCCGCTGCCTGCACCGGCACGGGCTGTCCACCCGACCGAGCGAGCTCGGTCTCACCGACGAGCAGTTCGTCGAGGCAGTGGTCTTCGCGCCGCGTACCCGGCCGGACCGCTACACGATCCTCGAGCACCTCGCGCTGTCCGCTGACGACCTTCGTACCCGGCTGGGAGACTACGTTGACGCCCTCCGTGAGCACCTTGGCTGAGCCGTCCCAGCCCACCGTCGCGGACTTCCACCGGGTGAACCGGGGCGGTGGCCTGTTCAGCGAGTCGATCAGCCAGTGGATCGGCGCGGTCTTCGCGTTGGTCGCCCAACGTCTCGGGCTGCGCCCGACCGCGTTGACCATCACCAACCTGGTGCTCGGACTGGCCACCTCGGTCACCGTGGTCGTTCTCGCCGGCCCGGTCGCGGCCGGGAACGTACCGGCCTGGGTGGTCGGCCTGGCCGCCCTGGTCGGCTGGCAGGTGGCGTACGCCCTGGACTGCGCCGACGGCCAGCTGGCTCGGGTGACCGGCCAGGGCAGCGCGGCGGGCGCCCGGGTCGACGTGCTCTGTGACGTGGCCGCCCAGATCGCCCTGGTGGCGGCGCTGGCGGCGACTGCCGTGGCGCAGCGTCCCTCGACGCCGGTCTGGCTGGTGGCCGCGTTCGCCGGCACCTGGATGGTCAACCTGGTCACCTCGGTGATGCAGTCCGGCCCGAACGCCGCCAGCATGGTCACCTCCACCAGCCTGCCGGTACGCCTGGTCAAGCTGGTCCGCGACTACGGCGCGGTGATCTTCGCAGCCGCCCTGGTGCTGGCCTTCGCCCCCGCGCTCACCTTCTGGGCGGTGGTGGCCTTCACCATCGTCAACGGCGGCTTCCTCCTCGCCAGCATCGCCTTCTCCGCCCGCGCTTCGCTGTAGCGAGGGAAAGAATTGTTGACACCGCAATCAATCACATGGCAGGCTCCATAGATAGATCTTGTTCCATGGCATCCCACCCCCTTGGAGGCCTCATGCGCAAAACCGCCAAGCGGATCGCCTCGGTACTCGCCGCCGCAGCCCTGACCACCTCTCTGGTCGCCGCGCCTGCGGCTGCCTCCGAGCCGGAGCGGGAGCCGTTCAAGGTTCCTGACCAGGGCCTGGTCCTCTACACCGCGCAGAGCGCCTACGTGGTCGCCCGGCACACCACGGTCGATGACAACTGCCACCCGATGCAGGACGCGGTCACCCTCATCGCCTGGACCCCCGTGTACGCCGTCGCCTACGCAAGTGACGACTGCACCGGACACGGGATGGGGCTCGGCATCTGGCGGAGCTGGAACCCCGGCCAGTTCCTCTCCTACAAGCTCACCTCCTACTAGTACCAGCCGCACCACCCGAGGTAGCTCCGGTCGACCCCCTGAGCCTTCGGCCCACGCCGCCCCGGCGAACGAGATGCTCTAGCGGGGCGGCCGGGCGAGGGAGGCGTACACGTCGATGAGGCGCTTGGTGACCACGTCGGGGTGGAAGGTGCGCTCGTAGCGCAGCCTCGCCGGGGCGGAGAGCGCGGCGGCACCGGCAGCGGCGACCGGCAGCGCGGCGGCGAGCGCCGCCGCGTCCGGGGGCACCACCCAGCCGGCCGTGCCGGCCTGGATCCCGTCCGGCAGCGCGCCCGCCTCGGACCCGGTGGGGCCGTCGGGGCTGGGCGGGGCCGACGCCGAGGCGGCGACGGCCGGGCCGGTGCCGGCGGGCTCGCGGGGAGTGTCCGCGCCGACCAGGTACGGGATGCCGCCGAGCGCGGTGCCGAGGACCGGCCGGCCGCTGGCCAGCGCCTCGATGATCACAGTCGGCAGCACGTCGTGCCAGACGGAGGTCGCCAGCACCACGGCGCTGGCCGCCAACGCCCGGCGGACACCGTCACGGTCCAGCGGGCCCAGGTAGGTGACGTCGGAACGCTCGGCCGCCGCCGCCTCGACCAGCGGGCGCAGCTCGCCGTCCCCGGCGACGCGCAGCGGACCCAGTGTCCCGTCCGGATGCCGTCGCCAGGCATCCATCAGCAGGTCGAGGCCCTTCTCGGGGGAGAGCCGGCCGAGGAAGAGGAAGCCCTGGCCCAGCGGCACCGGCGCGCCCGGGTCAGGGATGCCGTTCGGCTTGACGACGATCCGAGAATCCGGGATGCCGTAGTCGCGCAGGTGGTCAGCGACCGCGCTGGTCAGCGCGATGAACCGGTCCACCGACTTCCAGGTGCCCCGGTGCACGGCCAGGGTGGTGGCCATCAGCGCGCTCTGCGCCCGCGACCCCCGGTAGCAGCGGTGCACCACCGCCGGCACGCCCAGTGCCCGACCCCGGCAGTCCTGGCAGATCATGCCGTCCCGGAAGTACAGCCCGGAGGAACAGACCTGGCGGTAGTTGTGCACCGTCTGCACCACCGGCACGCCATGCTTGTGCGCGGTCCGCACCACCCAGGGCGACAGCAGCGGATACGGGTTGTGCAGGTGTAGCACGTCCGGCCGGTGCTCGGTGAGCAGCCGGGACAGCTCCTGCTGGGCCCTGGGCGCGTAGATCGGGGAGATCGGCAGCAGCGCCTTCGCGCTCTTCGGCATCGACGGGATCTCGTCGGAGCTGCGCAGGAAGGGCAGCACCTCCACACCGGCGGCGGTGAGCTGGGCAATCTCCGCGTCGACGATGGTGTTCTCCCCGGAGGGCTGAGCTTCCCGGTACCGGTTGTGCGCCACCACGATTCTCACGGGAAAGAAGGCTACCGTTGGGGTGTGCCCGAACTTCCGGAGGTGGAGGCGCTCGCCGGTTACCTGCGACAGCGCGCGGTGGGTCGGCGTGTCGACCGCCTGGAGGTCGCCGCGATCAGCGCCCTGAAGACGTACGACCCGGCGCCGACCGCCGTCGCGGGCCGGGCGGTGACCGACGCCCGGCGGTACGGCAAGTTCCTCGACGTGGTCTTCGACGGCGACCTGCACCTGGTGGTGCACCTGGCCCGCGCCGGCTGGCTGCACTACCGGGAGGCGTTCGCCTCGACTGTGCCGTTGCGGCCCGGCAAGGGACCGATCGCGATCCGGGTACGCCTCGACGACGGCTCCGGCTTCGACCTGACCGAGGCCGGTACGCAGAAGAAACTCGCCGCCTACCTGGTGACGGACCCGCAGGCGGTGCCCGGGGTGGCCAAGCTCGGGCCGGACGCGCTCTCAGCCGACCTCGCCACCTTCGCCGCTGCGCTGCGTAGCCGGCGGGGCCAGGTCAAGGGGGTGCTCACCGACCAGGCGGTGCTCGGCGGGGTCGGCAACGCGTACTCCGACGAGATCCTGCACGCCGCGAAGCTGTCACCGTTCGCACTGACCGACCGGTTGACCGACGACCAGATGGCGACGCTGCACGCGGCGACCCGTCGGGTGCTCGGCGACGCGGTGACCCGGTCGCTGGGGCAGCGGGCCGCGGAGTTGAAGGGCGAGAAGCGGTCCGGGCTCAAGGTGCACGCGCGTACCGGGTTGCCCTGTCCGGTCTGTGGAGACACCGTCCGGGAGGTCTCCTTCGCCGACTCCAGCCTTCAGTACTGCCCGACGTGCCAGACCGGCGGCAAGCCCCTCGCTGACCGACGGTTGTCGAGACTCGTACGGTGAGTAACACCACTGCCTGATTACGGAGCGGAATCGGACGGGCGGCGCGTAACCACCGGTCCGGCGCTCTACCCGGGCCGCCATCCATCGGTATAGTGGCCCGGTCCCCGGCCTCCGAATGGCATGGGGCCGGCCAGATCCCAGGCGGTAGGGGCCGCCGTGCAATGTCCCTCGGGTCGGCGACGGAACGGAACTCGCGTGGGAAACTGGAACGGTGGGCGACCCGGGCGGTCACGGCGAGTGAACGCGTCGGGGTCATGCGGGAGGACATGGGTGAGGTGACGGCTAGCCTCCAGCGCCCGGTTACCAACGAAGGCCGGAGCAGACTCGTGCGGCACGTCGACAGCTTCGAGATCCAGCCGCCGAATCCGCCGTCCCCGAACGGCGTACCCCGAACGGCGTGGGCCCGGGCCCGGCGGCGCGTGTCGCGCTGGCACCGGCCCTACACGGCGATCCTGCTGCTGCTCGACTTCGCCGCGGCGGCCTTCGCCAGCTACACCGCGATCCGCACGTTCGACCAGGCCACCGCTGGTTTCCACGAGGCGCAGAACGACCCGACCTGGTTCTACACGGTGGCGTTCCTGCTGCTGCCGCTCGGCTGGCTGGTCATTCTCTGGTTCAACGGGGCCTACGATCGGCGCTGCCTCGGGCTCGGCCCGGACGAGTTCAAGCGGGTGATCCGGGCCGGGGTGACCGTCTGCGCGGCGGTGTCGTTCCTCGCCTTCGCCACCAAGACCGACCTGTCCCGGTTCACCGTCGGCACGGCGCTGCTGCTGGCGCTGCTGCTGATCCTGCTGGGCCGGATCCTGGCCCGTTTCGTGCTGCACACCGTCCGGCGCAACATCCAGCAGGCGGCGCACCGGATGGTGCTGGTCGGGACCCTGCCGGAGTGCCTGGAGGTCTACACGGCGGTCACCCGCACCCCGGCCGCCGGGCTCGTCCCGGTCGCCATCCACATCACCGACGGTTACGCGGCGGCCAAGGGCGTGCAGACCCCCGTCCCGGTGTACGCGGGCCGCGACGTGCTGGCCCTGGTGCGCGAGGTGGGCGCGGACACCATCGCGGTCTGCGGCTCGGCCAGCGCGGAACCCGGCGAGCTGCGCCGCCTGGCCTGGCAGTTGGAGGGCTCCGGCGTCGACCTGGTGGTGGCCCCGCAGCTGACCGACATCGCCGGTCCCCGGGTGCACATCCGCCCGATCGAGGGACTGCCGCTGCTGCACGTCGAGGAGCCCACCCTCTCCGGGCCGGCGCTGCTGGCCAAGAGCATGATGGACCGCGTCGGCGCCGGAATCGGGCTGCTCATGCTCATTCCGGTGTTCATCGCGATCGCCATCGCGATCCGGATCTCCGATCCGGGTCCGGTCTTCTTCCGGCAACCCCGGGTGGGGCACGAGGGGCGCACGTTCCGGGTGTGGAAGTTCCGGACCATGTACGTCGACGCCGAGGATCGGCTGGCCAGCCTGGTCGACCAGAACGAGACCGACGGCATGCTGTTCAAGATGAAGCAGGATCCCCGGGTCTTCCCGGTGGGTCGCTTCCTGCGTGCCTCGTCGCTCGATGAACTGCCGCAGCTGATCAACGTGCTCAAGGGTGAGATGTCGCTGGTCGGGCCGCGCCCGCTGCCCGCCGACGACGGCGACTTCCTGGGTGATGTACGACGCCGGCTGCTGGTCCGTCCGGGGATGACCGGTTTGTGGCAGGTGTCCGGCCGCTCCGACCTCTCCTGGGACGAGGCCGTCCGGCTGGACCTGTACTACGTCGACAACTGGTCGCTGGCGTACGACCTGAGCATCCTGTGGCGCACGGTGGGCGTGGTGGTGGCGCGCAAGGGCGCGTACTGACCGGCCCCCACCCCTTTCCCACAACGCCCGGAACCAGCAGGATCGTCCACGTGGGTGGCAACGTCTCCGCCGTGATCGGCGTTTTTTCCCTGGTCAGCGTGCTGGCCGGGGCGCTGTTCGCGGTCGGCCGGCTGCGTGGGCGGCGCGGCATCGCCACTCCCGGACAGCGGGCCACCTACGAGGTGCTGCACACCGCCGGGCTGGCGGCCGAGCCGCTGCGTGCCGGACTGAACCCGGCCGACGCGGCGAAGGCCGCCCGACACCTCCGCACCCTGGTCGGCGCGGCGGGGTTGGCGTTGACCGACACCGACGACCTGGTGGCCCTCGACGGACGCGGCGCACACCACCGGGAGCAGCTGCGCACCGCCGCCCGTCGGGTGATCGCCTCGGAGCGATCCACCGTGCTGGGCGAAGCGGAGCTGACCTGCAACCGGATCGACTGCCCGGTCCGGGGTGCGGTGGTGGCCCCGCTCGGTGGGGCGTCGGGCCGGATCGCGGGCGCGCTGGTCGCCGTCACCGACGGCGCACCCGCGCCCGGCCTGGTCCAGGCCACCCTGGAGACCGCCCACTGGGCCGGCAGCCAGGTGGCGCTGGCGGAGCTGGACTCGTCGCGGGAGCGGTTGGCCCGGGCTGAGGTACGCGCGCTGCGCGCCCAGATCAGCCCCCACTTCATCTACAACGCGTTGACCGCCATCGGCTCCTTTGTCCGGACCGATCCCGAGCGGGCCCGCGAGCTGATCCTGGAGTTCGCCGAGTTCACCAGGTACTCGTTCCGGGCACACGGCGAATTCACCACGTTGGCCGAGGAGCTGCGCTCGATCGACCGCTACCTGACCATCGAGCGGGCCAGGTTCGGTGACCGGCTTCAGGTGCGGCTCCAGATCGCCCCCGAGGTGCTGCCGGTGACCCTGCCGTTCCTGTGCCTGCAACCTCTTGTCGAAAACGCGGTACGCCACGGGTTGTCGCGCAAGCCGGGCACAGGCATCGTGAGCATCGAGGCCCGGGACGCGGGCGCCGAATGTCACATAACGGTGGAGGACGACGGAGTGGGGATGGATCCGGCCACCCTGACCGCAGGAATAGCAGAACTGGCCGGGTCGACCGGCGACCCGGGGGACGATCCGGGCCAGCACGTCGGGCTGTCGAACGTCGACGAGCGCCTGCGGTCGGTCTTCGGCGACGGCTTCGGCCTGGTCGTCGAGACCGGTGTCGGTCTGGGGACGAAGGTGAGCATGCGGGTGCCGAAGTTTCACCCTGGCGTACGGGCGGGTTCGTGACCGGCGCCGGCCCGACCCCCGTCGCCGGTTTCCTGCGGGTGTTGGCGGTCGACGACGAGCCACCGGCGTTGGACGAGTTGGCGTACCACCTGCGGGCCGACCACCGGGTGGCCCGGCTGCACACGGCCGGCGACGCCACCGAGGCGTTGCGGGTGCTCCGCGACGACGACGTGGACGTGGTCTTCCTGGACATCCGGATGCCCGGCCTGGACGGCATGGAGTTGGCCCGGGTGCTGCGGCGCTTCGTCCGACCTCCGGCGATCGTCTTCGTGACCGCCTACGACGACGGTGCGGCGGACGCCTTCGACATGGGTGCCACCGATTACGTACGCAAGCCGGTACGCGCGGAGCGGTTGGCCGAGGCACTGCGCCGGGTGGTCGGCTCGCGGGTGGTACCCACCCATCCCGCCGCGCTGGCCAGGGCGGAGGAGGATCCCACGATCCCGGTCGAGTTGGCCGGCACCACCAAGATGCTGCCCCGGTCGGCGGTGCGGTGGGTCGAGGCGCAGGGTGACTACGCCCGGCTGCACACCGCGGACGGGTCGCACCTGGTACGGGTGTCGCTGGCCACGCTCGCCGAACGGTGGGCCGACGCCGGTTTCGTCCGGATCCACCGGTCGTACCTGGTGCAGCTGCGGCTGATCGCTGAACTTCGCCTGGTGAACTCCGGCTACGTGGTGGTCATCGACAGCACGGAGCTGCCGGTGAGCCGACGACACACCCGGGAGCTCAAGGACAAGCTGGTCCGGGCCGCCAAGCAGGAGTGGAGCCGCTGATCGCGGCGTTGTCCACCGGGTTGTCCACAGGGGTGACCTGTTGTCCACAGGTTGTCCACAGCCCTCTTGACATTCCCGTCGGGCGGACGAGACTGCCGGGATGGCCGCCGAGGATGCACCGCCGGCACCCCGCCGACCCGATCCCGCCGAAACCTCCGACGAGCCGGTCGGATCCGGGCCTCCCGCGCGTACCCGGGTGGTGTTGGCCGAGGTTTCCCGTCGGCCGCACTGGCCCGCCGGCACCCACACCGAACTCACCCAGCAGACCCGGGTCGGTGAGGCGCTCATCCGCGGCCTGGTCCGCGCTCAGCTCGCCCTGGCCCTGCAATTGTCGGCGGTGGTGCTGGTCGGTCTGGGCGGACTGCCCTGGCTGTTCGCCGTCGCGCCCTCGGTCGGCCGGATGACCGTGCTCGGCGTCAACCTGCCGTGGCTGCTGCTCGGGGTGCTCTCCTTCCCGTTCCTTGTCGCCGTCGGATGGACGTACGTCCGGCTGGCCGAACGCAACGAGCAGGACTTCACCGACCTGGTCCAGCGGCCGGAGCGCTGACGTGGGCAACGACCTCGTCGTACCGGCGATCGTGGCGGTCACGCTGGTCACCGTCGCCATCGGCTTCTACGGGCTGCGGCTGGCTCGCACCACCTCAGATTTCCTGGTCGCCTCCCGGGTGATCAGCCCCACCTGGAACGCTGCCGCGATCGGTGGCGAGTACCTGTCGGCGGCGAGCTTCCTCGGCGTCGCCGGGTTGATCCTCAAGTACGGCGTGGACGTGCTCTGGTATCCGGTCGGGTTCGCCGCCGGCTACCTGGCGCTGCTGCTGTTCGTGGCCGCGCCGCTACGCCGATCCGGTGCGTTCACGCTGCCCGACTTCTGCGAGCTGCGGCTCGGCTCCCGCCGGCTACGGACGCTGGCCACCATTTTCGTGATCTTCATCGGCTGGCTCTACCTGCTGCCGCAACTCCAGGGTGCCGGCCTGACACTGGCCACGTTGGCCGGCTCGCCGTACCCGGTGGGCGCGCTGGTGGTGGGTGTCGTCGTGACCGCGAACGTGGCGCTGGGCGGGATGCGGGCGGTCACCTTCGTGCAGGCGTTCCAGTACTGGCTCAAGCTGACCGCTCTCGCCGTACCGGCGATCTTTCTGGCCCTGCAGTGGCAGGCCGACGGGCGACCGGCGGTCACCCCGCCCGACGGGTCGACATTCCGGACGGCGACCACCGTCGTGGTCGAGCAGCGCGCGGTGCTCACCCTGCCGGACGGCCAGACCCGGGAGGTACGCCCCGGCGACGAGCTGAGCTTCGCCGAGGGTGAACCGGTGCCGGAGGTCTCGGGAGTCGCCAACGGGGCCACCGACTGGCTGCTGCCCAACGACGCGGGTTCCGGCGACCGGGGACTGTTCGCCACGTACTCACTGATCCTGGCGACCTTCCTGGGCACCATGGGACTGCCGCACGTCCTGGTGCGCTTCTACACCAACCCCGACGGGGCTGCCGCCCGCCGCACCACCCTGGTCGTGCTGGCCCTGGTCGGGGTCTTCTACCTGCTACCCACGATCTACGGCGTGCTGGGTCGGATCTACACCCCGCAACTGCTGGTCACCGGGCAGACCGACGCGGTGGTGGTGCTGTTGCCCGAGGCGGCGCTCGGCGCCGGGACCACCGGCCGCCTGCTGGCCGCGCTGGTCGCTGCCGGAGCGTTCGCGGCGTTCCTGTCCACCTCGTCCGGGCTGCTCACCAGCGTCGCCGGGGTGATCAGCACCGACGTGCTCGGTCGGGGCTCGGTGCGCGGCTTCCGGCTGGCCACGGTGATCGCCGGGGTGGTGCCGGTGGTCCTCGCCCTCAACGTCTCCGGGATGGACGTCTCGCAGGTGGTGGGGCTGGCGTTCGCGGTCGCCGCATCGAGCTTCTGCCCGCTGCTGGTGCTCGGCATCTGGTGGCGGGGCCTCACCGACGCGGGTGCCGCCGCCGGGATCCTCGTCGGCGGCGGCGCGGCCGTGACGTCGGTCCTGATCACCGTCCTCGGCCCGGCCCTGACCGGCTGGCCGGCCGCTCTCATCGCCCAGCCGGCCGCCTGGACGGTGCCGCTGGCCTTCACGGTGATGATCGCGGTCTCCCTGGCCACCCGACGTCGTGCCCCGGCCGACATCGGCCGCACCATGCTCCGCCTGCACGCCCCCGACGCCCTCCGCTCATAAGAGCGCCCGGTCGACGAGTGCCGGCTCAGCTCCGGGATCCGACTCTGGGATGAACTGCGGATCCTCCCTCGGTCGGGCGGCGGGCTGGTCGAGACCGGATACGGTCGGGCGCATGACTGGTGAGCACCCGGCGCTGGCGCTACGCGGCCTGGCGAAGAGCTTCGACGGCAAGGTCGCGGTGAACGGCGTAGATCTTGAGGTGCCGGCCGGCTCCTTCTACGGGCTGCTCGGCCCGAACGGCGCCGGCAAGACCACCACCCTGTCGATGGCGGTCGGGCTGCTGCGGCCCGACGCCGGCGGCGCGTGGGTGCTCGGCCACGACGTGTGGGCTGACCCGGTCACCGCGAAGCAGTTGCTCGGCGTCATGCCGGACGGGGTACGCCTCTTCGACCGGCTCAGCGGGGCCGAACTGCTGGCGTACCACGGACTGCTGCGCGGCATGGACCCGGCCGTGGTCGACCAGCGGGCGGCGGAGCTGCTCGACGTGCTGGCCCTCGCCGACGCCGGCCGGACCCTGGTGGTGGACTACTCCGCCGGCATGAAGAAGAAGATCGGTCTGGCCTGCGCGCTGCTGCACGGGCCGAGGCTGCTCGTGCTCGACGAACCGTTCGAGGCGGTCGACCCGGTCTCGGCGGCGCTGATCCGGGACATTCTCCAGCGGTACGTTGCCGGTGGCGGCACGGTGGTCTTCTCCAGCCACGTCATGGAGGTCGTGCAACGGCTCTGCTCACACGTGGCGATCCTCGCCGGGGGCACCATCAAGCAGGTCGGCACGCTGGAGCAGGTACGCGGCGACCGCTCGCTGGAGGACGTCTTCGTCGAGGTGGTCGGCGGGCGTACCGCCACCGGTGAGGAGTTGGCGTGGCTGGCCCGGTGACCACGCCGGCGCGCCAGGCGCGGTCGGTATCGGCGCGCCACTTCGTCCGGCTCAAGCTGCGGGTGATGGGCAACAACTTCCGCGGTCAGGGCTGGCGGGTGGCGCTGTTCCTGGTCGGCTCGCTGATCGGGCTCTGGTTCGCGGCCGGTGCCTTCTTCGGTTTGGCGTCACCCGGCCTGGTCGGCGACGACCGGTACGCCCTGATGATCGCCGCGTTCGCCGGTGGGCTGACGGTGCTCGGTTGGCTGCTGCTGCCCCTGGTCTTCTTCGGCGTCGACGAGACGCTCGACCCGGCCCGGTTCGCGCTGCTGCCGCTGTCCCGACGCACCCTGGTGACCGGGCTGTTCGCGGCGGCGCTGGTGAGCGTGCCCACGGTCGCCGTGCTGCTGGCGCTCTCCGGCCTGGTGGTGACCGCCGCGGTGTTCGGCGGCTGGTCGGCCGCCCTGGTCACCGTCGTCGGGGTGGTCTGCGGGCTGCTCCTCTGCGTCGCCGGTGCCCGAGCGGTGACCAGCGCATTCGCCTCCATGCTCCGCTCCCGCCGGGTTCGCGACCTGGCCGCCGTGCTGCTCGCCGTGGTCGCCGCGCTGATCGGGCCGCTGCAGATCGCCGGCGTGGCCGCGATCCAGGACACCAACTGGGACCGGCTCAGCGGCGTGGCGACGGTGATCGGCTGGACCCCCTTCGGTGCCCCGTGGACGGCGGGTATCGACGTGGCGCAGGGCCGAGTCTGGGCCGCACCCGTGAAGCTGCTGATCACCGTGGTGACGATCGTCGCGCTGCTGGCCTGGTGGTCGCGCTCGCTGGAGTCGGCGATGGTGGGGGCGGCCACCGCCGGCCCGGCCAAGGCGGGGCCCAGGCTCACCGGCGGTGTGGTGGCTCAGCTCTTCCCCAGGGCTGCGGGTTGGCTACGCCGCGACCGGTTCGGTGCCCTGGTCGCCCGGGAGGCCCGCTACTGGTGGCGGGACGCGCGACGACGCGCCAACCTGATCACCATTGCGGTGGTCGGCCTCTTCGTGCCGGTGATGGTCAACTTCGGTGGGCAGGGCTTCAGTTTCGACAGCGAGCAGGGCTTCAGTGCCGCAGGGAGTTCGTCGCCGATCCTGGTCAGCGTTTCGATGCTCTTCGTCGGGCTGCTCGCCGCGGTGACCTTGGCCAACCAGTTCGGCTTCGACGGCAGCGCGTACGCGGCAAACGTGGTGGCCGGCGTGCCCGGCCGGCTGGAGCTGCGTGCCCGGCTCACCGCGTTCTCGCTCTACGTGCTGCCGATGCTGGCCGTGGTCGCCGTGGTCGTCGCGCTGGTCCTCGGCGAGCCGACGTGGATCGGGTTCATGGCGGGTGCCCTGGTCGCCACCTACGGTGCCGGACTGGCGGTCAACTCGTTCGTCTCGGTGCTGGGCGCGTACGCGCTGCCGGAGACGAGCAACCCGTTCGCGATGAACAGCGGCGCCGGGGTGGTGAAGGGAATGCTGACCCTGCTGGCCATGGTGGCCACCGCAGCGCTCGCCACACCGATGGTGCTCGCCGCGGCACTGCTCGGCGACGCCTGGCTCTGGCTGGGGCTGCCGCTGGGTGTGGCCTACGGAGTCGGCGCGGCGCTGCTCGGCGCGTACCTGGCCGGCGACGTGCTGGACCGCCGCCAACCCGAACTCCTCGCCCTGGTCACCCCGCGCCGCTGACGGACCACCGAAACGCCGGGCCGTCGCCTCAAGTCCGGTCCCCGGCGGCCACAATGTTTCACGTGAATCAAGAGCCGGGTGCCCAGATCCACTCCACCGACCCGTTCGCCGCGCCAGCCGAGCAGCGTTCGCCGGTACGCCGACTACGGGGCCGGCTCGCCGCACCGGTGACCCTCTGGACAGCACCCGGACCGGCCGGCCTGACGGTGTCCTCGACCCTGGTCGTCGAGGGCGAACCAGGTCGGCTCCTCGGACTGGTCGACGCCGAGTCAGACCTGTGGGCGGCCGCCGAGGAGACCGGCCGCTTCGCCGTGACGCCGCTCGGCCCGCCACACCGGCAGCTCGCCGACCGGTTCGCCGGTCTGTTCCCGTCGCCGGGAGGGCTCTTCGCCACCGGCGGATGGCTCGACACGCCCTACGGGCCGGTCCCGGACGACGCGGCTGGCTGGGCCGGCTGCCGACTGGACGTTGCCCGAGAGTACGGCTGGTCCCTGCTCGTCGAGGCGACCATCGAGCGGGTGGAACTGGCCGACGAAGCCGAGCCGCTGCTGCACCACCGCGGGCGCTACCGGGAACTGAACTGATTCACCCGGCACCGACGCCGAGCCGGCCGAGTCACCCGGGTCGGTCCTCGACTAACCGGTGAACGGTGTGGTCCGGGTCACTGAGCGCGCCGATGCCGCCGTTCGGCGCTCGTCCTGGACCACTACCGGCTCCGGTCTTCTCTGGCGGAGAACTCGCTCCTTACCGTGCGCGAGATCCCTGACGCCAGTGAAGGTGGTGATCTACACATGTCCACGGACACGCCCGCCGACGCACCGACCGATTCGGTGCCAGAGCGGTACCTCGCGGTCCAACGATCGGACGAGTTCGCCGGGCTGCGACGCACGTTGCGAGGCTTCGTCTTCCCGATGACCATCGCGTTCTTCCTGTGGTACGCGCTCTACGTGATTCTCTCCGCGTACGCCCGCGACTTCATGAGTACGCGCCTGTTCAACTCCAACGTCAACGTCGCGCTGGTCTTCGGCCTGCTCCAGTTCGTCTCCACCTTCCTCATCGCCTGGGTCTACTCCCGGTACGCCGACCGGAAGATCGATCCGGTGGCCGACAAGATCCGTGACGAGCTCAGCGGAGGCGACTCATGAACGCCATGATCCTCGCCGTCGAGGCGGGCAACACCACCGCTCGGAACCTGACCATCGTCCTGTTCCTGGCCTTCGTGGCGGCCACTCTGGCGATCACCATCTGGGCCAGCCGGCAGACCAAGACCGCCACCGACTTCTACGCGGGCGGGCGGTCCTTCTCCGGCTTCCAGAACGGCATGGCGATCGGCGGCGACTACATGTCGGCCGCGTCCTTCCTCGGCATCGCCGGCATCATCGCGCTCTACGGCTACGACGGCTTCCTGTACTCCATCGGGTTCCTGGTGGCCTGGTTGGTGGCCCTGCTGCTGGTCGCGGAGCTGCTGCGGAACTCGGGCCGGTACACGATGGCCGACGTGCTCGCGTTCCGGATGCGTCAACGTCCGGTGCGGACGGCGGCGGCGGTATCCACGATCACCGTATCGATCTTCTACCTGCTGGCTCAGATGGTCGGCGCCGGGGCACTCGTGGCCCTGCTGCTCGGCATCCGTCCCGGCACCACCTTCCTCGGCATGGACGCGGACACCGCCAAGGTCGCAACCATCATCATGGTCGGCGCCCTCATGATCATCTACGTGACGGTGGGTGGCATGAAGGGCACCACGTACGTGCAGATCGTCAAGGCGTTCCTGCTCATGAGTGGCGCGCTGCTGATGACCCTGCTCGTGCTGGCAAAGTACAAGTTCAACCTGTCCTCGCTCCTCGGTGACGCGGCCGCGAGTTCCGGCCAGGGCACCGCGTTCCTGGAACCCGGGCTACGGTACGGCGTCGAGGTGGCCGGCAACGCGACACAGACCTTCTACAACAAGGTCGACCTGCTCTCCCTCGGCATCGCCCTGGTGCTCGGCACCGCCGGCCTGCCGCACATCCTGATCCGCTTCTACACCGTCCCGACGGCGAAGGCGGCCCGCAAGAGCGTGCTCTGGGCGATCGGCATCATCGGCACCTTCTACCTGTTCACCCTGGCGCTCGGCTTCGGCGCGGCGGCGCTGGTCGGCGGCGACGCCATCCGGGAGCAGGACAAGGCCGGCAACACGGCGGCGCCACAGCTCGCCGAGGCACTCGGGATCGACTTCTTCGGCGGTGACCTGGGTGGCGCAGCGCTGCTGGCGATCATCGCGGCGGTCGCCTTCGCCACCATCCTGGCGGTGGTCGCGGGGTTGACCCTGGCCTCGTCGTCCAGTCTGGCGCACGACTTCTACGCCAACGTCGTCAAGCGGGGCGCCGCGTCGGAACGGCAGGAGGTGAACGTCGCCCGGATCTCCGCGCTGGTGATCGGCGCGATCTCCATCGTACTGTCGATCTTCGCGCAGAACCTGAACGTGGCGTTCCTGGTGGCGCTGGCCTTCGCGGTGGCCGCCTCAGGCAACCTGCCGGCAATCCTCTACAGCCTGTTCTGGAAGCGCTTCAACACCTCCGGCGCGGTCTGGGCGATCTACGGCGGCCTGCTGGCAGCCGTCCTGCTGGTGTTCTTCTCGCCGGTGGTCTCCGGTGCCCCGACGGCGATGTTCCCCGATCACGACTGGCAGTGGTTCCCGCTGTCGAACCCGGGCATCCTCTCCATCCCCTTCGGTTTCCTCTGCGGCTACATCGGCACAGTGATCTCGAAGGAGAGCGACGAGGAGAAGTACGCCGAACTGGAGGTGCGTTCGCTCACCGGAGCGGGCGCGCACTGACCGTCAGTTGTTAACAGGGGCCCCCTGTACCACGCGAGGCGTTAACAGGGGGCCCCTCCTTATAGGCTGACCGGCATGAAGGTTGAGCAGCGTTTCGGCCCTGGGCACCGCATCCTGGTCACCGGCGGCGCCGGCTTCGTCCCCTCGCACCTGGTGGACGTGTTGATCGAGCGCGGCTGCACAGTGGTCGCCGTCGACAACTTCGTCACCGGGTCGAAGGAGAACGTCGCCCACCTGCTCGACACACCGAACTTCACCCTGGTGCAGGCCGACGTCTCCGACGGGCTGCCCGCCCACCCGGCGTTGGCGGAACGGTTCGACGCGATCCTGCACATGGCCTCACCGGCCAGCCCCACCGACTTCGAGAAGCTGCCGGTGGAGATCCTGCGGGTCGGCTCGGTCGCCACCCTGCACCTGCTGGAACGGGCCGCCGCCGACGGCGCCCGGTTCCTGTTGGCGTCGACCTCCGAGGCGTACGGCGACCCGAAGGAGCATCCGCAGCGGGAGACCTACTGGGGCAACGTCAACCCGATCGGCGTACGCAGCGTCTACGACGAGGCCAAGCGCTTCTCCGAGGCCGCCACGATGGCGTACCGCCGCAGCCGGGGCGTGGACACCGCGATCGTACGCATCTTCAACTCCATCCTTGCCGACGAGATGGTGTTGTTCGATGACGGCAGCGAACTGCGCCATGAGCCGGTCCAGGCGCTTGCCGACCGAATCGGAACGTCGATGCCGCTTGACGGTTACACGGTTCCCGCCTTCGACGCGAACGGACGGGTCAGTGCCTCGGAAGCGACATGGCTGGTCGGACACCCCACCACCGCACCGTGTTTCCGAGTCACCACCAAGTACGGTCGCGCCCTCGCCGTGACGGGCGATCACAGCCTCTTCCGCCGGAACAGCGCAACTGGAGCGATCGAGCCCGTTCCCGTTCGCGACCTCAGGATCGGTGATCAGGTCGCGATCGCCTCCCGGGTCGAGATCACCGAACGGGATCGAAAGAACGCTTCGCTGCTGACCGTATTCGAGCAGAGCGGCACCGACTCGTGGAGTGTCGCCGTTTCCTGGGCGGGGCTGGGCCAACTGCTCCACGAGCGGCGACGTGAGATCGTGGATCTGATCGCGACACGACGCGGTGCCCGCGACCGGCGTTCGAGCTGGGGAACCCTGGCGCGCTGGAGGTCAGCCGAGGACGCTCCGCTGGCGGTCATCGACGCGCTCGATATTCCGGTTTCCTCCGAGGCGACTGTCCGCCGATACGCCGCAGGTGCCCAGGCTCGGCTGCCCGTCCAGGTCGATCTCACCGACGATCTGCTCTGGCTGATGGGGCTCTACGTAGCCGAAGGATGCCTGGTCGACCAGCGGCCTAAGAACGCGTACCTCACCATCTCGTGTGACGACGAAACTCTGGACCGCGCGCAGGCGGTGATCGAAGCCAACCTTGGCCTGCATGTCGTGCGAGCTCGGAAGACCACGCAGCGAGGTCCCGCGTTGTACGTGCACAGTCAACTCCTTCTCGACCTCTGGCGGCATCTCGGCCTGGCCACGACCGAGAAGAGCATCCCGGGCTGGATCCTTGGCCTGCCGTTGTCCCGACTGAAATGGTTCCTGGAGGGGTACCGACAAGGTGACGGTGTCCATTCCGGCAAGAAGCTGGCCGAGGGGAACCGGCACGAGTTCTCAACCGTTTCGACCCGGCTCAAGGACGACCTGGTGGTCGCCTTCGCACGGTTCGGCCTCCTGCCGTCGATCGGCCACTACGCATCGACCATGAAGAAGACGGGCGACCGGAAGTACCCGTTCTGGCGGCTCACCCTCTGCAACGTGTCGCCCTGGAGCCCTCTGGAGTGGGATCTCGGCGTCGAGCAGCGGATCACGGCCGACCGTCAGGGCGATCTGGTCTGGGCCGGGGTGACCGCCATCGAACCAGTGCAGGCCACTCCTCTGGTATACGACTTCTGTGTGCCCGGCAAGGAGAACTTCTGGGCCGGCAGCGCAGTGATGGCGCACAACACCTACGGGCCGAGGATGCGTCCGGACGACGGGCGGGCCATCCCCACCTTCATCTCCCAGGCGCTGCGCGGCGAGCCGATCACCGTGCACGGCACCGGCAACCAGACCCGTTCCATCTGCTACGTCGCGGATCTGGTCCGGGGCATCCTGCTGCTGCTCGATTCCACCGAGAGCGGGCCGATCAACTGCGGCACCGAGCACGAGATGAGCATGCGGGAGCTGGCCGAGACGATCGTGGCGCTCTGCGACAGCAAGTCCGAGGTGACGTACGTCACGCGTAGCGCGGACGACCCGGAGAAGCGCCGACCGGATCTCACCCTCGCCCGGGAACTGCTCGGCTACGAGCCGACCGTCGCTCCCGAGGAGGGGCTGCGGCGCACGATCGAGCACTTCCGCGAGCGGCTGGGGTAGGCGACGCCGCGACACGGCACGGATTCGTGCTGAGGGCGGCACTGGCCCGGGCTGCGTACCCTGAGTTACATGTCAGCGACCAACGCCGCCCCCCTGCCGGCTCCCCACCTGCGCCGGGCCGGCCGTGCGGCCGTGCCGGGCCCGGGTCGCCGAGCCGGTCAACCGGCCGACACCCTGGGGTACCCGGCGTACGACGACGAACCGGTCGCTCCCGGCGGTCCGCGCGGTCCGCGTGGGCCGGTGGGTCCAGGTGGACCCGGCGGTGGGGTTCCGCCGCGCCGGCGGCGTCCGCACTGGCGTCGCATCGCGCTGGTGGCGGGCGTGGCCGTGCTGGCGCTGGCCCTGATCTTCGGCACGGGTGCCTGGTTCTACGCCCGCAGCCTCGACAAGAACATGGCCCGCACCGACCCGTTCTCGGAGATCACCGGCGGCCGGCCGGCCAAGGCGGTCAACGGCGCGCTGAACATCCTGCTGGTGGGCACCGATTCACGGGACCCGGACGCGCCGATGGACCGGGCCGGTGAGTGGCGGGCCGACACGATCATCGTCATGCACATCCCCGCCGACCACAAGCAGGCGTACCTCGTCTCCATCCCACGGGATCTGTACGTGCCGATTCCGGAAAGCGCCGGTGCCGGATGCGAGACGGGTCAACGACGCAAGATCAACGCCGCCTTCGCATTCGGTGGGCTGCCGCTGGCGGTACGCACGGTCGAGTGCTTCACCGACGTACACATCGATCACGTGATGGCCATCGATTTCGCCGGGTTCAAGCAGGTCACCGATGCCCTCGGCGGGGTGGACCTGGAGGTCGAGCGGACCATCACCTCGATCCACAAGCCGTACCGCAAGTTCACCAAGGGCACCAACCACATGAACGGCACCGAGGCCCTGGACTGGATTCGTCAGCGCAAGCAGTTCCCGGACGGCGACTTCGCCCGGATGCGCCACCAGCAGGATTTCCTCCGGGCACTGATGGACAAGGCGGCGAGCACGGGCACCCTGACCAACCCGAAGAAGCTCAACGCCTTCCTCAGGTCGGTCACCGACGCGGTCACCGTCGACCAGGGCTTCTCCCTCACCGACATGGCGGTGCAGTTCCGCAACCTGCGGGGCGAGAATCTGACCTTCGTCACCAGTCCCCACCTGGGCAGCCAGACCATCAACGGCGAGTCGGTGGTCGTCTCCGACCGGGAGAAGGCGCTGACCATGTACCGGGCGATGTCGGCGGACACGATGGCCGACTGGATGGCGGCCAACAAACCGTCGCCCACCGGAAACGGCTGATCACGGTCAGACGTCCAAGGCACGGTCGATCGTCTGGTTTGTTCTGCCCGATCGGCTATTTCAGCAGGATGTCGTGGTGAGGAACGTGAATTGGCCACCACATGACCTCGCCACCACGGAAACGCGAACGTAAAGTGTTCCCGCCCCTTCCTGCGAACACGAACTGGAGCACGCATGCCGGTTCACAGCCCTTCTCTGCTTGAGCCGCCGCGCGCGTCCGCCACCCCACCCACCCGAGACCACGGGGATTCCGGCAAGTCGGGCAAGAAGCGCACCCGTCGCAAGGATCCGCTCTGGGCCCGACTCACCGTGATCTTCGGCGCCGCGCTGATGATGACCAGTGGTGTGGCGATCGTCGGCAGCAAGGCGGTGATCAGCCAGGCCACCGGCAGCATCTCCCAGCGCAACCTGCTCGGCGACGCGGGTAAGACCTCCGCGGAGGGCGGGGCCGACCTCAAGGGTCCGATCGACATGCTGCTGCTGGGCGTCGACGCTCGGGAGCGGTGGGCGGCCGACGACGTACGCGCGGACAGCATCATCGTGCTGCACATTCCGGCCACCCACGACCAGGCGTACCTGATCTCGATCCCCCGCGACACCGAGGCGCGGATCCCGCCCTTCCAGAAGACCGGTTACCGGGGCGGCGTCGGCAAGATCAACTCTGCGTTCCAGGCCGGCGCCCAGAACGGCGGCGGCTGGGAGGGCGGCGCCCAGTTGATGGCACAGACCATCAAGGAGATGACCGGGGTCAGCTTCGACGGTGCGGCCATCATCAACTTCGGCGGCTTCAAGAATGTGATCGACTCCCTGGGCTCGGTGCGCATCTGCCCGAAGCAGGACGTCAAGTCGATCCACATGTCGTACGTCGACGGTGAGCCGATGTGGAACGCGGACGCCAGGAAGACCGGCAAGCCGCGCACCCCGGTGGTGCACAAGAAGGGCTGCCAGGAGATGGAGGGCTGGGCGGCCCTGGACTTCTCCCGCCAGCGGTACGGCCTCAAGAACAGCGACTACGACCGCCAGCAGAACCAGCAGCAGCTGATCAAGGCGATGGCCAAGAAGGCCACCCAGAACGGCAGCCTCACCAACCCGGTGAAGTTGAACGAGCTGGTCAAGGCGGCCGGCAAGGCGTTCATCCTGGACACCGGCGGCGTCTCGATCGAGGATTTCGTGTTCACCATGCGCGGGGTCACCGGGAACGAACTGATCATGCTGAAGACCAACGGCGGCACCTACAACGCCAAGGGCAACGGCAACGAGGCCCTCAGCGAGCAGACCCTGGACATGTTCCAGGCCGTCCGGAAGGACAAGCTCGCCGAGTTCGTCTTCTACAACCCCGAGGTGATCTCCTCCCGGAAGTGACCGGCAGGGGGCATCCCGTCAACCGAAACCACCATCGCCGGGAGTGACACTTCCGTAGCCTGATGTGAGTCGTACTCATATCAGGCTCGCGGGAGGGACGTCACGGCCAGCAGGCGGCGTACGGGCGATACGCGGTCACCGGGCAGGAGCACCCGGAAGCCGCGATGGCCCCGCGTACTGCTCGGCATCGGGCTGACGGCGATCCTGCTGGCCACGCTCACCGCGGTCGGACTCCGGGTGCTCACCGACCGGTACGAGCGCACGATGAGCCGGGCGGAGCTGCTCGACCCGAGCGCCCGAGCGGACCGCACCGACCTGGACGGCCCGCTCAACTACCTGCTCGTCGGCTCGGACCGGCGACCCGGTGACGCCGCCTCCGAGCAGCGCACCGACACCATCCTGATCGTGCACGTGCCCCCCGGGCTACGCGAGGGCTACCTGGTCTCGGTGCCGCGCGACCTGCTGGTGAACATCCCGCCGGGCGGCGGCTATCCGGGCGGCGAAGACAAGATCAACACAGCGTACGAGTACGGTGGGGGCGGCCAGCCGGGCGCGTACCTGCTCTCCGCCACCCTGGCCCGGCTCACCGGCATCCGTTTCGACGGCGCGGCCCTGGTCGACTTCGCCGGTCTCCGGAACGTGATCGACCTGCTCGGCGGGGTCGACATGTGCGTACGCAACGAGGTGCGGTCGATCCACACCGACCGGGTCTTCCGGCCCGGCTGCCAGCGGATGGACGGCGCGCAGGCGCTGGACTACGTGCGCCAACGCTACGACCTGCCGGGCGGCGACTACGACCGGCAGACCCATCAGCAACAGTTGCTGGGTGCGATGCTGGAGCGGGCCGGTGAGACCCGGCTGCGCACCGACCCGGTACGGCTGCATCGGCTGATCGGGGCCGTCGGCAACTCGCTGACGGTGGACACGAACGGCGTGCCGGTGGAGGAACTCTTGCTCGCGCTGCACGGCCTGGCCACCGACGGGCTGCGGGGTGTGCAGGTGCCGTCCTACCCCCAGATGATCGACCAGGTGTCCTACGTCCGGCTCGACAACGACAGTGACGGGCTGTTCCAGGCGGTGCGTGGCAGCCGGATGACGGACTGGGCCGACACCCATCCGCGCTGGGTGACCCGAATCTGAGACGGTCGAGGGCCGGTCCCGTGCGGCGTCGCTGTCCGGCTGCGGGCAACCGCGCGGCGGGGTTCTAGGCTTGGTACCCGTGTTCGGACCTCAGATACCCACCGTGACCGTGCCCGAGATCAACGATGAGACGTACCTGCTCGACGTCCGGGAGGACGACGAGTGGGCCGCCGGTCACGCCCCCGGTGCCCATCACCTACCGATGATGGAGCTACCGGCCCGGCTGGCCGAGGTGCCGACGGACCGGGACGTGGCCGTCATCTGCCGCTCCGGCGGTCGCTCCGCCCAGGTCGTCGCGTATCTGCTGCGTAACGGCTGGGAGCAGGTGAGCAACGTCGCCGGCGGGATGGGCGACTGGGAGGCGGCCGGTCGGCCGGTGGTCGGCTCGGACGGTCAGCCCGGCCGGGTGCTGTAGGACACGAGCCGTGGACGGACCCCTCGTATTCGCCCACCGCGGCGCCTCGTACGACCTTCCGGAGCACACCCTCGCCGCGTACCTACGCGCCCTCGACGAGGGTGCCGACGGTGTGGAGTGCGACGTCCGGCTGACCCGCGACGGGCACCTCGTCTGCGTACACGACCGGCGGTTGGACCGGACCAGCAACGGCCGTGGCCTGGTCAGTGCCCGTACCCTCGCCGAGCTGGAGCAGTTGGACTTCGGCTCCTGGCATCCGGGTGGTGTGCCGGCCAACGGCGACGAGGTCCTCGACGACTCACGCACCCGGCTGCTCACCCTCGAACGCCTGCTGGAGGCCGTGCTCGCCGCCGGCCGCACCGTCCGGTTGCTGGTGGAGACCAAACATCCGTCCCGCTACGGCGGCAACGTGGAGCGCCGCCTGGTCGCCCTGCTGGCTCGGTACGGTCTGGCCGAACCGAGCCCGGACGCAGCCGTACAGGTCACCGTGATGTCCTTCTCCCCGCTGGCGATACGCCGGATCCGGGCGTTGGCTCCCGCGCTGCCGACCGTGCTCCTGCTGGAGGTGCTCCCCCGCTGGCTGCCCCTGGGTCGGTTGCCGTTCGGCGTCGGCATCGCCGGACCGGGTATCGCCCTGGTCCGTGCCCGTCCCGCCCTGGTGCCGGCGCTGCGGGCGGCCGGCAACCGGGTCTACGTCTGGACCGTCAACGAGCCGCGCGACCTCGACCTCGTGCTTGCGGCGGGGGTGGACGGCGTGATCACCGACCGCCCGGCGCAGACTCTCGCCCGGCTGCACCGGTAACGGCGACGGACCCGGCTGCGGCCACTCGGGGGTGCCCTGGAACGCGGACGGCAGGCACACTCGGGTCATGCCGGACCGCACCGACTACTCGGCTCTCATCGCCGGGCACACCGCCGTCATCGAGATGATCAACTCCGGTGACGCGGGTCTGCCGGTCCTGAACCAGTTGCTCCGGGTGACCCAGCCGGCGCTCGGGGCCGCCGGAATGGCGTTCGTGGAGTTCGCGCCCAGCGGCGGCCGGGTGATCGCCGCCACCGGCGCCGCCGAGTGGACCGTCGGCCGGCCGCTGCCCGCCAACGACCCGGCCACCCTCTGCCTGCTCGCCGGTCCCCGGGTGCAGTGCGTACGGACCGACCAGTTCACCAATCCACTCGCCAGCGAACTGGCCCAGCGCGGCCTGCGCCGGATGGTCGTCTCCCGGGCCGAGATCGGTGGCCACACCGTCGGCAGCCTGCACGCCCTCTACCTTGCCGACGACGGGGAACCCAGCGCCGAGCAACGCGGCGTGGTCGGCTACCTCGGCTCCTGCATCGCCCACATGTACGGCGACCAGAGCGGCCTGCCGGTGCACGGCGACGGTCCGGTGGTCGCGGCCCTCGCCGACGGGCTGGCCGTGGTCGACCGGGACGCTCACGTGCGCCTCTGGAATCCGGCCGCCGCGCAGGTGACCGGCCGATCCACCGACGACGCGATCAACAAGCCGCTGCCCTTCCCGCTCCCGCCGTCCGGGCAGGTTCTCGATCATCGCCTGCCGTGCGGGCGCTGGTTGCGGATCACCTCGGGCGAGCTGCCGGGGCCCGGTGCCCTGCGGGTGGTCACCTTCCGCGACACCACCGACCAGCAGCGGCACGACCACGAACGGGACCTCTTCGTCGCGGTCACCAGTCACGAACTGCGTACCCCGGTGACCGTCATCAAGGGGTACGCGGACACCCTCACCGACCACTGGGAGTCGCTGAGCGAGACCGACCGGCGGCAGGCGGCCCGGGTCATCGGCCAGCGGGCCAACGAGCTGGCCCGGCTGCTCGACCGGCTGCTCTCCTCCGCGGCGGAGGCATGGCCGGGTGACGGGCCGCCGGCCGCCTTCGACCTCACCGAGACGCTGCGGATCGCGATCACCGACCTGCCCACGGACCTGCGTCGACGGACCACCCTCCAGGTGCCGCCCGACCTGCCCAGGGCGATCGGGCATCGGCAGAGCCTGGCCACCGTGCTCACCGAACTCGTCACCAACGCCGGCAAGTACTCCCCACCCGACTCCGCGATCGACGTCACCGCCGGGGCGGACGGCCAGACCGTCTGTTTCCGGGTCAGTGATCGGGGCATCGGCGTGCGCCCGGAGCACGTGGAACGGGCCTTCGACCGGTTCTGGCAGGGCGACTCGGGTGACCGGCGTCGCTATCCCGGCACCGGTCTCGGCCTCTATCTCGTCCGCCGGATCGTTGAACAACAGAATGGGTGGGTATTCCTCCGACCGAGAAATGGTGGGGGTACGGTCGCAGAGGTGCGGCTGCCCCGCAGGTGACAGTGGGGGTCACGGGGCGAAAGAGGGGCAGAGGTGGCGACGAAAACGGTCGAACGGGCGTGGTGCGTGGTGGTGCCGCACCATGCCAGCGGGGCGCGGATCGCCCGGCACCGGCTCGCCGCCGAGCTGGCCGGGGCAGTCTCCCCAGCAATGCTGGCGGATCTGGTGGCGGTCCTGGCCGAGCTGGTCGGCAACGCGGTCCGGCACGCCGACCCACTGCCGGGCGGCGTGGTCCGGGTCGCCTGGCGGCTGCGGGACACGCCCGATGGTCCGCAGCTGCGGCTACGGGTCACCGACGGCGGTGCCGTGTGCAGCCCGCGGGTCCGCCCGCCGAACGTGGACGCGGCCGACGGCCGGGGCCTGCACATCGTCTCCGGTCTGGCGACCGGCTGGGGCGTGGAGCGCGACGGCCTCGGTCAGAGCGTCTGGGCCGACTTCGACCCGGTCGGTGACCGGCCGGCGTTGGCGACGGCCGGCTGACCGACTGGCGCGACTGGGGCGGGTCCGGCCCCCACCGTCCGCCGGAGGGCTCTAGGCTGTGTCGCCGTGAGCAAGCGTCGAAAGAACCAGCGGGCCGCCGCCTCTGCCGGCAAGCGTGAGCGCATCCGGGACGTCTTCGTACCCCGACCCTTCGAAGGGCTGGTCGACGAGCCCGAGTGGATCGCCCTGCGGGAGCTGGTGCCGGCCGCCTCCGCGCCGCTGCGGCTCGCCCCGGCAGTCGTCGAGGAGTACGGCGACCGGCCGGTCACCCTGGCCACCGTGCTGCCAATGGCCGCTCCCGCGATGAGCCGGGACGACGGTCACATCTTCGTTGGGCTCCAGCGTCATCTTCAGTCCGGTGACGTCTCCCGCGACCTTGCCGAGTCGCTGCTCTGCGCGCTGCGCACCGCACCGGGTGCCCAGGTCGCGGTGCCACCGCTGCCCGGCCCCGGTCCCCGGTTGCAGGACATCCTGGTCGACGGCCCGCTGGAGATCAGCCTGCACGAGGGCTTCGAGTTCTGGCTGGCCCCGGAAGCCGCCGAGGACCCGACCGTGCAGGCTTCCCTGGAGCGAGCCAACGCGGCGATCTATCCCACGGTGCGACTGACGGCCGCGCGTGCCGCGTACTGGTGTCGGGTGACGGACAAGGCCCACGTCCGCTGGGTGCTGCCCGAGGCCGAGGAGGCCGCCCTGGACGCGCTGGCCCGGCTCGGCGCGGCCGGCACGCTCACCCTCGGCGAGGAAACCAGGTTCGCCGGCATGTTCCGCGCCCACGGGCGGCTGGTGCCGGTCTGGGACCTGCCCGAGGAGACCCCGGCCGGTGACTGGGAGCAGCCCGTCGCCGACTTCGCCAAGCGGTACGCCGACGCCCTGACCGAGACCGGTCCGCTCGACGCCGCCGCCCGCCGGTCCCGGCAGGGGCTGCTCGGCCGCCAGCTCACCCTCCGCTGACCCTGTTAGGAAGGGTCCCCTCCTATACCGCAGGCGTTAGGAAGGGGCCCTTCCTTGCTCCCGGAGCAGGGGGCAGGACATGCAGCGGGGGCCGCCGCGCCCCGAGCCCAGCTCCGAGCTGGCGATCGGAATGAGCTCGATGCCGGCCCGCTCCAGTTGGGCGTTCGTCTCGACGTTGCGTTCGTAGCCAACGCAGAGGCGGGGCGCGATCGCCAGGGTGTTGTTGCCGTCGTCCCACTGCTCCCGCTCGGCGGTCACCGGATCGAGCCCGGTGTCGATCACCCGTAGCCGGTCCAGGTCCATCGCGTCGGCGGCGGCCCGCAGGAACGGCGCCGGTCCGTCGACCCGCGGATCCTCGCCGTCGGCGCCGGCGATGACGGTGTACGCCGACAGGCTGCTGGCCACGTTCGGGTACATCAGCACCGCGTCGGCGTCGACCATCGTGCAGATCGTGTCCAGGTGCATGGTCGCCCGCTCCTGGGCGATCGGGACGACGAGGATGGTGTGCGCGAGCCCGGCGGCGAAAACCTGACGGGCGAGTCGTTCGGCACCGGCCGGCGTGGTCCGCTCACCCACCCCCACGGCCAGCACCCCGGGCGCCAGCAGCAGCACGTCGCCCCCTTCCAGGGGCTCCAGACCCGGCCGGTAGACGAATTCGGTGCCGGCGAACCGGGGATGGTGGCGGTAGATCGCGTCGGTCAGCGTGGTCTCCCGCCGCCGGGCGGGCATCGCCAGACTCGTCACACCGACCCGGTCGCCGATCCACAGTGACGAGTCGCGGGTGAACAGCAGGTTGGGCAGCGGGTCGATGACGAAGTCGTGCCGGTCCATCAGGGTGTAGACGAGCCCGCCACGGCGGTCCCGGCCGAGGCGCAGTTCCTCGTGGGCCAGACCGGCCACGAGGACGCCGGTCAACGCGGCGGGGTCGAGGTACGCCAGGTGCGCGGCGACCCGGGCGCGCAGGCTGTCGCCGAGGCGGGGCGAGCTGAGCACCTCGTCGGTCAGCTCCGCGCGGGCGTCCGGCACGGCGAGTGTCTCGGTGAGCAGGTCGGTCAGGTAGAGCACCTCGACGCCGTGCTGGCGCAGCGCCGCCGCGAAGGCGTCGTGCTCCTCCTGTGCGCGGCCCACCCATGGAATCGCGTCGAAGAGCAGCGAGTCGTTGTTGCGCGGGGTGAGCCGGGCGAGTTCCGGTCCCGGGCGGTGCAACAGGACGGTACCGAGCCGGCCGACCTCACTGTCCACGTAGTGGCTCACCCTCGCAGCGTAGGGCAGGGTTTGGCGGTATCCGGTAAAACAACCGTGGGTGAATACGGCATTCATCCACAGTCATTCCGGCGCTCCGGCTTGCCGAACACCGGGAGTGGCAACGTAGGGTAGTGAGAACGTAACTTCGAGGGACCTTTTGCCGGAGGTCGCGATGACTGTTTTCCCCGCTCGTCGAGCCGTGTCGTCCGCCAGGGCGCTGCCGCCAGTTGCGGTACCGCACCCCCGGGTCGAGTCGCCAGGGGTGGTCGCGGCTCCTCGCCCGTCCCCGTTGGAGTGGGCTCGCCGTCGCCGGGCGGAGCGGGGCGCGCGGCGGCTGGAGGCGGCCGGTGCCCGCGCTCTCGGTCAGCTCAACCATCTCGGGCCGGCGTGGCACGTCATCGACTGGCCTCGCACCGACGCGGCCGACGTTCTGCTCGACGACCACGCGGACAACCGGGCCGGGTTCCTGGCCATCGGTCCGAGCGGGCTCTTCGCCGTCACCATCGCCGACCATGGCCGCGCCCGGGTCCTGGTCGCCGGTGACGTCGTGCAGATCAACGGCAAGCGCCCGCCGTACGTCACCGAGGCACGCCGCGATGCCCGGCGGGCGAGCAAGGCGCTGACCGAGGCCGTCGGCCACCCGATCCCGGTGACTCCGGTGCTCACCTTCGTGGGTTCGGGGGTCATCAGCGTGTACGGCCTGCCCAAGGACTGCCTCATGGCGACCCACCGGGAGCTCGACCGGCTGCTCGTGGCCAGCGGCAACCGGATCAGCCCGGCCACCGCCGAGAAACTGTCCCGGGTCGCGCAGCATCCCAGCACCTGGGGAAACAGGGGCTACCCGCCCGCTGCCGACTACCGGTGGTATGAGGACGGCCGAACGGCCGCTGACAAGCCGGCCGGCCGCCGGTAACGTCAGCGGCGACGCTATGCGGCCGGGCACGGCTCAGCTCCGCCGGACCGCGCCGTCGCCGACCGGGCACTGATCAACACCGACGGCACCGTACGCCAAACGCGGTCGGCGGTCGCTGCCGCGACCGGCTAGCGTGGAGGTACCGTCGGTGTGCATAGGAGGCTCGGTGGCCCACGTCGAACTCTCGCTCTCGGAAGTGTTCGTGCCCTCCGGGGAGACACCGCCAGAGCCTGGGTGCGACAACATCGGCCGCTGGTCGGCCACGGTTTCCAGCGCCCACGAGCCGTGTCTGCTGATCGACGCCGAGACCCGGGTGCTGGCCGTCTCCACCGCCGGTTGCGAACTGCTCCAACTCGGCGCACCGGAGGACGTGATCGGTTTGCCGCTGCTCGACGGCGGTCTGCGGCTGCTGGACTTCACCGCGTACCGGGGCGAGCTGGCCGAGCCCGAGATCGACAAGATTCCGCCGTTGCTGGCGCTCACCTCCGGGCGACTGGCCCGTGGGCTGCTCCGAATCGAGGCAGCGACGGAGGACGGCCCCGACGCGACCGTGGACGCCATCTCCACACCCGTGGTCGCCGACGGCACGGTGGCCGGTTCTCTCACCTTCTTCTCCGAGGTCTGACTTCCTCCTACCATGGGCTCGGCACCTGCCACCCCGAGTCTCCCGCCCTGAGGACCACCCCGTGCCGCCCACCTCGCCGTTCCGCGCCGCTCCCGACCTGCCTACCGCCGGCTCCTGGGCCGGTGTCGGCGTCACCCGCCGGCCGTGCCGGCGGTATGGCCGGCGGATCGGTGTTGCCGCGCTGACCGCGCTGCTGACTGTCGGGTGCGGCGCGCCCCCGGAGGTGCGCGACAGCGGAGGCGGCCTGCCGACCCGAGCGGCGACCACGACCCCGAGCAGCCCGACCAGCCCCACCACACCGTCGTTCGACGCATTTCCGGGTACCGGTCCGACGCTTCCCTCCGCCGACCCGGGCCTGGTCGCGGTGGCCTGCACCGGTGAGCCGTCGGTGCAGCGGATCACGGAGCTGATCCGTGGTCGTCGTGGGCTGCTGCCCGGCAATGCCCGGGTCAGCGTCCGCAACGGTCCGATGTGTGCCGCGGACTGGCAGCTAACCGTCTTCGACGTGGCCGGCTACGAGCCACTTCAGGTGGTGACCCGTGACCGGGCCGGGACGCTGCGCCTGGTGACCGCCGGTACCGACGTGTGCACCGCCGAGGTGCGGGTGGCCAGCCCAGCCGGCATCCAGACGCTGGCCTGCGGCAGTGACGGCGGCGGTCTGCCGGTGCCGGTCACCCCACCGACGTCGTTGACACCGTTGACACCCTTGCCCTCGCTCTCACCCTCTCCATCGGGCTCGTCGCCGACCCGGGGTGCGTAGGCTGGGCGCATGCCGGGAACGCCGCCCACACGTTTCGTCTACCTCGGGCCCGAGGGCACCTTCGCTGAGCAGGCGCTGCGTACCGTGCCGGCCGCCGAGCGGGGCAGCCGTACGCCGGCCCGCAGCGTCGGCGAGGCGCTGGAGGCCGTACGCGCCGCGGAGGCTGACGCGGCTCTGGTGCCGCTGGAGAACTCGATCGGCGGCGCGGTCGGGGTCACCCTCGACGAGTTGGCCGAGGGGGAACCGCTGGTCATCACCCGGGAAGTGATCCTTCCGGTGGAGTTCGTGCTCGGGGCACGCGCGGGAACCCTGCTGCCGTCGGTACGCAGCGTCGCCGCGCACCCGCAGGCTTCCACCCAGTGCCGGGGCTGGTTGCGGGCGCACCTGCCCGACGCGGTCGTGGTGGACGTGCTGTCGAACGGGGCGGCGGCGGCCGGCGCGGCCAGCGGTGAGTACGACGCGGCGATCTGCGCCCCCATCGGCGCGACCCGACACCGGCTCGCCGTGATGGCCGACAAGATCGCTGACCACCCCGACGCGGTGACCCGTTTCGCCCTGGTGTCACGGCCCGGTCCGCCTCCGCCACCCACCGGCGACGACGTGACGTCGCTCGCCGTCTACATCGCGCACGACCGGGTGGGCGCGCTGCTGTCCGTGCTGATGGAACTGGCGGTCCGGGGGGTCAACCTGACCCGGATCGAGTCCCGACCCACGGGCGAGGCGCTCGGCCACTACGTCTTCTTCCTCGACTGCACCGGTCACGTCGCCGACGTCCGGCTCGGTGAGGCGTTGCAGGGGCTACGCCGGGTCTGCGCCGACGTACGTTTCCTCGGCTCCTACCCCCGACATCGATGGGACGAGTCGACGAGGGAACGGCCGGTGGCCGCCCCGGCGGGGCTCTCCGACGCCGACTATGCCGACGCCGCCGCCTGGCTCGCCCGCCTGCGCGCGGGCGAGCTGACCTGAGCGGCCCGGTCTCACCGGAACAGGCCGCCGAGCACCCCACCCTGGTCCTGCTGACCGCTGCCCATGATCGGCGGTTCCTCGGAGGGCTGCACGACGACGAAACCATGGCCGGCGAAGCTCATCGTGTACGCCTCACCGGTGGTGCGCCCGAACAGCGTGCCGAGCCCGATCTGGTCGGCCCGGTGGTAACCGGTCTGCAGGCTCGCCGACCAGCAGACGGCCGCCTGCGGGTCGACGTAGGTGGGCGCGTCGACGTTGAGCACGACCGGGGTTCCCCGGGTGGTGACGGCGATTCTGCCGTGCCCGGTGAACACGCAGTTGAACAGGCCGCTGGAGGCCATGCCCGCCCCGCCCACCATCTTGATGTCGTATCGCAGGGTGGCGTCGAACGCCAGCACGCTGGAGCCGTTGATGGACAGGGCGTCGCCCGGCTCCAGGTCGATGACGTGCACGTCCTTGGCGAAGTCGGCGAGAAACACGTCACCGCGCCCGGTGAGTTTCATCAGCGGTACGCCCTCGCCGGTGAGCTTCTGCTTGAGGAAGTTGCCCAGTCCGCCGGAGCCGAGCGCCTGGAACTGCACCTGACCCTGGTACGCGACCATCGAACCGACCCGGGCCATCGCCTCGCCGTCGAGCTCGATCTTCAACATCTTGGCGTTCTGCAGCCGCATGCCGGGCTGTGCCGACTCCTGCTCCAGATTCGCCGCCGAGAACAGCTCACTGCGCATTGTTCCTCCCGTACTCGCCATCTTTGGCCGAGACGGTAGGGCCAGCCCGCAACCCGGGGCTCGGGACGCTCAGCCCCAGCCCAGCTCGTGCAGGCGTGCGTCGTCGATGCCGAAGTGGTGGGCGATCTCGTGCACCACGGTCACGGCCACCTCGTCGACGACGTCCTCTTCGCTGTCGCAGATGCGCAGGATGGGGTTGCGGTAGATCAGGATGCGGTCCGGCAGCACGCCCGCGTAGTCCCAGCCCCGGTCGGTCAACGCGTGCCCCTCGTAGAGGCCGAGCAGATCTTCGCCGGGCGGCGGATCATCCTCGACCAGGATCACCACGTTGCTCATCAGCGCCAGGAGTTCCTCCGGAACCTCGTCCAGCGCCTCCCCCACCAGTTCCTCGAACCGCTCGCGCTCCATCTCGACCGCCACACCCACATTCTTCCCGCCCCACCCGCGATCGTGCACTCCCGGTCGTCGCGAACCGGCCCCGGAGGCCGCGTGACGGCGGACCGGGAGCGCACGATCGACGCGGGTCAGGAGGTCAGGCGGGCGGTGAGGGTGATCTCGGCGCCAGGCGAGAGCAGACGGGAGATCGGGCAGTTCTGCTTGGCGGTCTCGGCCAGCTTGGCGAACTGCGCCTCGTCGATGCCGGGCACCTCACCGACGGTGTCCAACTCGATCCGGGTCACGGTCATCCCGGCGTCGGTCTTGTCGAGATGCACCTTGGCGGTGGTCTCCACCGAGGTGGGCGTGGTGCCGGCGTCGGCGAGCGCCTTGGAGAACGCCATCGAGAAGCAGCCGGCGTGCGCGGCGCCGATCAACTCCTCCGGGTTGGTGCCCTCACCCTCCTCGAAGCGCGACTTGAAGGAGTAGTTCCCCTGGAGCCCGCCCTTGCCGGTGCGGATGTTGCCGGACCCCTCGGTCAGGTTGCCCTGCCAGCGTGCGGAAGCGGTACGGATAGGCATACACCTGACGCTAGTCCACCGGAAGCCGGCAGGCGACCGACCGCCCCAGCCGGGTCGGTGTTCCTCACGTCACGGGCCGGCTGTGTCATGATGCGACACACGCCCGTGGGGCACGGCGGCCTGGCCACCAGGAGAGGTGAGCGATGACCAACGACCTCCCCATCCCCCGTCAGGACGACCGCTCCGACAGCGCCAGCGTCATCGAGTGGGGCGCGGCGGACGAGTCGCCCGTGGCGGGCCGGTTCCGCCGGGCGTTCGGCGGCCTCGGTCGGGACCATCGGGTGCCGGTCCTGCTGGCCGGCCTCGGTGCGGTGGCAGCCCTGGCGTCGCTGCTGGGCGAGTGGTCGACGATCGTCATCCCCAACGCGGGACCGGATCCGGAGACCCCGCTCCGGGTGACCAGCGGCGTGTCCGACGTCGGGCTGGGCCCCGCGTACCTGGTCGGGCTCCTGGCGCTCGCCACTGCGGTGTCGCTCGCGCTGCGCGGCACCGACTCCGTCCGGGCCAATGCCCGGGTCGCCGGTCTGACCCTTGCCGCCGGCATGCTCGCGCTGCTGCTGGCCACCGTGGTGTCACTCGACGACACGATGCGACGGAGCATGTTCTCCAACACAGAGTTGACCTTCGCCGTCGAGTACGAGCGCGGGCTGATCGTCGCCTTCGTCGCCGTCGGGCTGTTCGCTGCGGCGCTCCTGCGGATCTCGCCCGGGCTGGCTGGGGCACGGCCCGGGCCGGACGGCTCGCGACGACGCAGCCGCCGATCGTCGGAGGAGGCGGAGGCGGAGCCGGAGGGCGGACGCCCACCCGCGGACATCACCGTCGCGCCCACGGTGCCCTTCGCCCGGGGAACATCGCTCGACTGAGATTCCGCCGGTCAACGGGTCACCGACGGTGCGTCGTCCGTTGGCATCCGATTCGCCTGGAAGCCATGGTTGCGACCAATTCTGCGAGGTACGGTTGCTGCCCGCCGTCACGCCGGTCGCCGATCGACGAGGCGAACGGCTGGTCGCGACGGCGGCGGGCGAAGGAGGAACGATGACCCGCCCGGGCCTGCCCAAGCTGATTGCCACCGACCTCGACGGGACACTCGTCCGCAGCGACGACACCGTGTCCGCTTTCACCCACGAGGTCCTTGACCGGGTACGCGCCGCCGGTATCCCGGTGGTCGGCGCCACCGGTCGCGGTCCCCGGCTGACCGAGCTCACCCGCAACGACATCCGCGCCGCCGACTTCCTGGTACTGGCCGGTGGCGGCCGGGTGGTCGACCAGAGCGACCCGGAGGGACCGGTGGTGCTGCGGGACGAACGTCTCTCCAGCGAGGTGCTGGCCGTCCTGCTTGCCGAACTGGAGGCCGCGGTCGGCCCACTGACGGTCATGGTCGAGGCGTCGGACGAGCACGAGGCCCCACTCTGGGGTGACCACCATCCCGACTGGCCCTACCAGGACGCGTTCGAGGTGCGTACCCGCGCCGAGTGTCTCGCCGGGGACGTGATCAAGGCGTTCGCGCGTACCGCCGATCACCACGTGGACGAGCTGCTGGCCGTGGCCCGGGAGATCGTCCCGCCGCACCTCGCCACGCTCACCCAGGCCGGCCTGGGGTTCATCGAGATCTGCCCGCCCGGAGTGGACAAGGCCTCCGGGCTCAGTGTGATCGCGCAGAACCTCGGCGTGGACCCGGCCGACGTACTGGTCTTCGGTGACATGCCCAACGACCTGCCGATGTTCGAGTGGGCCGGCTGGGGACGGGTGGCCGTGGCCAACGCCCACCCGAGCCTGCGGACGGCCGCCGACGAGATCACCCTGCGCAACGACGACGACGGGGTGGCGGTTTATCTCGACCGGCTACTGTCCCGATGATGGACTCCACGCCGCACCTGATCGCCACCGACATCGACGGGACGCTCCTGCGCGACGACCGCACGCTCAGCGCCCACACCGCCGCCGTGCTGGCCCGGATCTCCGCCCAGGGCACGCCGGTGGTCCTGGTCACCGGCCGGCCGATCCGCTGGCTCCGACTGGTGTACGACCAACTGGCCGAGCCGCTGCCGGCCGTCTGCGCCAACGGCGCGGTGGTCTACGACCCGACCACCGACGAGGTGTTGCGAGCCGACCCGCTGGCCCCGGAACTGCTCGCCGAGGTGGCCCGACGCCTGCGGGCCGAGATACCCGAGGTGAGCCTCGCCGTGGAGATCGTCGACAGCCGGCAGATGCGTCACGAGGCGCACTACCCGCTGCGCTGGGACGCCGACGACACGGCGATCCGGGCTGTGGAGACCGCCGAGGAGCTGCTGTCGGCGCCAGCGGTCAAGCTGCTGGCACGCGCCGGTGGCCAGCAGGATCCCGACCAGTTCACCCGGCTGGTCGCCGCCACCCTGGCCGGGCTCGCGGAGGCCACCCACTCCTCGCACTCGGGGCTGGTGGAGATCTCGGCGGCCGGGGTGACGAAGGCCGCGGGTCTGGCCTGGTACTGCCACCGCATCGGCGTCGCCGCACCGGACGTGCTCGCCTTCGGTGACATGCCCAACGACCTGCCGATGCTCACCTGGGCGGGGCGGGGCGTGGCGGTCGCCAACGCGCATCCGGAGGTGCTGGCGATCGCGGACGAGGTCGCCCCGGCGAACTCGTCCGACGGGGTGGCCACGTACCTGGAGAAGGTCTTCGGGGTGAACTGAGCGGAGCCGGCGGCGCGGCCGAATACCGGCCGTCGGCTGCGGCCCGCGCGGAGCGTGCCGCAGCCGGATCCGGTCAGAGGTACTGGCCGGTGCTGTGTCCCTCACCGCCGCCGGGCTGCCCCATGCCGGGCATCCCCGGCAGCATCGCCCCGGCCGGTCCGCTGGGCAGTGCCTGCCGGCCGGAGCGCATCTGCTCCAGCTGCACCCGAGCCGCCATCTGTTGCGCGACCAGGGCTGCCTGGATGCCGTGGAACAACCCTTCCAGCCAGCCGACCAGCTGGGCGTGGGCGATACGCAGCTCACCCTCGCTCGGTGCCTGGTCCTCGGAGAACGGCAGTGAGATCCGCTCCAGTTCCTCACGCAGCTCGGGGGCGAGCCCTTCCTTCAGCTCGACGATCGACCGCTGGTGGATCTCCCGCATCCGGTGCCGGCTGGCATCGTCCAGGGGAGCGGCCTTGACCTCCTCCAGCAGCTGTTTGATCATGCTGCCGATCCGCATCACCTTGGCCGGCTGTTCGACCAGGCGCGAGGGATCCTCACCCGGTCCGTCGTCGGTTTGCACGGTCCCGACGGGCCGTCCGTCCGGTCCGACCACCACCACGGTTCCGGAGTGCCCGACACCATCCCGGCCGGGCTCGTCGTCTTGTCCTGCGGAGCGCGCTTCGGTCATGCCCTCCATCTTTACCCACCGGTACCCGTGCCCGCCCGTCGGCCCGCTGGTCCCGTACCCGGGCAGCACGCACCCCGGGAGCTCGCGAACCGCGCTACCGTCGGCCGATGTCCTCCGATCCCCGAACGGTGCTGACCCGCCCCGCGCCCGAACCGGACGCGACCGTCGCCTACGGCGAACACCCGGATCAGATCGCCGACCTGCGCCGCCCGGCCGGCTCCGGTCCACCCCGGCCGCTGGTGGTCGTGGTGCACGGTGGCTTCTGGCGCGCGGAGTACGACCGGCGGCATACCGGGCCGCTGGCGAACGCACTGGCCACCCTCGGATACCCGGTCGCTCAGTTGGAGTACCGGCGGACCGGACAGGTCGGGGGTGGCTGGCCGGGCACCCTGACCGACGTACTGGCGGGAGTCTCCGCGCTGCCCGGGTTGGCTGAGGCCGCACTGCCGGGGCGGGTCACCTCAGCCGCGCCGGTGCTGGTCGGTCACTCGGCCGGCGGGCATCTCGCGCTGTACGCGGCGGCCCACGCACCCGGTGCCGTCGCCGCGGTGCTGGCCCTCGCGCCCGTCGCCGACCTGGCTGAGGCGTATCGGCTGGATCTGGACGCGGGTGCCGTGGCCGCGCTGCTCGGCGGCGGACCGGCCGACGTGCCGGAGCGGTACGCGACTGCGGATCCACGGTCCCTCGTCCCACTACGACCACGGACAGTAGTGATGCACGGCACGTTGGATCAGCAGGTGCCGATCGACATCTCTCGAAATTATGTCAGTGCCGCTCGCGCCGCAGGGGCCGACATCCACCTGATTGAGCTGCCAGATTGCGAACATTTTGGTCTTATCGCTCCCGGATCCTCGGCGTGGCCGAAGGTTACCGACGCGTTGCGTTCTCTGCACGGAGATCACTAGCCATTGACGCAGCGTCGCCGACCAGGTAGAACGCCGGAGGGGCGGATGCGCCCGGCAACACATTCGAAGGGAACCCGGTGTCGCAGATGAACCGCAGGCGGGCACTCCAGCTGCTGGCCGCGCTCGGTACGGGCGGACTCGTCGCTGGGTGCGCCTCCGACGCCGAGCCGAAGGACGCCAGCGCGGAAAGCCCGATCAAGATCGGACTCATCGCGCCACAGTCGGGTCCGATCAAGGCCGTCGGCGACGAGCTCAGCAACGGCTTCGAGCTGTACCTGGACCTCAACGACAGGCGTCTCGGCGGCCACCCGGTCGAGCTGGTCACGGCCGACGAGGGCGACAACGTCAAGTCCGGTCAGGCCGCCGTCGAGGGACTGCTCAAGCAGGGCGTACTCGCCCTGACCGGAGTCGCCAGCTCATCGGTCATGTTCGGCATCCGCGACATCGTGGAACAGGCCCGGGTACCGTTGATCGGCTCCAACGCCTCACCAGCGAGCCTGCAGAGCGTCGTCTACATCTGGCGTACGTCGTACGTGCTCGACGAGGCGGGCCGGGCGCTCGGCCGCTACCTCAAGGACGCACTCGGTCCCTCGGACCAGGTCGCGACGATCCTGCCGGAGGGGGTCATCGGCGTCGAGGATGTGCTGCGTGGCTTCCGCGAGGAATTCGGCGAGGCCGATCCGCGCATCGCCTCCCAGGTGGTCTGGACCTCCGGCAGCAACAACCCCGGTAGAACCGCCTACGTATCGGACATCAACCGCGCACTGGCCGACAACCCGGCGGTCGTCTTCTGCTTCTACTCCGGGGCGGCGGCGGTGGAGTTCATCATGCAGCTGCGCGACGCCGGGTTCCGGGGCCGGATCTACGCCCCCGGTTTCCTCACCGAGGGGACGGTGCTGGAGGACATCCGGCCGGTGAGCGACGCGATCGGCATCCGCACCGCGTTGAACTACTCCGCCGACCTCAACAACGCGGCCAACCGCCGGTTCGCCTCGGCGTATCGCAAGAAGCACAACGCCTCTCCGACCACGTACGCGATGGCCTCGTACGACGCGGCCAAGGTGCTCGACCAGGCGATCCGTCTCGCCGGCACGACGCCGACCGCCCAGCAGGTGAACCTCGCGTTGGGGCGGATCGGGCAGATCGACAGCCCGCGCGGTGCCTGGCAGTTCAATCAGCCGCGTACGCCGCAGCAGAAGTGGTACCTGCGCGAGGTACAGCGCGACGGCCAGGTGGTGTCGAACGTGCTGGTCAACGAGCTGGCCACGCTCGGCTGAGTCGAGAAACGCAGCGCGGCTGGCCTCTTGCCTGAGGCCAGCCGCGTCGCCTGCTCGGAACTCAGTACCGCAGTTCGGCGATGCAGCACTTCACGCTGCCCCCGCCCTTCTTCAGCTCGGCCAACTCCACCGGCACCGGGGTGTAGCCGGCCGCCTTCAGCCGACCGGCGAGCCGGGTGGCCTCGCTGTTGAGCACCACGTTGGCACCGTCACTGACCAGGTTCAGCCCGAAGGCGAGAGCGTCCTCGTCGTCCGCCAGCACCGCGTCCGGGAAGAGCTGCGCGAGCACCCGCTGGCTGGCAGCGGAGAAGGCACCGGGGTAGTAGACGATGTTGCTGTCGTCGATCGAGGCGAGCGCCACGTCCAGGTGGTAGAAGCGCGGGTCGACCAGCCGCAGCGAGATCACCGGCCGGGCGAGCGCTTCCTGCGCCTCGGCGTGCGCGGGCAGCTCCGTCCGGAAGCCGTGCCCGGCGAGGACCAGTCCGCCGTGCGCCTCCGGCAGGTACGCGAAGTCGCCCTCGCCCTCGTTGGTCTCGTTCGGCGCGATGAACCGCCAGCCCTGTGCTTCGTAGAAGGCTCGGTGCGCGGCCGCCTCGGCGGTCCGCTGCTCGTGCTTGAACTGCGCCCCGTAGACCGTGCCGTCGACCATGAACGCACCGTTGGCCGCGTAGACCATGTCGGGCAGGCCGGGCTCGGGCACCAGCAGATGCACCTCGTGGCCGAGGCCGACCAGGGTCTCGCGCAGTCGGTCCCACTGCTTGACCGCCAACTCCGTGTCGACCGGAGCGGCCACGTCCATCCACGGGTTGATCGCGTACTCGACCGCGAAGTGCTCGGGCGAGCACATGAGATATGTCCGCTTTCGCGGCACTCGCTGCTGGTTCACGGTGACCAAGGGTAGGTACCCTAAGACTTTGGTAACAGCCGCAAACATTGCTTCCCAGAGGCGGAACGTTGCAGATAGATGCCGTTGACCAGCGAATCATTGCATTACTCGTCGCTGACGCCCGTGCCTCGTACGCCGACATCGGCACCCGGGTGTCGCTCTCCGCTCCGGCGGTGAAGCGGCGGGTCGATCGACTACGCGCCGCCGGGGTGATCCGGGGATTCACCGCCATCGTCGATCCGGCCTCGGTCGGCTGGACCACTGAGGCCTTCGTGGAACTCTTCTGCGCCGGCCGGACCACCCCGGCCCAGATCGGTGCCGCCGTGCGTCGCCATCCTGAGGTGGTCGGTGCGTACACCGTTTCCGGCGAGGCCGACGCGTTGGTGCACCTGCGTGCCGCCGACATCGCACATCTGGAGGAGGCGCTGGAGCGGCTGCGGGCCGAGACCTTCGTGACCTCCAGCCGCAGCACCATCGTGCTCTCCCGGCTCGCCGAGTCCCCGGGGGTGGGCCCCTCCACCGGCTGACCCGGTGCCATTCGCTTCGATGGAACCGGGCCGGGAGTGGCCGCGTCGAACCGCTCATGACACGGGGCACCAAGCTCGCCATGACCGGCGGTTCGCTGGTCGCGCTCGCCCTGCTCGCCGGCAGCATGAGCGTGACGCGGCCCGCGCCGAACAGGCCCGAGACCGCCGCCGCACCGATGGTGCCGGTCGGCCTGGTCTCCTTCGACTCCTGCGCCGACGCCCTGACCGAGCTGCGTGCAGCGGCCACCGCATCGGTCGGGCCGTACGGCTTCGCCGGTGAGGCGGGGCTCTTCGGCGACCGGACGGCGGCGATCGGTGGCGCGGGGTCGAAGGCTCGCACCTTCGCCGGAGCACCGGCTGACCCCGCCGGCCGGGACACCGGAGCGGCTCACTCCACGACCAACAACCACGAGGCCGGCGCGGACGAACCCGACCTGGTCAAAACCGACGGCCGACGGATCGTCGCGGTCACCGGCGGGGTGCTGCGGGTGGTCGATCCGGCGAGCCACCGCGTCACCGGGCGACTCGACCTGACCGGAGGTCGGGAGGAACTGCGCTGGCAGGAGCACCGGCTGCTGCTGCTCGGCGACCGCGCGCTGGTCCTGCGCGAGGACCCGCCGCGTCCAGCCGACGCGCTCCGCTCGATCAGGCGTGCCGGTGCGACCCGCCTACTGCTGGTCGACCTGGTCGGCCGACCCCTGCTGCTCGGCACGTACCGGATCCAGGGCAGCACGGTCGATGCCCGGCTGACCGGTGACACCGCCCGGGTGGCGGTCCGTGCGTCGGCCCGCCTGACGTTCCCGCTGGCGTCCGAGGGCACAGACCCGGTCCGGACCGAACGGAACCGCGAGGTCATCGCCCGGGCCGGGGTCGAGGCATGGCTGCCGGAGTACGAGTGGACCGCCGGAGCGGAGCGGCACACCGGTCGGGTCGGTTGCGACCGGCTCAGCCGGCCTGACCGGATGACCGGCTCGTCCACCCTCACCGTGCTCAGCTTCGACCTCACCAGCGATCGGCTCGGCGACGGTGACCCGGTTGCCGTGGCCGCCGACGCGGACACCGTCTACGGCACGGCGACCAGCCTCTACCTGGCGGGTCAACGTCCGACGCCGATCACCGGCACACCACGCTGGCGGCCGTCGGCGACCGAGCAGGTCACCGACATCTACCAGTTCGACACCGCCGCACCGGGCCGCCCCCGTTTCCTCGCCGCCGGCTCGGTGCCCGGCTGGCTGATCAACCAGTACGCGCTCTCCGAGTGGGCGGGGCACCTGCGGGTGGCCACCACCACCGGCGAGTTCCAGGGGGAGGGCACGATCTCCGAGTCGGCGGTTCGCGTGCTCCGGCGCGACGGCGGGACGCTGGTACCGACCGGTGTGGTCGACGGCCTTGGGCGGGGTGAACGCATCTACTCGGTGCGTTACCTCGGGCCGGTCGCGTACGTCGTCACCTTCCGGCAGACCGATCCGCTCTACGCGCTCAACCTCGCCGATCCGGCCGCGCCCGTGGTCACCGGCGAGCTGAAGATCACCGGCTACTCCGCGTATCTGCATCCGTTGCCCGGGCAACGCCTGCTCGGCGTCGGTCAGGAGGCCGACCGCCAGGGACGTATCAAGGGCCTACAGGTCTCCCTCTTCGATGTCCGCGATCCGGGCCGACCGGATCGGTTGGACCAGTGGCACCTGCCCGGGGGGTGGTCCCACGCCGAGCACGACCCGCACGCCTTTCTGTACCGTCCGGACACCGGCCTGGTGGCGCTGCCGGTCGACGCCGGCGTCCGGCTGTTGCGGGTCGGCGACGACACGATCAGCGAGATCGGCGAGGTGACCCACCCGTTCAGGAACGTGCGTAACCGATCGCAATGGGGTCCGCAGGTACGGCGGTCACTGGTGGTCGGCGACGTGCTCTGGACGGTCTCCGAGGCGGGCCTGCGCGCCACCGAACCGGACTCGGCCCGGAGCCTGGCCTGGATCGCCGCGACCTGAACCTCAGAGGTACATTCCGGTGCGGTGCTCGCCGCGCCCCGACTTGTCTCCCTCGCCGAAGAACCGCTTGCCGCCGAACTCGCCGTGCAGGCGGTCGTCGAGTTCGTCCGCCAGTCCGGTCATCACCTGCACGGCCAACATCAGGTGGGTCGGCTGGAAGTTGCGGCCGAAGACCGGGATCGACGCCCAGACGGTGTCGTCGGCGCAGTAGAGCCTCCCGATCGGCATCCGGTTGGTCAGCTCGGAGAGCTTGACGTACAGCCGCTCGGTCGGCTCGACCTCGGTCAGCACCGGAGAGAACACGTCGACCAGCGGCGGATTGTCCCGGACCCGGACGAAGACCATCGCCGAGCCGGCCCGGATGTTGATGTCACCGTCCGAGTCGACCTGGACCCGGTCCGAGTCGGACTTGAGCATGGTCGAGACGACCGTACGGACCCGCTCGGCCAGATCGAGCACTTCGGTGTCCGCGCCGTCCTCGTCGGTCGCGGCCAGCGCTCTTTCCAACTCCGTGCCGATCTCGCGAGCCAGGTTCGCCTCACTGCGGGCGGTCCCCAGCGCTCCACCGGGGATCGGTTCACCCTCGCCGTCCTCGATCGCGTAGACGAGAAAAGCCGGATGCGGGGCACCGTAGATGTCACGCAGGGTGCGGGCGAGTAGCGCGGCCAGTCGAGTGGCCCCGTCCGCCGCGGAATCCAACCCGAACTGGTCCCCCGAACCGTCCACCACACCTGGCGGTGACCAGCCCAACGCGACCATGTCGGCGACCGCCGCACGATCCAGGCGGTATCCCTGCGGCAGGGTGGCGTTGCCCACCGCCCGAGCGGCGAACCGACCGTCGGTCCTCACCTCGACATGAACGGCATAGATGGCGTCGTCTGTGCCGGAGGCGGTCGGGTCGAGGGTCAACGCCACCTGCGCGCCCGGCGGCAGCGCGGACAGTCGTGCCGCCAGCGCTCGAGCGAACTCCCGCCATGCCTGGGTGACCTTCGCCCGCAGGTCGGCAGTGCTCGGCTCGTCGAGCAGGATCGACTCGTGGTGCACCGACGTAGCGGGCGGTGCCGAGGGGTGGTCAGCCGTCATGATCGCCTCCGTCCGTTCCGGTCACCCTACCCAGCGGGCTGACGGGACGGATCGGCGCGGACTGCGATCGGACAACGTCCCCTCGGCGATCAGTCGCGGGCGGGTCCGGCCGGGTCGGCCCGCGAGTGCTGGTCACCGCCCAGTTCCACCGGCCAGGTCTGGGCCAGCCCGGAGAGCCGGGCCGCCGCCGCTGCCGGATCCGCTCCCCGACCCACGGCCAGACCGAGCAGGTACGCGCTGACCGGTGCACCGGGCCGCAGCACCTGGTGGGCCACATCCCGAGCCAGATCCAGCACCGTTGTCACCGGCACCTGAGCTGGGTCGAGTTCAAGCTCCGCACAGGCGGCCGTGACCCAGTCATCCATCACCGTCATCGCGTCCACTCCTCCGCCCGGCGTAGGTCACGCTCAGTGTCGCAGTCGAACCAGGGTTCCGGGCCGTCGCCGTGCCACGTCACCTCACGCACCGTCAGGCCGGCGAGCAGTTCCCGCAGCGGCGCACCGGTCACGTCGCCGCCGCGCCGCACGGTCAGGCGATCGAGAGCAGCACGCAGGGCAGCGGGCCGCCACACCCCGCACAGCGTCTGCCGCCGCCCCGACCCGTCCACGTAGCAGGCCCCGTCGGAAATCGCCGCGCCGCTGGCCGGTCTCCCACCGCTGTCCGGGCGGTCGACGTCGGTGCGATGCAGATGGTCCAGCAACTCGCCGACCGCTGGCCGGGTCAGCAGGGGCAGGTCGGCGGCGAGCAGAGCGACGGCGGGCACCTCGGTGTCGAGCAGACCCAGCCCGGCCGCGACGGCGGCCACCGGCCCGCCACCGGGCGGCACCTCCCGGGTCAGCCGCACTCCGGCGACCGCCGGCCCAGGGCCGACCAGGATTCGGGGCGAGGCATCGGCTACCGCGGTCAGTACCCGCTCACGCATCGGCACCCCGCCGACCGGTAACCCGGGCTTGTCCCGCCCGCCCATCCGATGCCCGGCACCTCCCGCGAGCACCACCGCCGCGTACGCCGTCATGGCGCCACGTTAGCCGCCGGCCACCATTACAGAACCAAACAGGTGTCGACGGGGCGCGACGAGCCCAGATGGATCAGGGCCACCCGGCGGAGCAGGCGTCGGGGGACGGCGTGCAGGGGCTCCGGCTGGCCGGGCAGGATGGATGACGTGGGACGTGCTTCGGGTCGGCGTGGTGTGGTGCGAGTGGATCTGGATGCGGCGGAGGCCGGCCGACGCCGGGTTCGGCGGCCGGACACGCTCGTCGCCGAGGAGCCGTTGGAGATACGGGTCGGCCCCGCCGGGCCGGAGCGGCGTCGACCGCTGACCGTGACCATGCGTACCCCCGGCGCCGACCTCGACCTGGCCCTCGGCTTCCTGTTCACCGAGGGGCTGATCCGCTCGGCGGACGATGTGGCCACCGCACAGTTGTGTGCCGGGGCGGAGACCCCGAACACGTACAACGTGGTCGACGTGACCCTCACTCCCGGCGTGCCGGATCCGGTCGCCGACGCGACCCGGCATTTCCACACCACCAGCGCCTGTGGGGTGTGCGGCAAGGCGAGCATCGACGCGGTGCGTACCCGCAGCCTTTTCGATGTCAGCGACGACCCGCTCCGGGTGGGCGCGGAGGTGTTGGCCGAGTTGCCGCAGCGGCTGAGGGCCGAGCAGCGGGGCTTCGACCGCACCGGCGGGCTGCACGCCGCTGGTCTGTTCTCCTCGGACGGCAACCTGGTGGTGTCGCGTGAGGACGTCGGCCGACACAACGCGGTCGACAAGGTCGTGGGCTGGGCGGTACGCGAACGTCGGTTGCCGCTGGCCGGGCATCTGCTGCTCGTGTCGGGTCGGGCCAGCTTCGAGCTGACCCAGAAGGCGTGGATGGCGGGCGTGCCGCTGCTGGCTGCGGTTTCCGCGCCCAGCACGCTCGCGGTCGACGTGGCCACCGAGGCGGGACTGACCCTGGTCGGGTTCCTACGGGGACGGACGATGAACATCTACACCGGCGGGCACCGCATCACCAGCTGACCGTGGCCGGGCCCAACCGTCAGCGGGAAGCCAGCAGCTCGAACAGCCCCAACCGGACTGCGGCGTCGCGGGCGAGGAGGAAGCCGGCGATGCCCAAGATCCAGCCGAGCATGCTGCCCGAGGAGCGGACGATCCACGCGTTGAGCCGGACGAGCATCGGCTCGACCCGGCTCGGCCACGCCACCCGCGCGCCCAGCAACAGCAGTGCCGGCAACACCATGACCAGGCAGTAGCCGACGAGCAACCCGACGCTGGTGGGCACGGCCAGGCCGGATGTGGTGAGCAGACCCAGGGCACCGAGGTACGGCAGCATCGTCGCCACCTCGGCCAGCGCGGCGAACAGCGCGAGCCCCACCAGCCAACGGGACGACGAGTCGCCGGCGGTCACCCGGTCCCGCCAGCGCAACACCCGACCCGTACCAGCGCCACGCTTGTTGTCGTAACGGAAGCTGAGCACGAACAGCCCGACCCCGAGCACCAACTGGCCCCAGAGCACCGGTCGGTTGTCCAACGCACCGCCCAGCAATTCGGCCAGACCGCTGCCACCGAAGTACAGCAGCAGCCCGACAGCGAAATAGAACCCGACGATGGTGCCGAGGTAGGTCAGCACCCGCCGGACGCTGACCGGCCCCGGAGCGAGCAGCAGCCACACCGGGATGAACAGGGTGCCGATGCTGGTGCTGTCCACCAGTGCCAGCCCGGCGAGGGACAACAGCAGGGCAAGGCTCATGCCATAACTCGGGCTAGCTCAGACATGCGGCGATTATCCGGCACCACCGCAGGTGCGCTGAGAGTGGTCATCGAGGACGCCGTCGCGCGCGCCGCCTCGCCCGGCGTCGCGCTCTCGGTAGGCCCGTCGCCGGCCAGCCATCCAGACGGGACGGGGGCACGCCCCGGCGAAGCATGTCATCCAGCAGCAGGGCGAGCGAGTAGTCCGGATGCTCGGCGAGTACCCGTTCCAAGGCCACTGCCGCCAGCGCGCCCTGCCCGTCCCGCCAGGCGGCGAACGCGAGCAGGGCTCCCGGTGCGGCGATCAGCTCCGGCGCGGCCCGGCGCAGCACCTCGGCCCAGAACGCGACGTCCTCGTCCCGGCCGTCGGTGCGCTCCCAGGCATGGTCGCGTACCGGAAGGTGGGTGAGGAGCAGGCCGAGCCAGGCGATCTCGTCGTCAGTCAGCCGTTCGCCATCGCGGTGGCGCCGCTGCGTGGCCCGCAACGCCGCAGTGCCCGCCGTCCGGAGGGCCCGAGCGCCGAGCAGGTCGGCGGCGGGCGCGGCGGCCAGCAGATCGGTCAGGCGATGCTCCGCCCGGTCCACCGCCTGCCGCATCGCCTCCCCGCCGACCGCAGCCACCTGCTCGGCGAGTGCCGCGCGATCGGGTAGCGCGACCTGGCCGGCGAAGACCGCTGCCGCCGGCACCGCGCTCGCCTGAGGGTCGTACGGGGTGCCCTCCGGTGGGCAGCACTCCGGCTCGTCGCAGAGGTAGGACCACCACCGGCCGTCGGTGACCCGCAGCGCGTCGAGAACGGCCAGCCCCGCCTCGGCCAGGGCGACCCGGACCGCGTCCACCGCCGGGGTGACCCGGGCGGCCGGGCCGTATCCGACCACGGTGGCTGCGTCGGCGCCCTGCCGAGCGGTCACCGCCGCGATGTGCTGACCGGGCTCGTAGGGATCGGCGTCGCCAGGCAGGTCGCCGCGCGCCGCGAAGACGATCCGCTTACCGGACAGCGCCACCACCACGATGCTGTCGGCGGGATGGAAGCCGAGCAGGTACGGCACGGCGGCGATGAGGTCGGCGGGAGAGCGTACGGACAGTCGGGGCAGGTCGGTCGAGTTCATGCAAGCAGCCTGCGAGCCGGCGAGTTGGTTCGCTGCCCCTGTGGACGACACGCGGGTTATCCACAGTCACACAGAGTGTTTTCGCTGCTCAGGACGGATCTGTGGCTGCCCGGAAGCCGGCGGGCCGTTCAGGTAGCGATACCTTGCGGGGATGGATCTGGCGTACCTGCGGGCGCATCCCGAGCAGTTGCCCACCTTCCTGACCCATCAGCGGATCCGCGAGACGCCGGTGTCCGGTGGCGACATCTGCGCAGCGTCCCGACTGACCCTGGACGACGGTCAGTCGGTGTTCGCCAAGACCTGGCCGGAGAAGGCCGGGCGACCCGTGCCGGAGGGGTTCTTCGCCACCGAGGCAGCCGGGTTGCGTTGGCTGCGCGAGGCCGGTGCCGTCGCCGTACCGGAGGTTCTGGTCGCGTTGCCGGAGCTGTTGGCGTTGGAGTGGGTCGAGCCGGGTGAGCCGAGCCCGGAGGCGGCCGAGCGTTTCGGGCGGGAGTTGGCCGAGTTGCACCAGGCGGGTGCGCCCGCGTTCGGCGCACGCTGGCCGGGGTTCATCGGTGCGCTGCCGGCGGACAACACGCCGGACGACGGCCCGTGGGCGCAGTGGTTCGCGCGGACCCGGCTGCTGCCCTACCTGCGCCTGTCGGTCGACGGCGGAGCCCTCACCAGTGCCGACGCCGCCCTGGTCGAGCAGGTCGTGGCGAGAATCGACGAGTTCGGCGGTGCCGAGCCGCCGGTGCGTATCCACGGTGACCTCTGGCCGGGCAATCTGCTCTGGGGTGATGACGACCGGGTCTGGCTGGTGGACCCGGCGGCGCACGGTGGTCACCGGGAGACCGACCTGGCCCAGTTGGCGCTCTTCGGTGGTCCTCCGCACCACGACCGGATCTTGGCGGCGTACCAGGAGAGCTGGCCGCTGGCCGACGGATGGCGGGCCCGGGTGCCGCTGCACCAGTTGCACCTGCTGCTCGTGCACACCGCACTCTTCGGCGCGGCATACCGCGATTTGGTAACCGGGAGCGCCCGGGACACCCTGAGTGGGGCAGACCGCGCTACCGTCGATCAATGAGCTCCCACCTGCCGACCGGCCTCGTCGACCGGTTCGGCCGCGTCGCCCGGGACCTGCGGGTGTCGCTGACCGACAAGTGCAACCTGCGCTGCACCTACTGCATGCCCGCCGAGGGTCTGCCCTGGCTGGCCGGGCCGCAGGTGCTCACCGACGACGAGGTGATCCGGCTGGTTCGGGTCGCGGTGTGCCAACTCGGCGTCGACGAGGTGCGGTTCACCGGTGGTGAGCCGCTCATCCGCCCCGGTCTGGTCGGCATCGTCGAAGCCGTCTCGGCGCTCGACCCGCGCCCCCGGATCTCGCTGACCACGAACGGAATCGGCCTGGACCGGCTCGCCCCCGCGCTCCGCGCCGCCGGTCTCGACCGGGTGAACGTCTCCCTCGACACCCTGGACCGGGAACGCTTCACCCGGCTCACCCGCCGGGACCGGTTGGCCGACGTGCTGGCCGGCCTGGCCGGCGCGGCCACCGCCGGGCTCACCCCGGTCAAGGTCAACGCTGTGTTGATGCGCGGTGTCAACGACGACGAGGCGCCGGCGCTGCTCCGCTTCGCCCTCGACCACGGTTACGAGCTGCGGTTCATCGAGCAGATGCCACTGGACGCACAGCACGGCTGGGATCGCGCCGCCATGGTGACCGCCGATGAGATCCTGACCACGCTGCGTGCCGCGTACGACCTCAGCCCGGATCCGACCGAGCGTGGCTCCGCCCCCGCGGAGACCTGGCTGGTCGACGGCGGTCCGGCCCGGGTCGGCGTGATCGGTACGGTGACCCGGCCCTTCTGCGGCGACTGCGACCGGACCCGGCTCACCGCCGACGGGCAGGTGCGCAACTGCCTGTTCGCCACCGAGGAGTCGGATCTGCGCGGCGCGTTGCGGGCCGAGGCCGACGACGAGGAGCTGGCCCGCCGCTGGCGGGCGGCGACGTTGCGCAAGCGGGCCGGGCACGGCATCGACGACCCGTCCTTCCTGCAACCGACCCGGCCGATGTCGGCCATCGGAGGGTGACCATGGCGAGCGTCACCATCCGGTACTTCGCCGGGGCGAGGGCCGCAGCCGGCCGGGCCGAGGAGTCCACCGCCGCCGGCCGGTCGTTGGACGACGTGGTGGCTGAGCTGGCCGAGCGACACGGTGGGCGGTTGGTGTCGGTTCTCGCGGTGTCGAGTTTTCTGATCGACGGCGTGACCTGTCATGATCGGCAGAAGCCGCTGCCGGCAGGGGCGACGATCGACGTCCTGCCTCCCTTCGCGGGCGGCTGAGGGGGATCCACACGTGTTCGCGGTACTCGGCTTCGTGACCACCCTTGCCGTGATCACCGGGTTGATCCATCTCTACCTGTGGAAACGGTTGGTCAAGGACACCACCACCGCAGGGCGCTGGCGACGGGTCGGCACGGTCACGGCCGTGGTGCTGGCCCTGCTCGTACCGGCGACCATGATCGGCACGCGGGCCGGGATGTACTGGCTCGCCTGGCCGGGTTACCTGTGGCTCGCGCTGATGTTCTACCTGCTGGTGCTGCTCGTCGTGCTGGAAGTCCCGATGCTGGTGACGCGGCTGGTGCTGCGCCGGCGGGCCGCCCTGGCCGCGCCGGAACCGGTCCTGGTCGGCCCGGACGGGGCCGGGTCGTCGAACGACGGGGCTACCGCCCCGGACGAGCCGGCCGCACCGCCTCAGCCGGTCAACGACACCCCGGAGACTCCATCGGCAGCCGGTGCCGTCGGCCCGGACCACGATCCCAGCCGTCGCCTGCTGCTCGCCCGCAGCGCCGCGATCTTCGCCGGGCTCACCGCCACCGGCCTGGTCGGTTACGGCGTACGCACCGCGATGGGTCCGCCTCGGCTGGACCGGGTGCAGATCCCGCTGGCCAAGCTGCCGCGCAGCATGGACGGTCTGCGTATCGCCACCGTCTCGGACATCCACATCGGGCCGCTGACCGGTCGGGCGCACACCGAGCGGATCGTGGCCGCGATCAACCGGCTGGACGCCGACATCGTCGCCGTGGTCGGCGATCTGGTCGACGGCACGGTCGCCGAGCTGGGTGACGACGCGGCACCGCTGCGTGACCTGCGGTCGAGGCACGGCAGCTACTTCGTCACCGGCAACCACGAGTACTACTCCGGCGTGGAGGAGTGGGTGGCCGAGGTCGACCGGCTCGGGCTGCGGGTGCTGCAGAATCAACGACTGGAGATCGCCACTCGTGGCGGCGTGATCGATCTGGCCGGCGTCAACGACGTCTCCGCCGTCGGTAGCGGCGTCTCGGCTCCGCCGGACTACGACGCCGCGCTGGGCGACCGCGACCCGTCCCGACCGGTGCTGCTGCTGGCCCACCAGCCGGTGGCCGCGCTGGAAGCGGCGAGGTACGGGGTCGACCTGCAACTGTCCGGCCACACCCACGGCGGTCAGATCGTCCCCTTCAACCTGCTGGTCAGGCTCGAACAGCCGGTCGTCTCCGGGCTCGGTGAGGTGGACGGGACGAAGGTCTACGTGACCAACGGCGCCGGCTTCTGGGGGCCGCCGGTACGGGTCGGCGCGGAGCCTCAGGTCACCCTCGTCGAGCTCCGCTCGGAATAGCGCAGCTCACCTCCGTGCGTGGCGCCGAGCGGGAGCGCGGCCGCTCGTGGCAGGATGCGGCGTGCCTCCGTTCAGCGCCGTACCCCCCGGTGGCCTTCCGCCCTTCGTCGCGGATCTGCACATCCACTCGAAGTACTCGCGGGCCTGTAGCCGCGACCTGACCCTGCCGAACCTCGGCTGGTGGGCGCGACGCAAGGGCATCGCGGTCCTCGGTACCGGCGACTTCACCCATCCCGCCTGGTACGACCACCTGCGGGAGACGTTGCACCCGGCCGAGCCCGGCCTGTACCGGCTGTCACCGGAGGCGGAACGGGACATCGCCCGGCGGCTGCCACCCCGGCTGGCCAGCGAGGCGGAGAACGATCCGGTCCGGTTCATGCTCAGCGTGGAGATCTCCACCATCTACAAGCGCGACGACCGGACGCGCAAGGTCCACCACCTGATCTACCTGCCGGACCTGGACGCGGTGGGCAGGTTCAACGCCGCTCTCGGCCGGATCGGCAACCTCGGCTCGGACGGCCGGCCCATCCTCGGACTGGACTCGCGAGATCTGCTGGAGATCACGCTGGAGGCGAGCGAGGACGGCTACCTCGTACCGGCACACATCTGGACCCCGTGGTTCTCGGCCCTCGGCTCGAAGTCCGGCTTCGACGCGATCGCCGACTGCTACGCCGACCTGGCCGAGCACATCTTCGCGGTGGAGACCGGGCTCTCCTCCGACCCGGAGATGAACTGGCGGGTGGGCAGTCTGGACCGCTACCGGTTGGTGTCCAACTCCGACGCGCACTCGCCGCCCGCGCTCGCCCGGGAGGCCACGGCCTTCGCCTCGTCCCGGGACTACTTCGGCATCCGGGAGGCGCTGCGTACCGGTGACGGCCTGACCGGAACGATCGAGTTCTTTCCGGAGGAGGGCAAGTACCACGCCGACGGCCACCGGCTGTGCGGGGTGAACTGGGCACCGGAACGGACCCGGGAGGCCGGTGGACGCTGCCCGGAGTGCGGCAAGCCGCTGACGGTGGGCGTACTGAGCCGGGTCGAGGACCTGGCCGACCGGCCCGAGGGCTACCGTCCGCCGCACGCCCCCGAGGTGACCCACCTGATCCAACTCGCCGAGATCCTCGGTGAAATCAACAAGGTCGGTCCGCGTTCCAAGCGGGTCGAGGGCAAGCTCACCGAGCTGGTCGCCGCGCTCGGCCCCGAGTTGGGGATCCTGACCCGGGTTCCGCTGGACGAGATCGGGCGGGTCGGCGGCGAACTGCTCGCCGAGGGCATCGGCCGGCTCCGTCGCGGCGAGGTTCGCCGGGTGCCGGGCTACGACGGCGAGTACGGCGTGATCACCCTGTTCGACCCGGCTGAGCTGGGCGGCGGTGCCGGGGTTTCCGCCGGGCAGGAGACGCTGTTCGACGTACCGGTGCCCGCCCAGCGACGCGCACCGGAGGCGGCGGCGAAGGCGGCGGCCGGTGCCCGGCGGTCGTCGGCGAAGCCCGAGTCGAAGCGCAAGCCGGCGGCTCCGGCGCCGCCGATCGCGCCGGCACCCTCCCCGCACGAGCCGTTCGAACCGATGCTCGCCGGGATGGAGGAGGTCGGCACCGGTCTGCTCGACCGGCTCGACGCGATGCAGCGGGTGGCCGCCTCGGCCCCCGGGGGACCGCTGCTGATCGTCGCCGGTCCGGGCACCGGCAAGACGCGGACGCTCACCCACCGCATCGCGTACCTCTGCGCCGAGCTGAACGTCTTTCCGGAGCAGTGTCTGGCCATCACCTTCACCAGGCGGGCCGCGGAGGAGCTGCGACACCGTCTCGACGGCCTGCTCGGCCCGGTGGCCGAGGACGTCACCGTCGGCACCTTCCACTCGCTGGGGCTGACCATCCTGCGCGAGAACGCCGAGGCGGCCGGGCTGCCCGAGGGCTTCCGGATCGCCGACGACGCGGACCGGGCTGCCGCGCGGACCGATGCCGGGGACGATCCGGCTAGGTACGCCGCGCTGCTGCGTAAGCAGGGTCTGGTGGACCTGGACGAACTACTCACCCTGCCGGTGGCACTGCTGCGCGAGGATCGCAGGCTGGTCGACCGGTACCGGCAGCGGTGGCGGTGGATCTTCGTGGACGAGTACCAGGACGTCGACGCGGTGCAGTACGAGCTGCTGCGCCTGCTCAGCCCGGCCGACGGCAACCTCTGCGCGATCGGCGACCCGGACCAGGCGATCTACTCGTTCCGGGGTGCCGACGTCGGGTACTTCCTGCGTTTCTCGCAGGACTTCACCGATGCCCGGCTGGTCCGGCTCAACCGCAACTACCGCTCCTCCGCGCCGATCCTGGCCGCCGCGGTGCAGGCCATCGCGCCGTCGTCGCTGGTGCGGGGTCGCCGGCTGGATCCGGCCCGGCTCGACCCGGAGGCACCGCTTGTCGGTCGGTACGCCGCGGCCTCCGTCGCCGACGAGGCCGACTTCGTGGTACGCACCGTGGACGAGCTGGTAGGTGGCCTGTCCCACCGGTCGCTGGATTCCGGCCGCATCGACGGGCGGTCGACCACGCTGTCCTTCTCGGACATCGCCGTGCTGTACCGCACCGATTCGCAGGCCGCGCCGATCGTGGACGCTCTGGCCCGGGCCAACATTCCGGTGCAGAAACGCTCGCACGACCGGCTGCGGGACCGCCCCGGGGTGAGCGCCATCGCCCGCGAGCTGCGGCACGCCACCGGTGTCGACGGTGCCCTGTCCGCACGGGTACGCCTCGCCGGGCAGGTGCTCGCGGACCGGTTCGCCATCCCCACCCTGGACGGGTCCGGCGGAGTACGCCCCGAGGACGTCCGGACCGCCGTCGACCTGCTCACGCCACTGGCCCGTCGGTGTGGTGACGACCTGGAGATGTTCCTGTCGCAGCTCGCCACCGGCGCTGAGGTGGACGCGCTCGACCCGCGTGCCGAGGCGGTCACTCTGCTGACCCTGCACGCCGCGAAGGGCCTGGAGTTTCCGGTGGTCTTCCTGGTCGGTGCGGAGGACGGTCTGCTGCCGCTGCGCTGGCCGGGCACCGCGCCCGACGAGGCGGCAGTGGCCGAGGAGCGGCGGCTCTTCTTCGTCGGTCTGACCCGCGCTCAGGATCGGCTCTACGTCAGCCACGCCGCCCGCCGGTTCCGGCACGGCTCGGAGCGGGACTGCCGCCCGTCACCGTTCCTCGACGTGGTGGACCCGGGCCTGTTCGAGCGCCTCGGCGACAGCGAGGGCCCCCGACGGCCCAAGGACCGTCAGCTACGGCTCATCTGAGGCGGACTGAACGGGCAATCGTCGCGCCGGTGACGTGCCGTACACACTACGGTGACGTGTGCGGTGCCGCTGATCGGTCGACCACCCGACGGCACCGCCCGAAGGCTCAGGAGGGCGCGCATGGGGAACTACGGATCACCGGGCTCAGGCCCGCAGCCGTGGCACGAGCCGCAACCTGGTGAGCAGCCGTGGCACCAGCCGCAGCCCGGCCAGTGGTACGGCCGTGATCAGCCTACAGCGGCGTCCCATGACCCGGGCCGGACCTACGATTCCGACCACCCCTACGGTGACCGGTCCCATGGTTCCGGCCAGCACTACGGGCCGGCCCAGAGCTACGGGTCCGGCCAGGACTACGGGTCCGG
>NZ_BOPB01000013.1 GCF_016863535.1 Micromonospora lutea
TCAGGGCTACGGGTCCGGTCAGGGCTACGAAACTGGCCGGCGCTACGGCGAGTCCTACGACCCCGGCGGCGGTAGGTACCACGCGACCGGACCGGGACCGGCCCCGCAGGCACCGGACGCCTGGACGCAGTCCGTCCGCGAGGACGATGCAGAGACCGGGTACGCCGGCACACCCACACCCCCGCCGGAGCGCCGGCGCGGCCGGATGCTCGTCGTCGTGGCGGCCGTGCTGGTGCTGGTGCTTGGCGGTGCGACCGCGTTCTATCTGGTCGGGCAGGACGACGAGACACCCACCCCGGTGGCCGCACCGACCGAGGAGGTGGTGCCCGCGCCGGACGGAGAGGACGAGGAGACTCCGCCCGACGAGCCGACCTCCGTGTCCTCCGCCGACCCTCGCTTCGTGCAGGCGGGGCAGTGTGTACGCAATGACGCAACAGCTGGCGGCAAGCCCAAGCTGGTACTGAGCGACTGTGCACCGAGGTCGTACGAGGTGCTGCGACGCTTCGACGGCAAGACCAGCGGCGAGCGGGACGCCGAGAAGAAGTGTGCTGCGGTGGACGGCTACACCAACTGGTACTTCTACGACAGTGAGCTGGACTCCCTCGACTTCGTGCTCTGCCTCAAGCAACGCGACTGACGACCGATTCCCAAAACTAGTGCTGTCTAGCGTCCAAGCTAGACAGCACTAGTTTTTGGTCGAGGGCAACACGCCGATGCCACCGTCTATCCATATCTAGCCTCTTCTCTAGACAGCCCGATACTCTGCGATGCGTGGATCCGGTCCGCAACCCGTACGCCCCAGGCGCCGGCCAGCGTCCGCCCGAACTCGCCGGGCGGGGGCGGGAGCTGGACGTCTTCGACATCGTGCTGGAACGCATCGCGCGGGGCCGACCGGAACGCAGCCTGATGCTCACCGGGCTGCGCGGCGTCGGCAAGACCGTCCTGCTGAACACGCTGCGCTCCCAGGCGATCAACCGGCTCTGGGGCAGCGGCAAGATCGAGGCCCGACCGGATCAGTCGTTGCGCCGACCGATCGCCGCCGCCCTGCACATGGCCGTCCGGGAGTTGGCACCGAGGCACCGGGCACCGGAGCGGATCGACGCCTTCCTCGGGGTGCTCAAGGCCTTCGCCCAACGTGGCGCTCCGACCGGTCAGGGCAGGTCCGCGCCGAAACTGCGCGACCGTTGGCAACCCGGGATCGACGTGCCGGCGGCCAGCGGCCGGGCCGACTCCGGTGACATCGAGATCGACCTGGTCGAGTTGCTCACCGACGCCGCCTCGGTGGCCAGCGACGTCGGCACGGGCGTCGCCATCTTCATCGACGAGATGCAGGATCTCGGGCCGGAGGACGTCTCCGCGCTCTGCGCCGCCTGCCACGAACTCTCGCAGCTCGGCGCGCCGCTGATCGTGGTCGGTGCCGGCCTGCCGCACCTCCCAGCGGTGCTGAGCGCGGCCAAGTCGTACTCCGAACGACTGTTCCGCTACCAGCGCATCGACCGTCTCGACCGGATCGCCGCCGACCACGCACTCTGCGCGCCGGCCGAGCGGGAGGATGTCGAGTACGAGGCGAAAGCCCTCGACCTGCTCTACGAAAAGTCCGGCGGTTATCCGTACTTCGTGCAGGCGTACGGGAAGGCCACCTGGGACCACGCTCCCCGGTCACCGATCACCCCGGCCGACGTACGCGTGGCCGCGCCGGAGGCCGAGGCGGAGTTGGCTGTCGGCTTCTTCGGCTCCCGCTTCGAGCGGGCCACTCCCGCCGAGCGGGAGTATATGCGGGCGATGGCGACGCTCTCGCTGGTCGAAGGGGAGACTGACGGCGGCGGTCGGGACGACATGGATGCGGCTGTACCGACCGCTGAGATCGCCCGAGCGCTCGGCCGTAAGCCCGCCAGCCTCTCCCCAGCCCGGGATGCGTTGATCAAGAAGGGTCTGATCTACTCCGGGGAACGCGGCACGGTCGCCTTCACCGTCCCGCACTTCGGCCGCTACCTGCGCACCCAACCCGCCTGAACGAGATCGTCAACGCTCGGGGCGCTTGTGGCACCACAGCAACTCCGGCCCCGGCGTGTCGGACAGCTGCGCTGCCACAGACCCGACTGCCGGCACGGCCCGGCCGGCGGCAGGGATCGTGTGCAGTCGCTCTTGGACTGCGAGAAGCCCTCGGCCGGTGGCCGAGGGCTTTCCTGTGAGGTGCGTCAGGCGGTCGGGCGGGCTGCCTTCGCCAGCTCGACGAAGCCGCGCCACGCCGCCGGCTGGAAGCTGAGCGTGCCGCCGTCACGGTCCTTGGTGTCCCGGACGAGAATGGCACCGGGGAGGTTGTCGGCGACCTCGACGCAGTCACCGCCGTTGTTGCCGCTCTTGCTGCTCTTGCGCCACTGCGCGCCGGTCATGTCCATGCTGCTGCCGCTTCCCTGATGAGGTCCAGGGACTGCGTCCGTGACAGCGCCTCACCACGGATGCGTTCCCACCTGCGACCCAGGGTAGCAATTTCCGCAGCCTGATCGATGATCTGTGATTCTGCCTGGCTGTCGACGTGACCGAGCACGCTGCCGTCGTCCAGCTCGGCGAGGGTGAAGGGCCCGCCCAGACCGGGATACATCCCGACCGACGCGGGCACGACATGGATCGCCGTGGTGGGCTGCGCGCCGCACGCCGCCAGGTGCTCGCACTGCTCACGCATCAGCGCCCGGTCCCCGTAGGCGGACCGGCGCAGCACCAGCTCGTCCAGCACCACGACCAGCATCGGCGGGTTCTCCCGCCGCAGGATGGCCTGCCGCTGGAGGCGCGCCTCCACCAGCCGCCCGACGTCGTCATTGGTCAGCGTCTCCCCGGCCAGCGTCGCCCGTGCGTACGCCTCCGTCTGGAGCAGGCCCGGCACCCACGCCAGCTGGAAAGCGCGCAGCGCCACCGCCTCGCGCTCGATGTCCACCCAGCGCCGGAACCACGCCGGCTCGCGCCGCTTGAGGACGTCCGGCCACAGCTCGGTCACCTCGCGACCGAGCACCTCGGCGACCCGCCGACGGGTCTGCGGACGCGGAATGCGTCCATGGCTTGCCCACCGGGCGGCGGTCTTCGGGTCGACGCCGACCTGTGCCGCAAGGGTGTCGGCGGGTGATCCGCGAGCTGATCGATCGACACCCGCCGCACGGCTGGACGTGGATCGACTGCTACCAGCTCGACCGGCACGGGGACGCGATCGCGAAGCGACAGTTGTTCGTGATGCCGGCGAGGCTCCGCCCGGTGCACGTCCCACCGGTCCCGTACGCCGCACGACGCACCCCGGCGAGGGGTGCCCGGTGAGCCGTCCGCACGCGGCACACCCGTACCGTCCGGCGCGTGCCGGCCAGGTCAGACCCGCGACCAGGGCGGCGGAAAGACCACCTCGCCCTGCGGCGGTGGTGGCTCGCCGCTGGTCGCCGGTGGCAGCACCAGTGCCTGCCACGGCTCACCGAGGCCGGACCACGGGCTGGTCAGGCCCAACTGGTCCGCCCGACTGAAACCGAAGCGTCGGTAGTAGGCCGGGGCGCCGAGCACCACCACCAGCCGCTCGCCGAGTTCGGTCGCCGCCTCCAGAGCGGCCTGCACCACGGACGTGCCGAGCCCGATCCGCTGCCGGTGCGGTGCCACCGCCACCGGGCCCATCGCCAACGCCGGTGTGGTGGCCGTGACCGACTTGACCCGCACCCGGGTGAGCAGGGCGCAACCGACGATCTCACCGCCGTACTCGGCCACCATCGCCAGCTCCGGCAACCACGCGTCGCTGCCACGCAGCTCGTCGACGAGGCGTACCTCCGGCGGGACGGCCACGTCGGGCCGGGCGAAGGCTGCGGCCAGCACCCGGCGGATCGCGCCGGTGTCGGCCGGGTCCTCGGGTCGCAACCGCAGGGTCGTCACGCGGCGTAGGGTACCCCGGAAGGCACGTCCATCCGAGACGGTCTTCGAACCCGGCGCGGCCTGACGCGACCACCCGATCGATCGACATACCCCGTTGCGGGGCGTAGCAGCGCCGGAGACAGGGTATGACTGTATTCATGACGCCCGTACGATCCCTCGCCCGCGCCATGCTGAGCGGCATCTTCGTGATCAGCGGCGCCCGCAACTTCGCCAACCCCGGCCGCCTGGTGCCCGCCGCGAAGCCCGTCACCGATCGGGTGACGCCGTGGCTGGAGCGGGCGCATCCGCGGATCCCCACGGAAACTGAGACCCTGATCCAGGCCAACGGGGCCGTGCAGGTAGGTGCCGGGCTGATGCTGGCCACCGGGCGGTTCAGCCGGCCAGCGGCCCTGGTGCTGGCCGGCACGCTGATTCCGGTCACCCTCGCCGGACACCCCTTCTGGCGCAACGACGACCCGGCCACGAAGCACAACAACCAGATCCACTTCCTGAAGAACCTCGGTCTCTTCGGTGGGTTGCTGCTCGCCGCCGCCGACACGGAGGGTAAGCCCGGGCTGCGCTGGCGAGCCGGTCACCGGATCGGCCACTCCCGACGGTCGGTACGCCGTGCCGTCCGGACCGCCCGCCGGGAGGCCCGGATCGCCGTACGGTCTGCCGCCACCGCTCGGCGACTCCCCGGCTGAGCTGCGTTTCGCCCGTCCTCCACCCCCACCAAGGCCGCGAATCACCTGAACCGCCCGGTAGGCGTTAACGCGGTGGAAATGTCAAAAGAATGTGTGGGATCGGACACGGTCGCATAACGCGGGAGGCACTGACGTGAGGCGCCGTTCTAGGCTCCGTACCGGACCTGGACGGGTAGGACGACCTTGGTACGGGGGTGGCCACGCCATGCCGACGATCGTCGGTAAAGGGCTGGATCGCCTCGCCACAGTCCGTCGCGTAACGCGTGGGATCGATCGTAGGACAGTCGTACGGACCGGCATCGTCGCCGCTGTCGCCTACGCCGCATGGCTTGCCATCGGCACTTTCGGGCGTCCGTACAACTTCTTCGACATGAAGATCTACCACGGCGCGGTGGTCTGGTGGGCGAGCGGTCATGAGCTGTACGAGTTCGTCGCGCCCGACACAACCCTCGGCTTCACCTACCCGCCGTTCGCCGGGCTGGCCATGCTCCCCATGGCGCACCTACCGGTGACCCTGGCAGGCATGGTCAATGCCGTGGTCAGCATCGCCGCGCTGGCCGTGGTGCTGGCCGCGCTGCTGCGCCCGATCGTGGACCGGTTGGGCTGGCCACTGTGGTACACGGTGGCCATCGCCACGCCGCTCGCCGTCGCCATCGAGCCCACCCGGGAAACGCTCGGCTACGGCCAGGTCAACCTGCTGCTGTTCGCGCTGATCCTGGCCGACCTGATCGCCCTGCGCTGGCGGTCACGTCGCGGCACCCACCAGGCCGAGGAGGACGGTCCGCTGCTGCGGTTCGTCTACGGTGGTGCCTGGGCCGGTGTGGGCATCGGCCTGGCCACCGCCGTCAAGTTGACCCCAGCCCTGTTCATCTTCTACCTGATGATCACTCGACAGTGGCGGGTGGCCGCTACCGCCATCGGCACCGCTGTCGCAGTGACGATCGGCAGCTTCGGCATCGTCGGGGCGGAGTCCCGCGACTACTTCGGCAGCGTGCTGTGGCAGACCGAGCGGGTGGGTGCCGCCGACATGACACCCAACCAGTCTCTGGCCGGCCTGCTGGCCCGGCTCTACGACTCGATCGAGACCCCGGGCCTGCTCTGGCTCGCCTTCTCGGTGCTGGTGCTGGCGCTCGGCCTGTCCCGGGCGTCCAACGCCCACGCCGACGGCGACGAGCTGACCGCATTCACGCTGGTGGGCCTGACCGCCAACGTGATCAGCCCGATCTCCTGGACGCACCACCTCGTCTGGGTCATCCCGGCGATCATCGTCCTCGGTGACGCCGCGATCCGCAGGCATGACGCCAGCCGGGGGCCGGTGGGGCGCGCCACGTCAGGGGCGTACGGCGGGCCGCCCGGAGTGTCCACACTCCGCTCGCCGATCTGGTACCCGACCCTGACCGGGTTCCGCCACGGCATCGCCGCCATCGGCCTCTACCTGCTCTTTCTCATCTCCCCGATCTGGCCGTACGAACACCAGCTGCCGGAGGTCTCCCACTACCAGGACGGCCTGTTCGGCGCGTTGATGGAGAACTCCCTGGCGCTGGCGCTGATCGTGCTGGTGGCCGCACTGCCCTGGCGGCCCGGCGCGGAGCCCGCCTTCCACACCGACCGGGCGGCACGCGCCGCGATGCTGCACGGACGGCGGTAGACGGTCAGGGGCAGTTGACCCACTCCTCGGTGCCGTCGGCGAAGACCTGCCGCTTCCAGATCGGCAACCGGGCCTTCGCCTCGTCCACCAGGCGGGCGCAGGCAGCGAACGCGGCGGCCCGGTGGGCGGTGCTGACCGCCGCCGCCAGGGCCACGTCGCCGATGGCCAGTGGACCGACCCGGTGTGACACCGCCACGGCGTACACGTCGGGATCGGCGGCGATCTCGGCGGCGACCTCCTGAAGCACCTTCTCGGCGTTCGGGTGGCCTTCGTACTCCAGGCTGACCACCGACCGTCCGTGGTCGTGATCGCGCACCACTCCGGCGAACGAGACCACCGCGCCGGCCCGACGGTCGGCGACCGCCGCTTCGTGGGCAGCCAGATCCAGTGGCTGGTCGGTGACGTTGCTGATGACGGTCACCATGCTCGCTCCCCAGGTAGCAGCGGCAACGGCACGATCGGGACCCGGTCACCGACCGAACCGGTGGTACCGGGACTGATCACCGCGAAGCCGTCCGCGTTGGCGAGCCCACGCAGCATGGCCGAGCCGACGTGCCGAACCGGGTGGGCCGTCCCGGCGACCCGGTCGAGTCGGACCAGCGCCAGGTGAGTGTGGTCGCCACGACCGGCAACCGGCTCGGCGAGGACGGCGTGCGGAAGCACTGGCAGTGGCCGACCGGCAAGCCCGGCGAGCAGCGGGGCAACCAGCGACACCAACGCGATGATGGCGGACTGCGGATTGCCGGGCAGCCCGGCCACGAACCGGACCTGCCCGTCGGGGCCGACCGTCCGGGCCAGCAGCATCGGAAAGCCGGGACGCACCGCGACCGTGTTGACCACGTAGTCGGCGTCCAACGCTGCGAGCGCCGGGTGCAGATGGTCGACCGGGCCGTGCATGGTGCCACCCGTGGTGCAGACCAGATCGGCCTCGTCCAGGGCGGCACGCAGCGCGGCCACGTGGGCGGGCAGCGTGTCAGCGACGGGGCCGACGACGTCGTCCGGATCGATCCGGCAGCCGTAACGGCGCAACCAACCGGGAACCGCAGGGCCCAGCGCGTCGCGCACCCGCCCGGCGCCGGGCGGACCCGCCGTGAGCAGTTCGTCGCCGAAAATCAGCAACGCGGCGCGCGGCTGCCGGCGTACCCGCAGGTTGTCGTGACCGCAGGAGGCGGCCAGACCGATCACCGCAGGGTCGACAAGTGTCCCGACCGGCAGCAGTTCCTCACCAGCGGTGGCCTCCTCGCCGGGCAGTCGCCACTCCGGCGTGGCGCGGGGCTCGCCGTCGACCAACCCCTCAGGGGTACGCCTCGACTCCTCCACCCGAAGCACCGCCGAGGCACCCGCCGGCACCATCGCCCCGGTGGCGATCTCGACCGTCGTACCGTCCTCGGTCAACGGGGCTGCCGTACCACCCGCGAGGACCCGCCCGACGACTCGCCAAGGGCCGGCGCCACGCACCGCCCAGCCGTCCACGCTCGACGTCGGAAACGCCGGCAGGTCGGTCCGGGGCGTGAGCGGGTCGGCGAGGGTGTGCCCATCGGTCTGGGCGAGTGGACGCTCGACGGGGGGCAGCGCGGCAGCAAGGCCAGCCGCGTGCACCTGGTTGCGCGCCTGCGCCCAGTCGGCCGGTGGTGGCGCGGAGACCTCGTCGGTGGAGGTGGTTTCCGTTCTCACTGGCCGAGCCTAACCGGCCGGCGGATGGTCGCCGCCGCGCAACTGGTCGACGGTGTGGGCGAGGATCGGCCCCAGCACGGCGAGGCCGTCCCGCGCCCCGCCGGTCGAGCCGGGCAGGTTGACTACCAGCGTGCGGCCGGCGACGCCGGCCGTTCCACGCGACAGCGCGGCGGTGGGTACCTTGTCGCGGCTGTGTGCGCGGATCGCCTCGGCGATGCCGGGAATCTCGTAGTCGAGCAGAGGTCGAGTCACATCGGGAGTGCGATCGGTCGGGGTGATCCCGGTGCCACCACTGGTCAGGACCACGTCGACGCCGTCCGCCACCGCCATCGAGATCGCCTGGCCGACCGGGTCGCCGTCCGGCACGACCACTGGTTCGTCGACCGTGCAGCCCAACTCGCGCAGGCCGGCGACCAGGAGCGGGCCGCTGGTGTCGGCGTAGACACCGGCGGCGGCCCGGGTTGAGGCCACCACCACCCGGGCGCGAATCACGGCCGGTCCTCAGGGCGCTCCCAGAGACCGGTCTTGCCGCCCTCCTTGCGTAGCACCCGGACCGCGTCGACGCTGGCCGCCGGATCAACCGCCTTGACCATGTCGACCAGGGCCAACCCGGCGACGGCGACAGCGGTCAGGGCCTCCATCTCCACCCCGGTGCGGTCGGCGGTGCGGGCGGTGGCGGTGATCTCGACAGTGTCGGCGGTCAGTGCCAAATCGACGGTGACGCCGTGCAGGGCGATCGGGTGACACAGCGGAATCAGGTCGGGAGTCCGCTTGGCACCCATGATTCCGGCCAGTCGCCCGACAGCCAGGGCATCGCCCTTGGGCAGGCCATCCCCGCGGAGCAGGTCGATCACCTCGCGAGTGGTCCGCAGCCGACCGGCGGCCATCGCCGCACGACCGGTGACCTGTTTGGCGGAGACATCGACCATGCGGGCCGCGCCGGTGGTGTCGACGTGGGTGAGCTGGGCGGGTTCGGTCACGTCGTGAGCCTATCCCCGCGCTGCGACAATCCGGCGCTCGGAAGGAGCGGCGCGGGGACGCCGCTCCTTCCTCACCAGCCTGCCTCGGGTTGCTGGGGTAGACCCCGCGGCAGGAGTCGCGACGAGATCCGGCAGCTGTCGAATCTCCCCCCGTCGGCGAACATCCGGGAGGCTAACGACCTCGGCGATAAGAAATCGATAAGGACGAGAACGGCCGGGTCCGTCATCAACGGATCGATGTGCTCTGCCTGAGTGCGACGAGTCGGCTCTGGATCTCGAACCGCTCCGGTGCGCCGGTCGACTCCATGAGCGCCATGGCTCGCTCCAGGTGTCGCCGAGCGTCGGCCGGGTTCTCGCGTAACAGGTGCTCGGCGAGCCCAGCCAGCGCCCTGGCCTGCTCGTAGCGGTTGTCGATTCGGACCGCCAGGTGAAGCGCCCGTTGGTGAGCCTGCACGGCGCCGTCCGTGTCGCCGCCGGCCGCCAGCGTGAGGCCGAACTCATTCAACGCGTTACATTCCGCCTGCCGTTCGGCTGAGTGGGCCGTGAGTTCCAGCGCCAATTCGTGCTGCCGGCGGGCGTCCGAGAGCAGACCCATACCGCGATACGCCATGCCCATGACGTTGCGCGCATCGGCCTCGCCGTAGCGGTGACCAGTCTCGGAATAAAGGATCATGGCGGATCGCAGCAACCGCAGCGCCGGACCGTGCTCTCCCAAGCGCACCCGCGCGGCGGCGATGTGGCTCAACGCATTGGCGATCTGGTAACGGTCCCCTTCAACCCGGGCCCAAAGCAAATGTAGGCGGTGCACCCGCAGGGCCTCCTTGTAGCGACCCAACCAGGTGAGGGCGATACCGGCGTTCGGCAGGTGTATCCGAACCCGACTTATCAGCCGCAGCGGAAGGTTAGTCAGTGCTGACGTAGCAAGATCCGCGGACTCCTGAAAGTCACCCGCCATGCAGTAGACCACGCTTAGGTTTCCGACAATCCTGGTGATGTCTGCGTGCCGACCCCCCGCCTCGGCCTCCGCCAAGGCAACTTTCAAACACTGAACCGCCCGGTGCTGCGATCCGGTCTTGATCAATGCCGAAGCGAGGTAGTTGTTCATGATGCCCACAGCGCGGCTGTTTCCCGATTGCTCTGCGGCGGACAGCCCCAATGCGTGCGTACGATGAATATCCTCGAAGTAGCCACGCACATAATAGAAGCGCCACAGGACGCGAGCCATTTTCCAGGTGTAATCATGAAATCCGCACTTCGCAGCCAGTTCGATGAAGAGGTTGAGATTGCCCCGCTCCCGCTCCACCCAGTCGATGTCCACCGTCTCAGGTCCGGGTAGGAGATCGGGTCGCTCTGGCAGCACGTCGCCAAGGTCGTCGTAAATGTCGACGAGGCTGTTCAATGGCTTCATGGCTATGATCGACAGGTGCATGACCTGGTCGAGGAGACTGGCGAGCGCGACCGCTCTCGCATCTTCCGAATCTGTCTGCAAACATTTATCACGGGAATATTGCCGGACCAGGTCATGCATCCGGTAGCGACCGTTCTCCGACTCTTCAACCAGGTGCCGGTCGACCAAATCATCGAGGATGTGGACGGCTTTCGCGCAAGACAATCCAGTCATCGCGGCTACCATGGTCAAGCCGTAGTAACCGGCGTGAAGGCCCAGTAGCCGGAATACTCGCTTGCTCGCCTCGTTCAGCGGTTCATACGAGGCGTCAAACGCCGAAGCGACGCTTCGGTCGCCCGTACCGATATTGGCAAGCGCCAACTCTGTGACGGCCAAGCGGGCTGACAGGTCGGCCAGTCGCCAGGTGTGTCGGTTGGCCAAGCGTGAACCGACCAACCGGATCGCCAGTGGCAGGTAACCACAGCGTCGGGCTATCTCGGCGGCCGATTCAGGTTCTGCCTGTACCCGCTCCAGACCGGCACTGACAGCGAGCAGCCGGACACCCTCTTCCGGTGACAGCACGGACAGCGACTCTGGCGGGCCCACATCGAGATCGAGCATTCGTCGCCGGGAGGTGATCAACACCACCGAGGAGGCGGTAACTGGCAGTAACGGAGTCACCTGAGCGCTGTCCGCCGCGTTGTCCAGGACGACGATTGCCCGACGAGTGGACAGTTCTCTCCGCCACAGCCCTCGGCGCTCCTCCAGCTCGAGCGGGATTCGGGCGGCCGGAACTCCCGTCTGGCGAAGGAGTTCCACAAGCGCGGTGGCCGGTTCCACCAGGCCGGCATCCGCGTGTCCCCGGAGATCGATGAAGAACTGACCATCGGGATACGACCCCCTCAGGCAACGGGCGACGTGCACCGCGAGTGTCGTCTTGCCGCTCCCGGCCATCCCGTCGATCACGTGAACCACTGGTGCCGAGCCGTCAGCGGCCCTGGTCTTGTCGACCATCCGCTGGACGACGTCGTCCCGCCCTACGAAGTCAGGCACCGGCCGAGGCAGCCAGTCCCACTGACTTCGGTCCGCCGCCCGGAGTGCAGTTGAAGCAAGGCCGGCGTCGTCCCTCAGGTCCGTCTTCCGCCGGGCGAGCCTGTCGGCTCCCGCAGCATCGGAACCAGTCAACTTCTGATACAGGTGCCTCAGCTCAACGCTTGGCTCGACACCGAGTTCATCACGAATGACACGAGAAGCAGCCCGATAGACCGAGATCCCACCGGCATGGTCGCCGCGTTGGCCCATGGCGCGCATCAGCAACAGGACAGCCTGCTCCCGCATCGGGTGGTGAGCGACTACCCTGCGCAGTAGGGGAATCACCGCGTCGGGCTGACCTGCTTTGATGTCGACGTCGGCGAGGAACTCGACCGCCAACAGGTATCGCTCCTCAGCTGCCGCCGCGTGTGCGGCTAGAGCCGGCCCTACCGGTAGACCAGCGAACGGTGGCCCACCCCATAGCGAGATGGCCTGCGCCAGTAGCGAGCGCGCTTGATTGGGCTGGCCGCCGGACCGGGTCAGGCGTGCTTCCTCAACTCGATCGAGGAAGCTGAACAGGTCCACCTCATCCCGCCGCACGTCCAGGCGATACCCGCTACCCTGCCGTACGAGCACCCGCCGGTCCGGTTCGATCCTGTCGAACGTGCGCCGCAAATTTGCCGCGTATGTCCGGACGTTCGGCACTGCGGAGCGCGGTGGGTCGTCCGGCCAGATCTCGTCAATGAGTTGCTCTATCGCGACCACGCGGCCGGGCCGAGCCGCGAGCGCCGCTAAGAGTATTTGCTGTTTGGGCGTTCCGAGAATGACAGGTGACGCCATAGAGAACACTTGAAGACCGCCGAGCACCCTAATCTTCAATGTGCTGCGGGCTCCTCGGGCCACAACGGGACTATTCATATGATCACACCCAACACGCAGCGACTTGCCGGCGCGCAGATAGATCGCCGACCCAACTCGAAGCAGCGGGCGCACCAACCTTGACTGTGTGCGGATCGCCGGTACGTGGTGGCCGTTGACCCATCACACTGGCGGGTAGCAGGATCTTCTTTGCGCGAAACTCACCGAGAACAGCCTATACGTAACTCCCGATCGAACGCTCTGCATGGACATCATAGACAGAACGTGACGAATCAGGACGGTATTGGCTGATAGAGATCATAGCGACATTTAATCCCGCTAATCGCCATGTTCTCGAATTAAACTCCTCTCCATCAGACACGCGCGGTTGAACCGCCAGTCGGTATCCCGCTTTCTATCGAGTGAGGAGTAGGGCATGAAAGGCAGCGAGTGGGCCTGAGCTTCTGACAACCTCCTGTCCGGCCTTATCAAGGTAGGGTGACTCAAAGGTAAGGCGCGACCTGAGGTGTCATGACATCTTCCGGGCAAGGCGACACTGAGACCGATCGGCGGCTACGGCTGCTCGTCGGTCTCGTCGTCGTGTCTGCGGGGATCGCCATCGTCGCATCGACAAGCCTCGTTCTGACCTCCACCACACCGAGGACTCTCGACGACTTCGCAACCATCGCGACGGTCGTCTTCATGATCGCAGTGGGTATGTCGGTCAAGGCCCGGATACGCATCCGGTCAACCACCCACCAGATCAACTGGAACGAGATGGCCATCGTGATCGGAGTGGCAGTCGCTCCGACCTCCTGGGTGGTGCTGTGTACCGGCCTTGGCGTCGTGATCGCCACGTTTCGGCTGCCAGCCATCAAGTTGGCTTTCAGCGTTGGTAAGAACATCCTCGTCGCAGGGGCCGCCGGAGCGACGCTGACCCTCCTGGGCTGGTCACGGCCAGCTGACGACCTGCTCCGCATGTCGCTGACGCTGGCACTCGCCTACCTAGCCGCCGCGCTCGTGGATGATCTTCTCGCCATCCCAATCATCGCCCTCGCCACCGGAACCAGGATCACCCAGCAGTTCCGAAACAATCTCGATCTCCGCGTCGGTGGCTTTTGCGTACGTTTCGCCGTTGCCCTCTGCACCCTCCTGCTGCTCGAGATCGACACTCGTTTCCTGCTCGCCGTTCCGCCGCTCGTGCTCAGCCTGCATCTGGCTTACTCCGGCAGGATTCGGCAACGCACCGAGCAGCAGGTGTGGCAGCGGCTCGCGCAGACCACCGACGCGCTCAACGTGGTCGAGTTGGACGAGGTCCTCACCACCGCTGTCACCCGGGCGTCCGAACTCTTCTCCGCCGACGAAGTGGAGGTCGAGCTGCGCGACGCCGACCGGGTGGTACGCGGCGGCATCGAAGGAGTCACCTATGACGGGCCGGCCGACGAGCCCGCGACCGTCCAGGGCGCGGTGGTCCCCGCCCGTCTGGAAGGACACGACAAGACCGTCGACGTGGGCATGCTGCGGCTGCGCTTCCGGGGGCCGGTGAAACTCTCCGAGCGCGAGCACTACACGCTCTACACCTTCGCGTCGGCGCTCTGCACCGCCATCCGCAACGCCCAGGCGTACGCCGAACTCGCCCGGGTGGCCCGGGCCCACGCGCACGACGCGACGCACGACGCGCTGACCGGTCTGCCGAACCGACGCCACCTGCTCGACGCGGGCAACGAGCACCTGCAGCAACGACACGCCGACGGGGTGACCGCCCTGGTGCTCGTCGACCTGAACCACTTCAAGGAGATCAACGACACCCTCGGTCACACCGCCGGTGACCGGATGCTGGCGGCGGTCGCCAAACGGCTGCGCGCAGCCGCCAACGCCGAGGACCTGGTCGCCCGACTCGGTGGCGACGAGTTCGCCGTACTCCTGCGGGCTCTGCCCGCTCCGGCGGTGGCCGCCCATCGGGCCGAAACGCTGCTGGCGGCGCTGCACGAGCCGTTCGACATCGACGGCATGCGGATCAACGTGGAGGCCAGCGGCGGCATCGCCGTCGCCCCCACCACCGGTGGCATGGTCGAGCTGCTGCGCCGCGCGGACGTCGCCATGTACCAGGCCAAGCGGGCCGGGCAGCGGGTCGCCACCTACGCCTCCGCCCGGGACACCGCCGACCTGGGTCGCCTCACCCTCGGCGGCGACCTGCCCCGGGCCGTCGCCGACCACGAGTTCACCGTCAACTTCCAGCCGATCGTCGACCTCGGCACCGGAGAGGTCATTGCCGCCGAAGCGCTGGCCCGATGGCGTCACCCCACCCACGGCATGATCGACCCACTGCGTTTCCTGGAGACGGTCGAACGCTCGGGACTGCTCCCAGCCTTCGCCGACGCCATCCTCGATCAGGCCCTGATCGCCGCTGGCACCTGGCGTGACGCCGGCTTCGACGTACCCGTGGCGGTCAATGTCTCGCCGCGCAGCCTGCTCGACGCCCGGTTCTCCGGTTCGGTGCTGGCCCGCCTGGGCACCCATGACCTGCCACCCGACCGGTTGATCCTGGAACTGACCGAGACCCTCACCCTCAGTCAGCTCGACGTCGTCGATCAGGTGCTCACCCGGCTGCGCGACGCGGGTGTCCGACTCGCCCTGGACGACTTCGGCACCGGCTACTCCTCGCTCTCCCTGCTCTCCCGGATCCCGGTGCACCAACTGAAGATCGACCGGAGCTTCGTCACCGCCATGGAATCCGCCACCGAAGCCGCCGCGATCATCCGCTCCACGCTTGATCTCGGTCGCAGTCTCGACCTGGCGGTGGTGGCCGAGGGAGTGGAACGGGAGGCGCAGCGACACGCGCTATGGGAACTGGGCTGCACTGCCGGCCAGGGTCATCTCTTCGCCCGCCCGCTGCCCGCCGGAACGCTGCTCGCCGCCCTCCAGCGCGGCACCGGAGGCCGGACCGGCTGCCTGGCGGTCCCCCTGCACGACGCTGGCGCGGTGGTCCGGCTACCGCAGGGACGCCGACAGGGCGGCCGGGGCCGCCACCAGCCGGCCTGACACACTTGCCCGGGTGACTACCACCACCCCGATCCGCCACCGTCCGGGGTGGTGGCACCGAATGGACACCGCCGCCGGAGGTTTCGCTCTCGACCTCGGCCTCTACACCGTCTCCGCCGCCTTTGCCGCAGTCACCGCGGCCACCTCCACCCTCCTGCCGCATCGCGCCTGGGGCGGCATCGCCGCACTCGGCTACCTCGGCGCGGCGTTCGTGACGCTCGGTCAACTCCTGCTGCGGCGACACTTGCCCGGCTCGGCGCTGGTCGGGCTGCCTGCACGCTGGTTGGTCACCGTCCTCACCTGGGCCGCCGTCGCCCTGCTGCCCATCGTCCGGCAGAGCATGCAGCGGGCGGCGGGGCGCACCGACCGGGCTCAGGAGGAGGTGATCGTCGTCGAGGAGTCCGGGCGGCGACTGACCGAGACCGGCACGCCCTACCTGGGACCGGACGCCATCGCCGCGCTGCCGCCCGGTGAACAACTGCTCGGCTACACGCCGTACCAGCCCGGAATGGCCCTGTTCGGGCTGCCCCGCGCGGCCACCGAGGCGTGGTGGGGCGACGCCCGGGTCTGGTTCGCCGTCGGCACCGCGCTGGCGCTCATCCTCGCCGTCCGCATCCTGCGCCGGCCGGTCGGTACGGCCGCAGCGCTCGGAGACGACGCCGCCCTGCTCCGTGGGATCCAGGCCGCCACCGTCCTGCCGATCTGCGCGTTGACCCTCGCCACCGGCGGCGACGACCTGCCCGTACTCGCGCTCTGCCTGCTCGCCCTCGCGCTCGCCGCCACGGCACGACCCGGCTGGGCCGGCGTCGCCGTCGGGCTTGCCGGTGCGCTCAAACTCTTCGCCTGGCCGGTCGCCGCCGTCCTGGTCATCTGGGGTCTCTGCCGGCGGGCCGGCCTGCGGGCCGCCGCCGGTGCGATCGGCCTGCCCGCCGCAGCGCTGCTGCCCACCCTGCTGGTGGATCGGGATGCCCTGGTGGAGAACGTGCTGCGGTTTCCCCTCGGGCACGGCCTGGTCGCCAGCCCGGCACAGTCCCCGTTCCCCGGTCAGTTGATCGCGAGCACCCTGCCGGCGGGCCGGGCCGTGGCAGCGGCGCTGCTGGTCGCCGCCGCCGTGGCGATCGCCGTCCGGCTCGTCCGCCACCCGCCCCGCACCGCCCGCACGGCGGCGCTCATCTGCGGGTACGGGCTGCTCGTGGCGATCCTGCTGATGCCCACCACCCGGTTCGGTTATCTGCTCTACCCGGTGGCGTTTCTCCTCTGGGCACCCGCGCTCGACGTTTCCCGGATCCGGCAACCGGCAGGCGAAGACGGCCCGCAGGGCGTAGACCTGAGGACATGACCACCTACCGCGACCGCAGCGAGGCGGGCCGGGTGCTCGCCGACCGACTGACCGCCCTGATCGGCGAACCGGACGTCGTCGTGTTGGGCCTGGTGCGCGGCGGCGTGCCGGTGGCCAGGGTCGTCGCCGAACGCCTCGGCGCACCGCTGGACGCCCTGGTGGTCCGCAAGCTCGGCATACCGTGGGCCCCCGAGGTCGCGTTCGGCGCGCTCGGTCCGGCTGGCGTACGCGTGCTCAACGACATGGTGGCCGGGCAACTCGGCCCCGATGACATCGCAGACGTGCAGCGCCGGGAACAGGCGGAACTTGAACGGCGCGAACAGCTCTACCGAGCCGGTCGACCACCGTTGGACCTGACCGGTTGCACCGCCGTCATCGTCGACGACGGGCTGGCCACCGGAGCCACCGCCCGAGCCGCCGTGCAGGTGGCCCGCCAGCTCGGTGCCCGTCGGGTGGTGGCCGCCGTACCGGTCGGCGCGCAGGAAGCGTACGAGATGCTCGCTGACGAAGCCGACCAGGTGATCTGTGCCCAGCGCCCGCCCGCCTTCACCGCTGTCGGGGCGTACTACGACGACTTCCACGAGGTTTCCGACGACGAGGTGGTGGAGGCGCTGACCGCTACCGCGTGAGTCGACCAGGTACCGTCGGGTGATGAGCCTGACCTGTCCCAAGTGTCACGGAGAAATGCGCCAGTACGAGCGCAGTGGCGTCGTCATCGACCAGTGTGGCGAGTGCCGGGGGATCTTCCTCGACCGTGGCGAGCTGGAGAAGCTGTTCGAGGCGGAGGCCAACTGGAGCGCCCAGCAGGCCCCGCCCCCGCCCACCCCGCAGCCGGCCCAGCACGCCCAGCCGGGTGGTTACCAACCGCCACCCCCGCCGCCTGCACCTGCGCCACACCAGCCGGGCTACGGCGCCGTGCCCCCGCCGCCGCCCCCGCCGCACGGCTACCCGGCCCCGGCACCGGTCTACGGCCACAGCCAGCAGCACTACGGCTACCACGGGCACTACCGCCGGAAGAAGCGCAAGAGCTTCCTCGACGACATGTTCGGCTGAGCTGCACGACCTCTGGATGACCGGGCCGTCCGATCGGCCGGCCCGGCTCAACTGTGGGATGCTGCCGGCATGGGGGCGCGGGCTGCGCACATCGCACTTGCCAACGCGTACGACGGCATCACCACCGTCGTGACGAGCCTGAACGACGCCGACCTGCAGCGGCCGACCAGGTGTCGGGGATGGCTGGTCACGGATCTGCTCTTCCACGTCCTCTGCGACGCTCAGCGGGCACTCGTCGCGCTGGCCAGCCCCGCCGAGCCACCGGCCACCGTCGACTCGGTGAGTTACTGGCACTCGTTTCCCGGCGGTGCCGGAAGCGCTGAGCAGGCATGGTCGGGGCGTCGTCACGCCGCCGCGTTCGACAGCCCGTCCCGAGTGGTCCAGCTCTGGACCGACACCGCTCCGGCCGCCGTACGCGCCGCCGGCAACGCGGATCCGGCCGGTTTCGTCACCACTCAGGGGCAGGTGCTGCGGGTGGCCGACCTGCTGGACACCCTCACCACCGAAGCCGTGATCCACCACCTCGACCTGCTGCTGGACCTACCGGACGCGCCCTTGCCTGGCACGGCCGCGACCCGCGTGGCGACGGCCACCGTGGACGCTCTGCTCGGCGGTGCCGCCAGGTCGTCCGGCTGGAGCGACCACGATTACCTGCTCAAGGCCGCCGGGCGGCTGCCGCTGACCGACCCGGAACGATTCGATCTCGGTGCACTCGCCGACCGCTTCCCAGTGCTCGGCTGAGCCCGTCAGGCTCGGTTACGCCGGTCAGACGATCGCCATGTCGACGAAGCGTGACAGGTGCAGCTGGGCGGCGACGGTTACCGTGTCGGTCGGACCATTCCTGTGCTTCGCAACAATGAAATCCGCCTCTCCGGCACGCGGCGACTCCTTGTCGTAGTAGTCGTCACGATGCAAAAGTATGACAACGTCCGCATCCTGCTCAATCGACCCAGACTCACGCAAATCAGACAATTGTGGACGCTTGTCGGTGCGCTGCTCGGGGCCACGGTTCAGCTGGCTGACCGCGATCACCGGGCACTCGACCTCCTTGGCCAGCAGCTTGAGGCCCCGGGACAGGTCCGCGACCTCCTGCTGCCGGCTCTCGGTACGCTTCGGTGAGGTCATCAGCTGGAGATAGTCCACCACGATCAGCTTGAGGTCGTGCCGCTGCTTGAGCCGACGAGCCTTCGCACGGATCTCCATCAGGTTCATGCTCGGCGTGTCGTCGACGAACAGCGGCGCCTCGCTGATCTCACCCATGCATCGGGCCAGCTTCGTCCAGTCGTCATCGGACAGTTGCCCGCTCCGCAGCACGTGCAGGGGCACCCGGGCCTCGGCCGAGAGCAGCCGCATGACGATCTCGACCTTACTCATTTCCAGCGAGAAGATCGCCGCCGCTTGATTTGCCCGGATAGCCGCGTTTCTCGCGAAGTCCATACTGGCAGTAGACTTTCCGAGGCCAGGTCGCCCCGCCACGATGATCAACTGTCCGGCGTGCAGCCCGTTGAGCAGGCGGTCCAGGTCGGTGAACCCGGTCGGCACTCCGGTCATCACGCCACCCTGCGCACCGACCGCCTCGATCTCGTCGAGCGTCGGTTGCAGCATGTCGGCCAGGACGGCGAAGTCCTCGCTGACCCGACGCTCGGTCACGTCGTAGACGGCCTGCTGAGCCAGGTCGACGACGTCGTCCACGTCCCGACTGCCGCCGCTGGCGGTGCCGTAGCCGAGTTGGACGATCCGCGTACCGGCCTCGACCAGGCGGCGGAGCACCGCGCGTTCGCTGACGATGCGGGCGTAGTAGGCGGCGTTCGCGGCGGTCGGCACACTCGCGATCAGCGTGTGCAGATAGGGAGCGCCACCCACCCGGGCCAGGTCGCCGGAGTCGGCCAGTGCCGCCGCGACGGTGATGGCGTCGGCCGGCTCTCCTCTGCCGTAGATCTCCAGAATGGTGTCGAAGATGGTGGCGTGGATCGGCCGGTAGAAGTCGTTGGTCTTGAGGATCTCGACAACGTCGGCGATGGCGTCCTTGGAGAGGAGCATGCCGCCCAGCACGCACTGCTCCGCCGCCACGTCCTGCGGCGGAGTCTTGTCGAACTGACCGTCGCGTGGCACGTCGCCGGACTGCTGCCCGCCGCCCTGGAACGGCTCCGTCCGTCTGTCATCGGTGACCGACACCGGGCCCCCTCCACTGCGTCGGATCGGTTCCAGGCTTACCGCCCGGGTGCGACAACGTCGACCGGCTACTTCGATCGGGGGCCATCGGGTCAGCAGGTCGGTGGCAACCATACGGACTCCGAGGTCAGCCGCTCAACCGTGGCGGTGGACGAGCCTCGGGACAACCTGTGGACGCAGGTGGACAACCGTGTGCGCAGCGTGTGCACAGGGTGTGGATAACGGATGGGGAATTCTTTCCGGTATGGGCTCTGACCTGCGGCAACGTTATCCCCAGCCTGTGGAGGAAATTTCCGGGTAGGGCTTTGTCCTGAACCTCCCGTAAGATCGGTGGCCTACGGCTACACCTGGACAGCGGATTGCACTTTCGGTTGAGAAGGGTCACGCTCCGGCCGTGAGTTACCGGGACTGGGCACGCGGGGAGGACGGTCCGCGCGAGCGGCGACCGACCGCTTCGTGGGCCGAGCCCGTCGAGGATTCACGGGCCGGGCGTTACGACTCGGCGGTCGAGCGTTACCGCACTCCGAGTCGTCGACGGGCGATCGAGCGCGGCCAGGACGAGCCCGCCGAGCCCTACCTGCCACGTTGGGCGTTGGAATCGGGTGTCAGCAGCGTCGACGGTGGCGGCCGGCACGCCGCGCCGGATGAGGACGACGAGGACGACCGGCCGCGTTACGGCGACAGCGGGCGGCGAGCGGCGAGGGCTGGCCGAAGCCGACGATCCGACGACGCGGAATGGCGTGACACCTCACCCCGTGCCATCGCCCCGTCACCCGCTGCGGCACCCCAGTCCGACCACACCCGCGAGTGGACCTTCGACCGTCCGCAGGAGGACGGGTACGTCGGCAGCCGCCGGGCCGAGGAGGACGATCCGGTCTCCGGTGTGACGCCGCAGAGCAGACCACGCCGGGCGCAGTCTCGGCGACGCCAGGTGACCTGGTCCGGTCTGGAGGAGGACGAGCAGCAGTCGCCCGACTCCGAGCCGGCCGCCGACCCGGCCCCTCGACGTCGGCGGCGGGCGGTGGAGCCGGCACCCGGTCCGGCGGTGGATCCGTGGGAGCGGGCGGCGGAACCGTGGGAGCGGACGACAGAGCCCGAACCGCGACGCCCTGCGGTGGATCCATGGGACGCCTCCGGTCTGCACGCCTGGCAGCAGCCCGCCGGGCTGGACCGTCGGATCGAGTCCGGCCCGACCGATCCGTGGGACGCCGACAGTACGAGCCAGTGGCTTCAGTCGTCCGCGACGGACCAGTGGCTGGAGCCGGACAGCACCGGCCAGTGGGACCGTGATCCCGAGGTGGACCGACGGGAGCGGCAGCGGGACCACAACCGGTGGGACGACTACTCCGAGCCGGACCGTTGGGATCGTACGGAGCCGCCCCGGTCGGGTGGCGCACCCGGTGCGCAGCAGTGGTCGTTGAGCGCTCGACCTGGGCCGGAGCCACCACAGGAGACCTTCTGGCCGGGTACCCGGTTGGCCGGTGACGATCCTCGTTGGGTGGATGCATCGGCGTCGGCGCCCCGGTCGCCGGTGGTGGGTTACACGGCACCTCGTCCCCGCCCGGCACCACGGCGTCGTGCCCCGGCGGTCCCGCAGGCCCGGCCGGTCGGTATCGCGGCGGTGCGACGGCGCATCGAGTCGGTGGGTAACGCCAGTTGGAACCGTCGGCTGGAAGACGACCTGCTCGACCCCGATCCGGGTGGATCCTGGCTGCCGCTGCTCTACACCGCGGCCTGCTACGTCCTACCGGCGGTCGTGGTCTTCGTCTGGTTGCTGACCCTGGACGGAACGCCACCGGTGGGCTGCGTGACCGACATCAGTGGCGGTGGCTGCGAATCGCCGCGGGCCCGTGCGTTCGGTGCGCTGGCGGGCGGCCTGCCACGCTTCGGGCTGGCCCTGGCCAGCAGCCTGGCGATCGCGATGCTCCTGCGCCGGGTCGGTACGACCTGGCGTCCGACCACGGTGGCGCTCGCCGCCGCTGTGGTGGGTGGCGGTCTCTCGACTGTGATGATCAGTGCGGTGACCGGTCAGCCGATCGGCTGACCGGGAACCCGTACAACGGCACGACACAGGCCCGCACCGTGACCGGTGCGAGCCTGTGTCGTTCGTCGGTTGGGACTCAGCCCTGCACGACGTTGAGGTTGAACGAGGCGGTCACCTCGGGGTGCAGCTTGATCCGCACGGGGTGCGATCCGATCGACTTGATGTGGCCGCGGACCTCAAGCCGCCGCCGGTCGAGAACCGGACCGCCGGCCGCCTTGACGGCGTCGACGATCTCGGCCGGGGTGACCGAGCCGAAGAGCCGGCCGCCGTCACCGGCACGGGCCTTCAGGTTGACCTTGAGGGCCTCGAGCTGGGCCTTCACCTCGTTGGCGTGATCCAGGTCCCGGATCTCGCGGGCCGAGCGGGCCCGCTTGATGAGGGTGACCTGCTTCTCCGCGCCCTTGGTCCAGGCGATCGCGAAGCCCTGCGGGAGCAGGTAGTTACGGCCGTAGCCGTCCTTGACCTCCACGATGTCGCCCGGGGCACCGAGCCCGGACACCTCCTGAGTCAGGATGATCTTCATATCGGTGCCTTTCTCAGCGGGCCGTCGCGGTGTACGGCAGGAGCGCCATCTCACGGGCGTTCTTGACCGCACGAGCGATCTGCCGCTGCTGCTGCGAGGTCACGCCGGTCACCCGCCGAGCGCGGATCTTGCCGCGGTCGGAGATGAACTTGCGCAGCAGCGCGGTGTCCTTGTAATCGATGTAGGTGATCCCGTCCTTGTCGAGCGGGTTCACCTTCTTCTTCGGCTTGCGCAGTGCCGCAGCCTTCGCCATTGCTCTTGCTCCTGGTTTACGATCACGGGCGCTCGGCGCCATTAGAACGGAGGCTCCTCGTCGAAGTTGCCGCCACCCGAACGAGAGGGGGCTGGCGCGGCTGAGGCCCAGGGGTCGTCGAAGTTGCCTCCGCCGCCCTGGCCGCCACCGCCACCACTACCGAAGCCGCCGCCACCGCCGCCGGACCGGGACATCTTCTGCACCTTCGCCGTGGCGTAGCGCAGTGACGGGCCGATCTCGTCGACCTCCAGCTCGATGACGGTGCGCTTCTCACCCTCGCGGGTCTCGTAGGACCGCTGACGCAGCCGACCCGAGACGATCACGCGAGCACCGCGCTGAAGCGACTCCGCCACGTGCTCCGCAGCCTGCCGCCAGACGGTGCACGAAAGGAACAGCGGCTCGCCGTCCTTCCACTCGCCGGATGCCTTGTCCATGAACCGGGGCGTCGAGGCGACCCGGAACTTGGCGACCGCGGCACCGGAGGGGGTGAACCGCAACTCGGGGTCATCGGTCAGGTTGCCGATGACCGTGATGGTGGTGTCTCCTGCCATGACCAACTCCTCGCGCGCTCATCCGTTCCGCCATACAGGTTCGCAGAACCCTCTGACAGTGACAGTGAGGCTGATCCGGGTGGGGCCGGGTGGGTTTGCTAGCGCATCTCCGGCCGGATGACCTTCGTACGCAGCACGGACTCGTTGAGCCGCAGCTGGCGGTCCAGCTCGGCCACCGCCTCCGGCGTCGCCTGGAGGTCGATGACGGCGTAGATGCCCTCGGCCTTCTTGTTGATCTCGTAGGCGAGGCGCCGGCGGCCCCACACATCGGTCTTCTCCACCGAGCCACCCGCAGTCCTGATCACATTCAGGTACGTGTCGAGCGACGGGGCGACGGTGCGCTCCTCGAGGCTGGGGTCGAGGATCACCATGATCTCGTAATGACGCAAGACGTGCTCACCTCCTGTGGGCTAAGCGGCCACGGTCCTTCCGTGGCAGGAGGTCGTGCGTCGTGGCCGTTCCGGTACCGGGGGAACCCGGCCGGGGACGGACAACCGGACCAGGATACCCGGCCCGGACGATCACCATCACCGAGGTGACGAGCACAGCGAACCGGGGGTCCGACCGACGTCGCTGTCGGTCGCACCCCCGGTCACGGGGCCGCGGGGCGTCTGGTCCGCATTCCTTGGGTGGGACCTGGGGAGGAACGACCACACCGATGAGGTTGGACCGGAGACGCCCCGCGGAGCTTTATCACGTTGTTACCTGACGTTATCGTGGAAGTTGGCGCTTACGGGGGCAAATCCTGGAATTACCGACAAATTCCTTGCCTGACTCCGGCCGAGTCACCTTGACCGGAGGATCCATTGACCTCAACGACTCCCGTCGGTGCCGGTGACGCGGCCGGAGAGCGGGCGTCGCCCCGACGGTCGGGGGCGGGACGTAGGCTCGCCTGCATGCGTATCGGAGCCCACGTCGATCCGACCGACCCGCTGGCGGAGGCGACCGCCCGAGCGGCAGACGCCGTGCAGTTCTTTCTCTCCGACCCCCAAGGATGGAAGGCGCCGCAGCCCCGTGCCGACGCCGAGGCGTTGAGTAGCGCCGATGTCGACATCTACGTGCACGCGCCGTACGTCATCAACGTCGCGACAGGCAACAACCGCATCCGGATTCCCAGCCGCAAGCTGCTGCTGGCGCACGCGAAAGCGGCCACGGCCATCGGCGCTAAGGGCCTGGTGGTACACGGCGGGCACGTCAACGCCGGTGACGACCTGGCAGCCGGGTTCGACAACTGGCGCAAGGCACTGTCGTACGCGGCCGAGTCAGGCGGCTTCGGCCTTCCGGTGCTGATCGAGAACACCGCCGGTGGCGAGAACGCCTGCGCCCGACGGCTGGATGCGCTCGCCCGACTCTGGGACGCCGTCGGTGGCCAGGAGGTCGGTTTCTGCCTGGACACCTGTCACGCTCATGCTGGCGGAGAGGAACTGCTCGGCCTGGTCGATCGGGTGAAGGCGATCACCGGGCGGATCGACCTGGTGCACGCCAACAACTCCAAGGACGGCTTCGGGTCCGGTCGGGACCGGCACGACAACCTGTCGGGCGGGACCATCGATCCTGACCTCGTGGTCGCGGTGATCCGCGCGGCGGGCGCACCGGTCATCGTCGAGACGCCCGGTGGCGTCGAGGGACAGGGCAACGACATCGCCTTCCTGCGCGGGCAACTCGACGGGGAGACCGGGGCACGATGACCACGGACCAGTCCGCCGCCGGTGGTTCCAGGCCGACCTCGCGCGACGGTCGGCCGAACGACGATGCCCCCGGCGGCCGGGCGGCCACGGCCGACGCCGCGAACAAGGACGCCCCGGGGGATGACAAGGCCGCGAGCAAGGACGCCCCGGGGGATGACAAGGCCGCGGACAAGGACAAGGCCGGCGACGCAGCCAAGCCCTCGGACACCGACAAGGCCGCTGGTGACGAGACCTCCGGTAAGGACGACAAGGCGACCGGTAAGGCTGGCGGCGACACGACCGGCAAGGACAACAACGGCAAACCGGCCGGCACCCCGGCGGAGGAAGGCAAGCCGGATCGTTGGTCCGCCTTCGGGCCCGCACCCGAGCCGGTCCCCACCTGGTACGGGCGGCTGGGCCGGTGGTTCGGCCGGTTACTGATCCACGAGTGGACGCTGGCCGCCGTCGGGTCACTGGCGTTGGCCGTGCTGCTGACCTGGCCGACGTTGCGCTACCCGGCACACACGCTGCCGCAGGACTACTGGGACCCTAGCCTCCAGGCGTGGCAGATGGCCTGGTCCGGGCACATCCTGCTGACGGACCCGGCCCAGCTGTGGCACTCCAACGCGTTCTTCCCCGAACGGTGGAGCTTCGCCTTCTCCGACACCCTGCTCGGGTACGCGCCGGCCGGCATGATCGGCAACGGCCCCGAGGCCGCCCTCGTGCGCTACAACATCATGTTCGTGCTGGCGCACGCCCTCGCCACCTTCGGCGCGTACGTGCTGGCCCGGCAGCTCGGCGCGAGCCGGATCGGTTCCGCGGTGGCCGGTGTCGCCTACACCTACGCGCCGTGGCTGCTCTCCCAGGCCGGTCATTTGCACGTGGTCTCCAACGGCGGCATTCCGCTGGCGCTGGCCATGCTGGCGCGGGGGCACGGCTGGTCGCTCCGGCACGGCTACCGACCCGAGCGTCGGCACGAGGGCTGGGTGTACGCCGGTTGGCTGGTGGCCGCCTGGCAGTTGAGCCTCGGCTTCGGCATCGGCCTGCCGTTCGCGTACGTGCTCGCCGTCACCGTGCTGGTCGCGGCCGCCATCTGGTACGCGAAACGGATCTTCTGGCGGCTCAAGCGCCCCTTCGGCCAGCGGTTGTTCGTCGCGGACCTGATCGGCGGGCTGATCTTCGCCGGAGTGGGTGTCCTGATGGCCATCCCGTACTTCACCGTCACGCAACTGCACCCGAACGCGGAACGGACGATCGACGACATCGCCGTTTTCTCGCCACCCGCGACCGGTTTCCTCACCGCTCCGGCCGAGTCCCGCCTCTGGGGCGAGCTGCACGAAGGTGCTCGATCGCTCCTGCCGTGGCATCCGGAGATGACGTTGCTGCCCGGCTTCGTGCTGTACGCGCTGGCCGTCGGCGGGTTGTTCTTCTCCATCTGGAGGGTCCGCCAACGGCTCCTGCTGCTCGCCGGAGTGCTGGTCGCGATGGCCCTGTCGATGGGCACCGAACTGTTCGACGGCCGCTTCACCTACGTACCCCTCTTCGACCACCTGCCCGGATGGAACGGCATCCGGACGCCCGGCCGGTTGATGTTGTGGGCCACGTTGCTGCTCGGGCTGCTGGCGGCGGGGGCGGTCAGCGCGTTCGCCGAGCGGGTCCGGGAGATCTCCGCCGAGCGGATTCCCTCCTGGCCGAGCCCGTGGCTGCGCCTGGCGACCCTGATACCGCTGGCGCTGGTCATCGCCGAGGGCACCAACACCACACCGCACCCGGTGGTGCCGAGGCAGCCGGCGGCGATGCGTTCGGTCGACGGCCCGCTGCTCGTCCTGCCCAGCGGTCAGAACCATGACCAGCCGGTGATGCTCTGGTCGACCACCCGGTTCCAGGACATCGTCAACGGCGGCAGCGGTTTCACCCCGCGTCAGCTGCGAGACGTACGCCGCGTCGCCATGACGTTCCCCGATCAGACCAGCGTCGACTACCTGCGCACGCTCGGCGTGCAGAACGTCCTGGTGCTGCGCAACAAGATCGACGGCACCCCGTGGGAGGTCAGCGTCGACGCACCTGTCGACGGGCTGGGCATCACCCGTGAGGAGATCGACTCGGTCGTGGTGTTTCGTCTCTGAGGCGTTCGGTGGCTGGGGTTGGGGTTTGCGGGGGAGCACACCCGGCTCCGGGCGGTCAGGCTTGATCCCTGCGCCGGGCGTGCTCCCCCGCAAACCCAGCGCCACCGGGCTCGTCTTGGACTTGCGCGTCTGTAGGTCTGCTGCTTCGGCAGCGCCAATCGGTCAGGTGGTGGTGGGTACGGGGGTGGGGGTGGGATCGGTGGTCTGGCGGCGGCTTCGCCATCGGTCCAGCCAGGGTGCGTCGGGGGTGCCGTCGAGCAGGCCGCCGTCCGGGTCGTCGGCGTAGGTGCGGCGTACCGCGTCCTGCTCCGGGTTCATGATCTCGCGTACGACCAGGACGACCAGGGCCACCACGGCGGCCAGGCGTAGGCTCGCGGCCAGCACGAAGACGCCCTCCGGGAAGACCGGCGTGCCGGTCGACGCGCCGAGCAGTTGGCCGTAGAAGGCGATGAAGTAGCAAACCTCGGCCAGCTGCCAGACGAGGAACGCACCCCACTTGGGTCGGGCGAGCACCACCAGGGGCAGCAGCCAAAGCACGAACTGCTGCGACCAGACCTTGCTGAAGATCAGGAAGGCGGCGACCACGAGGAAGGCGAGTTGGGCGAGCCGGGGACGCCGGGGCGCCAGCAGCGCCAGCGCGCCGATGCCGAGGCAGGCCAGCCCGAACAGGGCGTACGACAGGTTGTTGAGGGTGGGGATGTTGGCGTCGAGCCACTGGAATGGCCCGATGCTGGCGGGATCACCGAACTTCCCGTCCAGGTAGCGACCGATGTACCAGAAGGTGCCCCAGTCGATGGGACGGGTGGTGTTCAGCTCGAAGAACCGGTTCCAGTTGTCCCGGTACGGGATCGCCACCGGCAGGTTCACCAGCACCACGGTCACCGCGGCTGTGGCGATGGAGAGCAGCGCGGCTCGGAGGCGGTTGGCCCGTATCGCGAGCACCAGGATCGGTCCGAGGATGAACAACGGCCACATCTTCGCCGCGCCGCCGAGCCCGAGCAGCACTCCGGAGAGCACCACCATCATCGTGCCCTTGGGGCCCGGTCCGGAACGCGCCCAGGCCAGCAGACCGAGCGCGGCGAGCCCGATGGCCAGGAAGTCCCAGTTGACGGTGGCGGTGAGCAGTAGCGCGGGGGCGAGCGCGAAAAGCGCGGCGTCCCACGGGCGTCGACGGCGCAACGCCAGGATCACCGCCACGGTCACCACCGCCAGCGCCCCGAGCACGAGGGCGTTCAGGTTGTAGAACCACTGGCCCTGGTTCATGTCCGGGTTATCGACGCCGGCCGAGTGGACCGGCAACCCCAGCGCCCCCATGAAGTACCCGGTCAGCACCGGGTACTCCACCGGATGATCCCGGTAGGGCACCGCTCCCTCGTGAAGCCGCTCGGCGTAGTAGAGCGCGAGGACATCGGTGTAGCAGAAGCGGGTGTACTGCTCGTTGTCCGCCCACGCACCATCCTGGCAGGGTGACTTCTGCACCCAGTGCAGAGTCAGCGTGAGGCAGGTCAGCACCAGGACGATCCGCACCGCCGTCCAGAATCGATGCTCCGCACCGACCGGACGGTCGCGGGCGACCGCGTGGTCACCGAGCGGGCCGCCGATCAGCCCGGACAGCCCTCGGACGAAGCCGTCGGAGCGGGACGGGTGATCGGGGGCACCTGATCCATCGATGCCTGGCGTCGACTTCGTGCTCATGAACGTGCATCCTGCCGTATCCGTGGGGCGGGCAGAAGCCGAAACTCGGCCCTACCGACAGACCCTTCGATCCTCGGGGTTCTCGCCGGACCGAACCCGGAGCACAGCGACTCCGCAAGCATCGCGGCGTACAGCACTGCGGGCGGTCGGAGAGAGTCTCCGGCCGCCCGCGGTGTCAGCGGGATCTAGTCCCGGTTCGTGCTTCTTTGTGGCGTCAGGCCGCCGCCTTCACCACCCTGCCCTTGATCACGATCGGGTGGGGTGAACGGATTGTTGCCGCCGTTGTTGCCACCGCCAGGACCGTCGTTCCCGCCGCCGTTGTTGCCGCCGTTGTTCCCGCCATTGAGCTGGCAGAGGAGGTCGACCGGGTTGCAGTTCTGCTGATCGCTGCCGGGCGGGGGCGGTGGCGGGGGCGGCTCCTCGCCGTTGCCGGCGTCCTGATCACCGATCCCCGTGACATTGGGCAGGTTGGACGGGTCGTAGCCCTTCAAGGCGTCGTCCATGTACCGCTTCCACAGTGCGGCGGGGATGTTGCCACCGCCGACGTTGCTGCCGTTGCGGTCCACGATCGCCGGCTTCTTCGGGTCGCGGCTGCCGATCCAGACGGCGGTGGCCACGTTCTCGTCGTAGCCGACCATCCAGGCGTGAGCGTTCTTGTCAGTTTTGCCGTGCTGCCAGGTGCCGGTCTTACCTGCGGCCTGTCGGTTGCCGACCAGCGTCGCGTTGTTTCGGCCGGGGATCTCCTTGAGCACCGCGGTCACCTCGTCGGCGACCTCCGGCCGGATCACCTGCTGGGGCTTGAGCTTCTCGCCGGCACCGCGCACCTTGTCCCACTTTCCAGTGGCCTTGTTCTGCTTCTCCACCATCCGGACGAAGTGCGCCTTGTTGTACTTGCCCTTGTTGGCGAGGGTGGCCAGGCCGTTGGCGTGGTCCAGCACCGTGATCGGGTACTGGCCGAAGCCGATCACCCGGTCGAACTTGCTCGGTGCGAGATCCTTGGGCTTCTCCTTCGTCAGGTCGTAGACCTTGTGGTTGTCGTCCCATATGGTGCGGATGCCGGCGCGGCGGGCCATGTCGAGGACCTTGTCGGAACCGATGTCCTCGGTCACGTAGAAGAACGGCACGTTGTACGACTGCACCGTCGACTCCTGCAGGGTGCACCACTTGTTACAGGTTCGCTTGACATCCCGGCCAGCGTTCTGGATCGGATCCGCGTAGCCCTCCGGCTTGAACGGGGTGGCGTCCCAGTGCGACTTGACCGAGATCTCCGCGTCGATCGCCGCGGCCAGGGTGTAGACCTTGAACGACGAGCCCGGCGGATGGCCACCGACGAGGTTGCCGTTCTGATCCGTGTTGAGGCCGGCGTAGTCGAAGTCCGCGCCACTGTCACCGCCGTAGTAGGCGAGCACCCGACCGGTCTTCGGCTCGATGGAGACCACCGCCGCCATCAGGTTCTTCGGATGCCCCTTGAGCACCGATCCCTTGCGGTCCGGCGGGGCCGCCTCCTCCAGCGCCTTCTGCATCTTCGGGTCGATGGTGGTGGTGATCCGGTAGCCACCCTCACGCAGCTCGTCGACGCAGCTCGGCTTGCCCTCGGCACCGGAGTTGGAGCAGAGGCCCCACTCCTCCATCTCCTTGCGGACGTAGTTGATCACGTTGCCGCGCGGGGTGGCGACGCCGAAGCCGTTGTTCTTCTTCGACTTCTGCACCTTCGGGTACTCGGTCGGCCGCTCCGGCTTGCCCGGGGCGTTCAGCCAGCCCTCCTCGACCATCCCGTTGATGACGTACTCCCACCGGGCCTTCGCGTCGGGCTCGTTGACCTCCGGATCGAAGCCCTTGTGGGTGGCGCTGGCGACGGGCTGCTTGATCAGGGCGGCGAGCACCGCGCCCTGGGCCGGGGTGAGCTTCTTGGTGTTGGTGTTGAAGTACGTCTGGGCGGCCGCCTCGATGCCGTAGGCACCGCGACCGAAGTAGATCACGTTGAGGTAGTTCTCCATGATCTGCTTCTTGGTGAAGTTGTCGTTGAGCTTGGAGGCGAGGATCGCCTCCTTCACCTTCCGCGCGTAGCTGTCGTCTTGGAGGTTCTCGTAGGCGTTGCGCGCGTACTGCTGGGTGATGGTCGAGGCGCCCTGCTTGTCGCCGCCGGAGAGGTTGTTCCAGGCGGCACGGGCGATGCCCTTGTAGTCGACACCCGAGTGCCGGTAGAAGTTGCGGTCCTCTGCAGCGGCGACGGCGTTCTGCACGTGCTCGGGGATGCTGTCGATGGTGACGAAGGTGCGGTTCTCGTTGCCGAGCTTGGCCACCAGTGTCTTGCCGTCCTTGGCGTAGACGGTGGTGGAGAGCGGCAGCGGGATCTCCTTGGGCAGCACCACGTTCGTCGAGTAGTAGGTGAACCCGACGACGCCGATGCCGGCCAGCATGATGAACACCGCGAAGCCGGCGATCAGCATGTTCATCCGCTTACGCTTGCGGGCGCGGGCCGCCGCACCCGGGTCACGGCCACCTCGACCGGGCCCGGCTGGTCCACCCGGTCCACCGGGACCGCCCGGTCCGCCTGGACCTCCGACGCTCGCTCGGGCCACCGCACCGCGACCGCCGACACCACCCACGGACGCCGATCCGACGCTCGCGCGACCGGCCGACGCCGCACCGACGGCGGCAGCACCGACCGAGGCACGGCCGGGGCCGGCCGGCGAGACCGGCACCGAAGCACGGCCGGCGCGGCCCGGGGCGGGTGAGACCGGCACCGAGGCACGACCGGGACCGGCCGGCGAGACCGGCACCGAGGCACGGCCAGGGCCGGCCCGACCGACCGGGGCCGCACCGGTTGTTCCGCCACGTGGCGGAACGCTCGCCGAGCCACCGACCGAGGCACGTCCACCAACCGAGGCACGGGCCGACGGGCCCGATGCCTCCGGGCCGGTGGACCAGTTGACTCCGCGCGGTTCACCACCCGGGCGGCGGTACGCGTCGTCCGCCTGCCCCGGGTCGTCCTGACCCGGAATCCGGGCCCGACCACGCGAGGAGCTGGGATCGCCGTACGAGTTCATTCCTCACACCCTGCCGTCGCGGTGGGGCACGGTCGCGCCGCCACCGGTTTGCCGTGAGTTGTGACACCTGTCAACCCGGCACGGGGGTGCCGGGGTCGCGGTGTCAGATCCGTATCAATCGGACCATTCAGACCTACAAGCCGTCGGTAGCCCCAGCCGCGTGGCACGCGACCGGGGCCGGCCGATCGAGCTCGAATCACCGTTGTGCCTCTCGCCTTCGCCGGACACCCGTTCCATCGGCGGTCATGCCGCTCGCCTCACCATGCGCCGGGTCGCCGTCGGCGACGCCGGTCAGACCATCCCGCCCGAGCAGGTACTGCTCGATGAGATGGTTCCAGTCACAGCCGAGGCACACCTCCACCACAAAGACCTGGAACTCACGCAGCGTCATCGCCAGCATGGTCAGCTCCGCCACATTACGGGCTTGCCCGGCTGACTGCTTGAGTTCGTCTCCGTAAATGTAGTGGACGAGGGTCAGGTTTTCGCTGCGGCAGATCGGACACCGCTCATCGGTGGACTCGCCGTGGAATCGAGCCGCGTTCTTCAGGTAGGGCGATGCGTCGCACAGGTCATAGGTGCCGACGCGGCCGGCGAGGAGCTCACGCAGCGCCGCTCGCTTTCGGAGCGAGTAGTCGACGACCTGGCGCTGCGTACGCATGCGGGAAAGGGTACGCCGTCTGCTCTGACGAGGCGACCACCGTGACAATCGGTGACCGAAGGACATCAGAGCGGGGGTTTGCCCAGGCCGGCACGAGCCGCTACGGTGCGATGTATCGGTCCGATACATCGTGGCGGTTAGTGCTCCACGCACAGGGTAAGGGAGGGTGGCCGATGCTCGAACTCGCCATCCTCGGCCTGTTGCAGGAGGCCCCGATGCACGGCTATGAGCTACGCAAGGAGCTCCTGGCCAAGCTCGGTGCGATCCGCGCTGCCATCAGTTACGGCTCGCTCTATCCGACGCTGCGCCGGCTGCAGGCGGCGGGCTGGATCACCGAGGCCGACGAGACACCCGCCACCGCCGAGGAGGTTCCCGCGCTGACCAGCCGACGAGGTCGGGTGGTCTACGAAATCACCGCGGAAGGAAAAGAACGCTTCGCCCAGCTCATCGCACAGACCGGGCCGGAGACGTACGGCGACACCGGCTTCGGTGTGCACTTCGCGTTCTTTTCCCGAACCGACCGGGCGACCCGACTTCGCATCCTGGAAGGTCGCCGCCGCACGATCGAGGAACGTCGCGAAGGGCTTCGCGACATGCTGGGCCGGGCGGCCGAGCGCCTCGACGCGTACACCCTGGAGCTGCAGCGCCACGGCCTGGAGGCCTGTGAGCGTGAGGTCCGCTGGCTGGAGGAGCTCATCGCCAACGAGCGCTCCGGCCGTGCCCCGACGGTCCCGAACGACGGGACGGCCGGCGGCCCACGAGAAGACAACAGCCCGCCTCCGCCTGGCGAGACCAGGACAGAGCGGCCGTGACAGAGAAAGAAGGAGGCACACGCGATGGGCTCCGTCCGCGTCGCCATCGTCGGTGTGGGTAACTGCGCCTCGTCCCTGGTACAGGGCGTCGAGTACTACCGGAATGCCGACCCCAACGACCGCGTCCCGGGTCTCATGCACGTCACCTTCGGCGACTACCACGTCTCTGACGTGCAGTTCGTCGCGGCGTTCGATGTCGACGCCAAGAAGGTGGGCATGGACCTCGCGGAGGCGATCGTCGCCAGCGAGAACAACACCATCAAGCTCTGCGACGTGCCGCCGACCGGCGTCACCGTGCAGCGCGGCCCGACCTTCGACGGCCTCGGCCAGTACTACCGCGAGATCGTCGAGGAGTCGGACGCCACGCCGGTCGACGTGGCCAAGGCGCTGCGCGACGCGCAGGTCGACGTGGTCGTCTCGTACCTGCCGGTGGGCTCGGAGCAGGCCGACAAGTTCTACGCCCAGGCTGCGATCGACGCCGGCTGCGGGTTCGTCAACGCCCTGCCGGTCTTCATCGCCTCCGACCCCGAGTGGGCGCAGAAGTTCACCGACGCGGGCCTGCCGATCGTCGGCGACGACATCAAGAGCCAGGTCGGTGCCACCATCGTGCACCGTGCCCTGGCGAAGCTCTTCGAGGACCGGGGCGTCGAGCTGCTGCGTACGTACCAGCTCAACTTCGGCGGCAACATGGACTTCATGAACATGTTGGAGCGCAACCGCCTGGTCTCGAAGAAGATCTCGAAGACCCAGTCGGTGACCTCCCAGGTGCCGCACGAGATGGCCAAGAGCGACGTGCACATCGGCCCGTCCGACCACGTGCCGTGGCTCGACGACCGCAAGTGGGCCTACATCCGCCTGGAGGGCCGCTCGTTCGGTGACACCCCGCTCAACGCCGAGCTGAAGCTTGAGGTGTGGGACTCGCCGAACTCGGCCGGTGTCATCATCGACGCCGTCCGGGCCGCCAAGATCGCCCTGGACCGGAAGATCGGTGGCCCGATCCTGTCCGCGTCGTCGTACTTCATGAAGTCCCCGCCCGTGCAGTACGCCGACCACGACGCGCACGCCGCCGTCGAGGCGTTCATCGCCGGCGAGGTCGAGCGCTGAGCCGCTGACCACCAGCACCGGTGAGGGCTGGGTCCGTTGCGGGCCCGGCCCTCACCGTCGCTTTGGACTGATCAGGACCAGGCGCGCTGCAGGGCCACCCGGGCCTCCAACTCCAGGAGTTTGATTTTCCGGTCCAGGCCGCCACCGAAGCCGACCAGCTTCCCACCGGCCCCGATGATGCGGTGACACGGCACGATCACCGGGATCGGGTTGCGGTTGCAGGCCACCCCGACCGCTCGGGCCGCTCCGGGATCACCGACCCGCCGGGCGACCTCGCCATAGGTCAGTGTCTCGCCGTACGGAATGCGGGTCATCTCCCGCCACACCGCCCGCTCGAAGTCGGAGCCGCGTGGCACGCTCACCGGTACGCCGAAGCCGGTCAACTCCCCGGCGAAGTACGCCCGCAGTTCCGCCACCACGCGCCGGGAGGTCTCGTCGGCCGGTTCGGTGGCGGCGTCACCGACCGCGCCGAAGCGCGTCCCACAGACGCTGCCCCGGTCGGTGGCCACGGAGAACTCCCCGATCGGGGAGTCGAGCACCGTCCAACGCATCTCACCATTGTCCACCCGACAGCAGCTCGAACTCAGGGTGGCGTGCGGTGCCCGGGAAGGCCGAAGCCCGCCGGAGCGTCCCGAGCTGTCGGGTGCTCCGGCGGGCGCCGGGTCGGATCGCGTACGAATCAGGCGGCGGAGACGGTGAACTTCTCGCCCTTGCCCAGCCCCAGTTCGAAGGCGGTCCACTTGATGTTCTTGTTCGAGATGAGCTTGCTGGTGCCGGACGCCCCGGCGGAGACCGCCTGGTTGTCGCTGGCCCGGAAGAAGACCGTCCCGTCGCCGTTGTAGTCGACGAAGTCGAAGGTCTGCCAGAGTCCGACCGTCTTGCTGCTGGCGACCAGCGGCTTGGTGCCCTTGCTCGCCGCGGTCACGTACCGGCCGTTGGACAACGCCTTGAGGCCGAAGAAGCCGTCGCCCTGGTTGACGATCTGGAACTTCGCCGACTTGGTGACGGTCTTGCTGCTGGCCACCAGTGGCTTGGTGGTGCTGGCAGCCACCACGTACTTGTTGTTGGCCTTGGACCTGATGCTGATCACCGGCGCCGGTGCTTCAAGGGTGAACTTCTCGTTGGTGCCGATACTGGTCCGGTTCGCCCGGAGCACCGAGGTACCGGTCTTCGACGCCGTCACGTACTTCCCGTTGGTCTTGGCCTTGAGACTGATCTTGCCGTCGGTGTGGTTCACGATGGTGAACTTGGCCGGGGTGACGATCGTCTTGTGGCTGGCGATCAGCGGCTTGGTGCCCTTGCTCGGTGCCACCACATAGCGGCCGGTCTGCTTCGAGCGCAGCGCGACCAGGCCACCACCGGCGTTGACGATGTCGAACCGCTGCGCAGTTCCCATGCTCTTGCCGTTGTTCACCAGAGCCTTCTTGGTGCTGGCAGCGGTGACGTACTTGCCGTTCGAGAGGGCCTTCAGGCCGTACGCGTTGCGGACCGGGGTCACCGAACCCACCGTCAGCAGCCGGTCCATCGAGCCCTTGGTGTCGTACACCACGCCGGCGATGCCGGTGGTGACGATCCGGTCGCGCACCTGCTTCGGCTTCCAGGTGGGGTTGGTGTGCAGCAGCAGGGCCGCCGCGCCCGCCACGTGGGGAGCCGCCATCGAGGTGCCGCTGTATCCGACGCTGCCGGTGTTGTTGTCGTGGCGGGCCGACACGATGCTGACCCCGGGGGCGAACACGTCGACGCACTTGCCGTAGTTCGAGAACCAGGCACGCATGTCGACCCGGTCGGTAGCGCCCACGGTGATGGCGTCCGGTACCCGCGCCGGCGACGCCTTGCAGGCGTCCATCCACGCGTTACCGGCGGCGATCGCGTAGGTGATGCCGGAGTTGATGGAGCGCTTGACCGCCTCGTCGATCGACGGGATGGCCGTCACGTCGCCGAGGCTCACGTTGGCAACGGCCGGCTTCTTGGCGTTCGTGGTCACCCAGTTGATGCCGGCGAGGACCTGCTCGGTGGTGCCGTAGCCCTCGCAGTCGAGCACCCGTACGCCGACCAGCTTGACGGCCTTGGCCACGCCGTACTTGGCGCCGCCGACGGTGCCGGCGACGTGCGTGCCGTGACCGTTGCAGTCCCCGTTCGCGTTGGCCTTGACCGCCGCTCCCGGATCCGGCTCGGTGGGCTCTGCCGGCGGCGGGTCGATCGCGTCGTACCCCATGGTGGCGCGTCCGCCGAAGTCCTGGTGCTTGACGTTGATGCCGGTGTCCAGGATGTACGCGGTGACCTTGCTGCCGGTGTTCGGGTACTTGTAGGTCTTGTTCAGCTTCGCCGAGGCCTGGTCGAGGCGGTCGAGGCCCCACGAGGGCGGGCTGCTCTGGGTCGCGTTGGCCGACAGCCGCCGGACCTGCTCGACGTAGGCGACGGCGGGGTTGGCGGCCAGCTTCTCCGCCTGACGCTTGTTCATGGTGGCCGAGTAGCCGGTGAGGGCGTTGCCGAACACCAGCCGGACGGTGCCGCCGTTGGCGCGGGTCAACGCCGACGCAGCCGCCCGGACCGAACTGTAGGTGGCCCCGCGGTCCTTGAGCACGACGATGTAACGGTCCGGCACGACTCCGGCTCCGGTGGTGCCGAGCACCTCGGGCCGAGCCTGGTCGGACGGGGCTGCCGTCGCGGCACCGCCGGAGACGACGCCGATGATGGACGAGGCGGTGGCGAGGGCGAGCCCCGCCACCGCCGAGCGGCGCAGAACGCCACGGCGTTTCACTATGGGTAACCCCCGTCGGGTCGTCGACCGTGTTCCATGGACGGTCGGACAAACATTGGATGGTCCGGCTCCGGCCTGACGGCAGCGGCGCTGACGGACGTTCCAACATCATGAATGGATGCCGGCGAGCGCGCGTCAGCTTTTCGGTCGAAACGTCGGCGTCTCGTCGTATCGACGATCAAGGCGTGCGATCCAGGGTGGACGAGGGCTGCGGTCAGCTGAGAATGCCCTCGTCGCGGGCCCAGCGCAGCAACTCCACCTCGGCGGTGTCGCGGTCCAACGGTCCACGCTCCAGCCGCAGATCCTTCAGGTGCTTCCAGGCCCGTCCCACCACCGGACCGGGTGGCACACCCAGCAGCTCCATGATGGCGTTTCCGTCGAGGTCGGGTCGGACCCGGGCGAGGTCCTCCTCGGCGGCGATCCGGGCGATCCGCTCCTCCAGCGCGTCGTAGTCCGCCGCGAGCTGGGCCGCCTTCCGCCGGTTTCGGGTGGTGCAGTCCGATCGGGTCAGCTTGTGCAGCCGGGGCAGCAGGTCACCGGCGTCGGTGACGTACCGACGCACCGCCGAGTCGGTCCACTCACCCCGGCCGTACCCGTAGAAACGCAGGTGCAGCGCGACCAACGCGGTGACCTTCGCGGTGACGTCCTTGGGGTAGCGCAGCGCCTTCATCCGCGCCTTGGTCAGTCGGGCGCCGACCACCTCGTGGTGGTGGAAGCTGACCCGGCCGTCCGGGCCGATCGCCTTCGTCCCCGGCTTGCCCACGTCGTGCATCAGCGCGGCCATCCGGAGGATGAAGTCCGGTCCGTCCTCCTCGTACGAGACGGCGTTGCGGATCACCGTGAGAGTGTGCTCGTAGACGTCCTTGTGCTGGGCGTGCTCGTCGATCTCCAGCTTGAGCCCGGTCAGCTCCGGCAGGAAACGCTCGGCCAGGCCGGTGTCGACCAGCAGCCGCAGGCCGGTGATCGGATCGGCGCCGCAGAGCAGCTTGGTGAACTCGTCACGGATCCGTTCGGCGGTGATCCGGTCCAGGTCGGTCGCCATCCTGGTCATCGCCGCCCGCACGTCCGGGTGGACCGCGAAGCGCAGTTGCGCGGCGAAGCGGGCGGCCCGCAGCATCCGCAGTGGGTCGTCGCCGAACGACTCGGCTGGTGTGCCGGGGGTGCGCACGATCTTCGCGGCCAGGTCGGCCAGGCCACCGTACGGGTCGGTGAACCGGTGCTCGGGGAGGCTGACCGCCATCGCGTTGACGGTGAAGTCCCGCCGTCGCAGGTCCTCGGTGAGGCTGGTCCCGTAGGCGACCACCGGGTTACGACTCACCTGGTCGTACGACTCGGCGCGGAACGTGGTGATCTCCAGGCGCAGGCCGCCGCGTTGGCAGCCGATGGTGCCGAACTCGCGGCCGGTCTCCCAGATCGCCTCGGCCCAGCCCCGCACGATGTCCAGCGTCTGGTCGGGGTGTGCGTCGGTGCAGAAGTCGAGATCTTCACCGAGCCGGCCGAGCAGCGCGTCGCGGACGGAACCGCCCACGAGATGCAGTTCGTGACCAGCGGCGGCGAACCGGCGGCCCAGCTCGTCGGCCACCGGGGAGACCCGGAGCAGTTCGGCGACGGCGTTGCGCTGAGCGGCGGTGAGATCGCGGCGGTCGGTGGCGTGGGATGCGGCGGCTTCGGACATCGGATCCGCAGCCTATCGGTCCTGGCCCGCATCTCCTCCGCCGGGCGCGGGTAACGGGCGGGAGTTGACTAAGGTCTGTGGCGTGTGGGCCGGTGCCGGCTCCGGCGTACCCCCTTGGAGGCACAGATGAGCGGCGGGCTCTACCGCAGCGCGAACGCCCAGCAGGGCGGCGCGCCCGGCGGCCGGTCGGACGACGGAGCCACGTTCATCTCTGCGGAGCCGCTCAACCAGCCCGCGATGGAGTCGGTCGCACCCCCGCAGGAGCAGGTGGCGGAGGGCAGCGCCGCCGCGAACAGCGCCATCATGGCCCTGGGCAGCCTGGTCAGTCGGGGTACCGGCTTTCTGCGCAACCTGGTCATCGGCGCCGCTCTCGGCGGTGCGCTGGTGGGCGACGCCTACACCACCGCTCAGATCCTGCCGGGGATGGTCTACGAGTTCCTGCTCGGCGGCATCCTCACCAGCGTGCTGATCCCGGTGCTGGTGCGTCGGCGCAAGGCGGACGCCGACGGCGGTCAGGCGTACGCGCAACGGTTGCTGACCCTGGCGCTGCTCGCGCTGGGTGCCGCCGCCGTGCTCGCGGTCGCTCTTGCCGCGCCGCTGACCTGGCTGTACGGCGCGAACGAGTCCGCAGCCGGTTACTCCGGACTGGTCACCGCCCTGGCCCGGCTCATGCTGCCGATGATTTTCTTCTCCGGCCTGAGCGCGCTGATCAGCGCGGTGCTCAACACCCGGGGCCACTTCGCCGCGCCGATGTGGGCACCGATCCTGAACAACCTGGTCGTCATCGGTACCGCCGGCCTCTACATCGCCATCTTCGGCGCCGACATCGTCGAGCCCGATGAGATGACGACCGGCCGGGTCCTGCTCATCGGCGGCGGCACCCTGGTCGGCGTGGCCGTCCAGGTCGCCGGCCTGTTGCCGGCGCTGCGCAAGGTCGGGTTCCGGTGGAAGCTCCGCTTCGACTTCCGCAAGCTCGGTCTGGCCGAGCTGGGGCGGCTCGGCGCCTGGATGATCTGCTACGTCGCGGTCAGCCAGCTCGGCCTCATCGTGTTGTTCAACCTGCTGAACCGCGCGGGCAAGGAGAACGCCGCCGGTCCGCTGATCTACAACAACGTCTTCCTGCTGTTGATGACCGCACACGGCATCATCGCGGTGTCGATCATCACCGCGCTGATGCCTCGGATGAGCGCCGCCGCCGCCGACGGCCGGTACGCCGACCTCGCCGCCGACCTGTCCCGGGGTACCCGGACGGTTTCCGCCGTACTGGCCCCGATCGCGGTCTGCTACGCCGTGCTGGCCACCCCGATCGCATTCACGCTGTTCCGGTGGGGCGCGTTCACCGAGGACAACGCCACCGCTACTTCCCTGGTGCTGCTCGCCGCCGCGCTCGCGCTGGTGCCCTTCGCGATCAGCCAGTTGTTCACCTTCGCCTTCTACGCCTTGCCGGACACCCGGACCCCGGCACTGATCAACATCCCGGTCGTGGCGCTCCGGATCGGGGTGCAGATCGCCCTGTTCGCCATCTTCTCGGCGAGTTTCGTCGGGGCGGGGATGATGATCGGTAACGCGATCTCGTATCTGGCGGCGGCGATCGGTTCGGCCTGGCTGCTGCGTCCCCGAGTCGGCCGCATCGGGTTGGGCGCGATCCTGCGTACCCTCGGCCGGGTCCTCGTGGCGGCGCTGGGCGCCGCCCTGGCCGGCCTGTTGGTGGTGGCCGTGCTGCCCGGTGACGACACGCCGACGCGGCTGGAGGCGATGGTGCAGCTGGTGGTCGGTGGCGCGGTGATCGGGGGTACCTACCTCGGCCTGGCGACCGTGCTGCGGATCTCCGAGATCACCGAGGTGGTCGGTATGGTCCGCCGTCGACTCGGACGCTGACCCGACCCGGTCGACGTGCACCCAGAGTCACCGCGGATCACCAGGCTGGGGATGCGCCTGTGGATAACTCCGCGCGCCGCCGCTCAACTAGCGGATCAGCCTGTGGATAACCAGCCGGACGGCCGAGCATGCCCGGCTGTTTGACGGGGAATCTGGCGCTGCCGAATCCGCTGATGAGACCGGTCCCGCCCCGGCCGGCACCGATTGTGGTCAACCTCTAGATTGACTGGTACATGTACCAGCAACGGGGCCGACAACGGTGGTAACGGGACGCGCCGACCGACTGCTGACCCCACCGTCACCGTACGGCGGGAAGATGACATGTCGGGGATCGGGGCATCCCGGGTAAGGTCGCACTCGACGGGTACGGCAGACACCGGCGCGCGGCACCGTGCTGCGACCGGCCGGCCGGTACCAGACGAAGGCGGAGCGGGAAGCAGATGCCCAGCAGCGCGGGTCCATCGATCGACACGATCACCGAGGGAGGACGGGTGACCCAGGTCGGCGAGGGTCAGGACGCGGACGAGACCACTCCGCCGGTCATGACCTTCGGTGCTCCGACGGCCGGTGAGATCCTCGCCGAACGTTACGAACTGGTCGAGCACATCAACAACGACAGCGCGGGGCGTCTGGTCTGGCGTGGGGTCGACGTCGTGTTGCGCCGGCCTGTCGCGGTCGTCATGCGCTACCCGGGCGGCGACTCCGCCACGGAGATGCTTCAGGCCGCGGTCGCCGCCAGCCGGGTCGTCCACCCCAACCTGGTCGGCGTGTACGACGCCATCGACGAGGCCGAGCGGGCCTACGTGGTGCGCGAGTGGGTCGACGGTCAGTCCCTGCGGGATCTCGTCTCGGGCGGGCCGTTGGACGCCGCTCGCGCGACCGCGGTCGGTAACTCCGTCGCCAGTGCCCTGGCCGCCGTGCACGCCACCGGCATGGTGCACGGCAACGTGCACCCCGGCACGGTGATGATCAGTGACGACGGTCGGGTGGTGCTCGCGGACGCCCGCACCGACGGTGACGACAGCCAGGAGAGCGACGTCCGGGCGGTCGGGGGCATCCTCTACTTCGCGATGACCGGCTACTGGCCACACGCCGAGGTGCCACTGCGCGGCGCGACCGCCGGGCACGGTCGAGCCGCCATTCCGGATGCGGTACGCGACGCCAACGGGGCCGTTGCGGCACCACGTCAGGTCCGGGCCGGTGTTCCGGCCTACCTGGACGACCTGACCATGGATCTACTCGACGCCGAGATCGCCCCGCCCCCGTCGGACGTCCTGACAGCGGAGCTGGCCCGGCTCGACGTTCCCGACGACGACTACCTCGACAACAGCGGCCCGCTGCGGTTCACCGGTGAGACCGGCGAGGAGCCGTCACCGTTGGCCGTGGCCGGCGGGCGCAAGGTCGCCCTGGGCATCGCCGGGCTGCTGGCGGTGGCCCTGATCGGGCTTCTCATCGGGATCAGCACCCTCGGCGACGACAACGAGGACCCGCAGACCAGCCCGGTCGCAGCGCCGACATCGAGTGCGCCGGTGAGCGAGGAGCCGGCGGCACCCGCGGTCCGGAACCTCAAGATCAGCAATGCTCGCATCATTGACCCCGACAGCCGCAACCGCAGCGAGGTCCGCGACGCTGAGAAGGTCTTCGACGGCGACCAGGACAACGGCTGGTCAACAGAGACCTACCCGAGCAGCAACTTCGGCAACTTCAAGCGAGGCATGGGCGTCTGGATCGACCTCGGTGCCGAGCGGACCGTCAAGTCGGTGCAGGTGAGCCTCTCCGACCGGGGTGCCTCGGCGGAGCTGCTCACCGGCACGATCGACGCCCCGTCGTCCACTTCGGGCGATGAGCAGGTGCTCACGGCGTACCTGAAGAACAAGATCGGGCAGCCCTTCGAGACGCACGACGGCACCACGATGACCTTCAACGGCTTCGACGCCGACCAGAAGTACCGGTACCTGCTGTTCTGGATCACGGAGCTGCCGCCGAACAACAACGGCTTCAAGGTCGGTGTCCAGGAGATCACGGTCCAGGGATCATGAGATACCAGCACGGCGGCAGCCACCGGGCCGGGTGATGGGGGTACGCGACGCCGGCCGCAACCACATGAGCGCCGCCTCCGTGGACGACACGGTCAGCGACCTCGATCTGCTGCGCGCCCATGTGGCCGGCGATCGGGACGCCTTCGCCGAGCTGTTCCGCCGTCACCGCGACCGGCTCTGGGCGGTCGCCCTGCGTACGCTCGGCGACCGTGAGGAGGCTGCAGACGCCCTCCAGGACGCGTTGCTGTCCGCCCATCGCGCGGCCGACCGGTTCCGGGGTGACTCGGCGGTCACCACCTGGCTGCACCGGATCGTGGTCAACGCCTGCCTCGACCGGATCCGTCGCCGACAGGCGCATCCGACGGTGCCGTTGCCCGACGGGCTCCAAGGCTCGGAGGACGGTCCCGCCACCGGCGGCGTGGAGCCGGCCGCACCGGTACGCGACCACGACACCGCGATGGTGATCCGGGACGCCCTGGCCGCGTTACCGCTGGAGCAACGGGCCGCACTCGTTCTGGTGGACGTGCAGGGCTACCCGGTCGCCGAGGTCGCCCGAATCCTCGGGGTCGCCGAGGGAACGGTGAAGAGTCGCTGCGCCCGGGGTCGGGCCCGGCTCGCAGTCCTGCTCGGCCACCTGAGGCCCGGAAGCGGGCCGACGGGCGTTTCCAGACCGAACGTGCCGGAGGTCACCGGCGGGAACCCGACAGTGCCATCGGGCGTCCGATCGGGGTCGGGGCGGTCCCGGCCGGCCGCCAACCAGCAGGAGGAAGCGTGAGCACCGGGGAGTTCAGCGAGGTCGACCACGACCTGCTCGCCGACTACCTCGGCGGCGCGCTGGACGGCACCGCCGAGCATGCTGAGATCACCCGCCTGGTCGCGCAGGACCCGGCCTGGGCTCACGCCCACGCTCTGCTGGCCCCGGCCCTCGACAGTGTCCGGGCCGAGCTGGCCGGGTGGGGTGAGCCGACGCCCGAGCTCCCGCCGGAGATCACTGAGCGGATCAGCGCCGCCCTCGCCGGCGCACCTCCTCTCGCCACCTCGACCGTCGAGGTCGCGCCGGCCACGGCAGCGGGGGACACCGGGGGTGTGACGCCCGACGGTGATTCGGGCGTGGACGACCCCGGTGGCGACGCCGGCTCGGAGGAGACTGGCGGGAAGGTGGCGCTCGTACCGGCCCAGCCGCTGGGCGGGCCGCGGCGACCCGGCGGGCCGCTCCGACCGGGACAGGATCGAACCGCCCCGTCGCGGCCCGGTCGGCGACGTCGGCGCTGGGCCCGGGTGGCCGGGCCGGTCGCGCTTGCCGCCGCCGCCGTGGTCGGGTTGGGCGCGCTCCAGCTGTTCCAGCCGCGTCAAGGTGGCGAGGTCACCACCGACACCGCCCTGAACGATCGGGTCGTCAGTCCTGCGGCACCGCCCGCGTACTCGCCGGACTCCGTTGGGCCGGCCAGCACCAAAGCGGCACCCGGACGTGCCTCCGCGGCGGCCACCGCACCGTACCGGGTGATCGGCCCCCCTCAGCGCAGCGGCACCGACTACACACCTGAGGCGCTGGCCCGCATGACGCCGAGCATCAGGCAGTTCTCCAGCAGTGACGATCCGGGGGTCGGCGCGGAGAGCCAGGAGCGGTTGCCCGCCCCCGGTGACCTGACCCGGCTCAGCGAGCAGACGGCGTTGAGCGCCTGCCTCGCGGAGATCGGCGCCGAGCACGGCGCAGGGCCACTGGTCTTCGACGTCATCGACTACGCCCGATTCCAAGGGCTACCGGCGCTGGTCCTCCAGTTCACCGACGCGTCCGGGACGAACTGGGCGTGGGTCTCCGGCCCGGAGTGTGGTGTACCTGGATCCGGCTCGGACGCCCGTTACCGTACGCGGGTAGGGTGATTCCACGGTCGCTGGACGTTTGGCTGTCCACGTGACCTCACCCACCGAGTGACCGGCTCGGGAATCCCCGCTTCGTACGATGACGTTCTGCACATCAGTAGCCGCCGCGTCGGCACTCGGATCGACATCGGCCCCGTACGCCGGTGGCGACAGTCAACACGATTGGGAGACGGCAGTGGACGAGGTCCGCAACCTGGTCATCATCGGCTCCGGGCCGGCCGGTTACACAGCGGCGGTCTACGCGGCGCGTGCCAACCTCAAGCCTCTGGTGATCGAGGGCGTACAGTCCGGCGGCGCGCTGATGACCACCACCGAAGTGGAGAACTTCCCCGGATTCGCGGATGGCATCCTCGGCCCCGAGCTGATGGACAACATGCGTAAGCAGGCCGAGCGGTTCGGTGCCGAGTTCCTGACCGACGACGTCACGCGGGTCGAGTTGCGCGAGACCGGTCAGCCGGGCACCGCGAGCACCATCTGGGTCGGCGAGACCGCGTACCAGGCCCGGGCCGTGATCCTCGCCACGGGTTCCGCCTGGCGTCCGCTCGGCGTGCCTGGTGAGCAGGAGTATCTCGGCCACGGCGTCTCTTCCTGCGCCACCTGTGACGGCTTCTTCTTCCGCAACCAGCACATCGTGGTCGTCGGCGGTGGTGACTCGGCGATGGAGGAGGCCAGCTTCCTGACCCGCTTCGCCGACTCGGTGACGATCCTCCACCGCCGGGACTCGTTCCGGGCAAGCAAGATCATGGCTGAGCGGGCGCTGAGCAACGACAAGATCAAGGTCGAGTGGAACACCGTGGTGGAGGAGGTGCTCGGTGCGGACGGCAAGGTGTCCGGCGTCCGGGTACGCAACGTCCACACCGGCGAGGTCAAGGTGCTCGACGTCACCGGCGTGTTCGTGGCGATCGGCCACGACCCGCGCAGCGAACTGTTCCGCGGGCAGGTGGAGATGGACGACGAGGGGTACGTGAAGGTGCAGTCCCCCAGCACCCGGACCAGCATCCCCGGTGTCTTCGCCGCCGGTGACCTGGTCGACCACACGTACCGGCAGGCGATCACCGCGGCCGGAACCGGCTGCGCGGCCGCCCTGGACGCGGAACGCTTCATCGCCACGCTGCCCAAGGGCTGAACCAGAAACATCGGAGGAGGAGGGGTCAACAGTGGGAGCAACCAAGTCGGTCACCGACGCGAGCTTCGCCGCAGACGTGCTGAAGTCCGACAAGCCGGTCCTGGTGGATTTCTGGGCCGAGTGGTGCGGTCCGTGCCGCAAGGTGTCGCCGCTGCTGGAGGAGATCGCCGGCGAGATGGGCGACCAGGTCAGCATCGTCAAGCTCAACATCGACGAGAACCCGGAAACCGCCCGGGCCTACCGTGTGATGTCGGTGCCGACCCTGACCGTGTTCAAGAACGGTGAGCCGGTGCAGTCGATCGCCGGCGCCAAGCCCAAGGGCGAACTGGTCAAGCTGATCGAATCGGCGCTCTGACCCCAACGACGACGTCCACGTCGACCCCGTCCCGGGCGCACCGGGACGGGGTCGACGCCTTTTTCGTCGCCCTCCACCCCTACGGATCGCCCAGCGCATAACCTCGAACGGGGGCCGCCGGACGCCGGTGAGCACCTGGTCCCCGCCAGCGACACCCACTCGTCGTCGGCGGGGCCCGGCAGCCACCACCGTTCAGAGGGGGTCGTGCGTGCGTCCGATCCGTCCCGGTGACCGGGGCCCCGCAGTGACCGAGATCCGGGCGGTGCTGACCGGCCTCGACCTGCTGTCCAAGGCGACCGGCCCGCACAGCGACGAGTTCGATTCGGCCACCGAACGGGCGGTCCGTGCGTTCCAGCAGTCGCGGGGCCTCAGCGTCGACGGCCGGGTCGGTGCCGAGACCTGGCGGGCGCTCGACGCCGCCCGCTGGCGGCTGGGCGCCCGCACCCTCTACCACGCGGTGCCGGTCCCGCTGACCGGAGAGGATGTCCGGTCGCTGCAGGAACGGCTGCTGGAGATGGGATACGACACCGGCCGAGCCGATGCCATCTACGGCATCCGCACCTCCCGGGCGGTGGCGCAGTTCCAGCGTGAGGTGGGACTTGTCCCCGACGGCACCTGCGGGCCGCACACCATGGGCGCCCTGCGCCGGCTGGGTCGCAAGGTGGTCGGCGGTCGGCCGCAGTGGTTGCGCGAGTCCGACGCCATCCGACAGTCCGGCCCGACCCTGGTCGGGCGGACCGTGGTGATCGACCCTGGCCACGGCGGGACCGACCCGGGGGTGGTGGTGGCGGACGGCCCGCTGCGCTGGACCGAGGCAGATCTGATGCACGACCTGGCCAGCCGGTTGGAAGGGCGCTTCGCCGCCTCCGGCGTGCGGGTGCAGCTCACCCGGGGGCCGTCGCCGGAAACCTGCCTGCCCGACATCGACCGGGCGCACCTGGCCAATTCGCTCAGTGCCGACGTGTTCATCTCGCTGCACACCGACGGACATGCCAACCCGTTGGCCGAGGGCGTCGCCACGTACCACTACGGCACCGACAACGGGGTGACCTCGGCAACCGGTGAACGGCTGGCCGGGCTGGTCCAGCGGGAAATCGTCGCGCGTACCGGACTGCGGGACTGCCGCACCCACGCCAAGGCATGGGACCTGCTCCGGATCACCCGGATGCCGGCGGTACGCGTCGAGGTCGGCTACCTCACCTCGCCGACGGACCGGGAACGGCTGATCGCCCCCCGGTTCCGGGACAAGCTGGTCGAGGCGATGGTGGCCGCGGTGCAGCGGATGTACCTGCCGATCGAACGCGACGTGCCGACCGGCTCGATCGACGTCAGCGAACTGCGGGCTGCGGTCGCCGCTGGCACCGTGGTGGACTGAGCGTCCGGTCGCGGTCAGCCGGCCGTGGAACGGGTGGCGGGTGTCGGCCGGACCGGGCGCAGCAGCGACTCCGGGCTCATCGAGCCGAGCAGCTTCTCCAACGCGTACTCGACGTCGGATTTCCAGCTCAACGCCGTCCGCAGTTCCAGCCGTAGCCGCGGGAACCGGGGATGCGGGCGAACCGTCTTGAAGCCCACTGAAAGGAAGAAGTCGGCGGGGGCCACGCAGGCACCACCCGGATCGGCGGAGTCGCCGAACTTCGCGTCGCCGAAGGCCTCGATCGCCTTGATCCCGCGCTTGGTCAGATCACGGGCCACCCCCTGCACCAGCATCCGGCCGAGGCCGCCGCCGGAGAACGCGGGCACCACGTTCGCCGTCATCAGCAGCGCCGCGTCGGCGGAGACCGGGGAGGTCGGGAAGGCCATGGAACGGGGGACGTAGGCCGGCGGGGCGTACATGACGAAGCCGGCCGGCATGCCGTCGACGTAGATCAGCTTGCCGCAGGAACCCCATTCGAGCAGGGTCTGCGAAACCCACGCTTCCTTCTCCAGCCCAGGGTCACCAGCGGCGCAGGCACGGTCGGCCGAAACCGGATCAAGCTCCCAGTAGACACACTGCCGGCAGGGACGGGGCAGGTCCTCCAGGGTGTCCAGGGTCAGGCTCACCAGACGTCGCGACATTGGCGCTTCCCCACACTAGGCTCGGAGGTGGGACGGACCCCGACGGTACCGCCGCCGAAGCGGCCCGGACGGCACCGCCGTGTTCCTGCCCCCGACGAGCGATCGTACGCCGCCGATCGGCCACAGGGGGAGAGTAAGGGTGAACGTCCACCTCAGCGGCGTCCGCCGAGGGTCCGGCATGTGGACGCCCGGACAATCGAGGGCGCGTCGGGGGCTGAACGGCGGCTAGGATCGACACTCGGCGCGCCGTGCCGCCATGGTCGCCGTCGTCCCGGGTATCCGGGGCCGGAGCCGTCCGAGCAGCCATCGGGGTGATGTGATGACCGGCACGACACTCGACGACTACACCGACCGGTACGCCCGCCGAGTGCGGGGAATGACCGCGTCGGAGATCCGGGCCCTGTTCGCGGTGGCCAGCCGACCGGAGGTCGTCTCCCTCGCCGGTGGTGCGCCGTACATCGCCGCGCTGCCGCTGGACGCCGTCGGCGAGATGCTCGGCCGGCTCGGTGCCGAGCAGGGCAGCACCACCCTGCAGTACGGCATCGGCCAGGGCACCCTGGAGCTGCGGGAGCGGATCTGCGAGGTGATGGCCCTCTCCGGCATCGACGCCGCCTGCGGTGCCTCGCCGGAGGACGTGGTGGTGACCGTGGGCGGGCAGCAGGCGCTGGACCTGGTGGCCCGCCTCTTCCTGGACCCGGGTGACGTGGTGCTCGCCGAGGGGCCGACCTATGTCGGCGCACTCGGGGTGTTCCAGGCCGCCCAGGCACAGGTCGTGCACGTGCCGATGGACGACGAGGGTCTGATCCCGGCGGCGTTGGAGCTCGCCATCGCGGAGCAGGCCCGTGCCGGACGCCGGGTCAAGTTCCTCTACACCATCCCCACCTTCCAGAACCCGACCGGCGTGACGCTGACCGAGCAACGGCGTGAACAGGTTCTCGACATCTGCGAGCGCGCCGGTCTGCTGGTGGTCGAAGACGATCCGTACGGCCAGTTGGGCTTCGAGAGCGAGGCGCCCGCGCCGCTGCGCGCACGGCGGCGGGACGGCGTTTTCTACCTCAGCACGTTCTCCAAGACGTTCGCGCCGGGGTTGCGGGTCGGCTGGATCCTCGCCCCCCACGCGGTACGCGACAAGCTGGTGATCGCCAGCGAGGCACAGATTCTCTGCCCCAGCGCGTACGCGCAGGCTGCCGTCAGCACGTACCTCGGCACCATGCCCTGGCGTGAGCAGCTGAAGGTTTACCGGGAGGTCTACCGGGAGCGTCGGGACGCGATGCTCACCGCACTGGAGGACCTGATGCCGGCCGGCACCCGCTGGACCGTGCCCGGGGGCGGGCTGTTTGTCTGGGCCACGTTGCCCGACGGGTTGGACTCGAAGGCGATGATGCCTCGGGCCATCGCCGCACGGGTGGCGTACGTGCCCGGCACCGGCTTCTATGCCGATGGCACCGGCAACGGTCACATCCGGCTCAACTTCTCCTTCCCGCCGCCGGAGCGGATCCGGGAGGGCGTCCGCCGGCTGGCCAGTGTGATGGAGCAGGACATCGCCATGCGGCGGGTGTTCGGCGCGGTCAGCGGGTCCGATGCCCGGCGAGGCCGGGCCGGCTCCGACACGCCAGGACCAGACTTGGCATGATGCCCGGCATGGGTGTCACCGCTGCCGAAGAATCCGCCGTGTCGGGATCCGAGACCACCGATCTTCATGTGCTCGTGCTCGCCGGTGGGCTGTCGTACGAACGTGACGTGTCGCTGCGTTCGGGCCGGCGGGTACTCGACGCGTTGCGCGCCGTCGGGATGCAGGCCGAGCTACGTGACGCTGATGTCGCCTTGCTGCCGGCCCTGACCGTGGACCCACCCGACGCCGTGGTGATCGCCCTGCACGGCGCTACCGGCGAGGACGGGTCGCTGCGGGGCGTCCTGGACCTGTGCGGCGTTCCGTACGTCGGATGTGACGCTCGGGCTTCCCGCCTCGCCTGGGACAAACCGTCGGCGAAGGCCGTGCTGCGTGAGGCCGGCATCGCCACCCCGGACTGGGTCGCGCTGCCGCACGACCGGTTCAGCGAACTCGGTGCGGTGGCGGTGCTGGATCGCATCGTCGACCGGTTGGGGCTACCGCTGATGGTGAAGCCCGCCCAGGGCGGTTCCGGTCTGGGCGCCGCCGTGGTCCGGGACGCGGCGTCGCTGCCGGCTGCCATGGTGGGTTGTTTCGCGTACGACTCGACAGCGCTCGTCGAACGGTACGTGCCCGGCATGGACGTGGCGGTTTCCGTCGTCGACCTGGGAGAGGGGCCGCAGGCGCTCCCGGCCGTGGAGATCGTGCCCCGCAACGGGGTGTACGACTACGCGGCCCGCTACACCGCCGGCCGGACCACCTGGCACACCCCGGCGCGTCTGGAGCCCACAGTCGCCGAATCGGTGGCCCAGGTTGCCCTGGCCGCCCATGCCGCCCTCGGCCTGCGTGACCTCAGCCGGGTCGATCTGATAGTCGACTCGGACGGTCAGCCGCACGTACTCGAGGTCAACGTCTCGCCGGGCATGACCGAGACGTCGCTGTTGCCGCTCGCGGTCCAGGCCGCCGGTCTCGACTTCGGACGCATGATCGGCAACCTGGTCGCCCGCGCCGCGGCCCGCTGATCCCCACGGACCCAACGCCACAATCCCCGGCGTACGGCGGCCCACCGATCCGCGACCAGGGCGATCGGTGGGCGTAGCGATCCAGCGCGTTCAGTCGGACTCGGTGGGCCCGGTGGGTCCAGCCGTATCGGTGGGTTCGGCGGTCGGGGTGGGAGCGGCGGTTCCGGTGGGCGCGGCCCGTGACCCGCGGCCGGCGCTCTCGATGTGCGGACCCGGTGTGCTGTGAGTCGGCTGCGTCACCGGTTCAGGGCGATCCTCGGCCACGTCCGCAGCCGACGCTCCCGGCGGCACCGCGTCGGTCTCCTGTTCCGTTGTCGGACCACTCACGGCCCCTGAGACGGTCTCCCCCGAGGGGGTCTCTTCGGCAACCGTTTCGGCTGGGGCCGGCGCGGCTGACGACTCCAGGTTGACCCCGACGCCCGGCGCGTCGGGTGGCTCAGCCGTCTCGCCGATGGCGTCCAGGAGCGACCCGCCTTCTGTCGGCGTCGTCTCGGCCGGCGAAGCCGACTGCGCAGCCAGGCTGGACGGTGCCTGCCACTGGATGCGGGGTGGTTCGGCGAGCGGTCGCCCACCGAACTCGGCCAGCCAGGCCGCAACGAGCGCGAGGTTCTCCCGCCACTGTTCCTCCGATATCGGCGGCAGGATCGAGTCCCAGAGCGACAGGAAGGTCCCACGGAGTTGGAGCCGGCCGTACGGCCGGGCGAGGAACCACATGTGGAGATGGGCGGAACCGTCGCCCCAACGGTTGACGTGCACCCGGGCCACCCCGTCCAGGGAGCGGATGGCCCGTTCGAGGCGTACCGTCATCACGCCCAACTCGGCGGCGAGCAGGTTCGGTAGGTCGCCGAGATCGAGGTGCGACCGTGACTCCAGGATGAGGACCATGGGCAGTCCGGTTGGCCGGTCCATGGCCCGCACACGCCACCGTTCACCGACCCAGATGTATGCCTCGTCGGGTGCCAGGCAGGCGGTGCATTCCCGGTGAGCCTCGCCCTTGCGGGGCGGCTCGACAGAAACTGGATCGGCGAGTGGCTTGACTCGGATGTCGCCCTCGAAGGGGAAGGACGGCCACTGGGTGAAGTCCGGGATTGAGGGAGGGGTGTCTTGCACGACGCTGACCCTAACCGAGTCCGGGACCAGTGTCCCTCCCCGAATCAGGTTCGGCTCTCCGAGTGGGCCCGAATGACGGGGCGGGGAGCACCGAGGAGTTCTCCCCAGAGTTATCCACAGGCTGGCGGGTTGGCCGATTCTGCCCACGATCCCGGCTCAACAAGGGTTTTCGGCCAATGTTTCACGTGAAACACCGCGAGCCTGTGGACAACCGGTGTGGATAACGTCAGTGGCCCGACGCGACTCCGAGTGCGCCCGACGTACGCTGCGAACCCCACCGGCGAGTCGGCGGTTTCACGTGAAACCGAGCGCCGATCTCGCCGACGCCAGCGGGTGGGAACTTCGGTCGCGTCCCGTTTCACGTGAAACACCACACCTGCGCAGCCGCGTGGGTTGCGTGAGCGGCGAGCTCCATCGCACGCCCTGATCCTGCGTAACTTCTCCGTGGCGACCGTCACCGGGACCTGGCTGCAGGAAAACCGTTGGCGGATCAAAGCGGCCCGCTGCTAGTTTCCCGACGGCCGTGCGAGAGACCGAGGAGGTGGTACCCGTGAACGTTTCGAGATGGGTGCTCCCCTCTGGGGTCACGGTCGGGCGATAGGTCGTCCGGGAGCGCCGTTCACGAGCACTCCCGAAAGGCACGACCATGCGATTCATTACTGAGCAGCGCCTCGATGGCGGCGTCCTCGAGCGCACGTTCACGCTCGGCGAGATCCCCGGCGTCCTGTGGACGCCCGCAACCGCATCGGCGCCAGTCCCGCTGATCCTGCTCGGCCACCCACCGCTCGGACTGCGCACGATGCACCCCCGTCTGGCGGCGCGGGCCCGACATGCCACGGCGGAGGGCTTCGCGGCTGCCGCCATCGAGCTGCCCGGCAGCGGTGACCGGCCTCGTTGGGCCGCCGCCGAGCAGGCCCGCGCCGACCTGCGCCGGGTCACGGAGGCCGGCGAGCCGGTCAGCGACGAGATCATCAACGCCCTCGTCCTCCCGCTCGTCGACAAGGCGGTCCCGGAATCGCAGGCCGCTCTGGACGCCCTTCTGTCGCTGCCCGAGATCGGCGGCCCGGTCGGGTACTCGGGGGGAGTGATCTCCGTCGGCATCCGGCTTGCGGTGGTCGAGCCGCGCATCGTGGCCGCCGGCTTCTTCGCCGGAAGCTTCGTGCCGCGTGTCATGTTCGAGCAGGCCCGACGGGTCACCATTCCGCTGCATGTCCTCCTGCAGTGGGATGACGAAGGGAACGATCGGCAGGCGGCCCTGGACCTGTTCGACGCCTTCGGCTCCAAGGAGAAAACACTGCACGCCAACATGGGCGGGCACACCGGCGTCCCTCAGTTCGCGGGCGAGGACGCGACCAGGTTCTTCGCCCGGCATCTGCGCTAGGGCGCTGGGTCAGAAACGTTCACCGGGTTGCGGTATGTCGTGCCATAGCGATGGCCGGATAGGCCGACATGCCGCGAGCTACCCAGACGACAGGGCCGCCTCGCGCAGTGCGGCGAGGCGGCCCTGTCGGTTCCGCTCGGGTCAGTCTGCCGACTCTTCGCGCTCCACTCCGATGATGCCGACGATCCGCTCCAGGTCGTCGACGGTCGCGAACTCGATCGTGATCTTGCCCTTGCTCCGCCCGATGTCCACCTTCACACGGGTGTCGAAGCGGTCGGCGAGCCGATCGGCGAGATCGTTCAACGCCGGCGCGTGCGGCTTCGGCCGGCGCTTCGCCGTCTCCTTCTTGCCCGCTCCGTCATTGAGCGAGAGCGCCACGATCTCCTCGGTGGCGCGTACCGAGAGACCCTCGGCGACGATCCGCAACGCCAACTGCTCCTGCGTCTCCGGATCCTCCAGGCTCAGCAGTGCCCGCGCATGTCCTGCGGAGAGCACACCGGCAGCAACGCGTCGCTGCACCGGTGCCGGCAGGTTCATCAGCCGGATGGTGTTCGAGATCTGCGGCCGGCTGCGGCCGATGCGCCGGGCGAGTTCCTCGTGGGTGGCCCCGAACTCCTCCAGCAGCTGCTGGTAGGCGGCTGCCTCTTCCAGCGGGTTGAGGTTCGCCCGGTGGATGTTCTCCAGCAGCGCGTCGCGCAGCATCGCGTCGTCCCGAGTGTCCCGCACGATCGCTGGGATGTGCTCCCGACCGACTGCCTGCGCGGCCCGCCACCGTCGCTCACCCATGACGAGTTCGAACTTCTCGCCATCGAGTTGTCGGACCACGATCGGCTGGAGAAAGCCGACCTCCTGGATGGAGGTCTTCAGCTCCTCCAGTGCCTCCTCGTCGAAGACCTGGCGAGGCTGCTTCGGGTTGGGCACGATCGAGTCGACCGGGATCTCCGCGAAGCGCGCCCCGGGCACCGGGCTGAGGGCCGATTCGGGTTCGATCGTCAGCGCTGGAACCGGCATCGCGGCCGGTGCCGCAACGGTCGGCGACCCGCTCGCTTCCGTCGTGAATGCGCCGACTGCAGCGGCAGCATCCGGTGCCGGCCCGGTCGGGATGAGCGCCCCCAGGCCCCGTCCCAGACCGCCCCGTGGACGGTTCTTCATGCCACGCCTCCCAGCGCCTCTTCCGCACTACGCATTCCGGCTCACCGGCTCCTTGACGCCCCGCTCGGCGATTTCCTGGGCGGCCTCGAAGTAGCTCGTCGCGCCGCGCGAACCGGGATCGTAGGTCATCACCGACTGGCCGTAGCTGGGCGCCTCGGAAACCCGCACGTTACGCGGGATCACCGCCTGGAGCACCTTGTCTCCGAAGTGGTTCCGGACATCCTGCTCGACCGCGTCGGCGAGTCGGGTACGACGGTCGTACATGGTGAGCAGGATCGTGGAGACCTCAAGCCGCGGGTTGAGGTGCTGACGCACCAGATTGATGTTGTTGATGAGCTGGTTGAGCCCTTCGAGCGCGTAGTACTCGCACTGAATGGGAATCAGCACCTCCTGCGCGGCCACCAGCGCGTTGACGGTCAACAGACCGAGCGAGGGTGGGCAGTCGATGAAGACGTAGTCGAAGTGCCCCGGGTAGGCGGTGATGGCCCGGTCCAGCCGCGACTCGCGGGCCACCACCGACACCAGCTCGATCTCGGCACCAGCCAGGTCGATGGTGGCTGGCACACACCAGAGGTTCGGGATGCCCTCGACCGCCTGGGCCACCTCCTCCAGCGGCACGCTGTTGATCAGGCAGTCATAGACATCCGGCACGCCGGTGTGGTGGGGCACGTTCAATCCGGTCGAGGCGTTGCCCTGTGGGTCGAGATCGACCACCAGCACCCTGTTGCCGTGCAGGGCCAGTGCCACCGCCAGGTTGACCGTGGTCGTGGTCTTACCCACGCCGCCCTTCTGGTTCGCGACGCACATGACCCGGGTCCGGTCGGGCCGAGGCATGGTCACCTCGCCACTGGGATTCAGGATCTGCACGGCGCGCATCGCCTCCATAGCCAACGGTGGGTCATCCTCATCGCGCGTCGGGGTTTCACGTGAAACGTACGCGGCCTCGGTTGCTGCTGACGGGTAGGACTCGGCCGCGAGTGCGGGCGTGTCGGGAGCCGGCCGAGGATCCGGCACCATCCCGGAAGCCGGGGGGTGTGCTGCCGCAGCTTCGAACCGAGCGGAGGCAGACGGGTTGCGGCGAATCGGAATCACCCGCGCGTCGGGTGACGCGTTGGCCGGACGGGAACTCGCATCCGTACCGTCACGCCCCTCTCCGGTCGCCGGCCACGGGACACCCGACGTCGGCGCGTTCCGACCGGGCTCCGGTGGGCTCTGCGGCACCTCGGAGGGCCGCCAGTTCGGATATTCGGTTTCACGTGAAACAGGGTCACCAGCTGACCCGGTCACGCGCGGATCGTCGTACCTACCGTCGTCATGCACCTGTCATCCCTGCCCGCTTCGGATGGTCGGCCCGCACCCGTCAACCGGGCCACTCGCGCGCTCTCCGCAGAGGTACCGCCCGGCGGGAGCGGTCAGGCCCCGGAGGGAGATCCATCGCCGCCCGCTCCACACTATCGACGCGCGGCCAGCCTACGGCGCACGGGCGCGGCGGGTCCACGTCGGGTTCGTAACCCGCCGATCGCGGCGGGTGCGGAGCACCGTTCGATCCCGTACGGCGCGCCGGGCCAATGCGGATGTACCCGCACAGACCAACCGCGCGAACAGAGCACCCCGACAGCCGGCGTCCGCCCGGGCTCACCGCCGACGCGACCGCGATTTCTTCGGCGGCTTACGGGGTGACGGACCGACGATCCGCTCCCGCACGATTTCGACCACGGTGGTCGGCGGGTCCACGACTCCTTCACCACACCGGTGCAGTACCGGTTGGCCACCACCGAGGCGGTGCACCGCCTCGCCATGCTCGGTGATCTCCTCCGCAGCCGAGGCACCCTTCAGGGCGAGTAGCCGGCCACCGGCCCCGGTCAGGGGTAGGCACCAGCCGACCAGCCGGTCCAGCGGTGCCACCGCCCGGGCGGTGACCACGTCACCGGGCACCGCATCCGATCCCACGGCCGCCTCCTCGGCTCTACCGCGGAACACCCGGACGGAGTCGGTCAGCCCGAGTTCCTCCACCGCCTCCTCCAGGAACGCGGTGCGGCGAGCCAACGGCTCGATCAGCGTCACCGCCAGGTCGGACCGGGCGATGGCGAGCACCACACCGGGAAGCCCGGCACCGGAACCCACGTCTAGGACAGAAGCACCCGGCGGAATCAGCTCCGCCACCGCCGCGCAGTTCAGCAGATGGCGATCCCAGATCCGGGGTGCCTCGCGGGGACCGATCAGCCCGCGTACCACGCCGTCGGTGGCGAGCAGCTCGGCGTAGGCAGCCGCGACGTCGAGGCGTTCACCGAAGAGTCGGCGAGCCGCTTCGGCCAGTTCTGGCGCCAGCACCGCCACGGTGGGCTGAGGCGCGACAGGCGGCGGCCCGGGCGGCGTACCACCCGGGCCGGACGCGGCAACGCCTCTGGCGTCGTCTTGAGTCACCCGTCAGCCCACGGGGCGAACGACGATGCGCCGGCTGGGCTCGACACCCTCGGACTCGCTCTCCACCCCGTCGATCGCGTTGACGACGTCGTGGACGCACTTGCGCTCGAAGGCGGACATCGGCTCCAGCCGAACCGACTCGCCGTGCTCCTTGACCTTCTCAACGGCGTTGCGGGCGACCGCCGCCAGTTCCTTGCGCCGGTTGGCGCGGTATCCGCCGACGTCGAGCAGGAGACGACTCGGCGCACCGGTCTGCCGGAACACCGCGAGCCGGGCGAGTTCCTGGAGGGCTTCGAGGGTGGCACCACGCTGACCGACGAGGTTCTGCAGGCGCCCGCCGACGACCTCGACGACCGGCCGGCCGCCCGACACCAACTCGTCGATGTCGCCGTCGTAGTCGAGGATGTCGAGCAGCCCTTCCACGTAGTCGGCCGCGATCTCGCTCTGCCGGAACAGGTCGCCCTCGGCGGCGGCCTTGCTCGGTGCCGCTGCGGCGTCGGTCTCCTCCGGCTCGTCCACGGCCGGAGCCGCCGCGGTCGGCTCCTCGTCGTCCAGGGGCTGTTCGGCGCGGGGGATGCTGGTGTCGGTCACGGTGTCATCTCCGTACTCGCTCGGCTGGACCTCGGGTCCGCTGGTTTCCCGCGGCCGGCCGGACGTCGCCGGTGCCCACGGGCACGTCTGTAGGGCAGTCTCGCCCGTCCGCCACCGCACGTGTGGCGCTTCGCGCTCCGGCGCCGGCCTCGCGGCGGCTGCACGGCGCGCAACGGGCCGCCGCCGGTTCCCCGGCGGCGGCCCGGACGATTCAGCCCTGCCGCTTGGCGGGGCGACCCTTCTTCGGGTTGGCCGGCTTGGCACCCGGCTTCGGACCGGCAACCTTCGGCGCCGCCGGCGGCGGCGGTGCGGCAGCCGGCTTGCTCCGGCCGAAGAGCCCGCCGGTCTTCGCCGGCTGCGCACCGTTACGCGCGGAGGTGCCCGACTTTCCGCTGGTCGCGGTCACCGGCGGCGGGAACTTGCGGAGTACCCACTGCTGCTGCCCGAGGGTGAACAGGTTGTTGGTGACCCAGTAGATGATCACACCGATCGGGAAGATCGCGCCGGAAATCAGCAGGGACAGCGGGATGCCGTAGAGCATCAGGCGCTGGATCATGCGCTGCTGCGGGTCCTCCGCCCAGCCCGTCTTGAGGATCATCTGGCGGCTGGTGAGGTACGTGGTGCCCATCATCACCAGCACCAGCACACCGGCCATCACCTTCACGACGGTGCCGTTGGCGCCGAGCTGCGCCAGTTCCGCTGCGGTCGAACCGAACTTGCTGGCGATCGGTGCAGTGAACAGCGTCGCGTCAGAGGCACTGTTGAACTGGTCGACGGTCCAGCCGTAGATGTCCTTGTTGTTCTTCGCCGGGTCCGGGTTGAGGCGGCGCAGCACGTGGAAGAGGCCGAGGAAGACCGGGATCTGCAGGAACATCGGAAGGCAGCCCATGAGCGGGTTGGCCTTTTCCTTCCGGTAGAGCTCCATCATCTCCTTCTGGAGCGTCTCCCGGTCACCCTTGTGCTTCTCCTGGAGGGCCTTCACCTGCGGCTGGAGCGCCTGCATCGCCCGCTGCGACTTGATCTGCTTGACGAAGACCGGGAACAGGATGACCCGGACCGTGACCACCAGGAAGACGATGGCCAGGATCCACGCCCAGTTGGTGCCGATGACCGTGGAGTCCGGAATGCCGATGGCGTCCCAGGCCGAATGCCAGGCCAGCAGGATCCACGAGATCGCGTAGTAGATCCAGTCGAGACTCAATTCTCAGGCTCCAGTCACGTCGGCAGGTCGGCGGCCGCCCGGCTCGGGGACCGGGTCGTATCCACCTGGATGGAATGGGTGGCAGCGCGACAGCCGCCGGACCGTCAGACCGGCTCCCCGGAGCGCGCCGTGTCGGGCTACCGCCTCCAAGGCGTAGGCACTGCACGACGGGTAGAACCGACAGCGGGCCGGCAGCGCCGGACTTATCCACCGACGGTACGCGATGATGGGTACGGTCAGCACCCGGGCACCCGGGGTAGCAGGGCGGGACGGTGTCTGCTCCGCGCTCACCGGGACCGCCGCCCTCGCTCGGACCGGGCGGCGGCCAGCGCCGCGTCGAGGTCGGTGCCGAGCCGCTGGTACGTGGCGTCAGCCGCAGCCGGTAGGGCGCGAACGACGAGGGTGCTTCCGGCCGGCAGATCGACGAGGCGTTCCCGGGCCAGATGCCGCAACCGGCGGCGGACCCGGTTTCGCACCACCGCTGGCCCGACCGCCTTGGAAACCACGAAGCCGGCGCGGGACACCGGCGGAAAGTCTGTCTCCACGCCGTCCCGCGCCGGCTTCGGCGCTTGGTTGTCAGATCCGGATGTGCTCGGCACGGTCAGGTGAACGACCAGCGCTCCGCGTCCGGCTCGACGGCCACCACGAACCGCTGCGGCGAAGTCGCTGCTGCGCCGCAGTCGCTGGGCGGCCGCGAGCACGAGCCACGTCCTCCGGAGCGGACCTGACCGGCCTCAGGCCGACAGGCGGGCGCGGCCCTTGGCGCGACGGGTCGAGATGATGGCGCGGCCGGCCCGGGTGCGCATGCGCAGCCGGAAGCCGTGGGTCTTCGCGCGCCGGCGGTTGTTCGGCTGGTAGGTGCGCTTGCTCACGTCAGGCTCTCCGTTGTCGGACGCCCGGACGAGTGGATCGCCGGGTCGTGGTGGTCCGGGCCGCCGCTGCGGTGGCCCCGATCGGTGCTGCCCGATGGTGTGTGGCCGCTGTTTGTGGTGCACGACCGGGGGCAGCGAGCACCCATCACCCTAGCAGAGGGCGTGAGAGCAGCCCCTCCACCCTAGGTCGGGGGGCAATCAGCGTCAAACCTGACCACAAACGGCAGTGAGCTGCGGCGGAAGGCGACCGAAGCGGTGGTTTTCACGGATGCCGACAGGAGCGAGGTGCGTGGGCGGTTGAAGACGCGGCGACAACGCTGTTACCGTGCCCGATTGCGGTCAGCGTCGGAGTTTCGCCGATGTCGCCGGCAGGCAAGACCGGACACGGTAGTGAATCGTTCGGCACGGTGAACCCCGCTTCAGTGCCCAGCCACGGCAGGGGGCAGGTCCGACCCGCGCCCGGCGGGCGGCCACAATCGGTCGGTACACAGGCTGTGGATAACTTGTGGAGAACGACCGGGTGCGGCGATCGGGTGGGTGGCGTGATCTCGCCCGCCGGAACGGGCCACCGGGAGACGGCGGCGTCCGGGAGCAGAGGCGAGGGGGTGGCACGACGGTGGCCGGTACGACCGACCTTGCCGCGGTGTGGACGGCGACGACCGACGAGCTCGCCGACGAGATCATTTCCGCGCAGCAGCGGGCGTACCTGCGGCTGACCCGGTTGCGGGCGATCGTCGAGGACACCGTCCTGCTCTCCGTGCCGGACGCCTTCACCCGGGACGTGATCGAGTCCCGGCTGCGCCCGGCCATAACCGAGGCGCTCAGCCGCCGGCTGGGACGACCGATACAGGTCGCCGTCACCGTCCGGGTGCCCGACGACGGGCGGACCACCGGGACCGTCTACCGCACCACGCCGGATTCGGATTCCGTGGACCACGGTCCCGGCGAAGTCGACGGCGCGGCGACCGAATCCGAGAGCGGGCGACAGCTCCCGTTGATTCCCGAGCAGCCGCACCCCGGTCGTTTCGACCGATCTCCACCGCCGGACGTGCCGTCCGTCGAGGACGCGTCCCACACCGGTCCCGGTGCCCCCGACGGTCAGGACACCCTCTTCGGCGCCGGGTTCGGCGAGCCGGTCCGCCCGGCGGAGAGCACCGGACGCCGGGCGCAGGAGCGGTTGGACTTCACCGAACAGACCGGACACCTCAATCGACCGCCCACCGGCCCACGCGGCTTCGCGTCCCGCTACGGCGACGAGCCGGGCGTCTCACCCCGGGACCAGCACGTGATCCGGGCGATACCGGCCGACGGGGGCACCGACAGTGGGCCCGGCCGCAGCGGCCCGGATCATCGCCCGGTCGGCCGCGACGATCGTCGGCTGCCGACCGGCGCGGACAGCGGCGGTAACCGGCTCAACCCGAAGTACATGTTCGAGACGTTCGTCATCGGCTCGTCCAACCGGTTCGCACACGCCGCGTCGGTGGCGGTGGCCGAGTCTCCGGCGAAGGCGTACAACCCGCTGTTCATCTACGGCAGTTCCGGGCTGGGCAAGACGCACCTGCTGCACGCCATCGGCCACTACGCCACCACGTTGGGCAACGCCCGCTCGGTCCGGTACGTCTCGACCGAGGAGTTCACCAACGACTTCATCAACTCGCTGCGAGACGACAAGATCAGTGCCTTCCAGCGCCGCTACCGCGACGTCGACATCCTGCTGATCGACGACATCCAGTTCCTGGAGAACCGCGAGCGGACCCAGGAGGAGTTCTTCCACACCTTCAACACGCTGCACAACGCCAACAAGCAGATCGTGATCACCTCGGATCGCTCGCCCAAACAGCTGGCGACCCTGGAGGACCGGCTGCGGACCCGATTCGAGTGGGGTCTGCTCGCCGACATCCAGCCACCGGACCTGGAGACCCGGATCGCGATTCTGCAGAAGAAGGCCGCGCAGGAACGGCTCTTCGCCCCGCCGGACGTGCTGGAGTTCATCGCCTCCCGGGTGTCGAACTCGATCCGGGAGCTGGAGGGTGCGCTGATCCGGGTCACCGCGTTCGCCAGCCTGACCCGGTCGAACGTGGAGTTGTCGCTGGCCGAGGAGGTGCTGCGGGACTTCATCCCGGACGGCACCGGGCCGGAGATCACCGCGGACCAGATCATGGTCTCCACCGCCGACTACTTCGGGGTGAGCCTGGAGGACCTGCGCGGGCACTCCCGCTCCCGGGTGCTCGTGAACGCCCGCCAGGTCGCCATGTACCTGTGCCGTGAGCTGACCGACCTCTCGCTGCCCCGGATCGGTCAGGCCTTCGGCGGGCGGGACCACACCACCGTGATGCACGCCGACCGCAAGATCCGTCAGCAGATGGCCGAACGGCGTTCGCTCTACAACCAGATCGCCGAGCTGACCAACCGGATCAAGCAGAACACCTGAGGCGTACGCCCGTCGCACGACCACGGCGAGGGTCCGGCCGATCACGGTCGGGCCCTTTTTCGTGCTCGTCCGGTTGACCCTCAACGAGGTTTAGGCCACACGATCGAAGGCGTGTCCACATCGCCTTCCACTCGTTGTCCACAGCTCGTTGTCCACCGTCGGTGGATGAACACCTTCCGTCAACACCCGGTTACCCACAGGCTGTGGAGAAACCCTGGGGACAACGTTGTGGACCGCTGTGGACGCCTGGGGAAAACCATGGCCGTTGTCCACCGGCTGCCGGCCACCTGTGGGAAAGCTGTTGAAGGTTCTGGGGATGACGGCGGACGAGACACCGTCGACGATCCACAGGTCTGGGGAGAAAGTCGGTGGATAACCGGTGGACAACCGGTGGACGACGGTGGACAACTGTGTGGGCGGGCACCGCCTGTGGACCGGCAAGCCGGTTTTACCCCCGCTCATCCACAGCAAAACCACCTGTAGATAACCTGTCTGACCTGCCCATACTTGAGTTCTCCACAGTTTGCACAGGTGCGATGAAGATGATGAGTTATCTCTTCTGAAAGAACAAAAACCAATCATCACCGTTGGACTTCCTGTGGATCGGTCGACAGCTGCCGGGACAGACCCGTCAGCAGCGACGCGATCCACGGGGTCGGGCACACAGCCGATACGCTCGCGCCCTAAGGTTCGAGGGGCACCCCCACGCCAGGCTGGTCGGTGGGCAGCGTCCGGCATGAGAGAGTTTGACGACGTCGACGTCGACGCGGAGGCATTGATGAAGTTCCGAGTGGAGCGCGACGCGCTCGCCGAGGCCGTGGCCTGGACTGCGAAGAGCCTGCCCAACCGGCCGTCCGTACCGGTGCTGGCCGGGGTGCTGCTGCGCGTCACCGACGGCAGCCTGCAGGTGTCCGGCTTCGACTACGAAGTCAGCAGTCAGGTCACCGTGGAGGTGCAGGGCGACGCCGACGGCGCCGCGCTGGTCTCCGGGCGGCTGCTCGCCGAGATCACCAAGGCACTGCCCGCCAAGCCCGTCGACATCGCCGCGGTTGGGGCGCATCTCGAACTGGTCTGTGGCAGCGCCCGGTTCACCCTGCCCACCATGCCGGTGGAGGACTACCCCACCCTGCCCGAGATGCCGGCCAGCGCCGGCACGATCGACGCGGCCGCGTTCGCCGCCGCGGTGGCACAGGTGGCGGTCGCCGCCAGCCGGGACGAGACGCTGCCGATGATGACCGGCGTACGCGTCGAACTCTCCGGTGGCAACCTGGCCATGCTCGCCACCGACCGGTACCGGCTGGCCCTGCGCGAGATGGAGTGGAACCCGGACGACCCGGAGATCAGCCTCAACGCGCTGGTTCCCGCCCGGACGCTCAACGACACCGCCAAGACCCTCGGTCCCCTCGGCGGCCAGGTTGTCCTGGCCCTGTCACAGGGCGCTGCGGGCGAGGGCATGATCGGCTTCTCCGGTGGCACCCGGCGCACCACCAGTCGCCTGCTCGACGGTGCCAACTACCCGCCGGTCCGATCGCTCTTCCCGGCCAGCCACAACGCCGAGGCCCGGGTGCCGGTCAGTACCCTCATCGAGGTGGTCAAGCGGGTCGCTCTGGTCGCCGAGCGCGCCACCCCCGTGCTGCTCAGCTTCAGCGCCGACGGGCTGGTGGTGGAGGCCGGTGGCACCGAGGAGGCCCGGGCCAGCGAGGCCATGGAGGCCACCTTCACCGGCGAGCCGTTGACCATCGGATTCAACCCGCAGTACCTCATCGACGGGTTGTCCAACCTCGGCACCCAGTTCGCCGTACTGCACTTCGTCGACGCCTTCAAGCCGGCGGTGATTTCCCCGGCTGGCGAGGATGGCGAGCTCATTGGTGGGTACCGGTACCTCATCATGCCGATCCGCGTGTCCCGCTGACTCGGCAGAGCACAGCCGCACCCACGAAAGGTCACCAGAGATGCAGCTCGGCCTGGTAGGACTCGGCCGGATGGGCGGCAACATGCGCGAACGGTTGCGCACCGCCGGTCACGAGGTGGTCGGACTGGACCACAACCTGGAGCGCAGCGACGTCGCCAGCATGGCTGAGCTGGCCGAGAAGCTGGCGGCACCCCGAGCGGTGTGGGTGATGGTGCCCGCCGGCGTCACCGACGCCACCATCGACGAAGTTGCCGACGTACTCTCCGACGGCGATCTCGTCATCGACGGCGGCAACTCGCGGTTCAGCGAGGACGCCCCTCGGGCGGAGCGGCTGCACGAACGCGGCATCGGCTACGTCGACGTGGGCGTCTCCGGAGGGGTTTGGGGCCGGGAGAACGGCTACGGCCTGATGGTCGGTGGCGCGCAGGAGCACGTCGACCGGCTCATGCCGATCTTCGAGGCGCTCAAACCCGAAGGCGACTACGGCTTCGTGCACGCCGGGCCGGTCGGTGCCGGCCACTACGCCAAGATGGTGCACAACGGCATCGAGTACGGCCTGATGCACGCCTACGCCGAGGGCTACGAGCTGATGGCCGCCTCCGAACTGGTGACCAACGTGCCCGGCGTGATCAAGTCCTGGCGTGAGGGCACCGTGGTCCGCTCCTGGCTGCTGGACCTGCTCGACCGGGCACTCGACGAGGATCCCGAGTTGACCCAGCTCAGCGACTACACGGAGGACACCGGCGAGGGGCGCTGGACGGTGGACGAGGCGGTCCGCCTCGCCGTACCGCTCAACGTCATCACCGCCTCGTTGTTCGCTCGGTTCGCCTCCCGGCAGGACGACTCACCGGCGCTCAAGGCCGTCTCCGCACTGCGACAGCAGTTCGGCGGGCACGCCGTACGCAAGCCCTGACCGGCACCGCGACCCCGTGTACGTCCGCCGGCTCGAACTTGTCGACTTCCGCTCCTACGAGCGGATCGGCGTCGACCTCGAACCGGGCCCGAACGTCCTGATCGGTGCCAACGGCGTCGGCAAGACCAACCTGGTCGAGGCGCTGGGTTACGTCGCGACACTCGACTCCCACCGGGTCGCCACCGACGCCCCGCTGGTGCGGATGGGCGCCACCGCGGCGGTGATCCGCTGCGCGGTGGTGCACGACAACCGCGAACTCCTGGTGGAACTGGAGATCGTCCCAGGCAAGGCCAACCGGGCGCGCCTCGGCCGCTCCCCGGCCCGCCGGGCCCGAGACGTGCTCGGCGCGCTGCGCCTGGTGCTCTTCGCTCCGGAGGATCTCGAACTGGTCCGGGGCGACCCGGCCGAGCGTCGTCGTTACCTCGACGATCTGCTGGTGCTGCGCCAACCCCGGTACGCCGGGGTGCGCGCCGACTACGAGCGGGTGGTCAAGCAACGCAACGCGCTGCTGCGCACCGCGTACCTGGCCCGCAAGACCGGTGGGTCGCGGGGCGGGGACCTGTCCACCCTCGCCGTCTGGGACACCCACCTGGCCCGGCACGGCGCCGAACTGCTCGCCGGGCGGCTGGAACTGGTCGCCGCCCTGGCTCCGCACGTGACCAAGGCGTACGACGCGGTGGCCGCCGGCCGGGGCGCGGCGGGAATCGCGTACCGACCTTCGGTGGCCCTGGCCGAACCCACCACCGACCGCGACGCCCTCGCGGCGGCGCTCACCGCCGCGTTGGAGGAGTCCCGCTCCGCCGAGATCGAACGGGGCACCACCCTGGTCGGCCCGCACCGCGACGAACTCACCCTCACCCTCGGCCCCCTGCCGGCGAAGGGCTACGCCAGCCACGGCGAATCCTGGTCGTACGCCCTCGCCCTCCGGCTGGCCGGCTACGACCTGCTGCGCAACGACGGCATCGAACCGGTCCTGGTGCTCGACGACGTCTTCGCCGAACTGGACGTCGGCCGACGGAACCGGCTCGCCGAGTTGGTCGGCGGAGCCAGTCAACTTCTGGTGACCTGTGCGGTCGCCGACGACGTGCCGGCCACCCTGCGCGGTGCCCGGTACGAGGTGACCGATGGGGCGGTGCGTCGTGTCGACTGAGCCATCGCGGCCGGGCCCGGACGACGCGCCCCCGGAACGGTCGCCGGCCGGCACGCCAGCGGCGGTCTCCGGCGACGACGCGCCGGCGACCCCCGACGGGCCGGGCGTCTCCGGCCCGCAGTTGGCCCGTGCCGTGCTGGACGCGGCGAAGGCGCGGCGGGAGGCCGCCGGCCGTCCCCGTCGCCCCACCACCGGAGGCGGTGACGGCGAGCGTCGGTTGCGCGGCTACTCCGGCCCCGGACCGGACCCCCGCGACCCCCAGCCGCTTGGCGCGGTGCTCAACCGGCTGATGAAGGCCCGAGGCTGGCAGCAGCCGGCCGCCGAGGCCACCGTCTTCGGCGCTTGGGAACGGGTGGTCGGCTCGGAGGTCGCCCAGCACAGCCGACCGGTCAAGCTGGAGAACGGCGAACTGACCGTCGAGGCCCGCTCCACCGCCTGGGCGACACAGCTGCGGCTGCTCGCCGGCTCGCTGTTGCAACAGATCGCCCGCGAGGTCGGCCACAACGTGGTCCGCAAACTGCACATCCACGGCCCGGCCGCCCCGTCGTGGTCACGCGGCCCCCGCCGGGTACGCGGCCGAGGCCCCCGCGACACCTACGGCTGACCGCCGTCGTGGCTCCCGGTCGGCAGGTGGACGGCCCGCGCCCTACGTCTGGGCTGCTCGGCGGGGTGCCGCCGACTCGGCGTAGATGGCGAAGCCGTTGTCGGCGCACCTCCGGTAGAAGGCGGCCAGCACGCTCAGCTCGGCGCAGGTGAAGTTCCACTGCGGCGCGGCACCGCTGTCGTCGCGCAGCGCGTCCAGCCGGCTGTCCAGCCACCGGAGCTGCTGCTCGGCCAGGCGGCCGTCGGCCAGCAGCGCACGCAGCACCGTGCCCACCGACTCGAAGGTGACCGCCTCACCATGCGGACGGTGCGCGGCGACGAACCGTTCGATGCCGCCCGCGATCCAGGCGCACCCGTCCGGGTCGATCACCGGATCCTCGTCCTCGGCCGCGGCGTCTGTGGCGTAGAGCACACCATTGAGCCCGAGGATCAGATCCACCACCTCGGTGTACGCGGTGGCCCGGACCGTACCTGTCTTCGCGATCAGCTCGGCGAGCGCGGCTGTCGGCGCCGAGATCCCCGGCACCTCGACGATATCGCCGAAATCGACGAACTCGGCCGGTGCGACCGGGTCGTAGAAGCGGCCGGTCCGCGGCCACTGGACCGCGACGTTGTCCAGCCCCATCTGGTGTCACCTCTCAAGGCACGGGCGAGTGGATCGGGTCGATCGTCCGGTTCCAACGTTGAAAGATCAAGGCCGCTCGGGCAACCCGAGAGTCACGGATCGCCCGTCCCGGGTCGTACCGGCCGGTACCGCCCACCTTGCACCGGCGGTCCCGACAGCGCCGTCACGCGACAGACTCGTTGATCATGCCCTGCTGTGTAGGGGGAGTCGCGGACAGCGCGATTCGGCCCGCTACGGAGATCTGAGCCGCTGCGATGGGGTGCCGAGTGGTGGTTCTATCGCCCGCGCACAGTAAGATTGGCGTGAGACGAAGACCCGGTGCGGAGTGACGGGTCACGGGTCCGGTGCGGACCCGCGATCATCCGTCCGACTCGGGTTGAGCCGATCGCGATCCGCGGGCGACCGCGGCGACCGGCGCGTTCGACCCGTACCCCGGAATTGTCCCCGGTGCCGGTCCGCGTGCCGACGTCGCGCCTGTCCGCCGAACCCGCGTTCGACGTGCCCTACGGCGCGGCGAGCGCGAGAAAGTGGCCGAGGGTGGCAGCGCAGGACAATCAGCAGTACGGCGCCGAGTCGATCACCGTCCTCGAAGGGCTGGAGGCGGTCCGTAAGCGGCCCGGCATGTACATCGGGTCGACCGGTGAGCGGGGCCTGCACCACCTGGTGTGGGAGGTCGTCGACAACGCGGTGGACGAGGCGATGGCCGGTCACTGCGACACCATCGACGTGGTGCTGCTCGCCGACGGCGGTGTCCGGGTCACCGACAACGGTCGGGGCTTCCCGGTCGACCTGCATCCCAAGCTCAAGAAGCCGGGCGTCGAGGTCGCACTGACCGTCCTGCACGCGGGCGGCAAGTTCGACGGCAAGGCGTACGCGGTCTCCGGTGGCCTGCACGGCGTCGGCGTCAGCGTGGTCAACGCCCTCTCCACGAAGATGGCGGTGGAGATCCACAAGGACGGCTTCGTCTGGCGGCAGCAGTACCACCACTCCAAGCCGACCCCCCTGGAGAAGGGCGAGTCGACCGACCGCACCGGCTCGGCGGTCTCCTTCTGGCCGGACCCGGACGTCTTCGAGACCGTCGACTTCGACTTCCAGACGATCTATCGCCGCCTCCAGGAGATGGCCTTCCTCACCCGGGGTCTCACCATCAACCTGCTCGACGAGCGGGTCGCGGAGGGCGAGGAGGGCAAGATCCGCGAGGTCACCTTCAAGTACGACGGTGGTATCGCGGACTTCGTCCGGCATCTCAACGCCTCGAAGACCCCGATCCACAAGACGGTGGTCGAGTACGGCGCCGAGGAAGAGGGCATGTCGCTTGAGATCGCCATGCAGTGGAACGAGTCGTACGGCGAGTCGGTCTACACCTTCGCCAACAACATCAACACCCACGAGGGCGGCACCCACGAGGAGGGTTTCCGGGCTGCGTTGACCAGCGTGGTCAACCGCTACGGCGCCGAGAAGAAGCTGCTCAAGGGCGACGAGAAGCTCTCCGGGGAGGACATCCGTGAGGGCCTGGCCGCGATCATCTCGGTCAAGCTGACCAACCCGCAGTTCGAGGGACAGACCAAGACCAAGCTCGGCAACACCCCGGTCAAGAGCTTCGTGCAGCGGGTCTGCAACGACCGGCTGGTCGACTGGCTGGACCGCAACCCCGCCGAAGCGAAGATCATCATCACCAAGGCGTCCCAGGCCGCCCGTGCCCGGATCGCCGCCCAGCAGGCCCGCAAGCTGGCCCGGCGCAAGTCGCTGCTGGAGTCCGGCTCGATGCCGGGCAAGCTGGCCGACTGCCAGTCCACCGACCCGCGCGAGTCCGAGGTGTTCATCGTCGAGGGCGACTCGGCCGGTGGCTCGGCCAAGCAGGGACGGGACCCGCGTACCCAGGCGATCCTGCCGATCCGCGGGAAGATCCTCAACGTGGAGAAGGCCCGGATCGACCGGGTGCTCAAGAACAACGAGGTGCAGGCGCTGATCACGGCGCTGGGCACCGGCATCCACGACGACTTCGACATCGAGAAGCTGCGGTATCACAAGATCGTGCTGATGGCCGACGCCGACGTCGACGGCCAGCACATCCAGACGCTGCTGCTCACCCTGCTGTTCCGCTTCATGCGTCCGCTTGTCGAACTGGGCCACGTCTACCTGGCCGCCCCGCCGCTCTACAAGATCAAGTGGAACAAGAAGGGCGACGACGCGCAGTACGCGTACTCCGACCGGGAGCGCGACGGGCTGATCGCGCTGCGCCAGCAGAAGAAGCCGAACGCCAAGCCGGACGACATCCAGCGGTTCAAGGGTCTCGGCGAGATGAACTACCCGGAGCTGTGGGAGACCACGATGAACCCGGCCACCCGTACGCTGCGCCAGGTCACCCTGGACGACGCGGCCACCGCCGACGAGCTGTTCAGCGTGCTGATGGGTGAGGACGTGGAGGCGCGCCGCTCGTTCATTCAGCGCAACGCCAAGGACGTCAGGTTCCTGGACATCTGACGAACCGGGCAACCGGGCCGGGGTTCTACTGCCGGCCCGGTTGCTGGTCCACAGAGTTATCCACAGCTTGGCCGGTATCCACAGCCGTTATCCACAGCGCAAAAGCGACACTCAGTCTGATAAGGGTTAACAGTGACCGATTCCCCCGAGTCCACACCCAACGAGCCCGAGGTCCCCGAGGCACCGGCCGCCGTCGTCTCGCACGACCGGATCGAGCCCGTCGGGCTCGAGGTGGAGATGCAGCGCTCCTACCTCGACTACGCGATGAGCGTCATCGTCGGGCGGGCGCTGCCGGACGTCCGGGACGGGCTCAAGCCGGTCCACCGCAAGATCCTCTATGCGATGTTCGACTCCGGCTACCGGCCGGACCGAGGCTACGTCAAGTGCTCCCGGGTCGTCGGCGACGTGATGGGCCAGTTCCACCCGCACGGCGACTCCGCCATCTACGACGCCCTGGTCCGGATGGCCCAGCCCTGGTCGCTGCGCTACCCCCTGGTCGACGGCAACGGCAACTTCGGTTCGCCCGGAAATGATCCTGCTGCGGCGATGCGTTACTGCTTGTCCGGAGATGTCCGTATTAGGGCTGCCGGTGGCAGCGTGCGGATCGGCGACGTGGTGCCGGGCGCGGCGGCGAGCAGCGAGACCGACATCGACCTCAAGGTCCGCGACCGCAGCGGCGACCTGGTCCACGCCTCGAAGTTCTTCCACTCCGGCGAGCACCCGACGCTGCGGCTGCGCACCCGCGAGGGGTACGAGCTGACCGGTACCCACAACCACCCGGTGCTCTGCCTGGTGGACGTGGCCGGCGTGCCGACCCTGCTCTGGAAGCTGCTCGCCGAGATCTCCCCCGGTGACCGGGTGGTCCTCCAGCGCACGGTGCCGGACGAGATCGGCTACCCGACGCTGGAGCACGTCGAGGCCGCCGTCCTCGCCGGTGCCTTCGTCAGCGAGGGCTGGGTCTCCGAGAGCCGCGCGGGCTTCAACAACACCGATCGCGAGTTCTTCGTCCGGGTGCTCGCAGCCTACGACCTGGCGGTCGGTGGCCCCCGCTATGTCAGCGAGCGGACGATCACCTCGGGCAGCCGCCTGCACGAGTTGGACATCCAAGATCTCGCCGCCCTGCGTGCCAGCGTCCTCGGCGAGATGGTCGGCACGCGTAGCGCCGGCAAGTTCGTGCCGGAGTTTGTCTGGCAGGGACCGGCCGCGATCAAGCGGGCCTTCCTTCAGGCCCTCTTCGAGGGCTACGGCTCCTCCTCGCTGCTGCCGCGCAACACCATCCAGATTTCGTACTCCACTCGCAGCGAGCGACTGGCGCGTGAGGTCCAGCAGTTGCTGCTGGAGTTCGGCGTGATCAGCAAGCAGTGCCGTTACGACAACGGCGAGACCAAGGTCGTCGTCACCAACCGCCGGGATGCGCGGATCTTCGCCGCCCAGGTCGGCTTCCTCGGCGGCAAGCAGGCCAAGCTGGAGTCGGAGCTGGCGGCGGTGCCGGCGACCAGCACCGCGCTCTCCAGCGACCACGTGCCGCTGGTCGGTGACTTCATCCGCGAGCACGGCGCGAGCCGGCGGACCGAGCGGGACTGGCTGCGCCGACACAACGTCGACCGGGTCGAGCGGTGGGAGCGGGACCGCGACGAGATCGCCGCGCGGATCACCAACGCCGAAGTGCTCGACGTGGTCGAGCCGCTCGTCGACGGGCGCTTCTACTACGCCGAGGTGGCCGAAATCGCGGACGCCGGTGTGCAGCCGGTCTACAGCATCCGGGTCGACACCGACGACCATTCGTTCGTCTCCGACGGTTTCGTCAGCCACAACACCGAGTGCAAGCTCGACCCGCTTGCCATGGAGATGCTGCGGGACATCGACGAGGACACCGTCGACCTGCAGGACAACTACGACGGCCGGGCCAAGGAGCCCACCATCCTGCCGTCGCGGATCCCGAACCTGCTGATCAACGGCTCCGAGGGCATCGCGGTCGGCATGGCCACCAAGATCCCGCCGCACAACCTGCGGGAGATCGGCGCGGCGGTGCAGTGGTGCCTGGAGAACCCGGAGGCCGACGAGGCCACCACCCTCGAAGCGCTGCTGGAGATCGTCAAGGGCCCGGACTTCCCCACCCACGGTCTGATCGTCGGCCAGTCCGGCATCCAGGACGCGTACCGGACCGGTCGTGGCTCGATCCGGATGCGTGCCGTGGTCGAGGTGGAGGAGGACAAGCGGGGGCGGCCGGCGCTGGTGGTCAGCGAGCTGCCGTACCAGGTCAACCCGGACAACCTGGCCGAGCGGATCGCCGAGCTGATCAAGGAGGGCAAGCTCGCCGGGATCGCCGACATCCGCGACGAGTCCTCCGGGCGTACCGGTATGCGGATCGTGCTGGTGCTCAAGCGCGACGCGGTCGCGAAGGTGGTGCTGAACAACCTCTACAAGCACACGCAGCTCCAGGAGACCTTCGGCGCGAACATGCTGGCGCTGGTCGACGGGGTGCCGCGCACGCTGAACCTCGCGCAGTTCATCCGTTACTACGTCGAGCACCAGATCGAGGTGATTCGACGGCGGACGGCGTTCCGGCTGCGTAAGGCCGAGGAGCGGGCGCACATCCTGCGTGGTCTGGCGAAGGCGCTGGACGCGCTCGACGAGGTGATCGCCCTGATTCGGCGCTCGCCCACGGTGGAGGACGCCCGGCAGGGCCTGATCCGGCTGCTGGAGATCGACGAGATCCAGGCCACTGCAATCCTGGACATGCAGCTGCGTCGGCTCGCCGCGCTGGAGCGTCAGCGGATCCTCGACGACCTGGCGAAGCTGGAGGTGGAGATCGCCGACCTCAAGGACATCCTGGCCAAGCCGGAGCGGCAGCGTCGGATCGTCTCGGAGGAGTTGGGGGAGATCGTCGCCAAGTGGGGAGACGAGCGACGCACCAAGATCGTTCCGTTCGACGGTGAGGTCTCGATGGAGGACCTCATCGCGCGGGAGGACGTGGTCGTCACGATCACCCGGACCGGGTACGCCAAGCGGACCAAGGTCGATCTCTATCGTTCCCAGCGTCGGGGCGGCAAGGGGGTCAGCGGCGCCACCCTGCGGCAGGACGACATCGTCAGCCACTTCTTCGTCTGCTCGACGCACGACTGGATGTTGTTCTTCACGAACAAGGGGCGGGTGTACCGGGCCAAGGCGTACGAGCTTCCGGAGGCCAGTAGGGTGGCCAAGGGTCAGCACGTGGCCAACCTGCTCGCCTTCCAACCGGATGAGCAGATCGCACAGATCATCGAGATCCCGAATTACCAGGTGGCGCCCTACCTGGTCCTGGCGACGAAGAACGGCCTGGTGAAGAAGACGCGGCTTGAGGAGTTCGACTCCAACCGATCCGGCGGCATCATCGCGATCAACCTGCGCGATGAGGACGAGCTGGTCGGTGCTGCGCTCGCCGGCCCCACCGACGACCTGCTGTTGGTCTCGAAGAACGCCCAGGCGATCCGGTTCAACGCCACGGACGAGGCCCTGCGCCCGATGGGCCGGGCCACCTCCGGGGTGATCGGCATGCGGTTCAGCGAGGAAGACGAGCTGCTGGCCATGGAGGTCGTCCGGGAGGGACTGGACGTTTTGGTGGCCACGAACGGTGGGTACGCGAAACGTACTCCGATCGAGGAATACCCGGTGCAGGGCCGGGGAGGTAAGGGTGTGCTGACTGCGAAGATCACCGAGCGGCGCGGTGGTCTGGTCGGCGCTGTGGTCATCGACCCGGACGACGAGCTGTTCGCCATCACCAGCAACGGTGGCGTCATCCGGACTCCGGTGAAGCCTGTACGCCGTACGCGTGACCGGAACACAATGGGGGTCAAGCTGATGGACCTTCCGGATGGCGTGACTATCGTGGCGATTGCTCGCAATGCCGACGAGCCTGACGAACAGGACTAGTTGAATGACGGAGACACAGGCGAAGTCGGGGAACACGGGGACCTCGGCCAACCCGGTCGACGAGGAAGCCGCGCAGAACGGCACGCCAACGACCGGTCGCGCGGCGGTAGGCCGGGCCACGGTCCCCGCCGACGCGCCTGCCCCGAAGTTCACCCGGGCTCCCGGTATGGCCCCACCACCCGACAAGCCGACAGCCGAGCCGGAGGGCGACGCGGCCGAGGAGAAGGCGACCGAAGGTGGTAGTGCCACGGAGGCCACCACGACCTCCGTCGGCAAGCCGACCCCTCCCCAGTCGACGGCTCTTCCCGTGGGTAAGCCCTCTGCGGGCACCACGGGTGTCCTGCCGGCGGCCAGCACCGGCACGACCGGAACCCAGCCCCGGGTGACCGGGGCCGGTCCGAAGCCGGACGCCACCCGGCCGCTCGGACTCGGACGCCCGGCCAACGGTGGTGGATTGCCCCCGGGCGTCAGCCCGGCGGTGGGTGCCGCGCGGGTCGGTGAGGCGGTACGCGCCGCGCGTACCTCGGTCAGCTCGGCTGCCTCGCGCGGACCGCGCCGGGCCCGGCTGAACCTCAAGCGGATCGACCCGTGGTCGGTGATGAAGTTCGCCTTCGCGGTGTCGGTGGTGCTGTTCATCGTCATCGTCGTGGCGACCTCGGTGCTGTACCTGGCGTTGGACGCGATGGGTGTGTTCAGCAGCGTGAACGACAGCCTCGGTGACCTGGTCAACGCCGGTGGTGGACAGGGCACGGAGGGTTTCCAGATCACCGCACGCGGTGTGATCTTCAGTTCGGCGTTGTTCGGCCTGGTCAACGTCGTGCTGTTCACCGCCCTCGCCACCCTCGGGGCGTTCGTCTACAACGTCTGCGCCGATCTGGTGGGCGGCATCGAGCTGACCCTCGCCGAGCGCGACTGACACGATCCGCGAAGCCGGTCCACCCCACCCGTCGTGGTGGCGTGGGCCGGCTTCTCGGTGTTTCCGGGCAGGGGCAGGCGCGCCGACGCGGGTACGCCACGTTGCCGTGCCTGTGGGTGCCTGAGGTGCCGTTGGCGGGGCTGACGGCAGCCGTCGTAACCCGGTGTGCCGGCGGCCGATACTCCGGTAGGTTCAGGGGCGACGCGAGGCCGGTGCGCCTGGCCCCGATTTGGGAGCCGCTGGGCGGATGGGTTAACCTTGCTCGTCGCTACGCGGGGCTATAGCTCAGTCGGTTAGAGCGCAGAGCTGATAACTCTGAGGTCGCTGGTTCGATTCCAGCTAGCCCCACCGCACATGGTCCGACGGCACGTCGAGCGTGAGGGGCAGCCCCGATGTTCAAGAAGCTGTTGATCCTGGTCGGTGTCGTCGGCGTGGCCGCAGTGGTGGCCAAGAAGGTCAAGGAAGCCAACGACGAGCGCGCCCTCTGGCACGAGGCGACCACCTCGCCGGACCTGCGCTGACGGGCGGTTTCCGACCTGCGGGCGGTAACGCCCGTACGGGGCCCTAGCTCAACTGGCAGAGCACTGCCTTTGCAAGGCAGGGGTTAGGGGTTCGAGTCCCCTGGGCTCCACTTACGGCCGGCATAACGCGTCGATTGAGCGGATCGGCGGAGGCCACAGCGTGACGGGGCAGCGACGGGACATGTCATCACCGTATGTTCCCCAATATGGATTCCCTCGGCCGTGTTCCTCGCGGTGTCGCGCTCGTTGTCGTCGGCCTGGCCCTGTTCGCGGTGACGGCCTGCGGTACCACAGTGCCGCAGGTATCGTCCGACGGTAGCGCCGCGCCCACAGCGGGCACGCCTCCGGGCTTGTTGCCGTCGGAGACCGCATCCGAGGCGGCGAAACCTCCCCGGTCGCCGCACGAGATTCTGTCCAACAATATTCGCCTGGCCCGTACTGCCTGCAAGGGCTGCGGTGCGGAACTCAATCTCAACGAACCAACGGTTCAGAAGTCGATTCACCTGTTGATGAGGGAGCACGCCCAGCACAAGGACTTTGTGCTCACCGAGGCGAACGCGGAGCGGGCACTTTATGGGCCAGCCGGCTCGACGCCGACACTGGCCGGTGCCAATAATCCTCCACCGGACGTCTCCTTCCGAGATGCCAGCGGACGGGAGGTGTACCGGAGAGAGATCAAGACCTTTAGTGGGGCGCCGACCACGTTCGCTCGGCAGTTCGAGGACTATGCGAAGAAGTTGGAATACCGAGGTGAGCTGTACGTGCAGGTACCCAGAGGTACAGACATACAACGGCTGATGGAGGCGTTCTGGGCCAAGAATCGCGACGATCGCCGCTTGGCGAGGTACGCGGAGGTGTACGTTGCCTTCCACACGCCGGAGGGTCGGCCGGCAGGGTTGTGGATGCTGGGGGCTCGTGGAATGGGTGTACCAGGTCAGGGGTGACACGTGGGAGCATCGGCGTTTCTCTTCTGCTCGTGTAACCGGATCTGCTGGGGGCTCGGTAAGCCATTGAGCGAGCAGCCCGGCGGCACTGTCATTCGGTATGCCGGCGATCCTGGTCAGCCGGTCTTCTCGCAGTCCCGGCTGCATTCCAGCGCGTTGTGGAAGCTGCTTGCCGACCACGTCGGTCACCAGCTTCGGGTGGCTCACGACTGGGATCCCGAACTGCATGGTCAGATGGAGAGCGGTGTGCTGCCGGCCATGCTGGACGCGGACGGCGAGCTGGATGTACCCCTTCCGGCCTACCTTGCCGGCTGGCCGGAGGATGGGTTCGCAAATTTGTTGTCCGCTGGCTTCGACGGCACCGACGAAGGGTTTCTGACCTGCGAACGCTGCCCTGAGCGGCTGGCCCTTGGCCGGGTGCTGCGGGATCGCGCAGGTGCCCCGTTGCTGTTTCATGCTGGCGACCCGGGTGAGGTGGCCAATTCTCGGCAACCGGAGCTGAACGCGGCGGCTTGGCGCTTCCTGACCGTGCACTTCCAGCATCCGCTGCGGGTCGTCGCGTATCCCCCTGGGGAGCGTGCTCCGGCCGACGGCTGTGTGACAGTCGGCGGTGGCAGGTCGGGCGGCATGTCGCTCGCGGCGTATGTCCGCGGGTTCACCGGCTGATCCACCATCGGCTGCATCGACTTTCGCCGCCCGTCAAGCAGCAGCCCCGCAGATACGTCCCACCCTTGCGCCCGGCGCGACGCCTACCGTTCGTAAGACACCTCAGGGCGCGTCAGGCGGGATGCCGGCCGCAGGCTAGCGTCGCAGGTGTGAGCATCGGATCTCCCCGCGTCCTGCCTGCCGACGGTGATCTCGGTGAGGCGGCTGCCGTGCTGCGTACCGGCGGGTTGGTGGCCTTTCCGACGGAGACCGTCTACGGGCTGGGCGCGAACGCGTTGGACGCGCGGGCGGCGGCTCGGATCTTCGAGGCGAAGCAGCGGCCGAGCTTCGATCCGCTGATCACCCATCTCGCCGACGTGGCGGACCTGGAGCCGCTGGTGGGGGCGGTGCCACCGGCGGTGGCGGCGCTGGCGGCACGCTTCTGGCCGGGACCACTGACGCTCATCGTGGACCGGCCGGCCGCGATCCCGCCGATCGTGACCTCCGGGCTCGCGACGATGGCCGTGCGGGTGCCGGACAACGAGTACGCCCGGCGGCTGATCGCCGCGGCGGGAGTGCCGGTGGCAGCGCCCAGTGCCAACCGGTTCGGTCAGCTCAGCCCGACCCGGGCCGAGCACGTGGTACGCGGGCTGGGCGCGGCCGTGGACGTGGTGCTCGACGGTGGGCCGACCCGGTGCGGAATCGAGTCGACGATCGTGGACGCCCGGGGGGACCATCCGGTGGTGTTGCGGCTCGGCGCGTTGCCGGTCGAGGAGTTGGAGAAGGTGACCGGGCCGGTCACGGTGCGACCTGGCAGTTCGGGGCAGCCGGTCGCACCGGGCACGTTGGCCGCGCACTACGCGCCGCGTACACCGTTGCGGGTGGTTTCCGGCGCGGAGCTGGCGGGTGCCGGCGGTGCGGGTCGTGGTTGTCTGGCGTTCCGGGACCGGCCGGCGGGTGACTGGGCGGCGGTGGAGGTGCTTTCCGCCTCCGGTGATCTGACCGAGGCAGCGGCCCGCCTCTTCGACGCGCTGCATCGACTGGACGCGGTCGGGGTGGCCGAGATCGTCGCGGAGCCGGTGCCGGAGACGGGTGTGGGGCGGGCCGTCAACGACCGGCTGCGTCGCGCCGCCGCCACCTGGCACTAGCTCTCGGCCCGCCCGACGTCGGCGTGGTCGTCTTCGGGCTGTGGGAACCGCGCGGCGAATCGGGTGAGGGCACCGTTGGCGAGGGTCGCGCCGAGCGCGGATCCGGTGGCGATGGTCCAGCCGACCGGCCCCAGCGGGGTGCAGCCGAAGAAGTGACTCACCCCGGGGGTCTGCACCACTGCGGCCAGCACGCCGAAGGACGCGGCGGTGGAGGCGAGCACGGTCGGGCTGGTCCCACCGGCCAGCACGGTCTGGCCGAGTTGCGTACCGACCAGGGAGACCAGGGCGACGGTGCCGGCGCGTCGCCGGGTGCCGGTGTATCGGGCCAGTGTCCAGCCGGTGGTCGCACCGAGCGTCGTGCCGGCGGCCCGCAACCCGATCTCCCGGGTCATGGTCTGGCCGAGTGAGCTGTCCGGGCCTTCGCGGAGCAGCCCGTCTACGTGGTCGGCATCGGGTGGCCGTACGGCGATGGCCAGCGCGGGTGCCATGTCGGTGAGCAGGTTGACCAGCAGCAGTTGGCGTCCGTTGAGGGCGGCCCGCCCGGTGGCGGCGGCGGTCAGCACGGTGAACGCGATCTCGCCGAGGTTGCCGCCGACGAGGATGCTCAGCGCGTGGCGGACCGAGGACCACATGGCCCGACCTTCGACCAGGGTGGCGATGATGGTCTCCAGCCGGTCGTCGGTGACCACCAGGTCGGCTGCGGCGCGTGCCGCCGGGGTGCCCCGTTGGCCGAGGGCGATGCCCACGTCGGCCAGCCGGATGGCAGGGGCGTCGTTGGCGCCGTCGCCGGTCATCGCGACGGTACGCCCGCACTTCTGCAACGCCTTGATGATCCGGACCTTGTGGGTCGGGGTGCAGCGGGCCACCACGTCGGTGCCGGCCAACCGCTCACCGAGGGCGTTGTCGTCGAGTGTGTCGAGTTCGGCGGCGGTGACCACCCGTTGTGCGTCTCCGTCGCTGATGGTGGCGGCGATCGCGGCGGCGGTGGCCGGATGATCACCGGTGATCATGATGGTGTGCACGCCCGCTTGACGGACCCGGCGGACGGCCGGCGCGGCGCTGGCACGTACTCCGTCGGCGATCGCCAGGAAACCGGTGAAGACCAGGCCGCGTACGCCGTCGTCGGTGATGTCCGGGTCGGCGACGGTGCACTCGGCGACCGCGAGGACCCGATGCCCCGCGCCGGCCCGTTCGCCGAGCAGCCGGTGCAGTTCCTCTCGGCCCGCGTTGTCGAGCGGCTCGTCGCGTCCGGCGACACGTCGGGCGGCGCAGCGGGGCAGTACCGCCTCTGGTGCGCCCTTCACGCTGAGCAGCAGGCCGCCGTTGGTTTCGCCGACGGTGGCGTGGTACCCGCGCGACGGTTCGAACGGCAGACCACCTGCCGTGCGCCAGCCGGGTGCCCCGTCCTGCTCGTTGACGCCGGCGGCGCGGGCACCCCGGAGCACCGCCCGGTCGGTCTGCATGGACAGTTCCTCGGGGTCGTCGGCGGCCGGGGTGGCGCGCAGGGCCGCCGCCAGGGTGCGGCGCAGCCGGTCGTCCAGCTTCTCCAGCGTGGCGTAGGTGTCGACGCTGCCCACGCCGGCCAGCATCAGGTGACCTTCGGTGAGGGTGCCGGTTTTGTCGAAGCAGAGCACGTCGACCCGGCCCAGCGCCTCGATGGTGCGCGGGTTGCGGACCAGCGCGCCGTGCTCGGCGAGGCGGCGGGCGGCGGCCAGTTGGGCGGCGCTGACCAGGAACGGCAGTCCTTCGGGCACGGAGGCGACGGCCAGGTTCGCGGCGGTCGCGGCTGTCTGGGCCAGCGGTACGCCACGCAGCAGCCCGGCACCGGCCACCGCTACCGCCGAGCCGGCGGCCAGCGGGATCGCGGTGCGGGTCAACCGACCCAGGCGGGCTTCGACCCCGCTGACCGGCGGTGTCTGCCCGGCGAGGGCGAGACTGCGCCCGGCCTCGGTGTCGGCGCCGGTGGCCACGACCACGGCCTCGCCACAGCCGGCGGCGATGCTGGTCCCCTCGTAGACCATGGAGGCACGTTCGGCCACCTCGGCGGCGACCACCGGCTGGTCGGTCTTGTTGACCGGCAGCGACTCACCGGTGAGGGAGGACTCGTCGGCCTCCAGCCCGACGGATTTGACGACCCGGCAGTCGGCGGGTACGGCGTCGCCGGATTCGAGCAGGATCACGTCGCCGGGGACGAGATCGTCGGCGGGTACCACCCGTTCGACACCGTCGCGGCGGACCCGGGCGGTCACCGCCGAGCGGGACAGCAGTTCGGCCAGCGACTTCTCGGTGTTGCGCTGGTGCACCGCGCCGACCAGCGCGGACGTTCCGATGACCCCGCCGACGAGGGCGGCGTCGATGAGCGAGCCGAAGCTGGCGGAGAGCACCGCGCCGGCGGCGAGCACCGGGGTCAGCGGGTTGGCGAGTTCGTCGACGAAGGCCCGGAGCAACCCGCCCGGGCCGGCCGCCTCACCGGGGTGGTGGGACTGTCGTCGCTGGGCCTCGGTCTCGGTCAACCCGTCGTGGCCGGTGCCGAGCTGCTCAAGCACGGTGGCCACCGGCATCAGGTGCCAGGCGGTGATCGCGGGTGCGGGTGCGGTAGCTCCTTCGGTCAACCGGCCGGCACGCCACACGCCGTGCGCGAAGGCCAGCGCCGCGGCCCCGTTGACCGAGGAGAGCGTACGACCGGGCAGCAGGGCTCGATCGGCGGTGAAGGCGCCGAGTGCGCCGAGGCCGGCGCCGGCCAGTCCGATGCGCAGGTTCTGCGCGGTCATCCGCCGGGCCACCCCGGCTGCTTCGATAAGCAGGGCGACGACCCGAAGGTTGGTGCCGACCAGCAGGTGCGCTCCCCACGGCGGAAGATCGTCCTGGTCGGCGATGCCCAGTCCACAGTCGGACGCGGCGAGCGCCGACCGGTCGCCGGAGACGAGCATCACCACCGCGCCTTCGCGTTGCAGGGTGCGTACCGACTCGGCGAGCTGGTCGTCGCCGGGCACCAGCGCGTCGGCGTAGGTGTGCCGTTCCGGGTCGCCGCCGGCCACGACGAGTCGCAGGCCGGCCTGCCGGGCAACGGTCGGCAGGGCGTCGACGCCGGGTGCGGGTTCTGGTTCGACCCGCAGCACGGCTTTGAGAGCGTCACCCTGGGCCAGACCGAGCAGGGTGCCGCCGCGTTCGCGTAGCTGCCGGCTGTCGTCGGTGTCGCCGGGGTCCGGCACCGCGAGCCGGTCCAGCGGCCCGAGCCGCCAGCCGTCGAGGTGGTGTACGTCGGTCGGTGCGGTCGGGTCGAAGAGGGCGAACGCCTGGGCGGCGACCTGGGAGGTGTCGGCTCCGGGCAGCGGGGCCAGGTCGGCCAGGACGCCTCGGTCGGAGCCGAGGATCCGGGCGTCCAGCACCAGCGTGTCGATGCGGTCGAGTTCGCGTAGCACGCTGCGGTCCATCGCGATGACGCCACGTCGTGCGAGGATCCGGCCGAGTTGGGCCGCGTACCCCTGGCGTCCGCTGCCGGGTGCCTTGGGCAGGGCGGACAGGCCCAGGGCTGCGGCTCGTTTCGGACCGACCACCGGTGTCGCCGCGGCGAAGGCGGCCGCGCCGGTGGCGAACATTCGGTCGATGTACCGCTCGACGGCGCTGTCGGGTTTCGGGCAGGGACGCTCGTCGTCGGGTACCCGGGCGATGGCGCGTTCCGGGTCGCCGGTGAGCCGGGCCTCGGCCTTCTCCCAGGCGCGTAGCTGGGCGAGACTTTCACCCCACTGCACGATCCGTTGTGCGCCGTCGAGCACTATCCCCGTCCATCCGCCGGTGAGGCCCTGCACCACCGCTTCCGCAAGTGGGAAGAGAACTTCGGTGCGGGGGTCGCGGCGCAGTTTCAAACTGGCGAGCTGGTGCAGCTTTGGATGGATGTCGATGGCGCTGAGCAGTCCGGAGACCTCACTGGGGACCGGTGTGACGGGCAGGATCCGGGTGGCCGCGGAGATGGTCAGGCCGAGCGCGTCGGCGGCGAGGGCGCCGAGGGTACGCGGGGTGCGCGGTCCTTCCTCAGGCGGGTGCGGCGGCGGGATTTCCGGATCCGGTTCGTGCGGGCAGGTGCGTTCGACTCGGGCGATGGTGGCGACGAGTTCGCGTACCTTGGGTCCGGGCGTGTCGACGGCGACGACCACCCGTCCTGAGGGCGCGTTGACTCGTGCCCAGCTCACCCCGGGCATCTTCTCCAGCGCGGTCTCGACCTGGCGCGCGAGGGTGTCGCCACCGTCCTGGCAGACGCCGTGGACCTCGATGTGGTGCCGTCCGGGACGTGACCAGATCCGTCGGCTGGTCAGCCCGAGCGTTCGGGCGAGTCGGGTGGCGGCGGCACCGACGCTGCGGGAGGCGGCCCCCACCACCGGAGGTGCTCCGACGGTGCCAAACCGCATTTCGCCTCCTACCGTTCGTGCCCGGCGGCCTGGCTTCCCGGCCGGACGTCCCTTATGCCCCCGGGAGCTGGGAAAACTTTCCTGCCCGGGTGGGCATGGAAGACGGCGGTGGAGGAATCCGAGGAAGGTGTCGTCGGCTGTCGTCGGCCGTCGTCGGTAATGGGGGAGGCAGGATGAGTGCGCTGACACGACAGCTCAGTGGGACCCGGGAGACGTTGCAGGCATTCACCCGACGGGTGCACGTGCCGTGGCTCGGGGAGGTGGCGGTGCCACCGCCGGACAGGCTCACGTACTACGCCGGTATCGGAGCACTGGCCGCGTTCCAGGTGATCGAGTGGCCCCTGGCGCTGGTGATCACCGCCGGGCACCTGCTGGCTGACCAGCATCTGTCCGGGCTGGCCAAGGGGCTGGGCGAGGCGCTGCAGTCCGCCTGAGGTGACGATGACCTTCCTGTCGCTGCTGCCGCTGGCCGTGGTGATGGTCGCCGGCACCCAACTGGTCGCGGCGGTCCTCTTCGCCTCGTCCGATCGGCCCCGCGCCGCCTCGCTGGGCTATCTGGCGGGCGCGGCGCTCGTCGTGTTCGGTGGTACGACCCTGACCTGGCTGGCGGTCCGCCTCTTCAAGATCAACTTTACCGGTGTGGGTCGGGGCACCGTCGAACGATGGATCGACTGGTTCGTCCTCGCGCTGCTCGGGGTGCTGGCGGTGGTCGTGGCCCTGCGCCGGCACTCCGGGCCGCCGCGTTGGATGAGCCACCTCCAGCACGCCAGCCCCGGGTACGCGCTGAAGGTGGGTCTGCTGCTCTTCCTGGGCATGCCGTCGAATGACCTGACCATGGCCACCGTCGGAGCCAGCGCCGCACGGCACGACCAGCCATGGTGGCATCTGCTGCCCTTCGTGCTGCTCACCCTCGCCCTGCTCGCCCTGCCGCTGCTGGCCCTGCTGCTGCTCGGAAGCCGGGCCCAGGTGGTGCTGCCGCGTGTCCGGGACTGGGCGGAGAACCACTCCTGGTTGATCAGTGAGGCGGTCATCGTGCTCTTCGCGGTGTTCACCGCCGCCGACCTGGCGAAGTGACTCCGCTCATAGGCGTCACGCCGGAGGCGGGGCGCGGGAGGCGGGGCGCGGGCGGCACGCTGGGCCGGGAGGTGCTGCGGGCCACCCAGTTCTTTCCGTTCATCGACGAAGTCGGGTGGTCTGGTCACCGACGCTCGCCCGGTGGGCCGGCGTACCTGGGTCGACTACCTGTCCGACACGTACGGGCGAACGCCGCCCCGATGACACCGGCTCGGGTTCACGTTCGCCCTACCGTCGAGCCATGCTCACGTTCGTCGTCACCAGCCTTCTGTACGTCTGCGGGTTCGTCTTCCTCTACGGGGTGATCCGGCTCGCGGTGCGGCACGCCCTGGAGGACATCGAGGTGCGCCGCGTCCAGGCCGCACGGGCGGAGGAGATGGCCGCCTCCCGGGACCGGGCGATGCTGGAGCGGCACGGCTTCCTCACCCACGGGGACTGACGACCGGTTGCCGACCGGCCGACTCTCGACACGTTGGCCGTGCACCCGTCCGGTCCGTTCGGTCCCCGCCCGCGTCACGGACCCTGGATGCGACGATCACAGGCGTGATGGGAACGCTGAAGACAGAACCTGCGCGCACCCGTACCGACCTGTTGGCGTCGCCGGTTGCCGCCGCGCTCGCCCAGTGGCCGACCGACTCCCCGGTGCACGTCGACGCGGTGCTGGTCGCGCCGATCGACGCCGACCTCGCCGACACCGCGGCGTTCTGTGCCGCCTACGAGGTCGGTTTGGACGAGTCGGCCAACTGCGTGATCGTGGCCGGTAAGCGCGAGGGGGTGACCCGGTACGCGGCCTGCCTCGTGTTGGCCACCACCCGGGCGGACGTGAACGGGGTGGTCCGCCGGGCGCTGGACGTCCGCAAGGCGAGCTTCGCGCCAATGGCCGACGCGGTCGAGTTGACCGGGATGGAGTACGGCGGGATCACGCCGATCGGGCTGCCGTTGCAGTGGCCGATCCTGGTCGACGCCCGGGTGGCGACCATGCCGTACGTGGTGATCGGGTCGGGCGTACGACGCAGCAAGATCGCGTTGCCGGGCGCGGCGCTGGCCGCACTACCCGGCGCGCGAGTGGTGGAAGACCTGGCCAAGCCGGCCTGACCATCGAAGCATGACGATGTTGTTGCACGTGAAACATGGCTGGTGCGTCAGCGTGCGTTTTCCCGTCGCTCGACCTCGGTGAGCGCGGCGAGCAGGGTGTCCGGTTCCTGTGCTCCGGTGACCGCGTACCTGCCGGCGAGCACGAAGGTGGGCACGCTGGTCACCCCGAGCTGCCGCGCAGCGGCCAACTCGGCCCTCAGTTCGGTCACCCCTTCGTCGGAGTCCAGGAAGCGGCGGGCGTCGTCGCCGTCCAGTCCGACAGTGGTGGCCACCTCGGCCAACGCCTCCCGGGAGCCGATGTCGACACCATCGGTGAAGTGGGCCCGGTGCAGCGCCTCGACCAGCTCCTCGTCACGGTCCCGCTGGCCGGCCCAGTTGGTCAGCCGGTGCGCCTCGAAGGTGTTTGCCGCGATCGCCCGGTCGTAACGCAGTTCCAGACCGACGCTCGCACCCACCTCGACGACCCGGCTGATCATCTGCCGGACCTGCTCCTGGCCACCGAACTTCTCGGCCAGGGCGTCGAGCGTCGGGCGTGGCGTCGAAACCGGTGACGGATCCAGCTGGAAGGGCCGATTCCGGATGGTCACCTTGCCGTCGTAGGACGCGAGCGCCTGCGTGAACCGGCGACGCCCGATCCAGCACCAGGGGCAGACCACGTCAGCGTAGATGTCGATCTCCATATGGAGGACAACCCGCTGGTCACCGGGTCTGTTCCCGGACCTGCCGCTTGAGCCGGGCGAGGATGGCGGTGCCACCGCGTACCCGCAGCGGACTGATCGTCTGCGCCAGGCCCATCCGCTGGTACAGGTCGTCCGGAACGGCGAGGACCTGCTCCGGGGTGGCATCCGCCAGCCCTTCGGCGAGGATCCCGGCGAACGCCCGGGTGGTGGGTGCCTCCGGCGGGCAGTCGAACACGGTGTCGACGGTGCCCTCGGGCGTCACCTCGGCACGCAGGAAGAACGGGGTCTGACACTCCACGACCTGTTCCATGCCCTCATGACCGGAGTGCCCGGCCGGCAGCGGCGGCACCGCGTCGGCGTACTCCAGCAGCATCTCCAGCACCACGTCACGCGGTGCCGAGGCGAACTCGTCGACGATCTCGGCCAGCTTGCTCGGCATCTCGGGCACCCCGCCAGGCTACCGGCCGCTGTCTGGAGCCGGTCGACGTGTTAGGAAGGGGCCCTTCCTATACCGCAGGCGTTAAGAAGGTGCCCTTCCTTACACCGTGGGGGATTGTTCGGTGATTTCGCTGAGTGCGGAGGTGGGGTCGAGCTGCATGGCGAGGTCGCCGAGCGAGACGATGCCGACCAGCTTGCGTTCGTTGTCACAGACGAGGACGCGACGGATGCCACGCTCCCGCATCAGGGACGCGGCCTCACCCGCCGTGCAGAACTGCTCGATCATCACGACCTCCCGGGTGACGATCGAACCGATGGTGGTGTCGGTGGCGCTGGCGTTCTCCGCGACGGCGCGTACCACGATGTCGCGGTCGGTGAGGATGCCGGCCAGGTTGGCGCCGTCGGTGACCACCACGTCGCCGATATCGGCCTCCTTCATGACCTTTGCCGCCTCGTCCAGGGTGGTCTCCGCCGGCAGGTAGATCACCTGCTTGGTCATCACGTCAGCGACCCGGTAACCGGTCATGAGAGCCTCCAGAGAACATTCAGCCGATCAGGATGCGGTACCCCGTCACCTGACGGCTACACACGACCCTGCCTACCCGCTCGACAGTTTTTCCACCAGGTCTGCCACCGGCAGCTCGGTGCGCTCCCCGGCCGCCCGGTCGCGCAGCTCGACGTACCCGTCGTTCAGGCGGCGTCCGACCACGACGGTGCGGGGGATGCCGATCAGTTCGGCGTCGGTGAACTTCACCCCGGCGGAGACGGCCGTCCGGTCGTCGACCAGCACCCGCAGGCCCGCGGCGGCGAGTCGGCCGCCGAGGTCGAGCGCCGCGTCGAGCTGCGGGCCCTTGCCGGCAGCCACCAGGTGTACGTCACACGGCGCGACCGACGTCGGCCACACCAGCCCCCGATCGTCGTGATGCTGCTCGGCGATCGCCGCCACCGCCCGGGACACCCCGATCCCGTAGCAGCCCATGGTGGGCCGGACCGGCTTGCCCTGCGGACCGAGGACGTCCACGGCGAAGGCGTCGGTGTAACGGCGACCGAGTTGGAAGATGTGCCCGATCTCGATGCCCCGGCGCATGGTCAACCGGCCGGTCACGCAGGCCGGACAGGGATCACCGGGGCGCACCTCGGCGGCCTCGACCGTGCCGTCCGGTATGAAGTCCCGGCCGCACACCACGTTTGTGGCGTGCCGGCCCGGCTCGTTCGCGCCGGTCAGCCAGGCGGTACCCGGCACCACGCGAGGGTCGACCAGGTAGCGGACGCCGAGCTTGTCGAGGACCTGTGGCCCGAGGTAGCCCCGGACCAGCTCGGGGTGCTCGTCCCAGGCGTCGAAGACGTCCACGGTGGCCGGTGCCAGCGCGGCGGCCAGCCGCTTCAGGTCGACCTCCCGATCACCGGGCACTCCGACCACGAGCAGTTCGGCGGCCTCGCCGCCCGGCCGGCGTACCGTCAGTACGACGTTCTTCAGGGTGTCGGCTGCCGACCAGTCGGCCCGGCCCGCCAGCCGACGGTCGTTGGCCAGCTCGACCAGGCTGGCGATGGTGGGCGTCTCGGGGGTGTCGTGCACCTCGGCGACCGGCTGCGCGTGCGGGTCACCGGCCGCCGGGGCGGGCGTGGTCACCGCCTCGGTGTTGGCCGCGTAGTCGCAGACGGTGCAGCCGACGTAGGTGTCCTCGCCGACCGGCGTGGTGGCCAGGAACTCCTCCGACGCGGAGCCGCCCATCGCGCCCGACATCGCGTGCACCACCGTGTAGTCGAGGCCGAGCCGGTCGAAGATCTCCTGGTACGCAACCCGGTGCCGGCCGTACGCGTCCCGCAGGCCCTCGTCGTCCAGGTCGAAGGAGTACGCGTCCTTCATCAGGAACTCACGGCCGCGCAGCAGGCCGGCGCGGGGGCGGGCCTCGTCGCGGAACTTGGTCTGGATCTGGAACAGCGTCACCGGGAAGTCCCGGTAGGAGGTGAACAGATCCTTGACCAGCAGCGCGGCCAGTTCCTCGTGGGTCGGTGCCAGCAGGTGCTCGGCGCCGCGCCGATCGGCCAGGGTGAAGATGTCGTCGCCGTACTCCGCCCACCGTCCGCTGGTGCGGTACGGCTCGGCGGGCAGCAGCGCCGGGAAGTGCACCTCCTGGTCGCCGATCCCGGTCATCCCGGCCCGGACGATCTCGGTGACCCGGTCCAGCACCAGCCGGCCCAGCGGCAGCCAGGTGTAGCCGCCCGGTGCGGCCCGCCGGATGTAACCGGCCCGCAGCAGCAGCCGATGACTCGGCACCTCCGCGTCCGCCGGATCTTCCCGCAGGGTCCGGATCAGCGACGTCGACATCCGTAACAACACCACCGCAGCCTAAAACCGCCCACACCCCCCAGCCACCCCATTACCCCCACCCCCACCTCCGCAGGGCTGATCAACGCGGAGGTGGGGGTGGGTGGGTCAGGTCAGGCCGGCGCGGTGGGCGATGACGGCGAGCGCGGTGCGGTCGCGGGCGTCGAGCTTGGTCAGCAGCCGACTGACGTACGTGCGGGCGGTCGCCGGGCTGATGAACAGCGCCCGGCCGATCTCGTCGTTCGTCTCGCCCAGCCCGACCCGGGCCAGCACGGCACGCTCCCGTTCGGTGAGCACTGACAACCGAGGGTCGGGCGGCGGCTGTCGCGGTGTGGCGGCGAGCCGTTCCATGACCCGGCGGGCGACCGTGGGTGAGAGCAAATTTCCGCCGGCTGCTGCGGTGTGCACCGCCCGTCGCAGGTCGTCCGAGGGCGTGTCCTTGAGCAGGTACCCGGCGGCGCCCAGGCTGACCGCCTCGATGATCTCCTCGTCGTCGTCGAAGGTGGTCAGGATCAGCACCCGGGTGGCCGCCAGGGCTTCGTCGGCGCGGATCGCCGCGGTGGCGGCCAGGCCGTCCATCACCGGCATCCGGATGTCCATGAGTACGACGTCCGGCCGCAACTGACGGGCCAGGCGCAGGCCGGAGCGGCCGTCGGCGGCCTCCCCGACCACGGTGAGCTGCGGGTCGGCCGCCAGCAGGCTGCGTATCCCGGCCCGGACGAGGTCCTGGTCGTCGACCACCAGCACGCTGGTCACACCGACTCCTTCAGGGGCAGCACCGCGCGTACCTCGAAACCGGTGTGCCGGTGCCCGGCGGTGAGCGCGCCGCCGAGGCTCTCGGCCCGTTCCCGCATTCCGGCGATACCGTGCCCGGTGCCCGGCGTCGCTCGGGTGCCGGGGATCGGGTCGGCGCCGGTGTCGGTGACGGTGACGGTGAGCTGGGCGTCGTTCTGCTCGGCACGGATCTCGACGCGGCTGCCGGCGGAGTGCCGGACCACGTTGGTGACCGCCTCCTGCACGATCCGGAACGCGGCGGCCTCCACCGGTGCCGGCAACGGCGTTTCGACGGCCACCTGCACGTCGACGTCGAATCCGGCGGCCGAGGCGGCTCGGGTGACCGCGTCGAGGTTGGCCAGCGAGACGACCGTGCGGGGCGGGTCGCCGGGTGAGCGCAGCAGCGTCACGGTGCGCCGCAGGTCGTCCATGCTGCGGCGGGCGGTGGACCGGATCAGCTCCAACGCCGACCGGGCGGCGGCGGCGTCACGACCCAGCGCCTCGTGGGCGACGTCGGCGTGCAGTGCGATCACCGAGGTGGTGTGACCGAGGGAGTCGTGCAGGTCACGGGCGATGGCCATCCGCTCGTCGCGCAGGCGGGCCTGCGCCTCCTGCCGGTATCGCGCCTCGGTCAACTCGGCGATCCGTCGGGCGTCCGCCTGCGCGGCGCGCCGGGACCGCAGACTGTCGCCGAGGGCGATCGCCGCACCCATCAGCAGGACGTGCCCGGCCAGCTCGTAGCCGACGACGAAGGAGAAATCCTGCCCTTCGGCGAGCCGGAAGGCCACCGAGACCACGATCACCAGCACGGCGGCGACGATCGAGGCGGCGATCCGGCCGTGTTCGGCCGCGGAGAAGAGGGCGGCGGCGACCGGCACGGCCAGGCCGATGGCCGGGTAGCCGGCGGCGTAGTAGGCGAACAGGCCGAGCACGCTGACGGCCAGCACCACCACCGGGTAGCGCCGCCGGACCAGCATCAGCGCACCCAGGCCGACCGCCCAGAGGTACGCGACACCGTCCGGCCCGTGCCGACCGCCCTCGTTCGCGCTGATGACGATCGAGACGGTCACGGCGACGCCCACGCCGAGGAGCACGTCGGCGACCCAGGGACGTACCCTCCGCTGCGTCGACTGGCCGGCCACCAGCTCAGCGTACGGCGAGGTCAGGGCGTTCGGAGTCGTCGGAAGGCGACACCGGGGATCGCTTCCCGACGTACCGTCACCGAGTCTGTGGACGGATGGCGCGGCCGGCGACCGTTCCTAGCGTTGCCGGCATGAACACGTCACCTCGCCCGGCTCTCGGGCTTCCGTTGCTCACCCTGCTCGGTCTGGCGCTGCTCGGTCTGCCCCGGGTGGTGCTGCACGATCTGGGTCTGGTGCACGAGCGCACCTTCGTCAACCTGCTGCTGGTGGTCGTACCGGCGGCGGTGTGGATCACCGTGGCGTTGGCGAAGCGGGTGCCGAACCCGTTCCTGACCCTGCTCGCCGTTGGTGTGATCTACGGCGTCCTGCTGGCCCTGACCCATCAGCTGCTCTGGGACGTGGCCTTCGACGAGCAGCCGACCCTCGGCGGCAACCTGACCGACCTCGCGCCGGGGGCGCAGGCCCTCATCCTGCGGTTCTTCGCCGCGATCAGCAGCCTCTTCACCGGTGTCATCGTCGGCGTCGTCGCGGGCCTGGCCGCCTGGGGCCTCACCCGCCTGCGCCCTTGAGGGAGATCTTGGTGCGATTGACCTCGGATGACATGGGCGTTGCCGGTAGACGGGAGGTGTGTCACGGGGCGACCGTCTCCGCTCGCGGAACCGGCGGACCAGGCCGTACGCTGGGTCCGCTCCGCCTCGAAAGGACCCCGCATGTCTGATCTTGACCACACCCCCGAACAGGCCGCCCGGGAGGCTGGGCTCCGCGAGGTATCCGAGGCGCTGCTCAACATCGAGCAGGCGATCAAGCGGACGGAACGGGCGAAGCGGGCGGTCTCGATGACGGTGGGCTGCGATGATCTGGCCCGGATGCTGGACACTGCCGCCCGGAACCTGGAAATCGCCCGCAAGGACCTGTTTCAGGGCGCCTATTTCTCCGCGGATTCGCCTAAGCTCTTTTGACCATGCGTAGTGGTGAGCAGATCCGGGCGGCACTGATCAAGTTCGTCGCGCGTTGGCAGACCTACGCCGGCAGTGAACGCTCTGAAGCACAGACCTTCCTCAACGAACTGTTCGACTGTTACGGACGCAACCGCAAGGACGCGGGTGCGCTCTTCGAGGACGCTCACTCGTCGACCGGCATCATGGATCTGCACTTGCCGGGCCTGCTCATCGTCGAGATGAAGGCACCGAAGGAAACCGCGCGGCTCGCCCAGCATCGCAAGCAGGCGCTGGACTACTGGCACAACTCGGCCGACGTGACCACCAGCCGGCCGGCACCCCAGTTCGTGGTGCTCTGCTCCTTCCAGCGCTTCGAGATCTGGGAGCCTGGTAAATACCCGAACGCCCCGCTACTGGAGTTCGATCTCGGCGAGCTACCTGACCGATACGAGTCGCTGATGGTGCTCGCCGGGGACGAGCCGCTGTTCCATCACAGCAGCCGCGAGCTGACGAAGGCCGCCGCCATCTCGGTGGCGAACGTCTACCAGGGGCTGCTCAGCCGGCAGGCGGCACCGCCCGAGTCGATCCAGCGGTTCATTCTCCAGATGGTCTGGCTGTTCTTCGCCGAGGACTACGACATGATCGAGGGGCGGCCGACCGAAAGAACGTTGGAGTTCCTCGTCAAGTCCGGCGACTACTGGTCGTCCTACCTCATGCTCGGCGGCCTCTTCACCTCACTCAACGATCCCGACGACTACGGTCGCCAGGGCGTCCTCAAGGGCACGCAATTCGTCAACGGGGATCTTTTCGACAAGCCCGCGCTGGTGCACCTCACCAAGGACGAGGCGACCGAGTTGCTGCGGATTGCCGAGTACAACTGGCGGCAGGTGGACCCGACGATCTTCGGATCGCTCATCGAGGGTTTTCTCAGCACGGACCGCAGTGCGCTCGGTGCCCACTACACCCACGAGATCGACATTCTGAAAATCGTCCGGCCGACCATCGTCAAGCCGTGGCGGGCGCGGATCGACGCCGTGACCACCCCGGACGAGGGCGTCGCGCTGTTGGAGGAGTTGTGCCGCTTCCGGGTGCTCGACCCGGCCTGCGGCTGCGGCAACTTCCTCTATGTCGCCTACCGGGAGCTGCGCCACCTGGAGCACACCCTCAAGGAGCGGATCGCAGCCCTGGCGAAGTCGTCGGGCCTGCCCGTGCCGACCGGGCTGCCCTTCTTCCCGCTGCACAACATGCAGGGCATCGACGTGGTGCCGATGGCGACCGCCGTCGCTCGGGTCACCCTCTGGATGGGGCACCGGCAGATGATCGAGCAGTACGGCGCGGCCGAACCGCCGCTGCCCTTGGTCAGCCTGGGCTCGATCCGGACCGCCGACGCCCTGCGCGTGCCCTGGCCGGAGACCGACTGCATCGTCGGCAACCCGCCCTTCCTCGGCTCGCAGCAGATGCGTGACGCGCATGGTGACGACTATCTCAAGTGGCTGAGCAACACCTTCCAGGTCGGCATCAAAGACTTCTGCGTCTACTGGTTTCGCCGCGCCCACCAGCACCTCAAGCCTGGCCAGCGCGCCGGTCTGGTCGGCACCAACTCGATCGCCCAGAACCGCGCCCGCTCGGCCAGCCTGGAGTACATCACCAGCAACAACGGTGTAATCACCGACGCCGTCTCCAGCCAGGTCTGGCCAGGCGAGGCCAAGGTCCACGTCAGCCTGGTCAACTGGATCAAGTCACCGGCCGAACCGCCCACCGAGTGCATCCTCGACAATAATCCAGTCACCGGAATCACGTCGGATCTTCGCACCCCTCAAACTTCAACAAGTGAGGCGCAGCCGCTCGTCGGAAACAAGGCAAGGTGTTTTCAGGGACCGATTCCAGTGGGGGATGGTTTCGTCTTGACCGAGACGATAGCCAGGGAAATCCTCAACAACCACGAGGTCGACTACCAAAAAGTGATTCGCCCTTACCTAACGAGCGAAGATATCACCGAAGATCCTCGACAGAGGGGCAGGCGGTGGATTATCGACTTTGCGCAGATGCCGCTCGAAGTAGCCGAACGTTACCCACGCGCCTTGAAGATTGTACGCGAACGAGTTAAGCCGTTCAGGGAGCGCAACAACCGAGCGCTCTACCGGCAAAGATGGTGGCAATTTGGCGAGGCTAGACCAGGACTCCGGACTGCCCTTATAGGCAAGTCTCGATATATAGCCTGCGGTCGCCACGGTAAAAGGATCATGCTTTGCTGGTGTGATTCATGGACGTGTGCTAGTGACGCGACCATAATCTTCGCGTACGACGACGACTATTCCATGGGAATCCTGGATTCAGCGACACACAAGAACTGGGCGGCTACACGACTTTCGACAATTAAGGGCGACCCACGTTACACCAACTCAACAGTGTTTTCCTCTTTCCCTTGGCCTTATCCAGTAAAGGATCAGAAGCGGGAGCGGGTGGCCGAGGCGAGCCGGCGGGTGATCGCGCGGCGGCAGGAGATCTGCGCCGCCGAGCAGTTCGGGCTGACCCGGCTCTACAACCTGGTGGACGAGGGAGCCTACGCGGATCTGAAGGATCTCCACCGGGAGTTGGACGAGGCGGTGGCGGCCTGCTACGGCTGGCCCAGGTCGATCGCTCAGGACAAAAACGAGATCACCGGGCGGCTACTCACCCTGAACGCGGAGATCGCTGCCGGGCAGCGCCCCTACGACCCGTTCGGCGGGCGGGACGGCAGGGCGGTTGCCCAGCAGCTTGGTCTACCGGTCGCTTGATCACACGCGGTTCCGGTGCCGACCTGGCACCGGAACCGTCTCTCTGCTCTGCGGGTGTGCGGGTCAGTGGTGCTTGGTGTGGGAGACGAAGCGACGCCAGGCGGTCGGGGTGAAGGCGAGCACCGGGCCGCTGGCGTCCTTGCTGTCGCGTACGCCGACCACGCCGGGCAGGTTGTCGGCCACCTCGACGCACTCGCCGCCCGCGCTGCGGGTGGACTTGCGCCAGGTCGCACCGGTCAGATCGTGGACCACGACTCCATCACTTCCTTCATGAGCAGCTCGGACTGTCCCTTGGGGAGGGCGACGCTGCGGATTCCCTCCCACCTGGCGTGCAGGGTAGCGAGTTCCTCAGTTCTGTCGATGGTCGCGCCGCCGACGTGGTTCTCCAAGTGGCCAAGCCAGTCGCCGTCGGCTCCCCTGGCCAGGCTGAACGGGCCGGCGTGCCCGACGTGCACGCTCACCTCGGCGGGGATGACGAGGATCAGCACGCCGCCGCGCTTCACGCAGTCGAGCAGGTGGACGATCTGCTGGGTCATGATGCCCCGGAAGCTCTCGTCGACCCGCCGCAGCGTCGCCTCCTCGATCACCGCGATCAGGATCGGCGGGTCCGGCCGGGTGAGAATCGCCTGCCGGTCCATCCGTATCGCCACCCGCCGCTCCACCTCCTCGTCGCTGAGCATGTCGTCGGCGCGGATCACCGCGCGGGCGTAGTGCTCGGTCTGGAGCAACCCGGGGATCAACGTGGGGTGATAGCAGCGCAACTGCACGGCACTGCGCTCGGCGTCCAGCCAGGGCCTCAGCCAACCAGGTTGGCCGTGCAGTTCGGCGATGCGGAGCAGCCCCAGCAGCAGGCCGTCGCTGTTCAGGACCTCGTCGGCCCGCTTGAGGAAGAGCCGGTCGAACGGACGCTGACCCAACTCGATCGCGGAGATCTGCGAGCCGGAGAAGTGCACCTGCTTGCCGAAATCCTCCTGGCTCAGGTTGGCGGCCAGCCGTAGCCGACGCAACTGTGCCCGGATCAGTTCAGCGGTTGGCTCGGATTCCACAGTGCCTCCACGATCCATTGACTGCTCGGGTGGGCTTCCCGGCCGGCCTGCGACCCCGCCACGGCCAGCGCCGACCCCTTCCGACAGTAGTCACGCGGTCACCACACTGTCACCTGGCGGTCCTGCTCCCATCCATCGGGGACGGGGTGGGGCTGCGCCGGGGCCGCCCCGCTTCCCCCGTGCCGGGGCGGCCCCTTCCCTCTCGCCGCCGGAGGTGAAGATGCCTGAACCGAACGAGCCGCGCCCGGACGTCGTCGGTGCTCCGACCGACCCGGAGCAGCCCCAGCGACCGGCCGTACCATCGCTTGGTCGCCTTGCCGGGATGCCCGTGCCGCGTCGCGGCCCAGCGGCCGCGTGGCCCCGGCGGCATCCGGTGAACAGCCCGAAGCATCTGCCGTTGCGCCCGCTCTGGTTGTGCCGCGCCTGCGGGCTGTCCTGGCCGTGCGCCGAGGCCCGTCTGCTGCTCCGCGTCGAGTACGACGACCGCTGGCTCGACCTGTCGATCTACCTGTCCGGGCTCTACTACGAGGCGACCCACGACCTGTTCCGGCTCGACCCGGAGGGCGGCCCGACGCCGCGTGAGCTGTTCCAGCGGTTCGTGGCGTGGGCCCCGTACCGTCGCCCGGCTGCCGCCCTGCCGTCGGCCTGCACCGGCCGCTGCCGCACCACCTGACCCGGACCAACCCGGGGCCGGTCCAGGTCCAGGCCGGTCCGGGGTCAGGGCTGGTCCGGGGTCAGGGGCCGTTCCGGGGCCAGGGCTGGTCCGGGTCAGGGCTGGTCTAGGTCAGGACCGTTCCGGGTCAGGACCGTTCCGGGTCAGGACGGTGGCAGAGAGGTCAGGAAGCGGTGGTGTCCTCGCCGGAGACGAAGGCAACCGATCGGCGGCGTCGGGCGAGCAGCAGCACGATGCCCGCGGCGACCATGGCGATACCGGCTCCGGCGATCAGCCCGGCCTGCGGCCCCGTGACCGGCAGACCATCCCCGCCACCGTCCCCGCCGTTCCCGCCGTCGCCGTCCCCGGCGGTGGCGGCGACCACGACGGCGTACCCGTCCTTGTTGTCGGTGGCGTCGACGTCGGCCGCCGGTACGGCGACGGCGTTCGCGGGCAGATCCGTCCGCTTCGGGGCCGAGCGGGCGCTGATGCCGTCGGTCAGGCCCTCGACCTGCACGCTTCCGCCCGCCAGCGTGACCGGTGCCTTGATGTCGGCTGGCACCGTCACCAGGTTGTACAGCTCGACAGCGGAGTGGACGTGATCCTTCGGGTCGGTCTCGTCTGTCGGTACGAGCGCGAGCGAATCGTAGGTGCAGACTGCGGACCGCCCATCGTCGTCGATCACACACTCCTGCGGCGGTCGGGTGAAGGTCACCTTCTCCGGCAGGCGCAGCGTCACCCGGACGCCGCTGACCGCCTTCTCGCCCTGGTTGACGATGCGGTACCGCACCGCGCCCGTTTCGCCCGGATTCAACGTTCCGGTGTTTTCGAGCCGGCCACCGGCACCGACGCGCACCGACTGCGTGACGTCCGGCGCCACCACCGACAGATCGGCTTCGCGCGCGTCGACCAAGGCGAGCGTGAACTCCCTCCGGTCGGTGGTCCGGTTCGTGTACTCGTCCCACATCATGGTGACCTGGACGTAGAACCTGCCTTCGAATGGCTCCGACTTCTCCGAGACATAAATGTCGATGGGGATGTCCGCGGTGCCGCCGGGCGCCGGCAGTAGGTCACGGCCAATGCTCTGGTTGATGGAGCAGTACCACCCGTCGACATCGCCGTCGCACTCGCCAGAGCTGGCGGTTTGGGTCGCCCACTGGAGGTAGGCATTGTCGATCCAGTAGTCAGGTTCGAGAATCGGCCGAACGCGGAACTCGATAGCGATCGGGGTTTCGTCGGTCAGGTTGGTGATCCTCAGGTAGGCCCTTTTCATGCTGACCCCCGATGTGACCGTCATGCCGGTCACATCGAAGGTGAACTTCGGCTCCCCGGGCTCCACTGCGCGGGTGGGAGCTGCGGGGACCGCGATTCCGGCAAGCAGAAGCAGCGCGGCAGCGGCTGTCCGGGACAGCCATCGACGGCGAACGGCCACGGTGGGATCCTTCAGGTAAGCAGAGAGTGTGGTTCAGGACACTATTCGCCACGGGGTCGTCACGCTATACCCCGGTCAGCCGGAACGTGCCACCCGGAAGCCCACGTCGTCGACGGTGAAGGTCGGGTGGCTGCGGCGGCGTACCGAGGCGCGGCAACTCCAGTGCTCGTCGAACCATCCGCCGCCCCGGAGCACCCGGTAGCTGCCGTAGACCTCCGCGTCGTAGATGTCCCAGCACCAGTCCCACACGTTGCCCAACATGTCGTACAGGCCCCAGGGGTTGGGCTGCCGGCCGCCGACCTCGTGGACGTGTCCGTCGGAGTTGTCGCGGTACCAGGCGATCTCGTCGAGCGGCCCGTAGCGGGGGCCGGTCGTGCCGGCGCGGCAGGCGTACTCCCATTCGGCCTCGGTGGGCAGCCGGTAACCGTCGGCGGAGATGTCCCACTCGACGTGCTCGCCGTCGATCCGGTACGCCGGCCGCAGCCCCTCCCGCTCCGAGCGGGCGTTGCAGAACCGGATCGCGTCCCACCAGGAGACGCTCTCGACCGGCAGATCCGCGCCGGTGGAGGTGCTGGGACGCTCGCCGGTGACCTGCGCGTACTCGGTCTGGGTGACCGGGAAGGCGGCGAGTTGGTACGCCTCGACCTCGACCGACCACCGGCGTTCGGTCCGGCGGTCGGAGAGTTGCACCCGCCCGGCGGGGATGGACACCATCACCCGTGCAGTGTCGATGACGTCCGCCACGTTCGGCCGCACGGGGCACCGCCGGAGGGGTGACCGGTGGAAAACTTCCGGCGGTAGGCAGGGGTTCCCTTCCTATTCGCCCTACTCGCAGGTCGGAGGAGTGAGCAGTGCGCTGGCGCAGTTACGTCGCGGTCGGGGACAGCTTCACCGAAGGGCTGGACGACGCCTACCCGGACGGCAGTTTCCGGGGTTGGGCGGATCTGGTGGCCACCCGGCTGGCCGCCGAGGCCGGGCCCGACTTCGCGTACGCCAATCTGGCCATCCGGGGGCGGACCTTCCCGAGCGTGGTGGCCGAGCAGGCCCCGGCGGCGCTGGCGATGAAGCCCGACCTGATCAGCTTCGCGGCGGGTGGAAACGACGTGCTGCGCCGCAGCTTCGATCCGGACACCCTGGTCAGCCGCTTCGACGAGGTGGTCGGCCGGATGCGCGCCACCGGTGCCGACGTGCTGCTGTTCCGGTTCGCCGACGTGATGGCGCGGCTGCCCGGCCAACGGCTGATCGCGCCCCGGGTCGCCCTGCTCAATAAGGCTGTCGGGGAGACCGCCGAGCGGCACGGGGCCATCCTGGTCGACCTGTACGCCGACGACACGTACCTGAATCCGCTGCTCTGGAGCACCGACCGGCTGCACCTCTCCCCGGCCGGGCACCGCCGCGTCGCCGGCCAGGTGTTGAGCGCCCTCGGTGTCGGCTGCGACGAGGAGTGGCTGCTGGTTCCGCCGCACCCGGAGCCCACCCCCTGGCTCTCCGCCCGCACCGCCGACCTCCGCTGGGCCGGCCAACACCTGGCTCCCTGGATCACTCGCCGCCTGACTGGCCGCTCCTCCGGCGACACCCGCACCGCCAAACGCCCCACCCTCACCCCCCTCACCCACCCTTCTTCCGGTCGATCATGAGGTTATTGCCCGATTTAGGCTCGACCGGGGCAATAACCTCATGATCAACGGACAGGTGGGTGGGGGTGCGGCGTAGTTTGGTGACCATGTCTGTGCCGAACGATCCCGATCCCCGACTTCAGTCGTACGCGGACCCGCAGCGACTGGTCACCACCGACTGGCTGGCTGAGCATCTGGGCGACGACGGTCTGGTGGTCGTCGAGTCCGACGAGGACGTACTGCTCTATGACAGTGGTCACATCCCGGGTGCCGTCAAGATTGACTGGCATCTGGAGCTGAACGACCAGGTGACCCGGGACTACCTGGACGCCGAACGGTTCGCCGAACTCTGTGCCGCCAAGGGCATCGGCCGTGACGACACGGTCGTCTTCTACGGCGACAACTTCAACTGGTGGGCCGCGTACGCCCTCTGGGTCTTCACCCTCTTCGGCCACCCGGACGTGCGGCTGCTCGACGGCGGCCGGCAGAAGTGGATCGCCGAGGGGCGTGAGCTGACCCGCGACAAGCCGAACCGGCCTCGGGCGGACTATCCGGTGCCGCAGCGCGACGACGCGCCGGTGCGGGCGTTCCGTGAGGAGGTCGCGGCGCACATCGCCGCCGACCGGCCGCTGGTGGACGTGCGGTCGCCGGGCGAGTACACCGGCGAGATGCTGCACATGCCGGACTATCCGCAGGAGGGCGCGCTGCGCGGCGGGCACATTCCGGGTGCGGTGAACAAGCCGTGGAAGTCCGCCGCCAACGACGACGGCACCTTCAAGTCGGCCGACGAGTTGCGGGCCATCTACGCCGACCAGCTCGGGCTGAGCCCTGACGACGACGTGATCGCCTACTGCCGGATCGGCGAACGCTCCAGCCACACCTGGTTCGTGCTGCGCCACCTGCTCGGCTACCCGAAGGTGCGCAACTACGACGGCTCGTGGACCGAGTGGGGCAACCTGGTCCGGGCCCCCGTCGTGCAGGGCCCCGACCCGCGCTGACCTCCTGGTCGATCATGAGGTTAGTGGCAGGTTCGATCTCTGTTCCGGCCGCTAACCTCATGATCAACGAAGGGTGGGGTGGGGTCGCGTAGGTAGCGCTGGATGGTGGGGGCTAGCCAGTCGATCAGCTCGGCGGGGGTGATGTCGACCATCGGGGGCAGGCGCAGGACGTAGCGGGTCAGCGCGACGCCGAGCAGTTGGCTGGCGACCAGGCCGGCGCGCCGTGGGGCCTCGTCGGGGTCGGCGACCATCCGGGCGACCGCTGGGCCGAGCTGGGTGGTGAAGATGGCGCGCATCCGCTCCGCCCCGGCCGGGTTGGTGCTTGCCGTACGCAGCAGCGCCGGCAGGGTGGAGTCGCCTTCCCACCGGGTGAAGAAGTAACTGACCAGCGCCAGGCCGAGGCGATCGGCCGGCACGTCGCTCAGGTCGGGCAGCCGCAGGTCGAACTCGGCCGCCGTGGCGAACAGGTTCTCCTTGCTGCCGTAGTAGCGCATCACCATCGAGGGGTCGATCCGCGCGTCCGCCGCGATGGCCCGGATCGTCGCCCGGTCGTACCCGTCGGCAGCGAAGCGGTGGCGGGCGGCCCGCAGGATGGCCGCCCGGGTCGCCTCCGAGTTGCGGCGCACGCCGCCGGCCACCGACTCCGCGACCATGTTCTGAGCCCGTTCGGGTACGCCCTCCGTCATGTGACCGACGGTATGCCAACGACTGTTGACTTCCCAATCCGGGGCGACCTACCGTTGCCAACAAGTGTTTGCCAACACCTGTTGGCAAAGCTCGGTCGAGGAGGTCGTCATGCTGCCCGAACGAACGGACGTCCTGGTCGTCGGCGCGGGCCCGACCGGGCTCACCGCCGCACTCACCCTGGCCCGACGAGGGGTCGAGGTGACAGTGGTCGACCAGCGGGAGAAGCCGGCGGTGACCTCGCGGGCGGCGGTCGTGCACGCGTACACCCTGGAGGTGCTCGACCTGGTCGGAGCCGGCGCCGCCCTGGTGGCCCGAGGGCTGCGATCGGCCCGGTTCAGCGTCCGCGACCGGGATCGGGTGCTGGTCACCGTGCCGTTCGGTGGCCTGCCCAGCCGTCACCGGTACGCGCTGATGGTCTCCCAGTCGGTGACCGAGGAGGTGCTCACCGACCGGCTGGCCGAGGCGGGCGTGCGGGTGCTGCGCCCGTACCGGCTCACCGGCCTGCGCCACGACGGTGACGGCACGGTGGCGGACCTCGACGGCACGAGCGTGCGCGCCCGATGGGTCATCGGTGCCGACGGCATCAACAGCACCGTTCGTGAGCTGGCCGGCATCACATTCACCAAATCTGCCGGCTCCGAGGAGTCGTTCGTGCTGGCCGACGTACGCGTCGACAGCGTCCTGCCCCGCGACGGCGCGTCGATCTTCCTCGCCCGGGGTGGGCCGCTGGTCTGGGCGCCGCTGCCCGACGGGCGGGTACGCCTCGTCGCCACCGTCGCCGATCCGCCCGCCGAGCCGGACGCGGCCTACCTGCAACGCCTGCTCGACGAGCGTGGCCTCCGGCAACGACCGGACCAGGTGCGCGAAGTGCTCTGGTCCTCGCGGTTCCGGCTGCACCGACGGGTCGCCGGGACGTTCCGCTCCGGGCCGGTGCTGCTGGCCGGCGACGCCGCACACGTGCACAGCCCAGCCGGCGGGCAGGGCATGAACCTCGGCATCAGCGACGCGGTAGACCTCGGCGACACCCTGGCCGACGTGCTGGCCGGAGCCGACGAGACCCGGCTGGACGAGTACGCGGCCCGACGCCGCCCACTCGCACACGAGGTGGCCGACTTCGCCGACCGGCTGACCCGCCTCGCCACCGTGCCGTCATCCGCTCGACCGGCCCGGGACGTGCTGCTGCGACTGATCTCGCTGCTGCCGCCGGTGCGGCACCGGATCGCGCTGCGGCTCGCCGGCCTCAACCAACGCCTGGTGTCAGTCGCAGGTCCCGGCAAGCGGACTGGCGGGTAACCACGGTCCCGCGCTGTCGACAGCCGGGTCTACGCTGGCCCGGTGACGGTGGAGCAGCAGGCCCGGGGCGCGAACGGCGGGGCCACGGGGGCGGGACGACGCCGGTCCCGTAAGGACGAGATTCTTGAGATCGCGGTGGGTCTGTTCGCCTCCCGGGGCTACCACGGCGTATCGATGGACGACATCGGCGCGGCTGCCGGCGTGACCGGCCCGGCGCTCTATCACCACTTCGCCGGCAAGGAAGCGATGCTGGTCGCCGCACTGACGCCGGTCAGCGAAGGGCTGCTCGACGGTGGTCGGCAACGCCGCGCCGCGCATCCCGGCGATCCGCGCGCCGCCCTGGAGTCGCTGATCGACTTCCACGTCGACTTCGCGCTCGCCAACCCGGCCGTCATCGCGCTGCACCTGCACGAACTGGATCGGCTGCCGGAGGAGCCGCGACGGCGCATCCGCCGGCTTCAGCGGCTCTACGTCGAGGAGTGGGTCACCGTGCTGACCGCCCTGCACCCGGGGTTGCCCGACGGTGAGGCGCGGGTGCTGGCACACGCCGCGTTCGGCCTGATGAACTCCACCCCGTTCCTCGGTGGCGAGGTCGACCACCGGCGTCGGGCCGAGCTGCTGCGCGCCGCCACGCTGGCCGCGCTGCTCGCCCCCACCCAGCCCGCCTAGAACGAGTCCGCGCCGGTCGGTTCGGCCGCCGAGCTGCTGCGCGCCTCCCCTGCCGTTAACAAGGGGCCCTTGCTATACCGCAGGCGTTAACAGGGGGCCCTTCCTTGCATCCTGGCCGGCGTGGTTTCCTTGCACGCGTCTCAGTAGATGGACACGCGGAGGAAACATGATCGAGTCGCTGCTGGTCGCGAACCGGGGCGAGATCGCCCGCCGGATCATCCGTACCGCCCGGCGGCTCGGGGTGCGTGCGATCGCGGTGCACTCGGAGGCCGACGCCGGCCTGCCCTTCGTCGCCGAGGCCGACGAGGCCGTCTGCGTCGGCCCGGCCAACCCGGCCCAGAGCTACCGCAACACCGAGGCGATCCTCGCCGCAGCCCGGTCGACCGGCGCGCAGGCGATTCACCCCGGCTACGGCTTCCTGTCGGAGAACGCCGACTTCGCCCGTACCGTCGAGGCCAGCGGCCTGATCTGGGTCGGACCCGGCGCGGACGCGATCAGCGCGATGGGCGACAAGATCAATGCGCGGAACCTGATGGCGGCGGCCGGGGTGCCGGTGGCGGCCGGGACCACCGAGCCGGCGGCCGACCTGGCGGCGGCGGTCGCGGCGGCGGCGGAGATCGACTACCCGGTGATGGTCAAGGCCGCCGCCGGTGGCGGTGGCATGGGCATGGGCGTGGCCGCCGACGAGGCCGCGCTGCGCACCGAGTACGACAAGGTTCGCGCCTTCGCCGAGCGGATGTTCGGCGACGGTTCGGTGCTGCTGGAGCGGTACTTCCCCCGGGTGCGTCACGTCGAGGTGCAGATCCTCGGCCTGGCTGACGGCCGGGTGGTGGCGCTGGGCGAGCGGGAGTGCTCGGTGCAGCGGCGCAACCAGAAGCTGGTGGAGGAGTCACCTTCGCCGGCGGTTTCGCCGGAACTCCGCGCCCGCCTCATGGCCGCGGCGGTGCGAGCGGGCGAGGCGGTCGACTACCGCAACGCGGGCACTGTCGAGTGCCTGCTCGACCCGGCCTCCGGGGAGTTCTTCTTCCTGGAGATGAACACCCGGCTACAGGTGGAGCACCCGGTGACCGAGCTGGTGCACGGCATCGACCTGGTCGAGGAGCAGTTGCGGGTGGCCGCCGGCCTGCCGCCGACCTTCGACCCGGACACGCTGACCGCGCGCGGTCACGCCATCGAGCTGCGGGTCAACGCCGAGGACCCGAAGCGGTTCCTGCCCGGCCCGGGGACGATCACTACCTGGGTGGAGCCGACCGGCGAGGGGGTACGCGTCGACTCCGGCTACGTCGAGGGGAACACCGTCACCCCGTTCTACGACAGCCTGATGGCGAAACTGATCGTGCACGGCGCCGACCGCGCCGAGGCCATCGAGCGGGCGAGGGTTGCGGTGGCGCAGTTCCAGCTCGCTGGCCCGAAGCAGAACCTCCCCTTCTTCACCGACCTGCTGGAGAACCAGGAGTTCCTCTCCGGCAACTACGACACCACCATCGTCTCCCGCCTCCGCTAACCACCCACCCTCCCCTCCCCACCCACCCACCCACCCACCCCTCCCCACCCGGTTGATCATGAGGTTGTTGTCACCCTGGTCGGCGTGTCGGGACAACAACCTCATGATCACCGGAGTGGCACGGAGGTGGGTTGGGGGTGGGTGGCGTGACATGCTGGGGGTGTCAGCAGCAGGGACGTGTCACAGTGGGGTGGCCGCATGGCGGAGATGCCGAAGTACGTGTCCATTCGTGAGGTCGGGCCACGCGACGGGTTGCAGAACGAGGCGCCGATCCCCACCGACGCCAAGGTGCGGCTGCTCGACGCGCTCTCCCGGACGGGAGTACGCCGGATCGAGGCGGTGTCGTTCGTGCACCCCAGAGCGATTCCGCAGATGGCCGACGCCGACGAGGTGTGGCGACGGGCGCAGCGGGTCGACGGGGTGCGTTACTCGGCGCTGGTGCCGAACACGCGAGGTGCGCAGCGGGCCCTGGCTGCCGGCTTCACCGAGATCGAGGTGGTCGTCTCGGCCAGCGACACGCACAACCGGCGCAACGTCAACCGCTCCACCGAGGAGTCACTGGACGACATCGCCGAGTTGATCGACCTGCTGCACGACGCCGACGCCCACGCCGAGGTGATCGTCGCGACCAGCTTCGGCTGCCCCTACGAGGGCGACATCGATCCGGCACGGGTGGCCGCCATCGTGGACCGGGTGGTCCGCGACGGCGCCGACCGCGTCGCGTTCGGTGACACCACCGGCATGGGTACGCCCCGACGCGTCCGTGACCTGATCACCGCTGTCCGCGACCGCAACGCGGACGTGCCGGTGCTGCTGCACTTCCACAACACCCGGGGAACCGCGCTGGCCAACCTGCTGACCGCGCTGGAACTCGGGGTGACCGAGTTCGACGCCAGCGTCGGCGGTCTCGGCGGTTGCCCGTACGCCCCCGGGGCCAGCGGGAACCTGGCCACCGAGGAGGCGGTGCACATGCTGCACGACATGGGTGTCGACACCGGCATCGACCTGGACGCCCTGATCGAGGTGGCCGAGCTGGCCGAGGAGCTGACCGGCCGCAGCCTGCCCTCCGGCGTGCTGCGCGCCGGGCCGCGATCCCGGCTCACCGCCCTGCCCTCCTGACCCGCCCGGCACCCGGAACGCGAATCGGGCGTTACTGACCGTCGACCTCGTCGAGCAGTTCCAGGGCGACCAGATCGTCGTAGGTCTCCCGCCGCCGGATCAGTCGCACCTGGTCGCCGTGGACCAGCACCTCGGCCGGACGCTGCTGGCTGTTGTAGTTGCTGGTCATCGTCATGCCGTAGGCGCCAGCGGTGAAGATCGCCAGGTGAGCGCCCGCCTTCAGCTCGGGCAGCGACCGGGCTCGGGCCAGGTAGTCGCTGGACTCGCAGATCGGGCCCACCACGTCGTACTCGGTGAGTCCGGCCAGGCCGGACACGTCCCGGGAGCCCGGTGTCGCCTCCGCCGGGGGCTGGAGTGGCCAGATGAAGTGGTAGCTGTCGTACAGCGCGGCCCGGGCGAGGTGCGTCATGCCCGCGTCGAGCACCACGAGCTGCCGCTCGCCGGCCTGCTTGAGGTACCGGACGGTGCTGATCAGGACGCCGGCGTTCGCGGCGATCGTCCGGCCCGGCTCGAAGATCACCTGCCCGCCACGGGCGGTGAAGTCGGCCATCCGAGCGATGATGACCTCGGCGAAGTCGTCCCAGCTCGGTGCGGTGTGGTCGAGGTACTCGGCCGGGAATCCACCACCGAGATTCAACGTGGTGATCCGGTGCCCGGCCTGCTCCAGCATCGCCACCAGGGCGAGCAGGCGGTCGATGGCGGTGGCGTACACCTGCGGGTCGAAGATCGGACTGCCGAGGTGGACGTGGAAACCTTCGACGCGCAGCGCATCGTCGGCGGCGGCCCGGTTGAACAGCGTCGCCGCGCGGTCGATGTCCACGCCGAACTTGCCGCCCCGGGTGCCGGTGGTCGTACGCGCCGGGGTGCGCTCGTCCGGTGCGACGTCCGGGTTGACCCGGATCGCCAGCCGGGGCCGTCTACCCTCCTGCCGGGCGATCCGCGAGAGCAGCTCCACCTCGGCCTCGGACTCGACGTTTATGCACCGGATGTCGCGCCGGACCGCCTCCCGAAGCTCGGTCTCCGACTTGCCCACCCCCGCCAGCACGGTGCGCTCCGGGTCGATGCCGGCCAGCATCGCCCGGTGCAGCTCGCCGCCGCTGACCGCGTCGACGCCGGCGCCCTCCCGACCGAGCAGCCGGAGCAGGTGCACGTTGCTCAGCGCCTTGGCCGAGAAACAGACCAGCGGGTTGATCGCGTCGAACGCCTTCGCGAAGCGGCGGTAGTGATCGATCAGGGTGCTCGCCGAATACACGTACGTGGGTGTGCCGAACTGCTCGGCCACCGAGGTCAGCGGCACCCCTTCGCAGTGCAGTGCGCCGTCGCGATAGGCGAACTCATCCATTTGTTCCTCATTCAGGAGATCGGCGGTCAGGATATCGGGCCACCTGACGCGGATCGATCCAAATCCGCCCCTCGGGACGGTGTCCAGGTCACCAGCCCGGGAGGCGAGGGTGGGGGCGGTGAGTCGCCGCCGCAGGCCGCGATGCGATACCCTAACGATCGTTCAGGCTGGTGGGTTCCCGTGCCACGGCGGCGGGAAGGCGGCGAGGGGGCGGCGTGACGCTCGACGGTGCGGCACTGGAGCAGTTGCGTAAGCGGGTCCGTGCCGGTGGCGCGGAGAAGTACCACGCGGCGAACGCGGCCAAGGGCAAGCTGTTCGCCCGGGAACGGGTCGCGATCCTCGTCGACGAGGGCAGCTTCGTCGAGGACGGCCTCTACGCCAACGCCCTCGCCGAGGGGCTGCCCGCCGACGGCGTGGTCACCGGCACCGCCACCATCGACGGCCGTCAGGTCTGCCTGATGGCCAACGACTCCACGGTCAAGGCCGGCAGTTGGGGTGCCCGCACCGTCGAAAAGATCATCCGCATCATCGAGCGGGCGTACGACACCGGCGTCCCGATGGTCTACCTGGTCGACTCGGCGGGAGCACGGATCACCGACCAGGTCGAGCTGTTCCCCGGGCGGCGCGGCGCCGGGAAGATCTTCTGGAATCAGGTCCGTGCCTCCGGCTCGATCCCGCAGGTCTGTGCCCTGTTCGGGCCCAGCGCTGCCGGCGGTGCGTACATCCCGGCCTTCTGCGACGTGGTCGCCATGGTCGACGGCAACGCCAGCATGTACCTCGGCTCGGACCGGATGGTCGAGATGGTCACCGGCGAGAAGACCACCCTCGAAGCGATGGGCGGGGCGCGGGTGCACTGCGCCGAGTCCGGCGTCGGACATTTCCTCTGCAAGTCCGAGGCGGAGGCGCTCGACGTGGTGAAGCGCTACCTGTCCTACCTGCCGGCGAACTGGACGCAGCAGCCGCCCGTGGCCGCGGCCGTCGAGGCGCCGGCCAAGGCCGACCTCGCCGCGCTGGTGCCGGCGAGCGAGCGGCAGGCGTTCGACATGCGGCGGTACGTCAAGGGCCTGCTCGACGAGGACTCCTTCTTCGAGATCCAGGCACTCTGGGCCAAGGAGCTGACCATCGGCTTCGGTCGGTTGAACGGCGAGGTCGTCGGGGTGGTCGGCAACAACTCGATGTTCAAGGGCGGGGTGCTCTTCGTCGACTCCGCCGACAAGGCGACCCGTTTCGTGCAGCTCTGCGACGCGTTCAACGTGCCGCTGCTCTTCCTCAGCGACGTGCCCGGCTTCATGGTCGGCAGTGCGGTGGAGAAGCAGGGCATCATCCGGCACGGCGCGAAGATGATCACGGCGATCTCCGAGGCGACCGTACCCAAGATCTGTGTGGTGGTCCGCAAGGCGTACGGCGCCGGCCTCTACGCGATGGCCGGGCCGGGCTTCGAGCCGGACGCCACCATCGCCCTGCCCAGCGCGAAGATCGCCGTGATGGGCGCGGAGGCCGCGGTGAACGCCGTGTACGCCAACAAGATCGCCGCGATCGAGGACGAGGCCGAGCGGGCCGCGTTCGTCGCCGCTCGGCGTGAGGAGTACGAGCGGGACATCGACGTCGTACGCCTCGCCAGCGAACTGGTGGTCGACGCGATCGTCGAGCCGCAGGAGCTGCGGGCCGAACTGGTGCGCCGGTTCGCCGCGGCGCGGGGCAAGCAGCGGCACTTCTCCCGGCGACGGCACGGCGTCACCCCGGTCTGAGTCGCCCGCCCGCCACCAGCACGTACCCGTCCCGGCGTCACGAGCGCCCGGCGGACCGTCCACACAGGAGGAACCCGATGGACTTCCGGCTCACCGAGGAGCACGAGGCGCTACGCGACAGCGTGCGGGACTTCGCCCGCGAGGTGGTCGCGCCGGTCATCGCCGAGCACTACGAGCAGCACACCTTCCCGTACGAGATCATCCGCCAGATGGGCAAGATGGGTCTGTTCGGTCTGCCCTTCGCCGAGGAGCACGGCGGCATGGGCGGGGACTACTTCGCGCTCTGCCTGGCGCTGGAGGAGTTGGCCCGGGTGGACTCCAGCGTGGCGATCACCCTGGAGGCGGCGGTCTCGCTGGGCGCGATGCCGATCTACCGGTTCGGCACCGACGAGCAGAAGGCCCGGTGGCTGCCCCGACTGCTCAGCGGCGAGGCGCTGGCCGGGTTCGGGCTGACCGAACCGGGCTTCGGCTCGGACGCGGGTGGCACCGAGACCCGGGCGGTGCTGGACGAGGCGACCGGCGAGTGGGTGATCAACGGCTCGAAGGCGTTCATCACGAACTCCGGCACCGACATCACCGCGCTGGTCACCGTCACCGCCGTCACCGGCACCCGGCCGGACGGCACCAAGGAACTCTCCTCCATCATCGTGCCCAGCGGTACGCCCGGCTTCACCGTCGCGCCCGGCTACTCGAAGGTCGGCTGGACCGCCTCGGACACCCACGAGCTGACCTTCGACGACTGTCGGGTGCCGGCGGAGAACCTGCTCGGCGAACGCGGTCGGGGCTTCGCCCAGTTCCTGCGCATCCTCGACGAGGGTCGGATCGCCATCGCCGCGCTGGCCGTGGGGCTCGCCCAGGGCTGCGTCGACGAGTCGGTCAAGTACGCCAAGGAGCGGCACGCCTTCGGTCAACCGATCGGCAACTACCAGGCGATCCAGTTCAAGATCGCCGACATGGAGATGAAGGCGTACACCGCGCGGCTGGCCTACTACGACGCCGCAGCCCGGATGCTGGCCGGCGAGCCGTTCAAGCGGCAGGCGGCGATCGCCAAGCTGCACGCGAGCACGATCGCCGTCGACAACGCCCGGGAGGCGACCCAGATCCATGGTGGCTACGGCTTCATGAACGAGTACCCGGTGGCCCGGTTCTGGCGGGACTCCAAGATCCTGGAGATCGGTGAGGGCACCTCCGAGGTGCAGCGCATGATCATCGCTCGGGACCTGGGGATGTGAGCGGGCCGGTCCGTCCTCTGCTCCGACCGGTGCCAGCCAGGCCCGCCGGTCACCCGTAAACCACCGCGATCTGGTCCATCAGCACGTCCGCGCCAGGCAACGCGGGGTGGTAGTCAGGTTTCGGCAGGACATCGTCGGGTGGCCGACGATCCCGTGTCCGATGTCGGTCCTGGCCCGTATTGTCCGTGCCCATGGCTCCCGGTCATGATCGTCAATCCGGCCCGCCGCACGCCGGTCTGCCGGAGCTGCTGCGGGCGCATCGGCTGGCCGCCGGTGCCACCCAGGCTGAGCTGGCGGCCCGCGCCGGCATCGGGGTACGGACGGTCCGTGACCTGGAACGTGCGCGTTCCACCAGACCGCAGCGCACCACCGTCGAGCTGCTTGCCCAGGCGCTCGGGCTGACCGGCGCCGCCCGGGCGGCGTTCCTGGCCGCCGCCCGGGGCACCGGCACGGTGACCCCACAGCCCGAGGTCGGTACGCCGATGGGACTGCCACCCGCGCCCGAGCTGATCGGCCGGGAGCGCGATCTCTCCGAACTGGCCACTCTGTTGCACGAGCCGCGCGGTCCCCGGGTGGTGAGCCTGGTGGGGCTGGCCGGCGTCGGCAAGACGGCACTGGCGTTGGCAGCGGTCCACGCCGCCGCACCGGCCCATGCCGGCGGTGTCGCGGGCGTCCTCATCGGTGCCGGGTCGGACGCGGCCGACGTGCTTGCCGCCGTGCTGACCGTCTTCGGCGTCGCCCGGGACACCGAGTTGACCGCGCGGCTCGGTGACCGGCGGGCGCTGCTGCTGGTGGACGCCGTGGAACGGGCACCCGACCCGGTGGCCGGCACCCTGCGGCGGCTCGTCGATGCGGTGCCGTCGCTGCGGGTGCTGGTCACCGGCCGGCATCCGGTCGGGCTGCCGGGTGAGTGGGTGCGTCCCGTGTCGCCGTTGGAGGTGCCGCCACCGGGGGCCACCGATCCGGCCACCCTGGCCCGCTGTCCGGCGGTCACCCTGTTCACCTCGCGGCTGGCGCAGGTCCGGCGTGAACCGCCGACCAATGCCGAACTGCCGGCGTTGGCCGCGCTGGTGCGTCGGCTGGGTGGGCTGCCGCTGGCCATCGAACTGATGGCGGCGCGTGGTCGGCTGCTCGACCTGACCGAACTGCTCGACCGGTACGGCGACCGGGTGCTGGATCTGGACACCTCGGCCGCCACACCCAGCGGTTGGGAGACACGGCCACGCGGCGACGAAGCCCGCACCGCGGTGGCGGAGACACTGCGCGACGCGGTGGCCACCAGTTACCGGCTGCTCGCCGACGAGGAGCGGGCGGCGCTGCGCCAACTCGCCGCCTTCGGCAACCGATGGTCGGTGGAGATGGCCGAGGAGATGCTCGCCGGCACGGGCGTCGACCCGGTGCCCCTGCTGAACCGCTTCCTCGATCTCGGGTTGCTGAGCGTACGAGGGGGTGGCTCGTTCCGGTTCCGGCTCCTCGACGCCGTCCGGGACTACGCCGTCGAGCAGGCGTCCGGCGCCGGCGAGTCGACCGTGATCCGACGCCGGCACGCTCGGCTGGTGACCCGGCTGGTGGAGCGGACCGCGTCGGGGTTGACCGGTGCCGGCGCCGGTGCCGCGGCCCACCGTCTCGACGAGGTAACCGGCGATGTCAGCTCGGCACTGGCGTACGCGGCGGTCGACGATCCCCTGACCGCGTTACGCCTCGCGGTGAGCCTGCGCCGGTGGTGGCGGTTACGCGGGCGGGACGTGGTCGGCCGGCAGTGGCTGCTGCGTCTGTTGGCCGATCCGCGTACCGCCGATGCCGATCCGGCTTTGCGCGCGCGGGCCTCGATCGGTGTGGCGTCGCTCGCTGGGGAGCACGGTGCGGCGGCGATGGAGCTGCCGAGGGCCCGCACGGCGTTGGCGGAGTTCCGTCGGATCGGTGACGTACCGGGCGAATTGGAGGCGCGCACGGTACTCGGCGTCCTGCTGGCCGCGACCGGACGACCGGGTCAGGCGCGGGAACAGGCGGAGGCGGTGTTGGCCCTGGCCTCCGAGCATGGTCTGACCCGGCGGATGGCCGTCGCGCAGCATCAGCTGGCGTGGCACGAGATCAGACTTGGTGACCTCGGCGCGGCACGTCGCCGGCTGGCCGTGGTGGACCGGCTCGGCGGACAGTGCGCGGAGCAGCGGCTGCGGGTGCTGGCCCGGGGCACCGTCGCGGAGGTGTTTCGCCTTGAGGGCCGGTACGGCGACGCGGTCGACGAGGCCCGACGGGTACTGGCGGCGCTGAGCGATCTGGGCAGTCCGCGTAGTCGACGGCAGGTGCTGGGCACGCTGGGCCTGGCGCTCGCCCAGGACGGTCGGGCGGCTGAGGCCGCCGAGGTGCTCGCCGAGCTGCGTCCACTCGACGGCACCGGGGCGTTGATCGAGGGGCACTTGGCGCTGCGCCGTGGGGACCGGGAGGTCGCGGCGGAGTGGTTCGCGGCTGCGGCGGAGCCGGACGAGGCCGGCCGGGACCGACGCACGGTGGTGGAGGCACTGGTGGGCCTGGCGGCCAGCACCTCCGACGCGGCTGTCCTCGATCGGGTGGACCTGGCCTGCCGGCAGGGCGGTATCCGGCTGCTGGAGCACGAGGAGGAGTTGCTCTACGCGCTTTCGGTGACCCGGAACGGCCCGGTGGCCGACGGGCGATGAGGCAGCGCGGCCCCCGGCTTGCCGGTGTCGGGGGACGGGGGCGGCGCGGACGAGGAAGCCCCCTGTTGCCACCCCTCGCTCATCGCCCGCGCCGGTGCCCCCGCTGCCCCCCGCCGTTGCGAGATTAGCGGGGAGCGGTGGGATACTCTGTCGGGTTTGGCGGCCTGTGGCCTGTTTATCCAGCGGTTCTGCCGGTCTTTCTGCCGGTGATGTCACGCTTGGCTGTCGCCGACTACACCGAGGGTTCGGATGTGATCGACCGGGCTGTAGGCTCAGCAGCCTGTGCAGATCACCTCACCCCTCCTTGTCGCAGTCGGCTGGCGCGTCGGCGGAGTCGCTCCCGGCGGTCGCGCAGGGATGCACGGCGTCGCGTACCCGGCGCAGACCGTTGAGTAGCGCCTCGAGTGCGGCCGGGTCGAGTTGCCCGGTGAACCAGTCCTCGATGAGTTGCAGGTGCCCGGGCAGGCTCTCGTCGAGTCGGCGTAGGCCTGCGGGCGTCACAACCGCGTACGAACTGCGCCGGTCGGACGGGCAGGCGCGGCGGGTGATCAACCCGTCTCGTTCCATCCGGTCCACCACGCGGGTCACGCCACTGGTGGAGAGTGAGGTCTGGGCGGCAAGGTCTGTCATTCGTAGTTGGTTGGCGGGAGACCGGGTCAGTCTGGTCAGCACCTCGAACTCGACCGATGACAGACCGTGCTCGTCCAGTTGGGTGGCGAATCGGGCGGCCAGCCCGGCGTGTACCTCGAAGAGGAGACCGACGGCCGTGATTCGCGGGTCGTCGAAGGCGTTCGTTTCCACAGGTACATCGTACCAGTACTTGACAGCAGGAATATTGTTAGCGATATAGTTGCTGCAGCAGACGTTGTGCTACTCAACAATATCTTCCTGGAGGGCAGTTTCTCATGACCAGCAGCACCGATCCGGTCACCCGCGAGTGGAACGGTCTCACCATCCCTGCGGCCGGCACCTACCTGCTGGATGCAGCGCACAAGCGGGTCGGCTTCGTCGCCCGGCACATGATGGTGAGCAAGGTCCGCGGCGACTTCGCTGACGCGAGCGCCACCATCACCATCGCTGAGGACCCGCTCGCGTCCACGGTCTCCGCCACCATCCAGGCCGCCAGCATCAACACCGCCCAGACGGACCGGGACGCCCACCTGCGCAGCCCGGAGTTCCTCGACGTGGAGAAGTTCGCCACCCTGGAGTACCGCAGCACCGGAGTGAAGTCGCACGAGGGCAACGAGTTCGTCCTGGCCGGCGAGCTGACCATCAAGGACGTGACCCGTCCGGTCGACCTCAAGGTCGATTTCGAGGGTGTCGGCCGCAGCCCCTTCGGTCAGGACATCTTCGGGTTCTCGGCGAGCACCGAGATCGACCGCGAGGAGTTCGGCCTGACCTGGAACGTCGCCCTGGAGTCGGGTGGTGTCCTGGTCGGCAAGAAGGTCAAGATCGAGATCGAGGGCGAGGCTATTCGCCAGTCCTGATCCGGATGCTCCGACAGGCCCGCGCCCGCACCGCGCGGGCCTGTCGGCTGCCCGGGTACGCCTGCTCGTGCCGGAGCCGATCGGCGGCGGTGCTGGTGCGAATTGTCACAACCTGTTCGTCGTTCGACACCAGAGGCCCGAGGCTGCGGCTGGGTAGGTAGTCGGAGCGGAAGCGACCGACCTGGTCGAGTCGGCGCGGTCGACCTCAACGGCGGGGTGGACTGCGCCAATGGACCGATCTTCGGGGTGGCTGGGCTCGACGTTTCCAGCGAGTATGGTTCACAGTGCGCTCCGGGGCGGCACCGTTTCCGTGGGCGTCGCGCGCCGGGAGGAAGTATGGGCAGGGATGTCGATCGGGCCGTCTTCTCCCGTGAGGATCGGGTCCGGTACCGGCAGAAGGTCCGTCGCTGCCTGGACGTGTTCGCGCTGATGCTGGACGACTTCGGCTTTGACGCCGACCGGCCGATGACCGGCCTGGAGATCGAGCTGAACCTGGTCGACCCGGCGGCCGAGCCGGCCATGCGCAACGAGGAGATCCTCGCCGCGATCGCCGACCCGTTGTTCCAGACCGAGCTGGGGCAGTTCAACCTGGAACTCAACGCCAATCCTCGGCTGATCTCCGGCAACGGCTTCGCGGACTACGAGCGAGACCTCTGCGCCAGCCTCAACCGGGCCAACGAGCGCGCGGCGCGGTCGGACACCAGGATCGTCCTGGTCGGCATCCTGCCCACGTTGAACGAGCGACACCTGGTGGCGGACAACCTCTCCACCAACGAGCGGTACCGAGTGCTGAACGACCAGATCGTCGGGGCCCGAGGCGAGGACATCGAACTCGACATCCGGGGCGTCGAGCGACTGCGTACGCACAACGACTCGATCGCACCGGAGGCGGCCTGCACCAGCCTCCAGTTTCACCTCCAGGTCGCGCCGGACAGCTTCGCCGACTACTGGAACGCCTCGCAGGCGATCGCTGCTGCCCAGGTGGCGGTGGGCGCCAACTCACCCTTCCTGTACGACCGTCAGCTCTGGGCGGAGACCCGCATCGCCCTGTTCGAACAGGCCACCGACACCCGGCCGGACGAGTTGAAGACCCAGGGCGTACGACCCCGGGTCTGGTTCGGTGAGCGGTGGATCACCTCGATCTTCGACCTGTTCGAGGAGAACGTCCGCTACTTCCCGCCACTGCTGCCGATCTGCGAGAGCGAGGACCCGGTGGAGGTCCTGCACGCCGGCGGCGTGCCCGAGCTGGCTGAGCTGCGGCTGCACAACGGCACCGTCTACCGGTGGAACCGACCGGTCTACGACATCATGGACGGCCGCCCACACCTGCGGGTCGAGAACCGGGTGCTGCCGGCCGGGCCGACCGTCGTCGACATGCTGGCCAACGCCGCCTTCTACTTCGGGTTGGTACGCGGCATGGCCGAGGCCGACCGCCCGATCTGGAGCCAGCTCACCTTCAGCTCGGCCGAGGAGAACTTCCACGCCGCTGCCCGCCGGGGCATGGACGCGGTGCTGCACTGGCCGCAGCTGGGCGACGTTCCGGTGACCACCCTGGTGCTCGACACGCTGTTGCCGCTCGCCGCGTCCGGCCTGGACGGCTTCGGCGTGGCCCCCGCCGACCGGGATCGCTTGCTCGGCATCATCGAGCAACGCTGCCGTACCGGGCGCAACGGTGCGGTCTGGCAGGCCAGCACGGTGTGGGCCGCCGAGCGGCACCTGGGTCTGGACCGCCGGGCCGCCCTGCACCACATGCTCCAGCGCTATGCGGAGTTGCAGTACACCAACGAACCGGTGCACACCTGGCCGCTCGACTGAACGCGACCGGCAAGAGGGCTGGCGGGCCGTTCTACCAGGGAGCAGGCTGGTGACTAGCGGCCGCGCCGCTGTTGCCGGACGCGTCGGCCGCCCTCGGGTGTCTCGTCGCTGTCGGACGACGTCACGGACGGCGAGGTGTCGGTCGTCTCGCCCGTCTCCACCGATCCTTCAGCCGGCCCCTTCGATTTCGGTGCTGAGGGCTTCGGCGCTGCCGGCTTGACTCGTGCCGGTCTGGGTGTGGCGGATCCGGGCGCGGTTTCCGTCCGCGACTTTGCCACTTCGCCGGCTGCCGGCCCGTCGAGGCGCTCGGTGCCCGGCTCGGACCGACCGGTTGCCGGCTCGGACTCGCGGGTGACCCGGTCGTCGTCTGCGACCCGCTGCCGGGGCACCACCGCAGCAGGGTCGGGACTGCTCGACCGGCTCTGCGCCAGCCGGGCCGACCGCTGGGCGAGCGCCGCCACCAGGACCGACCCGCCGACGCCCACGATCACCGCGTACGGGGCGATGAGGTGGGCGGACACCTGCTCCGGGCTGATCGCCGTGAGCCTCGGCACGGCGAGGAAGTACGCGACGGCCACCAGCAGCGGCCCGGCGGCACCAGAAGCGGTGGCACCGACCCGGCGGTCGGTCGCACCTACGCCACTGCGGGCGGCCAGCGCGCCGATCACCAGCGCCGAGCCGAGCGACAGCACCGCACCGGGCCAGTAGAAGTAGTCCCGAACCCAGAACTGGTCGCTGTCCGAGCTGAGTTGCCAGATGCCGAGCTGCGCGGTGGTCAGCCCGCGACCGGCGAGCACCGAGTCGACGACGGCGATGACCGCGAGCAGCCAGAGCCAGCCGGCGGTGGCGATGACGTTGGTGGCGGCGGCGCGGCACCGCAGCGCCCAGACCGCCACGAGCGTCCCGACCAGCACGCCGACAGCCGCGTACCCGGCGGCCATGTCTCGGGGGGACGGGGTGTCCGGCACCACCGCGACCCGTGCCGGCACGGCGACCAGCAACACGGTGATCAGCGCGCCCAGTCCGGCGGCCACGGCCAGGGCGACCCCCCACAGCCCGCCACCGGCCTGCTTGACGACTGGCGGTTCACCGTCGGGCGGGACCGGAGGGTCGGACGACGCTGACCCGCTGACTACCGCCTCGGACGGTGCCCCGGCCTGACGGCGGTCATGCAGCCGTTGCGCGCAGACCGCACCGAAGATGGTCGAGGTGGCGGCGATCCAGGTGGCCCAGATCAGGCTGGCCACCCAGGCCGCAGTGCCGGCGGTCGCCTCGCTGGGTGCCCAGTTGAGAATGCCCAGGCCGTACCCGAAACCTAGTTGGGCCGCTCCGGCGCCGGCTGCCACGCCGGCCGCAGTGGCGATCGATCCTCCCCAGCCCTGTCTGGCCATGCCGGGCAGCGTAACGTCCTGTGGTCGGTGCGGCGAGTCGTGCGCGGGCACCAACCGGCAACGATTACGGACAGTGCTTGGCCCCGGTCGCTACGGTCGCGGGTGATGAGGTGGTGGGCGGGATGACGGACGGAACCACGGGCGGGCGGCCGGGGCGCGGTGACACCGGTCCGGATCGGACGAAGGTGATCCTCGGTGGTGGGACCGCTGCCGTACTGCTGGCGATCATCGGTGCGGCCGGTGGCTGGGTGCTCGCCGGCGACCAGGTAGGGCCGGACCCGGTGTCATCGGGCGTGTCCGACACCCTCACCCCGACCCCGGCCGTCCGGACCTCGCCGCCGAGGGAGCGTCCCAAGCCGACCGCCTCGGCCACGCCGAGCGGCAGCCCCAGCCCTTCGCGGCCGACCGGACTCACCGTGCCGCACCTGGTCGGCATGGATTTCGAAGAGGCCCGGGACGAACTGCGGGATCGGGGACTGGGCTGGCAGCTCGTCTTCGGCAGCGGTGACAGTTCCAGCGTACGCAGCACCGATCCGGCCCCGGGTACGCCCGTCCGGCGCGGTGTCACGGTCAAGGTCAACGTCGCTGGTGCCGCACCACCGAACGAGGTGCCGGACCTGACCGGTGAGACGTGCAACGAGGCGGGAGCCGAACTCGTCGACGACGGCTTCTCCCCTCGCTACCCCAACGGACGCTCCGGGACGGTCACGTCACAACAACCGGTGGGCGGGACGGTCGGCAGGTGGAACGACGTGGTTCAGATCTGGTGCGGCACGTCGCCGAGCGTGGAGGCGACCGCTCCGGCTCCGTGACGCGGACCCGACACGCTGATGCCGACCGATGACCGGCAGAACCGCTAGGTTGACCATCGAGGGGCCTGTTGCCCGCCCGGCCGGCGGAAAGGACGTGCCATGAGCGACGACCGCCAGGAGCCGACCGACGGGCAACCGGACGACCGGACCCGACAGATCCCGCCGGACGACCCGGACGAGACCGCGCCGCTGGGGCGTACCACCGAGGAGCCGGTGCGGGCGGCGGACGAGACCGCGCTGCTGGGGCGCGCTCCCGACGAGACCGCGCCGATGGACCGGGCAACCGGTGGGCCGGCGATGCCCGCCGATGCCACCGCGCCGCTGCCGCCGACCCAGCGTTCCGGGTCGGCGGCCTGGTCCGGGCGCGCGGAGGTGCCTTCGGTGCGGCCGGGAGCGGACCGGGAGCTGAGCGGTGGCGACTGGTACCCCGAGGAGCAGTCCGGCCGACCGTGGTGGCTACCGATCCTCTGGGGTGTCCTGCTGCTGCTCCTGCTCGCGCTGATCGGAGGCGGGTTCTGGCTGGCCCGTCAAGGGCTCGACGGCGGCGGGCCGTCAACGGAATCTCCCTCGCCGACCGCCCAGCCCTCACCGACCACGGCGTCGCCGTCACCGACCACGGCGTCCCCGTCCCCGTCACCACCACCGACGACGAGTGCCGCCCCGGTCCAGGTGCCGATACCGCCGCTGGTCGGTCTGCCGGAAGCCGCCGCACGGGCCGCGCTGGACGGGCTCGACCTCGACTACCGGGTGGAGTACCGCCCGTCGGACCAGCCGCCCGGGACCGTCATCGCCACCGACCCGGAGGCCGGCGAACTGGCGGAGGCGGGCGACGAGGTGCGGCTGGTGGTGGCCGCGGCGAGTCCGAGCCCGTCGCCGCCGACGGATGAGCCGACCACCGAGCCGACCGTGGCGGTGAGCCCCACCGAGTGATCGCCGGGGTCACCACATGCGGCGTCTGGTGCCGACCAGCCCGAGACCGGCGAGGGAGATCGCCAGTCCGAACACCCCGGACCAGAACAGCGAGCGGCTGAGTTCCTCCCGGCTGTGATCACTCGTGGCCCGCGCCGGCGGGTCCTGCTCAGTCGGGTACGTGGGCTGCTCGGCGTCACCGTGGGCGTCCCACACCCCGCCGAACAGAGCGTCGGGCTCGACCGGTTCGCTCTCCACGACAGTGATCTCCGGGGCCGGTACGGGTTCAGCCAGCCGGGTGGCTGACAGGGCGGGATCGCGGCCCAGCACCACCAGGATGACGACGGCACCGAGAAGCGCCACGAGTCCGAAGGTGTAGGCGATACGGGACCGGTGTGGCTCCCGCGCGGACATATTGACCATGGCCATCCCAGGTTCGGGGTCCGGGAGGCGCGGGGTGGAGACGTGCCGGGGTGGGCATACCGATTCTATGACGGCGGCATGCCCCCCGAATCCTTTTCACCTGAACGCGGGTGGTGTCCGTGACGGCTCAGTGCACCCGAACCGGAGTCCGTACGGTGGGCCGGCGAGCCGACCGTACCGTGTGTGGACGCGGCTGCGGGGCGGCCTGGACCTGCCGCAACCCGGCCCGCTGGACGAAGATCGGGCGACGGTTGACCGCGTCCCCCGCAGCATTCAACTCGTAGCCTTCGAGCCAGAGCCAGCCGTCGTAGGTGGGGCGGTCGAGCACCCGGATCACCCGGAACAGGATGGGTCTGCGGAACTGGACACTCGCCTCGCGTGTCACGTGCAGTACGTCACCGGAGCGGGGAAGCACATTGGCTCCTGGAAGGGTCGGCCGGCGGGGAAGGGCCGGCGGAGGACGATGGGGGTTTGTTCGGCCCTGGCGTCGAGGTCGTGTCTCGGTGGCCGGGGTCGGTGGCGCGGTCCGTCGGGTGCGGAGTTGCTGGTGGCGTAACTCCAGCGGGATCGGTCGGCTGATCAGGAGGTGTCGCCGTGGCCGTCGCCGTCAGAGATGGACATGCGGCTCCCAGTTCCGGGGGCCGTGCCGGCAGGTGACGACCGGGAGTGTCCGTGACCCGCTTCTCCACGGTCTTGATCACTCGCGGAGACGGATCGGAGACGGTCAGTAACCCGGGTCATACGCACAGAGTGCATCAGGAGCGTGCGTCATGCAAGTTGCACGTCGACTTTTGCCGATACGTGAGCGGCTCGCGCGAAACGGCGCTTGAACGCGTCGGCCCCCGGGCGGCACACTGAGAGCCGGCTTCGCCGCCGCGGCCGGCCGAGGACCGGCACCATCCAAGCCGCGAACCCTCGCCGGGGAGGATCGCGCCGTGGGCGAGTGGTGAGAGCGGCGCGTCGAAGCGGAGAGGTGACACGGTGAGCGAGCGGCGCAGCCCGACCATCCGGCGGCGCCGGCTCGGCGCGGAGTTGCGCCGACAGCGCGAGGCCGCCGGCATCACCATCGAGGCCGTGGCGGAGCAGCTGGAGTGCTCGGCCTCCAAGGTGTCGCGCATCGAGACGGGCCACACCACCGCGACTCCCCGGGACGTGCGGGACATGCTCCGGATCTACGGGGTGGTCGGTGCCGAGAGCGACGAGCTGGTGCAGATCGCCCGTGAGGCTCGGCAGAAGGGCTGGTGGCACCCCTACAGCACGGTGCTGGTCGGGGCGTACGTCGGTCTGGAGGCGGCGGCGAGTTCCATTCGCGCGTACGAGCAGCAGGTGGTGCCAGGACTGCTGGAGACCGAGGACTACGCCAGCGCGATGATCCGTGCGGCCCGCCCCGATTTCAGCGCTGATCAGGTGCAGCAACGGGTGCGTGTCCGACTCGGCCGTCAGTCGTTGTTGACCCAGGATGATCCGGTCGATCTGTGGGTGGTGCTCGATGAGGCGGTGTTGAGCCGTCCGGTGGGCGGGGACACGGTCATGCGTGACCAGCTTCTGCGGTTGGTGGAGGTGGCCCAGCTGCCGAACGTGACGCTTCAGGTCCTGCCGTTCGAGGTGGGGGCGCACGCCGGCATGGACGGCACCTTCACGATCCTCAGCTTCCCCGAACCCGGTGATCCGGATGTCGTGTACGCGGAGAACGCCACGGGTGGGCTCTTCCTGGAGAAGAGCGACGAACTACAGAAGTACAGCTTCATCTTCGATCACATTCGAGCAGCGGCCAAGCGTCCGGAGGAGTCCGTCGAGTACATCGCGAGACTGGCAGAGGAGCCGTTGTGGAAGTGGCGACGCAAGGATTCTCCGTGAACCTGACGCAGGCGACATGGTTCAAGAGCTCGAAGAGCGGGCCGAACTGTGACAACTGCGTCGAGGTGGCGTTTGTGACCGGGGCGGTCGGCGTCCGGGACTCGAAGGACAAGGCCGGACCGGCCCTGGTCTTCGCACCGGGTGACTGGCACGCTTTCGTCGCCAGCACCAGGGACGGCGCGTTCCCCCGGGCCTGACGTCCGGGGACGGTACGACGGATCCCCGTTCGGCCACTGGCCGAACGGGGATCCTGCTGTCGTGACCGGTTTCGGCAGGTGAGCATCGACGCCTGCACGCCGGCTGCCGTCGCCACATCGTGGCCGTGTCGTTGTACCTCTCGGTACGCGCTGGTCGACATCCCCCCGGCAGGGCGGGTAACCGAGCGAGGCAGGCGAGACGGATGACGAGTATCGGGTCGGAGAACCTCACCAACGGACCGGGTAAACCGGAACGGTTCGGCGGCAAGTATCGCGGAGCCCGGCGGGACACCGTACTGACCGAGGTGGTGTCGGCGGAGACCGAGCACCCGGGTCGGGAAACCACGGCGGCGGAGTCGTCGTCGCTCACCCTGCCGTCGCTGGACCCGAATCCGCTCACCGAGCCGTCCTTCCCGGCCGCCGGCTGGTCGACCGTGGACGACGGTTCCCTCGTGGACCATCCGCTGCTTCGTGGCCTGTTGATGGAGTTGCCACCGAAGGGCAGTGTGCCGCCGCCCGAGTGGCTCGACCGCTGGTTCGAGGCGACCCGGGCGATCCTGGAACTGCTATATGTGCAAGGCACCGGCCGGACGCGATGAGGACACCCGCTGGGGCATGGCCCGCTCGGCGAGCCGATTGTGACGCAACGCGTGGCGTACGCCGATCGCCGCGACGGCCAGCGCCGCGACGGTGATCGCCGGCCCGGTTGCCGAGGGCCCGAGGAGTTGGCCGACGCCGCTCGCGCCGACCACGGTCGGCAGCAGTGCCAACCCGGTGACCTGTAACGGCAGTCCCAGCAGCGGGTGTGCGGCGGCGGCGCGTAGACCGTGCGGGGCGGGTGTTCCGGAGGTGACGGCCAGTGCGCCCGCTCCGGCCCACAGTCGCCGCAGCCGGCGCACCGTGCAGACCGCCACCAGCAGGGCGGGAAGGGCGGCGAGCACCAGCCCGTCGGCGGCTCGATCTGCCAGGGTTGGCCCGGCAGTGGCCAGACCGGCGATCGGCAGAGCCACCAGCAGACCGAGCCCGGTCAGCGTCAGTGCGAGTAACCAGCCGGTGTGCTGGCGCAGCTCGCGAGCGTGCTTCAGGCGGGGTAGCCCGTCCGCGACACAACCAGCGGCCCACCAGACGGCGGCGACCGGAAGCAGGAGGGCGAGATGGCTCTGCATGCCCATCAGCCTTGCCCGATTTCCGGCTCGCCGAATCCGGGCCCACCCCCCGTTCGTCCCGTACCCCGTCCCCGTAGGGGAACCATCTCGTCGATGTTATGAGGGATCCGACATGTTTAACTGTCCGCACGCGTCCAACTACCCTCACCTTGATCGGCATTCATCGATCAATCTGTCACGAGCAGATGGACGGTCGACGCCGATCGGAGGGAGGTAGGAAGATGGCTCTTCCACAAAGGTCCGTACTCGTCGGGCTGGCCGCGCTGGCGATGGTGGCCACGGCCACGCCGGCCATGGCGGCCGAGCCGGTCGGCACCGTTCGAAGCGCCGGCGGCGCGACCGCCGTCGAAGGCAGCTACATCGTCGTGTTCAAGGACAGCGAGGTCAGCCGTACGGCTGTCGGCTCCTCCGTGGACCGGCTGCTGCGCCGGCACGGCGGTGCGACGGCCCGGACCTACAGCGCGGCCGTGCGGGGCGCCGAGGTACGCGTCAGCGCGCGGGCCGCAGCGCGGATCGCGGCCGACCCTGCGGTCGCGTATGTCGAACAGAACCACGTCGTCTCCATCGCAGGCACCCAGACGAACCCCCCGTCCTGGGGCCTGGACCGGATCGACCAGCGGAACCTGCCGCTCAACAGCTCGTACACGTACCCCAACACGGCCACGAACGTGACCTCGTACGTCATCGACACCGGCATCCGGACCACGCACTCGGACTTCGGCGGTCGGGCGACCTGGGGCACCAACACGGTCGACTCCAACAACACCGACTGCAACGGCCACGGTACGCACGTGGCGGGCACCGTCGGCGGCTCGGCGTACGGCGTGGCGAAGGCGACCCGCCTGGTGGCGGTCAAGGTGCTCAACTGCTCCGGCAGCGGCACCAACGCCGGCGTCATCGCCGGCATCGACTGGGTCACCGCCAACGCGGTGAAGCCGGCCGTCGCCAACATGAGCCTCGGCGGCGGGGCGAACACCGCGGTCGACAACGCGGTCGTCAACTCCATCAACTCCGGCGTCACGTACGCGGTGGCCGCCGGCAACGGCAACTCCCTCGGCCAGCGGCAGAACGCCTGCAACTACTCGCCGGCGCGGGCCGCTCCGGCGATCACCGTCGGTGCCACCCAGAGCAACGACGCCGCCGCGAGCTTCTCCAACTACGGCACCTGCGTGGACATCCTGGCACCCGGGGTGAGCATCACCTCCGCCTGGCACACCAACGACACCGCGACGAACACCATCAGCGGCACCTCGATGGCCTCGCCGCACGTCGCCGGTGCGGCGGCGTTGGTGCTCTCGGCCAACCCGTCCTGGACGCCCCAGCAGGTCCGGGACTACCTGGTCAACAACTCCACCCCGAACGTGATCTCGAACGTCGGCACGGGAACCCCGAACCAGTTGCTCTACGTGGTCAACGGCAGCACTCCGCCGCCGACGAACGACTTCTCGGTCTCGGTGTCGCCGACCTCCGGTTCCACCGCGCCGGGCGGTTCGGTGACCGCGACGGTGGCCACCGCCACCACCAACGGATCGGCGCAGTCGGTCAGCCTCTCGGCCAGCGGCCTGCCGTCCGGGGCGACCGCCTCGTTCAGCCCCGCCAGCGTCACCTCGGGCGGGTCGTCCACGCTGACCATCAGTACCTCGGCCAGCACGCCGGCCGGCACGTACCCGGTGACCGTCACCGGCACCGCGGCCTCCGGCACCAGAAGCGCGACGTACTCGCTGACGGTCACCGGCAGCGGTGGCGGTGGCTGCTCCGGGACCAACGGCACCGACGTGTCGATCCCGGACGCGGGCTCGGCGGTGACCAGCTCGATCACGATCTCCGGCTGCAACCGGAACGCCTCGTCGTCCTCGGCCGTCGCGGTGAACATCGTGCACACCTACCGTGGCGACCTGGTCATCGACCTGCTCGCCCCGGACGGCTCGTCCTACCGGCTGAAGAACAGCAGCATCCTCGACTGGAATGCCAACGTGAACACCACCTACACGGTGAACCTCTCCAGCGAGGCGGCGAACGGCACCTGGCGGCTCCAGGTGCGCGACGTCTACGGCGGTGACACCGGCTACATCAACACCTGGACGCTGACCCTCTGACGTCCGGACAGCGAACGAGCGGGCCTCGGCGTAGCGCCGGGGCCCGCTCGTCGTGTCGGGTCAGACCGCGAACCCGGTCGGCCGTTCGGTGGCCGGCGCGGGCGGCCGGGCCTTCCACAGCCCGGTCTTCTGGGCGAAGAGGCGACCCAGGTACGCGGGGTTCAGGATCACGTAGCGCCGCCACAGTCGCTTGGGTTCCAGGCCGAGGCGCCAGAACCACTCCAACCCGGCGCGCTGCATCCACGGCGGCGGCTGGCGCAGCAGCCCCGCGTGGTAGTCGAAGGCCGCGCCGACGGCCATCATCGGCATGTCCAGCAGCGGGCGCATCGCGTACGTGAAGATCTCCTGCCGGGGACAGCCGAGCCCGACCAGGACCAGCCGGGCGCCGCTCGCCTTGATCCGCTCGGCGATGTCGCGGTCCTCGCCCGGCTGCACGCCGCGGAACTTGGACGCCTCCACCCCCGCGATCTTCAGGGCCGGGAACATCCGCTCCAGCGCCGGGATCAGCCGGGCGAGCGTCTCATCGGTCGAGCCGTACAGGTAGACCGGAAGCCCCTCGTCGGCGAAGCGGGAGAGCACGTGCAGGGTCAGCGTCGGACCGTAGACCCGATCGGAGAGGCCGGCACCGTGCAGCAGGTTCAGTGCCCAGCGCACCGGCTGACCGTCCGGGGTGACCACGTCGAAGGAGTTGAGCCGGGCGTTGTGTGCCGGGTCCAGCACGCCGGTCATCACACCGTGCACGGCCAGCGCGGTCAGCGCCAGCGGCCGGCGTTCCTGGGCGGCGGCCACGACCTGTTCGGTGGCCTCGGCGTAGGTGGTCGCGTCGACCAGCACGCCGAGCACGTTCTTCTTGGTCATGCTCCCGGTACCCACTTGTCCACGTTGGCCTCGTAGATTTCTCGCATGATCATCGGTACGTCGTACACCTGCTTCCAGTCCGGGTAGTCGGCCTGGAACGCCTCGTTGGAGCCGATCCACCACTTGTGGTCGCCGATCCGGTTGGCCGCGACGTATTCAGTGATCATTTCCTGGCCGGTGATCTGCTCGGCCAGGGTGAACGCCTCCCGGTTGGAGGTGTTCGAGTGCCGGCCGCCGCCGAGGTTGTAGACGGCGGCCGAGCGGGGATTGCGGAAGAACGCCTCGAACGCGGAGACCACGTCCGAGCTGTGGATCGCGTCGCGGACCTGCTTGCCCTGGTAGCCGAAGATCTTGTAGGTGCGGCGCTCCATGTTCGCCCGCATCACGTAACCGAGGAAGCCGTGCAACTCGGTCGCCGAGTGCGCCGGGCCGGTCAACGTCCCGCCCCGGAAGCAGGCCGTCTTCATGCCGAAGTAGCGGCCGTACTCCTGCACCATGATGTCCGCCGCGACCTTCGAGGCACCGAAGATCGAGTGCAGACAGGCGTCGATCGACATGTCCTCGCGGATGCCCTGCTCGTACGGGTGGCCGGACTCGATCTCCCAACGGGTCTCCAGCTCCACCAGGGGCAGGCTGTTCGGCCGGTCGCCGTACACCTTGTTGGTGGAGCAGTGGATGACCGGGGCGTCGATGCAGTGCTCCCGGACGCTCTGCAGGACGTTGAGGGTGCCGGCGGCGTTCACGTCGAAGTCGGTGAAGGGATCGCGTACCGCCCAGTCGTGCGAGGGCTGCGCGGCAGTGTGGATCACCACAGCAACGTCCCGGCCGTACCGTCCGAACAGCGCACCGAGCGCCGCCCGGTCCCGGATGTCGATGCTGTGGTGGGAGTACGCGTCACCCAGCTCGTCGGTCAACCGGCGGACGTTCCACGCGGTGGACGCCTCCTCGCCGAAGAACTCCTGCCGCATGTCGTTGTCGATACCGACCACGTCGAGACCGATGCCGGCGAAGTGCCGGACCGCCTCGGAGCCGATCAGACCACCCGACCCGGTCACGAATGCGACACTCACATGCCACTCCTGGTGCGTCGGAGGCAGAAACCATCGGAGCATAGCGTGACGTTCGGTACGCCCCCATACGGAGCGAGGGCCCCGCATTAGCGGAGCCCTCGGCTGTGGTGGGGAAGGGGGGAGTTGAACCCCCACGTCCTTTCGGACACACGGACCTGAACCGTGCGCGTCTGCCATTCCGCCACTTCCCCGTGGCTTGACCTCGGTCGAACGCGACCTGCACCGGGCTTCGCCGGCGGGCCTCGGCCATATTACGTGACCTTGGTCTGTTGCCACGAATGGCTTTCGCTGCTCGCAGCGGTTACCGTTCGTGGCGGACGAAAGAGTAGCACGACAATCAGGGGCCGTCCGAACGGGCCGTGGCCTGCCGGCCGAGCGGCGTGTGAGCTGCGTGCGCTCTGGACGGATACCATCATGTCCTCGGGACCCGAGGAGGAGCCGGTGAGCGTGCTGCAACGCTTCGAGAAGCGTCTGGAAGGCCTGGTCGAAGGGGCTTTCGCCAAGGTCTTCAAAGGGGTGGTCCACCCCGTGGAGATCCTCAACGCCATGCAGCGGGAGGCCGAAGCACACAAGGCCATCCTGGCTGGTGGGCGCACGTTGGTGCCCAACCGCTACGTGATCGATCTCTCGCCGTACGACCATAGTCGGCTGGCGCCGTACGCCGCCGCGCTGGCCCAGGAGTTGGCCCAGTCGCAGGCGGAGTTCATCGGTGAGCAGGCGTGGACGGTCTACGGAGACGTGATCGTCGAGATCGAACGCGGTGAAGGACTGGATACCGGCATGTTCCGGGTCACCGCCGAGGTCTACACCGGTGGCGAGGTCGCCCCGGTCTCGGCGCCCGGATACGACGCCGGTCCGCCCGGATACGACGCCGGTCCGCCCGGATACGACGCCGGTCCGCCCGGCTATCCGTCGTACGACCAGGGTGGTGGCTACGGCCCGCCGCCGGGTCACGGTGGCGGGCGCAACATCCGGCTGGTCTCCGGCGACGGCCGCACCTATCCGCTGCAGATGGGCTCGACCGTGATCGGTCGTGGCGACCAGGCCAACCTGCGCCTGCCGGACGTCGGCATCTCCCGGCGACACGCCCGGCTGGACTTCGACGGTGGGCAGGTAGTGCTGACCGACCTCGGCTCGACCAACGGCACCATGGTCAACGGCCAGCGGGTCTCCGCCGTGGCGTTGAATCCCGGTGACATGATCCAGCTCGGTACGACCACCCTGACCTTCCGCGTGGACGGCTGACCCGCCTTGCCGGAACTCGTTATCACCGTTGCCCGGTTCGGATTCCTCGTCCTGCTGTGGATCTTCGTGTTCACGGTGGTCGGCGTGATCCGCCGGGACCTCTTCGCGGGGGCCCGCTCGGGTCGACTGGTGGCCGCACCACGGACGGTGGGCGCGTCGACCGGTCAGGCGACGGCGAAGCCGGCGAAGGTGAAGCGGGGGCGGGCGGCGCACCAGCTGGTGGTGACCGCAGGTCAACTGGCCGGCACGCGAATCACGTTGGGTGAGGCGCAGATAACGATCGGTCGTGCCGAGGACTCCACCCTCGTCATCACCGACGATTACGCGTCCGCGCGACACGCCCGGCTCGTGCCGCGTGACGGGCAGTGGTTCGTCGAGGACCTCGGTTCGACTAACGGGACGTACCTGGATCGCGCTAAGGTCACCGGACCAACCCCCGTCCCCCTCGGCGTGCCGATCCGGATCGGCCGCACCTCTCTCGAATTACGGCCATGACTCTGACCCTGCGCTATGCGGCCCACAGCGACCGCGGTCTGATCCGAGACGGAAATCAGGACTCCGTCTACGCCGGGCCGCGGCTACTCGCCGTTGCCGACGGCATGGGCGGCATGGCCGCCGGTGACGTCGCCAGCAACATCGTCATCGGTGCCATGGCGCCGCTGGACGAGGACGTCCCCGGTGACGCCCTGGTCGACGCGCTCCGCTCCGCCGTGGGCACCGCCAACCAGCAGCTCCGCGAGACGGTGGAGGCCAACCCTCAGTTGGAGGGGATGGGCACCACGCTGACCGCGACCCTCTTCTCCGGCAGCAAGCTGGGCATGGTCCACATCGGCGACTCGCGGGCCTACCTTCTGCGCGACGGAGAGTTCGCGCAGATCACCAAGGACGACACCTACGTCCAGATGCTCGTCGACGAGGGCCGGATCAGCCCGGAGGAGGCGAGCAGCCACCCGCAGCGCTCGCTGCTCACCCGGGCCCTGGACGGCCGCGACATCGACCCCGAGTACTCGGTTCGGCAGGTCCTGACCGGCGACCGATATCTGATCTGCTCCGACGGACTCTCCGGCGTGGTGAGCGCGGAGACCATCGGCGAGACCATGCGGGAGTACGCCGACCCGCAGCAGTGTGTCGAGCGGCTCGTCCAGCTCGCTCTGCGCGGTGGCGGTCCGGACAACATCACGGTGATCATCGCCGACGCCACCGACCGGGACATCGTCGAGGCGGCGCCGATCGTCGGTGGTGCGGCAGCCCGGGACCGTGGAATGGCCACCTCGGCGGACGTCTCCACCCCGGCGGCTCGTGCCTCGGCGCTCTCCGCGCCTCGGCCGCCGACCCCCGACGAGTCCGCCGCGAACGCCGACGACGAACCCGAGGCGCGCCGCCGTCCGCTGCGTGCGCTGGCAATGACGACCGCCATGATGGTGCTCGTCGGCGGCGGGGTGTTCGCCGGCTGGAGCTACACCCAGCGTCAGTACTACGTGGGCGCGACGGAGAACGGCCAGGTTGCCGTGTTCCGTGGCATCCAGGGCCAGATCGCCGGAGTGGATCTCTCCACGGTGCACTCCGAGAGCAGCGCCCAGCTGGACGACCTCACCCTGGCCGCCCAGGAGCAGGTCAAACAGGGCATCCCGGCGAAGAGTGAGCCGGACGCGGAACGGCGGCTGGCGGAGCTGACCATGGACAGCCCGACCAACGTGAACCTCAAGCCGCTCTGCCCGCCGACGCCGAGCCCCACGCCCTCGGTGGTGGGTTCGCCGTCATCGACGCCGAGCGTCCCGGTCGGCTCGCCGAGCCCGGTGGGCAGCACGTCACCGAGGGGAGCGGCCACGTCGCCCGGCACGCCGGACGACGCCTCCACCACCGCACCGGACAGCACCCCCGACGCGCCGCCCGTCGATACCTTCACGCCCACGGTCGACCCGGCGGCCTGCCGGTCGCCCGAGTAGGCACCGGCTCCGACCCGAGGACGATTGTGACCGCACCGGCCACCCCGGCTTCCTCGCCCGCGACCGCGGGCGAGCGACCCGGCGTACGCATGGCCCGGTCCCGGCGCAACGCCGAGCTGTCGTTGCTGCTGCTGGCGATGGCGCTGGTCGCCGCGTACGGGGCGATGGTCGAGGCGAAGGTGCTCGACACGGTCACTCCGGGATTCTGGGTGCCGGCCGCCACGCTCACCGCCGTGTTCCTCGGCATGCACCTGGTTATCCGGTTCCTGGCGCCGTTCGCCGATCCGGCCCTGCTGCCGGCCGTGGCCCTGCTCAACGGGCTGGGCGTCGGCTTCCTCCGCCGGCTCGACCTGGCCAAGGCGGCCCCCGAGGAACGAGCGGATCTGGCCATCTTCGCCGGCATCGGCGGACGGCAGCTCGCCTGGACGCTGATCTCGGTGGTCCTCGCCGCCGGGCTGCTGGCGCTGATGCGCGACCACCGGTCGATCTCCCGGTACGCGTACACCCTGGGGTTGGCGGGCATCGTGCTGGTCATGCTGCCGGCGGTGCTGCCGGCCAGCATCTCCGAGATCAACGGCGCGAAGCTCTGGGTACGCATCGGCAGCTTCTCGATCCAGCCCGGTGAGTTCGCCAAGCTCGCGCTGCTGGTCTTCTTCGCCTACTACCTGGTGCGCAAGCGTGAGGTGCTGTCGCTGGCGAGTCACCGGTTCCTCGGCATCGACTTCCCGCGCGGGCGTGACCTCGGCCCGGTGCTCGTCGTCTGGGCGATCAGTCTGCTGGTCCTCGTCTTCGAGAAGGACCTGGGCACCTCGCTGCTCTACTTCGGCATGTTCGTGGCCACCGTCTACATCGCCACCGAACGGGTCAGTTGGCTGCTCATCGGCCTGGTTCTCTTCTTCGGCGGTGCCTATCTCGCGTACGTGCTCGGCGACGCGGTGGGTGGTCCGTTCGCAAACTTCTACCTGCGGGCACAGATCTGGCTCGACCCCTTCGCCCAGCCCTACGACGAGGGTTATCAGCTGGTCCAGGGGCTGCTCGCCCTCGGCTCGGGCGGGCTGTTCGGTGCCGGGCCCGGCGGTGGCCAGCCGCTGCTGTTGCCGGAGGTGCAGAACGACTTCATCTTCGCCGGCATCGGTGAGGAGATCGGCCTCTTCGGCCTCTCCGCGCTACTGGTGATCTACCTGCTCATCGTGGAGCGGGGGCTGCGGGCCGCCCTGGCGGTCCGGGACTCGTTCGGCAAGCTGCTCGCCGGTGGCCTGGCCTTCACCCTCGCCCTCCAGGTCTTCGTGATCGTCGGCGGGATCAGCAAGCTCATCCCGCTCACCGGCCAGACCACGCCGTTCCTCTCCGCCGGTGGTTCCTCGCTGATGGCGAACTGGCTGCTCATCGCGGTGCTGCTGCGCGTCTCCGACGCCGGCCGCCGCCCGGTCGACGGCGCCGGTGGCAAGGTGACCCGGCCCTCCGGCCCGCCCGAGCAGCTGCACGGTGCCCCCACGGAGGTGATCAAGCCGTGAACGCACCCCTGCGTCGGGTCGGCGTCGTCGTCATCGTCCTGTTCGGTCTGCTCTTCGCGAACCTCAACTGGATCCAGGCGTACAAGGCCGACGAGTACCGGACCAGCGACTACAACGGTCGGGTCCAGGTCGCCAAGTACGACCGCAAGCGCGGCAACATCGAGGCCGGCGGTACCGCCCTGGCGGTCAGCAAGGAGACCGACGGCGAGCTGAAGTACCTGCGCACCTACCCGGGCGGCGCAAAGTACGCCCACGTGCTCGGGTACGAGCCGGTCAACGGGTCGGCGACCGGCCTGGAGCGCGCCGAGAACGACTTCCTCGCCGGCACCAGCGACCAGCTCATCGTCAACCGGTTGCGGGACATGGTCACCGGGGACACCACCGCCGGCGGCAACGTGCTGCTCACCCTCTCGAAGCGGGCCCAGGACACCGCCTACGACGAGCTGCGGAACAACAACCGGGGGGCGACCAAGGGGGCGGCGATCGCCGTCGACCCGGCCACCGGGGCGGTGCAGGCGCTGGTCTCCATCCCCAGCTTCGACCCGAACCCGCTGGCCAGTCACAACACCAACGAGGCCACCTCCGCGTACAACAAGCTCGACAAGGACGCGGCACGGCCGCTGCGGAACCGGGCGCTCGGCGAGGTGCTGCCGCCCGGCTCCACCTTCAAGATCGTGGTGGCCGCGGCCGCGCTGGAGAACGGCATCGGCCAGGACACGAACATCCCGGCCGGCTCCAGCTACACCCCGCCGACCTCCGGGGAGGCGATCACCAACGCGGTGCCGTCGATCTGCCCGCAGGCAGAGGTCACCCTGATGAAGGCGGTCACCGACTCCTGCAACACCGGGTTCGCCAAACTCGGCGTGCAGCTCGGCCCCGACGTGCTCAAGGAAAAGGCCCGCCAGTTCGGGTTCGAGCAGGAGGACCTGACCGTCGGTCGGCTCGGCGAGACCGGCCTGGGCGTGGCGGCCAGCCGCACCGGCAGCATGGCGAACCCGGACGGCGGCACCGATCCGGCGGCGCTGGCCCAGTCCTCCATCGGTCAGCGGGACGTGCGGATGACCCCGTTGCAGGGCGCCATGATCGCCGCGGCGGTGGCCAACGGCGGCAGCCAGATGCGGCCGTACCTGGTGCGTCAGCTGTTGGCACCGGATCGCACCACCGTCTACGACACGGCCAACCCACGCGAGCTACGCCGGCCGGTGAGCGGTCAGGTCGCCGCCGACCTGCGGGACATGATGGTCAGCGTGGTGCAGAACGGTACCGGCCGCAACGCCCGGATCAACGGCTACACCGTCGGCGGCAAGACCGGCACGGCGCAGTCCGCTCCGGACCGCCCCGATCATGGCTGGTTCATCGGGTTCGCCCTCGACTCCAACGGCAAACCGGTTTCCGCCGTCTGCGTCGTCCTGGAGGAGGCCGGCAGCGGCGGCAGCGCCGAGGCCGCCCGGATCGCCGGTCAGATCATGCGAGCCGCCATCGCCGAGCCCGGGGGGCGCTGACATGCTCAGTCCGGGTGTGCAGCTCGGTAACCGCTACCGGCTCGACGAGCGGATCGCCAGTGGCGGCATGGGCGACGTCTGGCGCGGCACCGACCAGGTGCTCGGGCGTACGGTGGCGGTCAAGAGCCTGCTCCCGGCGTTGCTGGACGAGCCGGGGTTCGCCGAGCGATTCCGCGGCGAGGCCCGCACCATGGCGACGATCAACCACCCGGGCGTGGTCGACGTCTACGACTTCGGCAACGACCAGCACATCGCCTTCCTGGTGATGGAGTACGTCGAGGGTGACCCGCTCTCGGCCACGCTGAGCCGGGTCGGCCGGCTCACCCCGGCGCGGACCATGGCACTGGTCGCCCAGGCCGCGGACGCGCTGCACGCGGCTCACGTGAAGGGCATCGTGCACCGGGACGTGAAGCCCGGAAACCTGCTGGTCCGGCCCAACGGCACGCTGGTGCTGACCGACTTCGGCATCGCCCGGTCGGAGCTGGTCGGGCAGCTCACCGCGGCCGGATCGGTGCTCGGCACCGCGTCCTACATCTCGCCGGAGCAGGCCACCGGCCAGGTCGCCACCCCCGCCTCCGACGTCTACGCGCTCGGCGTGGTCGCCTACCAGTGCCTTGCCGGCCGGCGGCCCTTCGAGGGTGACAACCCGCTCGACATCGCGATGCGGCACGTCCGGGAGACGCCCCGGCCGCTGCCCTCCGACATCCCGCCCCAGGTCCGCGCGGTGGTCGAGCGGGCGTTGGCGAAGGACCCGAAGGATCGCTGGCCGAGTGCCGCCGCGTTGGCCGGCGTGGCACGGCAGATGAAGACCGCACTGTCCCGGCAGGCACGATCCGGCGGTCAGGCCGCGCCGATCTCGGCCGCGCCCGCCTCGCCGGCGCCGGGCCGAGCGCAGGTTCCGCCGCCACAACCGCCGCGTCCGGCTGCGGCCCCGCACTCCCCGGCGCCCGCGCATCCGCAGGCCATGGGGCACCGGCTGCCGCCGGCTCACCCGCAGGCCCGTCCGCCGGCGGCCGTGCACCGCCCCACCACCGTGGCACCGGCGGCTGCCGGCTATCCGCGTGGCGCGGCCACGGTCCCGCCCGGGTACGCTCCGCAACCCGCCCCATCACATCCGGTGCCTCGACGGTCACGGGCCGGCATGGTGTTCCTGGCCATCATGCTGGGCGCACTGGTACTCATCTGCTCCGGCGTGATTTCCTACCAGTGGCGGAACAACCTCGGCGCGGGCACGCCGGGTGGGGCTTCCGTGCCAACGGTGACGTCCGACGTGCTGCGGTCCGACGGGCGAGACGATTCGGTCGTTACGGCGTACCGTCGACTGGATCAGCCCCGACCGGGCGGCGACAAGACGACGACGAGCGAAGGACGACAGACGCGATGACAGCGCAGGCCCGCCTGCTCGGTGGCAGGTACCAGGTCGGCGAGCTGCTCGGCTATGGCGGCATGGCTGAGGTGCATCGCGGTCGCGACCTGCGGCTCGGTCGGGATGTCGCGATCAAGATGCTTCGGACGGACCTGGCCCGGGACGCCACCTTCCAGATGCGGTTCCGGCGGGAGGCGCAGAACGCCGCCTCCCTCAACCACCCCGCCATCGTCGCCGTCTACGACACCGGTGAGGAGCAGGCGCCGACCGGCGAGACGCTTCCGTTCATCGTGATGGAGTTCGTGAACGGGCGCACGTTGAAGGAGGTGCTCGGCGCAGAAGGTCGGCTGCAACCCCGGCGGGCGCTGGAGATCTCCGCCGACATCTGCGCCGCGTTGGACTTCAGCCACCGGCACGGCATCATCCACCGCGACATCAAGCCGGGCAACGTGATGCTCACCCAGACCGGCCAGGTCAAGGTGATGGATTTCGGCATCGCCCGGGCCCTGGCCAGCGGCGCCACCACGATGACCCAGACCAGCGCGGTCATCGGCACCGCGCAGTACCTTTCACCGGAACAGGCTCGGGGCGAGGCGGTCGACGCCCGCTCCGATGTGTACGCCGCCGGCTGTGTGCTCTTCGAACTCATCTGTGGGCACCCGCCCTTCGTCGGCGACAGCCCGGTCAGTGTCGCGTACCAGCACGTGCGGGAGGCGCCGCCGACCCCGAGTGACCTGAACCCGGACGTCAATCCGGCGGTGGACGCGATCGTGCTCAAGGCACTGTCGAAGAATCCGCTGAACCGCTACCAGAGCGCCGGCGAGATGCGGGCGGACCTGCTCCGCGCGGCCGCGGGCCGGCCGGTGATGGCGACTCCGGTGATGCGCGAGGACGAGACCGTGGCGATGGCTGCGGCCGGCCGCCCGGGGTACCCGTCGGGGGGTGCGACGCAGACCCGGCAGATACCCGCCCGGGTGGGTGACCCGCGCCAGCGGAAGGCATCCTCCTGGCTGATCGCCATGTTCGCCGCGCTCGGCGTGCTCGCGGTGATCGCCCTGGTCGCCGCGCTGCTGCTGAACGAGCGTGGCGAGCCGGAGGACGCAGCGGTACCCACGGTCACCGGGCTGACCCAGGCTGACGCGTTCGCCCAGATCGAGCGGGACGGCTTCGTGCCGGCGCGTGGTGAGCCGGAGTACACCTCGGACTGCAAGGAGGGGACGGTCACCAACCAGTCCCCACCCGCCGGTGAGCGGGCCGCGCCGAACAGCACGGTGACCGTACGGATCTGCGGCGGCAAGCCTGAGGTGGAAATCCCGCGCGGCCTCGTCGGCAGCACCCGCGAGAGCGCCGAGACGCTGCTCAAGAATCTCAAGCTCAACGTCAAGGTCAAGAAAAAGGACAGTGCGGAGCGCGAGGGTCAGGTGCTGGAGGTCGACCCGCCATCGGGCGAGAAGGTCGCGGAAGGCAGCGACGTCACCCTCACCGTTTCCGAGGGCAACGTCGTGGCGGTGCCGTCGGTGGTCGGCCTGTCCCAGGCGGAGGCGACGCGGACCCTGGAACGCGCCGGCTTCAAGGTCGACCCCGAACTCGGCGACGAGGTTCCCGCCGATGAGGCCGGGCGGGTGCTCGACCAGAGCCCGAACGCCAACACCGAGCGCACCAAGGGCAGCACGGTGAAGATCGTCGTCTCGGTGCCGGAGCCGGAAAACCCGGACCCGCCGACCCAGACCCCGCCGACCAGCACGCCGCCGACCACCCCACCGCCGGATGACGACGACGATGGTGGCGGCAGCGGCGGCGGGCTGCTGCCGTCGATCTCCCCGTTCCGCCTCGCCGAGGAGTGACGCGGTCCGATCCTCCGGTCAACCGGCTGAAGCGACGCCTGCTCCGGATGGCCGTGCCGGTGGTGATCGCGCTGCTGCTGGCCAGCCTGCCCTGGCTCTGGACGACCATCGGTGCGCGCGGCCACGTCCATCCAGCGGCCGAGGCCCCGACCGCCGATGTCGTGATCGTCCTGGGCACCGCCGTGACAGAGAACGGCCGGCGACCGGGCATCCGGCTCGCCGGGCGGCTGGAGACCGCCGCCGAGCTGGTGCGCAACGGCCGGGCCCGGGTGGTCCTCGTCTCGGGTGACGGTGCGGGCGAGTCCGGCGACGAACCGGCGATCATGGCCGCCCACCTGACCGAGCGGCTCGGCGTCGATGCGGAGCGCGTCGTCGCCGACCCGCACGGCCTGGACACCTACGACAGTTGCCTACGCGCCCGCCAGGTGTACGGCATCGAGCGTGCCCTGATCGTCACCCAGTCCTACCACCTGTCCCGGGCGGTGACACTGTGTCGGCACGTCGGAATCGACGCCGACGGGGTGACCGCCAATTGTGCGGGCTGCGGCACCGGCCTGCTGGTGCGCAAGGCAGCTCGGGACTACCTCGCCAGCGGCAAGGCGGCCTGGGACGTCATCCGCGACCGGCCACCCGCCGTCACCTCACCCGCCGACCCCGGCATCTCCGACGCCCTGGCCCGCTGACCGACCTGGGCGACAATATGTGACACCGCAGCGCGCGGTGCCGGTGGCTCAAATGGTGGCGAAGGCGGCCCGGCGGCGGGCGTCGACCTCGGCGGCCAGTTCCGGGGCGCGGTCCAGCGCCTTCGGGTGGCCGCAGGCGGCGAGCCAGTTGGCCAGCATGAGATGACCGCCCTCGGTGAGCACCGACTCGGGATGGAACTGGACGCCCTCGATCGGCAGGGTGCGGTGCCGCATCGCCATCACGATGCCGGAGGCGGTCCAGCCGGTCACCTCCAACTCGTCGGGCAGCGTCTCCCGCAGCACGGCGAGGGAGTGGTAGCGGGTCGCCGTGAAGGGGTCGGGCAGGCCGGCGAGGACACCGGTGCCGTCGTGCCGGACCTCCGAGGTCTTGCCGTGCAGCAGCTCCGGGGCACGGGTGACGGTCGCCCCGAACGCCTCGCCGATGGCCTGGTGACCCAGGCACACCCCGAAGATCGGCAGCTTGCCGGCGTACTCGCGGATCACGTCGAGGCAGATGCCGGCCCGGTCGGGGGTACCCGGACCCGGCGAGAGCAGGACGCCGGTCGCGCCGACCCGGCCGACCTCGGTCACCTCGATCTCGTCGTTGCGTCGTACCTCGCACTCCACGCCCAACTGGCCGAGGTACTGCACGAGGTTGAAGACGAACGAGTCGTAGTTGTCGATCACCAGGACGCGCATCGGGATCACTCGTCCTCGTCGGGTGGCGGGGTGTTGTTCCGGTCGGTGTCGTACGGCAGGTCGTGCTCGTCGCCCGACGGGGCGTCGTCGACAGCGCCCTCGTCTCCGGGACCGACGTCACCGTCGGGTGCGCCCGGCACACCGGAGTCGTCCTGGGTGACCTGCACGTCGTCGAAGGGAAGCAGCGGTTCCGCCCAGGGAAACACCACATACCAGAGCAACGCCACCATGGTGGTGGCGAGCAGCAGGCTGCCGACGAGCTTGCCGGGCAGCCCGAAGGGCAGCTTGCGCCAGATCCAGGCGTACATCGTCAGGTCCCCAACTCCGCCGGGCGTCCCTCGGCCTTCGGCTGGGTACGCGTCAACTCGGCGTGAATGATCAACCGTTCGTAGTTGTCGAACTTCGGGTTGCAGGTGGTCAAGGTCAGCATCCGCTTGGTCGGCTTGACACCTGGCCGCCCCGGAACGGGGGCCACCACCTCAACCTGCGTCGGTTTGACGATCAGGCTCTCGGTGACCTGGTAGACGTACCAGTCGTTGCGGCCCTCGACCAGGATCGGGTCACCCTTACGCAGTTCGTCCAGTCGCCAGAAGGTGGCCCGGTTCCGGTGCCCGGCCACGGAGAAGTTGCCCACCTGGCCCGGCCCGGCGCTGTCCGGATAGTGGCCCGGCGCGTACCGGATGTCCTTCTGGCCGACACCCTCCACCACGATCCATTCCTTGTCGAACTTCGGAATGTAGAGGCCGGCGATCGGCGTGCCGTGCACCGCCGGCTTCGGCTTGGCGGAGGGGCTGGCTGACGCCGAGACCGTCGGATCCGTCTCCGGCTCGGGTGCCCATGCCTGGGCCAGTTGCTCGCTCAGCTCGCCCTGGTGGGCGTCCACGATCGCCGACTTGCCCCAGATCTCGTAGCCGGCGAAGAGGAGCACCACCAGGCCGAAAGTGATCAGCAACTCGCCGCTGAACCGGAGACCGGTGCGCACCCGGGACCAGATCGACGGGCGGGTCAGCTCCGAGTAGACGCTCTTGTAGCCCTCACCTGTCTGGTGGGGGCGCAACTGCACCACCCGATCGCCGCGCCGCGGCTTCGGTGCCTCCGCGGGCTGGTCAGATCCGTCGGACGGTTCTTCGCCCTTGGGTGGCCTGGGCACGGCACCCATCAGGGCGGTCGAGTCCAGTGCGGGCGGAGCACCTGGCCGGGTCGCGGTGACCGCCGGAATCAGGGCGGTCGCCGCCGGGTCGGCCGATCGGTTCGGCGCGGACGGCTGGCCGGGCGCGGACGCTTGCCCCGGTGCCGTCGACTGGCCGGGTGCGGCCGGGCGGGGCTGCTGGCCAGCGGCGGGGCTGGTCGGGGTGACCGGACGATCCGTGGCTCCCGGGCTCGCCACGGGCTGCCCGTTCGTCGCCTGGTTCGGCCTGGTCGGCTCCGTTCCCCGGCCACCGACTGCCGGGCCGGCCAGGCCGCCGACCTTCGGTATCAGCGCGGTCGGGCCCTCACCGGACCAGTCAGCCGGACCGGGTGCTCGGTCCGTCGACTGCCGTGGTGGTTCGACGCCCGGGGTGCCCCGACCCTCAGCCGACCAGGACGGCGTCGCCGGTGGCTGGCCGGATACCGGGTAGGCCGAACCGTTTCCGGCGGGCCAGTCCGGCCCGGGGCGTGGCGCCTGCGGTGCTACCTGGTTGGCCTGCCCGGAGACGGGACGCGGTGCGTGATCGCCGTAGGGCGCGCCGTACTGCTGCTCGGTGTCACCAGCACCCCGGGTCGGCTGGAAAGCGCCGCGCCACGGCGTCGGCCCCACCGGAATGTCCGGCTGGCCCGACGGCAGGGGTACGCCGTTCCACTGGTCGTTGTTCCCCGCGCTCGGTTGCCGGCCGGCGGCGTCACGACCCGGACCGGGAGCGGCATCCCACTGGTTCGCCGGGCGGCCCGGATCGGCCGCGCGCTGCGCGTCCGGTGCCGGGTCCCACTGATTGGCGGTACGCGCGGCCGTTGCCGGCGCGTCCCACTGGCTCGCCCGGTGGTCTGTGGCCGGCGCGGTGTCCCAACGCCCGGCGGCTGCGGTCGGCCGCTCCGGGCTGTCGGCGCCCCGACGGTCGACCGGAGGCGTGCTGGTCCGCTCCGGTGCCGGGGCCGCGTTCCAGGCGCTCGGTGTGGCGGGCGCGGTTGTGCTCCGAGCAGGCGGATCCGCTGCCGGAGGCGTGTCCCAGCGGCCGGGGCCCGGCGAGCTGGTCTCGGCGGCTCCGTCGAAGCGACCGGAGTTGGTCGGTCGTTGACCGTCCGGCGTCCAACCGGGGGCAGGAGCCTGGTCGGCCGGCCGCGGAGCGGTGGCCGGTGTCGGGTCGTGCGGTGCCTGGGGCCGCCCGGACCGGGTGGGCAGGACCGGGTCCGGCCAGGCGCCCGCCTGACGGGCTCCGGCGGACTCTGCTCGCTCGACCTTGGGCAGGAAGGCGGTGGGCTCGTCGGTCTGGTCGCGGTGCCGACCGTCGGACTGGGGGTTCACCGGGTGCTCACTGCGGCACTGTCGCCGAACGCAGGGTGGTGGAGTCCTCGAAGGCGGGCACCGTGACGGTCCCGGGGGTCTCTGAGTAGCCGAGTTGGTAGTTGTCGACCGCGTCCCTGAACCACCGGACTCCCTCGGAAGCGGCGAGGGCCTGCCGGAGTGCGGCGGGATCGCCAATTGCTACGATCTTGAAAGGTGGGGAGTACACCCGCCCGTGCAGCAGCAGGGTGTTACCCACGCAGCGTACCGCGCTGGTTGCCAGGACGCGCACGTTCATGATTGACATCGCCTCGGCGCCGCCGGCCCACAGTGCGTTGACCACGGCCTGCACGTCGCCCTGGTGGACGACCAGGTCGTCGTTGGTGGCCCCTTCGGGCAGGTTGCTGAGCTGCGGCGCATCGTTCAGCTCGACGGTCAGGCCGGAGCCGGTGAGGGCGGTGAAGCCGGCGGCGGCCCGACTGTCGTCGGCCCGCTGCTGCTGTTCCCTGATCGGGCCGTCGGAGTTGGCGAGGACGGCCGTCCGGCTCTCCAGCTCCCCGCGCAGCGCGGCGGCCCGCTCCTCGTTCGTCGCCACCTGCTCGCGGCGATCCTCGATCAGCTCGGTCAGCTGCGGCCGACGGTCCTCGCGCAGGGCGGTGCCGCCGGCCGTGGTGGCCGTGGTGGTGAAGAGCAGACCTGCCGCGAGGGCGATCAGCGGTACGCCGACCGACCAGCCGGGTCGGCGTTGACGAGGCCGCCGGGGTAGCAACCCGGCGACAAGTCGTCGCAGCGCCTTCTGCCACGACGCTGCACCGGACGTGTACTCCACGAGCCTGTTCCCCCTCGTCGTTCTGCTCCGACGTCGCCCGGTGTGGGCCGGAACGACAGCCGTCTCGCTCTTTTTCCGGTGCCGCCCGGTACCGGTCTCGCCTCATTCGTGGATCGGACGGGTCTTCCGGACTACGCTAGCTGTCGAACATTATTGGCCATGGACCGTCGCCCTCGCGCCCGGTTGTCAGGCCGGACGAGGTCGTAACCCCTCTGGAGAGCGCCGTGCCCAAGTCTCAGGTCCGCAAGAAGAAGGTGTACACCCCGCCTACGGACGTCCGCCCGACGGCGACGACCGCAGCCGCCAACAAGCCCAGCCCGGTGTGGCTGCCGGTCCTGGCGGTGTCGCTGATCGTCTTCGGCATCGGCTGGCTGGTGGTCTACTACCTCTCCGAGCAGGAGTACCCGGTCATGGAGCTGGGGTACTGGAACCTGGCGGTCGGCTTCGGCGCGATGGTCGCCTCGCTGATCGTGCTCTCCCGCTGGCGTTGACCCACGACTCGACGCCACGGCCGTCCGGCACCCCCCGGCGGCCCGCCCGAGCGGTGGTGCCGCCGGCCTCCTAAGGTGTGCGGAGGGCAGCGTGGCCCCCGGGTGCGAGATGACTCACGTTACTGCTGGGTAACCTTGCGCGTAGGCTGCACTGCATGACCGAGCGGAGCGAGGTCATCGACCGATCAGGTTGAGGTGCGGCGGCGGGTCGGCCGATCGCACCGACACCCCGGTCGCCGAGCCGCTCGACAGGCAGCAGACCGGGAGGCCAACTCGATGGGCAGCGTCCAGATCGTCACCACGATCCTCGCGGCCGCCATCACCGCCGTTGCGGTGTGGCTTGCGGTACGCGCGGTCTCGAAGATGGTGGCCGTCATCCGGCTGGGTCAGCCCGATCCGACCCGCTCCGGTGACAAGCTCAGCCGTACCAGGACCATGCTGGCGGAGACCGCCGGGCACACCCGGATGCTCCGTTGGAGCGTGGTGGGCGCGGCGCACTGGTTCGTGATGGTCGGCTTCGTCGTCCTGTCGCTGCTGGTGCTTGAGGCGTACTTCGAGGTGGTGTCGCCGACCGGCGGGCTGCCGCTGATCGGCGCCTGGACGCTCTACGGGCTGGTCACCGAGTGGATCGGCATTCTGGGTGTCATCGGCATCGTGGTCCTGATCGCGATCCGGTTGGCGAACCGGCCGAACCGGGCGGGACGCCGGTCGCGATTCACCGGCTCCACCATGTGGCAGGGCTACTTCGTCGAGGCGGTCGTCCTCGCCGTCCTGGTCATGGGCTTCGTGATCCGTGGCTTCAAGGTGGCCACCGATCACTTCGAGTACCCGGCCTGGGCCACCCCGCTCAGTCACGCGGTCGGTAGCCTGCTGCCGAGCTGGGAGTCCGGCGTCAGCGTCGCCGCGCTCATCAAGATCTCGATCTCCATGGTCTGGGTCATCGTGATCTCGCTGAACGTGACGATGGGTGTCGCTTGGCACCGCTTCCTCGCCTTCCCGAACATCTTCTTCAAGCGCCAGCCGGCGGCGGCCAACTCCGGCCTCGGCGCGCTGCGGCCGATGATGAGCGACGGCAAGCCGCTCGACTTCGAGGAGGCCGACCCGGAGAAGGACCAGTTCGGCGTCGCCCAGGTCGAGCAGTTCACCTGGAAGGGACTGCTGGACTTCAGCACCTGCACCGAGTGCGGCCGCTGCCAGTCGCAGTGCCCGGCCTGGAACACCGGAAAGCCGCTGTCGCCGAAGCTGCTGGTGCTCAGCCTGCGCGACCACGCGTACGCCAAGGCGCCCTACCTGCTGGCCGGTGGTGGCAAGGACCTCACCGGTGAGGAGAAGGCCACCGCCGCGCAGCTCGCCCATGTCGACGTGCTGGCCCTCGCCGAGGCGGAGAAGCCGCTGATCGGCGATGCCGAGGCTGGCGGCGTCATCGACCCTGACGTGCTCTGGTCCTGCACCACCTGCGGTGCCTGCGTGGAGCAGTGCCCGGTGGACATCGAGCATGTCGACCACATCGTCGACATGCGTCGCTACCAGGTGCTCATCGAGTCCAGCTTCCCCTCCGAGGCCGGCGTGATGCTGCGCAACCTGGAGAACAAGGGCAACCCGTGGGGCGCACCGCAGAACACTCGTGAGGACTGGACCAAGGGCCTCGACTTCGAGGTGCCCCGGGTCGGTGAGGTCTCCGACTTCGAGTACCTCTTCTGGGTGGGCTGCGCCGGGGCGTTCGAAGACCGGGCCAAGAAGACCACCCGGGCCGTCGCGACCCTGCTCAACGAGGCCGGTGTCTCCTTCGCCATCCTCGGCGAGGGTGAGACCTGTTCCGGGGATCCGGCCCGGCGGATCGGCAACGAGTTCGTCTTCCAGATGCTCGCCCAGCAGAACGTCGAGACCCTGAACGAGGCGTTCGAGGGCCGGGAGAAGGCCAAGCGCAAGATCGTCGCGACCTGCCCGCACTGCTTCAACACGCTGGGCAACGAGTACGGCCAACTGGGCGGTGAGTTCGAGGTCGTGCACCACACCCAGTTGCTGGCCCACCTGGTCGCCACCGGCAGGCTCACCCCGGTCCAGCCGGTCGACGGCGGGGTGACCTACCACGACCCGTGTTACCTCGGGCGGCACAACCGGGTCTTCACTCCGCCACGTGAGGTGCTCGGCAGCGCGATCGAGGGTGAGTTGACCGAAATGCCTCGCAACAGCGAACGTTCCTTCTGCTGCGGTGCCGGTGGCGCCCGGATGTGGATGGAGGAGCGGATCGGCAAGCGGATCAATGTGGATCGGGTCGAGGAGGCCATGTCCACTGGGGCGAGGACGGTCGCCGTCGGCTGCCCGTTCTGTTCGACCATGCTCAGCGACGGGGTGAACGGCAAGGACGCCGGGGACCAGGTCGAGGTCATCGACGTGGCCAGCGTGCTGCTCCGGTCGGTCAAGCCGGGCCCGGTCGGGGGCGTCGAGGAGAGTACGCCGGTGGCTGGCTGACCGGCGCGTACGCACGGGCGGGGCGGCACCTTGAACGGTGCCGCCCCGCCCGGTTTCGTATTGACGTACATAACCGTAACGAATTGGCCGACACCCTTAGTACGCGTACCGTCGCGCAAAGGTGAATGAGCCGTTGGTCTCCTTGATTTCCCCACCGAGCGTTCCCTAATGTTGGGCACCGACCGCCGTGGGTCGTCTGTTCCCGCCCCTTACCGCTCGCGGGACGCCCGGTGGTCGGTTGCAAAGGAGACGCTGCCGGTGGCAACCATGCCCCTTCACCGTCACGCGCCGGGACGATCCCGTCCGGGCGCCCTGCGTAGGGCCGCGCGTGGGCTGGTAGTCCTCGTCGCCGCCGCCGCGGTCGGTGCCGGCCTACTCGCCGCCCCCGCGTACGCCGCACCCTCGGTTGAGGAGATCGAGGCCCAGATCGACAAGCAGTGGCAGAAGCTGGAACCCACCATCGAGCAGTACAACAAGGTGCGCTCTCAGTTGCGGGTCAACCGGCAGAAGTCGAAGAGCCTGGAGAAGAAGATCCAGCCGCTGGCCCTGGAGACTGAGCTGGCGATGAACCGGGTGGCTGATCTCGCTTCCCGCTACTACATCACCGGCCCCTCCAAGGAAATCGGCGTCGTGCTGCTCAACACGAAGCCCGACGAGCTCGGTGAGCAGATGGCCTTCCTCAATCGACTCGCCGCGCAGGAGCGCCGCGAACTTGAGGGCGTCATGAAGATCCGCAAGAAGTACGACGACCAGAAGGCCAAGCTTGACGGTCTGATCGCCGACCAGGAGGCGAAGGAAAAGCAGCTGGCGGCGAAGAAGAAGCAGATCGACGCCGAGATCAAGCGGCTGGAGAAGTCGCTGCCGGTGACGGTGGTGAAGACGACCAACTGCCCGACCATCAAGGACGTGGTCAGCGCGGCCGCGCGTACCGCCATCAAGACGGCCTGCGCACAGGTCGGCAAGCCGTACGTCTGGGGCGCCACCGGGCCGAACTCGTTCGACTGCTCCGGACTCACCCAGTACGCGTACAAGGCCGCCGGCATCTACCTGACCCACTTCACCGGTGCCCAGTGGAACGAGGGCAAGGCTGTCTCCCGGTCGGAAGCCCGCCCCGGTGACCTGGTCTTCTTCCGCAGCGACGTCAGCCACGTCGGCCTCTACCTGGGCAACAACCAGATGGTGCACGCGCCACGGGCCGGCAAGCCGGTGAACGTCTCGCCCATCACGACCATGCCGGTCGCCGGATTCCGCCGACCCGGCTGAGGCACCACCAGCGCGCTGGTTGAGCCGTCGCGCAGGAACCTTCGAGGGCCCCTGGTCAAGTTGCCGGGGGCCCTCGTCATTGTCGGATGTCAGCACCCAGAGTGATGGCGCGGTTGTGTTGCGTATCGACACCGATCGTCCCTACGCTGGGCAATCGTCGGCCGCTGGCAGGTCCGCCCACCCCGGGCGGTAACGGTCCGACACCGCCGAGTCGCTCGTGCGCGAGCTGGAGACCCCGGTAGCCGGGGTGAGTCCGTGAGGTTGCGGTAGGGCGCCCCTTCCCGCCCGAACCCGTCAGCCGACCCGGTCGGCGGTACGGGGAGGAAGGAGTACCGAGCCCGGTGGCACACCATGCCCCGCGGCCACCGTCATCGCGGCCGGGGATACCCGGCCAGTCGGCGGCTGCGCCGCGTTTCCGCTGGTACCGCTACACACTTGCCGCCCTGACCACGACCGCCGTGCTGCTGACCGGCGGCGTGGCGGTGGCGTGGGCCGACCCGACGGTCGCCGACCTCGAGCGTCGGATCGACGAGGACTGGAATCGGCTCGAACCCGTCATCGAACAGCACAACGCCACCCGGCAGGACCTGGCCGGCAAGCGCCGCGAGGCGGAGGCACTGGCTGCCCGGATCGCGCCGCTGCAACGCCAGGTGGACGACGCCCTGGACCGGGTCGGCAAGCTCGCCGCCCGCGCCTACAAGGGAGAGCAGGTGCGGGCCGTCAACATGCTGCTCGGCTCCCGGTCACCGGGCGAGGTCGTCGAGCAACTCGGCCTGCTCGACCGTTACGCCCGCTTCCAACAGCAGGACGTCCGACAGGCGAGTGAACTGCGCGACGAACTCGGCACCGCCAAGACCAGGTTGGACCGCACCATTGCCCAGCTCACCCGCACCGAGGCCGATCTCGTGGCGAAGCGGCGACAGATCGACGCCGAGATCGATCGGTTGCAGCGGCTCCGGCTACGGGCGTACGGCAAAGGGGGCGGTGGGCCGCTACGACCCGCCCCCTGCCCGGCCAGTTATCCGGGCGGGCCGGCCGGCGAGGCGGTCACCTTCGCCTGCGCCCAGATCGGCAAGCCGTACTCGTGGGGTGCCGAGGGGCCCAACGCGTACGACTGTTCCGGGCTGACGCTGGCCGCCTGGTCCCGGGCCGGTGTCTCGCTGCCACACAACGCGGCGCGGCAGCGTCGGGTCACCGCGTCGGTCAGCCGCGACGCGCTACGCCCCGGTGACCTCGTCTTCTACTACCGGGACCTGCATCACGTCGGCATGTACGTCGGCGATGGCTGGGTGGTGCACGCCTCCCGGGCGGGTCAGCCGGTCAAGATGAAGCGGCTCGACAGCAGCCCCGTGCACAGCTTCGGCAGGCCCGGGTAGTGGGGTGACCGGCGCTGCGTCACTGGTCACCCGGCCGGGGTAGCTGCCTGGCCCACCTGCGCTGTCAGCGGGTGGGCCAGGTGCGCCAGCTCTGCCAGGCACGGCTCGGCGTCGGCCCGCGCTGACCCTGGTAGCGGGAGCCGTAGACAGCCGATCCGTACGGGTGCTCGGCCGGCGAGGAGAGCCGGAAGATGCAGAGCTGGCCGATCTTCATGCCGGGCCACAGGGTGATCGGCAGGTTGGCCACGTTGGACAGCTCCAGGGTGACGTGACCGGAGAAGCCCGGGTCGATGAAGCCGGCGGTGGAGTGGGTGAGCAGGCCGAGTCGTCCCAGACTGGACTTGCCTTCGAGTCGGCCGGCGAGCTGGTCACCCAGCGAGATGACCTCAAGCGTGGAGGCGAGCACGAACTCGCCCGGGTGCAGCACGAATGCCTGGCCGTCGGGTACCTCGACAGCGGAGGTGAGGTCGTCCTGCCGGGTCGCCGGGTCGATGTGGGTGTAGAGATGGTTGTTGAAGACCCGGAACAGTTTGTCCAGACGTACGTCGATGCTGGAAGGCTGCACCAGCGTGGGCTCGAACGGTTCGAGGGCCAGGGTGCCCGCCTTGATCTCGGAGACCAGGTCGCGGTCGGAGAGCAGCATCGCCACACCATAGCTGTCGGTATATGACGGGCGTGTCCGACTACCCGATTCGAACGTGTGTTCGATAGGATGTCCGCATGGCTTCCTGGTCCGAATTCGCCGCTGACGAGCCTCGCCTCGCCGACGGGATCCGCCTTCTCATGCAGCAGTACGGCCCTGGCTTCGGCTATCTGGCCACGGTCCGCGCCGACGGCGGGCCCCGGGTGCACCCGGTCTCCCCGGTGATCACCGACGACGGTCTCTTCTGCTTCGTGATCGACTCACCGAAGCGGCGCGACCTGGAACGCGACGGCCGTTACGCACTGCACTCTTTTCCGCCGGAGGAGAGCGACGACGAGGCGTACGTCGCCGGGCGGGCCCGACCCGTCACGGACGACGCCACCGTCGCCCGGCTGGCGCTCGCGGCGCGGGCCGCTCCGCACGCCGACTGGCGTCTCTTCGAGTTCACGGTCGACGTGGCGATGCTGGCCCGACGTGAGCAGTCCGTGGGCGGGCCGAGTGAGCTGGCGTCCCGTCCGGCTGTTCAGGTCTGGCTCGACCCGGCCGGCGTCGCACCTCAGGCCACCCGTCCGGTGCCGGCCCGCTCCGGGCGGCATCACCGCTGTGCTGCCTGACCCACACACGCCGGTGCCGGCCCCGTCCCACGGAGCCGGCACCGGCGTACGCGGTACTGCTACGCGCGGTAGGCGTTCCAGGCGTTGATCATGCGGGTGGCCTGGCCCGGGGTGAACTGGTACATGCAGGAGTCGTACGAGTAGTCCATGAAGTTGGTGATCGGGTCCAGGCCCGAGCTTGAGCAGGTGTCCCGCCCGGTCGGACAGCCGCTGGCCGGCGAGGCCTCGGCGGGGGTGTCCGAGACCTGGTCTCCGCTGCCCGAGCAGCCGCCCTGGAAGGTGTGGTAGAGGTTCAGCCAGTGGCCGACCTCGTGGGTGCCGGTGTCGCCCTGGTTGTAGTTGGTGGCGGTGCCGCCGGGCAGCGATTCGCTCAGCACGACCACGCCGTCCATGACGTTCAGGCTGCTCTGCGGGAAGGTCGCCCACCCGAGCAGATTGTTGCTGAGCGCGCCGAGGTAGATGTTGAGCGTCGACTTGTTGCCCTGACGCAGCTGGGTCTTCATCTGCCGCTCGGCGGACGAACCCTGGCGGATCGGGTACCACGACGAGTTGGTGACCCGGTTGATGCTCTGCAGCTGGAACGCGAAGGCGGTGGCGGCGCCACCCGTCGCGCCGCTGAACGACTGGTTCAGCACGCTGATCTGCGAGTGAATCATCGAATCGGGGATGTTTCCGCCGGCCCGGGTGGTGTCCCGGCGGATCACGTGCACCACCACCGGGATGTTGACCGACGCCGCTGCGGCCTGGGCGTTCAGCGTACGTTGGCCAACTCGCTTGGCTCGCTCCTGAAGGATGTCGGCGAACTCGGCCTCGCGCTGGTGCACCTGGGCGAGGGTCAGCTCGTTCGGATCGTGCTCGACGGCGCTGCCACCCTTGACCCTGGCCAGGGTGCCCGTCGGATCCTCACACACCTCGTGGGCGGTGACGGCGGCCGCCGCCGGGGCCGCGGTCGTGGTGGCGGCCGGCAGCAGGCCGACCGTGGCCACGCCGAGCAGCAGGGCGAACGACGTCGATGCGATGCCGGCCATGCGCCGGTTCAGCAGGAAGGGACGCGGTCCCATGAGCCCACCTCTTTCTGGCGACGCGACCGGGGGTTGTGTCGCGTCGTGCGGAAAACGTGGAGCAGACGTTACAACCCATCGATAGATTTGAGAATGGCCATATGTTGCGGGGGTGAAACTTCTTGCCGATCTCCCACCCCCGCCGCCCGCCAGCACTCCAAGATCCACGCACTTTCGGGGATGTTGCTGCCTCCGCCCCGCCGCGACGCAGCAACTTCGGGGATGTTGCTGTCTGTGGCCGACCGCGACGCGCAGGGCGCGGGGTGAAGGGGCGGGGGTGGAGCCCTGGGTGCAGCGGTGTGGGGGACTCGGGTAGAGTGACGTCGCTTGCGGGTGTAGTTCAATGGCAGAACATCAGCTTCCCAAGCTGACAGTGCGGGTTCGATTCCCGTCACCCGCTCCACGTACGGAAGCCCTGGTCAGGACCGATGTCCCGCCAGGGCTTCCGTGGTTCTAGGTCATGCTGAAACAGGGAGCGGCCCTACCTCGTCCTAGGCTGTGTCGCGTGGATGCGGTCGTGGCGCTACTGATGGTTGTCGGCAGTCTCGTCCTGATCTTGGCTGGGCTTGTCTGGCTCGCACGTCATGTCCGGCGTAGTGGCGTGGGCGCGAGGCTGATGGGTCCAATAGACGAGAGCTACAACCCGGGGGCCCACCGATCTCGGCAAGAGATCCAAGTGCAGGACCAACGCATGGAAGCCCCTTCGTCAGCCGACGATCAGCTTCGGCGTGGTTGACCCCAACGAGCCGCCTGACCAGGCCGTCGATCCGTCGCTCTCGGCGGTCCGCTCAGCCTTCCGGATCGCCGCCTGGACCTCGCCGCGACACCGCCAACGTTCCTGGACACCGCACTAGTCACGCGTGAGTCCTGGTGGAAGGGCGTCTTCGTCGGTCCCGACCCGGCGAGCGTTGACCAGCGGATTGTCGTGCAGGGCGGTGATCAGTGCGGTGGTCCCGCCGATGTCGGTCCATATGTCGTCCCACAGGGCGGAGACGAGCCAGGAGTGATCTGCGGGGAAGAACAGATCGGGCAACGACCCATCGCCGGCGCGCATGTGGCCGGTCCGCCAGTCGAGGGCTTGTTCGGGGCCTGCTTCGACCAGCACATAGGGCCAGTTCCAGTAGAGGAACGCCTTCGGCGCGAGGGGGAAGACGACGTTGTGGGCGCCCGTGTCCAGATAACCCAGCCACCAGGGCTGGTCAGGGGTGTGCTGGGTGAGTACGTCGATCACAGCGCGTTCATGGGCTTCGACACTCACGCCGTCGGGCGGGTGGAAGGTGGCGTAGGCGTCGAACACCGGTGGTATCGCCGTAGTGATCGACAAGCCTTCCGTGGTTTTGCCAGCGATCCAGGCGATGTCGCGGGCCGTACCGATCCGCCAGCTTCGCCCGTCCTTGGTGACCTCCATGGAACCCATCATGATCGGATCGACCCTGGTCTTGCGGGATTCCGCGTCCTCGGGCGCGAGGCCCGGTTCCGGTTCGGTCGACATGCCTGCTCCACTCCTCGGCACCCGCCGGATGCGCCATGGTCGGCCTTCCACGCTTACTGTCCACTTTGACCGTCGGGGCGGTGGGCGAAGCCCGCTGTTCCTAGGCTATCCGGTGAGGAAGCGCCTACTCCCTGTAGAAAGAGGCATCCATGACCATGCGGACCAGCAGGGCCATCGCGGCGACGCTCATCGCGGGCGTCGTCACCGCGACCGGCCTGCTCACGGGGGCGACCGCAGCCCAGGCAGAGCCGGTGACCGCCGGCACCTTCACGATGACCGGTGACCCGGGCGACTACATCACCGGCGGCGCGACCTACAGCTACGACACCGCCGCAGGCGACCGGCTGTCGATCCGCGCCGACGACCAGCTTCGCGGTGTCTATCTGTCGATCGACGGCAGGAACGGAGACTGGTGGTCGATGGACCTCAAGGCGCCGGCCGGGCAGCAACTAGCCGTCGGCAACTATCCCGACGCCACGCGGGCGCCGTTCAGCGGTGCGGGCGCCGGCATCGACATCGGCGGCAACGGGCGAGGCTGCAACACCATCACCGGCTCGTTCGTGGTCGCCGACGTGGCCTTCGGCCCGCACGGCTACGTGGAGCGCCTCGATGCCACCTTCGAGCAGCACTGCGAGGGCGGCACGCCGGCCCTGCGCGGGCGGGTCGTGATCGGCAATCCGCCACCGCCGGCCCCGCTGGAGCTGACCGTCACGCCCGCTGCGGACGGCGTCTTCAGCAAGCTCAACGGCAAGGCCACGGTGAACGGCACGCTGGTCTGTAACGCGAATGCCACGGTGCAACTGACCGGCCTGGTCACCCAGGTCAAGAACAAGGTCATTATTCGTGGTCCGTTCAGCGGCCGGGTCAACTGCGTCCAGGGTGAGACGGCGCACTGGTCGGCTACGGCGGACCCGACCGGCACCACCCCGTTCCAGAGGGGGAAGGTCGAAGTCACCGGCAACGCCTGGGCGAATGACCCGAACTATCAGGGCAAGACCGTGGAGGTCGAGATCCCGCCGACCACGGTGATGCTGACCCGGGCACCCGCCGCGGTCGAAGCCCTCATGTGAACCCGCCAGCCTAGGCACCGCGACGGAGCCCGGCCGAGAAGTGATTCTCGGGCCGGGCTCCTGCCGCGATCACGCGGTGCGGCCGAGGTCACCGTAGGCTGGTGATCATGAGGATTGGCATCGTGATCCTGCCGGATCAGCGCTGGTCGGTGGCCCGGCACCGGTGGCGGCGCGTCGACGAGTGGGGTTTCGACCACGCCTGGACGTACGACCATCTGGGCTGGCGCGACCTGGTGGACGGGCCCTGGTTCGACTCGATGACGACGTTGACCGCCGCTGCGACGGCGACCTCCCGGATCCGTCTCGGCACGCTCGTGGCCTCGCCGAACTTCCGCCATCCGGCGGCCTTCGCCCGGCAGGTGACCGCGCTGGACGATGTCTCCGGTGGGCGGGCGCTGGTCGGTCTCGGCGCGGGCGGCATCGGGTTCGACGCGGCGGTGCTCGGCGGTGAACCGCTCACGCCACGGCAGCGGGTGGACCGGTTCGCCGAGTTCACCGAGTTGCTCGACGCGATTCTGCGCCAGGACGGGACCACGTGGCGGGGCGACTGGTTCGCGGCGGTGGACGCGCGGAGCAATCCGGGCTGCGTACAGGATCCTCGGGCACCGTTCGTGGTGGCCGCCAACGGCCCGAGGTCGATGCGGATCGCGGCCCGCTTCGGTCAGGGCTGGGTGACCACCGGCGTCGGCGGTGACGCCCTGAACGACTGGTGGGCCGGGGTGGCCGAGGTGGTTGCCCGACTCGACGGGACCTTGGCGGCCGAGGGCCGTGACCCGGCCAGCCTGGACCGGTACCTGTCGCTGGATTCGGCACCTGTCTTCTCGTTGAGTAGCGCACAGTTCTTCGCCGATCAGGTGGAGCGGGCGGCGGAGCTCGGTTTCACCGATGTGATCACGCACTGGCCACGAGAGAGCAGTTGGTACGCCGGCGACGAGGCGGTTCTGGTGGAGGTCGCCACCCGCCTCCTGCCCGAGTTGCGCGGCTGACCCTGCGGATCACCCACCGGAACTGCCCGCTCAGGCACCGAGACGCTACGCCGGCATTCCGGCCCGGCTGTCGGCTGTTCCGGCCGGGCTGCCAGCTCGTCGGACGGTTGGTCAGGTGCCGAGGTCGCCGGTGGCGACGCCGCCGACACCGGCGGACACCAGGCGGAAGCGTACGCAGACGATCTCGCTGTCGTCGGTGACCGGGGTGCCGACGCGCGCCCAGTAGGCGGCGTGCCCTGCCCGCCACTCCTCGACGGAGCGGTCGCCCTCCCCCTCGGCGCGGGCGAAGTCCCACGGCACCTCGGCGAACCTGGTCACCTCGATGCCGGTCACCTCGACAACAGCCACCAGTGCGTCCGCGTCGTCGACGAGAGCCAGCCGCTCTCCGACGTGCTCAAGTTCCTCGCCCTCTTCGGTGTACTCGGCGAGCAGGCCGGCGGTGGCGGTCTTCACGCCGGCCAGCACGAGGGTGTTGAGGCGCGTCCGTAGGTCGCCGGGGGTGCCGAGGTCCAGCGTGCGGAGTCCGCCGATTCGTGGCCACATCCTGGCGACGCTACCGCCCGATCCCGGGCATTCGGCACTGCTCAACCCTCACCAGCCGGGGTTGAGGGGGTACGGTCGATGGCCGAAGACAAGGAGATGCCCATGGCGGACCGACGTGCGGTGCTCATCCCGGGACGCGGGTACGACACCCGGTACCCCCTCTTTCTCTACCTGGGCGAGGCGCTGCGCCGGGTCGGTTTCGGACTGCACGGGATCTCCTGGCAGGTGCCGGAGGACTTCGACATCGACACCATCGGCAGGTGGGTCTGCGACCACGTCGCTCCCACGCTGCACGAGCGGACGGACCTGCTGGTCGGCAAGTCGCTCGGCACCCTTGCCGCTCCGCTCGCGGCCAGCCGGGGGTTGCCCGCCGTCTGGCTGACCCCGTTGCTGCACCGGGGCGACGTGGTCGACGCGCTGCGTCGGGCCACCGCGCCGTTCATCCTGGTCGGCGGCACCGCCGACTCGTCCTGGGACGGCGGGGTCGCTCGGCGGCTGACCCCGCACGTGCTGGAGATCCCGGGCGCCGATCACGCGCTGATGGTGCCTGGCCCGCTGGCCCGCTCCGCCGAGGCGCTCGGCCAGGTCTGCACCGTGGTCGAGGACTTCGTCCGCTGACCACGGGCAGCGGAAACCGGGTCAAGCGGGAAGGTCGGCGGGGGTCAGGAGGGCAGCGATGCGGAGCTCTTTCGTGACCGTGGGCGGGCAGCCGTCCACCACGGCTGCCGTGCCGACCGGCTCGGCTCCTCGCGTCGTACAGATCTGGTAGACGGCGCGTACCTGGGCGGCGGTGTCCACCCAGTCGTCCACCACCAGCACCCGGTCCCCCGGGCCCAGGTGGCGGTCACGCACCGCGAGGTCCACCCGTCTGCCGCGAAAGTCGGGGGGACTCTGTGCCCAGGTCAGTGGGCCTGCAGGCAGCCGCCCGTCACCGGGTTTGTGTGCGGCCACGAATCCCACGCCGAGGGCGGTGGCCGCCAGTGGCCCGAGGAGGAATCCGGTGACGGCCGGGGACACGACCACCGTGGGTCGGACAGCCCGGAACGGCGCGACCAGCGCAGGCCCCAGTGCGGCGAGCGTCGCCGGGTCCCGCCACCACCCCGACGTGTCGCTGACCAGGTGGCTCGAACCCGGGCCGGGGTCGACCCATCGAAACAGCTCGACGAGGCGCTTGCTCAGCTCAGCGGGCATGTCATCATCCTGCGCCAGGCAACTGCCGAGCACGGGACCACCTGGCCCACCACGGATCGGATGATCGGCTTCACGTATCACCTCAATTACGGACATACCAACATGATCACGTTGACGTCGGAAGTGCTTCTCTCGTTATGGTCCGACCCGGTTCGCCCCGCTGAGAAAGGACCGTGCTGGTGGCTGGTAAGCACTCCCGTACCCGCAGGATCGCCTCGCCGGCTGGCATCACGGCCAGCGCCGTCGTGGCGGTCGCGCTCGCCGTCGGCGGCACCTTCGGTGCCGTACGGCTGACCGCCGGGTCGGAGCCGGTACGACCAGCCGCGATCGACCTGTCACCCACCACCGAGACGAGCACCACGCCGTCCGGCTCGCCGAGCGCGTCACCGAGTGCCAGCGTCACCGCCTCGCCGAGCCCGACGGTGAGTCCGACGCCAAGCCGCACCGCGCAGGCGCCGTCGCGCAGCAAGCAGCGTACGGCCAGCCCGACGCCGAAGCCGACGGCCAAGAAGACGACGGCTCGCCCGGTGGTCGACACGGGCTCCTGTGGCGCTTCCTTCTACTGGCAGGGGCAGATGACCGCCAACGGCGAGACGTTCAACCCGGAGGGGATGACGGCCGCTCACAAGACGCTGCCCTTCGACACGAAGGTGCGGGTGACCAACCCGGCCAACGGGAAGTCGGTCACCGTCCGGATCAACGATCGCGGTCCGTTCATCGAGGGACGTTGTCTGGACCTGGCGCGGGCCGCGTTCGGCGAGATCGCGTCGCTCGACCTCGGCCACATCGAGGTTCGCTACGAGGTGCTCGGCTGAGGCGGTGGAGCGCCGCGATCGGCTCCGGCGTTGGATCCTCGTGGCCAGAACCGTCTCGTCCGAGGGGCCAGGCTCATTCTTTCGTACACGTACATCGGGCATGCTGTCGGATGTACGCACGCAACTCCTCCAGCCGGGCCGCGGCCCGCTGAGCCCCGGATCCCGCGCCGGCCTCGGCGCGGCCCTTGTCCTGCTCGGAATCGTCTCGGCGGTCGAACTGGCGGATGGTCGTACCGCGAACCACATCGCGCTGATGGTGGCCGCACCTTTCCTGGCCGCCGCGCTCGCCTCATGGCGGGTCGTGCTCGGCGTGGGTGCCACCGCCTCCGTGCTGGGGGCCACCTTCGCCCTGGCCGAGCGGACGGTCACGCTCTCCACGGCCATTGCGGTGGCGGGCATCGCGTTGGGCACCGGCATCGCAGGGGCGGTGGCGGCGGTGCGGCAGCGGCAGGCGGAGCAGATCGCCGAGTTGTCGAAGCTGGCCATGGTGGCTCAGCAGGCGGTGCTGCGCCCGCTCGGCCCGCAGGTGGGCGCGCTCTCCGTGGCTGGACGATACATATCGTCGACCGCCACGGCCGAGATCGGCGGCGACCTCTACGAGGCGATCGAGACGCCGTACGGCGTACGAATGATCATCGGTGATGTGCGCGGCAAGGGGCTGGAGGCGGTCCGGCTGGCGAGCATCGTGCTCGGTTCGTACCGGCACGTGGCGTACGAGCGGGCTGATCTGCGCGCCGTGGTGGCGGACCTGGACCGAGCAGTGGCCCGCAACGTCGGCGACGAGGACTTCGTCACCGCCGCGCTGGTCGAGGAGCGTGGTGGCACGCTCACCATCGTCAACTGCGGGCATCCCGCGCCGCTGCTGCTGCGTCGTGGCGCGGTGATCTCTCTTGAGCCACCGGCGCCGGCACCCCCGCTGGGCTTCATGCCGGTGGTCCGACCACGGGTGGAACGGCTGGAGCCGGGCGATCGGTTGTTGTTGTTCACCGACGGGCTCGGCGAGGCGCGCCGGGACGGCGAGTTCTTCCCCACCGCCGACCGGGCCTGGCGGTTGCTCGGCCACGGTACGGTCGGCGACGGCCTCGCCTCGCTGGAGACCGCTCTGGTCGAATGGGTGCACGGTCGGTTGGACGACGACATCGCGCTGGTTCTCATGGAGTACACGGGCTCGCCAGGCGATACGACGGCGGCGGTGCCGAGCTGGGAGGTCGGCGCGGCCGAGGGGTGACAACCCGCCCGGGGTGCCCGGTGACCGATGACGATCAGGGTGAACGACGGGTGTGTAATACCCGTCACTATCAGGACCGGGTTGTCGCTTCCTACCCGCGAGTAATAGAGTCGGGGTTACTGATCGGTAACACCTGTCCGGAAGCGGGGCCAGCAACATGACCCACTACAAGAGCAACCTTCGGGACCTCGAATTCAACCTGTTCGAGGTGTTCGGGGCGGACCGGGCGTTCGGCCAGGAGCCGTACTCCGACCTTGACGTCGACACGGCACGGACCTTCCTCGCCGAGATGGACCGCCTGGCACGCGAGGACCTGGCCGCCAGCTACACCGACAGCGACCGCAACCCACCGGTCTTCGACCCGGCCACGCACACCGCGCCGCTGCCGGAGTCGTTCAAGAAGTCGTACCAGGCGTTCATGGACTCCGAGTTCTGGCGGCTGGACCTCCCCACGGAGCTGGACGGCAGCAACGCTCCCCGGACGCTGTGGTGGGCGCTCGCCGAGCTGGTGCTCGGCTCGAACGCGCCGATCTGGATGTACGCCTCCGGCCCGTCCTTCGCTCACGTGCTGCGCGTCGAAGGCACCGAGCAGCAGAAGAAGTGGGCGAAGCTCTTCGTCGACAAGCAGTGGGGTTCGACGATGGTGCTCACCGAGCCGGACGCCGGCTCGGACGTGGGCGCCGGTAGGGCCCGGGCCATCCCGCAGGCGGACGGCTCGTGGCACATCGAGGGCGTGAAGCGCTTCATCACCTCCGGCGAGCACGACCTGAGCGACAACATCGTCCACTACGTGCTGGCCCGCCCGGTCGGCGTGGAGGGCGTCGGCGGCCCCGGCACCAAGGGCCTGTCGCTGTTCGTCGTACCGAAGTACCACTTCGACGAGAACACCGGTGAGCTGGGCGAGCGCAACGGCGTGTACGCCACCAACGTCGAGCACAAGATGGGCCTGAAGGTCTCCAACACCTGCGAGCTGACCTTCGGCGAGCACGGCGTGCCGGCCAAGGGCTGGCTGATGGGCGACAAGCACGAGGGCATCCGGCAGATGTTCATGATCATCGAGTACGCCCGGATGCTGGTCGGTACCAAGGCGATCGCCACCCTCTCCACCGGTTACCTCAACGCCCTGGAGTACGCCAAGAACCGGGTGCAGGGCGCTGATCTGATCCAGTCGACGGACAAGACCGCGCCCCGGGTCACCATCACCCACCACCCCGACGTACGACGCTCGTTGCTGTTGCAGAAGTCGTACGCCGAGGGTCTGCGGGCCCTGGTCTGCTACACCGCCTCCTGGCAGGACAAGGTCGCGATCGCCGAGGCGACCGGTGACGAGAAGGCCACCAAGCTGGCCAAGCGGGTCAACGACCTGCTGCTGCCCCTGGTCAAGGGCGTCGGCTCGGAGCGGGCCTACGAGCTGCTCGGGCACGAGTCCCTGCAGACCTTCGGTGGTTCCGGTTTCCTCCAGGACTACCCGCTGGAGCAGTACGTCCGGGACGCCAAGATCGACACCCTGTACGAGGGCACCACAGCGATCCAGAGCCTCGATCTGATCTTCCGGAAGATCGTCCGCGACAACGGCAAGGCGCTCATGGCCGTGGCCGGCGAGATCCAGGAGTTCATCGCCACCGAGGCCGGCAACGGCCAGCTCAAGGAGGAGCGCCAGGCACTCGGCAAGGCGCTCGCCGAGATCCAGAACATCCTCGGCGTGATGACCGGCTGGTTGGGCGAGGCCCAGGGCGGGGACGCCCGGGCGCTGTACAAGGTCGGGCTCAGCAGCCGCCGATTCCTGTTGGCGCTCGGCGACGTGGTTGTCGGCTGGCTGCTGCAGAAGCAGGCCGACGTGGCGCTGAAGGCGCTCGCCGGCGAGGTGACGGCGGCGGACAAGGCGTTCTACACCGGAAAGGTGGCCGCTGCCCGGTTCTTCGCCCGTGAGGTGCTGCCCCGCATCGGTGCCGACCGCCGGATCATCGAGAACACCGACCTGGACGTGATGGACCTCCCGGAGGAGGCCTTCTGAGCCACGGGAGACCGACCGCGACGCGTGGCAGCAACGCGTCGCGACCCGTGTCAACGTGACAGCCGGCGGGGCGCAGCCCCGCCGGCTGTCGTCGTACGGTGCCGGTCGTCCTTTGCTCTGCTTACCCATACGCACCGACCTTGCCGATAAACCGTTGCGCGGGTTGAAGCAGAGCAAAGGGGACCAACAGGCACCAGCACCCGAGGCCGGCGGGCCGGGAGCCGGCGATGTTCGCCGCCAACGGCGGGGTAAATGCCGGGCCGGCGGGTAACCGTCACGCACCAGTCCGAGTACGCCCAGAGCAACCGCACGGGGGAGTGCCGCGCACATGGGCATTGGTAGTGGGATCTTCCTGATCGCGATCGGCGCGATCCTGACCTTCGCCATCCGGGCCAACGTCTGGTGGGTCGACCTGCGGGCCGTCGGCTGGGTCTTCATCCTGGCCGGGCTGGCCGTGCTGCTCACCACGCTCTGGTTCTGGCAGGATCGTCGGAAGCGGGCCCGGACACTGATCGTGGAGGAAAACCGACTTTCGCACCCGACCGCGATGATGCCGCCACCTCCCGATCCACCGCCACCGACCGCACCGCCGAGCTGAGGCCGTTCGCCTCGGCCCCACACCGCACGCCGTCTCAGCCGCGTGCGGTGTGCCGTTTCTCGATCCTGGTCGCCGCGTGGTTCAGTGCCGCCCAGGGCGCGGCTGTCCGATGCACCACGAACCCGCTGGTCCGCAGCCCTTCCGGATCGGCCCGGGGCGGATCGAGCAGTGCGGACAGCAGTGAGATGCCAGGATTGTGGGCGATCAGCAGGACCGTCGCCGCGGTCGGCGGCACCTGCCGGATCAACCGCAGCAGATCCTCCGGATGTGCCTCGTAGGCGTCCGGTTCGTAGCGGACCGCCGGGGCCGGACCTGCGGGACCATCCTCCGGCGGTGAGCCGGTCATGCCCAACTGGACGTCGTGCCAGGTCTGCCTGGTGCGTACGGCTGCTGAGCAGAGCACCACGTCCGGCAGCAGCCCGTGTCGGGCCAGCCAGGCTCCTGCGGCAGCGGCGTCCGCGCGGCCCCGAGCGGCAAGCGGGCGTTCGATGTCGGGACGGCCCGGTGTGGGCTGTTCGGCCTTGGCGTGCCGCAGCAGCACCAGCGTCCGCTCATGGCGCGTGCCGTCCGTCATGTCTCCAGCTTGCCCGATTGGCGATCTCCGTGCCGGGGTAAGTCGGTCGGTGCCGCAACCTCATCCGTGGCCGCGGCGGAGTGGAACCAGCTTCGATAGCCAAGGAGACGACGAGATGGGCATCGGTGGCAGTATTTTCCTGATCGCACTGGGCGCGATCTTCGCGTTCGCCGTGGAGGCGAACCTGGGCTGGCTCAACCTGAGCGTCGTCGGCTGGGTGCTGATGCTCGCGGGCGTCGCCGGGCTGATCGTCACCCTCTACTTCTGGAACTCGCGCCGGCGTACGGTCGTCGAGGAGCGGGTGGTGGCCGACCGTGCCGTGCCGATTCAGGAGGACCGCAGGGTCCAGGAGTACCGCGAGGTGCGCCGACCCGGTCCCACGATCTGACTTCCGCCCAACGGACCCAGCGGGGGTGGTGAGCGACGAGGCTCACCACCCCCGCTGTCGTCGTACCCGGGTCAGGCGAAGAGTGCGAAGTAGATGGCGATGTGGTGGCAGATCGCGGCGACCAGGGTGCAGGCGTGGAAGAACTCGTGGTGGCCGAAGACGGTGGGCCACGGATTGGGGCGCCGTAGCGCGTAGAAGACCGCGCCCACGGTGTAGATCGCGCCACCCACGGCGAGCAGCACCAGCGCCGTGACGCCGCCCTGGCGGAGGATGTCGGGCAGCATCGCCACGGACACCCAGCCGAGGGCGAGGTAGAGCGGCGCGGAGATCCACCGGTTGGCGTGCGGCCAGATCAGCTTCAACGCCACACCGCCCAGGGCGCCGCCCCAGACGATCGACAGCATCATGACGGCGGCCCGGGTCTCCAGCAGCAGCAGGCAGAACGGTGTGTACGTGCCGGCGATGAAGAGGAAGATCATCGAGTGGTCCATCCGGCGCATGACCGCGTAGCCGCGCGTCGACCACACTCGACGGTGGTACAGCGCGCTGGTGCCGAAAAGGCCACAGACGGTGAGGCTGTAGACGGCGGAGCTGACCAGGGGGGTCCAGCCCGGACGGGTGGCGGCGATCGAACAGAGCACGATGCCGCAGACCAGAGCGACGAAGAACGCGTACGTGTGCAGCCAGCCGCGCATCCGGGGTTTCCCGATGTCGACCGGCTTGAGCCGGGGGCGTGCTGAGGTGGTCACTCGCTCAGGTTACGACAGCGTAGGTTACTTTCGGGTAGTGTAACTGGTCACCCTCCCCGGCCAGTGGACTACCCGGCAGCGCACGCGCTCCGGGAAGATTACGGAATGCGGATCAGACGGGTCGGCACCCACGCCCTCCTGCTCGACCTCACCCTGCCGGAGGAAGCCGATCCCGCCGTCCCGCCCCGAGGCGAAACCGACGTGGCCAGCATTGTCGAGGCGTGGCGGGCGGAGCTGTGGCGCCGCCGTGACCTGGGCGAGCTGGCCGCCGTCGAGATCGTGCCGGCCGCCACCACCGTGCTGCTCGACGGCGTCACGGATCCGCCGGCCACCGCCGCCCGGCTCGCCACCTGGACGGTCACCGCACTCCCCACCGTCGCAGCCGCCCGCCTCGTGGAGATACCGGTGACGTACGACGGGGAAGACCTCCCCCGGGTGGCGGCTCACTGGCGGACGGACGTACCACGGGTCGTCCGTCGCCTAAGGGACGTCGAGTTCCAGGTCGCGTTCTGTGGGTTCGCACCCGGCTTCGGATACCTCACCGGGCTGCCCGCCGAACTCGCGGTGCCACGGCTGCCGACACCCCGGCCCCGGGTGCCGGCCGGGTCGGTCGCCCTGGCCGGCCGGTACGCGGGGATATACCCCACCGCCTCCCCCGGCGGCTGGTTGCTGATCGGGCGGACCGAACTGACCCTGTTCGACGTGACCGCGGACCCGCCTGCGCTGCTCAGCCCCGGCACCCGGGTCCGGCTGGTGGACCAGTGAACGGCCTCGTCGAGGTGCTCCGGGCCGGGGCGTTGACCACCGTGCAGGACCTCGGCCGGCCCGGCTGGGCACACCTGGGCGTACCCCGATCCGGTGCGCTCGACCCGGCCGCCCTGCGCCTGGCCAACCGGCTGGTCGGCAACCCGGAACCCACAGCCGGGCTGGAGATCACCCTGACCGGCTGCGAGCTGCGCCCCACCCGGGCCACCACGGTCGCCGTGGTCGGTGCCGAGGTCGACGTGCGGGTCGGCCATCGCCCCGGTGACACCGGCCGTCCACTTGCCGTACCGGGCGGGGCGGTGCTGCGCATCGGTCCCGCCCGACGGGGCCTGCGCTGCTGGCTCGCGGTGGCCGGCGGTATCGCCGTCGCACCGGTGCTGGGCAGCCGCTCCACCGACACCCTCGCCGGGCTCGGACCGGCCCCACTGCGCGACGGTGACCTGCTGCCGCTCGGTACACCCGCCGGTCCGCCTGCCCCAGTCGACGTCACCGTGCCCAGGACACCCCCGGCGGAGCTGCGGCTCACCGTTCGGCTCGGTCCCCGGCACGACTGGTTCACTCCGGCGGCGCTGGAAACGCTGCTCGGAACGGCGTACCAGGTGAGCCCGTTGAGCAACCGGGTCGGGGCGCGCCTCAGCGGCGCACCGCTGCCCCGCGCGGTGCCCGGAGAACTGCCCAGCGAAGGGCTCGTCCTCGGCGCGGTGCAGGTGCCGGCGGACGGTCAACCACTGGTCTTCCTCGCCGACCACCCCACCACCGGCGGATACCCGGTCATCGCGGTGGTGGACGACGTGACCCCACTCGCGCAGGCCCGTCCAGGTACTACGGTCAGGTTCCATGGACCTCAACGCTGACCTCGGGGAGGGCTTCGGCATCTGGCGTCTCGGCGACGACCAGGCCCTGCTGAACCTGGTCACCTCCGCCAACGTCGCCTGCGGCTTCCACGCCGGTGACCCGGCCACCATGCGCCGGGTCTGCGCTGCCGCCGCGGAGCGGGGAGTCGCCGTCGGCGCCCAGGTCGGTTACCGGGACCTGGCCGGCTTCGGTCGGCGGCACATCGCGTACGAATTCGCGGAGCTGCGCGACGAGGTGCTCTACCAGCTCGGCGCGCTCAACGCCTTCTGCCGGGCGTACCGCACCCGGGTTCGCTACCTCAAGCCGCACGGCGCGCTCTACCACGCGGCGGCCGGCGAGGAGATGCCCGCGGCGGCCCTGGTGGCCGCCCTCGACGACTACGACCCGGAGCTGCCAGTCCTCTGCCCACCCGGGTCGGTGCTGGCCCAGCTCGCCCAGGGTGCCGGCATCCGGGTGGTGGCCGAGGGATTCGCCGACCGGAACTACCTGCCCAACGGTCGCCTGGTACCGCGCACCGCACCGGACGCGCTGGTCACCGACCCACAGGAGGTGGCCCGCCGGGCGGTACGGATGGCCACCGAGCGGGTCGTGGTGACCGTCGACGGCAGTACGGTCCCGTGCGCGGTGGAGTCGGTGTGCCTGCACGGTGACACCCCCGGCGCGGTGGCCGCCGCGGAACTCGTCCGCGCCGCCCTCGTCAACGCCGGGGTCACCCCAGCACCATTCAGCTGAAAGGAAGGGCACCTTCTTAACGCCTGGTGTAGAGGAAGGGACCCTTCCTAACGGCGCGGGCGGGTGTCAGCCGGCGTCCATGCCCCGCAGGACCAATGGCAGCCGGGCGGCAGCGCCGTCGACCACCCGCACCGGTACGCCCCAGTCCTGCCGGGTCAGATGGCAGGCCGCGTGCTCCACATCGGCGTCACAGGTCGCCGCCTGAGCGGTCACCTGAAGCACCCCCTCGGGCACCGAGCCGTCGATCACCAGGCGGCGGGACAGCTCCGTGCCGGTGCCCGCCCCCTCGACCAGCAGCTCCGGCGGTGACGCCGACACGACGAGTCGAGTGGACGGTCCGAAGGTCTCGTCCAGCTTCTGCCCGGGGGCCGGGGTGAAGACGACATCCAGGACGACCTCGCCCACGGCCAGGTCCGTCGGCCTGCGCTCGGTGCGGTGCCGCGGACCGTCGACGGTCTCCGCGCCGGCTGCCGAGAGCGCGCCGGGTGCGAGCCGCGTGATCCGGTGCGCGGCCGACTCCACCACCAGCACCGAGCCGTCCGCGGTGAGCACCAGGTCGCTCGGCTCGGCCAGACCGGTGGCGACGGTGGCGACCTGATCGCTGGCCGGGTCGTAGCGGCGTACGGCACCGTTGTACGTGTCGGCGATCAGCACCGAGCCGTCGGGCAGGGCACAGACGCCGAGCGGGTGCTGAAGCAGGGCCTGCGCGGCCGGCCCGTCCACGTGACCGAAGTCGAACAGACCCTGACCCACGGCCGTAGTCAGGACGCCGTCCTCGACGTAGCGGATGGCGCTGGTCTCGCTGTCGGCGACCCAGAGCCGGGTGCCGTCGGTGGAGACGGCGAGCCCGGACGGCTGGGCCAGCCACGCCTGCGCCAACGGCCCGTCGCGCAGCGCCTCAACCGTCGTGCCGGCGTACATGCCGGCGGTGCGCTTGATCGGATCGAACCACCAGAGCTGGTGGATACCGGCCATGGCGATGACGATCTTGTCGTCGTACCAGGCGAGGTCCCAGGGCGAGGAGAGGTCCACCGCGAGGGCGTCGTGTGCGTGATCGTCGACCGTGGACCGCCACTGCCGTCCGCTGCCGGCCACGGTGAGCACCTCGCCGGTGGCCAACCGTACGCCCCGCAACTGGTGGTTGACGGTGTCGGCGACCACCAGGTCGTAGCCGGCAACCTCGGCCACGTGTGGCGGAAGCAGACACAGCCCCTGCGGCTCGGAGAAGGTCGCGGCACCGGCGGAGCCGTCGGTCCGGCCGCGCTCGCCGGTGCCGATGGTACGGACCACGGTCTCACCGTCGCCGTCCAGCTCGACCAGGCGGTGCCGCGCCGAGTCGGAGACCAGCAGGCCGCCGTCGGGCAGGGCCACCGCCTTACCCGGGAAGCGGAGGGCGGTCTCCGGTTCGGCGACCGGGACGTACGGGCCGTCTCCCCGGTGCAGGGTGCCCTTGGCCTCGTGGGTGGCGATCAGGTCGTCGATCAGCCGGGCCAGCCCGTTCGCGTGACCCTCACCCGCCATGGTGGCCACCACGTACCCCTCCGGGTCGATCACCGCGAGGGTCGGCCAGGCGCGGGCCGCGTACTGCTGCCACATGTCCAGCTCAGGGTCGTCGAGCACAGGGTGGTGCACGCTGTACCGCTCGACAGCGGCGGCCAGTGCGTCCGGATCCTTTTCGTGCTCGAACTTCGGCGAGTGCACGCCGATCACCACCAGCACGTCGGCGTACTTCTGCTCAAGGGGCCGCAGCTCGTCGAGGACGTGCAGGCAGTTGATGCAGCAGAAGGTCCAGAAATCCGCGATGACGATCTTGCCTCGCAGGTCGGCGAGCGTCAGCTTTCGCCCGCCGGTGTTCAACCAGGCCCGACCTCGAAGCTCGGGAGCCCGCACGCGTGCACTCATGCTCCCATCGTGCCCTACCAGCGGATGCCGGCCGGCTGGAAGGCGGGTCGGAGAGGCGTACCCGACACCCGGCCGGCTCCGTCGGAAGTCGGCCGGACAGCACGAGGCGGGGGCACGGTTACCCGTGACCCCGCCGTCGGTTACGCGATCTCAGCCGCCGGTCGCCTCCTTGAGGCAGAGCACCGGGTTGGCGGTGGCAACGCGAAGGTCCACGTGCGGCATGGCCGGGTCGGGGCACTTGTCCTTCGACTCGACCTTGGACACCACGCTGAAGGCCTCCGGCTCGGAGCAGTCGGCGGCTACGGCGGTGGTGCCGGAGCGCTTGACGCAGGAGCCGACCGGCGGGTCGAAGGCGTTCGCGTCGTCCGAGCCGCCGATCATGCCGAGGAGCATCAGCAGGCCGAGCGGGATGGCCAGGATGAGCACGGCGGCGACCAGCACCGCGGCGAGGACCCGTCCGTTGCGCACCTTGGGTGGCGGGGCTTCCGGGGTCGGCTCGGCCACCGGCTTGAATGCTTCAAAGCGACCCTGCTCCGCATCACCCGACCCGCTGCCCGGACCCGGGCTCCACGGCGGCGCGGACTGCGGCGGTGGAGGGAACATGTTGTGCTCGCCGCCCGGCTCCGAGCGGACGGGAGAGCCGTAGGTGCCTGGACGCTCGGACGGCCCGCCGAACGGATCATTGCCCGGGCTGCCGAACGGGTCGCGTGGTGCACCGGCGAACGGGTCGGCCGGGTGTTCCGGCTCGGCGTGCGGCCGTACCCCGTTGACCGGCCGGTTGGTCGGCGGTGCGTCCACGAAGGACGGTATCCCCGGCGGGAAGGAGGGCGGGGCGGGCGGGGCCGGCGGGGCGGCCGGCGAAGCCGGGGCGGCCGGGCCGGCGAAGGCGTTCGGCCCACCCAGTGGTGGCTCCCGGTCGGGGAAGCGAGGCTCCGGGGCCGGCTCGAACCGCTCCGGGCCCTGGTCGCCGCGCTCCGCGGCCGGGTCGAAGTCGAACCGACCCGGACTCTGGTCGAAGCGGGGCACCAGTGGCTGCTCGCCGTGCTCCTGGACCGGCTCCTCGGTGTGCTCGGGGCGGGCCGGTCGGCCGTACACCCGGGGTTGGGGCGCGGGTGTACCGGTCGGCCGAACCGCGTGGTCCGCCGGGGGCATGACCCGACTGGACAGCGGCACGGAGGCGCTCGCCGCGATGCCGCTGCCGGTTGCCGGAGTGGTCCGACCCTCGGACTCCGGGGAGGTGCGCGGCGCCGGAATGGCCGGGGACTGGGGATCGTCGTGTCGGGCCTCGGGCTGGCCCCAGGCCACGCCGCCGGCCGGCTGGTCGACCGGGCCGCCGGCCGGTCCGGCCGGGTCATCGGGGTGCGCCGCGGGCTGGGCGAAGGCTGCGGGCGGTGTGGCGGCCAGGCTGGCGCCCGGCACCCGCTGCTCCTGCGGTGGCAACGGCAGCATGTTCGCCGGGGAGATGCCCGGGGCGGGCGTGGGCTGGTAGGCCGGGGCGTCGGCGGGCCGACCCGCGTCGGGCTCGGGGTTGGTACGAGGGGCGGCAGGCTCTGCCGCTGCCTGACCCCACGCCTCACCCGGTGCCCACGGCTGGATGTCGGGCGAGGAGGATCGGTCGGCGGCGGTCCGGGAGGGGAGCGGCTCGGCGGACGGGCTCCAGGACGGCGGTGCCGGATTGCCCCCGGCCCAGCCGGTCGGCTCCTCCCGGGGCGGCGTGGCCCACTCGGGCTGTGCCGGTCGATCACCGCCCGAGTGCCAGCCCTCTGCCGGCTGCTCGCCGGCCCAGCCGCCAGCGGCGGGCTCCCGTCGCTGGCCGGTCGCCCAGTCAGGCTGTTCCGGTTGCTCGGTCGGCCACGCCTCGGCGCGGGAGGATCCGTCGGCGGGTCGCTGCTGCAGACCTTCGCCGGGGGTCGGCACCTGGGCACTGGCCCGGGCCGCCGGCTCGCGGGTGGGCGCCGGTTGCTCGGCCGGTGCCCAGGCGGGCTGGGCAGGATCGGGTTGACCAGCGGTCGAGGCCCAGCTGGGAGGCTGTTCATCGGTACGCGGTGCGTTGGCCCAGTCCGGCTGCTGGCCGCCGGTCCACCCACCGGGTGCCGCCGGGTTGGACTGCCCCGGGGCGGGCTGCCCGCCGGCCCAGTCCGGTTGCCCCGGGGCGGGCTGCCCGCCGGCCCAGTCCGGCTGGCTCGGGGCTGGTTGATTCGGTGCCCAGTCGCCGGGGTGCGCGGTGTCCCCATTGGCGGGATCGCTGGCCCAGGCCGGCCCGGACTGGGCGCCGTTGGCCCAGGCAGGTTGATCCGATGTGGGCGGTCCGGCCGACGCCCAACCCGGAGCGGGCTGCTGCGGCTGGTCACCCGGGGTCGCCCAGCCGGGCTGGTTACCGGCGGGCTGGTCCCAGGCGTCCGGCGTGGTGGCGTCCGCCTGCCGGGTCGACTGGGCACTGCCCCACGCGTTGCCCTGCTGGTTCGCCCATGCTGGTGTGGCGGCGTCCGGGCGTGCGGGTGGCGGTGGAGCCCAACCGAGGTCGGGGGCGGATGCGCCGTACCCGTTGTCCTGCTGAGCCGGTCGGTCGCCGTACGCCGCCGGTCCGCCGCCGCCCGGCGGCACCTCTTCCGGCTCCTGGCCGGGGCGGTGCGGGCCCTCGGACGTCATGTGTGCGCCTCCTCCATCACATGTCGGCCGCCGTTGCCGATGGTCTCGGCAGGGCAGCCGGCGGTGCCGGCGTACCGGCCGTGCCGGCTCCCCGCACCGTAACCCGGTAGCCGCTGGTGGGCTTCCGGGGAGCTCGATCGTCACTGTCCGTCGCTGGGTGGTGTCGAGGTGCTTCTATCGCCTCGGTCCGTTCCCGAGCGCGGACTACGACCGAGCCCACCGTACCGGGCGCTGCGGCGGGGCGGTATCCCGGTGTCAACGGCCGGTCGTAACGCCGACGACCCGCCCGGTTCGCCCGGGCGGGTCGTCGATCTGGAGGAGGCGGATAACGTCGTGTGGCGTCAGTGCATGTGACGCTGGGCGATGGCGAGGATCTCGTCGCGAACTGCGGGCGAACTGGCGGAGCGCAGGGCCCGCTCGATGGCGCGGGCGCGGCGGTTGGCGTCGCGGCGGTTGCGGATTCGCTCGATCATGCTCATGGTGTCTCTCCTCCTGGACTATTCGGTTGTCGTCCCGTCGTCCCTTCTATTGAAGCGCAGCACCCCGGATATTGCCAGCGATTATTAGGTGAGCTGGACCACCAGCCTAAGAATCTTCGGTCAGAGGTGCCGGTGGGCAACTTTTTCTTCACCGAATGGCAACGGCCGGCGTGCCGGGCCTCAACCCGTGGCACACCGGCCGTTGTCGTCGTGACGCGTCAGGTCCAGGCGAGCAGCGCCGCCTCCGGATCGGCGAGGAAGTCGCCCACGTCGCGGAGGAACTTCGAACCCAGCTCGCCGTCGATGATCCGGTGGTCGAAGGAGAGGCCGAGCGTGGTGACCAGGCGCGGCTTGACCTTGCCCTTGTGGACCCAGGGCTGCTCGCGGACCGCACCGAAGGCCAGGATCGCCGACTCGCCCGGCGGCAGGATGGGCGTACCGGTGTCCACCCCGAACACCCCGACGTTGGTGATCGTCAGGGTGCCGCCGGACATGTCGGCCGGCGAGGTCTTCCCGGCCTTGGCGGTCTGCACCAGGTCGGTCATCGCGTCGGCCAGCTCACGCAGGGTCAACCGGCCGGCGTCCTTGATGTTCGGCACGATCAGGCCGCGCTCGGTGGCTGCCGCGATCCCCAGGTTGACGTACTCCTTGACGACGATCTCGTCGCCGGCCCAACTGGAGTTGACCATCGGGTGTCGCCGGACCGCCAGCAGCACCGCCTTGGCGACCAGCAGCAGCGGCGAGACCCGTACGTCGCGCCACTCCCGCCGCCCGCGCAGCCGGTCCAACGCCTTCATCGCCCGGGTCACATCCACGGTCAGGAACTCGGTGACGTGCGGGGCGGTGAAGGCCGAACGGGACATGTTCTCGGCGGTGAGCCGGCGTACTCCCTTGACCGGAATGCGTTGCTCGCGGTCCGCGCCGAAGCTCGCGGCCGAGCTGACCACGGAGCTGACCGTCGACGGCTCGGCCGCTGCCGGGGTTGCCGCGGCCCGCTGTACGTCCTCCCGGGTGATCGAGCCGGACGGTCCGGAGCCGATCAGCGTGCCCAGGTCAACCCCGAGATCCTTGGCGAGCTTGCGTACCGGCGGCTTGGCCAGCACCACGCCGTTGCTCCGACCGTTGCCCTCGACCGTGGACTGGACCGGTGCCGGGGCGACCTGAGCCGGGACAGCCTGCACCGGCGCGGTCGCTGCCGGCGTGCTGGTGACCGAGGCCGTGCCCTTGCGGGGGCGACGCTTCGCCGCCGTGGTACGCGGGCCGTAGCCGACGAGAACGGCGGTACGGCCACCCGGGGCGGGGCCGCCGATCAGGCCCGGCTCGACCGCGCCCTCGGTCGGAGCGTCCTCGACGGCGGCCAACGACGCCGCTGACGGAGTGGGTAGGTCGGTGGCGGGCGTACCGGTGGTCGACTGCTCGACCGGGCCGGCGCCCGGGTCGGTGTCGATCGCGATGATCGGGGTACCGACCTCGACCGTGGTGCCCTCCGGGTGGAAGATCGCCTGAACCTGGCCGGCCCACTTCGCCGGAATCTCCACGGCCGCCTTGGCCGTCTCCACCTCGACGATCGGCTGGTTCAACTCGATCGTGTCGCCCACCTTGACCAGCCAGGCGAGGATCTCACCCTCGGTCAGGCCCTCGCCCAGGTCGGGCAGGTTGAACTCCTTGATCCGCGACATGCCGCTCACCAGCCGAAGGTGCGGTCGACGGCGTCGAGCACCCGGTCGAGGTCGGGAAGGTACTCCTCCTCCACCCGGGCCGCCGGGTAAGGGGTGTCGAAGCCCGCCACCCGCAGCACCGGCGACTCCAGGGAGTAGAAGCACTCCTCGGTGATCCGGGCCGCGATCTCCGCACCCAGACCGACGTTGGACGGTGCCTCGTGCACCACCACCGCGCGGCCGGTGCGCCGCACCGACTCGTACACCACGCCGAGGTCCAGCGGGGAGAGCGTGCGCAGGTCGATGACCTCCAGGTTCCGCCCGTCCTCGGCAGCGGCCGTCGCCGCGTCGAGGCAGGTACGCACCATCGGGCCGTACGCGAGCAGGGTGGCGTCGGTGCCGGCCCGCGCGACCCGGGACGCGTGCAGCGGGTACGCCTCGGACAGCGGGGCGTCCAGGTCGACCTGCCCCTTCTCCCAGTAGCGCCGCTTGGGCTCCAGGAACACGATCGGATCATCCGAGGCGATGGCCTGCTGGATCATCACGTAGGCGTCCTGTGGGCTGGCGCAGGAGACCACCTTGAGACCAGCGGTGTGCGCGAAGTACGCCTCGGGTGACTCTGAGTGGTGCTCCACCGCGCCGATGCCGCCGCCGAACGGGATCCGGATGACCATCGGAATGTTGAGCTTGCCCCGCGAGCGGTAGTGCATCTTCGCCACCTGCGACACGATCTGGTCGTACGCCGGGTAGACGAAACCGTCGAACTGGATCTCGCAGACCGGCCGGTAGCCACGGATGGCCAGGCCGACCGCGGTGCCGATGATGCCGGACTCGGCGAGCGGAGTGTCGATCACCCGCTGGTCGCCGAAGTCCTTCTGCAATCCGTCGGTGATCCGGAAGACGCCGCCGAGCTTGCCGACGTCCTCGCCCATGATGACGACCTTCGGGTCGTTCTCCAGGGCCTTGCGCAGGCCGATGTTGAGGGCCTTGCCGAGGGTGAGCGTCTCCGTGGCCATCAGTGCGCGCTCCCCTCGAACGAGTCAAAGTACCGGCTGAACTGCGCGCGCTGTTCGTCCAGCAGCGGCGACCCGTTGGGGTAGACGTGGTCGAACATGGTGCTCGGCTCCGGGTTCGGCATGGCGAGCACCCGTTCACGCAGGTCCACCGCCTCCCGGCGGGCCTGCTCGTCGACCTCGGTGAAGAAACCGCTGTCGGCGATCTTCTCTCGCTCCAGGAACGCCTTCATCCGGGCGATCGGGTCCTTGGCCTGCCACGCCTCGACCTCGCTTGCGATGCGGTAGCGGGTCGGGTCGTCGGAGGTGGTGTGCGCGCCCATCCGGTAGGTGTACGCCTCGATCAGGCTCGGGCCCTGCCCGTGCCGGGCGTTGTCCAGCGCGTGCCGGGTCACCGCGTACGTCGCCAGCACGTCGTTGCCGTCGACCCGGATGCCGGGGAAGCCGAAGCCGGCGGCCCGCCGGTAGAGGGGGATGCGGGTCTGCCGCTCCAGCGGCTCGGAGATGGCGTACTGGTTGTTCTGGCAGAAGAACACCAGCGGGGAGTTGAACACGCCGGCCCAGACGAACGCCTCGTTGACGTCGCCCTGGCTGGTGGCGCCGTCGCCGAAGTAGGCGATCACCGCCTCGCCGTCGTCGGTGCCGGTCTTGCCGTCCATCGCGACGCCCATGGCGTAACCGGTCGCGTGCAGGGTCTGCGCCCCGATCACGATCGTGTACATGTTGAACTTGAACTCGTTCGGATCCCAGCCACCCTGGTCGACCCCGCGGAACAGGCCCAGCGGCATGATCGGGTCGATGCCACGGCAGTAGAGCACGCCGTGCTCGCGGTAGGTGGGGAACGCCATGTCCTGGGTACGCAGCGCCCGACCGGAACCGACCTGCGCCGCTTCCTGGCCGAGCAGGCTCGCCCAGATGCCCAGCTCGCCCTGCCGTTGCAGGGCGGTCGCCTCGGCGTCCAGCTTCCGCACGAGTACCAGGTCACGGTAGAGGCCGCGGTACTCCTCGTCAGTGAAGTCGACGCGGTACTCGATGCCGTCCGGACCGGTCACGCTCTCGATCCGCTCACCCGAGGGCGTGAGCAGCTGCACCAGCTCCGGATCGCCGGTCGTGGCCTTCCTGGATCGGGGCGCGGCTCGCCGGCCGCGGGCCGGGGCCCCGGGGTCGCCCTTTGCCATCCGTCTCTCCCTGTCGTGTCTGCGTCGGCACCGGGGGGTCACCCGGCCGCGCGACTCGTGCGCCCGCCCCGGCTGGTGCCGGGATGGTTCCTGGCGGCCGCGCCTGACCCCGGTAGGGGTTGCCGCGCGGCATGAGCCGGATTCTGGCCGAACCCGGTTCGGGAGCGCCGGCGCCCAGTCGCGCCTACCGCGTGGGTGCGCGGAGGTCGCGGCTGCGCTGCCGCCGTGCCTCCAGTCTCGCATCAGAGGTGAGGCGTCCCACACCCTGCCCGGCCCGCATCCGCTGGCCGGCCCGCTTCGTTACCTGAAGAGCCGGACTGTCGGGTCCAGCGACGCGCGACCGATCCGGTGATGGTTCGTCACCATTCGGCCAGATACGCGTGTCGACACGCGGTGTGGGGTTGGCTTACGCAGAGTCACTGGCCCAGGCTGATCGCGCGGGCCGGATCCAGCTTCGGCGGCCCGCCGGGGTGCCCATCGGGGCGGCCCCGGCCAGGGGCGACGACGAGGAGAGCGTGGTGTCCGAACCAGGTGAAGATCCCGGGACGCCGATCCTCGGACGGCACCGGGCACCCGGCTACCGCCGCGTGGTGGGTGCGCACCGGGCCGTGCGCACCGCCGGGCCCAGCCGGGGCTATCTACTGACGGTGGCGCTACTCGCCGGCACGGCCTCGATGCCGGTTCTCGCCGCAATCAGCACCGGCTCCGCGACGGTCGGCAGCACGGCGTTGCCGGACGGCGGCACGCCGTTCATCCCCACGCCCTCCATCGGTCCGGTGGTGGTCCCGCCGCCACCCACCGGCGCTCCGACCGCCACCGCGACCGCGGTGCCCTCGGTCGAGCCGGCGGCACCGCCGGTCAACCCCGTGGTGCCGACACCACGGCTGACGACGGTCGGCACACCGGTCGAGCACGCGCCGGCCCGCCGCCCCAGCGCCCCGGCGACCGTACCGGCTCCTCGACCGCCCAGCAGCACACCGGCCCCGCGTCCAGCGCCAACCCCGATCCGTACACCGACGCCGGCCCCGACCAGCGGCTCGCCCTCGCCGACCGACGATCCGGACCCGCCGACCGCCTCGGCCGACCCGAGCGACGCCGTCGACCCGACCGAGTCGAGCGCTCCACCGACCACGGAGCCGAGCCCGTCGAGCGATCCTTCCGCGTCCGCCGACCCGACCGCGTCGAGTGATCCGCCGCCGGTCACCGACCCGACCGCGTCGAGTTCACCTTCCGGGCCCGCCGCTCCGACCGCGTCGGTCAGTCCATCGGTCACCCCGGGCGATGCCGAACCCACGTCGGACTCCTCACCGACCCACCCGGTCACCGAACTGGTGCCGCCGTTCACACCCGAACGCAGCCGCACCGCCCGGATCCGACGGCGCGACCGCTGTCGACCCGCCGGTTCGACCGACGGCGCCGGCCGCGAGGCGGACCACTGACCGGACGCTCGACCGCCGGTCCGACGGCGGCAGCCGCCGGTCGACGGAGGGATGCGATGGCACCCTGGAATGTTCAGCCGTCGTCAGCGAGGCGGTGCCGGTTGGCCTCGATCCAGGCGTCCAGGGCTGCCGGATCGTCCGGGTCGATGCCGTCTGCCATCAACTGCGCCACTGCGGCGGTGGCCGGGCTGCGCCGCTCGCCGGTTGCGTAGAGCCGGACGAACTCCGGCACCATCTCCTCGATCGCGGCGTCCGTCGCGGCGGCGGCCGCCTCGGGCAGCCCGCGCCTGCGGGCCGCGTATCCGGCCCAGGCGCGCAACACCCGGGGCAGCATCGCCGCGTCGTCCATGTCGAGCACCGCCCGGCGGTGCACCCAGTCGAGCAGGAAGAGGCCGGAGACGGTCGGACTCCACCGGAGCGGATCCGCGTCGGGGAAGGTGGCCGCGTGGTCGAGCAGCAGGCCCAGACAGAAGTGCAGCGAGGCCAGTTCGGCACCGTCGACCGCGTCCAGTCCGGCCCGGGCCGCGTCAGGTGAGGCCAGGAAGCGGCGGATCTCTGCGGTCCGTTCGGCGTCGGGCAGCGGGTCGTCCGCCCGACGGGGCGGTGGTGCGGTCGCAGCCGGCAGGACCGCCAACCGGGCCCCGACGAGCGCCCGGTCGGTGGCCAGCGAGGCGGCACCGGGCAGCTGACCCAGGTGATCGGTGACGGCCAGGTGGCGGCTCACCTCGTCACGCACCCGGGTCGGACTCTCCTCCCGGAACCAGGTCAGCTCGTCCTCGGCGCACAGCTGCTGGACCTGCTCCAGGATCCGGCTCGCCGGGCCGCCGACGAAGACGTCCTTGGTGATGCCGATGTTGTGGTCGATCAGGGCCACGAGGGCGTGTTCCGGTCCACCGATGGCGTTGTCATAGGCGAACGTTGCCAGGTAGGAGGTCTGGTCGCCGTACACGTCGCCGTACGCCCAGGTGCCGGTGAGGTGCACCTTGCCGAGTTGCCCGGACCAGGCCGGTGCGGTCGCACCGGGCCGGACCCGGTCCGCGCCGGCGGCGTCCGGTACCAGGGCGGCGAAGACGGCCCGGACCGTCGTCGCCGCGACCGCTCGCCGTCTCGACGTGGCCGCGAGGAATCCGCCGACGAAGTCCCGCACCGCCGCCTCCCGGTCCGTCTCGGCGACCTCGTACACGCTGCCCAGCAGTGCCGCGCCGAGCATCTCCGCGTCGAAGGCCGAGTCGAGCTTGGTCACGTCGCGTGCGGCGTGCAGCACCGCGTCGTAAGGGGTCTTTGGCGTGGCCATGACCTGACCCTACGCCGATCGCGTTGCGTCCAGGAACGTTCGCGGGCCGGCTCAACGGTGGCGGGCGACCTCAAGGACGGTACGCGCGTCGGCGTGCGCGGCGATGACGGCACGCACCGGGTTCAGCACGTGCTGTTCGCCGACGCTGGCCACGGCCCGGATCAGTTGCGCCTCGGCCCGTCGGCGGGCCCGCCGGGCCGCCCACCTCACCAAGGGGCGGATCAGGGCGGCGACGAGCAGCCCGGCCAGCAGTCCACCGAGCAGCAGCAGGGTCGGCACCGGCACCTCACCGACCATCGGATGCCGCAGCGCCGGCAATCCCAACGCCCGCACCGCGTAGCCGAGGAGCAGCCAGCCCAACCCGGCCACCGCGGCGAGAGTCAGCAGCCACTGCAACCCGCCGACCAGTCGCCACCAGATGCGAGGGCGGTCCATCCCGAAGTCGGTGCCGGCGAGCGCGCTATCAAGGGCGTCCGGCAGGTCGCCGAGGCGGGACCGGGCCGCCGTGGCCATCGCGTCCGGCCAGGCGTTCGGCAGCCCGGCACCGGCCCGCTCCGCCACCGTACGTAGGGCCAGCGCCAGCGCGGACTTGTCGGCCGCGCTGGGCTCGGGCACGGAGGTCGCGGCCACCAGGTTCTCCGCCGGGTCCCCACCGACCCGCCGCTCGGGCAGGTGCAGTCGGCGCAGCGGGTCGGCGCGCAGCCGCCGCCAGAACCGCATCAACGGCCAGCCGGTGGCCGCCGCCGCGCGGTGCCGGTACGCCTGCTCGACCGCCTCCACGACGGTGGGAATCCCCGCTGCCGCGCACAGGGCACGGTCCAGCGCGGCGACCGCGGGATCGTCGCTGGCGAGCGCGGTGCGGGGCGCGCCGACCATCTCGTCCAGCGTGGCGACGACGGCGTCCACGTCACTGGAGAGACGACGTAACGCGGCCTGACGTTCGGCGACGGTGCGCTCCAGCGCTGTCCGCAACCTTTCCGGACCGTCGGCATCGGCGACGTTGGTGGCGAGCAGGGGCACCCCGTCGAGCCCGTCCGCGTCGAGCAGGCGGCGCAGGTCGGCCAGGACCCGGGGCACCTCGGTCGGGGACAGCCGGTCGGTCTGGTTGAGCACGACCACGGTCACGTCCCGGTGCCGGTGGAACTCGCGAAGGTAGCTGCGGTGCATCACCCGGTCGGCGTACTTCTGCGGGTCGACCACCCAGACCATCAGGTCCACGAGGCCGAGCAGCCGGTCCACCTCCAGCCGGTGCGAGTGCTCGACGGAGTCGAAGTCGGGTAGGTCCAGCAGGATCAGCCCGTGCAGCGTCGACTCGTCGTCCCCGTCGAGCAGGCTCTCCCGTACGAACCGGTGGCGGGGCAGCACACCGAGCCAGTCGAGCAGCCGGTTGCCGCCGTCGAGCGGGCCCCAGACACAGGCGTGGGTGACACCCGTGGTGGGTCGGCGTACCCCGACGGGCGAGAGGTCCATCCGGGCCATGGCGTTGAACAGGCTCGACTTGCCGCTGCCGGTGGCACCGGCCAACGCCACCACGGTGTGGTCGCGGGAGAGTGCCAGCCGGGTGCCGGCCCGTTCGACCAGGGTGCGTGCCGGCACCAACGGAGTGTCCGGCAGGTGGCCGTCGACGATGCCGAGGAATCGCCGCACCGCCTCCAGCCGGGCGACCAACTGGTCGGCGTCCACCCGGCCGTCGGCGATACGCAACGCCTCCCGCAGGCGTCCGCCCATGCCGGTCACGGCTGCTCCCCATCGGTCACCGGGGCGTCGACATCCGGCGCGTCGGCGCTGAGCACGGGTGCGGTGTCGGCGAAGCCGCTGCGCAACCGGGCCGCCTCCACGCGTTCGGCCGCCTGACGCAGGGCTGTCGCGGTGCGGGCCGCCGGTCTGGCCTGCCGGGTTCGCGCGAGATAGCGGGTGGCTTCCTCGTCCAGCAGCACCGTCACCCGTTCCAGCAGATTTTCTCTGGCCTTTCGGGCCAGGGTACGCACGGCCTGGTCGCCGAAGATCGCCTGGAGCACGGCCTGACCGGCGAGGGTGGTGCCGGCCCCGGTGGCGACCTCCAGCCCGGTCGGGATGAAGGCGGTGGAGGCGAAGACCGCGATCATCACGGCCAGCCCGGTGGCATTGACCGCGTACGCCGCCGTCCGCGCCACGAAGCGTCGGTCGCCGCCCTCGGCCCGGACCAGCTCCAGCACGCCGCGCTGCCAGTCTCGGACCAGCCGCTCGGCGCGCTGCGGCAGGTCGGCGGAGTGGTGGGCGAGGTCGGGTTCGAGCAGGGCCGCGCCGGCCGGGTGCGCCTTCCATCCGGTGTACGCGTGCTCTGCCGCCTCGGCGGCCACGCCCCGCAGCAGGGTGACCAGTTGCGACTCGATGGCGTCGCGCAGCTCCACGGCGGGGGCCGGGCGACGGGAGAACGCGGCCATGACCCGGTCCCGCAGTCGGCCGATCCGTGCCTCGAGGGTGCGGAAGATGTCGCTGGTGCCGATGAACTCCTGCCAGCGGGCGAGTACCTCGCCACGGAGCAGCCGACCGTCGCGCAGCCCCTGCTCGACGGTCCGGTGCGCGGCCCGGTACGCCGCGCGTACCCGGTCGTCCATCGCATCGACGGCGGCGACCTGCTCGTCGACGGCGGCGGCCAGGCGCTCGACGGTGGGGTGCAGGAGGGCCAGCGCACCGCCCAACGTCTGACGGACCACCGCCGAGCGGGCGTCCGCGTCGGCGGCGAGCCGGGCGAACCAGTCCGCCAGCGGGGCGGTGCTCCGGCCCGGTAGCAGGCCCTGCCCGTCGATCCAGGTTTCCGGGAGCACGAACAGCGGTGCCGAGTCGAGCCCCTGTTCGGCGAGCATCTCGGCCAGGTGGGTGGCCACCTCGTCGGTCGCCTCCGCGGGCACCCGGTTGAGCACCAGGGCGAGCACCGCACCTCTGACCCGCGCGCCGTGCAGCAGTTCCCAGGGAACGGCGTCGGCGTAGCGGGCGGCGGTGGTGACGAAGAGCCAGAGGTCGGCGGCGGCGAGCAGTTGGTTGGCCAGGGCCCGGTTGGCGTCGACCACCGAGTCGACGTCGGGGGCGTCCAGGAAAGCCAGCCCAGGAGGGAGCGCCGGGGCGGTGACCAGGTGCAGGGTGCGGGGATCGTCGCCGGGCTGGTTCGTGCGGGTCAGCCCGGGCAGCAGCTCGCCCCGGCGGAACCAGGCAGAGTCGGCCGGGTTGCAGACCAGGACCGGAGATCGGGTGGTGGGCCGCAGCACCCCGGCAGCGCTGACCCGGGCCTGCACCAGACTGTTGACCAGGGTCGACTTGCCGGCGCCGGTGGATCCGCCGACCACCACGAGCAGCGGTGCGTCGAGGCGGGCCAGGCGTGGCAGCAGGTAGTCGTCGAGCTGGTCGGCGAGGGAGGCGACGCTACGCGCCGCCGGCTCGGCCGAGGGCAGCGCCAGCGGGAACCGGGCCTCCCCGATCGCGGCACGCAGGCCGGTCAGGGCGTCTGGCAGGGTGTCGTCCCCGGTGGCCCCGGGCCGGTCCTCCCCGGCGCCGGTGAACCCGGTGCGGGCTGCGACGGCGGGCGCGCCGGACAGTGAGGCGGGATCGCCGTGCGTCGTCACCGCTAAAGCGTGCCCGACGACACAAGGTAAGACAACCAGTCAGTAGGACTGACGAGTTGCGCCCATCCGACTCAACCCTGACTTGACGATTTCCGGGGGCGTGGCACTATTGAGTCAAGTCCACTCAACTTGAGGTGGGGTCGCTGGGGGCGGCACCTGCCGCGCAGCGCGACGGGAGGGCCCGTCACCTGCTCAACGTAACGAAGCGAGGAAGCGAAGATGGCACGTGCGGTCGGTATCGACCTCGGCACGACGAACTCCTGCGTCAGCGTTCTGGAGGGCGGTGAGCCCACCGTCATCGCCAACGCTGAGGGCTCGCGGACGACCCCGTCGATCGTCGCGTTCGCCCGTAACGGCGAGGTGCTCGTCGGTGAGGTCGCCAAGCGCCAGGCGGTGACGAACCCGGACCGGACGATCCGTTCGGTCAAGCGGGAGGTCGGCACCAACTGGTCCGTCGACATCGACGGCAAGAAGTACACCTCGCAGGAGATCTCGGCCCGGACGCTGATGAAGCTCAAGCGGGACGCCGAGGCCTACCTGGGCGAGCAGATCACCGACGCGGTGATCACCGTCCCGGCCTACTTCAACGACGGCCAGCGTCAGGCCACCAAGGAGGCCGGTGAGATCGCCGGCTTCAACGTGCTGCGGATCGTGAACGAGCCGACCGCGGCGGCGCTGGCGTACGGGCTGGACAAGGGCTCCAAGGAGCAGACCGTCCTGGTCTTCGACCTCGGTGGCGGCACCTTCGACGTGTCGCTGCTGGAACTGGCCGAGGGTGTCATCGAGGTCAAGTCGACAAGCGGTGACAACCTGCTCGGTGGTGACGACTGGGATCAGCGGATCATGGACCACCTGGTGAAGACCTTCCGGGGCGAGCACGGCATCGACCTGTCGCAGGACAAGATGGCGATGCAGCGGCTCAAGGAGGCCGCCGAGAAGGCCAAGATCGAGCTGTCGGCCGCCACCACCAGCAACATCAACCTGCCGTACATCACCGCCGGCGCGGCCGGTCCCCTGCACCTGGACGTGACGCTCAGCCGGGCCGAGTTCCAGCGGATGACGCAGGATCTGCTGGACCGCTGCAAGGGCCCGTTCGAGCAGGCCGTCAAGGACGCGGGCATCAAGGTCTCCGACGTCGAGCACGTGATCCTCGTCGGCGGCTCGACCCGGATGCCGGCCGTGACCGACCTGGTCAAGCAGCTCACCGGCCGCGAGCCCAACAAGGGTGTCAACCCGGACGAGGTCGTCGCCGTGGGCGCCGCCCTTCAGGCCGGCGTGCTCAAGGGCGAGGTCAAGGACGTCCTGCTGCTCGACGTGACGCCGCTGAGCCTGGGCATCGAGACCAAGGGCGGCATCTTCACGAAGCTGATCGAGCGCAACACCACCATCCCGACCAAGCGCTCCGAGGTCTTCACCACCGCCGACGACAACCAGCCGTCGGTGCTGATCCAGGTCTTCCAGGGCGAGCGCGAGATCGCCGCGTACAACAAGAAGCTCGGCACCTTCGAGCTGACCGGCCTTCCGCCGGCCCCGCGCGGCGTGCCGCAGATCGAGGTCACCTTCGACATCGACGCGAACGGCATCGTCAACGTCCACGCCAAGGACCTGGGCACCGGCAAGGAACAGAAGATGACGATCACGGGCGGCTCCTCGCTGCCCAAGGACGACATCGAGCGGATGCGCCGGGACGCCGAGGAGCACGCGGAGGAGGACAAGCGCCGCCGCGAGGAGGCCGAGACCCGCAACGTCGCCGAGGCCCTGCAGTGGCAGACCGAGAAGTTCCTCGCCGAGAACGGTGAGAAGCTCCCCGCGGAGAACCGCGAGAAGCTCAACGAGGCTCTCGGTGAGCTGCGCGGCGCTCTCGGTGGCAGCGACATCGAGAAGATCAAGTCGGCGCACGAGCGGCTCGCGCAGGTCTCCCAGGAGGCGGGCTCGCTGCTCTACGCCCAGCAGGCCGAGCAGTCCCAGGCGGGGGGCGAGGCCGGCCCGGCCGGTGATGCCGGTGCGACCGGTGGTGCGCAGGCCGGCGGCGCGCGGTCCGGTGCCGACGACGTGGTCGACGCGGAGATCGTGGACGAGGACAAGAAGTGACGGTCCTGGCCACCCGAGCTCACGGGCAGAGGGATGAGGGAGTCGTATGACGGAGAAGCCACGAGCCGCTGACCCGGGTGACACCGGGGCGGCGCCGGGTGGCTCGGCGTCCGAGCCGGCCGCCGGCGACGCGCCGCGGGTCGTCATCCGTAACAATCGCAAGATCAGCCAGATCCGGGAGCCGGACGGTACGGCGGCGGACGCCGGACCGGATGAGCCAGCGGAGGGTCTGGTCGAGGAGGCCGAAATCGTGGTCGACTCGATCGAGGTGGAGGCGAGCGCGCTGAGTGAACCGTCCGCCTCCGGAGGCCCGCCGGTGGTCGACTCTCCGGCACGTGCGGTCGGCGAGTCGTCGGCCGAGTCGACCGCCGGTGGGCTGGGTGCCGAGTTGGAGGCGCTCCGCGTCGAGTTGGACGAGCGCACCCGCGACGTGCAGCGGGTGTCGGCCGAGTACGCCAACTACCGCAAGCGGGTCGAGCGCGACCGTGGCCTGGTCACCGAGCAGGCCACCGCGTCCGTACTCGCCGCGCTGCTGCCGATCCTGGACGATCTCGACCGGGCCCGGGAGCACGGCGACCTGGTCGGCCCGTTCGGTTCGGTGGCCGAGCAGCTCATCGCGGCGTTGGGCAAGTTCGGGTTGGCTCCGTTCGGTGAGCAGGGCGACCCGTTCGACCCGACGCGCCACGAGGCGGTGGCCCACCAGACCTCGGCCGACGTGACCGAGTCGACCTGCGTGCAGGTGATGCGTCGGGGCTACCAGGTCGGTGAGCGACTGCTGCGGCCCGCGATGGTCGCGGTCGCCGATCCGGAGTAGTGCGCGACGGTGACCCGGCCGCCCCGCCCGCCGAGCACTGGCGGGCGGGGCGGACCGGGCACGGAGCTGGGGAGGAGGTGTACGGGTGAGTTCGAAGGACTGGATCGAGAAGGACTACTACGCGGTCCTGGGCGTGGCGAAGGCCGCCCCGGCTGACGAGATCAAGAAGGCGTACCGCAAGCTGGCCCGCGAGTCGCACCCGGACCACAATCCCGGCGACCCCAAGGCCGAGGAACGCTTCAAGGCGGTGTCCGAGGCGTACGCGGTGCTCGGCGACGATGCGAAGCGCCGCGAGTACGACGAGATGCGCTCGCTGTTCGGCTCGGGCGCGTTCCGGCGCGGTGCCCGCCAGGGGGGTCAGCCGGGCGGTGCGCCGTTCGACGTCTCCGACCTGTTCGGCGGCGCGCAGTCGGGTGGCGGCCGGTTCGCCGGCGGCAACATCTCCGACCTGTTCAGCTCGATCTTCTCCGGAGGCGGAAGCGGAGGCGCGCCGGGTCCGGCCCGGGGCCGCGACGTCGAGACCGAGGTGGCGCTCGACTTCAACGACGCGGTACGCGGCGTGACCCTGCCGCTGACGCTGCGGGCACCCGGTGTCTGCGACACCTGCCACGGCAACGGTGCCAAGCCGGGGACGCTGCCACGCACCTGCCCGGTCTGCCACGGCGCCGGGGTCACGAACCGGAACCAGGGTGCGTTCAGCTTCTCCGAGCCCTGTCGCAACTGTCAGGGCGTGGGCACGGTGGTGGACGAGAAGTGCCCGGAGTGCCGGGGCACCGGCGGGGTCACCAAGACCCGGACACTCAACGTCCGTTTTCCCGCCGGAGTGGCCGACGGCCAGCGGATCCGGCTGGCCGGCCGGGGCGAGCCGGGTGAGCGTGGCGGTCCGGCGGGCGACCTGTTCGTGCACGTGAAGGTCCGGCCGGACGAGATCTTCGGGCGTACTGGCGACGACCTCACCCTGACCGTGCCGATCACGTTCGCGGAGGCGGTTCTCGGCACCGATCTGCGAGTGCCGACGCTGGACGGCGCGGTGACCCTGCGGGTACCGCCGGGTACGCCGAGCGGCCGCGTACTGCGGGCCCGGGGCAAGGGCGTCAGCCGCCGGGACGGACAGACCGGTGACCTGCTGGTCACCCTCGACGTGGTGGTACCGGCGCAGGTCTCGGACGAGGCTCGGGCCGCCCTGGAGACGTTCGCCGAGCAGACCGCGCCGGCTGCCCGGGAACATCTCGACGCGCGGGTGCGTCGAGTCGGTTGATCGGTGAAGCGGTCCGGAGGTGAGCGGGATGGACGGGTTCGTCGGCTCGGATGACCCGGCATACGAGGCCAAGGTGCTGATGATCTCGGTGGCGGCGCGGATGGCGGGAATGCATCCACAGACGCTGCGTCAGTACGACCGGCTCGGCCTGGTGCAGGCCGGCCGGGCGGCCGGTGGCGGGCGGCGCTACAGCGTTCGGGACGTGGTGCTGCTGCGTGAGGTGCAGCGGCTCAGCCAGGACGACGGCGTCAACCTCGCCGGAATCAAGCGGATCATCGGGCTGGAGCGACTGCTGGAGCAGGCACAGCAGCGGGTCGCCGAGCTGGAGGCCGAGTTGGACGCCGCGTACCGCCGGATGGCGGAACTGGAGTCGCTGGCCCGCTTCCCCGGCCGTGACATCGTCCCCACCAACCAGACCTCGACCGCCCTGGTGGTCTGGCGTCCCCGACGCAGCCCTGGACGCTGACGCCCATAGGGCAAAAAAGGGGGTGTGGCTCCGGCAGGAGGAGCCACACCCCCTTTTCGTTCCTCCGCACGTCGCTGCTCGTTTTCGCAAAACCCGAGCGTTGGACGGGTTGTCTCGACTAACCTTCAGGAACCAGCTCCAAACCATCTCAATCCGGACTCCGATCTGGCGGGGGGAGCCATGACGGAATCGGCGAAGAGGGTGGCCGAGGAGACGGAGCAACGCTTCGACGACCTGGCTGAGAGCGTCCGACACCGGTTCGACCGGATCACCAAGGGACGGTTCTCCGACCAGATCCAGGCCGGCAGGTTCGACGGCCGGGGCGATCGGGTCGGCGCGGAGAGCGGTCGGGTCGGCCGTGGCGCTGGCCAGGTGCGCAGCGACCAGCACCGTCGAGAGCAGGGCGGGTCGCGCTGACGGTCCGCCGACGTGCGGGCCGGGAGCCACGGGGGGTCCCGGCCCGTTCGGCGCGCTCAGAGCCGGCGGTTCTCCCGCACCAGGCCGCCCTCGCACCACTCCCGGTACACGAACAGCTCCGGCCGGGTCAGCAGGACCCGGCTGTTGTGCGCCCAGGTGCGCATCAACTCGTCACCGTTGCGCTCGGCCTGGTCGACCAGCTTGCGGAAGCGACGCTTCGGGTGCGCCCGGAAGTTCGTCCGGATTCCGTCGGCGGCGTAGATGTAGAGACAGTGCAGCGCGAAGCGGCGGGCCGGACAATGAATGTCCATGGCAAGGTCGAACAGGGTCATCACCAACCGGTCACCGGAGACCAGTAGATCCCAATCGGGCGGCATCGACGACAACGGGACCGAATCGGGGTGATAAGCCCACGCTCGCAACTCCGCCGGGGTGGGGTCGACGGGGTTGGCGAAGCCGTGGAACGCTGACTCCTGCACGCTCACCGGCCAACCTTCCGCTTTCGCCCGCGGGGGCGTCCGCCCACCGCGAACCCTGGCTGCTGGCCCGACACGTTAACGCGGTACTGGTGAGTACCGGTAGACCCTGCGGGGAGCAATTCCGCATCTCTTGGTCAACGACAGGAATGAGTGGTGTAGATCACAACGGCTAGGTTGAGTGGAATAGACTCAACTCTGGTTCTGTCGGTACCAGTGGACACACCGATCCAGGGGAGCCCATGAACACCGAACGCCTCACCACCCGCAGCCGCGAGACCATCACCGGTGCCGTTGCTCTGGCGAACCAGCGCGGGCACGCGACCGTCGAACCCTGGCACCTGCTGTTGTCGCTGCTGGACACCGAGGGCTCGACCGCTGCCGGCCTGCTGCGCGCGGTCGGGGCCGACCCGACCGAGCTGCGCCGGACCACCCAGCGGGCCGTCGACGCGTTGCCCGCCGCGCGCGGCTCCAGCATCGCCGAGCCGACCCTGGCCCGCGAGTTCGTCAACGCCATCGGCGCCGCCGAACAGATCGCCCGCCCGCTGGGCGACGAGTACACCTCCACCGAGCACCTGCTCGCCGGGCTGGCCCGGGTCGGCGGTGCCGTGTCCGCCGCGCTCAAGGCCGCCGGTGCCACCGAGGAGAGCCTGGTGGCGGCCTTCCCGACGGTGCGCGGCGGGGACCGCCGGGTGACCAGCGCCGATCCGGAGCAGACCTACCAGGCCCTGAGCAAGTACGGCGTGGACCTGACCGCGAGCGCCCGGGACGGCAAGATCGATCCGGTGATCGGCCGGGACTCCGAGATCCGTCGGGTGATCCAGGTGCTGTCCCGGCGTACCAAGAACAACCCGGTGCTGATCGGTGAGCCGGGCGTCGGCAAGACCGCCATCGTCGAGGGCCTGGCTCAGCGGATCGTGGCCGGCGACGTGCCGGAGTCGCTGCGCGACAAGAAACTGGTCTCGCTCGACCTCGGCGCGATGGTCGCCGGTGCGTCGTACCGGGGGCAGTTCGAGGAGCGGTTGAAGTCGGTCCTGGAGGAGATCAAGAACTCCGACGGAAAGGTCATCACCTTCCTCGACGAGTTGCACACCGTGGTGGGCGCCGGCAAGGGCGAGGGCTCGATGGACGCCGGAAACATGCTCAAGCCGATGCTGGCCCGGGGCGAGCTGCGCATGGTGGGTGCCACCACGCTGGACGAGTACCGCGAGCACATCGAGAAGGACCCGGCTCTGGAGCGCCGCTTCCAGCCGGTGCTGGTCGGTGAGCCCACCGTGGAGGACACCATCGGCATCCTGCGGGGGCTCAAGGAGCGCTACGAGGTGCACCACGGCGTACGCATCACCGATGCCGCCCTGGTCGCCGCCGCCGCTCTCTCCGACCGTTACATCACCGACCGTTTCCTGCCGGACAAGGCGATCGACCTGGTGGACGAGTCCGCCTCACGGCTGCGGATGGAGATCGACTCCCGCCCGGTCGAGGTGGATGAGATCGAGCGGGCGGTGCGCCGGCTGGAGATCGAGGAGATGGCGCTGGCCAAGGAGCCGGACGCCGCGTCCGCCGAGCGCCTGGAGCGACTGCGCAAGGAACTGGCCGACAAGCGGGAACAGCTCACCGCCCTCTCCGAGCGGTGGCAACTGGAGAAGAGTCACATCACCAAGCTCTCCACCGCCAAGGAGGAACTGGAGCGCCTCGGCGGCGAGGCCGAGCGGGCCGAGCGCGACGGCGAGTTGGAACGCGCCGCCGAGCTGCGGTACGGCCGCATCCCCGCCCTCAAGGCCGAGCTGGCCACCGCCGAGGAGGAACTGGCCCGGCTCCAGTCCGCCGGAGCGATGCTGAAGGAGGAGGTCGGTGCGGACGACATCGCCGCCGTGGTCGCCTCCTGGACCGGCATTCCGGCCGGCCGGCTGCTGGAGGGTGAGACCGCCAAGCTGCTGCGGATGGAGGAGTCGCTGCGCGACCGCGTGATCGGCCAGACCGAGGCGGTCGGGGCGGTCTCCGACGCCGTCCGTCGGGCGCGCGCCGGAGTCGCCGACCCGGACCGCCCGACCGGCAGCTTCCTCTTCCTCGGTCCGACCGGTGTCGGCAAGACCGAGCTGGCCAAGGCGCTCGCCGAGTTCCTCTTCGACGACGAGCGGGCGATGGTCCGCATCGACATGAGCGAGTACGGCGAGAAGCACTCCGTGGCTCGCCTGGTCGGTGCTCCGCCCGGCTACGTGGGCTACGAGGAAGGCGGCCAGCTCACCGAGGCGGTGCGCCGCCGGCCCTACTCGGTGATCCTGCTGGACGAGGTGGAGAAGGCGCACCCGGACGTCTTCGACATCCTGCTTCAGGTGCTCGACGACGGTCGGCTCACCGACGGCCAGGGGCGTACGGTCGACTTCCGCAACGCCATCCTCATCCTCACGTCGAACCTCGGCTCGGCCGTGATCAGCGATCTGACGTTGGCGGAGGAGCAGCGCCGCGAGGGCGTCCTGGCGATGGTCCGGTCGCACTTCAAGCCGGAGTTCCTCAACCGGCTCGACGACATCGTGGTCTTCGCCGCCCTGCTCGGTGACGACCTGCGGGCCATCGTGGACATCCAACTGGCGCGGCTGCGTCAGCGCCTCGCAGACCGTCGGTTGGCCCTGGACGTCACCGACGACGCCCGGAAGTGGCTCGCCGAGCACGGGTACGACCCGATCTACGGTGCTCGTCCGCTGCGCCGCCTGGTCCAGTCGGCGATCGGCGACCAACTCGCCAGGGCCCTGCTCGCCGGCGAGGTCCGCGACGGCGACACGGTTCGGGTCGACCTTCGGGACAGCAAGGACGGCCTGTCGGTCACGTCCAGTTGATCCCGTCCCCGCAGGCCCGCCTCCGACGAGCGGAGGCGGGCCTGCGGGGCGAGGATGGAGACATGTTCGGGATGCGGCGCAAGAAGGAAAAGGAACCGGAGCTGGCGACGGCCGTCGCGGATCTTGGTCGCGCCAACACGCTGGCGTTCGGCGGGGTCGGAATCGCGGGCAGGGTGCTGCCCGAGACCGAGGCGTACCAACGCGTCGCGGCGGCCGTGACCGACCACCCGGCGGAGGTACGCGACCTGCTCGACCGACTGCTCACCACCGGCGGCCCCGCGGGCCGCGTGTACGCCGCCACCCTGCTGGAACGGCTGGATCCGGCGGCCGGCCGAGCGGCCTGGACGACGTTGCGCGCGGATCCGGCGGAGTTGAACACCTTCACCGGCTGCGTGATGGGACGCACCACCGTCGGGGAGTACGCCGCAGAGCGGCTCGCCGCAGCGTGATCTGATCGACGGGTCGGGTCCGTTCGAACGGCATTGCCGACGCTTGCCGTCGGGCCGTACCGTCCCGGGTATGACCGCGACCGCCGAATCGTCGGCAGCCGTGCCACCGCCCCGTCCGCCTCGTCCCGGCACCGTCACCGTGGCCTTCTGGCTGCAACTCGCCACCGTGCTGATCCTGCTCGGCCTGATTGCCCTGGTGGTGGTCGAGGCGGTCCAGTGGAACGCCGCGATCGACCGCGCCGTGCAGCGGGTGCCCGGCGCCGACCCCGAAGAGGTACGCGCGGAACGCTGGGGCAGCGTCGTGATGGCGGTCGTGTTCGGTGTGCCCGCCCTGCTGTTGGCGCTCTGGCTGGGCCTGACCGCGCCCCGGGTACGCGCGGGCAGCAACACCGCCCGGACGATGGTCTTCGTGGCCGGTGGCGTGCAACTGCTGCTCTGCGTCGTCCAGGGCTGTCTCGGCGCGTTCCTGATCCCGTTCGGTCTGATGTTCGCGATGACCGATGGGCCGTACATCGACGAGACGTACCCGGAAGAGGTGCCGCCGCCGGTCGACGACTACTGGCAGGAGTCGGACTTCAGCGAGGCGCTCTACGGCCAGACGAGCCCGTTCGACGTCTTCCTTCCGCTGGCCGGCCTCGGCGTGCTGCTGGTGTTCCTGCTCACGGTGGCGGTGGTGCTGCTGCTGGCGCTGCCACCGGCCCACCGCTGGTTCGTGCCCCGCGCCGAGCCGGCAGCGGCCTGGCCGCGCGGCGGAGGAGACATCCCGAACGCACACCTGGTCGGCTACCCCATGCCCATGGGCTATCCCGCCTATCCCGCGCCGCCCGGTCACCTACCGCACCCCGGATATCCGCCGCCGGGTCACCCGCTGCCCGGTTACGGGGTGCCCGGTGCGGGGTATGCGGTGGGCGGGTATCCCGGGTATGTCGCACCCGGTGCCATGGGCAGTCCGGATCCGGCCGGGTATCCCCCGCACCAGGCGGCCTCGCCGGTCGCCGAGGAGACACCACCGGCACCGGCTGCTCCACCCGCGTCCGACGGACCGGCCGCCCCCGACGGTGGCGCACCGGGCGGTGCCGCCTCCGGTGGCTCGGATCAGCCGGATCGGTAGCCGGTTGGCGAGCGGCGTGACCTGCCCGGATCATGGTCGACGTCTCCGCTGAACTGTCTCGGGAGGTGACCGGGTGGACGGCACATCGGCGTACCTGGCCGCCGCCAGCCTGGTCGGGTTGGTCGTAGTCGTGCTCGCGCTGCGCTGGTGGCACAACCGGTCACGGGCGCCGGTGGCTCCGCGGCAGCGCCGAAGCGGTGGACAGCGACGCGATCCGCGCCGCATCGAGGTCGGCGACATCGTCGAGATCGGTGACGCCGCGTATGCCGTGCGGGGTTCGATCCGTCTGGTGGAAGGTGAGTGGAGGTGGGCCGAGCACCTCCTCGACGACCTGGACGAGCACGGTGGCCGGCGTCGACTCTCGGTGGCGGAGAGCCCCGGATTCGAACTGGTGTTGTGGGAAACGGCACCACGCGATGCCACCGTCACGCCGGGTGCACCGGTGGTCGAGTTCGGCGACCGGCGCTACAGCTGGCACGAGTCCGGTCAGGCTCGGTACACCGCTTCCGAGGTCGCCGGGCTGGCACCGAGCGGCACCATGCGCTATCACGACTACCGGGCCCCGGGCGGGGCGCGGCTCACCTTCGAGGCGTACGGCGAGGCGGGCTGGGAGATGGCCCGGGGGGAGCGGCTCGACAGTGACGAGGTGACCGTCCACCCGCAGAGCTCCTGAGCAGGACAACCGCCCGTCCGATCGATCCCGGCCGGCCAGGTGGCTGGTGACGTGCCCACCACTCGGCGTCGCAGCGTGCCGGATTGGTCCGTTGCCGATACGGTGAAGCGCGTTCCAGGAAGGGAGAAAGATGGTTGATCCTCAAAACACCCCGACCCGGTCGCGGCCGGGCGTGGTGACGATATCCACCTACCTGCTGCTGCTGTTCGCGATCTGTCAGCTGATCAGCGTGATCATCTCGCTGGCCACCATCGGCACCGTCCGCGAGGTGATGGAGGAGGCGTACCGGGACTCCACCGTCGAGGGGGCGCAGAACATCGCCGACATCACGGTCGTGATCGGCGTTGGCACCGCGATTTTCCTGCTGGTGGTGGCATTCGCGCTGTTCGCCCTTGGTCTGCTGAACCTGCGCGGCAAGAACGGCTCCCGGATCGCCACCTGGATCGTCGGTGGCATCCTGTTCTGCTGCACCGGGCTGAATCTGCTCAGCGGGTTCGCCGGCAATCTCGGTACGCCCGGCGAGACCAGCGGCGACATGCCCAGTGGCGAGGAGATCCAGCGTCGGCTGGAGGACGCCCTGCCGAGCTGGACCACGCCGGTCAGCATCCTGCTCGGGGTGATCAGCCTGATCTCGCTGCTGGTGGCGCTGATCCTGCTGGCGCTGCCGAAGGCCAACGAATTCTTCCGCAAGCCGACCCAGCAGTGGGAGCCGCCGACGCCCGGCGGTGCGTACCCGAGCCAGCCCGGCTACCCGCCGGCCCCCGGCTACCCGGGTGCCCCACAGCAGCCGGCCGAGCCCGGCTATCCGGGCACCGGGGGTCAGCCTCCGGCCGGTGACCAGGGCAGTCAGCCGGGTGGGCAGACCCCGCCTGCCGACGGCCCGGACCAGCCCGGTACGCAGCCGCCCACCGATCGTCCCGGCTGACCCTCGGTCGCGCGGGTGCCGATGTGCTGACCGGCCTGCCGATTTCGACACCCGCATCAGCACGACCGCGACGGGTCCCTCCGAGTAGGTTGCTTTCCGACGCCTACCGGAGGGACCCGTCGTGTCGTATCCCGAACAGGCACCGGCCCGCCGGCCGGCTGCGGTCATGCTGGCTGTGGCGACACTGGCGGTGATGGCACTCGGCGCGCTCGTGTTCGCGATGATCGGGCTCGCGTCCATCGACGGCACGGTGGACCGGTTCCGCTCGACGGCCGGCGCCGAGGCCGATCCCGGTCAGGTCGACGCGGTGGTGGGGCTGCTGCGGGCCTCGGTCGTGGTGTCGGCGGTGCTGAGTATTTTCGCCGGTCTGCTTCTCGTCGTGCTGACGCTGGGACTGGCCGCCCGCCTGCCTGCGGCACGGGTGGCGACCTGGGTGGTCGCCGGGCTGGGTGTGTTCTGCGGGTGTGGTGGGCTGGTCACGCTGATCGTGCAGCGCGCAGTGCCTCTGGAATTCCGCGACAACCTGGGGACCGCCGAGTTGCTCGCCCTGGTGTCGGATGCCCACCCGGCCTGGTGGATTCCGCTCACCGCCGCCCTTTCGATCGCCCAGGTGCTCGGTTACCTTGTGGTAGCCGTGCTGCTGGCGCTGCCGGCGGCCAACGCCTGGTTCCGGCGACGGCCGGCACCCCAGCGTCCGGCCTCCCCGCACCAGCCGTCCACCCCACCGTTCGGACATCCGTCGGCGGCACCTCCCTACCAGCCGCCGACACCGCCGTACCAGCAGTGACCGCCGCCCGGGGCGTCGATGTCGCCCCCTGTACCCGCCGAGGTGATGACGCCCGTGACGCCCGACCGGACCAGCAGTGATCGATGGGCGTTGATCACCGGAGCGACGGCGGGTATCGGGGCGGCGTTCGCCACCCGGCTGGCCGCCGACGGATGGCACCTGGTGCTGGTCGCCCGCGACGCGACCCGGCTGGCGGCGCAAGCCGCCGAGTTGACCGGCCGGCACGGCGTGGAGACCGAGACCATCACCGCCGATCTGTCCACCGACGACGGTTGCGTCACGGTCGAACGACGGCTGACCGACGGCCCGCCCGTCGAGCTTCTGGTCAACAATGCCGGCATCAGCCTGAACAAGCCGTTCCTCCGGTCGTCGGTTCAGGACGAGACTCGACTGCTGCGGCTGAACGTGCACGCGGTGCTGCGGCTGACCCTCGCCGCGCTGGCCAGGATGACCGAGCGGCGCAGCGGGGCAGTGATTAATGTCTCTTCGGTTGCCGGTTTCGGCGCGGTCATGCCCGGCTCGACGTACTCGGCCAGCAAGGCGTGGGTCACCAACTTCAGCGAGTCCGTCGGGCAGTCCGCCCGCCCTTTCGGCGTACGCGTGCTGGCGCTCTGCCCGGGCTACACCCGTACCGAATTCCACCAACGCGCCGGCATCGACATGTCGAAAACCCCCGAATGGATGTGGCTCGACGCGACCAATGTGGTCGATGAAGCCCTGCGTGACCTGCGCAAAGGCAAGTTGGTCAGCGTCCCGTCGTGGAAATACAAGCTGGCCGTGGTCGGGTTGCGACACGCACCGCGTCGGCTGCTCGACCTGGTCTCCCGGGACACCCGCGGGCGGATCGGTCGCGACCGTCGCTGACCGACGGTTCAGCGGCCGGCGGCCTGCCGGCGACGGTGACGTCACTCGATCCGTCGGAATGATCGACGTAGCGTAACCGGACATCGCCACTCATCGGTCCCCCGAAGGGGTTGACCAGCGTGGCCCGCACACGCGGCACACAGACTTGCGCAGTACCCTCTATCGCCATGGGGGACCACGACGACCTGCGCAAATTCATCTCCGACCTGGCTGTGGTCCATGGCCGGGTGGTGCTCTCCTCAGGGCGGGAGGCCGACTGGTATGTAGATCTGCGTCGCGTCACGCTGCATCACCGGGCGGCACCGTTGGTGGGACGGGTGCTGCGGGAGTTGACCGTCGACTGGTCGTACGACGCGGTGGGTGGCCTGACCCTGGGGGCCGACCCGATCGCCGTCGCGATGATGCACGCCGCCGGGCGTCCGTTGGACGCGTTCGTGGTTCGTAAGGCGGGCAAGGCGCACGGGCTGCAACGCCGGATCGAAGGGCCCGACGTGGCCGGGCGTCGGGTGCTCGCGGTGGAGGACACCTCCACCACCGGGGAAAGCGTGTTGACCGCGGTCGAGGCCCTTCGCGAGGCGGGAGCCGAGGTTGTGGGGGTGGCGGTTATCGTTGATCGTGGTGCCGGCGACGCGGTGCGAGCCGCCGGATTGCCCTATCGGGCGGCCTATACGTTGGCTGACCTCGGCCTTGTGGCGTAAAAGTCTGCCTATTCGGATCTGCTGATATGCAGGCAGATCGATGCTGCTGGTGGAAGGATGGAATGCGTGGGAACTGCGTTGGCCGAAATGACTATGCCTCAGATCTCGCCGCTTGCCGGCGAGCCGATCGAACGCGCCGACGCCGAGCGGCTGGCGGGGGTCCTCAAGGCCCTCGCCGATCCCGCTCGGCTGCGGCTGCTCAGCCTGATCCAGTCGGCACCCGAGGGCGAAGCGTGCGTGTGTGACCTCACCGCGCCGCTCGGCCTCTCCCAGCCGACGGTCAGTCACCACCTCCGAATCCTCACCGAGGCCGGCTTGCTGGAGCGGGAAAAGCGCGGGGTGTGGGCCTACTACCGGTTGGTCCCGAGCGCGATCGCCACGATCGCCGACCTGCTGACCCCGCCGCGTAAGCGGGCCACCAAGAAGGCTCGCTGAACCAGAACCGCTTGGTGGCCGCCCACCAGGGCAGCCACCAAGCGGTGGGTGTCAGCGGACGTGCGTCGTCTCGTACGTCTCCTCGGTGAGGTCCCGGGCGGCCCGGCGCAGCCGGCGACGCTCGGCGATGACCATTGCCGTGACCACGGCGGCACCCACCAGGGCCAGGGCCACGATGGACAGCACGTGGTCGCCCGGTGCGTGCAGGTCACGGTCCTCGGACTGCCACGGCCACAGCGCGCGCAGGCTGCCCAGGATCACGCCGGTCATCACCGCCAGCGTCATCCGGCGGTGATGCTCAAGCAGCCACTGAAGCAGCTTGACGAAGAGGGACAGGCCGATGATCATGCCTGCCGCGAAGACGGCCAGGTAGCCGAGGTCGCGGTTGTTGACGGCGCTGATGGTGGGCTCGTACAGGCCGACGGTCAGCAGCAGGAACGACCCCGAGATGCCGGGCAGGACCAGGGCGCAGACCGCGACCGCCGCCGCTACCAGTACGACCACCGGGTGTGGCTCGATGGTGGCGTGCGGCAAGCCGGTCAGCAGGAACGCCGCCACCCCGGCGGCGACGAGTGCCCCTACCTCCAGCGCTCGCCACGGCCTGCCGATCATCGAGATCGGCACCAGCACCGAGGCGAGGACCAGTCCGAAAAAGAGCCCCCTGGTCTGCTCCGGATAATCGGCCAGCAGCGGTTCGAGTAGCTTCGCCGCGATCAGCAGGCCGGGCAGCATGCCGATCAGCAGCGGGATCACCACCTCCCAGTGCACCTGCCGTAGCTGGTGACCCGCCCGCGTCCAGCCGCGCCCACGCGGAAGGTCGGAGACCGCGTACCGCACGGTGTTGACCAGATGCCCGGCGGACGCGATGAGCCGCTCGTAGACGCCGGTCACCAGCGCGATCGTCCCGCCGCTGATCCCGGGCACGGCCTCGGCCACGCCGATGGCCGTGCCGCGTAGGACATGGCCTACTCGTTCGCCCAATGCCATGAAGAATTCCGTTCCGTTGATTGCTGCGATCACTGCCCCGCGTGGCCACCGCCACGGCCACGGCCACCCACGCTACCGGTGCCGCCGCCGACCGCCTTGGCCACGCAAAGCCGCCAACCAACCGCCCCAAGCCGTAGACCAACCCTGACCGCCCCACGCCCAATCCTTCGCCGATCATGCAGTTGTGGCACCAAACAAACCGGAACATTGTTCTCACTCCGGGCGCCATTACTGCATGATCGGCGAAAGAGGTGCTGCGGCGGCGGGGGGAACAGCGGTGCCCCGCCGAGGGGTCGGCGGGGCACCGGGTGTGGGTGGGGCTATGCGGTGAAGCGGGTACGGCGGCGGCGGGCCAGCAGGAAGCCGGCTGCACCGGCGGCGAGCAGTACGCCGCCGACGCCCGCGATCAGGGCGGTGTTGGCACCGGTGATCGGCAGTTCACCGCCGTCACCGTCGCTACCGCCATCGCCGCCCTGGCCGCCGCTCGGGTTGACGACGAGCTTGGCGATGTCGTTGGCGGGCTTCAGGTCGGCATAGAAGCCGCCGTCGCACTGGCAGGGGACGTTGACCTTGACGTCGCCGGTGGAGTCCGGAACGACCTTGTCGATCCGGAGCCCGAACGTCATGGTCTCCTCGTCACCGGCCTTGATGAACCAGCTGGGGTAGCAGCGGTACGTGCGCCCGTTCGGCTCCCCCGGCTCGCCCCACTCGTTCTCGCCGCGCACCGGGGAGCAGTTGTCGGGGACCCGTACCGCGCTGGTGCCGTTCGGAATCTCGATCTCGAGGTTGGTGACCGACGACCCCGAGCGGCCGTTGTCCAACGTGGCCGGACCGTTGTTGCGGAAGCCGACGACCGCGTCGACCTCGTCGCCCTGCGCACCGGAGACCTCGTCACCGACAGCTTCCAGGTCGGTGCTGTTCTTCCCGGTGATCGTCACCGCCAGGTGCGACCAGTTGTTGTCCGGTTGGGTGTCCGCCTGGAAGCTCCGCGCGGCAATGCCCGGGCCGGCCTCGTCCAGCAGCAGCTTGCCGCCGGTGCCCGGCTTGCCGAGGGTGGCGCCGCGGCTCTTCACGTACGCCGTGTAGTCCTCGAATTCGGCCGGAGTCATCCAGAGGATCTCGCCGTGGTCGTAGCCCGGAGCGAACGCGTCCTTGGCGATCCGGTAGGCGAGAGTGGTGACATAGCTGGTACGCGGCTCCAGCGGCCGGTCGAAGTGGCAGGCGCGTAGGAAGGTGCCCTCGTAGGTGCAGTTGGAGTACTGCTTGGCGGGCTGGATCCCGTAGTCGTTGTAGAAGACGGCGACGGCACCCTTGGCGACCGTCTCTCCGGGGTTGCCGACCTTCAGCGGCACGGTGAACGCCGAGCCCGGCTTGCCGGAGCGCTCCGTCGGCGGGCCGGCGGCCAGATCGACGCCCTCACCGATCCGCACCCGCGCCTCGTGGGCGACGGGGGTGTAGCCGGTGGCGCTGAGGCTCACCTTGACGGTGCCCTCGTCGCCGTCCTTCGCGCCCTTGGTCGGCGCGATGACCACCGAGTAGCGACCGCCGAAACCGCCCTCGTACAGCTCGACCTCGAACGGATCCGTGCAGACCAGAACATTCGGTTCGGGCGTCGAGCAGTAGCTGGAGTCGCTTTCCGACGTCACGGTGGCCCTGCCGGCGAGGCTGGTGAAGTCGTAGCGCACGGTGAGGTCGTGCACCACCACCGTGGACGAGGCGAACAGGATCGGGCTGTCGATCTTTCCAGCTGATCCGGCGGCGATGGTGGTGTCGCCGAAGTAGACACCCAGCGAAACCTGGGACTCCTCGGCGGATGCGGGGGTGGCAGGGGCGGCGACGGCGGCGACGAGTGCGCCAGCCACCCCCAACCCGGCCAGTCGACGCCGAGTGCAGTGGGTGAGCATGAAGGGGTCCTCCCGTGAGGGTGCGGGTGAAGCCCCCGGATGTTAAGGAATCTCTAAGGTCCTCGCTGTCCGTGTCGACCATCGCGGATGAAGTCCGGCCGAAAGGTTGATCGATCGGTGCGTCAGCGGTAGTCGTCCTCGTCGGCGCCGACCACGCGGGCCTGCTCCATGGCGTCCCAGTCGTTGACCTCCAAGCCGCGGTGCGGCTCGACCTCGACCTGGCTCGGGTCGGCCACGGCGGCCTGCTCGACGGCGTCGGCCGGCTCGGCCTCCAGATCACGCTCCTCCGGGCTGAGGTGATCGCCGGGGGCGAAGTCCTCGTCGGGCTGGCCCATTCGATGCCTCCGGGTGTCGGCGTGCGGGTACCCACCCACCGTACGGGGTGTGCCGGCGTAGTGCTGGGAACCGGCCGGCCACGCGGCCGCCGAGGGTACGCCGTCGCCCTGACCGAGTCGGCCGAATCGACCCACCGACGACTGCCACCGGTGCCAGGATGGTGCCGTGGGCTTCCTCATCCGACTTGCGGTGACCGCCGTCGCACTGTGGATCACCACGTTGATCGTGCCCGGGGTCGAGGTGACTGGACGCAGCCGTTACGACACGGTGTTCACCCTGCTCGTCGTGGCGTTGATCTTCGGTCTGGTCAACGCGGTGCTCAAGCCGGTCATCAAGGTCGTGGGTTGTGTCTTCTACCTGCTGACTCTCGGCCTGTTCGCGCTCGTGGTCAACGCCCTGCTGTTCCTGCTGACCAACTGGATCGCCGGGGCGATCGATCTGCCCTTCGACGTGGACGGCTTCTGGGCGGCCTTCTGGGGAGCCATCGTGATGGCGGTGGTCACCTGGGTGATCAGCGTGGTGGTGCCGGATCCAGCGGACCGGCGGTGAGCCGGCCCGGTTGTGCCCGTCCGGCTCCGCTACGGGATACTGCCCGCGGAGGACAGCGCGGTCCGGCGCATCAAGGTAGAACAGGCGGCCGCCCGGCCGGGCCCCTGCGGAGAACAGCGGCCGTACGGCCGACAGCGGCAAGTAAGGAGCGTTCGACATGCCCATCGCTTCCCCCGAGGCTTACGCCGAGATGCTGGATCGCGCCAAGGCGGGCCGGTACGCGTACCCGGCAATCAACGTGACGTCCTCGCAGACGTTGAACGCGGCGCTCAAGGGCTTCGCCGACGCGGAGAGCGACGGCATCATCCAGGTCTCCACCGGTGGCGCCGAGTACCTCTCGGGCCCCTCGGTCAAGGACATGGTCACCGGCGCGGTGGCGTTCGCCGCGTACGCCCACGAGGTGGCCAAGAAGTACCCGGTGAACATCGCCCTGCACACCGACCACTGCCCGAAGGACAAGCTGGACAAGTTCGTCCGACCGCTGATGGCCATCTCGCAGGAGCGGGTCAAGAACGGCCAGGAGCCGCTGTTCCAGTCGCACATGTGGGACGGCTCGGCCGTACCGGTGGCGGAGAACCTGGAGATCGCGGCCCAGCTGCTCGACGAGGCCGCCAAGGGCAAGATTGTCCTGGAGATCGAGGTCGGCGTCGTCGGCGGCGAGGAGGACGGCGTCGAGAACGCCATCAACGACAAGCTCTACACCACCGTCGAGGACGGTCTGGCCATGGTCGAGGCGCTCGGCCTGGGCGAGAAGGGCCGCTACATGGCGGCGCTGACCTTCGGCAACGTGCACGGTGTCTACAAGCCGGGCAACGTCAAGCTCCGCCCCGAGATCCTGAACAACATCCAGGAGGCGGTCGGCGCCAAGTACGGCAAGGAGAAGCCGCTCAGCCTGGTCTTCCACGGTGGCTCCGGCTCGCTGCTGTCGGAGATCCGCGAGGCGCTCGACTACGGCGTGGTGAAGATGAACATCGACACCGACACGCAGTACGCCTTCACCCGTCCGGCGGCGGATCACATGCTCCGCAACTACGACGGCGTGCTCAAGGTCGACGGCGAGGTCGGCAACAAGAAGATGTACGACCCGCGGGTGTGGGGCAAGGCCGCCGAGGCCGGCATGGCCACCCGCGTGGCGGAGGCCTGCGAGCACCTGCGCTCGACCGGCACCACGATGACCAAGTGACGTACTGACGTCGCCCGGACGGGCGGCCAGCTCGACTTGGGCCGGCCGCCCGTCGCGTTTTTGTTAACAGGGGGCCCTTCCTATACCCCAGGCGTTAACAAGGTGCCCTTCCTTACGCCGTCAGCAGGCGGACGGCCTCGTGGACGTCGTCGGTCAGGTGCACGGTGTCGGAGAGGTCACCGGAGGGGGAGGTGGCCAGCAGTGGACGCAGCAGCGACTCCACCGGCAACTCCGTCGTCCAGTACGCGCGGTCCAGGAAGACGTACGCGCCGCTGACCCCGTCGGTGCCGTAGTAGGTCTTGGTGGCCGCCTGGAACACCTCCTGCACGGTTCCTGCCCGGCCGGGGGCGAAGACGATGCCGCCCCGGGCCAGCCGCAGGATGGTGTCCTCCCGGATCGCGTTGGAGAAGTACTTGGCGATCCGGCCCGCGAACAGGTTGGCCGGCTCGTGGCCGTACAGCCAGGTCGGCACGGCGAGGCCGCCGCAGCCGGCCCAGTCCAGGTCGCCGGTGGTGAGCGCGGCCGAGTCCGCGCGATAGGCGGTCACCGGTTCGGTGCCGTTGACCGGCGGCGAGACCGACCGCCCGTAGAGTTCCCGCACCCGCAGCGCGGCAGCCGTGTAGCGGTCGTGGTCGGTGTAGTCCGGCGCGGTGGCGAGCAGGTCGATGGCCGCGGTGAGGTCCTCGACCGGCCGGGTCGACAGGTAGGCACCCAGGTTGGCGGCCTCCATCACCCCTGGCCCGCCGCCGGTGACCACCAGGCGGTGCGCCCGCGCCAGTTCCCAACCGAGCACTGCGGCCGTCCGGTACGGCTCACTGCCCCGCCGGACCGCGTGCCCACCCATTACCCCGACCACCGACTGCGGTCCGTGGGTGGAGAGCCAGGCTCGGGTGGCGTCGGCGAGCGCGTTGTCCACGCCGTGGTCGTGCAGCCGCTGGCAGAGTGCCTCCCGTACGTCCGGCATGGCCCCGCCGTGGGCCCGGAAGTGCGCGTAGATCCGGCTGTCGTACATTGCCGCGAAACCGCCCTCGGTGAAGCCGGCGGCGAGGTCCTCCGGGGTGTAGAGGTGGGACGGCTGGGTTGGGTACGGCAGCCGGGAGAACGGCGGCACCACGTTGGCACCCCGACGGACCAGGTCGGCTCCGACCTGCCGGGAGGCGAAGCGGCACCCGACGAAGAGCGTCCCGGCCACGTCGATCTCGGTGAGGTCGGGCACCGGTGCCAGATCCAGTCGGAGTCCCTGCACGGTGAGCCCGACCAGGCTGCCGGTGGCCAACCGCCGGTCGAACTCCGCCCGGGTCTGGATCTCGTCGGTCCAGATGTGCGGCTCGATGACGTCTGCGGGGGGTGGAGTCGGCATCGGATCATCCTGCCGGTCCGGCGCAAATGCCGTGGACGGCCCCCGGGCGACATCGGCACGGGAGCCCGGCGGCCTGGCCGGGCTCCCGTGATCCCGGTTCCTGGGGAGGCGCCGGTCCCCTAGTTGTAGTGGATACCGCCGGACGGCGGCATGGGCCACAGGCGTGACCGACCTCTCGGCCGTTCAGCCGACCGGCTCACCGGCCCCCCTCGCGGGCCGCCGTGCGAAGCGGGTTGAATGGGACGATGCAGAACCTCCTACCTGAGCCGCCCGCCACGCTCCTGCCCGCGCACGTCGAGGCCGACTCCGCCCTGGCCGCAGCCAAGCAGGCCGGCAGCGACGAGGCGTTCGCCGAGGTGGCGGCCCAGTACCCGACGCACAGTGCGGCGTGGGCGGCGCTCGCCGCCCGGGCGTTCGCGCAGGGCCAGGTGGTGCCGGCGTACGCGTTTGCCCGCACCGGCTACCACCGAGGTCTGGACCAGCTGCGGCGCAGCGGATGGAAGGGACATGGGCCGGTGCCGTGGTCACACGAGCCGAACCGGGGCTTCCTGCGCTGCCTCTACGTGCTGTCCCGAGCGGCGGACGCGATCGGCGAGGCGGACGAGGCGGCCCGTTGCGCACAGTTCCTGCGCGACTGCGATCCGGCCGCAGCCGACGCGCTGGCCAGCAACTGACGTCTTGCCGACCTGTCGACGCGCCGCCCTGACCGGTCGGGTACGCCCTGACCGGTCGGGTACGCCCGGGTCGGCGGTGCGTCGACGCGTCGGCGCTACAGGCCCTCGGCCACCGAGGCCGCGATCTTGAGCCAGGCGTCCCGGGTGGCCGCCGAGAGGTGCGCGTACCGGAGTGGCTCGCCGGTGTCGATGAGGCGTTCGTACGGGGCCAGCAGCACCGCGCGGGTACGCGCGGCGAAGTGCTCCTGGATCGCGGGCAGGTCGATCTCCTTGCGGGACGGCGGCATGGAGACCACCGTGACCGCCTGCCGGACCAGTCGATGCCGCCCGCTCTGTTCCAGGTGGTCGAGCATCCGGGCGGCTGTCTCGGCCGAGTCGTTACGGGCAGACATGGTGACCACCAGTTGGTCGGTGGCGTCCATGGCGGCCTGCCAGTTCTGCGCCCGGACGTTGTTCCCGGTGTCCACGAAGATCAACTTGTAGAACCGGCTGACCACCTCGCGGATCTCGCCGAAGGCGCTGGCGGTGAGCATCTCGCCGCCGGTGGCCGACTCGTCGGAGGCGAGCACGTCGAACATCCCCTCGCCCTGCGAGCGGACGTACTGCGACAGGTCGCCGACCCGCCCCTGGGCACCGTGGAACTGGCCGAGATCCCGGAGCAGGTCCCGCACCGTACGGGAATGGAAGTCCTGTTGGGCGCGCATGCCGAGGGTGCCCTGGGTCTCGTTGTTGTCCCAGGCCAACACATATCCGCCGCGATTCTGACCGAAGGTCATCGCGAGCAGCAGGATGGCGACGGTCTTGCCGGCGCCGCCCTTCGGATTGACCACGGTCACCTGCCGCAGCCCACCGAAGTTGCGGCGCACCATTTCGATGTCCCGCTTGCGTTCCAACTCCTGCCGCCCTGGCGGGAGCTTCACCAGGCCCGTCTTGTTCACCACGGCACGGAGTCCGGTCGTCGCGACCGGGTCGGCCGGGCGCACCTGCCGGCGGCGGGCGAAGTCCTCGGCCGTGGGCGCGGCACCTGCCTCCGGTGTCCAGGCCGGCTCCGCGTACGCCGACGGCACCCGCGACGCGGTGTTGGTCACCGGGTGGGGCTGCGGGGGTGTCGGCGGCACTGCCGGCACCGGACCCTGTTGCCAGGGTGCGGCGTTCCAGGCTGGCTGTGGTGGGAACGGACCGGGGGGCGCTCCCGGGTGCGGCGGCGCGACGGGCGCGGGAATCTGCTCAGGATGAGGCGGTGTGGCGGTCCCGGCGTCCGCCGGTAGCGGACCGAGGGGCGGGGAGACGGGAGACATGCCGCCGTCGGATGGCACGGGCGGCAGAGGAGTACCGGGTTGCGGCACCGGAGCGCTGCCGTGCTGGGGCGTCGGCGGCGCGGCGAAAGGGTACGGGCCGGGTTGCTGGGGCGGCAACGGTTGCGGAATCGGTGGTAGCGGCTGCGCCGGCCCGGCCCAGGTGGGGCGGGCGGTGCCGGTCACGGTCTCGGCGGGCGCGGCCGGGTCGGAGCCGGAACGCTGCGGCGGATGGGCCCACGGCGATTCTGTCTGCGGTCGGGTCACCGGTGCCGCGCCCCTGTCGGCATCGGTGTCGGCGGCCGTCTCCACATCGTCGGCCGGGTCCTGCGACGCCGTGTCGGTCGACCCAGCGTCGCGAGTGGGCGCGACGGTGGTGGGCCGGTCCAGGGTGAAAGGCAGGTCCAGGTCGACCTGAGCGGGCCCGGGCTGTGGTCCCGGCTCCCAGCCGGTGGCGGTCGGCGTGTCGCTGGTCAACGACGGATAGTCCGCGGACGAGGGCGGCGCGCCGGGCGCGTGTGTCGGCCGTCCGGGTGGGGGCGGCGGCCCTGGTGTGGTGGGCGGATAGGTCGGCCCTGGGTACTGCGGCGGATCGGTCGGCTGCCCGGGCAACGGATGCGCCGACGGAGGTGGCACGGTCGGTGGCACCGGTGGCGGAGCATCCCACGCAGGCGCGCCGAAGCTGTCGATCTGCTCCGGCGGCCAGAGTGGTTCGATGTCCCGTTCCGGCATCCCCTGCTGGCCGGGCACGTGCACCCGGTCGGCGTTGTCGTCCACCACGGTGTCCTCCCCATTCCTCCTGACGAGGATAGGCCCAGCGGCCGACCCGGACCTCCGGTGCGCCGGCCGGGCAGGTCAGGCCGTCCAGACCGCCCAAGCGCCCGGCTCGGTCCACCAGGACCGCTTGCGGGTCAGCTGCCCCGCCACGCCGTCGTCCAGGTACGGCAGCGCCGCCTCGTCGCGCGGCAGCACCGACGCGGCCCGGCCCCGGGCCCGCCGGACTTCCAGGCGTACTCGGCGTCGCCCCCACCGCGACCGGGTGACCACCGGTACGGCCACCGCCACCTCGACCAGCCCGTCGGTCGGGTCGGGTCCGGCGAGCAACGCCACGTCGTCGAGTCGGGCGTACCCGCCCGCGTTGCCGATCGCGCAGGCGAGCAGCGGTTCGTCGCCGTTCGACAGCACGGTGTCGTCCACTTCCACCCGGCCACGCCAGGGCAGCGGGGTGTTGTCCTCGCCGGCAGCGCCGAGCAGTGCGCCGTCCAACGTCACCGAGCCGCCGTCGTGGCGCAGCAGGTCGAGCCGGCGTGCCGTGCCGTCCAGCACCGCGGCGGCCACCGCCGCCGGATCGCGGGGCAGCCCGAGCTGGGCGGCGAGGTCACGGTGCGTCGTGCTGTGGGCTGGATCGAGCGGCAGTACGCCGACCGGTGGCAGGTCCGGCACGGTCCGGTTGCCGGCCAGGTCGGTCGGGCGGCGACTGGGCGATGGCGCGTACCGCCGGACCATGCGACGTAGCACGGCGCGCAACTGTGCGTCACCGGCCACGGCGACCACGAGTCGGGTTTTCGCATCGGCGTCCGGCCAGGTGAGCCCGTCCGGCCGCGGCGGCCCGTCCAGCCGGCTCAGCACCTCGTCGATCTCCGCGTCCGAACGGGCGGTGACCGTCTCGACCCGGGCACCCCGGGCGGTGAGCACATCGGCGCAGGTCAGTACCGGTACGCGCGGCGTCTCGCAGCGTTCCTCGCGAGCCTTGGCCGGGTCGGTGCCACCACAGCAGGCTCCGCCACTGCCACACCCGGCTCCCGGAGCGTCCCGCTCGGAGCCGAGGGTGAGCAGCACCACGTCGTACACGGGTAGCTCCTCCTGCTGTTCCCGACGCGACCCCTGCCGGTCGTGCCGTCACTACTTGTTAGCCTGACACCCCGGGCTCGCTGACCGGTCGCCATCTGGCACCCGAGCCTTCTGGAGGCGAGAAGATGCCAGCGATCGTGCTCCTCGGCGCTCAGTGGGGCGATGAGGGCAAGGGCAAGGTTACCGACCTGCTGGGTGAGCGGGTCGACTACGTGGTCCGCTACTCGGGCGGCAACAACGCCGGCCACACGGTGATCACCCCGGACGGACAGAAGTACGCGCTGCACCTGATGCCGTCGGGTGCCCTCTCCCCGAACGCCGTGATCGTCATCGGTAACGGTGTGGTGGTCGATCCGAAGGTGCTGCTCAGCGAGATCGACGGCCTGGCCGAGCGGGGCGTCGACGTCTCCCGGCTGCGGATCTCCGGCGACGCGCACCTGATCATGCCGCACCACCGGGCGCTGGACCGGGTCGTCGAGCGGTACCTCGGCAGCTCGCGGATCGGCACCACCGGCCGGGGTATCGGTCCCGCGTACGGCGACAAGGTCGCCCGGATGGGCATCCGGGTCCAGGACCTGCTGGACCCGGGCATCCTGCGCAAGAAGCTGGAACTCGCGTTGCGCGAGAAGAACCAGGTGCTGTTCAAGGTCTACAACCGCAAGGCGATCGACGTCGACGCCACCATCGAGGAGTACCTGGCGTACGCGGAGCGGCTGCGGCCGTACATCGCGGAGACCCGGGCGATGCTCTGGGACGCTCTGGACCGTGGCGACACGGTGCTGCTGGAGGGTGCCCAGGCCACCATGCTCGACATGGACCACGGCACCTACCCCTTCGTCACCTCGTCGAATCCGACGGCCGGTGGGGCGTGCGTGGGCGCCGGCATCCCGCCGACCGCGATCACGAAGGTGATCGCGGTGAGCAAGGCGTACACCACGCGGGTCGGTTCCGGTCCGTTCCCGACCGAGCTGTTCGACGACAACGGTCAGCACCTACGCAAGATCGGCCACGAGTACGGCACCACCACCGGCCGGGAACGCCGGTGCGGCTGGTTCGACGCGGTCGTGGCCCGGTACGCCTGCCGCCTCAACGGCGTCACCGACCTGGTGATCACCAAGCTGGACGTGCTCACCGGGCTGCCCACCGTGCCGATCTGCGTCGGCTACGAGATCAACGGCAAGCGGGTCGACGACATGCCGATGACCCAGACCGACTTCCACCACGCCGTTCCGATCTACGAGGAGCACGCCGGCTGGTGGGAGGACATCACCAAGGCCCGGACCGACGACGACCTGCCGGAGAACGCCCGCCGCTACATCGCCCGCATCGAGGAACTCACCGGCACCCGCGTCAGCGTGGTCGGTGTAGGCCCCGGCCGCGAAGAAAACGTAACCCGCCACCCCCTCCTCCCCTAAACCCCACCCACCCCACCCCACCCCACCCCACCCCACCCCACCCCCACCCCCACCCGTCGCTCAGCGTTGATCATGAGGTTATTGCCCGCGACACGCCGTGGGGCCGACAACAACCTCATGATCAACGCGTGAGGGTGGGGGAGTTTTCCACAGGGGGAGGCGGGTTTTCCACAGGGGGCTTAATCGGTCTTGGGAGCCTGGGACAGTCATCCGGGTGGATGCGTTGACGGTGGCTCGGCAGGTGGCGGCCCTGCAGGATTCAGTGATCACGTTGGTTCAGGCCCGTGCCGCCGGTCTGACAGTGCACGAGGTGCATCGTCTCTGCCGGGCGGGCCGATGGCGCGCGGTGGCCAGAGCTGCGTACCTGGTAGATGCTGATCTTCACGACGGGGTGCCCCGTCGGGCGCGGATCAGGGCGGCGGTCGCTTCATTCGGTCCCGATGCGGCCGCAGTGCTGACGACGGCGGCCGAGTTGCACGAAATCGCTGGTGCTCGACGGTCGGAAGAGATTCACATCTCGGTCCCCGGCGTCGCCGCGAGGTCGGCGAGATCGACCGACCCTCGAGTGACGCTGCACCAACTCGCGATCAGACCGAGGGAACTCGTCGCGGTCGCCGGGATCGTCACCACCCGGCCGGTACGTACAGTCGCCGATCTCGTTCTGAGGCTGACCCGCTTTCCGGCGGTGTGCGTCGTCGACTCGGCGCTCAACCAGGGATTGGTCAGAGAGGATGAGTTCGCCGACATCCATCGCCTCATCAGGGGGCGGTGCGGAGCGGTGGCGGCCCGTGGTTACCTTGCCGAGGCGGATTGCCGGGCACAGTCTCCGCTGGAGACGCGGACCCGGTTGCGCTGCGTCGACGGGCGGGTCCCGCCCGACGTCCTGCAGGTGGAGGTCCGGGACCACGACGGCTATCTGCTGGGCGTCGGTGATCTGGGCTGGCGGCGGTACCGGATCATCGCGGAGGCTGACGGGCAGGGGCCGCACAGCGGCCCCGACGCAGTCTTCGCCGACCGCCGTAGGCAGAACCGACTGCTCAACGCGGGCTGGGCCGTGCTCCGCTTCACCTGGGCCGACACCCTCCACGCCGACTACATCCCCTGGACCGTGCGTCAGGCCATGCAGCGGGCTGTCCAGCGCGATCGATCATGAGGTTGTTGCCCGTCGTACCGCGTGTCGGTGGCAACAACCTCATGATCAACGGGAGTGGTGGATGGGTCGGTAGGATGACTGGCCGTGCGGGTTCTTTTGCTTGGTGGTGGGGGGCGGGAGCATGCGCTCGCGCTGAGGCTGGCCGATGACCCTTCGGTCGAGGCGCTGATCGCGGCGCCTGGTAACCCGGGTATCGCGGCGGTGGCGGAGTTGCGGTCCGTGGATCTGGTCGATCCGGTGGCGGTGGCGGGGCTAGCCGTCGAGGTGAGCGCGGACCTGGTCGTCGTCGGGCCCGAGGCGCCCCTGGTCGCCGGGGTGGCCGACGCGGTCCGGGCCAAGGGCATCGCGGTCTTCGGGCCGTCGGCCGAGGCGGCCCGGCTGGAGGGTTCCAAGGCCTTCGCCAAGGAGGTGATGACCGCCGCCGGTGTTCCTACGGCAAGTGCGTTCGCCTGCGCCGACGAGGCGAGCACGGCCGCCGCCCTGGACAGGTTCGACCCGCCGTACGTGGTGAAGGACGACGGGCTCGCCGCCGGTAAGGGCGTGGTGGTCACCGACGACCGCGCTGCGGCCGAGGGGCACGCGCGCGAGTGCGGCCGGGTGGTCGTCGAGGAGTACCTCGCCGGCCCCGAGGTGTCGCTGTTCGTGGTGACCGACGGCGAGTCGGCGGTGCCGCTGCTGCCGGCGCAGGATTTCAAGCGGGCCGGTGACGGCGACAGCGGCCCGAACACCGGCGGCATGGGGGCGTACGCGCCGCTGCCGTGGGCACCGGATGGCCTGGTGGACGAGGTCATGCGCGACGTGGTGCACCCGACGCTGGCCGAGATGCGCCGCCGGGGCGCCCCCTTCTCCGGTCTGCTCTACGTCGGACTGGCGATCACCGCCGACGGCCCTCGGGTGATCGAGTTCAACGCCCGCTTCGGTGACCCCGAGACCCAGGTGGTGCTCGCGCTGCTGGAGACGCCGTTGGGTGGGCTGCTGCACGCCGCCGCCACCGGCTCGCTGGCCGACCATCCGCCGCTGCGCTGGCGTACCGGCGCCGCGGTGACGGTGGTCGTCGCCGCGGAGGGCTATCCGGCCGGGCCGCGTACCGGTGATGTGATCACCGGGGGAGAGCAGCCTGGTGTGATCCACGCCGGCACCGCCCGCCGGACCGCCGACGGCGCCCTGCTCTCCGCCGGTGGTCGGGTCCTTTGTGGTACGGCCACCGGCCCGGACCTGGCCGCCGCCCGGGACGCCGCCTACCAGGTGGTGTCCGGCATCACGCTGCCCGGCTCGCACTACCGCCGGGACATCGCTGCCGCCGCGGTCGAGGGCCGGATAGCCGTTCCCGCCTGACCGGCCTCCGGGTAAGGGGCACCAGTTCGGCCGGAACGGCGACCTGGGGTCCACTTTGGTGTTGCTTCGCCACGAATTGGCGGGGTGGCCGTGCTGTGCGCCCATAGGGGCCGCATGCCGACATTGAACTCGTATGCCTCTCGGGACGATGGGGCGACCCTGATCGTTGCTACGGTCTGCCCAGGTCGAGAAGGGCAGACATACTGGTCTGTCTGCTCGGCGCTGATGGTGCTCATCCCCGCACTGTCGCGAGTCGTACCGCCCGTCGGCGAAAACCCGATGGGCGGCACTGCAACTCGGCGCACCGGTGGTGGCGTTACTTACCGGTGAGGGAGGTGGGATGGACGCCGACGAGTTCGAGACGTTCGTACGCGATTCCGCGCCGGTGCTGCGGCGGTACGCCCGCGCGGTCACCGCCGATCCGGACCAGGCCGAGGAAATCCTCCAGCAGACCTACCTGCGGATGGCCACCGTATGGCACCGCCTCCCGGCCGAGGGCGGTCTCCTCGCGTACGCGAAGGTCACGATGGTTCGCCGGCACGTGAGCCGGCTGCGGACGATGGTCCGCCGGGTCCGGCTGGCCCTGGCCGCGCCACCGTCGGTGGTTGCCGACGAGGTCGGCCGGGCCGATCACGGTCACCTACGCGGGCTGCTCGCCGGGCTTCCCCCGGTGCAGCGGGTGGTGCTGGTCATGACCTATCTCGACAACCTGGACGACGAGTCGATCGCGGCGGCGACGAGACGTCGCCCGGCAACCGTCCGGTCGCTGCGCCATCGCGCCCTCGACACCGTGCGGTCCGGTCTGCCGGTGACCCGGGTAGGCGCGGAACGGGAGGTGGCGGGGTGACCGACATCCGGGACGCGCTGCGCGAGGTCTGGACGGCCGATGCCGGGCCGCCCGCCCCGGACCCCATGCCGGCGGTGCGGACCCGCCTGCGTCGCCGCCGCAGGGTACGAGCCGTCGCCGCCGCGCTCGCCTCGTGCGCAGTCGTCGGGATGGCGGTGTTCATGGCCGCGACCGCGCGGCACGGCGACGGATCGCTGCCCGCAGCCGGGCCGTCTGCCAGCCCGGCCATGCCCGAGCTGCGGGGCCTGCCGCCTGGTCTGCAACCGGTCGACGCCACGGCGGCGGTGCTGCGGATGGCCAGGCCGGAGGTGGTGCCGACCGGCATCCGGTCGGCGTACGAGGGCAGCGGTCCGGTGTCCCGGCTGGTCGTGGTGTTCAACTTCGAGGCGCCGCTGGGCCTGCCCGGTACGCCGCGCAAGGTGACCATGCCGACCGGTGCCGAGGTTCTGGCCACGGACGAACCGGCGACGTCCACCGCGTACCTGTCGGCGTGGGCACCGGACGGGTGCAGTTGGTTCATGGCGGTGACGGCGACCGATGCCGAGATCCGATCGGCAACGCTGGATGCCCTGATCGAGGCCAATCTCCGGTGAGGGGCCGACGATCTTGACCGGTCAGGTTGCCTGGATCAGCCGATCGGCCACCGTGGGGCGTTGACACCCCATGTCACGATCATCGTGCTGGTGGCGGGCCAGGACCCACCGGGCGGGGAGGAGGACGCGGTGACCGGTTTTCTCGGCACGGCGCTCAGTTTTCCGACCGTACTGTTCAGCTTTCTCCTGGTGGTCGTGGTCGGGTACTGGTTGCTGGTGTTGACCGGTGTTCTGGATCTCGGCGACGACCTCGACGTCGACGGCGTGCCGGGCACCGTGCTGGCCGGTCTCGGTCTGGGCGGTGTGCCCAGTGCCGTGATCTTCTCCCTGCTCGTGGCGGTGGCCTGGTTCGTCAGCCTCGCCGGCACCGCTCTGCTCGACGGCCTCGGCCTCAACTCCGGCACCCGGATCGCCGTCTCGGTCGGTGTCCTGCTGGGCGCCGCAGCCTGCGCCTGGCTGGTGACCCGCCTGGTCGCGGTGCCGTTGAGCCGGCTCTTCCCGACCGAGACGGACGCCACCCGGCACGCTTTCGTCGGTCGCCTCTGCGTCGTGCGCACCGGTACGGTCACCGCCGACTTCGGTCAGGCCGAGGTGACCGCGGCCGACGGTTCGTCGGCTGTGGTGCAGGTCCGGCAACCGGGCGACGACAAGATGCCGGCCGGCAGCTCCGCGTTGATCTACGACTACGACACCGACGGTGAGTTCTTCTGGGTGATGCCCGCCGGACCCGCCTTCGACCCGATGAGACAGATCCCGAATAGCTCCCACTGACCCGTCGAGGGCAGTCGGCCGATCCCCTTCCGCCGGCCCGCCCCATGCCGCCCCTGAGCCGCCCCGAAAGGAGGATGCGCGGGCGTCCCGCCCGGCCCGTCGGCCGGTCGCCACCGCACGCGCGCCCAACCATGGATGTCATCACCACCGGTATAGGCGTACTCCTCGCCGTCGTCCTGCTCGTCGCGCTCGGCGTGGTGTTCATGGTCAGCCGGCTGTTCCGCAAGGTCGAGCAGGGCAAGGCGCTGATCGTCTCCAAGGTCCGGCGGGTCGATGTGACCTTCACCGGCGCGGTCGTGCTGCCCGTCCTGCACAAGGCCGAGATCATGGACATCTCGGTCAAGACGATCGACATCGAACGGACCGGCAACGAGGGTCTGATCTGCCGCGACAACATTCGGGCCGACATCCGGATCACCTTCTTCGTCCGGGTCAACAAGACCGTCGAGGACGTCATCAAGGTGGCGCAGGCGATCGGCACCGCGCGGGCCAGCGACCGGGAGACGCTCCAGGAGCTGTTCAACGCGAAGTTCTCCGAGGCGCTCAAGACGGTCGGTAAGCAGCTCGACTTCGTCGACCTCTACACCAAGCGCGACGAGTTCCGCGATCAGATCATCCGGGTGATCGGCACCGACCTCAACGGCTACAGCCTGGAGGACGCGGCGATCGACTTCCTGGAGCAGACGCCGATGGCGCAGCTCGACCCGAAGAACATCCTCGACGCCCAGGGCATCCGGAAGATCACCGAGCTGACCGCGCTGGAGCACGTGCGGACCAACGAGTTCCGCCGCAGCGAGGAGAAGGAGATCACCCGGCAGAACGTCGACGCCCGGGAGGCGATCCTCGAGCTTGAGCGGCGGCAGGCGGACGCCGAGGCCAAGCAGCAGCGTGAGATCGAGACCGTCCGGGCCCGCGAGCAGGCCGAGATCACCCGGGTACGCGCCGAGGAGCGGCTGCGCGCCGAGACTGCGAACATCCGCACCGACGAGCAGTTGGGTGTCCAGCACGAGAACCGGGCGCGGGAGATCGCGGTCGCGGAGAAGAACCGCGAGCGGGTCATCGCCATCGAGACCGAGCGCATCGAGAAGGACCGCCTGCTGGAGGTCATCGGCCGGGACCGGGAGACCGAGCTGAGCACGATCGCCAAGGACAAGGAGGTCGAGGCCGAGAAGCGGGCCATCGCCGAGGTGATCCGGGAGCGGATCGCGGTGGAGAAGACCGTGGCCGAGCAGGAGGAGAACATCAAGCGGCTGCGGGTGGTCGAGGAGGCCGAGCGGACCCGACAGGCGCTCGTCATCCAGGCCGAGGCCGAGGCGCAGGAGAACCTGGTCAAGGACATCAAGGCGGCGGAGGCCGCCGAGGCGGCGGCGAAGCACAAGGCCCGCGAGGAACTGGTGCTGGCCGAGGCCCGGCAGCAGGCCGCCGAGCTGGACACCCGGGCGAAGATCCGGCTGGCCGAAGGCGTCCAGGCCGAGGCGGCAGCGGCCGGCCTGGCCGACGTGCAGGTCCAGGAGCGCAGCGCCGAGGCGATCGAGAAGGTCGGACGCGCCGAGGCCGCGGTCGAGCGCGAGAAGGCCGTGGCTGCCGCCGACGCGGTGCGCGAGAAGCTGAAGGGCGAGGCAGAGGGTCTCACCGAGAAGGCCGCCGCGATGGCCGCGCTGGACGACGCGACCCGGGAGCACGAGGAGTACCGGCTGCGCCTGGAACTGGAGAAGGAGGTCCGGCTGGCCGGCCTGGACACCCAGCGCCAGGTCGCCGAGGCGCAGGCCAAGCTGGTCGCCACCGGCCTGGAGAAGGCGAACATCGACATCGTCGGTGGGGACAGCGTCTTCTTCGACAGGCTGCTCAGCTCGATCTCGTACGGCAAGAGCGTGGACGGTTTCGTGGCCCACTCGGACGTGGCGAAGAACCTGGCCCAGCCGTGGCTGGACGGCAGCGCCAGCTTCACCGACGACCTGGCTCGCATGGTCGGCTCGGTCGACACCGCCAGCCTGCAGAACCTCACGTTGTCGGCGTTCCTGATGCAGCAGATGCGCTCCGGCGGCGGGGACAAGAGCAAGCTCCAGGAGCTGCTGAAGGCGGCGCAACGCCTCGGGGTGGCGGAGACTCCGGTCGCCGCCCTGGCCGGCCCACGGCAGCCCGCCGGTGAGTGAGCCGACCGCCGGTCCGGCCGCTGTCGGGCGTACGCCCGGCGACGCCGGACCGGCACCGGCCGCCCCGGACCCCACCGGGCCGGGGGCGGCGGACGCCGGTACCCGCCCGGGACTGGACGACGGTAGCTACGAGGTGCTGCGCCGGCGGCTCGCCACGCAGGCGGCGGAGCTGTCCCGGCGGGCGGAGGCGCTCAACGCCCGGCGACTCGAGGTTTTCGGCAGTACCGAGCTGCGGCTGCTGAGCACCGAGCGGATCCGTACGGAGCACAACTGCGTACCCCGGGACATCGTCTCGGTGGGCGGGCTGATGCTGTTCGGCTACAACGTGTTCATCGGGTTGAAGCCGGAGACCTCAGTCGACGACGTCTTCTCGCTGCACCGGTTCACCCGGGAGCCGGGCGGGTCCGGCGAGCCGGGCGAGTCCCGGGGCGGGTCGGAGGTGGCCGGGTTCCGGTTCGACGAAGCGGGCCACGACGAGCTGCCCGGGCTGCTTCGTGACCCGCAGTTCGTCCGTGACTTCGGCGAGTTGTACCGCTACTACCGCCAGGCCCGCCTGCTGCAGTTGCGTCGGGTCGACGGACGGTTGCTGGCGGTGTTCCAGACCGGGCCGCGTACCGAGGACATCCGGGTGCTGCGGTGGCGGGTCGACGTCGACGGCACACCCGAGTACCTGGACAGCCGGGGCGAGCGGGAGCACGTCTTCCCGCCGTCACACGACTTCGAGTGGATCGAGACGACCCGCGAGGACCACATCCTCGGCCGGCACCCGCACATCTCCATCGACGGCGAGGTCTTCGTGGAGACGGTCGGCGGCACGCTGACCGTGAAGGTGGAGAACAACACCGAGGTCGGCGAGGGCATCTACAGCGAGCCGGTGGACGAGCCGTTGCAGAGCCTGGCCGACGCCGACGTGCACTGGGCGCGGGTGGGGCCGCTGATCCTGTTGCGGTTGCGGCCGTACAAGGAGACCCAGTGGCGGCACCTGGTCTTCAACACGCTCACCCGGGAGGTGGTCCGGCTCGACGGTATCGGCGTCGCCTGCCAGCGGCTGCCCGACGACCACGGCATCATCTTTCCCGGCGGCTACCACCTGGCCACCGGTGTCACCCGCACCTTCGACGCCGAGGTCGCGGACCTGGAGTTCGAGCGGGTGGTGCGGTCCCCGAACGGTGAGGACGTGCTCTACGTCTTCCATGCCCGAGCCGACGGACGCTCCCTGCTGCTGCCGTACAACGCGATCCGCAAGGAGGTCTCCGCGCCGATCCCGTGCCACGGCTTCTCGCTCTTCGACGACGGAACGTTGGTGGTGTTCCGGGCGACCTCCGAGGAGCCGACCCGGGTCCATCCCATGCAGATCTGGCAGACGCCGTACGTCTCCGACGCGTACGCGGCGGCGCAGCCGGCCGGAACCGGGCCGCTGGAGCGGGTCGGCAACGCCGACCTGGTGCGGGGCATCTCGGACTGCCTCTCGACAACCCGGATGGTCGACGGTGTCGCCACCGCCGGGGTGTACGAGGCGATGATCGCCGCCTGCGCCCGGATCGCCGACCACTACCACTGGCTCGGCGAGGACGAACTCGGCGACCTGGCCACGCCGTTGGCCGGGCTGCGCCGCACCGCCACCGCCGTGCTGGAGGAGCACGAGAAGGTCCGGACGCTCACCGAGCGGGCGCGGGCGGAGCTGGACGCCAGCGCCGAGCAGATCGCCTCGCTGGCCCGTCGGGCCCGAGGTGAGGCGCCGCTGACCGCCGACGACTGGGTCGCCCAGCTGGGCGGCCTGCGCCGGGCCCGCGGGCACCTGGAGACGCTGCGGGAGCTGCGCTACGTCGACCACGACCGGATCGACGAGCTGGCCGGCCGGCTGGACGAGGAGTTGGCGGCGGCCGGCCGCCGGGCGGTGGAGTTCCTCCGCCGGGACGAGGCGTTCACCGGCTACCAACAGGAGGTGGAGCGGCTCGCCGCCCGGGCCGCCGAAATCGGCACGGTGGCCGAGGCGAGCACGGTCCGCGACGAACTGGCCGCCCGTACCGACGGCCTGCAGACCATCACCGACGTGGTGGGCGGGCTGGACATCGCCGACGCCACCGTACGGACCGGCATCCTGGGCCGGGTCGGCGAGGTGCTGGGCGCGGTCAACCGGGCCCGGGCGGTGCTCGACAAGCGGCGCCAGGAGTTGGCGGCGGTGGAGGGGCGGGCCGGTTTCGCCGCCGAGTTCGCTCTGCTCGGCCAGGCGGTGACCGGGGCGCTGGCGGCGGCGGACACCGCCGAACGCTGCGACGAGCAGCTCGGTCGGCTGCTGCTGCGGGTGGAGGAGCTGGAGTCCCGGTTCGGCGAGTTCGACGACTTCCTCGCCGAGCTGGCCACCCGGCGGACCGACATCTACGAGGCGTTCTCCTCCCGCAAGCAGGCGCTGCTGGACGAGCGGGCCCGACGAGCCGACCGGCTGGTCGCCTCCGCCGACCGGATCATGGTCAGCGTGCAGCGGCGGGCCGGCACGCTCGGCTCACTCGACGAGATCAACACCTACTTCGCGTCCGACCCGATGGTGGGCAAGCTGCGCTCGGTGGTCGAGGAGCTGCGTACGCTCGGCGACGCGGTGCGGGCCGAGGAACTGGACGGCCGGGTCCGGGCCGCCCGCCAGGAGGCCGGGCGTGGCCTGCGCGACCGCCTCGACCTGTACGCCGACGGCGGTGAGACGATCCGGCTGGGCCGGCACCGCTTCGCGGTGAACACCCAGCCGATCGACGTGGCGGTGGTGCCGGCCGAGGGCCGGATGGTGGTGGCGGTGACCGGCACCGACTACCGCGCCCCGGTACGCGACGAGGAGTTCCAGCAGACCCGCCGGTTCTGGGACCAGCTGCTGGTCTCCGAGTCGGCGCAGGTGTACCGCTCCGAGTACCTGGCCACCGCGATCCTCGCCGCCGCCGAGGCGGGCCGCGACGGGCTCGACCTGGACGCATTGCACACGGCGGCGGTGGACGCCGACGGGCTGCGGAACCTGGTCCGGGAGATCGCCGAGACCCGTTACGACGAGGGATACGAGCGCGGCGTGCACGATCACGACGCCGCCGAGATCCTGCGGGTGCTGTTGCGCCTGCACGCCGGTGCGGGGCTGCTGCGCTTCCCGCCGGCCGACCGGGCTGCCGCGCAACTCTTCTGGCGGTACGCCACCGACGAACCGACCCGGTCGACCTGGACGGCCCGCGCCGCCTCGCTGGCTCGGGCCCGGGCGCGGTTCGGTCGTCCGGATGGCGAGGACGCCGCCGACCTGCTCTGCGGCCAGCTCGGCGAGGCGATCGAGGTGTTCCTGCGCGATGCCGGGGTTCCGGTGCCGCCCGGCGGCACCGCGCTCGCCGGGGAGTACCTGTTCCAGGAACTCGCCGCACCGCCGGTGCGCTTCGTCACGGGCAGCGGCGCGCGGGCCATGCTGGACCGGTTTCGTCGGGCGCTCGGCGGGCCGCAGTCCCGCTCGTCCCGGGAGTTCGACGACGACCTGCGGGCGCTCGGTGCCGACCTGGCCGGCCGGTACCAGCTGATCGAGGCGTGGCTGACCGCCTTCCTGGCCACCAGCGACGGCGACCTGTCCGGTTACGACCTGCCGGAGGCGATCGCCGTCGAGCTGTGCGGGCCCGAACTGGCCCGCGAGGACAGCGCGGCGGCGATGACGGACACGGTCGAGGGCCTGCTCGGCGCCCACCCGCGTATCGAGGGCTCCACGCTGGACGTACGGCTGGACGAGACGCTGGCCCGGACCCGCACGTTCCGCACCGAGCTGGTGCCGGCGTACCGGGACTACCAGCGGCGCCGTAACGCGCTGGTGGAGGTCGAGCGGGAGCGGCTGCGGTTGGAGGAGTACCGGCCGAAGGTGATGAACGCCTTCGTCCGTAACCGGCTGCTCGACGAGGTGTATCTGCCGCTGATCGGCGACAACCTGGCCCGGCAGCTCGGTGCGACCGGCGACGGCAAGCGGGTCGACCAGTCGGGCCTGCTGTTGTTGATCTCACCGCCCGGCTACGGCAAGACCACCCTGATGGAGTACGTGGCCAGTCGGCTCGGCCTGGTCTTCGTCAAGGTCAACGGGCCGGCCCTGGGTTCGAAGGTCACCTCACTGGACCCGGCGGAAGCGCCCGACGCCACCGCCCGGCAGGAGGTCGAGAAGCTCTCCTTCGCCCTGGAACTGGGCAACAACGTGCTGCTCTACCTGGACGACATCCAGCACACCAACCCGGAGCTGTTGCAGAAGTTCATCTCGCTCTGCGACGGGCAGCGCCGGATGGAGGGTGTCTGGGAGGGCCGCACCCGCACCTACGACCTGCGCGGTAAGCGGTTCGCGGTCTGCATGGCAGGCAACCCCTACACCGAGTCGGGGCGACGTTTCCGGGTGCCGGACATGCTCGCCAACCGGGCCGACGTGTGGAACCTCGGCGACGTCCTCTCCGGACGCGAGGAGGTCTTCGCGCTCAGCTACATCGAGAACGCGCTCACCGCGAACCCGTTGCTGGCCCCCCTCTCCGGCCGGGATCGCGTCGACCTGGAACTGCTGGTGCGAATGGCTCGTGGCGACGACACCGCGCGAGCCGACCAGTTGTCCCATCCGTACGAGCCGGTGGAGCTGGAACAGGTCGTCTCGGTGCTGCGCAAGCTGCTGCGGGCGCAGCAGGTGGTGCTGGCGAACAACCAGGCGTACATCGCCTCGGCGGCGCAGTCCGACGATGCGCGTACCGAACCGCCGTTCCAGCTCCAGGGGTCGTACCGGAACATGAACAAGCTGGCCGAACGGATCGTGCCGGTGCTCACCGACGAGGAGCTGGAGGCGATCATCGACGACCACTACGTCGGTGAGGCGCAGACCCTCGCGGCCGGCGCGGAGGCCAACCTGCTCAAGCTCGCCGAGCTGCGCGGCCGGCTCACCCCGGAGCAGGCCCACCGCTGGGCCGAGGTGAAATCGGCCTACCAGCGTTCGAAGGCGCTCGGCGGAGCCGGCGACGACCCGGTCGACCGCGCCGTCGGCGCCCTCGGCCTGCTCGCCGACCGCGTCAGCGGCGTAGCCGCCGCCATCGGGAAAGGAAGGGCACCCTATTAACGTCTCCGGTAGAGCAGGGGCCCCTTCTTAACGCGCCGCACCGGTTACCGTGCCCGGATGCGGCAGGGCCACGACGGGTTCCCGGACGACCTGGTGGAGGGTGGACCACAGCATCCGTCGCCGGCCGGCGGGTGGTGGTCGACCGCGTACGAGCGGATGCGACGGTTCAGCGGACGGCGTCCGTGGCTGCTCGACGGCGCGCTCGCGGCGGCCACCGGCGCGGTGAGTCTCGGTATCGGCGTCGGCGACTCGACCGGGCTGTACCGCGACTTCGACGGCCCGGCGTGGGCGCTGACCTGCCTGGCGACCCTGACGCTGGTGGGCCGACGCCGGGCACCCGTGACGGTGCTGCTGCTCTTCTGCGCCATCTGGGCGGGGTACATCACCCTCGGATACCACCCGGTGGTGAACAGCTCCGGTGCCCTCCTGGCCCTCTACACCGTCGCCGCCGCCCGGCCGGCCGGCCCGACCGTCGCCTCCGCGTCGGTGCCCGCTCTGGTCTGGTTGTACGGTGGCCTGCTCGACCGGCAGGGCTCCCTCCTCGCCGCCCTCACGCAGAGTCTGGTGTGGCCGGCGGTGGTGTGTTACCTGGGCAGCGCCGCCCGGCGGCTCAACGAGCGCGGCCAGCAACTCGCGGCGCTGACCGAGGAGTTGCGCCGCGACCGGCAGGAACTGGCGCGGCGGGCGGTCAGCGACGAGCGGTTGCGGATCGCCCGTGACCTGCACGACGTCGTCGCCCATCATCTGTCGGTGGTATCGGTCCAGGCGGGACTCGCCTGGTATGTCCTGAGCACCGATCCGCCGGCCGCGCGCTCGGCGCTGCGTACCGTGCGGGACACCGTCGGCGAGGCCCTCACCGAGATGCGCGGCATGCTGGGCGTCCTGCGGCCGGGCCAGCCCGAGATCACCGATTCGCCCACGCCGGAGCAGCCCGCGCCGGGGCTGGCGCGCGTCGACGACCTGCTCTCCCGGATCCGAGCCGCCGGCGTGCCGGTCCGGACCGTGGTGACCGGCGTCCCTCGCGACCTACCTCCCGGTCCCGACCTGTGCGCGTTCCGGTTCCTTCAGGAGGCCCTGACGAACGTGCTGAACCACTCGGGTGGCGCGACCACCGTCACGCTCGACCACCAGCCGGACCAGTTCGTCGCCACCGTCGCCGACGAGGGGCCCCGACACCGGTCCCGCCGGTTGCCGCGCCCGGCCGGGACCGGCGGAGGCCGCGGCCTGATCGGGATGGTCGAGCGCGCCCGGCAGTACGGGGGCACGGTCCGGGTCGAGCAGGACGAACACGGCTTCACCGTGCGGTTGACCCTGCCCACGTCCCCGCCGCCTCCGTCGCCGGAGTCGCACGCCGCCCGGCGGTGAGCACCGCGGGCGGTTCCGGTCAGTCGCCGTCGTCCACAATGAGCGGATGACTCGGGTGCTCGTGGTGGACGACCAGGTCCTCATCCGCAGCGGGCTCGCCGCGCTGCTGCGGGCAGCGCCCGGCATCGTCGTGGTGGGCGAGGCCGACAGCGGTGAGGAGGCGATCCGGCTGGCCGCGCGGACCACACCCGATGTCGTCCTGATGGACGTACGGATGCCGGGGATGGGCGGCATCGCCGCCACCGAACGGATCGTCGCCTCGGCGGCCGGGCCGGCTCCGAAGGTGCTTATCCTGACCACGTTCGACCTGGACGAGTACGTCTACGACGCGCTGCGCGCCGGAGCCTCCGGCTTCCTGCTGAAGGACACGCCACCGGAGCGGTTGCTCGACGCGGTGGCCACGGTCGCGGCCGGGACCATGCTGTTCGCGCCGAGCATCCTGCGGCGCCTGGTCGAGGCGTACGTGACCCGGTCGCTGCCCGGATCCGGGCCGGTGCCCGAGCCGCGGCGCGAGTTGCACGCACTGACCGCGCGCGAACGCGAGGTGCTTCAGATGGTGGGTCGCGGCATGTCGAATACCGAGATCGCCGGCCACCTCGTCATCTCCGAGGCCACCGTGAAGACCCATCTGAACCGGGCCATGGGCAAGCTCGACCTGACGAGCCGGGCGCAGGCCGTCGTCCTCGCGTACGAGACCGGTCTGGTGACACCCGGGCATCGATCGGACTGACGCGGCGGACGATCCGATCGGCCGGACCCTCACACCCACGGGGCGGCCCGCATCTCGTGCGGCGACAGGGAGATCTCCATCCGGATGCCACCGTAGACGGCTGAGCTGTCCCGGTCGACGTTCTTCTTCGCCCAGTCGGCGGCCGGCTTGATCAACTCTCGCTGCGACTGCAGGAGTGTGTCGGCGAAGCTCTGGAAGAGGGTGCGGCACATCCGCGAGCCGGCGCGGTAGCGGCAGGCGACCCAGATGCCCGTCACCTTCGCGTCGTCGTCATGATTGATGACGACGTAGACAGAGCCGTCCGCGCCCGGTGCCTCGCACCGGGTCTCGTACTTGCCGCGTTTCAGGTCGGGTTCCGGTTCCGGCGCGCAGGTCCACGAGTTCGCCTGCTCCAGCCACCGCTTCGCGACCAGCGTGACGGTGACGCCCGGGAGGTAACGGTCGTCTCCCTCGGGGAAGTTCTCGGGCACCGGCGGCGGCTCACTGCTGCCCGGCGGTGTGCCGGTGACTGTGCCAGCCAGCGCCCCGGCGACGCCACCACCGAGCATGCCGACCAGCAGCGCGGCGACGGTCACCAGCACGGTCACCGCTCTGCTCGGGCCGGTGGACCGGACCGGAGCCCGAACCGGCATCGGCGGCCCGGGAACCCGCATCGCGGGCGGAACCGGCGGAGGAGGCGGGACCGGCGGCCCAGGTAGGACCGGCGGTTCAGTTGGGACCTGCGGCACAGGTAGGACCGGCGGCCCAGGAGCGACCGGCGGCACCGGTGGGACCGGCGGTCCAGGTGCGATCGGCGGCCCAGGTGGGACCGGCGGCACCGGCATTGCGGGCTGAACAGACTGAGTGGACGGGCCGGCGGCCGATGGCACGGGCGGAGCCGGAATACCGGGGGCGACCGGACGCCAGGTGGTGCCGTCCCACCAGTGTCTGCCGTCGGGTGAGTAGTGCACGGGCGGATGTTGGTTCATCGCAGCGCTCCGATGACCCGGAGGCGGATGGACCCCGGATTGCTCGTGACGACGTAGTAGTTATAGCCGCCGATCTCCGCTTCGGCGTCCTCGTTGGCCTCGACCCGATCGACCACCCAGTTGTGGATCTCCTCGGTCAGCGCCTCGTCGGCGGTGTAGGGCAGTGCCGCGAGCCACAGCAGGTAGTCCATGACCGCCTCCGTCGGCTCCTCGTCAGGCGGGCGTACGACCAGCATGCTCACGTCGGAGATCAACCCCTCGACCTCCTCGATGGTGGTCTCGAAGGTGAGGGTGCCGACCATCAGTTCGCATTTCCAGTACTCGTCCCGCTCCTGCTCACAGGGGTGTCCCTTGGCCTTCAGCGCGTCAATCACGGCACTGGCCTTGAGGACCGGGATACAGACGACCCGGCGGCAGGGCACGGTCGTCGCGGTGGCCTGATACCGGCTGGTCGGCAGGTAGGCGCCGAGTCCGGCGACCAGTGCGCCGACCAGACCGACGATCGCCGCGACCATGAGCACACGACGCCAACTCCGTACCCGCGTCGGCGCGGGGACGCCAGCCGGCGAACCGGGTGGCGGGTCGGACGGTGTGGTGCCACCGGGTGGCGAGGCGGTGGGACCGGTCATGCCCCTGCCCCCCTGCGCACGAAACGCTTCCACCCCTCGAGGAAGGCGCCCGCCGAGGTGCCGAGCGTCCGTTCGCAGATGCCGTCGAAGATCGGTAGCTCCACGAACGGCTCCAGCGTGTCATTGAGGGGGATGACCTGGGCATAGAACTCGACGGCCGCGTCCCGCCCCTTGATCTGCGCGATGTAGGCGAAGATCGACCAGCCCAACAGGTAGTTCAAGCTGCGCTTCGCGCCGTAGAAGTCTTTCGAGGACGGCAGGCCCCTGAACGACCCCAGTTCGGCTCGTAGCTGCCTGCGGTATCTGCTCGCCTCCGACGGCCACCGCACACCGGTCGCCCAGGTGGCGAAGCCCTCGACCGCCCAGGTGGGGGCGCCCAGGTCCGAGATGATGGAGGTGGTGGCTCTTGTCTGGGCGGTCACGGAGTGAGCCAGTTCGTGATGCATCGTCACCCGGGGGTCTTCACCCGCGTAGTAGTCCCGGATGTTCTTCAGATTGATCAGCGTGGCGGCGCCGGCGCGCTGTTCCGTGTAGACCTGACCGTTCTTCCGGACGCCTATTCGGGATGACTGAAAACCGCTGATCTCGGGCAGGAAGGTGGAAGAGCTGCCGAGGCTGAACCATGCGCGGTAGTTGTCGTCGTCGCGCGTCAGATACATGACGTTGCCGGGGAAGCGCGCCCGACCACCCCACAGTTTCCCCACGTTTGCCGCCTCGGCGGCGGCGGCCGAGGCGTACTTTTCAAGATCCGGCACGCTCTTGTCGCCGACCAACCAGACGTCCTTCGCGGCCTGCACCACCCGCAGCGGGGTCATGTTCCATGCCTCGTGGGCCAGCGGACCGTTGAGCATCGAGTCGTTCTGGGTCTCGATGGTGGCCGGCGTGATCTCGGCGATCACCAGCCGGCCGTCCTTCGGCGCGAGCCGGTACCGGAAGGTCTCCGCCGGTGTCGCGCCTACCGGGCTCTCGTCGGCGGTCAACTGGGTGATCCGGAACACCGGCCCGAAGGTGTGATCGCCGTACGGGATGGCCCGCTGGGTGTTGTAGCCGAACTCGGCGAACTCGAACTGGCACAGGTTCGCGAAGACCATCCGCTCGTGTTCGACCAGTTCGGTGTTGGAGCTGTCCAGGTCGGCGACGTACGCCTTCTCGTCCTTTTCCTTCACGGCCTTAGTCTGCCGGTCGAGGATCTCCCTCAGCCGGCGCTTGTTCTTGTCCCTGGCGCTTCCGGCGTCCTTGCTCTCGATGGAGGGACGCTCGCGGCCACCGCAACCGGCGAGCAGCAGCCCGCCCGCGACCAGCATCCCCCGCCTCGACAACCGCGCCCCACCGGTCTTGGTGCCCAGCCAGCTCCCCGTCGACACGCACATACCTTCCTCGATGTGACAGATGTCGGCGCCCTGCCCTCCCCCGGTGACCCCCCATGCGACACCGGGCAGGCAAGGCACCGACTGACACGCTAGGGACGGCGGCGTGGCGAATCATCCGGTACAGGTTTGATCTTCGGTTCCACCCGTCGCGGTAGTCGTCCCGGCCGCCTGCAACCAGCGCGGTACGGGCTCAGCCGACGATGTAACGGCGCAGTTCGCGGGTGAGCACCTTGCCGGTGGCGTTGCGGGGCAGGTACTTGACGAAGACGACGTCGCGGGGCACGGAGAACCGGGCGAGATAGCGTCGGACGTACTCGCGGACCGCCTCGGCGTCGAGTCGCTCGCCGGGATGGAGGCCGACGAAGGCGGCGAGGCGCTGGCCGTAGTCAGGGTCCGGTACGCCGATGACGGCGGCCTCGCGTACCTGGGGGAGCTGGGTGAGCAGCTGCTCCACCTCGGCGGGGAAGACGTTCTCACCTCCGGAGACGATCATGTCGTCCGCCCGCCCGTCGACGAAGAGCAGCCCGTCGGGGTTGATCCGACCCAGGTCGCCGGTGTCGAGCAGGCCGTCATGGCGCTCCCGGTCGGCACCCGAGGTGTAGCCCTCGAAGAGCATCTCGTTGCCGACCAGGATCCGACCGACCCGACCGGCGGTGACCGGTTTGCCCTCGTCGTCGCGGATCTCCAGCCGGGTGCCGTGTGGTGGCCGCCCGGCGGTGGTGGGCGCCTGGCGCAGGTCGGCCGGGGTGGCGATGGACGCCCAGGACGCCTCGGTCGAGCCGTACAGGTTGTAGAGCACGTCACCGTAGGTGTCCATGAACGCCGCCGGCAGGCCACCGGGCAGCGCCGAGCCACTCACGGCGACCACCTTCAGCGGCGGCCGGGGCTCCGGCGCCGGCATCTCCATCAGTCGTTGCAGCATCACCGGCACCGCGAACAGTGCCTGGCAGCGGTGCCGCACCAGGTCGTCCAGTGTGGCGGCCGGGTCGAAACGACGGTGCAGCACGATGGTGGCCCGCAGGGCGAAACAGACCTGCAGGGCGGCGTACCCCCAGGTGTGGAAGATCGGCGCGGCGATCAACACCCGGTCCCGTACGTGCAGCGGGATCCGGTCGATGATGGAGACCAGCGGGCCGAACCCGTTCGGGGTGGGCCGGCGGGCACCCTTCGGCGCACCGGTGGTGCCGGAGGTCAGCACGATGATCCGGCCGTCCCGCTCGGGCGGGTCGAGTTCGCCGGGGAGGGCGGTGGCGATCAGTGCCTCCCGGGCCTGCTCGTCGAGGCGGTGCAGCTCCGCCGGCAGCCCGAGGGTCAGTTCGGTGAACTCGTCATCGTGGACCAGGACCCGCAGCCGCTGCTCCTGCGCCACGGTCGCCAACTGCGCCGGGGAGAGCCCGGTGTTGACCAGCACGGCGTCGGCGCCCAGCAGCGTCGCGGCGACGACGGTCTCGATCAGCCCCGGATGGTTGCGGCAGAGTACGGCGACCCGGTCGCCGGGCTGGACGCCGAGTCCGGCGCGCAACGCGCGGGCGAGCCGGGTGGACCGGTCGAGCAGTTCGGCGTACGTCAGCTCGGTGCCCCGGTCGTCGATGAGCGCGACCCGGTCCGGGTCCCGGGCCGCCGCCTGACGTAGTTCACCGGCGAGGCTCCAGCCCCACTTCCGCAACGCGTTGAGCTGGGATGCGACGCGGATCGGGCGGCCCGGGGCGAGCAGGCCCCGCCGAGTCAGCGTGGTGACGATGAACGGCAGGTCCATGCCGCGTACCTCCTGGCGATCAGCGGATCTGCATCCCGGAGATCGCCCGGGAGATGACCAACCGCTGGATCTCCGAGGTGCCCTCGAAGATGGTGTAGATCTTGGCATCGCGGTACCAGCGCTCGACCGGGTGGTCCCGGAGGAAACCGGCACCACCGAGCAACTGGACCGCCTTCTCGGTCACCGAGACGGCCACCTCGCCGGCCTTGAGCTTGGACATCGAGCCCTCACCGGCGGTGAACGGCCGGTTGTTGCGGCCCATCCAGGAGGCCCGCCAGACCAGCAGACGGGCGGCGTCGATTTCCATCCTCATGTCGGCAAGCGTGAAGGCGACAGCCTGGTTCGTGATGATCGGTCGACCGAACTGGACCCGCTCCTTCGCGTACTCCAGGGCGTACTCGTAGGCGGCCCGGGCCACGCCGAGCGCCTGCGCGCCGACGGTGGGTCGGGACAGCTCGAACGTACGCATGGCGGCCTGACCCGAGGCGCGTTGCCCGGAGCGGGCGCGGGCCAGACGTTCGTCCAGCGCCTCCTTGCCGCCGAGTAGGCACCGGCCCGGCACCCGGACGTCGTCGAGAAAGACGTCGGCCGTGTGGGAGGCGCGCAGGCCGAGCTTGCGCAGCTTGCGGGTGGCGCTGAGCCCGTTGGTGCCCGGCGGCACCACGAAGGCGGCCTGTCCCCGTGAGCCCAGGTCTGGTTCGACCGAGGCGGTCACCACGTGTACGCCCGCGATCCCGCCGTTGGTCGCGTACGCCTTCTGCCCGCGCAGCACCCACTCGTCGGTGGCTTCGTCGTAGGTCGCCCGGGTACGCATGGCGGCGACATCCGAACCGGCCTCCGGCTCGGAGGAGCAGAACGCGGCGACGGCCGGCGAGTCGACGTCGCCGAAGCACTGCGGCACCCATTCGACGAGCTGGTCCGGGGTGCCTGCGCCGTAGATGGCGGCGACCGCCAGGGAGGTGCCGAAGATGCTCAACCCGATGCCGGCGTCGCCCCAGAACAGCTCCTCGCTGGCGATCGGCAGGGACAGCCCGGTCGGGTCGGCCCAGCAGGTGGCCAGGAACTCGAAGCCGTAGAGCCCGACCTTCGCCGCCTCCTGGATGACTGGCCAGGGCGTCTCCTCGCGGGCGTCCCACTCGGCCGCGGCCGGGCGCACGACCTCGCGGGCGAAGCCGTGCACCCAGTCACGCAGATCCCGCTGTTCCTCGTTCAGGTCGAGCGAGAACTCGACCATCTCAGGCCTTGGGGATGTCGAAGAGGTTCGCGATGTTGGCGGCCAGGCCCAGGTCACCCTTGGCCTTGAGCTTGCCGGTCATGAACATCATGACCGGGTTGGCGCCGCCGGAGACGACCTTCAGGAACTCGACCGGGCCCAGGGTCAGGCTCAGCCGGGGGTCGTGCTGCGGGGTCTCGTTGACGGTGCAGGCACCGTCGGCGATGACCACCTCGTAGGTGTCGGTGCCACCGTCGGGGGCGCCGGTGATGTTCCAGTGGATGACCGCGTTGGTGGAGCCGGCCCGGTCGGCGCGGAACAACTGCGGCATCCGCCCGAAGACCTCGCCGAGAATCTTGCCGCGCAGGTCGCCGGACATCACCTCGGCCAGCTTGCTCTCCGGCGTGTTCTTGACGAGCTGGGCGAACTCCTTCGGGCCGACGTTGGCGAAGTTGGCCGGGTCGAAGTCAGTCATGGGAAAGCACCTCTCGGACAATGGCTACTCGCGCGTAACCTTACGCATGGGTAGGTATGCTCGCAAGGTGTCCACCGGTCCCGCCTTCAAGCGCCTCCCGCGTGCCGTACGGGAGCAACAGATGCTCGACTCCGCGGTACGGGTCTTCTCCAGACGCGGATACCACGGCGCCAGCATGGACGAGATCGCCGAGGTGGCCGGCATCTCCAAACCCATGGTGTACGCCTACCTGGGTACCAAGGAAGAACTCTTCGTGGCCTGCCTGCACCGGGAGAGCACCCGGATGATGGAGGCCATCGCGGGCGCCGCCGCCCCCGACCTGCCGGCCGACGAGCGACTCTGGCGCGGGCTGCGGGCGTTCTTCGGCTTCGTCGGCGCGCACCGGGACGGCTGGGCGGTGCTCTACCGGCAGGCCCGGGCCGAGCAGCCGTTCGCGCGTGAGCTGACCGCGATGCGGGCGCGGCTGGTGGAGGTGGTCGCCGGGATGCTCGACCACGCCTTGCGCGCCGAAGGGCGCGAGGTGGCCGGCACCGAGCTTGAGGTAGTCGCGTACGCCTTGGTCGGCGCGAGCGAGTCACTGGCCGACTGGCTGGCCGATCATCCGGAGGCCGACCCGGAGAAGACCGCCACGCGGATGATGAACGTCGCCTGGCTCGGTGCGGCGCAACTGCTGCTCGGCATCACCTGGCACCCGCCCGAGCCGTAAGGAAGGGCACCTTGTTAACGCCTCCGGTAGAGCAAGGGTCCCCTGTTAACTAATCCGCACCCGCTCGACGTTGGGCGCGGTGCCGCAGCCAGCGGGCCAGTTCCACCAGCAAGGTCACCGCTAGCGAGAGGCCAAGGCCGGTGAGGATGCCGCGCAGCGGGTCGCGCTCGAAGGCCAGCCCACCGAAGAGGCCGAGCAGGACGCAGTACAGCGCCCACAGGCCGGCGGCGATCACGTCGAAGAGGAGAAACGGCCGCAGCGGGTAGCGGACGGCACCCATGGTCAGGGTCACCGCCGTCCGGCCACCGGGAACGAAACGGGCGGCGGTGAGAATCATGCCGCCGCGCCGGTCCACGGCCCGCCGGGCCCACTCCGACCCGGCCCGACGGCGGCTGTCCGCCGGGAAGCAGGCCAGCCGTCGCGCGCCGCCAGCGCGTCCGATCGCGTACGAGACGTGGTCGCCGACGGCGGCGCCGAGCAAGGCCACCACGATCACCAGCACCAGGTTCGGCTGGCCTCCGGTGGCGAGCACGGCGACCGTGATGACTGCCGCCTCGGCCGGTACCAGTGGAAAGATCACATCGACGGCGGTGAGCCCGAAGATCAGCAGATACACCCACGGTGAGGTGAGGATCTGCCGGAGCAGCTCGAGCGCGGTCTCCATGGACCCATGTTCACGGCACGGCCTGTTAAAAGGGGGCCCTTCCTCTACACCAGGCGTTAACAAGGTGCCCTTCCTTGTCGGCAGTGGTGGGGCCGTGGGAGGTGAGTACCACTGGGGTGGCGAGGGCCTGCTCGACCGCTGTGGGCCAGTCGACCGGCGGCGGTTCGTCGTACACCGGGCGGGTTTGGAGCAGGCGTTCGGTGAGTCGTGCCTGCCGGTCGAGGTCGCCGGGCGGGCCCGGCACCAACCGGTCCAGGTCGGTGTAGCGGTGGCAGATCCGCAGGTCGAGACCCTGACCGACGAGATCCAGGTGGGTCAGCGCGAGGCCGTCGACCCCACCGGCCACCGCCAGGGCGTACGCGTGGGCGACAGCATCGAAGTGGCCGAACCGGAATCGACCCTGCCACGGGTTCGTCGGGTTGTGCGGGTCGGCCAGCGGCAGCGTCGGGTCCTCGGTGACGAGCGGACCCGGCCCATGTCGGGTGGTGACCGTCCGCAGCACGCCGAGCCGGGTCGCTGATCCCGCCAGTCCGGCCTCGGCCAGCAGCCCTTCCGCGTTGGCGAAGGTGGTGGTGCTCCACGTCGTGTACGGGTGGAAGCCGTGCCACTCGTCCAGCAGCACTCCCTGCGCGCCCTCGAACACGCACGTCCCGGCCCTGAGCTCCCGGGCGAGCCAGCTCCGCTCGACGATTTCCACCCGTTCCGCGAAGGCCCGGTACGCGGGTAGACAGTCGGCGACCGGCGGGGCGTCCAGCGGACCGAGTTCGGCGCTGAGCCGGTCGCGCAGCGCGGTCAGCCGGCGGCGCAGCACCTCCGGGCTGCGGCAGTCCGCAACCCGGGGCGCCTGGTCGGGGTGGGCGAGGCCGTACGCGACGGCCTCGCCCACCCCCAGCCCGCAGGAACCGTGCCGGTCGGCTCCACGGGCCAGCTCCCGGGCCCGGTTCGCGGCCCGGTGGTACGGGGTGGCCAGCAGGGCCTCCCCGTCCACGGTCAGCCGGTCGAGCGCGTCGGGTACCCCGACAGCGGCGAGGTGGTCCGCCTCCACGGCCAGCGCCAGCGGGTCCACCACCACGTGCCGGGACAGGTGGGTCCGGACGCCGGGGTGGAAGGTGCTGGCCCCGAACTGGGCGAACGTGTGGTGCCGGCCGTCGCGCAGCACGACGTTGTGTGCCGCCTGCGCACCCCCGTTGAACCGCACCACCGTTCGTACCGGCCGGGTGGCGCAGAGCCAGTCCACGACCGTGCCCTTCCCCGCGTCGCCGTACCCGAGGTCCACCACGATCACGTGCTGCCGGACCGCGTCAAGGTTCACAGCCGTACGACTCCGCGTCCGGTGGTCCGGTTGGCCGGTAGCTGCGATACCTCGGCCCGTGACCGCCCGGTCAACCGGGCGAGCGCCTTCGAGACGGTGCCGGTGGCGGCCGAGCCCGCCCGGTCCAGATCCTGCAGGCCCTGATCGAGGTCGATGGCCTGCTCACCGAGACCGATGGTGAGCGCGATGGTTTCGCAGACCGCGCCCAGGTCGTCCAACTCCAGCGCCTGCTGGCCGAGCAGACCGCGCCAGAAGTCGAGAACCTTGCGGTTGCCCGAGTAGTGGCTGCCGCTGGGCAGCAGGTAGTAGGTGTCCCACCGGCGGGTGACCTCGTCGACGATCTGCCGCAACGGCACGTCCTCGCGCAGGTCGTCGGTGATGAGCCGGGCCACCTCGGCGGACTTCACCTGCGGGTACGCCAACTCGTCGCCGATGACGAACAGGTAGCCGCGTCGACCACGCTTCTCCCAGCTGTCGGTGACCGTGTGCCGAGCCATGAAATACAGCGCCAGCTCGTACGACTCCCGCATCTGGCCGCCACCGCCGCCCTCCAGCACGATCCGGCCGAGGTCGTCGTCCATCCGGTTGTCGGATTCGAACTGCCCCACCTGCAGCGGCACCCGGTCGCAGGTGGCGTCACCGATCGCACCGAACATGATCTGCGGGTCGCGGGCGTACCCCTGCCGCAGCAGCAGCCCCAGCAGTTGCGGCAGCTTGGCCTGCAGCACGCGGGGCACATGCCCCATCGAGCCGGTCACGTCGAAGAGGACCGCGACCGGGGTGGAGTGCGGGTGCTCGGCGCTGTCCCGGCTCTCGCGGACCACGCCACGCGGGTCCAGCGCCGGGTGCACCACCCGCGCCCCGCTGTCGCTGTAGGAGAAGGCGCTGGTGCCGGTGGCCCGGCGGTACCGGTCGGCGGCGTCGTACACATCGGTGGACCATGCTCCGCTGCCCATGGCAGCCTCCTTAGGGGTTGAGGGTGAAGGGGCGGAAGGTGCGCGGACCGTAGAGCCGGTGCAGCACCTCGTCGAGTTCGCGCAGCAGTTGCCAGGCGTCGTCGGGACGGAACTTCAGGAACCGCTGCCGACATCCCTGGGCGAAGTCGAGCAGTTGGCGCGGGGCCTGACGGCTCATCAGCCAGGTCATGCAGCGGGTGGCCATGAAGATGTCGGTGCCGGGCCCGCACGGGCCACGGTCGAAGACCTCCGGTGGGTACCAGTCCTCGTGATCGGGCACCATCGCCGGCATGATGCCGCCCGGCTCGGTGGAGAAGCACCAGTCGACCAGCACCAGGCCGTGGGCGTCGGGGTCGATGAGCACGTGCGACGGCAGCACCGCGCCGTGCACCACGCCCACCCGGTGGGCCAGGCCGAGGGCGACCAGGAGCCGCCGCCACATCCACGCCACGTCACGGGCGTCCAGCCCGTCCGGATAGGCACGCTTCACCTCGACCAGGCTGTGCAGGCCAGGCGCGGTGCCGAGCACGGTGATCCGGCGTTCCGCCCCGGTCTCGGCGTCACGGTGGGTGAAGTTGTCGACCAGCCGGGGCACGTACGGCAGCCAGCGCGGGTCCGCCCGCTCGGCGAGCGTGCGCAGGGCACGCTGCTCGCGGACCATCAGATCGTTGTCGGCCGCGTCGCGGGGCAGCTTGAGCAGCCGGTCCGCGCCGACGTCGTACAGGTCGGCGAGGTCTCCGGAGTACGCGGGCCGACCGCACCGGTAACCGCGTAGCACGGTCACCCGCCGGGCCCGCCAGCGGTCGGTGACCCGGTGGAAGGCGTCGACGGCGGCGGCTCGGATGCCCGGGCCCACCCAACCCAGCCGGTCGGGGTGCAGGGCGCCGACGAGTTCCCGATAGCGCCGCTCCGGCGCGTCGACGCCGAACAACTCGTCGTCGTCGCGGGCGATGGTGACCAGGCGGATCGCCTCGTCGGTGGTCATCGCACCTCCTCCTCGCGCGCCGGGCGCAGCAGCGCGGGGTGCAGCAGCCGGGCGTCCCCGGCGCGGTAGAGCCGGGACCGGGGACCGCCCCGACTGCCGCCGCGCTCGGTGCTGGCCCCGGTGCTCTCCACGAAACCCGGCACCGAGAGCACCTTGCGGTGGAAGTTGCCGGCGTGCAGCTGATGCCCCCAGACGGTCTCGTAGACGGCCCGTAGCTCCCCGATGGTGAACTCGGGTGCCAGGAATCGGGTGGCCAGCGGGGTGTATTCCAGCTTGGAGCGGGCGCGTTCCAGCCCGTCGGAGACGATCTGGCCGTGGTCGAAGGCGAGCTGGCGGTTGGTCAGGTCGGCGACCGGCACCCAGGCCGCCTCGGCGGCGTCGGTGCCGGCGGTCGCGTCCGGCAGGTCGGGGGCGAAGGCGAGATGAGCGATCGAGACGACCCGCATCCGGGGGTCGCGCTCGGGCGCGCCGTAGGAGGCCAGTTGCTCGACATGGACGCGGCGCAGGGGCTCGCCGTCGAGACCGGTCTCCTCGGCCAGCTCCCGCCGGGCGGCTGAGGAGAGGTCCTCGTCCGGCCGGACGAAACCGCCGGGAAGCGCCCAGTGGCCGGCGTAGGGCTGTTCGCCGCGGCGGATCAGCAGCAGGTGCAGCACCCCGTCGCGGATGGTCAGGGCGACGATGTCGACGGTGACCGCAACCGCCGGGTAGGCGCCCGGGTCGTAGGCGGCCAGGAAATCCTGCTCGTTCACGCTCGATCACTCTCACTCAGAGAACATCTCAACTTGAGAAGAACCTAGCGCAAAAGAGAGGGCCGGGCAAGTACCCGGCCCCCGCTCAGCGGATGGTGCCCACTAGATGCGGGCGACCGCGCCGGTCGTGCAGGCTGAAATCCCAGCCAGCGTCGAGTGCGGTGGCGCTGAAGGCGACCGTGCTGGGCAGCGGCACCGGCAGCTTGAACGCCACCTCCACCGTGTACGCCTCGGGCAGGCGGTTCTCCAGGGCCGCCAGACACCGGGCCTTGCTCCACATGCCGTGTGCGATGGGCCGGGGAAAGCCGAGCAGCCGGGCCCCCAGCCGGGAGGTGTGGATCGGGTTGTGGTCGCCGGAGACCCTCGCGTAGTCCGTACCCACCCGGGGGGTGACCTGCCAGCGGGCGGTGGCGGCCGGCGGCGCGGGGCGCTCACCCTGGTCGCGCCGCGCACCGCCGTCCGGGGTGCGCTGCCGGCCGAGGTACGTCGAGACGCCGCGCCACACCTCCTCGCCGTCGACCGACCCGACGAGCACGACGTCCACCTGCCGTCCCCGGTCGTGCGGGCGCAGGTTCTCCGCCCAGGTGAGGAAGTCCAGCCGGTCGGTGACGGTGACCGGCCGACGTACGGTGATCCGGTTGCCGACGTGCACCACCCCGGTCAGCGGGATCGGGAAATCCGGCGCGGTGATCAGGCGCAACGCCAACGGAAAGCCCATGACGTGCGGAAAGGTCGCGGGCAGCCGGTCGGCGAGACGGAACCCGCAGACCCGGTCGTAGTCGGCCAGCCGCTCCGGATCAACCGCCACCGCGTCCACGGCCAACTCGACCGCCGGCACCCCGGCACCACGCCGGCCACCCAACCCGGGCACCGCGTTCAGCAGCGCCCGCCGGTACAGCGGCCCGGCCGCCGGCAGCCGGGGCAGGTCGACCCGGGACCGCCCCGCCGGCTGCCCACCCGTAGCCTCCACCGGAGCGACCCGCGCGGCGGCCAGGAGCTCCGGAGTCAACGCCTCCGTCGGACCATCGATCAACTCGCCGACCGACAGGTCGGCCGGCTCCTCGTCACCTGCGCGCCGTGCCATCACGCCCCCAGCAGGCTCTGGCCGCAGACCCGGACGACGTTGCCGCTGACCGCACCGGACGCCGGCCAGGCCAGCCAGCCGATGGTCTCCGCGACGTCCACCGGCAACCCGCCCTGCGAGAGGCTGTTCATCCGGCGGCCGGCCTCCCGCAGCATCAGCGGAATCCGGGCGGTCAGTCGGGTCTCGATGAATCCGGGGGCGACCGCGTTGACGCTGATCTGCCGTTCCCGCAGCGCCGGGGCGAGCGAGTCGACCAGCCCGATGACCCCGGCCTTGCTGGTGGCGTAGTTGGTCTGGCCCCGGTTGCCGGCGATCCCGGCGATCGAGGAAACGCCGATGATCCGCCCGCCCGCCGGGATCAGGCCGCGCTCCAGCAGCAGATCGTTGATCCGTTCCTGGCTGGAGAGGTTGACGTCGATGACCTGGTCCCACCGGTCGGCGTCCATCCGGCCGAGGGTCTTGTCCCGGGTGATGCCGGCGTTGTGCACCACCGCGTCCACTCGGCCGTGCCGACTGGCCAGGTGCTCGGCGAGTCGGGTCGGTGCGTCGGCGGCGGTCAGGTCGAGCTGGACGGCGCTGCCGCCGATCTCGTTGGCCACCGAGGCCAACTCGTCCCCGGCGGCCGGAATGTCCAGGGCCACCACCGTCGCGCCGTCGCGGGCCAGCACCCGGGCCAACGCGGCGCCGATGCCGCGGGCCGCGCCGGTGACCAGCACCACCTGCCCGTCGAGCGGGCGGTCCCAGTCGGCCGGTGCGGTGGCCTGACCGGCGCCGACCCGGATCACCTGCCCCGAGACGTACGCGGAGCGACCCGACAGCAGGAACCGCAGGGTCGCCTCCAGGCTGGTCCAGGTGCCCGCGTCCGCCTCCCGCGTGACGTAGACCAGTTGTGCGGTGATCCCCCGGCCGAACTCCTTGCCGATGCTGCGGGTCAGCCCCTCCAGGGCCCGCTGGGCGGTCGCCTCGCGGGGCGTACCGCACTCCGCCGGTGGTGTGCCCAGCACGATCACCCGGCCGCTGGGCTGCACGGCCCGGGCCTGCGGGTGGAAAAAATCGTAGAGTTGACGCAGTTGGGACGAGTCGGTGATGCCGGTAGCGTCGAAGACGAGGGCGGCGCTCTCCGGCGTACGACCGGTTGTTGGATCGGGCACGGCGGTGGCCGGATCGCGCAGCGCGAGCCCGGCGGCGGCCAGGGCTTTTCCGACCGGTTCGGTGAGCCGCCCGCCGGTGGCGGCACCGAGCAGGATCAGCCCGGGCAGGATCGGCTCGCCGGGCGTGTGCCGGCGCAGCCGGGGCGGATCGGGCAGCCCGAGGCGCTTGACCAGCGCCCGCCCGGCGCCCGACTGGACGAAGCTCGCATACCTGTCGGTCATAGGCGTAGCCTACTGGTGAGTAAGGTGCCGGCAACACTTTCGAGGAGACGGATCGTGCAGAACGTTCGACGGGTCGCGGTCATCGGCGGAAACCGGATCCCCTTCGCCCGCTCCAACTCGCGCTACGCCAGCGCCTCGAACGCCGACATGCTCGGCGCCGCGCTCGACGGGCTGATCGCCCGCTTCGGTCTGGCCGGGCAACGGGTCGGCGAGGTCGTCGCCGGGGCCGTGCTCAAGCACTCGAAGGACTTCAACCTCACCCGCGAGGTGGTGCTCGGCTCGAAGCTCGACCCGCGCACCCCGGCGTACGACATCCAGCAGGCCTGCGGCACCGGCCTGGAGGCGGTCATCCTGATCGCTAACAAGATCGCCCTCGGTCAGCTCGACGTCGGCATCGCCGGTGGCGTGGACACCACCTCCGACGCCCCGCTCGCCGTCAACGAGGACATGCGGCGCGTCCTGCTCCAACTCAACTCCGCCCGCACCCTCGGCGAGCGGCTGAAGATCGCTGCGAAGCTGCGCCCGACCCAGCCGTTCAAGCCGGAGATCCCACGCAACGCCGAGCCGCGGACCGGCCTCTCCATGGGTGAGCACGCCGCCCAGACCGCGCTGCGCTGGAACGTCGACCGACAGGCGCAGGACGAGTTGGCGCTGCGCTCGCACCAGCGGCTCGCCGCCGCGTACGACAAGGGGTTCTTCGACGATCTGGTGACCCCCTACCTGGGGCTGACCCGCGACCAGAACCTCCGCCCCGACACCACCCTGGAGAAGCTGGGCAAGCTGCGGCCGGTCTTCGGCGCCAAGGGGCCGGACGCCGAGCGGGCCACCATGACCGCCGGCAACTCGTCACCCTTGACCGACGGCGCCTCCACGGTGCTGCTGGCCAGCGAGGAGTGGGCACGCGAACACAACCTGCCGGTGCTGGCCTGGTTCTCCTGGTCGGAGACGGGCGCGGTGGACTTCGTGCACGGCGACGAAGGGCTGCTGATGGCGCCCGCGTACGCGGTGCCCCGGCTGCTGGCCCGGGCCGGGCTCACCCTCCAGGACTTCGACTACTACGAGATCCACGAAGCGTTCGCCTCGCAGGTGCTGGCCACGCTGGCTGCCTGGGAGTCACCGGAGTTCTGCAAGGAGCGGCTCGGCCTGGACGCCCCGCTCGGTGCCATCGACACCGACAAACTGAACGTGAACGGCTCGTCGCTGGCCGCCGGTCACCCGTTCGCCGCCACCGGCGGCCGGATCGTCGCCACCCTGGCCAAACTCCTCGCCGAGAAGGGTGGCGGCCGGGGCCTCATCTCCATCTGCGCCGCCGGCGGCCAAGGCGTCACCGCCATCCTGGAACGCTGATCTTCAGCCGTAGACGGGTTTCCCGCCGGTGCACCGCTTTTCCCTTCCGGCCGGCGGGTAGCTCTGCCGAAGCGGCGGCAGAGGCTTGCTCGCGCTCCGTCATGCGGCCGGGGTCTGCTGTCTTCGCTTCGCGTCCTTTGCTCTGCTTCAACATACGCACAACGCGCTGAGCAGTAGCGCGACACCGGGTCCTCAATGATCTAGGAACCTCCGGTGCACGGAGTCCCTGGGAGGTTCCGAACTGAAATTGTAGGAAAAACGGGTATATGGGTTGGCGTGTGGACTCGTTCGCCAGCGACCACAAGCTATTTCCAGGTCGGCCTGAGGATTGCGATCTTGGACCACGAACGCCGCTATAAGGGCCACAACGCAACAAGATCTCCACCCCCAGGCCCATGGGCGTCGTGACCAGCCGGAGCCCGACGGTTTGGCAACACGTGAGTGGGTTGTTGCCGACATTGGGCCGCTGTCCTCGGTCCAGCACGATCAAGATCGCTTCTGGTTTGGGCTGGTGGGAGCCAGTCGAGGAAGCGGGCGTGCAGCGTGTCGGCGGGTAGGTGGCGAAGGTCCGAGATGGCGTCGGTCAATTGCATACCCAGGTAGATGTGGAGCGTGAGGCGTTCGCGGGGTGTATCGCTCCAGCAGCCGGCGACGGCGTTCGGGGCAGGGCCAGTCCTGGAGTACTCGCGAGTGCGCACCGACGCCTACGAGGTGCTGCCCTCGCTCTTCGAGCAGGGCGAAGGCAAGACTGGCGCGAGGGCACCGACAAGTTCAAGGGCGTCGCGGAAGGGTGAACGGTTGGAGGTCAGTCAATCCTGCGTACGGGCTGTTCGGTGATGCGGGCGATCGTTTCGAAATCGGCATCCGCGTGCAGCACGGTGAGCTTGTGATGCGCGGCGGTGAGCGCGACGAGGAGATCGACAGGGCTGGCGCACTGGTGCCAGCCCTTGTCCGCGAGTCGCTGCTGCAACTCCGCCGTGTCCTGCCAGATGGATTCCCGGACGGGGTAATAGGGGTAGGTCTCCCGTAGCAGGTTGTCGGCCTCGTAGTAGGCGGGACGCCCGCCCACGGCTCGTAGGAATTCCTGGCGAACGGGTTCGCAGAGCCCGACCAGTCCTGAGGTGACAGTCTGGTCCCAGGATGGGCTTGTCTGCCTGCGGTAAAACCGCACCAGCGCACTGGTGTCGATCAGATAGCCCTCGCTCACGCGGCGGCCTTCCAGCGCTCCTCAGACGGGTCGCCGTTCTCAGTGCTTTCGATTGTCGAGAGGTCGATCTCTCCCTCGGCAACCATCTGCCGCATCCGCTCCACGGCCGCCGCTCGACGCCGCCGGTCGGCGACTTCTCGTAGCGCGGCGTTGACGGTCTCCTTCTTCGTCGTGGTGCCGAGGTGGCGGGCAGCCTCGGCGAGGGCCTCGTCGTCCAAGTCGATCACAGTGCGGGACATGTCAACCCCCAAGGTGTATATACGATCCCGGAAAATGATATCAGCGTCCGGCGCGGAACCCGCGTTGTGCCCGCTCCCGGGCGGGTACGGAAGAATGCGCCATGTGACGACGATCCCGAACGTGCTCGCCCACCGGTACGCCTCACCCGAGCTGGTCGCCCTCTGGTCGCCGGCGGAGAAGGTACGCCTGGAACGGCGGCTCTGGCTCGCCGTACTCCGGGCGCAGCGGGACCTCGGCGTGGCGCTGCCGGACGGGGTGGTCGAGGCGTACGAGCGGGTCCTTGACGATGTTGACCTGGCCTCGATCGCGGCGCGGGAGCGGGTCACCCGGCACGACGTGAAGGCGCGGATCGAGGAGTTCAGCGCGCTCGCCGGGCACGAGCACGTGCACAAGGGGATGACCTCCCGGGACCTGACCGAGAACGTCGAGCAGCTCCAGGTGCGCCGGTCGCTGGAGCTGATCCGGGACCGGGTGGTGGCGACGCTGGTCCGGCTGGCCTGGCACGCGCACGAGTACGCCGACGTGGTGATGGCCGGGCGCTCGCACAATGTGGCGGCGCAGGCCACCACGCTGGGCAAGCGCTTCGCGTCGGCCGCCGAGGAGCTGATCATCGCGTACGAGCGACTGGAGGACCTGATCGCCCGGTACCCGCTGCGGGGCATCAAGGGGCCGGTCGGTACCGCCGCCGACCAGCTCGACCTCTTCGACGGCGACGCCGAGAAGGTGACCGAGTTGGAGCGGCGGGTCGCCGAGCACCTGGGCTTCAACCGGGTGCTGGACAGCGTCGGGCAGGTCTACCCACGGTCGCTCGACTTCGACGTGCTCGCCGCGCTGGCGCAGACCGCCGCAGCACCGTCGTCGCTGGCCACCACGATCCGGCTGATGGTCGGTCAGGAACTGGTCACCGAGGGTTTCCAGCCGGGGCAGGTCGGCTCCAGCGCGATGCCGCACAAGATGAACACCCGCTCGTCGGAGCGGGTCAACGGCTTCGCGGTGATCATTCGGGGTTACCTGTCGATGGTCGGCGAGCTGGCCGGCGATCAGTGGAACGAGGGGGACGTTTCCTGCTCCGTGGTGCGCCGGGTGGCCCTGCCGGACGCCTTCTTCGCCGCCGACGGACTGTTCCAGACCTTCCTGACCGTGCTGGACGAGTTCGGTGCGTACCCGGCGGTGATCAATCGGGAGTTGGAGCGGTTCCTGCCGTTCCTGGCCACCACGAAGATCCTGGTGGCGGCCGTCCGCCGGGGCGTCGGCCGGGAGACCGCCCACGAGGCGATCAAGGAACACGCCGTGTCGGTCGCCCTCGCCATGCGCGAGAAGGGCACCCCCGACAACGACCTCTTCGACCGCTTGGCCGCCGACACCCGGCTCGCCCTGACCCGCCCCGAGATCGACGCCCTGGTCGCCGACCGTGCCGCCTTCGTCGGCGCCGCCCCCGCCCAGATCCAGGCAGTCGCCGCAAGAATCACCAAGATCGTCGAATCCCACCCCCAAGCCGCCACCTACACCCCACCCCCCATCCTCTAACCCCCCCCACCCCACCCACCTCACCCACCCCGGCAAAGCCGGTTGATCATGAGGTTGTTGTCGCGCCACGCCGGGCAGGAGCGCAATAACCTCATGATCAACCAGGTGGGAGCGGGTGGGTGGGTGGGTGGGGCAGCGGGTTGGGTTAGCGGGTGGGGGTTTCGGGGGCGGTGCCGAGGGTGGGGGCGCTGGGGGGTTCGGCGAGCTTGCCGGGGGACTCGGCGAAGGCTGGGTCCTGGGCGGTTTCCGCCGCCACTAGGGGCTGGTCGGGGGGCATGACGTCGGGGACCTTGGGCACCACGATCACGGCGGTGCCGTAGGCGCAGATCTCCATCCACATCTCGCCGCAGTCGCGGCTGTCGAACCGCATCCCCACAACGGCGTTCGCGCCGAGCCGCCGGGCCTCCTCGCCGAGGCGGGCAACCGAGTCGGTACGCCAGCGGGTGAGGTTGTCCGGCGCCATCGGGTCGTACGCGCCACCGCGCAGGTTCTTCACCCCTTCGCGGTACGGGTTGCGCGTCCTGGCCATGGAGGAGACCACCTCGCCGAGGATCTGGCGGATCTCGTAGCCGGGAAGTAGATCCGTCGTCACGACCAGCACGTTTCCGATGCTGGCAGGCGCGGCTGCGGCGCAACGTGAGCCCTGTTCACCTGCTCGGATGATGAAAAACGACGCGGCGCGGACGGCGGGCGCAGGGCCCACCATCCGCGCCGCCACGGGCGCTAACCGTCAGACGCCGGAAACGGACCGGATCCAGGCACGGTTGTACGCGACGCTGCCGTAGTTCTGGATGCTCTGGCCGTCGGCGGTGGAGGCGACACCGACCTGCTGACCGTTGTAGAACTGCGGGCCTCCCGAGTCGCCCCGCCAGGCGTTGCCGTTGATCCGGGTGCTCCGGATCGCCTGTCCGCCGTACGCGTCGCTCACGTTCGTGCTGGTGACCCGGACGCTCGCGGTCTTGAGCTGGGTCGACGCCGAGCAGCCGCTGTAGCAGGTCATGCCCCAGCCGTAGATCGAGTTCGTCGAGTTGACCGGCGGGTTGCTGGAAGCCAGCGTGACGTAGCTGGTGCTCACCGAGCTGGACAGCCGCATCAGGGCGACGTCGTACTGGCCGTAGGTGGCGCTTACGGTGCGGGTGACGCCGCCGGAGGAGCGGTTGACGCTGCCGACCCGGACCGACATCGAGCCGCCGAGGCAGTGCCGGGCGGTGAGCACCCACTGCGGCGCGATGATCGTGCCGGAGCAGGTGAACGAGCCGTTGCTGAAGACCGCAGCGGCCCATGGCGCCGAGGAGACGGTGCCGCCGCCGATGATGTAGGGGGTGACGGGTGAGGCGACGGCGCCGGAGCTGGCGCCGAGCACGCCGGCCATGGCGGTGGCGAAGACCGCGATCAGGGATCGGATGCGCATCGGGAGGGCTCCTTGGGGGTTCACAGGACCCGGGTTCGCCGGGCCCGCCTGGGGTGGCGGACGGGGGTGATCCGCCACCGGCGACGTCGTTAAATCGACGTCTGACGATGTACGGTAGGGCCCGGTGAGGTGTTTCACAAGAGGTTCATCGGAACATGATGATGTAACAGTTGGATTTCCCGCCACCGGACGTCGCGTGATCGGTTGGCCGGCTGGGCACCCGGCAACGAAGCTGTATCGGGATCGCAACGAACCCGTATCGGTCCCGATCGGTCCGTACGAGTCGAGTCGAACAGCACCCTGGCGGCGTCCGGCCGGTGCGGCTGGTGCGGCATCTGCCAGGTAGGCTGGCTGCGCTCGCCCGTTGTGGGTCGGCACCCAACTGCGTACACAGTCAGGAGTGCCCAGTGCCTCGCGTCGTCGTCGACGTCATGCTCAAGCCCGAGATCCTCGATCCTCAGGGCCAGGCCGTCGCAAACGCGCTGCCCCGGCTCGGCGTCAATGACGTCGCCTCGGTACGGATCGGCAGGCGGATCGAGATCGACTTTACCGGTGAACCGGACCTGGACCGGGCCCGGGAGATCGCCGACAAGCTGCTCGCCAACCCGGTCATCGAGGACTTCACGGTCCGTCTGGTCGAGGCCGACGAACCTGCGGAAGCACGGTCGTGACCGCCCGGATCGGTGTGGTGACGTTCCCCGGCTCGCTGGACGACGGGGACGCGGCCCGGGCCGTACGGATCGCCGGCGCCGAACCGGTCCGTCTCTGGCACGGTGACGCGGAGTTGCACGGGGTGGACGCGGTCGTCCTGCCCGGTGGCTTCTCCTACGGTGATTACCTGCGCTGCGGTGCCATCGCCCGGTTCGCGCCGGTGATGGAGAAGATCATCGACGCCGCCGGTGGCGGCCTGCCCGTGCTCGGCATCTGCAACGGCTTCCAGATCCTCTGTGAGGCGCACCTGCTGCCCGGCGCACTCACCCGCAACCAGCACCTGCACTTCCGGAACCGTGATCAGATCCTGCGCATCGAAGCGACCGGCACCGCTTGGACGAACACGTTCCAGCCGGGCCAGGAGGTGCTGATCCCGGTCAAGAACGGCGAGGGCTGCTACGTCGCCGACGCGAACACGCTGGACGAGCTTGAGGCCGAGGGCCGGGTCGTCGCGCGCTACGTGGGTGGCAACCCCAACGGTTCGCAGCGGGACATCGCCGCGATCACCAACCAGGCCGGCAACGTGGTCGGCATCATGCCGCATCCCGAGCACGCGGTGGAGGCGCTCACCGGACCCTCCCTCGACGGCCTCGGCTTCTTCACCTCGGTGCTGAAGCACCTGGTGGGAGCCCCGGCGTGACCGTCCGCGGCGGGATCATCGGTCGGCTCACCCGCCCGTCGGGCGGCGAGCGCAACAAGGAGACGTCATGACCACGCATCCGGACCCGGTGCGGGAAAGCCCGGAGGGGGTTCCGGCGCAGTCGCAGGCGGCCGCCGTACCGCCGGTCACCCCGGCCCGGCACGCCGCCGTCCGGGAGGCCACCGACTGGACCGACGGTACGGACACCGTGTCCCGCGCCGCCGGCACCCCGGAGGAACTTCAGCCGTACGCCGAGCTGGGGCTCCTCGACGACGAGTACGACCGCATCCGGCACATCCTGGGCCGCCGGCCGACCCAGTCCGAGCTGGCGATGTACTCGATCATGTGGAGCGAGCACTGCTCCTACAAGTCCAGCAAGGTGCATCTGCGGCAGTTCGGCGAGAAGGCACCGCCGAGCGACCGGCTGCTCGCCGGCATCGGCGAGAACGCCGGCGTCGTGCGGATCTCCGACGAGCTCGCCGTGACCTTCAAGGTCGAGTCGCACAACCACCCGAGCTTCGTCGAGCCGTACCAGGGTGCGGCGACCGGTGTCGGCGGCATCGTCCGCGACATCCTGGCCATGGGCGCCCGTCCGGTGGCGGTGATGGATCCGCTGCGTTTCGGTGCCGCCGACCACCCCGACACGGCCCGGGTGCTGCCCGGTGTGGTTGCCGGTGTCGGCGGCTACGGCAACTGCCTCGGCCTGCCCAACATCGGTGGCGAGGTGGTCTTCGACCCCTGCTACCAGGGCAACCCGCTGGTCAACGCGCTCTGCCTGGGTGTGTTGCCGGTCGATCGGCTGCAGAAGAAGGACGCCACCGGCCCCGGCAACGTGGTGGTGCTGATGGGTGCCAAGACCGGCCGGGACGGCATCGGCGGGGTGTCGGTGCTGGCCAGTGCCACCTTCACCGAGGGCAGCGAGCAGCGTCGCCCGTCGGTGCAGGTGGGTGACCCGTTCATGGAGAAGCTGCTGATCGAGGCGTGCCTGGAGCTGTACGACGCCGAACTGGTCGTCGGCATCCAGGACCTCGGCGGCGCCGGCCTGACCTGCGCCCTGACCGAGACGGCCGCCTCCGCCGGCACCGGCATGCGGGTGTGGCTGGAACGGGTGCCGCTGCGCGAGCCCTCGATGGAGCCGCACGAGATCCTGGCCAGCGAATCCCAGGAACGGATGCTGCTGGTCGTCGCGCCGGAGAAGCTGGAGGCGGTACTCAAGACCGCCGAGAAGTGGGGCGTCTGGGCCACCGCCATCGGCGAGGTCACCGCGCCCGAGCCGGACGGTTCGCCGGGCCGGCTGCGCATCACCTGGCGGGACCACCTGGTGGTGGACGTACCGCCGGGCTCGCTGGTGGACGACGGGCCGGTCTACGCCCGTCCGATGCGCGAGCCGGCGGACCTGATCCTCCTCCAGGCCGACCGGGCGGAGACGCTGCCCCGGCCGGCAGACCCGGACACCCTGCGCGAGACCGTGCTGCGCATGATCGCCTCACCCAACCTCTGCGACAAGACCTGGGTGACCGAGCAGTACGACCGCTACGTGCTGGGCAACACCGTGCTCGCCCAGCCCGAGGACTCGGGCGTGATCCGCATCGACGAGCGCACCGGGTTGGGTGTGGCGCTCTCCGTGGACGGCAACGGCCGGTACGCCCGGCTCGACCCGTACCAGGGTGCCAAGCTCGCGCTGGCCGAGGCGTACCGGAACGTGGCGGTCACCGGCGCGACTCCGATCGCCGTCACCGACTGCCTCAACTTCGGTTCGCCGGAGGACCCGGGCGTGATGTGGCAGTTCGCCGAAGCGGTACGCGGGCTGGCCGACGGCTGCGCCGAGCTGGGCATCCCGGTGACCGGCGGCAACGTCAGCTTCTACAACCAGACCGGAGCCGCGGCCATCCACCCGACGCCGGTCGTCGGCGTGCTCGGCGTGCTGGAGAACGTGGCCGACCGGGTGGCGTCAGGCTTCGTTCCGCGTCCCGGCGCCGAGCATGACCAGCTCTTCCTGCTCGGCGAGACGCACGTGGAACTCTCCGGCTCGGAGTGGGCCTGGGTCACCCACCAACACCTTGGTGGCGTACCCCCGCAGGTCGACCTGGCGCGCGAGAAGCAGCTCGCCGGCCTGCTGGCCGACGCGGCCCGGGTCGGGCACCTCAGCTCCGCGCACGACCTCTCCGACGGTGGTCTCGCGCAGAGCCTGGTGGAGTCCTGCCTGCGTCATGGCGTCGGGGCCCGGATCGCGGTGCCGGAGCGCTTCGCGGGTAACTCGATGCCGTTCGTCTTCCTGTTCAGCGAGTCCGCCGGCCGGGTGCTCGTCTCGGTGCCCCGCGGCCACGAGAAGGCCTTCACCGCGCTCTGCGGGGAGCACGGCGTGTCGTGGGAGCTGATCGGCGTCACCGACCCGACGGGCGGCGCGCTGGAGGTGCACGGCCAGTTCCGGATCGGCCTGGACGAGCTGCGTACGGCACACACCGGCACCCTGCCCGCCCTGTTCGGCGGCGTGCAGTCGTTCGAGGTGCCCGCCCCGGCAGCAGCCGAGGTCGTCTTCGACGCGCCGGTCGGCGCGTTCGAGCCGGCCGTCGACCTCGACGCCGTGTCGGGGGTCGACGCTACCGACGCGGCGACGACTGCAGCCGGGCAGAACCCGGAGCCGGCCAGCGGCGGCGAGCAGGCCGCACCGACGCAGGCCGCACCGACGCAGGCCGCACCGACGCAGGCCGAGCCGGCGCAGGTCGAGGGCGTGTTGGCGGCGGAACCGACCGAGGCAGCGGCCGACCGGCCGGCTGAGCGGGCCACCCCGCCGGTGCGTACCGGTCAGGTCGAGTTGGCCGAGGCTGCCGACCCGGCCCCGACGAGCAGCCCCGAGGCGTCCGGAACGGACGCTCCGCAGCACGGTGACACCGAGCAGCCCGCTGCGCCCGACGAGCGCTGAGGCGTTGGCCGCGGCCGTATCCGCCCAACCCGGATCGGGAGTCCGATTCGACTGGGGTCTGGCGGGTGCGGCCGAACTCGGCCGGGTCTGCGCGGTACTGGTGGTGGTGGACGTCCTGTCGTTCACCACCACCGTCGAGGTGGCGGTCGGGCGGGGGATGCGCGTACATCCGTTCCCCTGGGGTGAACAGGCCGCCGCCTACGCGCGCCGGGTCGGCGCGGTCGCCGCGACCGGTCGCCGACAGGTCACCCGCGAACATCCGTGGTCGCTGTCGCCGGCCGCGCTCAGTCGGGCACCGGTGGTACGTGACCTGGTGCTGCCGTCGCCGAACGGGTCGGCCATCAGCGCCGCCGCCAGCGCCACCGGACTACCGGTGCTCGCGGCCAACCTGCGCAACGCCCGCGCCGTCGGGCGTTGGCTGACCGACCAGGGGTACGGCTCGACCACCGCCCCGATCGGCGTGGTGGCCGCCGGTGAACGGTGGGCGGACGGATCGTTACGTCCAGCGGTGGAGGACCAACTCGGTGCGGCCAGCGTGCTCGACGCCCTCTCCGGTGCGCCGGGCGGCCTCTCCGTGGAGGCGGCCGTCGCGTTGGCCGCGCTGGCCAGCATCCCGGACGTACCGGCAGCGATCCGCGGCGGTGTGTCCGGTCGCGAACTGATCGAGGGCGGCTTCGCCGAGGACGTCGACATCGCGGTACGCCTCGACACCTCCGACGTCGTTCCGCTGCTCCGCCAGGGCGTCTTCTCCGTCTCGACCTGAGGAAACGCTGGGTGAGCTCCTAGTCGTCCAGCCAGTCCAGACGGCGTCCGCCGCGGTCCTGGCCAGCGTCGGGCCGCCTGCGGCCGGTCTGCGCCGGGTCACCGTATCCGCCGCCCTGATCGCCGCCGTAACCCCCGGCCTGATCGCCGCCGTAACCACCCTGGTCGTAGGCGTTGTCGTAGCCGCCGTGCTGACGGGGAGGTTCCTGTCCGCCGCCGTAACCCCCGGCCTGGCCACCGCCGTAGCCGCCCTGGTCGTAGCCGCCACGCGACGGCGAGTCCTGACCGTAGCCGCCGCCGCTCTGGCCGCCGCCGTAGCCACCCTGGTCGTAACCGCCGTCGTACCTGGTGTTGTCGTAGCCACCGTGCTGGTGCCCGGATTCCTGACCGTAGCCACCGGCCGGCTGGTCGTAACCGGCCTTCGGCTCCGCGGCACCGTAGCCGCCGCCCGCCTGTCCCGGTCCGTAGCCACGCGTCGAGTCCCCCGGCCCGTAGCCGCCGCTCGGTTGCTCGCCCGGCCCGTAGCCGCGCGTCGCCTCACCCTGGCCGTAACCGCGCGCCTCGCTCTGGCCGTAGCCGCCCGGCTCGCCCGACCCGTAACCGCGGGCCGGGTCGCCGCCCGGACCGTAGGCACCGCCGGCCTCGTTGCGGCCGTAACCGCCGGGCTCGGGCTGACCGTAACCCTGTCCGGCCTCCGGCTGATACACGCCGGTGGCGTACGGGTCGGCGGGGACCGGGTAGGTCGTCTCCTCACCCTTGTAGCGGCCGGTCGGCTCGTCGTACCGCTCGCCGTAGCCGGCACCGCCGGCCGGCGGGTACTCCGAGCCGGCGTTGCCGGCACCGTAGTCACGGCTGCCGTAGCCACTGCCGGACGACGGGCTGTTTCCGTAGCCGCTGCCGGAGGACGGGGCGTTGCCGTAGCCGCCACCGGACGAGGGAGCGTTGCCGTAGCCGGGGGTGCCGTAACCGCCCGGCTCGTCGCCATAACCGCCCCCACCGGACCAGCCGGCCGGCCCGCTCGCGGCACCGTAGGGCTGCGGCGGTGCGCCGTAGGGGTCCGGCGGGACGTCGTCCACGACCGGCTGGTGCATCATCGTCGGCGCGTTGGCCAGACCGGGGCCGCCGACCATGGTCGGGTCCGGCGCGGCGCCGACCCGGTTCACCACCCGGGTCTGGTCGTCCGCACTGGCGAACGAGCCACGGGCGGCCGGGACCGCGCCGGCTGGCGCGCCAGCCGGAACGTCGCCCTCGGGCTCGACGTCCTCGTTTTCCTTGCGCTTCATCCAGAGCAGCACGATCGTGCCGACACCGACGGCCACGAAGAGACCGCCCAGCAGGATCAGCAGCCAGTTGCCGAAGCCGCCGGAGTCCTCGTTGGAGATCGGTGCCTGAGCGGCGGCGCTCTCGGCGGGAGTTTCCTCCTCCTCGCCGAGTTCCTCCTCGAAGGGATCCTCGGTCGGCACCGCCGACTCGCTCGCCGACGGGGTGGGGCTCGGACTGGCCGAGGCCGCGATCGGCAGGGTGATCCGACGCCCGGTGATGCTCTGTCCGGCGTTGGCGGTGAAGCTCGCCACGGCGTTCTTGTTCTCGGCGCTCGCACCGATGTCGATCCGCCCGGGAGCGATCGGGTTGTCACGGCTGCCGGTGAACCGGAAGTTGCCGTCGCCGTTGGTGGTGGTGTCCCGCTGCTTGCCGGCGCTGTCCTTGAGCAGGACGTACGCGCCCGACACCGCTTCGCCGGCCTGGTTGACGACCTTGCCGGAGATCGATCGCACCGTCTGCGGCGCCTGCGTCGTCGGCGGCGGGGGCGGGGCCTGCTCACCGCGGACGGTCAGTTGCAGATTGGCGGTCGCCGGGTCGGAGCTGTCCGGCTGGACCTGAACAGTGACGGCGCTGGAACCGTTGCGGGCGTTGTCGTTGGCCCGCAACGTCAGCAGTTGAGTCCTCGGTGCCGGTCCGTTGAACTGGATGCTGCCGCAGCCCCTGGCGCAGCTCACGCCGGCGGGAAGGCCGGTCAGGCTGATCTCGGCGCTGGTGTCACCCTCGCCGGGAGTGACCTGGACCGTCACCGTGGCGTCGCTGCCGGCGTTGACGTTCACCGAGCCGGGCACGACGTTGACGGTGGCGGCGAAGGCGGGTGTGGCAGGGACGGCGAGCAGGGCACTGATCGTCAGCGCCACAACCACACCGGCCCGCTTGTGCCAGGCTCGTCGGTGTGTTGACACGTCCACCGCCTTCCGGACTGACCTCCCCTGACCGGCGGGTGCCGGGCCGGGGAACATCACGGTACGAATACGCCGTCGGCAACTATGCCTTGTCTGGCTGGATCGGCGCGACCCAGGGCCAGCGTGACGGCCGGCGCGGTGACGCCGTATCGTCCCGTCGTGTCCTCTCCGTACATTAAGTCCGCCTCGATAGTGGCGGCGTTGTCGGCGCTCGATGAGGGGCGTACGCCCGAACGGTCGGTGCTCCGCGAGGCGGTCAGGGCCTTGTTGACCCTCCTCGCGGACCGCGCCCCCGGCCGATCGGTGGAGGTGCGTGTCCCACCTTACGGTGCAGTTCAGTGTGTACCGGGACCGCGACACACCCGCGGTACTCCGCCCAACACAGTGGAGATGGATCCGGAAACCTGGCTCGGGTTGGCCACCGGACGCCTCGAATGGGCCCGGGCGGTCACGGAGGGTCGCGTCAAGTCGAGCGGAGTGCGAGCGGACCTGTCCGCGTATCTGCCGCTCGAACTGGAGTGACTGCTGAGCATGGTGACACAAAGCGGTGACAGTGTGACTGTATGTGGCGACATGGATTCGCGTACACTGTCAGGCGACGACAGTGTGGTCCCGGCCATAGGAGTGCGGAACAGCCCCAGTGGTTCCGCCAGGCCAGTCCAGACCAGCAAGAGGGAGCGGCAGGTGCCCCGAGGCGACGGCCGGCTGAGCCACGACCTTGACCCCCAGCGACCCGGCCCCCAGGACGCCTGCGGTGTCTTCGGCGTATGGGCTCCAGGCGAAGAGGTCGCCAACCTGACCTACTTCGGGCTGTACGCGTTGCAGCACCGGGGCCAGGAGGCGGCCGGCATCGCGGTCAGCGACGGTTCCGGCGTGGTGGTCTACAAGGATCTCGGTCTGGTGGCCCAGGTCTTCGACGAGCCGACCCTGGCCAGCCTGCGCGGGCACCTCGCCATCGGGCACACCCGTTATTCGACGACAGGTGGCTCGACCTGGGAAAACGCGCAGCCCACCATCCGGGCCACCACGTCGGGAACGACCATCGCGCTGGCGCACAACGGCAACCTGGTCAACACCGCCGAGCTTCAACGGGAGGCGGCCGAGCAGGGGTTGAGCGCGGACGGTTCGACCAACGACACCTCGCTGGTCACCATGCTGCTGGCCAGCCGACCCGACCTCTCCGTAGAGGCCGCCGCGTTGGAGGTGCTGCCTCGGCTGCGCGGCGCATTCAGCTTCGTCTTCATGGACGAGTCGACCCTCTACGCCGCCCGCGACCCGCACGGCGTACGCCCGCTGGTGCTCGGGCGGCTGGAGCGCGGCTGGGTGGTGGCCAGCGAGACGGCGGCGCTGGACATCGTCGGCGCCAGCGTGGTCCGCGAGGTCGAGCCGGGCGAGCTGATCGCGATCGACGCCGAAGGGCTGCGCTCCACCCGGTTCGCCGCCCCCGAGCCCAAGGGCTGCCTCTTCGAATACGTCTACATCGCCCGGCCGGACGCCACCATCGCCGGCCGCAACGTGCACGCCGCCCGGATGCAGATCGGGCGTCAACTGGCCAAGGAGCACCCGGTCGAGGCGGACCTGGTCATCGGGGTCCCCGAGTCCGGCATTCCGGCTGCGATCGGCTACGCCGAGGAGTCCGGCATCACCTACGGCGCCGGCCTGATGAAGAACCCGTACGTCGGGCGCACCTTCATCCAGCCGTCGCAGACGCTGCGTCAGCTCGGCATCCGGCTCAAACTCAACCCGCTGCGGGAAAACGTGCGGGGCAAGCGCCTGGTGGTGGTCGATGACACCATCGTCCGCGGCAACACCCAGCGGGCGATCGTGCGCATGCTGCGCGAGGCGGGTGCGGTGGAGGTGCACGTACGCATCTCGGCTCCGCCGGTCTCCTGGCCCTGTTTCTACGGCATCGACTTCCCCACCCGGGCGGAGCTGCTCGCCAACGGTCTCGACAACGACGACATCCGGCGCTCCATCGGGGCGGACACGCTCGGCTACGTCTCGCTGTCGGGTCTGATCGCCGCGACCGAGCAGCCGAAGACCCGGTTGTGCCGGGCCTGCTTCGACGGGGAGTACCCGATCGAGCTGCCCGTCGACAACCTGATCGGCAAACACGTGCTCGAAGGGATCGGCCGCCGGGTCGCCAACCACGCGGCCGACGACATCGAGCCGGCCGAGCACCTCGTCCCGCAACTCGACAGCAGTTTCGGCGAACTCAAACCGTCGGCGACCACACACCGCCCGTAGCACCACCCGGCTGCGGCGCCGGTCACCGTCGACGCGACAGCCGAGAACCACAAAGGGGAGAACCGTGACGCACGTGTCCGAGCGCAGCGGCGCAGGAAGCAGCCCGAGCGGCGCTGACGGGGACCGTCAGCCCTGGACGGCCGGTGCCGGCCGCCCGGCGCGCAAACGCTCGGTCTCGTACAAGGACGCCGGCGTGTCCATCGAGGCGGGCGACCGTGCCGTGGAGCTGCTCAAGTCGAAGGTGAAGCAGACCCGCCGGCCGGAGGTGATGGGCGACCTCGGTGGTTTCGCCGGCCTGTTCCGGCTGGACACCTCGAAGTACAAGCACCCGATCCTGGCCTCCTCCACCGACGGCGTCGGCACCAAGCTGGTGATCGCCCAGCAGATGAACATCCACGACACGGTCGGCATCGACCTGGTCGCGATGGTCGTCGACGACCTGGTCGCCTGCGGCGCGGAGCCGCTCTTCCTGCTGGACTACATTGCCACCGGTGAGGTGGTGCCGGACAAGGTCGCCGAGATCGGCGCCGGCATCGCCGACGGCTGCCGGTACGCGGGCTGCGCGCTGCTGGGCGGGGAGACCGCCGAGCACCCGGGGGTGCTGCGCCCCGACGAGTACGACGTCTCCGCCACCGGCGTCGGTGTGGTGGAGGAGAGTGAGATCCTCAGCTCCGAGCGGGTCGAGGTGGGCGACGTGGTGATCGCGATGCGCTCGTCCGGTCTGCACTCGAACGGGTACTCCCTGGTCCGGCACGTGCTGCTCGGTGCCGGCCGGATGCGACTGGACGTGGTGATCGACGACTTCGGCCGCCAGCGCACCCTCGGCGAGGAACTCCTCACCCCCACCAAGATCTACGCGCAGGACTGCCTCAAGCTGATCGCGGAGGCTGACGTGCGGGCCCTGGCCCACGTCACCGGCGGCGGCATCCCCGGCAACCTGGTGCGGATCCTGCCGGAGCACGTGGACGCGGTGGTCAACCGGTCGACGTGGAAGCCGCAGCCGATCTTCGACCTGATCCAGTCCAAGGGCCGGATCGAGGACCCGGAGATGGAAGCGACCTTCAACATGGGTGTCGGCATGTTCGCGATCGTGTCGGCGGAGGACGCCGACCGCGCGCTGGCCACGCTCACCGGCCGTGGCGTCGACGCCTGGCAGGTCGGCGAGATCATCGAGGGCACCGGCGAGGTGCGGATGGTCGGCCAGCACACCCGAGGATGATCACTTTACGATGATTGTTCGACCACCTGATCAGGGCTTCACCCGAGTGGCCGTCGCCGCCTAGCCTGAAGGGCACCCTCAGAAGCTGTGGGGCGCGCCCCGGCCGGGTCGCGCCCGGCAGCCCAAGACCGCTACGGAGGAGGGCGATGGCTGCGCGGGGACGGTCATTGGGCGGGATGCGGGGCCTGGCCACCGTCCCGTCGTACGTGGTGATGCAGCCCACCACCCTCTGCAACCTCGACTGCGCGTACTGCTATCTGCCGTTTCGGGCGGCGGACCGGCAGATGCCGGTCGCGGTGGCCGAGGCGGTGGCCGCCTCGGTGAACCGGTGGGCGTCCACCGACCGGTTCTCCGTGGTCTGGCACGGCGGGGAGCCGCTGGCCGCCGGTCGGGAGCGGCTGGCGGAGTTGATGGCGCCCTTCGGGCCGGAGGTGGAGCACCACGTCCAGACCAACGCCACGCTGATCGACGACGCCTGGTGCGAGTTCTTCGCCCGGCACCGGATGCGGGTGAGCGTGAGCGTGGACGGGCCGCGCGACCGCAACGGCGAACGGGTCACCCGGGCGGGCCGACCGGCGTACGACCGGATCGTCCGCGGGGTGGCCGCGTTGCGTCGACACGGGCTGCCGTTCTCGGCGCTCGCGGTGGTCAACGACCCTTCGCCGGGCCGGGCCACCGAACTGTACGACTACTTCCTCGACCTCGGGTGTGAGGTGCTCGGCGTCAACATCGAGGAGACCGAGGGAGTCAACACCCGGGACAATGCCCATGAGGCTCCGGTGGTGACCGCATTCTGGGCCGAGCTGGTCGCGGCCTGGCGGCGGAATCCCCGGATCCACCTGCGGGAGGTGGAGTGGTCGTTGCGGTACGCCGCCGCAGTGCTGGACGGTACGGCGGGCGATCTGCTGCCTACCCGGCTCGACCCGATACCGACGGTGGCGTACGACGGCTCGGTCGTGGTGCTTTCGCCCGAGCTGGCGGGCTTCACCGATCCTCGGTACGGCGACTTCTCCAGTGGAAGCGTGCTCGCCACCCCGTTACACACCATCCTGGCGGACGCGGAGCGCACTCCGTGGGTCGGCGAGTTCATCGACGGCGTGGAGGCGTGCCGCTCCTCCTGCCCGTATTTCGGTTTCTGTGGCGGAGGCCACGCGGCCAACCGCTACTTCGAGCTGGGGCGCTTTGACGGTACGGAGACCGAGCACTGCCGAAACAGCAAGATCCGCCTACTGGAGGGAGTGTTGGAGCATGCCCGAGATCACCAGTCGCCGGGAGCCTGAGACCGTGACGGGAGACGAGCCTGACCGGGTCGCCGACCGGGTGCGGGAAGCCGCTGCCGGACTCAACGCCCTGCTCCACGAGGCCGAGGTCGCGCGTCAGATACGGGCGGAGGTGGCGGGTGGCGATGGCGCCAGCGCCGTCTGCGCCTGGAACCACTTCGAAAACATCCCGACGTTCTACAACTGGAACAACCGTCCCCGCTGACCAGTCCTCGTCGAGGGCCCGCCACGTCGCCGGATCATCGTCCGGCCATGGTGGGCCCTCGACTCGTCGGGTGCTGCACGCCGCTGCGTGGCCGGCACATACGTGAGCACGCGGGGACACCGCGTGCTCAGATATGCGACCGGGGGTCAGCGGGTCGGACGGACCCAGTTGTCCGGGTCGTCGTCGGAGTGGTCCTCGTCGTCGTCGACGTACTCTTTGTAGTCGTCGTCGAAGTTGCGGTCCGACTTGCCGCCGCCGCCGAGTTCTCGCTGCAAGGCGGCGAGGTCGGTGTTCGGGGAGTGGTACTTCAGCTCCCGGGCCACCTTTGTCTGCTTGGCCTTAGCACGGCCGCGCCCCATGGCTCGACCCCCTCGCACAGAATGCGGGGCAGCCCGAAGGCGGGCCCCGATGACGTCAGGAATCTCTCGTGGCTCTTACGGTACATGGGGATGCCACCGTTCGGCACCTCGGGTTACCTATGACTACGACCGCGCGTTGCGGTCGTCAGGACGTCACCCAGTGTACCCGGTAAGGAGCGATGCCGAGACTGGTCGTGACACGGGGCAAATCGGCACGAAAGTGCCGGATCATCCGCCCGTTCGGCGGCGCCGGGGGCGGGACCACCAGCCCGCCCCCGAGGCGCGTCGTCAGCGCAGGTGAATCGCGCGCAGGCGGCCGATCTCGGCCATCCGTCGTTCGGCCAGCCGGTCCGCCGCCACGGCGGGCGGTACGCCGTCGGTGTCGGCGAGACGGAGGATCTCCCGGGTGGTGTCGTAGATCCGGGTGGCGCGCAGCTTGGCCCGTTCGAAGTCGAAACCCTCGATCTCATCGGCGACCTGGATCACGCCGCCGGCGTTCACCACGTAATCGGGGGCGTAGAGGATGCCCCGGTCGGCGAGCAGCTTCTCCACGCCGGAGTGGGCGAGCTGGTTGTTGGCCGCCCCGGTCACCACCTTGGCGCGCAGTGCCCCCACCGTGTCGTCGTTCAGCGCGCCACCCAGGGCGCACGGAGCGTACACGTCGATGTCGGCGGAGATCAGTGCGGAGACGTCGTCGACAAGATGGATCTGGGGGTGCGTGGTACGCGCCCACTCAAGTGCCTGTGGGTTGACGTCGGTGGCGACCACCTCGGCCCCGTCCTCCAACAGGTGACCGACGAGGTACTTGCCGACCTTGCCCAGCCCGGCGACGCCGACCCGCCGGCCGTGCAGGGTCGGTACGCCCCAGACGTGCTCGGCCGCCGCCCGCATGCCCTGGAACACGCCCCAGGCGGTGAGGATGGAGGAGTCGCCCGCCCCGCCGTGCTCGACGCTGCGGCCGGTGACGTACCGGGTCTCCCGGGCGATCACGTCCATGTCCGGCACGTAGGTGCCCACGTCGCAGGCGGTGTAGTAGCGCCCACCCAGCGACTCCACGAAGCGGCCGTAGGCGCGCAGCAGCGCCTCGCTCTTGATCTGCGCCGGATCGCCCCAGATGACCGCCTTGCCGCCGCCGAGGTCCAGCCCGGCGAGGGCGTTCTTGTACGCCATGCCGCGGGAGAGGTCGAGCACGTCGGCGAGGGCGGCCTCCTCGCTGGCGTACGGGTAGAAGCGGGTGCCGCCGAGCGCGGGGCCCAGCGCGGTGGAGTAGATGCCGATGATCGCCTTCAGGCCGGTTTGCTTGTCCTGACAGAACACGACCTGCTCGTGGCCTGTGGACTCCGGGTCGTCCGTGGTGGCGAATACGCCCATGACTGGCTCCTGTGTCGGCGGGCGCCCTTGTGAGGCGCGGACCTGGTCAACGTCGGCGGGGATGCTGCCGGTGGTGCGAGCCTAGTATCGGAGCGCGTCGCGCCGCTCTCCCGAGTAGCGGCCATCCCGTCCTGCGGGCGGTCCGCCCCGGCCCCGCCGCTGTCGCGAGCGAGGACGCATCGGCGGAGGCTTCGCCCAGGTTGATCGCGCGCCGCGCCGCGTCGAGCGGTGACGCCGAGCAACGCTCGGCTTGCCGTTCGTGGGAGGATCGCGCCGTGCCGTCGCTCTTCGCTTCATACCTGCGCGTGTACGAGCCCCTGACTGCCTTCGACCGAGATCGCCAGTCCTACTGGCGGCGCTACGTCGAGCAGGGGCGGGCCGTGGCGCCGGTCGAGGGGCCGGGCCGGCAGCGGACCTCCGTGATCGAGGCGCTCGGCGCCGGTTGGACCCGACTGCCGGACCTGCCGGACGAGGCGTACGTGCTGGAGACCGACGAGACCCTGCTGGTGTGCCCGTGGAACCTGCGTATCCGGGTGGCTGAGGCGGCGTTGAGCGCGCGGGACGGCGTACCGCCGGTGCTGGCCGACGCCTTCGTGCCGCCGGTGCTGGCCGGGCAGGCCAAGGCGGTGGTGGAGGACTGGCGCAGCGGTGCCCGGGTGCTGGAGCACGGCGTCCCCCGGGTGCACGAACAGATCGCGACCTGGGGTGTGCCACTGCGCTGGTTCGTGCTCTTCGAGGCGCAGGAGCGAAACCACGTGACCGTCCCCGACCGTCGCTCGCTGCGTTTCCGGACGGAGATCTCCAAAGCCCGCCGTCGCTCGTCCCGGGCGCTCGCGGTGCTCCGCAAGTCGGTTGGCGACGCGCCGATCACGGAGGCGGTCGAGGAGGCGGCGCGCTGGCTTGAGGAGTTCCACCCGCGTTCGGTGGTGGAACTGGACTACGGCGGGTTGGTCGATCTGCTCTCGGACGAGACGCTGGCCGAGGATGACTCACCGGAGCTGGTCGCGACCGGGTTGGCCGGGTTGTCCCGGGGTGAGGCGGAGGAAGCGTCAGCGGCGTACGACAAGCTGGTTGCGCGGTGGCGCGCGGTTCAACTCCTGGAGCGCTGCAACTGACCTTTGTGGTCAATGTCCTGATTTCTCGGCCTTAACGCGAGGGGTCCTCGTAGTTGACGCATCACGAACCGTGATCATGAGTCCGAATAAGTTACTTTCTGTGGTGTAAAAGTCGTATAAATCGGGCATGGTTCATCCGTCCGTCTAAGGACGTTCGGCCGTTCGGCCCATGTCGGACATCGGGGACTAGCCGGACCATGGGAGACGCGTCGGCCGGCGGGACCCCGGCCGATGTCTATACATGTGGAGGAGTGACCGATGGCATCGCGAACGCACGAACCAGAGCCGCTACTCACGCCGGCCGAGGTGGCGTCGATGTTCCGTGTCGACCCGAAGACGGTGACCCGTTGGGCGAAGGCTGGCAAACTGAGCGCCATCCGGACCCTCGGCGGACACCGCCGATACCGCGAGTCTGAGGTCAGGGCACTGCTGCAGGGACAGATCCCGCAGCAGCGCCAGGGGGACTGACCAGGTCGGACAGCAGAGCTTTACGAAGGGCGGCGGACTCGTTCCGCCGCCCTTCGCCATGTCCGGATCAACGAGGTCCGGCAAGCCGGAACGCGAAACTCAGTCGGTCAGTTCGACCCGGATGCCCACCGTGCCACCCTCACCTCGGCGCAGTCTGCTGCCGAGCAGAGTCAGCCGGCCGATCACCCGGTACTTCTGCTTGATCAGACCACGGATCCGGTTGGTCGCACCCGGGTCGTAGAGGCTCGCCCGGGCGGGCACCGCCTCGCCGTGCGGCCGGCCGCGTACGTCGCAGGGGGCCACCGTGACGTTGCCGCTGCGGCGGATCCGCTTCACCTTGCCGGCGTCGGCCGCCGACCACACCGCCAGAGCGTCGCCGTCGCGGACCGCCCAGACCGGGGTCGGTACCGCGCGACCGTCCTTGCGAAACGTCGTCAGGAGGATGTACTTCTCTGCTGATAGGCGGTCCAACGTGGTCACGCCGACAGGATACGGGCGCGGTGGCTGGCTGAGCGGCCGGATAGCGTGAAGCACGTGACAGGAGAGCCACGGATCGGTGATGTCTTCGGGGAACTGCTGCGCGACGCGCTGGCCGTGGCGACCGGGATCGGCCCCCGACCACTGGCCGGTGGGCGCCTGCCCCGCCCGGTCATCGAGATCATCGAGCGGGACGACGGGCTGGTCAACGGCGCACCCGCCGCTCATTATCTCGACGAACCGCAGGACTGGCAGCCGCACGACCATCGGGCGGTCGACCGGGTACGCGGGGCAACGCTTGATGTCGGTGTCGGCGGCGGACGGATCGCGCTGCTGCTCCAGGAGCGGGGCGTACCGGTCACCGGGCTGGACACCTCAGCCGGCGCGTTGCAGGTGTGCCGTCGCCGAGGCGTACGCGACCTGGTGCACGCCACCGTCGACGAGCACGCCACGAGCGGGCGGCGATACGACACCTTCCTGCTGCTCGGCAACAACCTGGGCCTGATCGAAGGACGGGAACGGGCGCCGACCTTCCTCGCCGCGCTGGCGGCACTGGCCCGCCCCGGCGCGCAGGTGATCGCCCATGGCACCGACCCGTACGGCACCCGGGATCCGGTGCACACCGGGTACCACGAGCACAATCGGCGACGGGGCCGCCTGGGCGGGCAGTTGAGGCTGCGGCTGCGTTACCGCGAGCTGGGTACACCCTGGTTCGACTACCTGGTCTGTTCGCCGGAGGAACTCGCCGAGCTGGTGCACGGCTCCCCCTGGCAGTTGGTCGACGTGGACAGCCACGACGCCCCGTACTACCTCGCCACCCTGCAGCTGACCGCCTGAGCCAGCTAACCGGTTGCGACGGCGCGGCGGTTAACAAGGGCCCCCTGCTATACCGGAGGCGATAACAGGGGGCCCTTCCTTACCGCTCAGACCTGGATGGTGGGCGGGAGTTGCTCCGGGGGGAGACCACCGTCGCCGTCGACCACCTCGTCGGGCTGGCCGTCCTCGTCGATGTCCACCATCGTGATGTCCACCTTGCCGTCCCCGTCGGTGTCGAACTGAAAAAGATCGGCCTTGCCGTCGCCGTCGGTGTCGACCACCCACACGTCGGTGCGGCCGTCGTTGTTGGTGTCGGCACGCAGCAGCTCGACGCGCTCGTCGCCGCGCGTCTCGACGGTCTCCTCGGCGCCCGTGCCGTTCACGGTCTCCGGTGCCTGGCTCATCTGCTCGTCCTTCCCTTGGTTGTCGGCGGTCTGTACCCGATCCCGGCCGCCCCCACGCATGGGACCGGGGCCGGCGCTGCATAGGGTCGCAGCATGACTGAGCGGAGCGTACGGGCTGACAACCGGCGTTGCGGCGACCCCGCGCGCCGCAGGCGTCAGCGAAGGGCCCCTTCTCACTGTGCGGTGGTGTCGCGATGACGGAACGGTTCGTGGTGGTGGGTGCCGGCACGATGGGTCTCGGCATCGCGTACGTGGCGGCCGGCAGCGGTCACGCCGTGGAACTTGTGGAGGTGGATCGGGAACGCGGTGCCGCGGCGCTGCGGCGGCTCGACGAGCTCTGGGAGCGGGCCGTGCGGCGCGGCAGGCTCAGCGCCGAGCAGGCCGACGCCGACCGGGCACGGATCACCCTGCGGGCGGGACTGGCCGAGGTCGCACCGGCACCGGACGTCATCGTGGAGGCGGTACCGGAGCGGCTCGAGCTCAAACGGGCCGTGCTCGCCGAGGCGGAGGCGCTGCGCCCGGCGCTGCTGGGCAGCAACACCTCCAGCATCCCGATCGCCGACCTCGCGGCGAAACTGACCCGGCCGGAGCGTTTCTGCGGGCTGCACTTCTTCAACCCGGTCTGGGCGATGGCGCTGTTGGAGATCGTGGTCGGGCCGGCCACCGCGCCGCAGACCACGGAGGCGGCCGTCACGCTCGCTGGTCGCCTGGGCAAGGACCCCGTCGTGGTACGCGACATGCCCGGCTTCGCCACCTCCCGGCTCGGCGTGACCCTCGGACTGGAGGCGATCCGGATGGTCGCCGACGGGGTCGCCAGCCCCGCCGACATCGACAAGGCGATGGTGCTCGGCTACCGACACCCGGTCGGCCCGCTGGAGCTGACCGACCTGGTCGGTCTGGACGTGCGTCTGGACATCGCGCGCACGTTGCAGGCCGCGTACGGTGACCGGTTCGCCCCACCACCGCTGCTGGTGGAGCTGGTTGCCGCCGGTCGGCTGGGTAAGAAGTCCGGGCACGGTTTCTACCGGTGGACCGACGGTGTGCGGGCGGGCGGCACCGAACCGCTGGAGGCGACGCGATGAGCGGGCTGCGGGTCGAGGAACAGCCGGACCGGCTGGTGGTCACGCTGGACCGGCCGGAGAAACGCAACGCCATCGACGCCGATCTGATCGCGGCCCTGCACGAGGTCTGTGCCGAGTTGGAGGCCCGCCCCCGGATGCTGTTGCTGACCGGTGGCACCGACGGGATCTTCGCCGGTGGAGCGGACATCGCCCAACTGCGGGAGCGCGGCCGGCTGGACGCACTGGCCGCGATCAACTCGGCGGCCTTCGCCCGGATCCGGGCGCTGCCGATGCCCACCGTGGCGGCGATCGACGGCCCGGCACTGGGCGGCGGCGCCGAACTGGCGTACGCCTGCGATCTTCGGATTTGCTCGGAGCGGGCGATTTTCGGCCAGCCGGAGGTGCGGCTCGGCATCCTGGCCGGTGCCGGCGCCACACACCGGCTGCCGGCGCTGGTGGGCGAGACCCGGGCCAAGGAGCTGTTGTTCACCGGCCGGCGAGTGGACGCGGCGGAGGCGCTGCGGATCGGCCTGGTGAACCAGGTGGTGGCCGCGCCCGAGGAGTTGCTGCCGGCGGCCCACGCGCTGATCGACGAGATGGCCAAGGGGTCGGCGTTGGCGCTGCGGTTGACCAAACTCGCCGTCGACGCCCCGACCGGCGCGCATCCACAACTGGACCTGGTCAGTCAGGCGGTGCTCTTCACCGACGAGGAGAAGCAGCGTCGGATGACGGAGTTCCTGGAGCGGCGGCGCGGGCGCTGAGGTGCCCGGAGACGGCGACGGCCGCACCGTCTGGTGCGGCCGTCTGCGTCGGGTGGCTCAGGAGGTCAGAGCGGCCAACGGTACGTCTGCGTCGGCGAGCGCCCGGATCACCGCGGCGGACTCGCTGAAGCCGATGATCAGCACCGCGTCGGCGGCGAACTCCTTGATCTGTTTGGCGCCCTCGGCAAAGTTGATCGGCGTGGCCTCGGCGTCCTCCACGGGCTCGTAGCCGAGCAGCTTGACCTTGTCGCCGCCGAATCCGGCCCGCTCCAGCTCGGCCCGGACGACCTCCTGGAGCCCTTCGCCGTAGGAGTCCTGACGCGCCACGATTGCGATCTTCTGCGGGCCGTCCCGGAGAATCACATCGGCCAGCGCCCGCCCCTGCAGACTGTCCGGCGGCGCGGTGCGGAAGTAGAGGCCTTTGTCGTCGGCATCGGTCAGGCTGGCCGCCGTGTTCGAGGGGGAGAACAGGATCAGACCGGCCTCCACCACGTCCGGCAGCACGGCCGCGGAGATGCCCGAGCCACCGGCACCGATGATCACGTGTACGCCGTCCTCGACGTGGCTCGCCACGGTCGCCTTGGCCACGGTCGGGTTGGTGCCGTCGTCGCCGTCGATCCACACCACGTCCTCGCCGAGCACCCCGCCGGCCGCGTTGATCTCCTTGAGCGCCAGCGCCGCACCGGCCGCCATCGGCGGGTGGGCCAGTGCCAGGTCACCGGTCTTGGGCAGCAGACCGCCCAGGACCAGCGGTGCACCGCTCTGCGAGTCGGAGAAGTCGCCGTCCTGCCGCTTGGCCTTCGGCGGGGCCTTCTTGCTGGCCGTCGACTCGTCACCGGCACCGACGAACTCCGTCTTGGCGTCGTTGAGCTGCTGACCGTCGAAGTGCAGGGTGGCGTAACTGGCGGTGGCCGGCTCGCCTGCGTCCGTGAAGCCGGCCCGGGTGATCGAGACGCTGCGGTACTCGATGTCGGTGCCCTGGCGGGCCAGTCGCAGACACTGGCTCACCGTGGTGCAACTGGTGCCGTTGTTCGTGACGCCCACGATCTGCTTGGCGATCGCCGCGGAATCGGTCGACCCGGCGAGTTGCGCTGCGAGTGCGCTGATCACCACCGCGTCGTACGTCTCGGCGGAGTAGAGGTAGTCGGCCAGCGTGGGATCCACGGACCGTAGCCGGTTCTTGAAGTTCTCCGGCAGTGGCGTCAGCGGGGTGGTGCCCTTCATCCCGTCGACCAGACCGGCACGATCCTTCAACTCTTCAGGGTACGAGTTGTTCATGTTGCCGTCCGTGCCGTAGAGGCGCACCTGTTGGGCGGCCGCCTCCTCGGGCTGGTCATCCCCGCAGGCGCTGGTGGCAAGCAGGACCGTGGCGCAGACAGCCAGGATGGCCGTCCGCGAGCCGCGTGACATGTGCATGGTCGTCCTTCCTCGGGCGAAGGTCCGCTGCGCAGACTAGCGTGCCGTGACGGGCGGCGGGACCGTGGAGGCAGGTCTATCCGCAGGTCGCCTCCCTCATGAGCGGAGAGTAACCGCAGCGGCTTCCTTGACCGGCACCCGTACTGTGCGTTCCGTGACCGACTCGCCACAGCAGATGTTCGAGGATGCCGCTGCCATCCTCAGCTCGGCCCTCGACGGAGACCCCGACGCGGTGACCGGGACCTTTGACGAGGTGGTCGACCGGGCCGGCCTGGCCGGCGCGTACGACGTGGCGTGGTGCCTGGCCGCGACGATGGTCGGCGATCCGGTGCCGCCCGGGGCCTGCGCGCTCGACTTCCCCGACATCGACCAGGCCGGGTACGACGCTCGGTGGGTGGCCCGTTTCGTCAGCGCGTACGCCAACGACGACCTCGACACCGCCCGCGCGCTGTTCGGCGCGGCGGCCGACGACGGACTGTTGCCTGAGTGTCTGCTCACACTGGCCGGCTCGACCGTGGCGACGCTGCGGCATCGGGCCACCTGACCGCTCATGTCGCTCGTCGCGGCGGGCGGCACAGCGTTCATGCCGGCGAATGGATCAGTGTCGCCGCGTAGCGGGAGAGCAGTTCGTGCCAGCCGGCTGTCAGGGCACGCCGGTAGCCCTCGGCGGCCGTGCCGTGCCGGTCGAAGTGCCGGTGCGCCACCTCGATCTGGGTGCCGGACTCGGCCGGAGTGAAGAGCACCTCGACCTCGCTGGCTCGTGCCGGGTCGGGCACCGGTGCGCGATCCGCGCCGATCTGCCAGGTGAACACCAGCCGGCGGGGCGGATCCCAGGTCAGTACCCGGCCCCAGTCGTTGCGAAATCCGTAAGGCCCGATCTCGTAGAGCATCCCGCCGGGTCGGGGCTCCATTCCCAGCTCGACCAGGACGGCGGGCCCGGACCAGGTGTACTCCGTCACCCACCAGTCGGCGAGCCGGCCGGTGAAAACCTCGTACGCCCGCTCGGCGGAGGCGGGGACGAACAGGGTGCTGCGGAGTGCGAACCGCTCAAGATCCTGCTGGATGTCGGCAGGTTCGGCCATCCCCTGTCCCATGGGCCCGGACCATACCGGCTCATGCCCGGATGCGCAGCTTTCTCCGATGTTCGTCCCGCCTGATGACCGTCGCACTCGCGGATGTCGATCAATCATGCGCCGGTGTACCGGAGGACTGCCGGGATGGCTGCCCACAGAGCGGGTATGCGCGGCGGGACGTCGCCGGGCGGTCCGCGACGGTGAGGCGGGGCGGGACATGAGAGACAACGAAGAGCCCTCCGGGCTCGGTTCCGGGCGGTCAACCGGTCCAACCGGTGGCGCAGAGCCCGAGCCGGACGTGCTGCTCGACGTTCCGACGGTTTCGGTCAGGTCGATTCAGCTTTCCGTGGACCAGTTGGACGCCGACCTGTCCCTGCGGGCCCGGCTCGCTGGTCTGCTCCAGCTCGACGCCGGCATCCGGGTACGCGTCGAGGGCGTCGAACTCGACATCGAGGGCGTGGAGGCACAGGCGTTGCTGAAGGTGCGCCTGGAGAAGCTGGTGACGATCCTCGACCGCGCGCTGACCACCATCGACCGGAACCCGCAGGTCATCGATGCGCTTGCCCGCACCGCGAGCGCGGCCCTTGAGGACGTGGACCGGGCGGCGGCACAGGCCGGGCAGGTGGCCACCGCGGCCGCACCGGCCGCCTCCCGGCTCGCCAGCCCGGCGAGCCGACCGCCCGAGCGACCCGCTGCCAGGACCGTCGGTGGGCGGGACGAGGTCGCCGGCCCGGAGAGCCCGGAGAGCCCGGAGAGTCGGATGGCGTCAGACGCGGGGCCGGTCGGTGGGGCCACGGATGATCTGGGCCAGCAGGTGGGCCCCGTCGGCGGGGTCGCCGACCGGCCTCAGCGCCACGGCCCCGCCGGGAAAGCTGAGCGCGAGGGTCCCGCCGGGAAAGGGGCTGAGCCGCCCGATCAGGGCCCGCCCGAGCATGCCGAGACGTCCGGTCCGCGACAGTTGGCCGAGCAGGCGGGGGAAACCCTGCTACAGGCCGGGCGCAGCGTGTGGGAAGCGATCCAGAGCGGCGTGACGGAGCGCCGGCAACACTAGCGGGGTTGATCATGAGGTTGTTGTCACCCCGCCCGGCGTGGCGCGACAATAACCTCATGATCAACCAGGCGTTTGATGCAAAGCAAAACGCCGACCGGCGTTTCCGCTGATCGGCGTTGCAATAGCCCGGCGAAAGGCTATGTGGCCAGGGGCGGGGTCGAACCGCCGACCTTCCGATTTTCAGGCACATGCATTTTCCCTGGTCAGGGCACCGCAGAGGGTCGGCGTGCGATGGCCGTGCGACTAGCTTCGCATCGTGATGTGCCGGGGCAGCCGCGCGACATCGCCATGCGCGGCGAGCTCGGACAGGGCTTTGGCGATCTCTCGGTCTCGGCCGTCGACGGCGTGCAGGTATCGGCGGGCCGCTGCCATGGACGAGTGCCCGAGTCGCTTCATCAGGTCGGCCAGGGTCGCTCCGGTCTGCGCGGCGAGGGTCTGACCGGTGTGCCGCAGGTCGTGGAAGGTCAGATCATCAAGGCGGCCCGCAAGCGGGCCGCGCCGGCCCGGCCCCGGCCTGCTGGCGACCTTCGGCCGGCATCGGCCGGGCCGGCCGGCCTCCTGACTGGGCAAATTCAGGAGCATGCCTCCGGCGGGGGCACTCCGGCTCCAGGATGGGGGAGTCATCCCATCCGCCATCGACCCAGGCGGAGCCGAGCAGACCTGCCCCCAGGGGGACAAGGTCGTTCGTCCGGTTGGGCGCTCCACCTTGTCCCCTGGGGGCAGGCCCGCTCCCTGGTAGGTGGGTCGATGGCAGACGGGATGGCAGAAGGCGTTGCGGGCGGAGGTTGACGCAGCAGGATCAGGCAATGATGCCGGCAGTAGCCACGAGAAACGCGCCGAAGAGAGCGATCCCTAAAGACTCCTGTACCCGGCGATGCTTGGTGCAGGCAATCTTGCTCATGACAACCAACTGTCGGCTGAGCATGGGCAGGGGGTCAAGATCCCGCAGCGCCTTCTCCAAGGGCTCCGGTGACCAGTGCTGGAGGTGGCCGAAGTAAATGAAGTTAGAAGGCCACTCAGTCGGGACATTCTTGTTCCGGGTCCGTGGCATCACCACGAGCACGGAGAGGACCACCGAGACAGCCAGGAGGCCTGCCCCGGCCCAGAAGATCAGGAGTGGCCAAAAGCCAGTGAGGTTGCCGAACCTAGACCCTGAGTTAGACAGGCCAACCGCTCCTGCCAGCACAGCCGACTCGATCGTCAGAGCAAACGAAGCTTTGGCATCTACCTTGCCTGTCCAGTCAACGAGAGCGGCATGGATCTTCCAGGCGGTTTCGGTCGGATCAGTGGAGGTCATGGCTTCCACTGCCAGGACGAGCGGTATACGGTGACCGGCGCGCCGCCAGCGTCTTGGCTATAGGGGCCACTCCACATGATCTCCTGGTCCGGCTTCCCAGGGTTCTTGTACTTCACCTCGTCCTTCAGGCGGCGGAACACGTCCGAGGTGATGTACGAGGCGTAGGGCCAGGCCCTCACGTCACTCAGCTTGGCTGCCACGTTCGGGGGGCGGCCAATCGAGACTAGGTCGTTGTCCTCGTTCCGTACCCCGCCACGGACGATCAGCGCGGTGCCGGATGCCACGCCGACGCAGTGTTGGAGCTCGAAACCCTTGCTCTTGAGCGAGGTGAGCCGGGCTTCGAGAGCCGGCCGGACGATCTCTTTAACCACGTAGTTGATGTTCAGCGCGCACTGCGCAGCCTCACTGTTCTTCGACCCGCCCATGAAGATCGCCATTACACGATCCCCGTCGAAGCTGCGGATCTGACCACCGCGAAACTTGATGACGCGGCACGTCGCGTCCAAGTAGGCGCGGATGACCTTTGCCGCTGTCTTGGGGGCGAAGTCCCTTGCAAGCCCAGATGAGTTGGCCATGTCGGCGTAGAGGTAGACCGCGTCCACCTCTACGGCCCCGTTCTTAAGAGTGATCGTGTCTGTGGTTGGCACCACAGTGCCGGTGCGTACGTTCCAGTCAGCGTTGACAACCGCCCCCACAGCGGCGGTGATGTCGTCTGCCACGCCCATGCTGTCCTCAGCTCATGAAGTTGTGTGCGATCCGTGTGCGATAGGGGACGGCGTACGACGGATCACGAGGGGTAGTAGCGGCCAATCAGGCAAGATCAATAATCCATACGACAGCAGAGCGCCGACCGGCGTTTTCCGCTGGTCGGCGCTCTTGTAGCCCGGCGAAAGGCTATGTGGCCAGGGGCGGGGTCGAACCGCCGACCTTCCGATTTTCAGTCGGACGCTCGTACCAACTGAGCTACCTGGCCGTGGTGCTCGGCTCATGCTACCAACCTGCGGGGTCTCCGCTGGGACGGGTCACATGCCCCGATACGCAGAACGCCGCGCGAGGTGCGCGGCGTCAGCGCTTGCGGTCCTGACGGGACTTGAACCCGCGACCTCCGCCTTGACAGGGCGGCGAGCACTCCAACTGCTCCACAGGACCTTGCTGGTGTTGCCTCCGGCCTGAGCCGGACCGTGCCCCCAACGGGATTCGAACCCGTGCTACCGCCTTGAAAGGGCGGCGTCCTGGGCCGCTAGACGATGAGGGCGGCCCCGCCATCATTGCACATTCGCAACGTTGAGCGGTCTTGCTCCCATCCGGCCCCGCCGGAGGCTTCGAAAGCATACGTGATGGCGTACCGGTCGACCAAACCGGTATGGCGGTAGCCACAGCGCCGTGGAAAACACCAGCTCGGGAAGGTTCTAGGCAATCTTGCTGACGCCGTGGTCACGTTTGAGGACGGTGATCAACTTGCTGCAGGCCGCGAGCGTGGCCGAGCGGTTGCCGCCCCCGTCGTGCAGCAGGACGACGGCACCGGGGCGGGCCGAGCGCTTCACCCGCTTCTCGATGGTGGTCGCGGACGGCTTGGCCCAGTCCTTCGGGTCGATCGTCCAGTGCAGCGAGCGCATGTCGAGCTGTTTGGCGACCTTCACCACCTCGGCGGTCCACCGGCCACCGGGCTGCCGGTAGAACGGCACCTTCGCGTCGGGGACCGCCCGCCGGATCTCCCGGTTCGTACGCACCAGGTCGGCGCGGATCTCGGGGATCGGCCGCCGGGCCAGGTCGAGATCGTGGTTCCAGCTGTGGTTGCAGAGCTGGTGGCCCTCCCGGACGATCCGCCGGAGCAGCTCCGGATGCTTACGGACCTGCGTTCCCACCACACAGAAGGTGGCCTTCACCTTGGCCGCCTTCAACTGGTCCAGCACCTTCGGCGTCCAGGTCGGGCTCGGGCCGTCGTCGAAGGTGAGCGCCACCTTCTCCGAGCCGGTGGTGCGGACCAGGCCGGCCGGCAGCTTCGCCGGCAGCGGCCGTAGCCGTGGCTTCGGTGCCACGGTGCGGGTCGGCGACGGGGACGCCTCCGGTGGAAGGGCGGCCGAGGGCGGCGGGCTGGCCGGTGCTGAGGCCGCCGGAGGGCCGGTGTCGTCGCCGCAGCCGGCGACGAGAAGGGTGAGCAGGCCGGTCAGGCCGGCCAGCAGGGCGCGATGACGCATCGTTCGCTCCCGAGAGGGGGTTCGGGGTACGCGGACCCACCGACGCTAGTTCACCTGATTCGAGTCGATGGACGGTGGGTCAGTACGCGAACGCCCTGCGTACGTGCGTGGGCGGTGGCGACACCTCAGCCGAAGCGGCGGTCAGGAGGCTGCCGGACGATGCTGCGAGTCGTGCACGGCGACGGTGAGCGAAACCGCCTCGGTCAGGTCGGTGGGGCTGACCACCCCGGCCGGCAGGGTCCGGGCCTGCCAGCCCGGCCCGGCCGCGAGTACCAGCAGCGGTCGGCTCGGCGCGGTGAGCAGGGCGGTGAGCTGCGCCGGATCGGCGGTGGCCGGAGCATGCGACCAGAGCACCACGGCAGCCGGTCCGGTCCGGGCGACCGCGGCGAGCAGTGCGGTCACCGGCACTCGGGCACCGAGCATCCGGTAGCCGACGCCGGCCTCGGCCAACGCTGCGGCCAACGCCTCCAGCGGCAGGCTGTGCTGTTCCTCGTCGGCGCAGGAGAGCAGGACCCGCGGTGGCCCGGAAGCCGGGCCGGCGGACGCCACCGCACCCAACGCCGCCGAAACGCAGCGGGTCACCAGATGCTCGACCTCGATCAGCGCACCGGTGGCGGCGTGCCGCTCGCCGATACCGACGAGCAGCGGCCGCAGCAGCCGGTTCCAGGTGGTGACCACGCCGTCTGCGGCGATGGCGCGGGTGATCGCCTTGTTGATGGCGTCGGCGTCCAGCCGCATCGCGGCGCGGGCCAGCCCACGGACCGCCGGGCCGGCACGGCCGACCGGGATGGTCGTACCGCCGCCGTCCCGTGCCCGGCGCTTGCCGGGGGAGGTGCCGACAGAGGCGATGGTGTCGGGCGCCTGACGGGCCCAACGGGCCGCCTCGGCGGGGCTGACCCCTTCGGCGGTGAGTCGCCGCATCACCTCGAGCCGCGCCAGGTCGGCCGGCGTGTAGCGCCGGTGGTGGCCGGGAACATGGTGGCTGGGCCCGAGCCCGTACCGCTGGTGCCAGGTACGCAGCGTGGTCACCGCGACCCCCAAGCGTTGGGCGACGACGCCTGCGCTCAGCGCCTCATCGGCCACCCGGCCGCTCCGGCGCGTCGTCGGCCGGCTGCCCGGGCGGTTCCGAGGGCTGCAGCAGCCGATCCAGTACGCCACTCAGCCACGGCGCGTAGGAGTCGGGATCGCGCTGCAGCGCGGCGGCCAGTTCGTCCGGCTCGACCCAGCACAGCTCCGCCACCTCGGCCGGCTCCGGGCGTAGCGACGCGTCGGTGGGGAACTCGCCGCGCAGGACGTGGTCGTACTCGACCTCGATCCGCCCGGTGGCCGGATCCTCGGCACGGTAGACGTGGACGCCGATCTCGCGCAGCGGCACCGGGCCGGCGCCCAGTTCCTCCGACAGCCGCCGGTTGGCAGCCTCGGTCAGGGCCTCACCCGGCTGCGGATGGCCGCAGCAGGAGTTCGCCCAGCGCAACGGGAAGCGGGTCTTCGTCGCGGCGCGCCGCTGGAGCAGCACCCGCCCGTCGGGCGCCACGAGCAGGACGGAGAACGCCCGGTGCAGTTGACCGGGCGGCTGGTGGGCGACGGCCACCGTGGCCTCTCCGACCGGCCGGCCGCTGCCGTCGACCAGTTCGACGAGATGGCTCTCCCGGGACTGCGGCATCAGCGCCATCCTCCGTTCGTGACCGTCGACCTCGGCATCGTTCGCTCCTCGGGCTTCACTGCTGCCGCCCGGTGATCCGGGCGGCAGCAAGCTTGCCAGAGATGAGCACCATAGGTACGCCGACGCCAGGTTGGGTACCCGAGCCGACGAACACCACGTTGGGCAGCGAGCGGTGCAGGTTCGACGGCCGGAACGGGCCGGTCTGGAACAGGGTGTGCGCGGAAGCGAACGGCGTACCGGCGGCCATGCCCTGCTCGGCCCACTCCGCCGGGGTGATCGCTTGTAGCACCTCGACGCCCGCGCCGAAGCCGACGTAGCCGCGCTCCTCCAGCGTCGTGATCAATTGGTCGGTGTAGCGGGCGGTGAGGTCACCGCGCCAGTCGAACGGTGCCCTGTCGAGGTTCGGCACCGGAGCCAGCACGTAGTAGGTGTGCCGGCCGGTGGGTGCCACCGCCGGGTCCGTCCGGCTCGGGTTGGTGACCAGCAGGGACGGATCGGACATCAGGTTCCCCCGCCGGATGACCTCGTCGAAGGTGCCCTGCCAGGCCCGCCCGAAGTGGATGTTGTGGTGGGCGATGCGCCGGTAGCCCTGGGTCGAGCCGACGTGCAGCACCACACACGAGGGCGAGTAGGTGAGCCGGCGCTGCCGGGCCGGCGGCAGCAGGTCGCGGTAGGCCACCGGAAGGTCGGGATTGAGCACCACGACGTCGGCGGGGACGAATTCGCCGTCGGCGGTCACCACCCCGGTGGCCCGGCCGTTCGCGGTCTCCACGCGGCTGACCGTGGTGCCGTATCGGATTCGGACGCCGTGCTTCTCGGCGGCGCCGGCCAGCCCTCGGGAGACCGCGTGGATGCCGCCGCGCGGGAAGAAGACGCCGGCCACCGAGTCGAGGTACGCGATGACCGCGTAGATGGCCAGCGCGTCGTGCGGGGCGAGGCCGGCGTACATCGCCTGGAAGGAGAAGATCCGTCGGGTGCGTGGGTCCCGGAAGAACTGGTCGATCTTGGTTTGCAGTCGCCGAAAAGCGCCGGTGGCGACGAGTTTGAGCAGGTTGCCGGTGAGCAGGTCGGTCGGGGCGTCGAGATTCCGCTCGATGAAGTCGGCCCGTTCCAGTCGCCACAGGTTCTGGGCGAAGTCGACGAAACGCAGGTAGCCGTCGGCCTCCCGGGGCCCACAGACCCGGGAGATCTCCGCCGCCATCGCGGCCGTGTCGGTGAGCACATCCAGCGTGGAGCCGTCCGGGTAGTAGGCACGGTAGGCCGGATCGAGTGGCACCAGATCGAGCCAGTCGGTGAGCTCCTCACCAACCGCGGCCAGTGCTTCGGCGATGAGATCGGGCATGGTGAGCACCGTGGGGCCGGTGTCGAACTCGTAGCCGTCGACGCTGAGCCGGCCAGCCCGTCCGCCCGGCACCGCCTCACGTTCCAGCACGGTCACCTGACGTCCGCTGCCCGCCAGGTGCAGCGCGCAGGCCAGCCCGCCGAGGCCGGCGCCGACAACCACCACCTGATCAGTACGCCCGTCAACGGTCCGCACCGGCGACCACCTCTCTGTGCAGGAAGCCCATCATGCCCGCCGGTGGGTGGCGGCGGTCGCGAGGCCGACCAGCGCGGTACGCGCGGTCTCGTCGATGGCGACCGCGTCGAGCGCGGCCAACGCCTCCTCGACCCGTTCGTCGATCATCCGCTCGATCCGTCGCACGGCGCCGGTGTCGACCACCACCTCGGCCAGTCGGGCGATCTCCGGCTCGGCGGCGCGCCGGTCGGCGCCGTCGAGTGCCCGCAACTGCGCCGGGGTGGCCAGTTCCCGGGCCAGGACGAGCAGCGCCGTCGGTTTGCCGGTGCGCAGGTCGTCGCCGGCCGGCTTACCGGTGGTGGTCGGGTCGCCGAAGACACCGAGCAGGTCGTCGCAGAGCTGGAAAGCCTCGCCGACAGCCAGCCCGTAGCGGGTGTACGCGGCGGCCAGCGTGCTGTCTCCGTCGATGCCGGCCAGGCTGGCCCCGAAGAGCAGCGGTCGTTGCACGGTGTAGCTGGCGGTCTTGTACCGGGCCACCCGGAGCGCCCGGTCCACCGACCAGCTCTCCGGGTCGGTCTCGCCGAACACGTCGAGGTACTGCCCGGCGACCGTCTCCACCCGCATCCGGTCGTAGCCGTGCCGAACCTGGAACAGTCGGTCTGCCGGCAGGTCGGCGAGGGCCAGCAGCTGGTCGGCCCAGACCATGCAGAGATCGCCGATGAGTACGGCGACCGCCTCACCGAAGCGCCCCGAGTCACCGCTGCGGCCGGCCGCAGCGTGCTGAGTGGCCACCGCCACGTGCGCGGTCGGTCGGCCCCGTCGGGTGGCGGAGGCGTCCATCACGTCGTCGTGCACCAGCGCGAAGGTGTGCAGCAACTCCAGGGTGGCCAGTGCGGGCAGCACCGGGGTGACCGGAGTGTCGCCGCCGACCGCGCCGCGCCACCCCCAGTAGGCGAACGTGGGCCGGACCCGCTTCCCACCAGAGAGGACGCAGTCCCTGGCGGTGGCGGCGAAGCCGCCCATCGCCGGATCGATCGCGGTGAGCGCGTCGACCTCGGCGGTCAGGAACTCGGCCAGGGTGTGGTCGACGGCCGTGACGATGTCCCGCGTGTACGCGGCCAGCACGGCAGCGATCGGATCGATTCCACCGATCGGCTGCTCAGTCACCACCCGAAGGAGGTTACCCGTTGGTTCGTCGCTGGCCATGCCGCCGAGCGTACCTTAAGGTTCAAGTTGCGTCGATTGGTGCGTCGAATCAAAGGAGGGCCGGTGGACCTGGATCTCGCCGATGCCTATGCCAGATGCCGTGAACTGCACCGACGTCACGGCCGCACCTACTATCTCGCCACCCGGCTGTTGCCCGCATGGAAACGGCGGCATGTGCACGCTTTGTATGGATTCACTCGCTACGCCGACGAGATCGTCGATCAGACCGACGCCCTGCCACCGGCCGAGCGCGCGGCGCGGCTGGACGACTGGGGCGGCCGGTTCGTCGCCGGGCTGCACGGGGCGCGGGTGACCGATCCGCTGCTTCCGGCGGTGCTGCACACCATCGCCGTCTTCGATCTCGATCGGGAGGACTTCGCCTCGTTCCTCAAGAGCATGGCGATGGACCTGACCGTCGCCTCCTACCGCACCTACCAGCACCTGCTGGACTACATGGAGGGATCGGCCGCGGTCATCGGCACGATGATGCTGCCGATCCTGGGCAGCTCCGACCCGGCGGCTGCCCGCGAACCGGCCCGGCAGCTCGGTTTCGCGTTCCAGCTGACCAACTTCATCCGCGACGTCGGCGAGGACCTCATCCGGGGGCGGACGTACCTGCCCGACGAGGACCTGGCCGCCTTCGGAGTGACGCGGGAAGACCTGTGGGCCTGCCACGCCGCCGGGCGGGCCAGCGAACCGGTGCGTGAGCTGATCCGGTACGAGGTGGCGCGCGCCCAGGCGCACTATCTCGCCGCCGCGCCCGGCGTGGTCCTGCTCGACGGTGCCTCGCAGGCCTGCATCCGTACCGCCTACCTGCTCTACGGCGGGATCCTCGACGAGGTGGCCGCCCAGGACTACGACGTCTTCGCCCGCCGGGCCACGGTGCCGCAGCGGCGTCGGCTGGGGGTGGCCACCCGCGCCCTGCTGACCCCGGCCGGCACCCCGGTCGCCGTGCCCGGACCGCCGATGGGGTGAGTGGGCGTACCCGGTCGCGCTCTGCACCCGCGCGGCGGCCGAGACGCTCCGGCTGGCCGGCGGCGGGCCGGTGGGAGATGCTGGCCGCATGGTGCAGCCGGAACTGGTGGACGTGGTGGTGCTCGGGCTCGGGGTCGGCGGGGAGGAGGTCGCCGGGCGGCTCACGGAGGCCGGACTCGCTGTGGTCGGCGTCGAACGCGACCTGGTCGGTGGGGAATGCCCGTACTGGGGCTGCATCCCGAGCAAGATGATGATCCGAGCGGCGAACGCGCTCGCCGAGGCCCGCCGGGTCGACGGGCTCGGCGGCACCGTGCAGGTCACGCCGGACTGGGCGCCGGTGGCGCGGCGGATCCGGGCGGAAGCCACCGACAACTGGGACGACCAGGTGGCGGTGCAGCGGTTCATCGACAAGGGCGGGCGCTTCGTCCGTGGCAGCGGCCGGATCGATGGTCCAGGCCGGGTGCGGGTCGGTGACCAGATCTTCCAGGCACGCCACGGCATCGTGTTGGGCACCGGCACCCGTCCGTCCGTGCCGCCGGTCGACGGGCTGACCGAGACCCCGTACTGGACCAACCGTGCGGCCGTCGAGGTCGAGGAACTGCCGGCCTCGTTGCTGGTGCTGGGTGGTGGGGCGATCGGGCTGGAACTGGCCCAGGTGTTCGCCCGCTTCGGCGTACGGGTCACCGTGGTCGAGGCGCTCGACCGGGTACTGGCGGTCGAGGAGCCGGAGTCGTCCGAGGCGGCTGCGGCTGCCCTGCGGGCCGACGGGGTGGAGATCCACACCGGCGTCAAGGCCGCTCGGGTCGAGCACGACGCTGCGGGCTTCACCCTGCGCGGCACCGAGGGGGAGGAGTTCACCGCCGAGCGGCTCCTGGTGGTGACCGGCCGACGCGCCCACCTGGAGGAACTTGGGCTGGACACGGTCGGCGTCGACACGAGCGGGCGATACCTGCCGGTGGACGACCGGCTGCACGTCACCGACCGCATCTGGGCGGTCGGCGACGTCACCGGCGAGGGGGCCTTCACCCACATCGCCATGTACCAGGCGTCCATCGTGGTCGCCGACGTGCTCGACCAGCACCGACGCGCGGCGGGTGGCGCAGACCCGAGCGGTACCGCCAGCGTGGTCGGCGGCGCGGTCGGCGCGGCCAGTTCGCTCGCCGCCACCGGATCGAGCGGCTCGGCGGGTTCGGTGCCGCGCGCCGACTACCGGGCGCTGCCCCGGGTCACCTTCACCGATCCGGAGATCGGCGCGGTCGGCCTCACCGAGCAGCAGGCCCGAGAGCGTGGCATCAACGTGCAGGTCGGCTTCACCCGGCTGCCGTCGTCGACCCGAGGCTGGATCCACCGCACCGACGAGGTCGGCTTCATCAAGCTCGTCGCCGACGCCGACCAGGGAGTGCTGATCGGCGCCACCTCGGTCGGCCCGGCTGGCGGTGAGGTGCTCTCCGGTCTGGTGGTGGCCGTGCACGCGGCCGTCCCGCTGACCCAGCTCCGGCACATGATCTACGCGTACCCGACCTTCCACCGGGCGATCTCCGAGGCGCTGCGCGACCTCAGCTGATACCGCGTCCACGGCCGTCCGTCGGGGTCCGAACCCGATGGCGGTCGGGGGGCCGCAGCGACAGGCGGTCGACGCATTAGCCTGGCCCGGTGGTGAGTAATTCTCAGTCAGGCGGCGGCCCGCTTCGGGCAGTCCTGGCTTGTGTGACGGCACTCGCGGTCGCGTCCGGTGCGATCTACGTACTCGGGCCCTGGTCGTCTGTCTCGTCCGAACCCATCGGCACCCCTCGACCGATGGCCGCTCCGGTATCGGTGTCCGGACGCACGATCTCGGTGCTCGGATCCGGCGACATCCTCGTCCACCCTGAGCTGTGGGACCAGGCGCGCCGGGACGGAGCCGGCCGCCTCGACTTCGGGCCGATGCTCGAACCGGTGCGGCAGACGATCTCCGAGGCGGATCTGGCGCTGTGTCATCTGGAGACCCCGCTGTCGCCCCCCGGAGGCCCCTACATCGGGTTCCCGAGGTTCAGCGTGCCGCCGGACATCGTGCAGAGCATCAAGGCCGTCGGGTACGACGGCTGCTCGACCGCCTCGAACCACACCATCGATCAGGGGTACGACGGTGTCCAGCGCACCCTCGACACCTTGGACGAGGCTGGCCTGGGGCATACCGGTAGCTACCGCACCGAACGTGGTGCCGGTGCGGCCAAGATCTACGACGTCAAGGACGTGAAGGTCGCACACCTCAGCTACACGAAGAGCTACAACGGGCTGCGTCCGCCCGCCGGTAAAGGCTGGATCAGCAATCTCATCGACGTCCAGGCCATCCGACGGGCGGCCGCCCGCGCCCGGCAGGCCGGCGCGGAGATCGTCGTGGTGAGCATGCACTGGGGCACCGAGTACGAGCACGAGCCTGATGTAGATCAGCAGATGTGGGCTCGCGAGGTGGCCGCGATCGAGGATGTGGACCTGATCTTCGGCCATCACGCGCACGTCGTGCAGCCGGTCGAGCGGATCGGTGACACCTGGGTCGTCTACGGGATGGGCAACCACATCGCCCGGCACGCTCAACCCGTGAACGCGAACCGGGACGGTGTGATGGTCCGGGTGACGTTCAAAGCGACCGGTCAGGCACGCTCCTGGAAGGTGGCGGCTATCGAAGCGATTCCCACCTTCGTGGATCTGAATCCGGACATCCGGTTGGTGGACCTGGAGCGGAGACTGGCCGACCCGACACTCTCGCCGGGACGGCGCAGCATCTACGAAGCCGCAGTCGAGCGGATCGAGGGCAACCTCCTGACGAGGGCGGCCGACACCCGAGGACTGGTGGTCCGGGGCGTCGCGCCGTCGCCGTGAGTACCCTGCGCCCCACGGGTTGGAATGAACCTTGCTAGCATCTGCGCCGGTCGGGGGGCCACCCTGCTGACGAGCTGGACGGTTATCAGCCGGCCGCTCTCCGCGGAAGGTTGTTGCCAGTGTCAGACAGGGCAGCGCGGCTCGCGTCACACAGGTCGTCGGGTGACCCCGTCCACGACCAGGCGCAGCTGCTGGCGTGGCGACGCCGCGCTCTGGACCAACAGTTGCCCGCGGCGGCATTTCCGGCGGGTACGAGCGCGCCCTCGCTGGTCTACCTGTGCGCCGCGATGTTCATCGTCGTCGCAGCCGTCCTCGGGTTCGCGGTCAACGCACAGCGAGGGGTGCTGCCGGCCGTCGTCGACTCGCAGCGCGACATCGTGTCCAAGCTCGTGTCGAGCATCCGCCTGGACGTCGGCACCCGACGGGACGAACTGACCCGGATGGTCCAGGCGCGCGGTGAGATGACCGACGCCGACCTGCTGAGCAAAGTGATCACCGATGGTCGCAACATCAGCGGAGCCTCGGTCGTGGAGACCGGGACGCGGCGCGTGGTCGCTGCCAAGGGTGCCGGGTTGCCGCTCGATCTGCTGCCTGCGGAACTGCCGATTGGCACCGCGATCGCGGTCACCGACGCCGACGGGCCGCTGCTGATCTACGGGATCGCGCTGGACGAAACCCGGGCGCTGCTGGCGACGCAGCCGGTCACGATGCGCAACCTTCGGCTGAATCCCGACGCCGGGCACGGTATCCATACCGTCACCTCGGACGGCACCATCAGCCTGATGCAGGGCGCAAACGCGGTCGAACCCGCGCACCTGCCAACGGTGTTCCACGGCTTGGCCAGCTCCGACTCCCGACAGAGCCGGCAGGTCATCGTCAAGGAGTGGTCGGATCGTCGACTACTCGTCACTTCCGCACCGGTGGGCGACACCGGCCTGGTGATCGTTTCGCTGCTCACCTCGAAGGTCAGCACCGGGACATCGTTGATCAAGGGCTTGGTGTTGGGACTCAGCCTGCTCGTCGTCGCCCTACTGAGCTTCTGGATCATGCGTTTGTCGCTGGTGCGGCCGGTCCGGACCTTGCTGAACCAGGCCAAGGCCGACGCGTGCGGTGCGGTCACGGCGAATCGGCGCAAGCTACGGATCAGGGAGGCACACCGGGTCGCTCGGGCGTTGGCACTGACCTCCGGCGACCGCTACCCGTCCGACAAACGCTGGCGACCGACAGTGCTGCAGGGGCTCAGCGTCGCATTGGCAGTGGCGTTTCTCTGGCCGATGGGAGCCGTCGTGGTGGCCCTCCAGGCCGCCGAACCCACGATCCCGGTGCAATTGCTACGCGACGAGGAGAGTCGCGTCGAAGAGGCCAGCAACGCGCTCGGCAATCTGCTCGACGGTGGCCTGGCCACCGTCTCCCGGGTTTCGTACGGCGTGAACGTGTCGGACCTGCCGAAGGTAGCCGAAAGGCTCGACCGTGAAGTGGGCACCGAACCGCGGTTGCGGTCGCTCTACCTCGTGGACCGCGACGGCACGGTGCTGGCAAGTGCTGGCCGGAAGCCACTGCGTACCGTCCAGCCTCTGCCCGGCGAGGTCGGCATCCACCTCGACGGGACGGTGGACCGGCTGCCCGTGGTGTACGCCTACCGACAGATGACCGATGGTTACGCGATCGTCGGCGAATACGACCCCGACCGCCTGCTTGGCCAGGTCCGCCGGGTCAATGGCCGGGCAAGGGTGGTCGACGCCGAGCTGAGGACGATCCTGGACTCTGAGGGATTCCGTGCCTTCCAGCCGTTGCAGGGTGACCTGGCGAGGCAAGCCGCTGTGGAGGCTCTGCCCGGTGTCACGGTCGGCCGGTCGCAGACCGCCGACGGTGACCCGGCGTTGGTTGCCGCCGCGGGACTGACCACACCGGCAACGGTGACCCACCTCGAATGGGCGGTCGTGATCGAGCAGGATGTGGCCGGGCTGCGGCTGCCGGAGCTCATCGAGGGGCGTTGGATGCTGCTGACCGCCGGCGCGGTCGCGGGTATCGCCTTGCTCACCCACGCGTGGCAACTCTTCATCTTCGTCCGGCCGCTGCGTCGGCTGGCCTACTTCGCCGACCGGATGAGCGACGGAACCATCGAGCTGCCGGTGCCACCACAGCGACACGACGACATCGGAGCAATCGCGATGTGCCTGGAAATCTGCCGGCAGGTGCGTCACACCGGCTCCGCCCGCTTCGGTGGAGCGCTGCGCCTTCGTGGTGGCGGCGCGGACCGTACCACGGTCCTGCCGCGAGCTCGATCGGCGGCGGCCGGCAGCCGTGGGACGAAGGGCTGATCGTGTTCTACCTATACACCGTCTACGGATTGTGCTGCCTCGCGTTGCTGGTCGCCGGGGTGATCGAGCAGCGCAACCACTACCGCAACTTGAAGATCATCCCGCACCGGGTGCTCGTCAACGGAATCCGCGGCAAGAGCTCCATCACCCGACTCTGCGCCGGAGCACTGCGGGGTGGTGGCAAGGTCGTGGTGGCCAAGACCACGGGTACCGCAGCCCGGTTCATCTTTCCGGACGCCAGCGAGGAACCGGTGCACCGGAAGTTCGGTATCGCCAACGTCGTGGAGCAGATCGGCATCGTACGCCGCGCTGCGGTCTACCATCCGGACGCTCTGGTGATCGAGTGCATGGCGGTGATGCCGGCACTTCAGGAGATCAACCAGAGCAAGTTGATCAGGTCGAACATCGGTGTGCTGTGCAACGTCCGCGAGGACCATCTGGCCGAGATGGGGCCCACTCTGGACGACGTGGCCCGGTCTCTGAGCCGTTCCATGCCCGAGGGTGGCGTCTGCATCACCGCCGAGAAGGAACGCCTGGCGATCCTGGAGAAGGAGGCGGCCAAGCGGAACTGCCGGTTGCTCGCGGTCGATCCCGAGTCGGTGACCGACCAGGAGATGGCGGGCTTCGGTTGGATCACATTCAAGGAGAACGTGGCGATCGCACTCGCCGTGGCCGAGCAACTCGGTGTCGATCGCCGCAGTGCCCTCGCCGGGATGTGGGCGGCGCCGCCCGACCCGGGTGTGCTCTCCGTTGCCCGTGTCCTCTATCGGGACAAGCGAGTCCGGTTCGCCAACATCTTCGCCGCCAACGATCCGGAATCCACGTACATGAACATTCAGCAGCTCGAAAAGCAGCAGCTCATCACCCGGCCGTTGACGATGGTGATCAATTGCCGACCGGATCGGATGGAGCGTAACGGGCAGATGGGTACGCTTGCCGGCCGCGTGCGACCGCAGCGCGTCGTACTGATCGGCGAGATGACCCGCAGCGCCCGGGTCAACGTGCCGGCGGAGCTTCAGGGTCAGGTGGTCGACCTGGGCGGAAAGCTTCCGCCTGAGCGGCTGATCAGCGAGGTGATGGCGGCCACCGCGCCGGACGGGTCGGTGGTCGCCGTCGGTAACATCCACGGCCAGGGTGAGGTCCTGCTGCACGAACTGGCGGCCCTGCCGAGCTGGGAGCCACAGGCCCGTACCCGCGCCGAATCGATGCTGCGTATGCCGAGCACTCCCGGGTTCGACGTGGACGCCAAGACCGTCTTCCTGGGAGGAGTCCGCCGATGACGTTCGGAGGAGAACTGAGCGCCCAGCTCGCGACCGCCTGTCTGGGTATCGGCCTGGTCTTCGCGCTGCTGTGCTACCTGACCACCAACCTTTCGCCCGGCGGCATGATCACGCCGGGCTGGATCGCTCTGGCGCTGATCGAAGATCCGCTACAGGCTGGCGTGATCGTGGTGATGACGGTGGTCACGTACGCACTCACGCGGCTGATGCAGCGCATGGTGATTCTCTACGGCAAGCGCCTCTTCGCGGCGATCGTGCTGCTCAGCGTCTTCCTTCAGATGACGCTCTTCGTTGTCGTGCAGAATGACCTACCGTTGCTCTTCGCGCATCAGACGCTGGGCTTCGTGGCTCCGGGCCTGATCGCCTATCAGCTCGTGCGGCAGCCACCGAAGGCGACCGTCGTGGCCACCATCATGGTCACCGCCATCACCTACGGCGTGGCACTCAGCGGTGTGGTGGCCGGCTTCGTGCCGGTCACCTGAGACCTGACAGATGAGGACAGGCATGGATTACCGGACGTACTCCGGCAGCCAGGCGGTGCTGATGGTCGTCGCCGTCTTCACCCTCCTGATCGGTGGCGGCACCTTCACCTACGTCGCGGCCCGGCAGGCCACGCCGACTCCGATCGAGCTGAGTATCGGTGCCCAGGTCGTGCAGGCCGCGACCCCGGTGGCCGCCGGGCTCCGTTACGTTCGGCTCACCGAACCGGACCGGACGCAGGTGCTCGACGACCAAGGGGAAACCGTTGCCATCATGACCGACGGCTCCCGTACGGTGCACCTGATCGGCCCGAAGCGGACCTTCGCCGAACCTCGATTCACCAAGGCCAAGCTGCACACCGAGTTCTGGGTACGGTTGGCGCCCCGACCGTGGCGGGACGGCGCGGAAACCGAGAAGTGGTTCGTGGACTGGTTCGCCAAGGCGCGCGACGACCGCTCGCCGGACGTGCTGGCGGTGGCCCGGGAATACACCTACCTGGGTAAGCCGAAGAAGGACCGGGAAGGGCGGCAGTATTCGGGGGACGCCGCCTTCGGGCCGCTCTCCGACATCGACCCGGATGGTCGAGCGGAGAACTCCGACTTCTACGACTATCTGGGGATCTCCTGGAGCTTTCCCGATAAGCAGGAGAAGCCGCACCCCGACCACTACCTCAGCCTGGACTGCTCCGGCTTCCTCCGGATGGTCTACGGCTACCGAATGGGGTTTCCGCTGCTCGGCACCAACAACGCGGGCCCCGGACTGCCGCGTCGGTCGACCGCGATGGCAGCGGTCGGCCCCGGTACGTTGTTGATGCCGAACACCGGTAAGCGGGCCCGCGAGCTGGATCGCCTACTCCCCGGCGACCTGCTCTTCTTCAACGCCGGACCGGTGCAGGGAGCGAACATCGAACACTCCGGCATCTACCTCGGAGTCGATGACCGAGGGCATCATCGCTTCATCTCGAGCCGTACCACGGCAAACGGACCGACCATGGGTGACCTTGGTGGGGAATCCATCCTCGATGGCACCGGCTACTGGGCGCTGCGCTGGCGCACCGCCCGCCGCGTGTGACCGACCATCGCGACCATCCGGCTCATCCGTCGGTCAGCTGCGCTGCCATCGCCGCCACCACCCGATCGCTGGCCGCTGCGTCGCGCCGGACGGTCCAGCTCAGCTCCAGGTGAACGAAGACCCCGTCGTCGTCCGCCGCAGCCCGCCCCTGCTGATTGGTCCGGCCCTCGAGCTGCCCGCACCGCCGCTCCCAGACACGGCAGGTGCGCAGGTTCAGGTCGGACAGTTCGTCGGCGATCCGGCTGGCCAGTTTGTTGGTCGGTGCCGAGCCGGTGGACACCACGGCGTCGGAGGTCGGCAGGTTGCGGTCGGCGAAACCGTGCAACTGGATCTGCGACAGGCCAGCCGCCCCGAGTGTCACCGCCAGCACGTGGAAGAGTGACCGGTCGTTGTGCGCGACATCGGCGGCTCCCTCGGCGGCCTGCCGGTGCGCTCCGGCGACGAGCAGGATGCTGCCCGGCACCCGACGTTGCAGCGCCAACCCGAGTTTCTCGGTGTTGATGTCGAAGCCGGGGTGCGGCACTTCGATCACGGTACGCGCGGCAGCGGTCCGGTCGACCAGGATCACGCCCCAGGTTCTGCGGTCGGAGCCGTCGGCGAGATACAGGCTGCATGCTCGGCCGGTGGCCGGATCGACGCCGTGGTGCGCGGCGAAACCGAGCCCCTTGAGGAGTGGATCGGCCTCACCGGCGCGGCCCGGCGTCGAGAGCAGTGCGCGGGCCGCGCGGCGGGCCGCCGACCTCTCCCGCTGATCCGGGTCGCGGTAGTCGCCGTTCGGCGAGAGGCTCTTGGTGAGTTGAGCAATCACGGTGTCCGGATCGAGATCCGCAGCTGATTGCGGAGCCGGCCGGCTGGGGCTGCATGCTGTGGTTCCGAGCAGGGCGGCTCCCGCCGCGGTCGCCAGGAGGTCCCGTCGGGTCGGGGCAACCGTGGGCGATCTGCGCATCCGTGCAGGCTATCGCTGTTCGTCCCTGACGACCGGTTTGGGTCGGCGTACGACGGGAAGTCGTTACCCGTGCGAGCTTTGTTGACGAAAATCGAGCAAGCTTCCGGACTCGACCGGTTCGGTGACCGGTTGCAGCAGGCGGTGCAGGGGGTGCTGCGCCCACAGCGGGTCCGCGACCTGCTGCACGGCGTCTGGCTTGGCCATCCACTGCATCCGGCGATGGTGCAACTGCCGGTCGGCTCGTGGATCAGCGCGGCCGTGCTGGACCTGATGCCCGGCCAACGGAGAGCCGCCACCACCCTGACCGCGGTCGGCACGCTGAGCGCGCTGCCGGCGGCGGTCGCCGGGCTCAACGACTGGGCGGGGCTCTCCCGTGACCAACGTCGGGTCGGCCTGGTGCACGCCGCGTCGAACTCCGTCGGGTTGGCGCTGTACGGCGCCTCGCTGGCCGCGCGCCTGTCCGGCCGGCACGGACTCGGGCGCACCCTCGGTTGGCTCGGGCTCAGCGCCGCCGGTGCCGGCGCGTACCTCGGTGGGCACCTGGCGTACAAGCAGGGTGCCCAGGTGAACGTGAGCGTCTCCGACCTGCATCTGATCAGCGAAGGCTGGCATCCGGTCGCGGAGATGACGAGCCTGCCGCAGCGGGAACTCGTCACCCGCAAGGTCGACGACGTGTCGGTGATCCTCTACCGGCACGGCGACGAGGTGACCGTCATGCTGGAGCGCTGCCCGCACCAGAGTGGCCCGCTCGGCGAGGGCGAGGTACGCGAGATCGACGGGCACGCGTGCGTGGTGTGCCCGTGGCACGGCAGCACCTTCCGGCTCAACGGCGGTGAGGTGGTGCACGGCCCGTCCCCGAACGACCAGCAGATCCTACCGACTCGGATCGTCGACGGCCGCCTGGAGGCCAGACTGCCCTGACCCGGCATTCGGTCGGACGCCCTTGCGCTGAGTGGTCCCGGCCGCCACGGTCCTGCCTGAACCGTCAGTCCTTGCGGTGTCGGCCCACGGGCAACTCGCGAGGCACGTGAACGGGCGGGTGGTGTCGGGTGCCGGCGCGGGACACGGTTGGGCGGCGACGCAGGCCGAGCACCGCGCCGATCTGCGCGCCGACGATGCTGGCCACGGCCAGCACGGCGGAGACGGCGAGCGGACGGTTCACCCGGTCGGGTTCGCCGGCTCGGGCCGCACCCACCGTCACGACCGGCGGATGGTCGTCCGGCGTCTCATCGCGCGGCGGCTCCGGCTGCCGCCCTTCGGGACTGGCCGGCGCGGGCGTGGCCGAACCAGGCCGGTCCGTCACGCCACCGGGTTGTTCCGTCGAGCCGCCCGGCAGTTCCACCGTCTCGCCGGGCCGTTGCACCGCCTCGCCCGGCTTGGCCGGTGCGGGGCGGGTCTGCTCGGTGCGCTCCGGGCCGGGCGTCGGCCGGGGCTTCGGCGCGACCAGCCGGCCGGTGGCGTGTGGCCGGGAACCCTGGTCGTGCGCCTCCTGGGGAAGTTTGATGAGCTGGCCGGGACGGATCCGGTCCGGGTCACGCAGCTTGTTGAGCGCGGCCAGGCGATGATAGTCGTCGAAGTCGTCGAGGTACCGGTCGGCGACCCCGCCGAGGTAGTCGCCCTTGGCGACCCGGTAGACCGGCGCGTCGGTGGAGGTGTCGCCGCTCTCCGCCGCCCGCGTGGCCGTCGTCGTCGGTCCGGCCGCCATGGCGACCACCGCCGGTCCGGTCGCCGCTGGGGCCGACACCGCGGGTGCCGTCACCGGCGCGTACGCCGGGGCGGCGTACGCCGTGGTTGCGGCGGTGGCGGCGGGGCTGGCGGCGAGGATCAGCGCGACCGACCCGACCAGCGCGGCGGCGGCCCGCTGCTGCCGGCCCATGCCGGGCAGCCGGGGAGCGGGCCGGTCCAACGCCTGGGCACCCAGCTCCACGAGGACCGAGAGGGCGAAGGTGGCCCAGCCGAACCAGCCGGCGATGGCCAACGCCCGGAGGAAGAGTTGCCCATCGTCGCGGCTGGTCAGCGTGGTACCGATCTCCCCGAGCGTGGGTACGTGGTCGGGGAGCGGGTTGCCGGCGAAGGCCAGCAGCGCGATCGGGCCGCCGACCAGCAGGCCGATCAGCGCGATCAGCGCACCGAACCCGGTCAGCACCCGACCGACCCGCCGTACGGCGGTGCCACCCGATGCGGCCATGGCTACCTTCCTTCCCTAGGGAGCCCCGGTCAGCGCCCGTGCGGTCGCCTCACCGGAGACGGTGACGGTGTTGGAGAAGCCGAGCAGGCCGAGCATTGCCCGGTCATAGGTGACCTCGACGCGTACCCGGATCAGGGTTTCGCCGTCGACCACCGGGAAGGTCACGGTGTGATCGCTGGCCCCGGCGGTGGCGAGGTAGTCCCGAACGGCACTGCGAGCCTGGCGGCGGTTGATCCGTTTGGGCCCGCCCTCGATGGCGGTGGCCCGGTCGATGGCCTGGCCGCCGGCGCGGGCCGCCTCGGCGGCCAGGTTCTCGGCGCGTTGCAGCGACCGGAGCTGACCGGCGCCGTCGAAGGCCATGCCGATGATGGCGAGTACCCCGACCAGAGCCACGGCCAGGAAGATGCTCACCCGACCCGCGTCACCGCGCCCGGCCCTCATCCCCGGCTCCGGTAGCGGTCCAGCGGTGAGGTGAACGACGCGGTGAGCCGCTGCCCGTTCGGCATGGTCAGCGCCGGAAGTCTGATGTCGGCGTAGGAGACGGTGCAGGCGATCTCGACGGTGACCGTGGCCTCCTGCCCGATGGCGCTGCCGAACGCCTGGTCGAAGGTGGCCGAGCGCCCGCCGACCGAGCCGTCGAAGGTCACCTGCGGGGCGCTGGTGCAGGCCACACCCCGCCAGTCGAGCTGCTGACGGGCCGCCTCCCGCGCCGCGTCGCGGGCAGCGGAGGCGTCCCGGGAGATTGAGGCGGCCCGGGCCGCGTCGTGTGCGGCGGCCTCCAGCGCCGCGCTGGCCACCGCGGTACGCCCGGCGACTCCACCGAGCACCATCATCGCCACGAAGGCCGGTGCCAGCACCGCCACCTCGATCGACACCGAACCCCGGCTCATGACGGCTCCGTCCAGCGTTCAGCCGTCCCGTGTGCCGTCTGCCGGACGGAGAAGCTGACCCCCGGCACCACCGAGAGAGCCTTGCCGGTCACCGTGCAGGTCACGTCGGTCTCCGTGACGACGCAGCTCGGCCCCGGCTCCTCCCAGTCGACCAGCCAGTCTCCGGCGGATCGGAGAAACCGGGTGGCGCGCTGCTCACCGGCGCCGGCCGGCGCATCGAAGAGCCGCGCCGCGTTGACCCCGCTCTGGGCCGCGTTGAGCGCGGTCGACCGGGCGACGAAGACGGCGGCGACCTGGATCGAGGCGAACAGCATCAGCAGGACCGCCGGCAGCGCCACCGCCAGCTCGACCGGGTTGCCGCCCCGCTCGCCGTCGCCGGGCAGCAGACGGTGCCGGGTGGCGGCGACCACCCGGCACCAGCCGGCGGAGAGGCGACGGAACATCGGTCAGTCGCTCGACGGGTCCTGGTGGGTCGGGATGTTGTCCATCCAGTCGTTGGCCGCGCCGAGGGCGGCGGCGGTCACCGCCATCGCCACGGCCACCAGGCCGAAGATGATCACAGCGGTCGGCACCGGGCTGTCGCCACGGTCGCCGCGCAGCTCGGCCAGGCGCGCCCGCAGCGCGACGTGTACATAGGTGAGGACGGACATTCGGGGGCTCCTTCGATCGGGTCGGCCTAGAGGCGGGCCAGGAACGGATAGATGGCGAAGCCGAGCAGGACGAAGACCAGCAGCGCGCCGGGAATGTCGAGCCGGCTGGTCACCCCCTCGGCCCGAGCCAGGTTGTCGGTGCGGATCTGGTCGCGCAGCGAGTCGGCCCGGCTGCGCAGGGTCTCGTGCACCTGGGCGCCCTCACTCCCGGAGGAACGCATGATCGCGCCGACGTCGCCCAACTCCGGGATGCCGATCCGGTCGGCGAGATCACGTAGCTCGTCCCAGGGCGAGTGCATCTGCATCTGGGCCATCCGCAGCGCCTCGGATATCCGGTCGAAGACCCAGCCCTCGCAGATCGCGGCGGCCCGCTCCAGCGACTGCACCGGGCCGTGCGCCGCGGACAACTGCAACGCGACCAGGTCGAGGTAGGTGCAGACCGCCTGGCGGAACTCGTCGCGCGCGGCGTCGGCCTTGGCCAGCACCGAGCGGTGCGCCACCAGTGCGCAGAGCAGCGCCAGGCCGAGGCTGCCCAGCACCGGCACGGCCAGCGGCAACGAGACGCCGACGCTGAGCAGCGTGACGCTGAGCAGTGCCGGAGCGCTGAGTCCGATCAGGGCGGACAGCAGTAGGGAGAGGGCGTACTGCTCGGAGGTGCGATCGAGCAGGGCCAGTTGCCGGTGTGGTGGGCGCAGCCAGCGGGCCAGCCCGGTGAGCCAGTCCAGACGCCGGTCGGCGGGGTGGGGGTGGGCGGCCCCCGGCGGCTGGTGCAGCCGGCGCAGCGCCGGGCCGAGCGCGGGCGTCGCCGGAACCAGTTCCCGGACCACCAGGAACACGCCCAACCCGAGCGTGGCACCGGCCACCACCGCGAGGGTGAGATGCAGGTTCACGCCACCACCTCGCTCGGGTCGGGGGCCGGCAGGAACCGGGCCGGTCGGGGCGGCTGGCTCATCGAGCGCACCCAGGCCAGCAACGCCACGAAGGCGGCACCGAGCACCGCCATCACCAGCTGCCCGAACGGCGTGTCATAGGGCTGGACGTATTCGCGGTTGAGTAGTCCGTACGCGATGGTGGCCAGCGTCATCCCGGTCAGGAAGCGGACCGCGAACCGGGGCTGGGTGCGCTTGGCCTCGATCTCCCGGCGGGTCGCGACCTCGGCTGCGGCCGCCGAGGCGATCGAGCCGAGCACGTCGCCGAGGCGCTCGCCCCGGTCGGTGAGGTGCAGGATGAGCGCCGCCACCACCTGGTCGCAGACCGGGTCACCGATCTCGTCGGCGAAGGCCAGCAGAGCGGAGCGGGCCAGCCAGCCGGCCTGGAGCCGGGCGGCGAGCAGGCGTACCTCCTCCTGGATCTCCTCCGGTGCGGTGGTGACCGTGCCGATGATCGCCTGCTGGAGCCCCTGCCCGGTGGCGGAGACGTCCTTGAGTCGGCGGGTCCATTCGCCGACCGCCTCGATCCGGGCGATGGCCCGCTGCTCGGCCCGGCCGACGGAGAACAGCCAGGGGGTGCCCGGCACCGCCACCGCGACCAGCAGGCCGACCACGGGCAGACCGGTCAGCAGGAAGGCCAGCGCGCCAGCGACCACCGCGCCCACCAGGAGGGTCTGGTGCGCCCGCTGGTCACGGACGGTGGTGCCGGAGCCGCGCCAGAGTCGGTCCAGCCCCGGACCCGCGCCAGGTGCCCGGCCGGGCGGTCGGCGGGTGCCGACGAGCGCGACGACGGCCAGCACCAGGCCGGCCACGCAGGCCGCGCCCGAGACCAGGGCGATCAGCTCGATGTTCGTACGCACCGGCTCACCGCCGACCGAGTCGGGTCTGCCGGGGCCGCCGCCAGGCACCCTGGCCGACCTCGATCCAGCGACTCAGCAGCCGGGCGTCGTAGCCCACCCGCAGCAGCTGGTCCCGGACGCGTTCCGGCAGGTGCTTCGGGACCGCCCGACCGTCCGGGCCGGGGCCGAACACCTGCGTGGTGGTGATCCGGCTGCCCTCACCGACCCCCAGCACCTCCTCGACGTGGGAGACGAAGCGGTGCTTGCGCCCGCCGATGCCGGTCTCGTCGTCGATGTTGACGTAGACGATCAGGTCGAGTGCGTTGCCGGCCATCCGGCGGGCCTGGTCGACGGTCATCTCACGGCCGTGCGACAGCGCCAACTCGATGATCCGCTCGCTCACCCCGGCCGGCGTACGTGCGTGGATGGTGCACATCGATCCCCGGCTGGTGGTCATCGCCTGGAGCATCGGCACGATCTCCCGGGAGCGCACCTCGCCGACGATGATCCGCAGCACGCCCATGCGCAGCGACACCGGGATCAGGTCGGCGATGTTGACCTCGCCGGCGGGTCGACCGTCCGGCCCGCGTTCGCCGTGCCCCTCCCGGGCCTCGAAGCTCATCACCGCGCGGTGCCGCTCGCTGCGGCGGGCCGGGAGCAGTTCCCGACTCTCCTCCAGCAGCACGTACGGCTCGTCCGGCGGGATCTCGCTCATCATGGCCCGGATCACGGTGGTCTTACCGGCACCGGCCAGCCCGGCGACCATGATGTTCAGACCGGCCCGCATCGACGCCCGGAGGAAGTCCCGCAGCAGCGGGTCGATCATTTCGTCGAGGTCGCCCCGGCCGCCGGCCAGGTCGTCCAGGGTCACGTCGAGGGTGTTGTGCTTGCGGATCACCGCGTACGGGCGGTGGCTGACCAGGAACACCGCGGCCAGTCGACTGCCGTCGGGCAGTTGCAGGTCCAGGGTGGGCTTCGAGGTGGACAGGGAGCGTTCCGTCGCACCGGCCCGTCGGGCCGCAGCCTGAAGGATCTCCACCAGCTCGTCGTCGCTGTCGGCGATGGGGTCGGCCCAGTCGACGCCGCCACCGTGCCGGGCGATGCGCACCTGGTCGCAGCCGAGGATGTGCACCTCCTCAATGGTGTCGTCGACCAGCAGCGTCTGGAGCCGACCGAGACCGGCCAGCTCGGCGGTCACCTGGTCGAGCAGCAGCCGTTCCGCACCGGCGGCCATCGGCGTGCCGGCACGACGCACCGAGTCGGCGTACTCGGCGACCAGTTCGACGGCGAGCCGGGCCCGCTCGGTGTCCTCCTCGGCGACGCTGAACTCCCGGCCGCGCTGCCACCGGGTGAGCCGCTCACTGAGCTGCCGGCGCAGCTCGCGTACCACCTGGAAATCGACCCGTGGCCGGGGCGGTGGGGCTGCCGGCGGCGCGGCGACCGGAACCGGCACCTGCGTTGGCTCATGGTGCCGACCGTTGACGGGAGGTAGCGGCGGGGCGGTGGAGGTGGCGCCCGGTGGCTGCCGACGCGGGTCCGACGAGACCGGTTCAAATCGCATCCGGCACCCCCTGGGAGACGGGCCACGCCAACCGGGCCCGCCGACGCTCCAGCAGCGCGCCGATCGGCACCTCCAACTCGCGGGCCGCGCGCAGCAACGGCCGGCTGGCCCGCACCGTCCCGCCGAGGCTCAACACCTCCGCGGTACGCGGATCGTGCGGCAGCCGGGCGATCACCGGAAGCTTGAGGGCCTTGCTGACCTCACTCTTGCCGTGACCGCCGCCGACCAGCAGCAGCCGCAGCGTGCCCGACGGCACCCGGTGCTCGACGAAGTCCCGCTCGATGGCCTGGAGCATGGCCCGGGTGCCGGACAGGTCGGGCAGCTGTGCCCGGGTCACCACCAGCACCGCCGAGGCGGCGCGCAGCAACGGCCAGGGCGGGCCCAGGACGTGCAGCCGTCCGCAGTCGACGATCACGTCGTACGGCGGATCACCGCGGTCCAGAGCGGCGAAGAAGTCGGCGAAGCGCTGCCAGAGCGGGGTGACGCTGCCTGCCTGGGCGGGGTCGACCACTCCCGGCAGCAGGAGCCGCTCGCGACGCGGCGCGTCGAGGTCCACCAGTTGTGACCAGAACGCGGTCTCCATGTTGCCGTCCCGCAGTTCACCGACGGCCAGCTCACCGATGCCGCGTGGCCCGTCGAGCGCGCCACCGAGGTAACCGGCGAGGACGGAGCCGCCGGCCGGGTCGCACTCGGCGAGAATCAGCCGCCGGTGCCAGCTCAACGCGCAGGCCAACGCGGTGGTGGTGACCCCCGGCGAGCCCTTGGCCGAGACCAGCGCGATGATGGCCATGCTCAGGCCGCCTTGGTCAGCACGACCGCGATCCGATCCTGTGCGGCCAGCGCCACCACCGCCGGCACGTCCCGGATGGCGAGCGCCAGGTAGACGACGACCTCGTCCCGCCCGTCGGTGGAAACGGCGTCGGTGACGGTCGCGGTGAACCGGGTGCCCCCCGACGAGGAACTCTTGCCGCTGTCGTTGCTCGGGGTGCTGACCAGCAACACCTGGTCACCGGGTCGCAGCTTCGGCGCGGGCACCTGAGCGGCGCGTAGCCCGAGGGCGAGCTGCTGCTGCCCGGGGCCGAGCAGCGGATCGTCGGTGAGCTGGGCCATTGTCAGCAGGGAGCCCGGGGCCAGCGCGACCGCGGCGCGCATCCCGATCACGTCGGCGAGTCGGGAGGCGGGCACCGGTTCGAGCCCCTGACCGCCGGCCACCTGCACCGACATCAGGTCGTCGGCGCGTACCACGCTGCCCACCTCGACCGCCCGGGCCACCGCCAGGTAGCTGCCGGTGGCCCGAACCGAGGTCACCGCGAACGCCGACCCCAACCCACCGAGGGCGATCAGCAGGACGGCGAGGCCGAGCAGGCCGGGCCGGACCCGACGTTGGCGAACCACCCGGGGCGGGGCGACCGGCGCGTCCACCGGAGAAGTTCCGTTGCGGGTCGCCACGCTCATCGGCGCCAACCTTTCGTTCGCGACTGCGGGGCGCGCAGGACCGGCTCACTCACCGCGCCACCACCTGGAGCTCGTTGATCTCGATTTCGACCGGGCCGGTCGTGCGGGTGACCCCGCCGATGCTTCCGCTGTCACCGCCGTTGCTGGTCCACGTCACCGACCAGTGCGTGGTCGCCCGGACCGTGTACGTGTCCGCCCGGGTGTAGCCGCTGTCATAGCCGCAGTCGGGGGACGGCTGCCCGGCATGCGAACCTCGGCGGTCGTACGGGGTGCCGGGGCCGGTGCAGATGACCTCGTCGCCGTTGTCCATGTCCCAGACCACCCGGTCCACCTCGGCCTGGATCGTCACGGTCAGGCCGCGATCCGTGGCCTCGGCGCTCAACGGGCCGAACTGGTTGGCACCTCGTTCGGCCCACATCCAGACCGGCAGACCGACCAGTCCGGGGCCGACGGACTTGCGTGGCGCGACCGCCGCCCGGGGTGCGAGCAGGGTGATCGAGGCGAACGCCCGGCGGGCCAGCTCCTCCGGATCCGGCGGGGCGCCGAAGCCCGGCGGTGGCGTGTCCAGCAGCTCGAGGGTTCCCTGACCCAGAGCACCACCGTTGCAGCTCTTCAGGTACCACTGCTGTCCCTCGGGGGGTTCCGTGGGCGGCGACTCGGCAAGCTTGTAGTAGCAGCCGTCGCCGCTGTTGAACCACCCGAGCAGGTCGTCGTAGCAGGGGATGGTGCGGCCTTCCCACTGGCAGACACCGCTGCCGCCCCCGCCGCCGTTGTTGCCGCCGCCGTTGTCGCCACCGTTGCCGCCGCCACCAGGCGTACCCGGGTCGTCGTCCCAGACGTTGCAGTTCGGTTGGGCCGGTGGACATTCGGCACCGGGGTCGGCTGCGGTCGCCGGGACCGCGCCGGCGCCTGCCAGCAGCAGCGCCAGCGCGCCGCCGAGCAGGACCCGCCGGAGATCGACGGTACGGGCGGCGAACGGTCGGCGTCGGTGGCTTGCCGGCACCGGGCCAGGTCGGCCGGGCGAGCTGACCCGGTCGGCGTGCCGTTCGTGGCCGCGACTGCCGCTCCACCCGGTCAGCACGGCTGGTCCTGGTGCGCCGCGCCGCTGCTGATCCGCCAGCGACCGTCGGGATAACGGGCCGCCGTGGCGGTGGCCAGATGACGGGAGCCACGGGTGCCCGGGACGACCTTGTCGTCGGCGAGGTAGACCAGCCGGTAGTTGCTGGCGTCGACGCAGTCCTGGATCTCGACCGTGGGCGGGTCGGCTTCCAGGTCCATCGAGATGACGGTGGGACCTTCGGAGCGCAGCGTGCCGGCGCTGACGGCGCCGTTCTGGCGGGCCTGCCGCAGGCTGAACCGGACCCTGGTCAGCAGTGGGTCGGCGAGGAACCGGGTCAGCTCCGGCTCCTGCGGGTCGCTGCGCCGACTCGCGGTCCGGGATGCCGCGAGGTAGCCGGAGTAGGCCGCCAACGCCGCCTTCTCCGCAGCCGCCTCGTCGGCGACCCGCTCGGCGCCAGCGGAGTTGTTCCGTTCGGGTGCTGCGGCGGTGGATGCTTCCTGGGTGCTGCCGCAGGCGGTGCTCGTGCCGACCGTGGCGACCGCGACCAGGCTGGCCGTCCAGCGGCTCAGTTGCCGTGCTCGCACCTCGTGCCCTCCTCGGTGCCGCCCGGCGGACGCCGTCGCCGGGCCGTGCGGTAGCGCGACCGGACGGGATCCCTCCGGCCTGTTCATGCGCAGCCACATTTACGTTTACGGATCTCCTGTGAATGCACTGGCCTGGCTGCTCGTTGGTAGTGGACGTGGGTTGCGTCACATCCAAGGGGCGAGCATAGGCTGACGCCGGCCGATGCAACAGAGGCAATTCATACGAACACTCAGAGTTATGAAGGGTGGTGGCGCGGCGTGGTTACCGGAAGGTTGCCGACCTTGATCGGCTCGGGGTGCGGCTCGGGTGGGCGCGGACGGCGACCCGGACGATCCCACTGCCGACTGGGTACGCGACGGACCAGTCGCAATGGGGCGGGAAATGGCAATCGGTCCGATCCGTCCCCCGGAAAAACGCCGCGAATTGGTCGTCGATTGCGGTTCATGGGATTTGCATCAACTGATAGCTGGCATTCACGCCGACCCTCGAACAGCGGTATGACAATGGGTGCCGGAGCTCGGGACCGCCACTCGAACCGACTGGCCACACTACCCTCCGTAAGGGGGTTGATGACATGACCCGGCAACCCGCGTCGCCGGCACCTCCGGACCGCACCGTCACGCCGGACGTGCCGCCGTCGGGGAACGCGCCTCGACCGTGGCAGCTCGCCGCCGCCGCGCTGTCGATCACCCCGCTGTTGCGGTACGCCGTCGCCCGACACGCCGTACCTCCGGGAACCGATCGCCGGGCCGGCTGCGACGCTTGCGGCGCGCCGATCAGCCTGCACCGCCCATGGCCGGCGCTCGGCCCGACCGCCCGCTGCGGTGGCTGCGGCGCACGGGTCGGTGCGCCGCCAGCCATCGTCGAACTGACCGTCCTGGCCGCCGTGGCCGCGCTGCTGCTGGCCCGTCCACCCGCGGTCGAGGTGGTCGTCGCGGCGTGGTGGTTGGCCTTCGCGGTGCCGTTGCTCTTCATCGACCTCGCGGTGCACCGGCTGCCGGACCGGCTGACCGTGCCGGCGGCCGCCGGCGTCTGGCTGCTGCTCGGGCTGGCCGCGCTGACCGGTGCCGGGGCCGCGCCGTGGCTGCGTGCCATCGGCGCCGGGCTCGGGATGGCGCTCTTCTTCGCCGCCACCACCCTGCTGCTCGGTACGCGAGGCTTCGGCATCGGCGACGCCAAGCTGGCGCTGAGCGCGGGCGCCCTGCTGGGCTGGTACGGCTGGAGCCTGCCGGTGCTCGGGCTGCTCCTCGCACTCACCCTCTCCGGACTGGTCGCCCTGGCCCTGCTGATCAGTGGCCGGGCCAGCTGGTCGAGCCACCTGCCGTTCGGGCCGTACCTGGTCCTCGGCACGCTCGGCGCGTTACTGCTGGTGTGGTGAATCACGCTGCTGGTGTGGTGAACCGACCGGCGGGGAACTGTCAGCCCGCAGGGACCGTCGGACATGCCTGGAGGCGATGTGCAGCCCAATCCCGACCGGTCGTCTCCGGAGGTCGACGAGCCGCAGCCCGACGAGCGGTGGCGGATCCGGCGGACCTGGGACGACCTGGACCGGCTCGGTGAGACCGAGTCGGTCTTCGCGTTGAGCAACGGCTGGCTGGGTTGGCGCGGCACCCTCGACGAGGGCGACCCGGTCGACATGCCGGGCAGCTACCTCAACGGGTTGCACGAATGCCGGGAGCTGACCTATCCCGAGGACGGCTACGCCTTCCCACAGCTCAGTGACACCGTCATCAGTGCGCCGAACGCCACGCTGGTGCGGCTCTGGGTCGGTGACGAGCCGCTGGACCTGCGCACCGGCACGGTAGTCGCCCACGAGCAGGTGCTGGACCTGCGCGCCGGCGTGATCGAACGGCGCACCGAATGGATCTCGCCGGCCGGGGACGGGGTGCGGGTACGCAGCACCCGGCTGGTGTCGCTGCGCCGCCGCCGGGTCGGTGCCGTCGACTGGACCGTGGAACCCCTGGACGGGCCGGTCGACGTGCGGATCTGCGCGGACCTGCTGGCCAACGAGCGCGTCCCGGACCGCGGCGACGACCCTCGGGCCGCCTCGCTGATCCAGGACCCGCTCGCCGCCGAGCTGCATCGGGTCGACGGTGCCGACGCGCTGCTGGTGCACCGTACCGAACGCAGCGGGCAGCGGGTCGCGGTCGCGGTCGCGCACCGGACGGCGGTGCCGGAGCACATCACCACCGGGGTCGACGCGACGCCCGACCGGATCCGACTCACCCTCATCGGGTCGCTGCGACCCGGCGAGCGGGCACAGCTGACCAAGTTCGCGGCATACGAGTGGGCGCCCGTCGCCGACTCCTCGGTCGAGGAACTGGCCGGCCAGGTCACCGTCGAGGCGGACGCCGCGCGCGCCGCCGGCTTCGCCGGCCTGCTCGCCGAACACCGGGCCGCCCTCGCCAGCGCCTGGCGCGCCGCCGACGTGGTGCTCGACGGCGACGAGGAGCTGCAACTGGCCATCCGATTCGCGATGTTCCACCTGATCCAGGCGGGGCGCACGGACGGGGACCGGGCCATCGCCGCCAAGGGACTGACCGGCAACGGCTACGACGGGCACGTCCTCTGGGACACCGAGGGGTACGTGCTGCCGGTGCTCACCTACATCGCGCCGGACGTGGCCCGGTCGGCGCTGCGTTGGCGGCACGCGCACCTGCCGCAGGCGTTCGACCGCGCGGCGGAGCTACGGCTCACCGGTGCCACCTTTCCCTGGCGGACCATCAGCGGCCGGGAGTGCTCCGGCTACTGGCCGGCCGGCACCGCCGGGCTGCACGTCAACGCCGACATCGCCGACGCGGTCCTGCGCTACGTCGCGGCCACCGGCGACGAGGATCTCCTGACCGGCCCCGGGCTGGAGCTGCTGGTGGCCACCGCCCGGTTGTGGCACGGCTTCGGGCACTTCACCGACGACGGCAGCTTCCACATCGTCGGGGTGACCGGCCCGGACGAGTACTCCGCGCTGGTCGACGACAACCTGTTCACCAACCTGATGGCGCGACGGAACCTGCGCGGCGCGGCCGACGCCGTCGAACGGCACCCGGAGGCAGCCGGACGCCTGGACGTGGACCCGACCGAGGTGGCCGGTTGGCGGGCCGCCGCCGAGGCGATGACCGTGCCGTACGACCCGAAGCGCGCGGTGCACCAGCAGGCCGCCGGGTTCACCGACCGGCCGGAGTGGAACTTCGGCGACACCGGCGACGACGACTACCCGTTGCTGCTGCACTTCCCCTACCTGGAGCTGTACCGGCACCAGGTGGTCAAGCAGGCCGACCTGGTGCTGGCGATGCTGCGGTGCCCGGGTGAGTTCACCGCCGAGGAGAAGGCCGCCAACTTCGCCTACTACGAGGCGCGGACGGTCCGGGACTCGTCGCTGTCCGCCGCCCCGCAGGGCGTGCTCGCCGCCGAACTGGGCCACCTCGACCTGGCGTACGACCTGTTCGCCGAGTCGGTGCTCCAGGACCTGAAGGATCTCGGCGACAAAACCGGCGACGGGCTGCACCTGGCTTCGCTGGGCGGGGCGTGGTTGGCGCTGGTGCAGGGCTTCGGTGGGTTGCGCGACGACCGCGAGCTACTGTCGTTCGACCCGCGGCTGCCCGACCGGATCGACCGCCTCGCGTTCAGCCTGATCTGGCACGGTCACCGGCTGCACGTCACGTTGACCGCCGACGAGGCCCGCTACGAGCTGCCGGACGCCGAGGGCGACGCCGCGATCGAGCTGTGGCACCACGGCGAGCGGCTGCGGGTGACCGCCGGCCAGTCGACGACCCGCCCCATGCCCCCGCTGCCCGACCTCGGACCCGAGCCGCCCTCCCCGCCCGGCCGCCGCCCCGCCCGTCGCTGAGGTGTAAGGAAGGGCACCTTATTAACGCCTGCGGTATAGGAAGGGCCCCTTGCTAACAGCACACCCTTGCGGAGTGCCGGCTGGCAACGGCGGGGCTGCCGACCCCGGTTCGGGCGCACCCGCATGGGGGCACGACCTGAGCCAGGGCCGGCGGAGTGGTCAGGCGGGCGCGGTGGCGGCGAGCGCCGCGTTCGCCTGCGGGGTCCCGGTGAGCGCCCGCTTCCGGACGCCGAAGATGATCAGGTAGCCGATGATCCAGAATTCGCCCACGGTCGCGGGGACCACCAGCAGGTCAGCGGCGATTCCAGCACCGGGGGCGAGGTAGCCGACGAAGGTCATGAGCAGGTAGCCCACCCCACCGGCGACGAGGATCCAGCCGAGCGGGCGGGGCAGCCAACCCGAACGCAGCACGCACCAGCCCATCGGCATCAGCCAGAGGCCGAAGAAGAGCCCGCCGACTCCCCACAGGTTCTCGCTGACGAGATACAGCAGTTGGACGGTGTCGGCGGTCCCGCCGACAGCCGCCCCGCCAGTCCCGCCGGTGGCCACCCCGACCGCGGTCGCGAGCATGGCGGCGCTGCCGAGGATCACGACGGCGTTGACGATGCCGAAGGCGGCGATACTGCCGGCGGCGGTGCTGTCGACGGTACGGAACAGACGGTAGAACCAGACGGCGGCGAGCGTCTGGGTGAGGACGACGAGCAGTTCGAGTGCCACCCCCACCCGCGCCAACGACTCGTTGGCGACCAGGTTGGCGAGGGTCACGTCGGCGTCACCGGCGTCGAAGATCATGGGACGGATGGTGAGGAACCCCAGCATGCCGGCGATGCCGAGGCCGAGGTAGAACAGTCCGGTCGTACGGGCGGTGCGGATCAGCGGATGCATGGTGGGCTCCCTTGGTTGCGGCGGACCGGGCAGATGAGCCTTACGTCGTAAGGCAAATCGTACGTTGTAAGGTCAAGGAGGGGTGGGGGCCACATGGCAGCGAGGAAACGGCGGGAGCCGCTGAGCCGTGACCGGGCACTGGCCACCGCGACAGCGCTGGTGGACGCGGAGGGAATGGCGGCGCTGACGATGCGCCGGCTCGCCGCTGACCTCGGCGTCGAGGCGATGTCTCTCTATCACCATCTGCCCGGCAAGGAAGGGCTCCTGGACGGCCTCGTCGAGGCCGTCATCGCCGAGATCACCGCAGCGGCCGACCAGGCCGAGACGGATGCGGCCGGCGGAGACTGGCGTACCCGGCTCCGACTGCGTTTCCTCGCCGCACGAACGGTCATGCTGCGGCACCCGTGGGCACCCGCACTGCTCAGCTCCCGCCCGACCATTCCCCCCGGGATCTACGGCTACTACGAAGGCATCCTCGCCACCCTGGTCGACGGCGGCTTTTCGTACCGGATCGCCCATCGGGCGCTGCACGCGTTCGGCAGCCTGGCACTCGGCTTCGCCCAGGAGGTCTTCAAGCCCGCAGGCGAGGAGGTCGACGCCGCAGAGGCGGAACTGGCCGTGCTGGCCGAGCAACTGCCCCACCTCGGCGCGATGGTCGCCGCCGAGATGCACGCCGCCACCGACCCCACCCTGGGCTGGTGTGACAGTCAGACCGAGTTCGAGTTCACCCTCGATCTGCTCTTCGACGGCCTGGAGCAGGCTCGTGACCGATCCGCCACCGATGGATGACAGCTGGCACCGCCAGCCGACGTTCCGAAGCCGGGCCGGATCGCCTGGATGGGCGGCGATTCACCGCGACGGCAGCCGGTGGTCAAATCAGGAGCCGTTGCGCGCGTCGGTCAGCGTGGTGGGCGTGATTTTGATGTCCGTCAGGCGCGCGTCGAGCCCGTCACCAATCGGCGACTGCACGCTGAATCCGATCCGGTGCCCGGCTACCGGCCCGAGCGTGAACAGCCGGGCGAGCGCCCACAGCGTGCCATCGTCGGAGTGGTGGAACGCGTACACCGCACCCATGCGGGAGATCCGCAGCCAGGACCGCCCGGGCTTCGACACGGCCACCCCGTTGGCGTCGTCGGACACCTCGCGGGTCACCACGGTGACGATCATGTCGGTGCCGGCCGGTGATCGCTCCAGGGCGAGCTTCGCCCAGGTCGTCGGCCCGCCGTGGACGAACAGGGCGACCGCGTCGTAGGTTTCCGCCAGCGGCGCTTCGACCAGGGCACTGAGCTGGAAATCGCCGTCGAGCCGGGTCAGCCTGAGCGGTGCTGATCCGGTCGGCTCGCCGCCGGCCGGATCGACGAACCAGTCCGTACGGGCCGGCGCGCTCAGCAGGCCGTTGCCGGGAAACTCGACGCGATCACCGTTGACGTCCTGCCAGTCAAGCGACTCCATCGACATGTCGGCAAGGGTGCCGGGCGTACCCCGCGAAGACAACCCACTCGGACCGGTCCGGCCAGGTCAACCGGGCATGGAAGCGCTGCCACCCGGACGTCACGCGGTGCTCGTCGCGCTCAGGCGGGTGATGTCGCGTTGCAGCCGGATGATGTCGGTCATCGTGTAGAGACCCTCACCCGGCTCGGGCTCGTTGCCCAGCGGTGGCTGCTGGTGCTGGGCGGCCACGGCCAGCACCTGATTGGCGGGGTCGGGCAGGTAGTTGAGCCCGACCACCCCGAACCGGGCATGTCCCCGGTCGAGGGCGGCGGGCCGGCCGGACAACTGGCCCAACGTCGGCGGCCGGTCGAAACTGCCGGAGTAGAACTCGATGACCGGGTACGCCCTGGATGCCGCGACCTGGCGCACGAACGCCGTGTAGAACTTCGCCGCCACCTGAATGGAAATCACATCGCCGGGGCGCAGAAGTGTCAACGCGCTGGGCCGACGCGGCCGGCGAGTCAGCGCTGACGGTGGCGTGGTCAGGAACCGCTTGATGGTCGGAGACTGCCGGGCGAAGGCGTCGGAGAGTACGACATCACGGTTGAGCGCGTCTATGGAAGTCAGTGCGTGAGCTGTGACAGCTTCATCAGTGAGGCCGTACCTGTGCAGCAGAACAGCCAGCGCCACCCACCCGCGGTGCCGCGTATCCGGAGCGGTGTCATCGGCGTCGAGCAGACACCGCCAGCGGGCGAGGATCGGGCGAACAACGTCCGTATCGGCCCGCGACTCTTCTGGTGACCGCAGCATCTGCCAGCCCACCCACCGCGCCAGGTCCTCGTCCAATGCGCGTACGAGGAAGGGCGCGGCGAGCTTGACCAGAATCTGCTGATGCTTCACGCCGGGTGAGTGTGACAGACCTGCGCACCTTGCCCTGGGCAGCGATGGACCGGCGTCGGACTGTCGAGCGTCTGACGAGTGCCGGCGCGACCGTGCTCCGGACCGTTGACGAGCCGGAGAGGGCTTTCTACGCCGCGCTTCTACAGGACCCGGAAGGCAACGAGTTCTGCGTCGTCTGACTAGCCGACCCGCCGCGCCAGTTCAGCTCGCCGCCCACCCAGGGCAGGGATCGATCAGTCGGTGTCGGTCGCCGCGAGTACCGCCAGACGCCGCCCGTCCGGAGACACGACTGCCAGGCCGATGTCCCAGGCGAGCTTGACGAACCATGCGGTGGATCCTTCGAACGAGTACCACGAGCAGCGGTTCGCGATGGCCTCGACGTCACCGGCTGATGCGTCGTGTGGGGCACCGACCAGTGCCGCGACCGACCGCCAGGCGAGCAACCTTCCGTACGCGCCGAACTCGCCGTCGCTGTAGGCGCCGCCGGTGGAGGCTGCGGAGAACAACTGTCGCCACGCCTGGGGCGCGGCGCATACGCCGAGCCCGGTCGTCATGCCCTGGGCGCATTGCAGACCGACGCGGACCAACGCGTCCCGGACCGCCTCTGGCGGGAGATCGTCGTCGAAGGCGAACGTTCGTGCTTCGATCTCACCGTTCGACTCCTCGGCCCAGTTGTCCACGGCGGCGGCGAGCAAGGCCGCCTCGTCGGGGGTGGTCGTCTCCTGCCAGTGGGGTACGGGTCCGTGCCCGGTCACCGGCTCGGCTGCCATGGCCGGCAACTCCTGGCTGCTTCCGTGGAGGTGGTGGTAGGGCAGGCTGGCGCGTTCTTCGATCGGAGTCAACGACAGCGGCAGCCAGCCGAGCGGGTGGTGACGCCAGTGCGAGGAGGTCGCCCACGGGTGCCGGACTTCGGCACCACGCAGCACCAACTCCTGGAGCAGACAGGCCCGCAGTTCCTCCGACCGGCCCGCGTCGAACACGACACCCAGGTCAGTCGTACCATGGGCCGAGGCGAGCAGGGACGCGGCGTAGCGGGTCGTACGGCGGTCCTGCACGCCGCCGACCAACCGGACCGCCTGGTCGGTCACGCCCGGCGTGAGCGTCAGTAGCCGCAGCACCCGATCGAAGACGCTGCGAAACTGCCAGGGCGAGACGGCTTCCGCTGCGTACCTGTGCCACAACGCGATGCCGAGATCCGCGACGAAGCTCGCATCGCCCGCACCGAGACGCCGCTCGGCGAGTTCGTGGATCCTCGTCACATCGTCCAACCTGGTGACCGTAGCCGCGATATCCCGAGGAGTGCCATCCACGCCGAGCACTCTAACCAGCGGCTCGCCTGGCCGACCGTCACCGTGGACAGGCAGGCCGCGCGGTCTCCGCCGGCGCGTGCAGCGTGAAGTGCGCGGACAGGGCGTCGAGGAAGTCGCGGGCGTCGAAGGCCGCACCGGCGGAGACGACCCCGGTCGCCCGGGTCCGTCCGGTGAGGACGCGGTCGACGGCCTCCACTGCGAGCGGCGCGCTGGTGGCGTAGATGTCCTGGCCGGTGGCGGTCACCCGGCGTTCGGCGTCGCCTGAGCGGACGAGGACGTCGACGACGAATGTCTGCGCGGAGCGACCGTGCTCGTCGACCCCCGTCGGCGTCTTGGGGTCAGCGGAGAGCAGGTCCGAGGCGGCCTTGGCGGCCATGTAGGTACGCACCTCCGGTACCGCCAGGTGGCTGGGGACGGTGACGACATCGGCCATGGTGAACTCGCCGATGACGCGCTGCGGGCCGAGCGGCGCGGGGAAGGACCACTCTAGGGTCGGCAGCGGGTCGTCGTGGTACTGCAACCGACCACCGGTGAAACGGACCCGGCGGCCACCGCGCCGCTGCGCCGAGATGGCGCCCGCGGCGAGCGTGCCCTCGGTCGGGTGCCAACTGCTCAGCCCATAGGCGACGTGCACCTCCTCCGCGCTGGTCCAGTCATCCATCGCGGCGGTGACCAGCAGGTCGCCGAGACCGCCGTAGAAGGCCATCGCCGGGACCACCACCGTGCCGGCGGCGCGGGCGCGTGCGGAGAAGTGCGCGAACGTGTCGAGGTTCGCCTCGATCTCGGCCGCCACGTCGACGTACGGGATGCCGGCGCGCAACGCCGCCTCGATCACCGGACCGGCGGTCGAGGCGAACGGTCCGGCGGTGTTGATCACGGCCTCCGCGCTCTCCAGCGCCCGGTCGAGCGAGGCCGGATCGTCGACGGATGCCTGCCGCGCCTCAAGGTTCGGATGGTCCCGCAGCAGCGCCTGCAGCTTGCCCTGGTCGTGTCCGAGCAGCAGCGGGGCGTGTCCGCGTTGCTGCAGCTCGGCGACCACGAACCGCCCGGTGTGCCCGTAGGCGCCGTAGACCGCGACGTTTCTCGCCGTTGCCATGTCCTGCTCCTCCACGTGGTTGATCCCGCTGCTGAAGATCTTGTTCGGGGTGACACACGCCCGCCAGTGTCCGGAACGACACGACCCGTACAATTTCCGACATGGCTCTACCTCCGCGGAGCGTCGCCCTCGCCGCCACCGACGGCATGCTGCACTTCGAACTGGCCCTGGCCTACGAGGTCTTCGACGCCGCCCCGGCCGCCGTGCGTGTCCCCTGGTACGACGTGAGCGTGTGCGGCACCCAGTCGGTGCGCGTCGGCAGGTTCCGGCTGGACCCGGACCACGGACTCGACCGGCTGGCCCACGCCGGCACGGTGATCGTCCCCGCCCTGGCCGACGTCGACGAGGACCCGCCGACCGACCTCATCGAGGCGGTACGCGCAGCTCACGAGGCCGGCGCGCGGATCGTCTCCCTCTGCACGGGCGCGTTCGTGCTCGCCGCCGCAGGCCTGCTGGACGGGCTGCGCGCCACCACACACTGGGCGCACACCGAGCAGCTGGCCGCGCGCCATCCCCGAGTGACAGTCGACCCGGACGTGCTCTACGTCGACAACGGCAACGTGCTCACCTCGGCCGGCAAGGCCGCGGCGATGGACCTGTGCCTGCACCTGGTCCGCCGCGACCACGGCTCGACGATCGCCAACATCGTCGCCCGCCGCCTGGTGGTGCCGCCGCACCGAGCCGGTGGCCAGGCACAGTTCGTCACCACGCCGGTGCCCGCCCGGGACGACCACCCCTTGGCCGACGTGATCCCCTGGGCCATGCGGCACCTGGACCAGCCACTCACCGTGGAGGACATGGCCCACCAGGCGAACGTGAGCTCACGGCACCTGACCCGACACTTCCACGCGATCACCGGCACCACCCCGCTGCAGTGGCTGCTGACCCAGCGGATCCGCCGCGCGCAGGAACTGCTCGAAACCACGAACGACAGCGTCGACACCATCGCCACGGCCGCCGGCATGGGCACCGCGACCACCCTGCGCCGCCACTTCCGCCGCATGGTCGGCGTACCGCCGGACACCTACCGCCAGACGTTCCGGCCGTAAGCTGCGGTCCTCACCGGGCGGACGGTGAGCCGGACGGGTGTCACCACCGCCCCGGAACGGTGCCGCAGGTCCCCGGATCAGCGCCTGGTTTCGTACCTGGTCAGGACCACGCCGTCAGGGAACGTGCGGGTCTGGACCAGGGTCAGGTGTACCCACCTGTCCATGGTCGTGAAGAACGGCGTACCCCCACCCACCAGGACCGGATGGGTGACGATCACGTACTCGTCGATCAGCCCGGCCCGCATGGCGGCTGCGGCGAGCGTGGCGCCGCAGATGTCCATGGGGCCACCGTCCTCGGCCTTCAGCCGGGTGATCTCGGTGACCGCGTCGCCGCTGACCAGGCGGGTGTTCCAGTCGACCGTGCTGATCGTCGAGGAGAACACCACCTTCGGTATGTCCCGCCAGCGGCGGGCGTACTCGATTTCCGCCGGCGTGGCACCCGGCCGCTGGTCGGCGGTCGGCCAGTGCGAACTCATCGCCTGCCAGACTTTGCGCCCGTACAGCGCCGTACCGGTCGACGCCACCCGGTCGGACCACCACTGGAACAGCTCGTCGCTCGGCACACTCCAGCCGAGATCATCACCGGGTGCGGCGATGTAGCCGTCCAGGCTCACATTCATGCCGTAGGTCAGTTTCCGCATCGTGCCAGCCTCCCGTGAATCGGTACTCGGCAACTGATCCACGAATCCACACCCTGCCGCGGAGTCCCGCCGCCGTACGACAACGCGGCCACGACACCCGTGGCCTGCACTTCTGCCACCTTGCACCCTCCGTTTGGGTATCCGTTTCGAGTGGACCGGAGGTACCACCATGCGAACCACACCGCCACGATCGCCGGTGACCCGCTACCACTGAGTTTGCCCAGATCACGGGTGCCGGACGGTGCCCGATGACCTCGACTTGCCTGAGGTTCCGTCGGCATGGTTCACCGGAACGACTGGCCCCGCCGTTCGCGATGTCACCTGAGGCTGGCGGAGATCAGGCGATCTGACGAAGGTCACTGCCGTAGTCAAAGATGATCCGCATCCGGGCACCGAGCGCTCGCGCGTACCGGCTGAGGGTCGCCACCTCGTTGGCCTCCAGATCACCGTTCTCGATCTGGCTCACCCGGCCGGGCGTGACTCCCATCAACTCGGCCACCTGCCGTTGGGTGAGACCGAGACGCTTGCGCTCCTCGGCGAGGTGGAACGCGCTGACCCACGCCTCGCTACGGGCACGTTCCACATCGAGCGCGTCGTCGTCCCCATCGTGCAACTCGGCGCGGATGTCGTCCCAGTCATGGAAGTCGCTCATCAACCCTCCCTCCGTTTCCTCTCGAAGGCAAGCCAACCCTCGTACGCAACCTCGGCGACCGGGATCGCGTTCTCGTACCAGCGCGTCCAGTCTCCGGCCTTGTTGCCGGCGACCAAGCGCCCTCGCCGGAGGCGCAGTAACCGCAGCCCCTCGACCGCCGCCAGCTCGCCGACGCGGCCGGCGTCCGTTGCCCTACGCCGCGGGCTCGTGGCCGCGCGGCCCGGCCGGCTGCCGGCCCCACCACAATCCGATCAACGCTGCTGTGGTGCTACGGCGGCCCACCGGGCTTCCCGTCCTCCGCGCCAGCCGCCGGGCGTGTTGCGTGGCCGGAGTCGGAGCGCCAGCGGAGCGACGGACGCGCGCCCAGGCGGCCGCGGGGGCGGCCCGTTCAGGGCCGCCTTGACCGATGACCGCCGCGTGCCGCTGGTGCCATGCCCGTTCCGCTACCGGTCGCCGTAGTGGTACCGGCAGGCGATGATCTCGACGTCGTCCTTGGTGATCCGGTACACCAGCCGGTGTTCGCGGTCGATTCGGCGGGACCAGAAGCCGGACAGCTCACCCCGCAGGGGCTCCGGCTTGCCGATGCCCTCGTACCCGTTGCGCATCACGTCCGCGATCAGGTCGTTGATGCGCTTGACCAGCTTGCGGTCGGTATGGCTGAGGTACTGGCTCCATGCTGTCGTGGTGAAGACCAGCCTCACGCGACGTCCCGCACGGTGGCGGGGTCGGTCAGGTCCCGCTCGACGGCGTCGCCCTGCTCAAGCTCGGCGATCGATCGGCGGAGAGCGGCGGCGTTGGCCGGGTTGCGCAGGAGGTACTCGGTTTCCTTCATCGCCTCGTACTCGGCAAGCGGAACGATGACCACCGGTTCGTGGCCCGACCGGGTTACCACCACTTCCTCGGCGTCGTTGATGACGCTGTCGAGTTCGGCGGCCAGGTTCTGGCGTAGTTGGGTGAAGTTCACGGTCCGCATGACGACCTCCAGAGCAGGTACAGAAAACTGTACCCCAGGTGGTCCGTCTCATCCCTGGCCGATGCTGTACTTGCCTGGCTTGCGGATCTTGGGTCGTGCGCGATGATTCCGACACCACCCCCACCGAGCCGCCGGCCAGTCGCCGTGATCTAGACCTCGTGGACCTCTCTGGTCAGCGAACCGGCTGCCGAATGACGCTAGGAGCTAGATCCGTAGAACATTTAGTTCTACACTTGTCTTCGTGGAACGCATCGGTGTCCGGGAGCTGAACCAGAACACGAGCCAAGTGTTGGCTCGGGTGCGTGGCGGCGAGACCATCGAGATCACCGACCGTGGGCACCCGATTGCCCGACTTGTTCCGGTTGGCGACGACAGGTCGGTGTTGGCCAAGTTGGTAGCGGCCGGGCGAGCCGTCGCCCCCACCGGTGGCGGCTCTGTTCCACTTCCACCGAAGCTCGGTGACGAGAGTGTGGACGCCGCAGCCTCCCTCGCTGCGATGCGTGACGAGGAGCGCTGGTGATCTATCTCGACTCCGCCGCCGTCGTCAAGCTGGTGCGGCAGGAGATGTGCAGCGCCGACCTTGTCTCCTGGCTCAACAAGCACGACGACGTGCCGCTGGTCTCGTCCGCTCTCGTCGAGGTGGAAGTACCCAGAGCACTGCGCCGATCAGCTCCGCAAGCTTTGATCGGAGTGCCAGCTGCGGTCGGACGGCTGTTCCGACTGGAGATCGACGGCACGATCCGGGCGACCGCAGCCGCGTTCGCCGATCCGACACTCCGCAGCCTTGACGCCATCCACCTGGCCACCGCCCAGGTGCTGACCAACGAGTCCGGCGCGGCACTCACCGCCTTCGTCACCTACGACCGGCGGCTGCTCGAATGCGCCAAGGAAGCAGGACTGCCCGTAGCAAGCCCCGGCCAGAACTGACCCACGAATCCACCACCCTGCCGCGGAGTTCCGCCGCCGTACGGCAACGCGGCCACGACACCGGCCGTGGCCTGCACTTCTGCGACCTTGCACCCTCCGTTTGGGTATCCGTTTCGAGTGGGCCGGAGGTACCACCATGCGATCCAACCGGCGACGATTGCCGGTACCCCGTTACCCCTGCCGCGAACAGGAGCGCTGGCAGGTAGGGCTGCGTCGTGACGAACTCTCGCATGCGGCGCGTCGGAGGACGCCGCTCAGACCGTCCGCCCGCAACACTTCTTGTACTTGGCTGTCGATCCGCACCAGCATGGGGAGTTCCGCGGTGGCGGCCACGCGATGGTGTGCTCCTCGGAAAGGGTCTCGCTGTAGCGGACCTTGAGCGCTGGATCGAGAGGCGACTCGCCGGTCTGGTCCGCGAACTCACAGAGATCGGCGACAGTTGCCGGCACCACCCGGATGGCTGGCACACCGCCGTTCGCCAACTCACGCCACCGGCGCTCGGCAGCCTGATAGTGCTCGTCGTCGGCCATGTCGTGCTCATGCGGCCACCGCCGTCGCGCCTCGGCCCGTTCCTGGCGTTGGAAGATCAGCATCCGCACTTGTCGTGGCACTCGTTCAGAGGCCACGGCGTCCCGCACACCATCCGCGTCAACAAGCCGCTGCCGCTGTGGCGGTGCCGCCGGAGCCAACTCATCGGCGGCATCCGGCACCAGGCCCAACTGGCGACGGACCTCCCGGCGGCCGCGAATCATCACCGAGGACATCTGCATCCAACCATCCGGGCCGCGAAGCGCCTGCAACTCCTCAGCCGATCTCACCTCGCTCGTCCGGATACTGCTCGACCTCAGCCTCAAGGGCTGCAGCCTCGTCAGCCACACTCATCGACACGGCACCTACCGTACTGAATGCCTTGACGCCATCAGGCACGGAGAGCCAGGGGCGTCAGGAGCGGTACACATCCCTTCGATGATCAATGTCCACAACAGTCACGCTGCGGTTGTCGTCGTCGATGCGGTAGATGATCCGGTAGGTGCCTCGCCGGGCGCTGAACCGATCCGACAACGGCGGCAACAAACGCTTCCCGACCCGGTAGGGCTCTCGCACCAACGGCCCGGTCATGAACTCGTACGCGGCGACAGCGACGGCCTCCGGCAACCGTTCGGCGAGCGCTCGACGGACGGTCGGCGTGGTGCGCAGCGTGTACGGATCTTCCGGCAGCCGGGGGCTCACGCGGCCGAGGCGCGACGGGCTCGAATGGTTTCCGCAAGCTGGTCGGCGGACACCTCTTCTCCGCGGGCCAGTTCCGCGTCGGAGTCGGCCAGACGCCGCAGGGTGCCCGCATCCCCGAGAACCGCGACGGTTTCCTCCAGACGCTCCAAATCCTCCACCGACACCAGCACGGCGGACGGCCGACCATGCACGGTCACGGTCACCCGTTCGTGGTGGTCGTGCACCCGCCCCACCAGCTCAGAGAGCCGAGTCTTCACTTCCCCCAACGGTAACGTGGTCATGGTCACAAGTATGACCAAAATCCGCTGGGACGTCCACCGTTCCTCCAGACACCACGCCGATGGTTCGCATGGTGAACACACGTCGACACGAAACGGCAGGTCAGAAAGTTGCGTGGGCCGCCAGGGACTCGAACCCTGAACCCTTCTCGCGCCCGGTGGATCAAGGCGAATCGGGCGGATCGACTACTTGAGCTGGGCGGGAGTCGTCAGCGCCTTACGACGTTTTACACCCGTTTCTGGGCTCAGTTGTGCCGGATCTGTGCCCGATGATCATGCATTGGGCATCGACGGTTGTTCGCTGTCCGGCTTGACGAACGTTCCGCGCTGCGGCACCACGAACAGCACGCCCTGGTCCACGAGCACGGCGATAGCACGTCGCACGGTCGCGCGAGCAAGCCCGTACTCCTGAACAAGGTGAGCCTCGGACGGGATGGCCCGGTTGGGCTGCCAGTCGCCGCGACGGATCCGGGCCGCCAAGATGCCGGCGAGTTGCCGGTAGGGCGGCAGCGGCGCGCCGTGGTCGATGTCGCCGTCTGGGTCGGGCTCCATGTTATGGACGCTAGAAGTCTCGACACGAGCCGCTGCGATCTTCTACGTCTCTAGACGTAGGTAGACCACGATTGGTACGGTGCGGCCATCCCGCTGTGCTGGTCGTGGAGGACCCGAACTCGCCTCGGTGCGGCGGTACCCCCTGCCCGGTCGGTCTTCCCCGTACCGACCGGGCAGGGCTCAGCGGCGAGGAGGCGCGGTGATGGCGGAAGTTCGGCCCCCGGTCTCTGGTCAGGAGTTTTGGATCACCCGTGACGCATCCGTGCAGTTCGCGGGCCGAAGCTTCCTGTTTCGAGTGATCTCGGTCTGCCCAAAGCCCACCTATGACGGTTGGGTTTGGCTGACCGGATACGTGCTAGACAGGCGAGGCACCGCGATAGACAAGCGGGAAATCTTCGTGCAGCTGGTCGGTCTTCGCCCAGCTCAACGCGTTGTCCGGTAGCCAGCGACGCGCATCCTGCCTAGTCCTGCTGCTGCTGGCAGGCACTGGCGCGGACGTGGCCACCGCACCACGGGTATGGGTCGACGGACCACACGCGCCACCCGCCGTCATCACGACGCGTCTCGAACCGCCACGGGTGCGAACTGCCGTGCATCATGAGTCCCCCGGCATCGACGGACCACCACACCGGGTAAACCTCGGTCACCACCTGGGCGCGGTCGTCGGCCTGGTCCTCAACGACAAACGACCTCGTGCTCACCTTCGAGACGCCCGGGTCAGTGCGGCTGACGTCGCGCCGAATGCTTCGCCACTCGTCGACCAGCTCGTCACGGCGATCCGATGCCAGCGCCGCCCGTAGCCCCAGCTCCTCGCCAGACGACACGGCGAGCATGAAGACATTGACAGCGGCGGCCGGTGTCGGCTGTCCCTGCTCCGCCTGGCGTGTCTTCACCATCAACCATCCCGCTCCGGCGGCTGCGGCGGCCACCGGGGCGGCGGTGCACAGCACCAGTGCGGCGGCGAACAGCAGTACCCATCGACGCGGCCGGCGGTGCGTCTTCGTGTCCTCCCCCAAGGTCATTTCCGCACGATAGATCGACTAGTCGGCTTTCGTGTTGCGGACCCTGGCCCCGACGGACACCGCCACAGCGGCGCAGTTGACCTAACCTCGCCCGACACGAACCCGGCTCCTGGGGTCGAAGCTGGTCCCCGACGGCCACCCCTCCCCCTCCCAGGTGAGCAATTGACCTGACCTTGAGCGGCTGTGACGTCGGCTCCTGGGCGACCCGCGCACCCTCGGCGGCCATCGCCCACATGCTTGGGGCTTGCCGGTCAACCCTGGCGCGGCATTCTCGGACCTGCCTTCGACGGGCGCCGGCAGCTCTTGGCACGCCTCACTGCCGTTTCGCCTCGCTGGCTGCTGGTTAAGTTCCACCGGCTTGCATGTCGCGCCGCGTGCGCCGGGACGTGACCGGCCGCCAGGCCGCATGCGCGGCCCGGCGCTGACGCGGCGGCGGGCCGCAGGCCCGCCCTTGACCAAGTAAAGAAAGTCTGAACACGCTACGCTCCGGCCACGATTCAGCTAGTGCCACGGGGTTGCCGTGTACGGGCACGATTCGCAGTGTGACGAGACGGTTGAGTGTCGCTCTGATGGCGGTCGGCGGGTTGGTTCTGCTGTCGGTCGCGCTGGTGATGGTTCCCCGATCGTGGTGGGGTGTCGTGGCTTCCGGATGGCCGGTGCTGGTGCCGGTGGCCGGAGGCCTGGCGGTGCTGGTCGCGGGGGTGCTGCTGTGGCGGCGCGATGGCGTCAAGCATGAGGTGTCTGCCGCACCGATGCCGCCGGATCGGCAGGTGCGACCGTTGCGGGCGTGGGTGATTCCGGCCGGGGTGGTCCTGGTGGGGGTGGTTACCTGGGCTGCGGTCGGTTGGTTGCAGGGTTCGGTGCCGGTGGTGGGCGATCAGGTGGAGCGGGCGAAGTTGCGGGTGGAGTCCATCCGTACCGGCTTGACCATCGGCGCGTCGGTGACCGCCGCGTTAGCGTTGCTGTTGGCGTTTCGCCGGCAGCAGTTGGCCGAGCGCACCCAGCAGGCCACCGAGTACGACGCCGGAGAGAAACGCGTCACCGAGTTGTACGTCAAGGCCGCCGACCAAATCGGCTCAGACAAGGCCCCGGTCCGCCTCGCAGGCCTGTACGCCCTGGAACGCCTCGCCCAGGACAACCCCGCCCACCGGCAGAGCATCGTCGAGGTGATCTGCGCCTACCTACGCATGCCCTACACCCCGCCCAACGACCAATCCAACCCGGAGTCCGTCGACCAACAACCTGCGGGTGGCTTCGATCCAGCTGCGCCGACGGACGCCACCGGTAGCAGCGGCAAACCCGCCTTGGACCCCCGGGAAGAACGCCAGGTCCGCCTCGCCGCCCAACGGATCCTCGCCCGCCACCTACGACCAACAACCCCCGAAGGAGAACCCGATCCCCTGTACTGGAAAACGAAGGTGACTCTCGACCTCACCGAAGCCGTCCTCATCGACTTCGACCTCACCGACTGCCACCTCTACAACGCCACCTTCACCAACACCCACTTCACCGGCACCACTTGGTTCGGCAGGGCGACGTTCAGCGGCCTCGCCAGGTTCGGCAAGGCGACGTTCAGTGGCGACGCCAGGTTCGGCAAGGCGACGTTCAGCGGCAACGTCTGGTTCAACGAGGCGACGTTCAGCGGCGAAGCCTGGTTCGTCCAGGCGGCGTTCAGCGGCGACCCCAGGTTCGACATGGCGACGTTCAACGGCAACGCCAGATTCGACAAGGCGACGTTCAGCGGCAACGCCTGGTTCGGCAAGGCGACGTTCAACGGCCTCGCCGGGTTCGTCGGGGCGGCGTTCAACGGCAACGCCGGGTTCGACAAGGCGATGTTCAGCGGCGACGCCGGGTTCGCCGAGGCGACGTTCAGCGGCCTCGCCAGGTTCGGCAAGGCGACGTTCAGCGGCGACGCCAGGTTCGGCGGGGCGGCGTTCAACGGCAACGCCGGGTTCGACAAGGCGACGTTCAACGGCAACGCCAGATTCGGCAAGGCGACGTTCAACGGCAACGCCGAGTTCGGCAAGGCGACGTTCAGCGGCCTCGCCGAGTTCGGCAAGGCGACGTTCAACGGCGACGCCAGGTTCGTCGGGGCGGCGTTCAACGGCGACTCATGGTTCGGCGGGGCGACGTTCAGCGGTACTGCGAGCTTCGACGGATCCACCCTTGCCGGGACGACGTACGACGGACCGAAGCCAGGTGCCGAATAGTGTTGCCGAATTGGCCTCTCTGGGATTAAGGCGATACTTCGCCCTCGACAGCACCGGCCACCGCAGCCACGCCGCACAGGACTCCGCCATCGGCGCGCCTACATCCGCTGGCGCAACCAGCATGCTGGACCGAAATCAGGATTTGCTACCGGATCCAAGATCCGCCATTCGGATTACCCGCTCAAGGTTGCATGACGAGGCACTAGCCGGACAAGTTCCGGCTAGCCTGCACAAGTCGAGCGATCATCTCGGCAGCCTCGGCTATCGACACAACTCCGGTGTCAATCCGCATGTCGGCCGCTTGCAAGCTAGGGGTCCGCTCGATAGCTGCGAAGCGTTGGTCATCGTCTCCGGTGCCCCGAGATCGGATGCGGCTATGGAGAGCCGCGAGAGGGGCGTACAACTCAACGACTGTCCAACGCGCCTCGGCGGCTCGTAGTGCATCGATCGCGTCAACCTGGCCGATATGCACGACGGGTATCCGACCTGATTGCCAAATCTGCTCAAGTCCTGAGCGTTCAACGATGTAGGTCGCGCTGTACCGGGTGTTTTCCCAAAGGATAGCGCCAGGGGTTTTCCGAAGGGCGTTGGCTCTAGCCTCGCTGATCATTCGGTAACCGCTTGTTCTCCCAGCACCAGCCTTCAACCGCCTGAAGTGCTCGAACTGGGGATACTTGGCCACGAGAGCGGCGGTAACGGTATCCTTGCCGCTAGCAGGTGCTCCGTAGAGGATCAGCCCTTCTTTCACAGCTCGGCCATCTCGTTGAGCAGGTCTTTGGCCTGTTCTTGCAGGGGCCTTGCACCGGCGGAGTTGTCGACTCTTGCATACGGGATCTTCGGTTTGAAAGCGGCGTCGAGGTTTTCGACGTACTTGTTCCAGTTGGCAAGCTTGTAGTCATCTCGGGCGGCACCTCGCCGCCGGATATAGGTGAGCATGGTGATGGGATCGCAGTGGACCCAAACGACTCGAAGAGTTCCGTTATGCGCTGCGATGGTTGCCGATAGTCGGTCGCACCACGCTTCATCGCTCAGCTCTTTGATGAAGGGCGCGGTCACGACGACAGAAGAGCCGCACTGCAAGTTCTCGTCTAGCGCTGCCATCAGGGCTTCGTACTCAGCGGGTCTGATGGCCGTCAGGTAGGTTTCGGATTCCCGGTCATGCGGGGAGTGGCCTAGGTGCTCTAGCGCCGCTTCGACAACTGCACGGGTTGTTGTGTCCTTGTCAAGGATTGCCCAGCCTGTCTGGCGAGCGATGATGCGACCAAGCTCTGTCTTGCCTGAGCCCGCATAGCCTCCAATAAGGATCACGCGGGAACCCTGCTTGTCTGCCGCTCCGACGGGGTTGTGGACGATTCGGCTCGAACGCGCGCGGTTGACCACAAGCCCCTCTTCGGCCAGCAGTGCCATCGCTCGATTGATCGTCGCAACGCTGGTGTTCCAGGTCTGGGCAAGACTCCTGGTGCCGGGCAGTTGCCGACCGTGCGCCAACCGACCGGCCTGGATGTCGTTCCGGATGGCCTGAGCAATGACGAGTGCCGCCGTCCCTCGCTGCAACTCCTCCGGCGGGCGTGGCTGGTCGGTCATCGGACCCCCTGTCTCGGTACGGATCTGCCGGCTCCGAAGGTCGTTAAGCCAGTCTCCGGAGATCACATTTACGCAGGTCAAGAGCCTACCAACGTGAAACTGATTGTATCTGTTGACTCACTCTGAATCAAACTGTTAGCCTCTGATCCGAGCTGATCCGCTCTGTTACATCGTCGGGCGGCAAAGGTGACTCGGCCTGAGCGCCGGACAGACGCAGGGGCGACACGTCGCCGAAGAGTGAGGGGTCAAAGATGCGGAACATCCCGGTGAACCTGGCTGGCTTCAAGCTGCGGGTGGTAGAGGAGCCGTCGATCAAGGCGGATCAGGACGGGAAGATGATCACGGCGTATGGGACGGATGACCCGCTGTACGTGGTGGGTGTGTTCGCCAAGCCGCAGGCGACTGAGGACGGGTACCGGGGCAAGGGCGAGGAGCTGCGGATCACGCTGTCGACCAACCCTGAGGGGGTCGAAGAGGGCGACCTGGTGGAGCTGATCGGGGCCACGGTGTCGCACTGGGAGCGGGATGGCCGGTCGGGTCTGACGTGGAAGGCGCAGGGCGTCAAGCGGCTCTGACCCTTCCAGGGTTTCGCCCCGCCCCTTTTTTCTGGTGGGTGACCCGTTCGAGTCGGGTCGGGGCACGTTCGTTCGGGTGATGGGGTCGTTGCTGTCCTCATTCTGGGCGTCTTGTTCATTGAGAATTCCACAGTGGATACAGCCTTGCCTAAAACAGGTCTAATGACAATCTGAGGTTTGAAAGGAGGTGCCTGTGTCGGATTTTGAGTTGGTCCTTATCGGTTTGCTGATGTTGTCGGTTTCCATCAACGTCGGTTTGATTCGGCGTGAGACGCGTCGGTGGCGTCGGGTGTGGCGTCTTACCGGTCGGGAGTAGCCGCTTTGTCGGTGGTTTCTATCCGCTCCTCGGTGCGTGTTTTCCGGGGGCGGGTGGTGTCCACCGATCGTGTGGGCTTTCGATGTCGGAAGGGGCTGGGATGGATTTGATGCCGGAGGTTGTGAAGTCGTTGACCGGCCGGGCGAGGTATGAGGCGTTGGTGGGCAACGTTCAGGGTCTGGCGATGCTGCTGGATGGGGTGAACAGCCTGATCAAGGCGTGTGAACCGCCACCGGGGACGCTGTACCAGTTCGCGGCCCGGGTCGAGGACCTGGAGGACGCGCACCGGCAGGCGGTGGAGACCCTGCGGGCGTTCCACGTGCGGGTCAAGACGTACGAGGCGGATTTGATCGCTAAGCCGTGGAGGGTGAGCTGATGTCGTACCGGATCAGTGACACCTACGACGCTATTGATCAGGCGATGCGGCTGCTTCGGCGGTCGATGAAGGGAATGCCGCAGCGGTATCGCTACATGAAGCACTACGACGAGTTGCGGCGGCAGGTGGCGGTGCTGTTGATCCTCCTCGAAGAGGCGACGCCGTGGATGGAGGAGACCGCCAGGGCGAAGAAGGCAACGACGGTCGCGAAGAAGATGTTCGAGGCGGCCGGCTAGCTGGTCGCCGGAAAGGCCCGGGTTGGTGATCTGATCCGGGCCTTTCCTTATGCCCAGAAACAGATCCGACGGATTTACATATGACAGGTGAGAGAAGGTGCGGGAGATGGGTAAGCGCGTTCAGGGTTGGGAATGGCGCGTGGCGGGTTGGGCTGCTCGGCACCCGGGGCTTGTGGCGACTCCGGCGGCTGCGGCTGCCTCGATGGTCGAGTTCGGGCCGGTGACCACCGGTGGTGTGGTCGCGGGTGCCGTGGCGGCCGGTGTGGGCTGGTACCGGGGTCACCCGGACTCGTGGTCGAGGTGGGCGGCTCCGCAGTTGCGGGCGGTGCGTCGCCGGTGGCTGTCGCGGGCCTACCTCGGGCCGTGGTGGAGCCGGGTGACGGAGGCGTGCAACCTGGTGACCGTTCACCGGTCCACCGGTGTCATCAACGTGCCCCGGATCATCCGGGTCCGGTCGCACTCTCCGTCGACCGAGACGGTGTACGTGCGGCTGTTGCTCGGGCAGACGCCGAAGATGTGGGAGGAAGCCGCTGACGCCCTGACCGTCGCGTTGCGCGCGGAGCGGATCGGTGTCGAGCGGGTCCGCCCGCAGGTGATCGCGCTGGTCGTGCAACGGTCGGAGCCGTTCACGGAGCCGATCATCCCGCCGGACCTGCTGGCCGACTCCGACGCGGTGGACCTGTCGCGAGTGTACCTGGGCGAGACCGAGCACGGCACCGACTGGTCCGCGCCGCTGATCGGGCAACACTGGCTCGTCGGCGGGGCCACCGGTTCGGGGAAGAACTCGGTGACGTGGATGGCGTTGCGGGCGTGCGCGCCGCTGATCCGTGACGGCCTGGTGCGGCTGCACGTGGTCAATCCCAAGGGCACCGAACTCAACGCCCTTGCGCCGGTGTCGCACCGCTACGCCGAACAGGATGCCGACATCGTGGAGGTCATCCAAGGTTTCTGGGCCACGATGCGTGACCGCAAGCAGGTCTTGGCGGAGCAGGGACGGCGCACGTTCGCTATGTCGCTGGAGACTCCGCTTGACGTCCTGGTCCTCGATGAGCTGGGCGCGGTGACCGGGTACGGCGACCGGTCGCTGACCAAGGGCGCTCAGGCGGCGTTGCCGCTGATCCTGTCGCAGGCTCGGGCGCTGGGCGGCAGCGTGATCGGTGCGCTTCAGGAACCCACCAAGGACGTGCTTCCGCAGCGTGACCTGTTTTCCCTGCGGGTGTGCCTGCGGACCACCTCGGCCGGGCACGTCGACATGGTCCTTGGTGAGGACATGCGGCGTCGCGGTGCGCTGGCCGACGAGATTCCGAACGTTCCGGAGTCGGCCGGGATCGGCTTCGTGGTCAAGCAGCGTTCCCGTACCCCGGTGCGGGTTCGGGCCGCGTACTGCAACGACTCCGACATTGCCGAACTCGTCCGCGTAGCGGGCTGGCCGGTGTCCGAGCTGGCCACGGCGGGCAAGCGGTGAGCGACGTGCGGCGCGACGGCAAACCGGCTCGGCCACCTCGGCCGGTCCGCAAGCTGAGCAAGCGCCTGGAGGTGGCGCGGCAGCTTCACGACCTGGAGCAGGATGCCGCACTCGACATCGTGGACATCGAACGGCTGCGGGTGTCCGTCACTCGCTCGCTGTGGGTCTTCCTGGCGGTCGGGTCGGTGTTCACCACCACCGGCGTTCAGGACTTCCTCGCCGGGCACCTCACCCCGGCTGACCCGGTCTGGTGGGGCTGCTGGGGCGTCGAACCGTGCTTGGTCGGCATCCTCATCACCATCCTGCGGTGGGAAGCCGCGATGATCGCCCGGGGCATCGACATCGATTCTCGCGCGGTCGACTGGCTCAAACGGTTCCTGCTCGGCTCCACCCTCGTCATGAACGTGGTACCGGCGCTGTTCCCTCGTGAGGGTGGGATCAGCGCGGGCATGCTCGCCGCGCACATCATGGTTCCGGTCCTGGTGTTCTTCCTCGCCGAGGTCATGCCCATCGTGCAGGCACGCTGCACCCAGGCACGCCGGGCCGTCACCCTGACCGCGCCTGAGGCCAGCGTGGCGACCCCGGAAGCGTCGGCACCCGTCCCGGCTCCGGCTGTCTCGGTGTCCGCACCACCGGTCGCCCCGGTCGAAACGCCGGCGGCCCGGTTCTCGGTGACTCCGGTCCCGGTGGCGTCGGTGCAGACCCCGATTGCGGCGGTGGAGCTGGATGGGCTGGGCATCCCCGTGGCGATGCAAGCCCAGATCCGGCAACTCGTCGCGGACTCCGGCACTGCGGTGACCGCTGCCGACATCCAACGCGCCACGCGCCTGCCGCTGTCGATCGCGGCACGGGTGGTCGACCGGCTCACCCCGGTCGCCGTCAACGGCTACGCGCACTGACCTTCTCGCCCTGGCTCGCCGTGCTCCTCAACCCGGGGCACGGCGGGCCTGTCTCCGGAGGGATTCCATGTCCTTACCTCCTCGCCCACCACAACCCGCCCCCGCCGGTCATGACGCTGAGGCCACGCTGTCCCGGTGGATGCGGTCCTCGGCCTACAAGGAATGGCGTGCCGGTGTCGAGAGCGTCAAGGGCTGTCTCCAGCCGGTCCGTCTGGTCGGCAAGTGGGAAGCTCGGCACGCCGGTACCGGTGACCTGATCGCTTCTCGGCAGGGTCGGGTGTGGGCCTCCTGCGGCACCCGCCGCGCGGCGGTCTGCCCGACCTGCGCCGACCGGTATGCCGCTGACGCCTGGCACCTGATCCACGCGGGCATGTCCGGTGGCAAGGGCGTCCCGACCAGCGTTGCCCGGTCAACCCGCCTGTTCGTGACCCTCACCGCTCCGTCCTTCGGCGCGGTGCACAACCGGCCCGGTAAGCGGCCCTGCTCCTGTGGACGCTGGCACCCGGACGGCTACCCGCCTCTTGGTAGCCCGATCGACCCCGAGCGGTATGACTACGTCGGTGCGGTGTTGTGGCAGGCGCACTCCGGCAAGCTGTGGCACCGGTTCACCATCGCCCTACGTCGGGCTGCCGCCGCCGCTGGTGGCCTCACCGTCCGCGAGTCCGGCGCACACCTGCGCATCTCCTACGCAAAGGTTGCCGAATACCAGCGGCGGGGCTTGGTGCACTTCCACGCCGTGATCCGCGTCGACGGACCGAGCGGGCCGGACTCCCCACCACCGGCCTGGTTGACCCCCGACGTCCTGGCCGACGCGGTCCGCTCCGCGGCTTCCTCGGTCCGGGTCGACACCACCCGGCCGGACGGCACACCTTTGCCTCTCGGTTGGGGTGCCCAGGTCGACGTCAAGGACATCACCGCGACCGACATCGACGTTGCCGACAACGCGGATGACGACGAGGACCAGGCGGTGGCCGACAACCGGCTCGCCGGCTACGTCGCCAAGTACGCCACCAAGGGCACCGAAGCCACCGAGACCGGCGACCGCCGCATCCGGTCACAGATGCACATCGACCGGTTGACGGTCTCCGATCACCACCGGGCCATGATCCAAGCCGCGTGGGACCTCGGTGGCCTTGATCTGTACGCCGATCTCAAGCTTCGGCACTGGGCGCACATGCTCGGCTTCCGGGGCCACTTCCTGACCAAGTCGCGGATCTACTCCACGACTTTCAAGCGCCTGCGGGCGGAGCGTCAGGCTCACCAGCTCCGCACGGCGCTCACTGACGCCGGTCTGCCCGATGACACCGACGTCCTGGTCGTCAACGACTGGCAGATCCTCGGCGTCGGCTACGACACCCCCGAGCAACTCGAACTCGCCGCCGCGATCGGAGACCGCATCCGCGCCGCGCGGCAGACAAGGAAGGAGCCCGAGTGAACACCACCCCCACCACAGAACGGCTGTGGAGCGTGCGCGACGTGTCGGCGTTCCTCGGCATCCCGGTCGGCACCCTCTACCAGTGGCGGCACCGCCGGATCGGCCCCCGCGCGTCCCGCGTCGGTCGGCACCTGCGATACCACCCTGCCGACGTGCGGGCCTGGCTCGACCAGAAGGCGGCCTGACATGCCCATCGATGACCTCTGGTACCTCACCAAACGCGGACCGGACAAGAAACGGCTCCCCTCCAAGCGACACGGCCGGGGCAAACGCTGGCGGGTCCGCTACACCGACGCCGCTGGTGAGACCCGCGAAAGGCTGTTTGAGCGCAAGGTCGACGCTGATGCCTTTGACCTGGAATGCCGTTCGGGCGTCGCGGCGGAGGTGAAGGCCAAGCGGGAGACAGACCGGCTGATGTTCGCTGAGTACGCGCAGCGTTGGCGGGAGTCGCGTGAGTCGGGGTGGGCCACGGAGACGCGGCGGCGCATCCCGCAGAACCTGCGGAAGCACCTTCTGCCCGTCTTCGGTGAGAAGCCGATCCGCTCGATCAACCTGACGGATGTGCTGGCTTGGTTGAGCCGGCTGCTCGATGACGGCACGCCGAAGTCGTCGGTAAGCCTGTACTTCGGACTGTTCAAGACCATCATGAATGCCGCCGTCATCGACAAGGTGATTCCCGACAACCCCTGCAACGGCGTGAAGCTCGCGCAGATCCTGCGTGGTCTTTCTCGGGCACCGAAGTGGGTTCCGACGAACGACCAGGTTCTCAGGCTCGCCGAGGTGGTGCCGCGCCGATTCCGGGCCGCCATCTGGCTTGGGGCCGGGGAAGGGCTGCGCCTCGGTGAGGTGCTGGGCATGGAAGCCGGGCCTCGCTGCGCGGACTTCGACAGTGGTGACCTGCATGTCGTCCAGCAGTTGCGGCACTCGCCGGAGCACTTCGGCGGCTTCTACCTCTCGACGCCCAAGAGCGGTTCCGTCGGCACGGTGGACCTTGACGCGGTGGTCGCTGAGGAACTGGCCGCACACCTGGGCGAGGTCGGTCCCGTCGAGTTCGAGCTTCCCGACATCACCACAGGGGAGCGGCTGACTCGTTCGGTGCCCGTCCTGTTCACCTCGGCGCGGGGAAAGCTGCTGACTGACACCTACTGGGCGGAGTTGTGGGCGGACTGGCGCGAGGCCGCCGGCTGGCCAAAGGGTGGCACCTTCCACTCCTTGCGCCACTTCTTCGCTACCACCCTGATGAGCAACGGCGTCGAGCCCCAGGAGGTGCAGAAGGCGCTGCGGCACGCCAACCTGCGGATCACGTTGGAGACCTACGTTCACTGGTTGCCGAAGAAAGACCGGCCGCGTGGCCTGGTCGGTGGCCTCCTGCGGCAGGCAGGCAGCGAGCGGCGGGAAGCTTCCACCGACCAAGATCGGATCTGAGTTGTGCCCTCGTTGTGCCCGATGATCTTCGCTCGGCGTTATTGCAGCTCATCGGCGGTGTGTGGTGGGCCGCCAGGGACTCGAACCCTGAACCTATGGATTAAAAGTCCACAGCTCTGCCATTGAGCTAGCGGCCCGCGCGCTCAGGTTACCGGACACCGACGGGAGCGAGCTCGCGGCTTCCGGCCTCGCCGTCGATGCCTGGTGGCGGCTCCCGTCAGGGTGCGGGTGGACTCCGGCTGGCAGGATCGGCTGGCCTGTCCCGCGTCCTGGAGGTGCCGCTTGTCGGAGCCGATTCGTCTCGCCGTGCTGTCTGGGGCCACGTTGGCGACCGGGCTGGTGGCGGGTCTGTTCTTCGCGTACGCCTGTTCGGTGATGCCGGGGCTGGCCGCGACCGACGGTCGGACCCTGGTCGGCACCATGCAGTCGATCAATCGGAAGATCATCAACGGCTGGTTCCTGTCGGCCTTTCTCGGTGGGCCGCTGCTGGTGGTGGCGGCGGTCGTGGGGCATCTCGGCACCGGCGGCGCGGTGCGCGGCTGGCTCGTCGCGGCGCTGGTCAGCCATGTGATCACGCTCGGGGTCACAGGTCGCTTCAGCGTGCCGCTCAACAACCGGTTGGAGGCTGCCGGGCCGGTCGACGGGATCGGGGACCTGGCCGGGGTACGCAAATGGTTCGAGACGCCGTGGGTGCGCTGGAATCTGGTCCGGACGGTCAGCTCGGTCGCCGCCTTCGTCTGCCTGATCGGCGCGCTGCTCGCCCGCTGAGGGGCCGGAGCTGACGAAGGGCCGGCGGTCGCGCTTGGAAAGCGGCTGACCGGGTACGGGCCGGACATGCGGATCGTGGTCGTGGGAGCCAGCGGGAACGTGGGTTCGGCGCTGCTGCGCCGGTTGCGGCGCGAGCGCGACGTGGAGATCGTCGGGGTGGCGCGGCGGCTGCCGCCTCCGGGAGCGGGTGAGCCGTACGACGGGGTGCGGTGGCGCTCCTGTGACATCGGCCTCACAGGCGTGGCGGACGAACTCACCACTGTCTTCGCTGGTGCCGATGTGGTGGTGCACCTGGCCTGGCAGATCCAGCCCACCCATGATCAGCACGTGCTGCGCCGTACCAATGTCGGCGGCAGTCGGGCAGTGGTCGACGCGGTGCTGCGGGCGCGGGTGCCGGCTCTGGTGTACGCCTCGTCGGTCGGCGCCTATGCGCCGGGCCCGAAGGACGCGCCGATCAGTGAGGCCTGGCCGGCGACCGGGGTGCCCGGGTCGTCGTACAGCCGGGACAAGGCGACGGTGGAGGAGATGCTCGACGCGATCGAGCGGAGTCATCCGGCGTTACGGCTGGTCCGGATGCGTCCCGGGTTGATCTTTCAGCGGGAGGCCGGCACCGAGATCAACCGCTATTTTCTCGGCCCGCTGGCACCGGTGCGGCTGCTGCGGTTCGGCCGGCTGCCGTTGGTGCCGACCAACCGGCGGCTGCGGATGCAGGCGGTGCACGCCGACGACGTGGCTGACGCGTACGCCCGGGCGATCGTGGGTGATGCGCGCGGCGCCTTCAATGTCGCTGCGGACCCGGTGCTGACTCCCGAGCTGGTGGCCCGGCACTTCCACGGCTGGACGGTGCCGGTGGCGGCCCCGGTGCTGCGGGCCGCCGCGGCGCTCACCTGGCGGGCGCGGCTGCAACCGGTCGACGCTGGCTGGGTCGAGCTGGCGCTCAATGCGCCGTTGATGTCCAGCGAGCGGGCCGAAACCGAGCTCGGCTGGAGTCCGAGCGTCGACTCGGTCAGCGCGTTGCGCGAGCTGTTCAGCGGGATGGCCGCGCGGGCCCAGACCGCCAGCCCACCCCTCTCCGCCACGCCCACCCTCCCGGCCGGTGAGGGCAACCCTTACTAGAGCGACCGGCAATAGGGCTGGCGGGGCTGCGGCACGCACCGGCACCGGGAGGGCGAGGGGTGGGTCAGCGGATGGTGGAGGTGGTGAAGGTTGGTTTGCCGGAGCCCAGGTAGAAGATGCCGGGGTGGGTCTGGAAGCCGCGGCTGGGGTTGCGGCGCAGGGTCGAGTTCTCGATGCGCAGGGTGCCGGTGCGGTCGTTGCTGACGAAGAAGATCGCTCCACCGCCTTCCCGGGCGTCGTTGCCTTCGATGGTCGTGCCGGCGATGCGTACGGAGAACGTGTTGCCGTCGCAGTAGATCGCCCCGCCGCTGCCGCCGCCAGGCGTGCCGGAGCGGGCCGGGTTGGCGCCGGTGCCGATCGCCTCGTTGTCGCGCAGCACGCTGTTGAGCACCACCCAGGACACACCGATGCTGCTCAGTGCGCCGCCGTTGGCGCAGGAGCCGCCGGTGAACGTGCTGTTGACCACGTACACCGGTTGGTCGTCGTGCTGGTCGAGGACCCGGATCGCGGCACCGCCCAGGTCCGGACCGGTGCGGTCGCAGCGATTGTCCACGAAGCGTGAGTTGACCACCTTGAACCGGCCGCCCCGGACGAAGATGGCCCCACCGCCACCGCCGTCGGTGCGCTGGCCGGTGGCGTCGCCGTCGGCGAAGGTGAGGTTCTGCACGGTCAGTCGCGGGTGATCCTGGTTGTCGCAGTGCGAGGTGGTCCAGCCCTGCAACGCGTCGCAGGTGTTCATGTAGAGGATGCGTCGCTTGCCCTGACCACTGAGCGTGACCTTGCCGCCGCCGTCGAGCACCACCTGTGGACCGTTGGCGTTGCGTACCTTGGCGGTCGCGGTCATTCGGATGGTCACCGGGTCGGGGCCGCAGTCGAAGGTGATGATGCCGCCGGCCGCGACCGCCCGGATGACGGCGGCGGAGGTGCAGCTGTCGGGGGTGCCGTTGCCGACGGTACGGGTCGGTTTCGAGGTGTCGACCGCTCGCCCCGCCGCCGGTACGCTCACCCGCCCGGTGGGGTTGCCGGTGTCGCGTGCAGCCGGTGGCGAGCCCGACGGGGTGGGGCTGGCACTGCGGCTGCCGAACCCGGTCTGAGCCGCCGGGGTGGCCTGCGCGCCCGACTCCTGCCCCGGCGCGGTCGGCGACGGAGCGGCGTCCGAACCGCTCACCGGTGCCTGCGCGCCACGCGGGTCAGTGCTCGGCGCGGACGGGCCACACGCGGTCAGGGTGGCGATGGCGACGCCGAACGCGACCGCAGCGGTGGAAGATCTGAGGCGCACCCCGTGATGCTAGGGCCCGTGTCAATGTCCCCCTGAATTCCGCCGTGGGCCGGCAGGATCAGGCGATCGGCACGTGGTGCAGGTGCCGCCGCTGGCGTAGCCGGACGGCGAAGACGCCCGCCACCGTCACGATCAGCAGGACGGTGACCACCAGCCCGTGCAGGAGGCCGCGGGTGAGGTAACCGTCGTCGGTGTGGTCCACCGCCCAGGTGCCGATCTCCCGGCTGGACCAGAACGGGGTCAGTTTCGTCGCCGCGTCGGCCGGGTCGAGCAGCATCTGCATCGCCACCACGGTGAGCAGCAGCAGCGTGCCCTCCAACTCGCGGGGCAGCAGGGCACCGATCAGCATGCCGAACGGCGCGGCCACGGCCACGCAGCAGAGCATCGCCACGGCGATCCCGCCGTACCGCAGGTTGTTCGCGTCGATGACGGTGAGCAGGAAGAACGGCACCGAGATCACCAGTCCGAGCCCCCACAGGCCGAGCATCCGCCCGATGTAGAGGTGGTGCGGCCGGTAACCGGCGAGCCGGAGCCGGGGCTCCAGTTCGCGGGCCGCGCTGGTGGCGAAGAGCGCCGCGGTGCTGACCGCCCAGCTGATGCCGAGCAGCAGCGCACGCACGGACTGCCCGACGTAGGAGTCACGCCGGATCAGCCAGAAGGTCAACGGCATCAACAGCAGGAGCAGGAGTACGCCTCGACGACGTGTCAGCTCCCGCAGCGTCATCTCGGCCACGGTGACCAGCCGGTTCACGAACGGCCTCCCTGGTGGGCGGGGGGCAGGTCGAGCACCACGTCGACCCGGTCGAGCTGGTTGAGCAGGTGGGTCACCACGACGATGGCCCGCCCCTCGTCGCGCAGCCGGGTCAGCTGGTCCCAGAGGTTGACGTAGCTGCCCTGGTCGAAGCCCTGGTACGGCTCATCGAGCAACAGCACGTCCGGCTGCGTCAGCGTGGACATGGTCAGGTTCAGTTTCTGCCGCGTACCTCCGGAGAGGTGGCGGGCGAGCGCGGCGTTGCCGGCGTCCCAGCCGAGCTGTCGGGCCGCCGCCCGGCCGGCCCGCCGGGCGGGCACCCGTGGCACGCCCTGACCGGCGCCCACCAGCACGAAATGCTCGTCGGGCAGCAGGAAATCGGCGGTTCCGCCCTGCTGCGGGCAGTAGCTCAGCCGACCCGCGACGGTCACCTCCCCAGCGTCCGGCGAGACCAGACCGGCACAGATCCGCAGGAAGGTGCTCTTGCCGCAGCCGTTCGCGCCGACCACGGCGGCGATCTGCCCGGCCCGTACGGTCAGCGACGCGTCGCGGAGCACCACTTGGCGGCCGTACCGTTTGGTGATGCCCCGGGCGTGCAGCCGGACGGGGCCCGGGCGTGGGCCGGGAGCGGTGCCGATGCTCTCCACGATCGCGGCGGCGTACGCCTGCGGCGCGCCGAAGACCAGCCACGGATCACCGCCGCCCTCGCGGAGGTGGGTGGCCGCCTCGGCGACCACGTGCCGGGCGACGTCGCCGCCCACCCGGCGCTGGTGCAGCTCGGCTGCGAACGCCCGCAGCCAGTCGTCGGCGTTCACCCGTCGACCCCCTTCGTGACGATGCTGGTCACCGGGGCCACGAACGCCAACCAGGCGTTGCCACCGTGCCGCAGCGCCGCTCGCCCGTCGTCGGTGAGTTGGTAGTACTTGCGGGCCGGACCGGAATCGCCCTCCCGCCACCGTGCGGTGACCAGCCCGGTGCGTTGCAGCCGCAGCAGCACCGGGTAGAGCGTGCCGCCCTGGATCGGCCCGACGCCCGCGGCGTCGAGCGACTGGGCGAGCTGGTAGCCGTAGGACTCCCCGTCGCGCAGCAGGGCGAGTACGCAGAGGTCGAGCACCCCGCGCAGCCACTGCCCCCGACGGTCGGAATCCACCCGCCGAACCCTAGTGCCGCTATCTAGATGGCACAACTACCTAGTGGATACCGGAGGCCTGGCCGGCCCGGCCCGGAAGCGGTGAGCCGGCGGACGTCGCTGGACGGCGGGTGCCCCGCGACCGGTGCCGGCGTGCCTCAGCCGGTGACGACGTCGGAGATCACCACGGTGACATTGTCGGGTGCGCCGGCCTGGTGGGCGAGCTTCACCAGTTGCTCGCCGCACTGGTGACGGTCGGCGTGCAGGCTCAACGTGGCGGCGATCGCGTCGTCGGTCACATAGTCGGAGAGCCCGTCGCTGCAGAGCAGCAGCCGGTCACCGGCGACGAGGGTCGCCGCGCCCATCGTCGGCGGCGCGTCGGCGCCCTGCACCGCCCGGGTCACCAGTGACCGTTGCGGATGGTGGCGGGCCTGATCGGGAGAGAGAGCGCCCTGGTCGACCAGCGCCTGCACGAATGTGTCATCCCGGGTCAGCTGGCGCAGTTGACCTTCACGGAGCAGGTAGCAGCGGGAGTCGCCCACCTGCGCCAGCACCAGCGTGTCCCCGGCGAGCAGGGCGGCGGTCAGCGTCGTACCCATGCCGTCCCGGGCCGGGTCGGCGGTGATCGCGGCGTGGATGCGCTGGTTGGCGGTGCTCACCACGGCGCGTAGCGCCTCGGCGGCGGCGTCCGGTGTGGTCGGCGGGATCAGCTCGTCGAGGAGCCGGATGACGATCTCGCTGGCTACCTCACCAGCGGGCAGTCCACCCATGCCGTCAGCCACCGCGACGAGGCGCTCGCCGGCAAGAGCGGAGTCCTCGTTGTTGGTCCGGACCAGACCGATGTCGTTGAGGATGGCCGAGCGGAGGATCAGCGTCATGGGTCAAGCTTGCCAAGAAGACCCTTCCCGCGTCTCTACGCACTACTGCGTAGGGTTGAGGAATGTTGCCGGTGTCCATGGTCGGGCGTGCCGGTGAGCTGGCTGAGCTGGACCGGGCCTGGTCCAGCGTGATTGTGGGTGGCCGCCGCTCGCCGGCTGTCGCGGTCGCTGACGGCCCGCCCGCCCACCCGCCCACCAGAGCGTTGATCATGAGGTTGTTGCCCCGGTGAGCGCTCACCCGCCGCAATAACCTCATGATCGACGCGGGGGTGGGGGGTCAGTCTTCTGGGGGGAGGGTGGCGGCGGGGGTGTTGAGGGTTACGGCGGTGGGGGTGACGGTGGAGATCTGGTCGGCGAGGACGTAGACGGCTCCGGTGGGCACGAGGTCGGTGGAGACCTTCAGGTAGCCGGTGCGCAGCAGGCGGGCGGCCAGATCCGCGGGCACGTCCGGCTCCTCCACCTTGGCAGATTCGATCAGTTCGTCCAGGCTGCTGCCGGGGTCGGTGGTCGGTGCCTGCACGGTCACCGCGTTCGGGTCGCCGCGTTGGACGAGGTCCACGGTGCCCACGTCCAGGCCGGCCGAGTCGACCACCCGCATGCCGGTGGTGACCTGCGAGAGGGTTGTCCGTTGATCGATGCCCTGCTGCTCCATCCCCGCGCGGTTCCCACCCTCCCCACCCCCTAAACCCCACCCACCCTCGCCTCCGCTCCCGGCTCGGTGCTCAAGAAGCTTTGGTCGGGGACTCGCGCGAATCCACACCAAAACTTCTTGATCAACCTGCGTGGGGGCGGGGGGTCAGCTCGCGCCAGGTGTCGGTGCCGTGGAGCAGCGCGCGGATGGTCTCCTCGGCCTCGTCGACCGTGTCGTACTCGTAGAACCGGGAGATGCCCTCGGCGCCACCGGCGCGCTGCTCGACGAACCATCGGTCGGCATCCGACCGGAGGAAGACGTCCCGCCGGGCCAGTCGCCCCCATTTCCCGTTCCACCAGTGCTTTCGCTGCTCCATGGCCGGGACTCTATCGAACATTTGTTCGACACAAGCCGGCCCCTGCGGGATTCCCGCAGGGGCACGATGTGCGGGTGCCGGATTCAGCGCACGGCGGGCGGTTCGTCCCGCCGACCGAGGACGTCGTCCAGGGCCCCGCGCTGCTGGGCCGGGGTGGTCCGGCCGGCGGCGACGAGCGCGTCCCGGATCTCGGTGAGCAACTGGACCTCCTCGCTCGGCGCGGCCGGCGGCGGCTCCTCACCCCGCTTGCGCCGCTCCGCGAGCCGGTTCATCGGGTAGACCACCAGGAAGTACAGCGCGGCGGCGGTGAGCAGGAAGGTGATCAGCGCATTGACGAAGGCGATCCAGTCGAACGGAATGCCCTGGATCTTCGGCGCGGTCCCAGCGATGCCCTTGTCACTGCCGGTGATCAGCACCACGAAGACCCGGATCATCGGGTCCAGGAACGACTTGGTGAGCTGGGTGACCACGCCGGTGAAGGCGGCGCCGATGACGACACCGACCGCGAGGTCGACGACGTTGCCGCGCATGATGAAGTCTTTGAAGCCCTTGAGCATCCGTACTCCCGAGGTGTCCCGTTTCCGTCGGGGACAACCTATGCCCCGGGCGGGGGCTCCAGAAAAGCGCCGGCCTCCCGGGCGGCCAGCTCCGGATCGCCGGCCCTGATCGCGGCCACCAACCGGGTGTGGTCGACGTGCCGGTCCGGGGTCAGCGCGTCCCCCATGGCCTGGGTCAGTGTGCTGCGCATCGCGGCGCCGACCGAGGCGTACAGCTCGGCGAGCATGGCGTTGTGCGCCGCCGCGACCACCGCGGTGTGCAGCGCCGCGTCGGCCGCCACGAACTCGGCGACCCGGCCGCCGCGCCAGGCCGCCTCGCGGGCGGCGAGCGCGCCGTCGAGGGCGGCCAGATCCTCGGGGGTACGCCGTCGTGCGGCGAGCCGCGCGGCCTCCACCTCGAAGGCGCGGCGTACCTCGATCACCTCGGTCATCCGGTCGTCGGTGAGTCGGCGGGCCACCACCGGGGCGAGTTCGTCGGTGGTGAGCACGTAGGTGCCGGAGCCCTGGCGGCACTCCAGCACCCCGGCGTGGGCCAGGGCCCGGACCGCCTCGCGCACCGTGTTGCGCCCCACGCCGAGCGCCTCGACCAGCTGTGGCTCGGTCGGGATCCGGCCGCCCACCGGCCACTCGCCATCCATGATCCGTTGTCGGAGCTGGGTGATCGTCTCTCGGACCCGCCGGCCGCGCGGCGGGACCTGGACGGAATCGACTGCGGGTGGCACTGGTTACAACCTCTCGCCGGAAATCATCCCATGATTGTAGGTTCGAGGTCATGCCCCCGTCACCCCCTGGCGTCCCCGCCGTCCCGACGAACGCGGCCACCGGGCAGGCCGTACCGGCGGAAGCGACGGCGGGTCAGGCCGCCCCGACCGCCGAAGCTGGCGCGGGGGAGCGGTCTCCGGGCGCGGCTCCGATCGCCTCCCGCGTCAATCCCGGATGGCTGGTACTGGTCGGAATGCTGCTGGTGGCGCTCAACCTACGGGCGGCAGTCACCAGCCTCGGCGCGCTGCTCGACGAGGTACGCGTCGGACTCGCCCTCTCCGGGACGATGGCCGGCTTCGTCACCACCCTGCCCACCATCGCCTTCGCCGGGCTCGGCGCGGCCACCCCGTGGCTGGTCCGTCGGTTCTCTCCGGCCCGGCTGCTGGTGCTGGCGATGCTGGCCCTCACCGTCGGGCAGGTGCTGCGGGCGGTCACCGGGTCCGCCGTGGTCTTCCTGCTCACCAGCGCGCTCGCGCTGGCCGGGATCGCGGTGGCGAACATCCTCCTGCCGATGCTGGTCAAGCAGCACTTCCCGCACCGGACCGGGCTGGTCACCGGCGCGTACACGATGGCGCTGACCGTGGGCACGACGGTGGCCGCCGCCGCTGCGGTGCCGGTGGCGCACGCCTTCGGCAGTTGGCGGGCCGGGCTCGGCGTGTGGGCCGGGTTGGCGGCGGTGGCCGTCCTCCCGTGGCTGCCGGCGGCACTGCGCCGTCACACCGCCGTACGGCGGCCCGGAACGGTCTTCCGGCCGCTCGTGCGGCCGGGGCGCACCCAGCTCGGCTGGGCGATGGCGGTCTACTTCGGCGCGCAGTCGCTGAGCGGGTACGCGATCATGGGCTGGTTGGCCCAGATGTTCCGGGACGCGGGCTTCCGCCCCCAGGACGCGGGGCTGCTGCTCGCCGGGGTGACCGCGCTCGGGGTGCCGATCGCGCTGCTGATGCCGACGCTGGCCGGCCGGCTGGGCAACCTGCGACCGTTGGTCTTCGCGCTGACCGCCGCCTCCAGCCTCGCGTACCTGGGTCTGGCGTTCGCGCCGCGCAACGGGGCTTTGCTGTGGGTGGTGCTGCTGGCGTTCGGACAGGGCGCGTTCCCGCTCATTCTGGCCACCATCGGGCTGCGGGCCCGCACCGCCGACGGCACGGTCGCGCTGTCGGCCTTCGCACAGAGCACGGGTTACGTCATCGCGGCGCTGGGTCCGCTCCTGGTCGGGATCCTCCACGACGCGACCGGGGGATGGTTGGCGCCGATCGGCTTCCTGCTGGCGGCCCTGGCCGTGCAGACCTGCGCGGGCGTGCTGATCGCTCGCCCCCGCTACATCGAGGACGAGCGTTGAGTCGCCGAGGTCAGGAAGAGGCCGGCGTGGGATCGCCGGCGACCGCCTGCTCGACGGTGGGGTAGGTGTGCAGCACCTCGACCAGGCCACTCACCTCCAGGATCCGCAGCACACCGCGCTGCGGTGCGGCGAGTCGGACCACTCCGCCGGCCTCGTCGCTGCTGTTCTTCGCGCGGACGAACACCGACAGACCGGTAGAGTCGCAGAACGAGACATCCGACAGGTCGAACACGAGGCGGCTGCGCCCCTTGTCGAGCAGGTCGGTGATCTGGTCCTGCAACTGCGGTGCGGTGGCCATGTCCAGCTCGCCAGCGACCGACACGACGACCACGTCACCGCGCTGTTGCGTGTGCACCGTCAAGGACATTCGCCAGACCTCCTGTTTATCGGTGGAACGGTATCCCACCCGGACCGTGATACGCAGAACGGGAGCAGGATCGGGTGTCCACCGTCATTCCGTTGCTCTGTGACAAGTAGTTCATCGGACCCCGGTGATAGAGTCCGGCCGGTCCAGGTCTAGGGGGTATTGCCATGGCGCTCAGCGCTGACGAGAGCGGCAGGTTGGGTGAACTGCTGACCAGCCGAGCCGAGCAGGTCACCCAGCGGTGGACGGAGATCATCGCCGGGCAACTGCGCGGCCGGCTCAGCCAGGCCGAACTGGTCCGGCAGGTGCAGGAGCTGCACCGCGCCCTGGTCGACGCCCTCGGCAAGGGCGAGGTCGACCTGAACGCCGAGGAAGCCACCGAGTTGCGGGCCGTGCTCGCCGACCTCTCCCGAGGGCAGGCCCGACAGGGTTTCTCCGCCACCGAGACCGCCACCGGCGTGTTCGCCCTCAAGGAGGCGCTCCTCCAGACGCTGGAGACCGATCAGAGCGCGGCGACGCTGCGCGACTACGTCGCCTTCTCGGCGCTGATCGACCAGATGGGGCTGTTCACCTTCGAAAGTTTCGTTCGTACCCGGGAGAGCCTGATCGCCGACCAGGCCGAACAACTGCTGGAGCTCTCCACCCCGGTGGTCAAGCTCTGGGAGGGCGTGGTGGCGGTGCCGCTGGTCGGCACGCTCGACTCGGCCCGCGCCCAGGTGGTGATGGAACGGCTGCTGCAGACCCTGGTCGACACCGGCTCGCCGTACGCGATCATCGACATCACCGGCGTGCCGGCGGTGGACACGCAGGTGGCCCAGCACATCCTGAAGACCGTGGTGGCCGCCCGGCTGATGGGTGCCGACTGCATCATCTCCGGTATCCGGCCGCAGATCGCGCAGACCATCGTCGCGCTCGGCATCGAGTTCGGTGACATCGCCACCAAGGCGAGTCTCGCCGACGCGTTGCGGCACGTGCTGCGACTCACCGGGGTCGAGACCTCCCGCCGCCAGCCACGTCGGGAGTCCTGATGGAGCGGGTGCCGATCCTCAAGATCGGCGACATCCTGCTGGTCTCCATCCAGGTCGACATGTCCGACGAGACGGCGGTCGCACTCCAGGAGGATCTGGCCGAGCGGATCGTCGCGACCGGCTGTCACGGTGTGATCATCGACATCACCGCGCTGGACATCGTCGACTCCTTCGTCGGTCGGATGCTCTCCACCATCGCCTCGATCTCCCGCGTGCTCGACGCGGAGACGGTGGTCGTGGGGATGCGCCCAGCCGTCGCCATCACCCTGGTCGAGCTGGGGCTCTCGCTCAACGGCATCCGTACCGCCCTCAACGTCGAGCGGGGGATGGAACTCATCGCGATCGACCGAGCTGACGACGATCACCACGAGGAGTGGGACGACGGGCCGGTCGCAGGGGCGACGGCGTCACCGTGACGAACGGGGTCGACCTGGGACGCCCTCAGGCACAGACGGTCGGCAGCGACGAGGATGTCGTACGCGTCCGCCAGTTGGTGCGTACCGTGGCGGTGGCGGTCCGGCTCTCCCTGGTCGACCAGACCAAGGTGGTCACCGCTGCCAGCGAACTCGCCCGCAACACGCTCGTCTACGGCGGCGGCGGGACGGTCGAGGTGACCGCGATCGACAACGGTCGGCGACCGGGCATCAAGATCGTCTTTGTCGATTCTGGCCCCGGCATCGCCGACCTGGATCTCGCACTGACCGACGGCTACACCACCGGTGGTGGGCTCGGTCTCGGCCTCAGTGGTGCCCGCCGACTGGTCGACGAGTTCGACATCCAGACCGCGTCCGGTCAGGGCACCCGGATCACGATCACCAAGTGGTCCCGGTGACCGCCGAGCCGGTGACCGACCGGGGCACCTGGTTTCGGGTGGAGAACGGCAGCACCGGCGGTGCCGTGCGACGGGCCGCCGAGCGGCTGGGTGACCAGCTGGGTCTGCCCGCCGGGCGGATCGCCGACCTGGCCATCGTCGCCGCCGAACTGACCAGCAACCTCATCAAGCACGCCGACGACGGATTGCTGCTGCTCCGGCCGGTACGCCGTGAGACGGACGCCGGGGTGGAGATGATCGCGCTCGACAGCGGTCCGGGGATGGTCGACCTCGCCGAATCCGCCCGCGACGGTCACTCCACCGCCGGCACCCTCGGCATCGGTCTGGGCGCGATCGTCCGGCAGGCGAGCTGGTTCGACGCGTACTCACGGCCGGGCCGAGGGACGGTCATCGCCGTGCGGGTCTTCGCCGACCCGGACACCGGGGCGTCCTGGGCCGGCGGACTGACCCGGCCGTTGGCCGGTGAGACGGTCAGCGGTGACGGTTACGCGATCCGGGTCGTGGGCGACCGCCGTCAGGTGCTGGTGACCGATGGTCTGGGGCACGGGCCGCTGGCCGCCGCGGCCACTGACGCCGCGCTCGCCGCCTTCCGGGACGCCCCGGCGGCGTCGCCGGCGGAGGTGGTCGGTCACCTGCACCGGGCCATGTCACACACCCGAGGCGCTGCTCTCGCCGTGGCCGAGCCGGACCCGGCGACCGGCATGCTGCGCTACGCCGGTCTGGGCAACATCACCGGCGTGGTGGCCACCGGTGACGGTCGACGGCGTGGTCTGGTCTCCCTGCCCGGCATCGCCGGGCACCAACGACCGGCGATCCGGCAGTACGACTACCCCTTCGAGGGCGACAGCCTGCTGGTCATGCACACCGACGGCGTGGTCGACCGGTGGCAGTTCACCGACTACCCGGGTCTGGCCGGGCGGGCGCCGCTGGTGGTGGCCGCCACCCTGTTGCGCGATGCCGGCATCCGACGCGACGACGCCGGGGTGCTGGTGGCAAGGTCCTGGTCATGACCGCGACACCGCTGATCCGGATGGCACTGCGGGTGGAGCAGGACATCTTCGTGGTCCGCCAGCGCGGCCGGGAGGTCGCCGCGGCGGTCGGACTGGAGCATCAGGACCAGGTCCGGATCGCCACCGCGCTGAGCGAGGTCGCCCGTGACCTGCTCCGGACGGTCGGCGGGGCTGACGTGGTGTTCGCCGTCGCCGACGCGCCGGACGGACGTCGTCACCTGCATGTCGATCTCGCTCCGGTGGCACCCCTGCCAGACGGGCGGTACGAGCCGGAGTCCCGCGCGGTGGCACGTCTGGTGGACACATTGAGCGTGCTGACGGTTGAGCGGGATACGGTCGTCAGGATGTCGCGACGCATTCCGGCCACCGCCCAGACGCTCACCACCGAGCGCCTGGCGGAGCTGCGTGCCCAGCTCGGAGAGAGCACCCCGGGCACCGCCGAGGATGAACTCGCCACCCAGAATCTCCAGCTGATCAACGCGTTGGACGAGGTACGCAACCAGCGTGACGAGTTGGCCCGACTCAACGAGGAGCTGGAGCAGACCAACCGGGGCGTGATGGCGCTCTACCAACAGCTCACCGACGAGTTGGAGGCGACCAACCAGGGTGTGGTGGCTCTCTATGCGGAGCTGGACGAGAAGTCGGCGCAGCTCCGCACGGCGAGCGAGTCCAAGAGCCGATTTCTGGCCAACGTCAGCCATGAGCTGCGGGCGCCGGTGACCGCGATCATCGGGCTGGCCCGCCTGCTCGGCGACTCCGCGTCCGACCCGCTCACCACCGAGCAGGGACGCCAGGTCGAGCTCATCCGCACCTCGGCGTCGGATCTGCTTGCGTTGGTCAACGAGCTGCTCGATCTGGCCAAGGCGGAGTCGGGCCGACTCGAGCCGGAGTGGGCCGAGGTGGACCTGCGAGCCGTCTTCGGCCAGCTGCGCGGCACGCTGCGGGCGGTGCCCGCTGCCGAGGATGTCGAACTGGTGGTGGAGGAGCCGGCACCGCCGGCCACGTTGCGTACCGACGAGGTGCTGCTCGCCCAGGTGTTGCGCAATCTGCTGCACAACGGCCTGAAGTTCACCACCGAGGGTGAGGTCCGACTGCGGGCCGAGCGGCACGGTGACGATTGGCTGCTCACCGTCACCGACACCGGCCCGGGTATTCCACCGGAGTTGCATGATCGGGTGTTCGAGGAGTTCTACCAGGCGCCCGGTCCGGCCCGGGTCGGCGGCACCGGCCTCGGGCTGCCGTACGCCCGGCGGCTGGTGAATCTGCTCGGCGGCACGCTCGAACTGACCAGCTCGCCGGGCCGGGGCAGCACCTTCACGGTCCGGCTTCCGGACGGGACGTGACGTGGACGGCGCGGCGACAGTGCTGGTGGTCGACGACAGTCAGACCAAGCGCTACCTCCTGGTGAACTGGCTGACCCGTGCCGGTTTCACCGTGCTGGAGGCGGAAACGGGTGGTGAGGCGCTGAGCCGGGTCGGGGTGGACCCGATCGACCTGGTCGTGCTCGACGTCCGGCTGCCCGACCTCAGCGGTTTCGAGGTGTGTGAGCGGATCAAGTCGGCGCACCCGGCGCTGCCGGTGATCCACGTGTCCGCGCACGCTGTCGACACGATCGACCGGACGCAGGGCCTGACCCGAGGGGCGGACGCGTACCTGGCCGAGCCGATCGAGCCGGAGGAACTGGTCGCCACCGCCCAGTCGGTGTTGCGGTACTACCAGGCCCGTCGGCGAGCCGAACTGCTCGCCGAGCGGCTCACCGGGCTGGCGGACACCACCGTCGCGGTGCACGCCGCGCCGAGTTTCACCAGGCTGCTCCAGGTGGCGGCGGCAGGTGCCGCGGAGATCTTCAAGAGTCCCGCCACAGTGATCGCCGAGACCTTCGACGGCGACTGCCTCGCCGGGGTCTGCGCCGGTCCCGGTGCCCAGGCCCGCATCGTGCCGTGGATCGTCGACGACACCGGCGTGCCGACCGGTGCCACCGTTGTGGTGCAGGAGCCGACCGACTGGTCGCTGGTCGACTGGCCGGCCGGCGACACTGTCACCGTCGCCGCCGCCCGGCTGCGCGAGGACCGCGCACCGCTCTACGTCGTGGTACCCACCGCGACGCAGACCGCCCGTACCCCGGTGCTGGTCCAGCTCGCCCAGGCGGTGGCCTCCGCCGTGGAGGCGCAACGCTCCTTCGACGAGGAACACCGGATCGCGGTGACGCTGCAACGCAGCCTGCTGCCGCGCCAGATTCCTCGGATCAACGGTCTCGACCTGGCGGTGCGCTATGAGCCGGCCAGCGCCCAGACCGAGGTGGGTGGCGACTTCTACGAACTGGTGATGCTCGACGGTCACCTGCTGCTGGCCATCGGGGACGTGGCCGGTCACTCCCTGCACGCCGCCACCATCATGGCCGAGCTGCGGCACGCGCTGCGGGCGTACGCGGTGGAGGGGCACCAGCCGGGCGAGATCCTGCACCGGGTCAACGAGCTGATGCGTACGCTGCTGCCCACCGAACTGGCGACGATCTGCGTCCTGTTGCTGGAGCCGACCACCGGACACGTCCGGCTGGCCAGCGCCGGTCACCTGCCCCCGTTGATCATCCAGGACGGCAAGGCGGAGTACGTGCACCATGTCGCGCCGCTGCTCGGGGTGCGTGCGCCCCGCCCCGCCGATCTGGAGTTCAGGCTGCCGACCGGGGCGACGATGGTCTTCTACACCGACGGTCTGATCGAACGGCGGGACGCCACCATCGACGAAGGGCTGGCCGCACTCGCGGCGTGTGCCGCCCAGGTGGATGACGACCTCGACCGGTTCTGCGAAAGGCTGCTGGTGGAACTGGCTCCGGAGGAGATCCAGGACGACGTCGCCGTGGTCGCCCTCCGCCGCCGCTGACGTGTAAGGAAGGGCACCTTATTAACGCCTGCGGTAGAGGAAGGGCCCCTTCCTAACGTCGGCTGTGGGCGTACGCGGCAGGGGAGACGCCCGTCGTGGCGGTGAAGTCGCGGACCAGGTGGGCCTGATCGCTGTAGCCGAGTTCGGCGGCGAGCCCGGCCCAGTCCGGGGGTTCGCCCGCCGCCCGCTCGATCGCCTCGTGCAGCCGGTAGCGGCGGATCACCCACTTGGGACCGACCCCGACGTGAGTGAGGAAGAGCCGCTGCAACCGGCGCACGGAGACGTCGTGCTCGCGGGCGAACTCGTCGACCCGGCGTACGTTCCGGTCGGTCCGGATCGTCTCGACCAGGCTCATCACCTCGTCGTTGACGGGGTCCGGCCGGGGTGCCCAACCGGTCAGCAGCACGTCCAACGCCCGGCAGCGTTCGGTGTCCGTACCCGCGCAGATCGCGCCCTCCGGCATGACACCGGTGAGCGGCTGTCTCCGGCCGGTCAGCTCGGCGATCGGCCGCCGCCAGAACGGATGGAAACCGCCGGGCCGGAACTGGGCCCCGGTGATCCGCCCAGCACCGGAGAGCGTGATCGAGAAGAGTTGCTGACCGACGCCGGCCACCTCCGCGCGCTCCGGGCCGTCCCCGTCGCGCTGGACCACCACGTTGACCGCCGGATGCGGAACGATCCGCTGCTCGAACGGCTCGTTGAGGTCCCAGTCGATCAACCAGTAGTGCTCCACCCACCGGCGTAGCGGAACCGCGGGCAGATGCCGACGGAACCGCACCCGCCGCTTCAACCGGGCCGGGTCGAGGATGCCCCGGCTGTCTCCGCGCGGCTGTCGCATTTCTTCAAGACCGCCCTCATACGCTGGCCCTATGGCGACACAGACTAGCGATCTGCTGGCGGCGGCGGCACCGCGTACCGTGGCGGTGGTCCGGCAGATCACCGACGACCAGCTCGACCTGCCCACCCCGTGCCAGGACTTTTGCGTCCGGGACCTGCTCAACCACCTGTACGAGGTGGTGGTCAACTTCCAGGCCCTCGCCGGGCGCTCGCCGGTGACCTGGGCCGACAAGCCCGACCACCTGACCGACGGCTGGCGGGAGCGGTTCGAGGTCGAGGCCGGCCGGCTGGTCGAGGCGTGGTCGGACCCGGCCAGCGAGGAGGGTGTCTCGCCGGGCATGGGGATGCCGCAGCCGGTGGTGGGCGCCATGGCCCTGCTCGACCTCACCGTGCACGGCTGGGATCTCGCGGTCGCCACCGGTCAGGCGTATGAGCCGGCACCCGAGGTGCTGCCCGCGCTGCACGAGTTGACCGGTCAGCTCGGGCCGACCGCCCGGCAGATGGGCGTCTTCGCCGAGGCGGTGCCGGTCAACGGGACCGTGCCGGAGCTGGACCGGCTGCTCGGCATGACCGGCCGTGATCCGGCCTGGTCGCCGCCCGCCTGAGCGGGTCAGGTTCCGTCAGTTCCTTGACCACCACTATTCACTGAGTGAATAGTGGTGGGGTGTCCACACCGCACCTGCTGCTGGGGCTGCTCTCCACCGGCACCATGCACGGGTACGAGCTGAAGCGTGCCCACGACACCCGGCTGCCGCAGGCCCGTCCGCTGGCGTTCGGGCAGGTCTACGCCACGCTGGGTCGGCTGCTGCGGGACGGCTTGGTGGCGTCGACCGGGCCGGAACGCTCGGCCGGCCCCGACCGGACGGCGTACACGCTGACCGAGCAGGGGCGGGCCACGCTGGACCGGTGGTTGAGCAGCATCGAGCCACCGATGCCGTACGTGAACAGTCCGCTGTTCGCGAAAGTCGTGGTGGCGCTGCTGGTCGCCGACGCGGACCGGGCGCGGGCGTATCTCGTCGCGCAGCGCCGTGCGCACACCGAGCGGCTGCGTGAGCTGACCGCGCTGAAGACGGCCCCGTCGGCCACCGTCGATGACGTCGTCGCGGCCGACTACGCCATCGCCCATCTCGACGCCGACCTGCGGTGGCTGCACACCACCTTGGACCGGGTCGCCGACTGGCACCGGGAGGTGCACTCGTGACGCAACTTCAGGCTCGCGGTCTGGTGAAGTCGTACGGACCGACACCCGCACTGCGTGGCATCACCCTCGACATCGACGAGGGGGAGATCGTCGCGGTGACCGGGCCGAGCGGCTGCGGCAAATCCACGCTGCTGCACTGCCTCGCCGGCATCCTGCGGCCCGACGCCGGTGAGGTGAGCTGGCAGGGGCACCGGCTGGACACCTGGTCCGAGGCGGCCCGATCCCGGCTGCGGCGTACCGATTTCGGGGTGTTGTTCCAGTTCGGTCAGCTCGTCGCCGAGCTGACCGCGGCGGAGAACGTCGCCCTTCCGCTGCTGCTCGCCGGCACGGGGCGGCGAGCGGCGCGGACGGCGGCGCTGACCTGGTTGGAGCGGCTGGGTGTGGCCGAGTGCGCCGACCTACGCCCCGGCGAGATGTCCGGCGGTCAACAGCAGCGCTGCGCGACCGCCCGGGCACTTGTCACCGAGCCACGGGTGCTCTTCGCCGACGAGCCGACCGGCGCGTTGGACACCCTCACCGGAGAGCAGGTGCTCACGCAGCTGGTTCGGCTGGCCAGGGAGCAGCACACCAGCGTCGTCCTGGTCACCCACGAGCCCCGGATCGCCGCGTACGCCGATCGTGAGGTGATCCTGCGCGACGGCGTGATCGACCACACCGGCCTGGGCCTCGACGCGCCGCTCACCGGCGGCGCCCGGTGAGCCTTGCGACCCTGACCAGGCTGGCCCTCGCGGGGAACCGCACCGACGCCGCCCGGGTGGCGTTGACCGCGCTGAGTGCCCTGCTGGCCACCCTCGCCGCGCTCGCCGCCCTGACGGTGCTGGCCATCGAGAAACCGCCGGGTGACGCGTGGCAGCAGTCCGAGCAGTACGTCAGCGACCTGCTCAGCCAGCCGGGGCTGCGCGGCGGGACGGCGTTCGCGCTGGTGCTGCTGACCATCCCGGTGCTGGCCCTGGCCGGTCAGAGCGCCCGGCTGGGTGCGCCGTCACGTGATCGACGGCTCGCCGCGCTCCGGCTGGCCGGCGCGACCTCCGGTCAGGTGAGCCGGGTCGCCATGCTGGAGACCGGGTTCGCCAGTCTGGGCGGCACACTGGTCGGCCTGGCCGCGTACCTCATCGGGAGGTCGGTGCTGCACCGCCCGGACGCCAACGGCCTGCTGGCGCTCCCCACGGACGTGCTGCCGCCGGTGTCGGCGATGGCGGCGGTGGTGTTCGGGCTTCCGGTGCTCGCCGCGGCGGCCACCGCCGTCCTGCTCCGCAGGGTGGTCACCACGCCGCTCGGTGTGGTCCGTCGGGCCGGTCGCACCGGGTCGCCTCGGCCGTGGCCGGCGCTGCTGATCGGGCTCGGCGTGCTGGCCGCGGCGATGATCGAACAGATCCAGTGGGCCCTGCAGGGTGCCGGCCTCGAATGGCTGGCCCTGATCGCGCTGCTCGGCATCTTCGGCGCGGTGATGGGTGTGATCTTCGGGGTCGGCTGGATCTCCCACCTGGCCGGGCGGACGCTGCACCGGTTCGCCCGACGTCCGGCCGCGCTGCTGGCGGCCCGCCGCCTGACCGACGACCCCTGGGCCAGCAGCCGCACCTTCGCCGCCCTGCTGGCCGCGTTGATCATCGCTGGCGGCGCGGCGGCCTTCCGCGCCTCGTTCCGGCTCCATGCAGAAATCGAACAGGAGCAGAACCGGCAGGCCGGCTACGGCGGCGAGATCTACTACAACCCCTTCTACCTCGACACCATGAATCTGGTCGACCTCGCCGTGGCCGTGGCGGTGGTCATCGCCGTCGCCGGCCTGTTCGTCACCCTGGTGGAGGGGATCGTCAGCCGCCGCCGGGCGTACGCCGCCCTGGTGGCGACCGGGGTGCCCCGGGCCACCATCGGCACCTCGATCGTCTGGCAGGTGCTGACCCCCGTGGTGCCTGCGGTGCTGATCGCGCTCGGCGTCGGGTACGCCATCGGTCGACTGCTCACCGGCGGGGTCGGTCGGGGCGGCCCTCAACCGGACGTACCGCTGGGGCAGTTGGCGTCGCAGGGAGCCGGCGCGATCATCGCGGTGCTGCTCGTGGTGGGGCTGGGGATGCTCTTCCTGCGGTCCAACACGGCGGTGGAGGAACTGCGGGCCACCTGAGGGATCAGGTGGTGTTGGCCCGCAGGTAGGTCAGGGTGGCCAGCACGCGGCGGTTGGTGTCTGGGGAGCAGCGCCGAAGCGTACTCGGACTGCACGTGCTGACTCAGCACCACCACGGCCAGCCCGGGCGGGCCGGCCTGATGCCCCGGCGACGCAGGCGCGTGGCTGAGACATCAGGCCGGTGACGCAGCGACATCAGGCCGCCCGGGCCGGTGGGTCACGCATGGCCGGGCGGGTCAGGCGCGGCCGAGGCGGTCCAGGGTCCAGGCGTTGATGAACGCCTCCTCCCGCCAGGCGTCGTAGCGCCCACTCGGTCCGCCGTGCCCCGCCTCCATCTCGGTCTTGAGCAGGTAGTCGCCCTGCGGCGCGACCGCCCGCAGCCGCGCGATCCACTTTGCCGGCTCGTGGTAGAGCACCCGGGTGTCGTTGAGGCTGGTCATGGCCAGGATCGCCGGGTAGTCCAGGGCGGCGACGTTCTCGTACGGGGTGTACGACTTCATGTACGCGTACACCTCCGGGTCGGCCAGCGGGTTGCCCCACTCCTCCCACTCGGTGACGGTCAGCGGCAACGACGGATCCAGGATCGTGTTGAGCGCGTCCACGAACGGCACCTGCGCGACGATGCCGGCAAAGGCGTCCGGTGCCAGGTTGGCCACCGCGCCCATCAGCAGCCCGCCGGCCGAGCCACCCCGAGCGACCAGCCGGTCCGGTGCGGTCCAGCCCGCCTTGGCCAGGTGTCGGGCGCAGGCCACGAAATCGGTGAAGGTGTTCTTCTTGGCGAGCATCTTGCCGTGGTCGTACCAGCGGCGTCCCAGTTCGCCACCGCCCCGGATGTGCGCCACCGCGAAGATCACCCCACGGTCCAGCAGGGAGAGCCGGCCGACCGAGAACCACGGGTCCATGCTCGCCTCGTACGAGCCGTAGCCGTAGATGACGCAGGGCGCCGACCCGTCCCGGGGGGTGTCACGCCGGTAGACCAGCGAGATCGGCACCTTGGTGCCGTCGTCGGCCAGTGCCCAGTCGCGCTGCTGTTCGTAGTCCTCCGGTCGGTAGACCTGCCCGTCCGGGCCGGGCAGCACCGGCCGCTGGCGCAGCAGCGTCATCTCGCCGGTGACCAGGTCGTAGTCGTACACCGAGTCGGGCGTGACCAGCGAGGTGTAGCGCAGCCTCAGCCGGCCGGTGCGGTACTCGGGGTTGGCGTCCAGGCCGACGGTGTGCAGCGGCTCGGGGAACTCGATGTCGTGGGCCTCACCACCGTCGACGGGCAGGATCCGCAGCCCGGTCAGGCCGTTGCTGCGCACCGCGACGACGAAATGGTCGGAGAAGGCGTCGACCGATTCCAGTCGGGTGCCCGGGGAGTGCTCGATCAGCGGCACCCAGTCGCCCGGGGCGTCGACGGAGGTGTACGCGAGGGCGAAGTCCTCGGCATCGTCGTTGTGCAGGATGAGGAACCGGTGGCCGTGGTGCTCCACCGCGTACTCGACACCCTGCCGCCGGGGCGCGATCACCGCGGGCTCGCCGGTCGGGTTGTCGGCCGGGATCACCCGTACCTCGCTGGTGAGCTTGCTGGCGATGTCGATGAGGATGAACCGCTCCGAACGGGTCAGCTCGACACCGACCCAGAACCGTTCGTCGTCCTCAATGTGCACCACCACGTCCTCGGTGGCGGCGGTACCGAGCACGTGTCGCCAGACCCGGTTCGGTCGCCACGCCTCGTCCACGGTGACGTAGAACAGCACCGAGGCGTCAGCGGACCACGCGGTGCCGTAGAACGTGCCGGGGATTTCGTCGGACAGCAGCTCACCGGTGCTGAGATCTTTGACCCGCAGGGTGAATCGTTCGTCGCCGGAGAAGTCGGTCGAGTAGGCCAGGTAGCGCCCGTCGGGGCTGACGTCGAAGGCGCCCAGGGCGAAGAAGTCCTGTCCCTCGGCCAACTGGTTTCCGTCGAGCAGCACCTGCTCTCCGTCCAGCGGGGCACCGTCCGCGCTGATCGGCGGGGTGCTCTCGTCGGGACGGACGGCCCGGCGGCAGTGCACGCCGTACTGCTGACCCTCGACGGTGCGGGTGTAGTACCAGTGCTGGCCCTTGCGGGTCGGCACGGACAGGTCGGTCTCCTGGGTACGTCGCCGGATCTCCTCGAACAACTGTGTCCGCAGCCCGGACAGGTGCGCCGTCCGGGCCTCGGTCCAGGCGTTCTCGGCGTTCAGATAGTTGATCGTTTCTGGATCGTCCTTGGTGGCGAGCCAGGCGTACTCGTCGACGACGGTGTCGCCGTGGTGGACGCGTTCGGTCGGCACCCGCCTGGCCGCGGGAACGGGGGTCTCGGTGGTCACGGCGTCACGTTACCGGCCATGGCGGCCTGTGGTGCGGCGCAATTCTGCACCTGATCGTTCGAACACATGTACGATCGCCGGCATGGTGCCAGCCCGTTCCGCCGGTGCGTCCGGTGTCCGTGAGATCACCCGTCGGCTGACCGAGATCTGCGGTCCGCGCTTCGCCCGCCTCGCCGGCCCCGCCGATGAGGTGGCCGGAAGCACGGCTCGCTGGGTGGCGGTGCCGGGCGGTCCGCACGCCGCCGCGCAGGTGCTGAGGCTCGCCGCGGGGCACGATCTGACCGTGGTGCCCCGAGGGGCGGGCACCAAGATCGACTGGGGTGCGCCACCCGAACGGGTCGACATCATGCTCGACACCGGGAGACTGGCCGGCATCGGCCACCAGCCGGCAGGCCGGGGCACTGCGGAGATCGGCGCCGGTACGCCGCTGCGGGCCGTGCAGGCCACCCTGGAGCGCACCGGTCAACGGCTCGCGTTGGACGCGCCCTCACCCGGCGCCACCCTCGGCGGGGTGCTGGCGGCGGACGAGTCCGGTCCGCTGCGCCACCGCCACGGCACCGCCTGCGACCAACTCGTCGGCCTGCGCTACCTGGCCGCCGACGGTGAGCTGGCCGAGGCGGGCGGTGGGGCGGCCGGGCTGGCCGAGGCGCGTCTGCTGTGCGGCTCCGAGGGAGCGCTCGGTGTGCTGGTCAGCGCGACGCTGCGGGTGCAGGCGGTGCCGGCCGCCCGGGTGTGGGTGACCCGACCGGTGTGGACGCCGCTGGAGGTGCACGACCTGATCAAGGCGGTGCTCGCCGCCCGCCTCGACCCGGCCGCGATCGAGCTCGACCTGCCGGCCGGTACCGGCCGCCGGCCACAGCGGGACCGTCGCGCGGAGGCGATGGCGCTGCATCCGTCGATGACCGGGCGGGTGCCGGCCGCCCCGGCGGGCACCGGGTCGCTGGTGGTGCTGCTGGAGGGCGGTCCCGCCCAGGTGGCGGAGCGCACCGACCGGCTGCTCGACATCTTCGGCGCCCGTTCGACGGTCGCACGGACGGCGCCGTCGTGGTGGCGCAGCTACCCCTTCGCCCCCGGCGACACCGCGCTGCGGCTGGAGGTGCCGATGACCGACCTGCACGCCGCCGTCTACGCCCTGCGCGACGCGGCCGGCGGGCCGGTTCCGGTTCGCGGTTCGGCCGGGCTCGGTGTGGTGCACGCCGCCCTGCCCGGGGCGATGTCACCGGGTCGGGTCGCCTCGATCCTGGCCGCGGTGCGTGGCGTGCTGCTCGCTCGGCAGGGCCGCTGCGTGGTGCTCGCCGCACCGCCGGCCGTCCGCCGCACCGTCGACCTCTGGGGCGAGCGGGCCGACCTGGCCCAGCTACGCGCCGTCAAGCAGTACCTCGACCCGGCCCACCGCCTGGCCCCCGGCCGGCTCCCCGGCGGCCTCTGACCGCACCGCCCTGACGTTCACCGTCGGGGTCGGCGGACCGGGACGGGGTCAGACGGCGTCGTTGCGGAGGACGAGGATGGCGATGTCGTCGCGGGGCTCCTCGACCGAGAAGTTGATCGCGGTGGAGCGCAGCCGGGCCGCCACCACGTCCGCCGAAAAGCCGGCCAGCGGGGCGGCAGCGTCGCGCAGCCGCGCGGTGCCGAACAGCTCCCGGCCCCGCCGGCGCTCGGTCACCCCGTCGGTGTAGAAAACCAGGCAGTCGCCCGGGTCGAGAGTGAACTGCTCGGTGGGTGAGGTGATCGCGTCGAGCAGCCCGAGGGCGGTACCCCCGGTGCCGACGAAGGCGGCGGGCCCGCCACCGGATCGCAGCAGCACCGGCCGATCGTGCCCGGCCAGGTGCAGCCCGACGTCGAGACGGTTGCCCTCACCCGGCCCGACCGCTGCCAGCGCGAGCGTGCAGTAACGGCCGGCACCCCGTTCGACAAGCGTCTCGTTGAGTCGGGAGAGCACCTCGGGCAGCGGCTTGCCGTCGCCGGCCAGCACCCGAATCACGTCCCGCACCAGCCCGGTGACCGCGGCGGCCTGTACTCCCTTGCCGGAGACATCGCCGATCACCACCAGCCAGCGCCCGTCCGGCAGCGGCACCACGTCGTAGAAGTCGCCACCGACGTCGACGTCCCCGCCGGTCGGCACGTACTCGGCGGCGAAGCCGATGCCCTCCACCACCGGCAGGACCGGCGGCAGCAACGACTGTTGCAGGGTCTGCGCCACCCGGCGGCGTTCGGCGTGGATGCGGGCGTTCTCGATGGCGAGGGCGGAGCGTCGCGCCACATCCTCCAGCACCGCGATCTCGTCCGGGTCCTGCCGGTGCCGCTGGTGGCGCCCGACGGCCAGTGTGCCGAGGCGCTGCCCACGGGCGATCAGCGGCACGGCGAAGCCCTCCATCGGCCCGCCGAGCGCGGTCCGGGTGCCGTTGCGGCTGGCCTCGCGCAACCGGGCCTGGACGGAGTCGGGACCGGCTTCGCGGAGCGTGGCGTGCAGTTGCGGCAGCATCGACTCGTCGGCGTGGCTGGCCGCCGCGAGCCGGAGCCGCCCCCACTCGTCGGTGGTGTGCACCGCGCACCACTGGCCGAGCCGGGGCACCACCAGTTGTGGGATGAGTGCCATGGTCAGTTCCACGTCCAGCGACTGGGCGAGCAACTCGCTGGCCTCGGCGAGGAAGGTCAGCCATGCCTGCCGGCGTACGTCCGCGCGGCGCAGCCGGTCGTTCTCCAGGTGCAGCGAGAGCCGCTCGGCGGTCAACACCGCCAGCGGCTGGGCGTACGCGGTGGGCGCGGCATCCAGTTCCAGTTCCCCCGTGTACGGCCGGTGCACGGCCAACGGCACCCGGAGCAGGTCGTTGCCGGCCCGGGGCTGGCGACCGTACCGGGCGAGGATCTGGGCGCCCTGACCGTCACCACGGTCCAGCCGGACCACCCCACCGGCGGCGCCGACCATCTCCGCCACCCGGTTGAGCAGGCCGGCGGCGAAGTCCGGCAGCGGGTCCTCGGCGTACGGGTCGGGGGTGGTCTGCATCAGCACATTCATCGCACCGGCGCTCGGCACGGCGGACTGACCGGCGCTGTCCGGAGGGTCGACGCTCATCGGTGGCGCGGATGTCGCTGATGCCATTTCCTGACGATCGGAACGATCCAGCCGGAACCACACGCCCTTGCCGGTGCGCAGGTATGTGGTGCCCCACCGACTGGCGAAGTGATCGACCAGCAGCAGCCCCCGCCCCCGTTCGGCGACCTCGGCGATGTCGGTGGCCCGGTTGCGTACGCCGACGGTCAGCTCGTCGACCGGTCCGGCGGCGAAGTCGGAGACCGTCACGGTCAGCCCCGCCTGGTCGGCGGTGACCTCGATGTCCAGTTCGGTGCGGGCGTGCTCGACCGCGTTGGTGGACAGCTCGGTGGTCAACAGGAGAGCCTCGTTGAGCAGTTCGTCCAGATTCGCCTCCGCGAGCACGGACCGGACGACCGCGCGTGCAGCGGCCGGCGTACGGCGGTCGGCGGGAAGCCGAACGCGTCGCACGTGCTCGTCTGGGCCCGTCTTCGCCGCGGGCCCCGCCTCCGCTGACACCCTCGTATCCTCCACCGACACCTCGGAAGTGCCAAGCCGATCATCATCATCGGCTCTTTGCCGTCGGACGGTGCCGTGCCGTGGCGTTTTCGAGGTCACGGGGACAATGATGGGGTGGCCGGCGGGAGCCGGTGGACCCCGAGGTGAGCGAGGAATGATGACCACGGCGAAACAGTCGGCGGCCGCGGAGATCTCCGCCGCCGACCACGAGGCGGTCCTCACCGAGCTGGCGGAGGCGCTGCGGCGGATCCGCGGCGGCGACCTCAAGGTGCGGTTGCCTCGACGCTCGGGCGCGGCCGGCGAGGTGGCGGACGCCTTCAACGACGTGGTGTCGCTCCAGGAGCGGCAGCATCTGGACCTACGCCGGATCAGCCGGGTCGTCGGCCGGGACGGCCGGCTGACCGAGCGTCTGGACGAGGAAGGGCTGGACGGCTCGTGGGCGGAGGGCCAACGGGCGGTCAACTCGCTCATCGACGACCTGGGTCGACCCACCACCGAGATCGCCCGGGTCATCGTGGCGGTCGCCGACGGTGACCTCACCCAGCACATGGCGCTGGAGATCGACGGTCGCCCGTTGCGCGGTGAGTATCTGCGCATCGGTCGCACCGTCAACACCATGGTCGACCAGCTCTCGTCCTTCTCCAACGAGGTGACCCGGGTGGCCCGTGAGGTGGGCACCGAGGGCAAGCTGGGCGGCCAGGCCGACGTCCGTGGCGTCGCCGGCACCTGGAAGGACCTCACCGACTCGGTGAACACCATGGCGTCGAACCTGACCGGTCAGGTCCGGTCGATCTCCCAGGTGGCGACCGCGGTGGCCAAGGGCGACCTGTCGCAGAAGATCACTGTCGGCGCGCGCGGCGAGGTGGCCGAGCTGGCGGACACGATGAACTTCCTCACCGACACGCTGCGGCTCTTCGCCGAGCAGGTGACCCGGGTGGCCCGTGAGGTGGGCACCGAGGGCAAGCTGGGCGGTCAGGCGGAGGTGCCGGGCGTCGCCGGCACCTGGAAGGACCTGACCGACAGCGTCAACTCGATGGCGTCGAACCTGACCTCCCAGGTGCGCAACATCGCCCAGGTTTCCACGGCGGTGGCCCGGGGTGACCTGTCGCAGAAGATCACCGTGGCCGCGCAGGGCGAGATCCTGGAACTCAAGGACACCGTC
>NZ_BOPB01000014.1 GCF_016863535.1 Micromonospora lutea
TACTCAACCCGACCGAAATTGTCGGTTCGCTCACGGACCGCCCGTCGCCGGGCCCTTATCTGGCCTCGACTGGGCGTTGATGAATCACGTTGAGAGGGTCTTGAGCGAGGGTGTATCGGCGGAAACGACGGGTTCGCCTGCTGTGCTGGCCCAGGTGGCGGTGGTCGTGTGGGTGTGTCATCCGCACCGGCCGGCCGAGGGTTCACACATGGAGTTCAGCCTCGGCCCGGGGTGCCCCTACGGTCCAGGGTCAGTTGGAGTTCACCGTAGGGGCACCTGGTCGACCACACCCACCTGAGCCGTGTTGTGCATCAGGATCACCTGGCCGTCCCGGCTGCCGGCAAACAGTGGATCAGCGATGGTTATCGTGCGACGAGGCTGAATCGCTGGTTGGGTTGGCCGTGGCAGTCGTACAGCTGGACTTGTGCTCCGTTGGCGGTGCTCCACGCATCCAGGCAGCGTCCGGACTGGACGCCGCTGATGGTGCCGTTGGAGTTGATGTTCCATTGCTGGTTGCCTTGGCCGTGGCAGGCGTAGATCTGGACGGCGGCGCCGTTTCCGGAGCCTGCTGCGTCGAGGCACATGTTGCCGTAGACCCGTAGTTGTTTGTCTGAGGTGTAGGTCCAGGCTTGGTGGGACTGTCCGTGGCAGTCGTAGAGCTGTACCCGGGTGCCGTTGTTCTGTGAGGCGTTGGGTACGTCGATGCATCGACCCGACTGGCTACCGACGATCTGGCTGGCGGAGCCGGGCGGAGGCGTGGTCGGCGGCGGGCTGGTCGGCGGAGGTGTGGTCGGGGGCGGAGTGGTCGGCGGAGGTGTGGTCGGGGGCGGAGTGGTCGGCGGCGGAGTGTCGTCCGGCGCCACCGCTCGGCCGGTGCTCGGTGAGATCATGCCCGGACATAGGTTGCGGCTGCTCAGGTTTGCCATGATCTGCGGAATCGCGTTGCGGGTGTTCTGAATGCCGTCGTGCATCAGGATCACCTGGCCGGCCTGGAGCCGGCTGGCGTTGGAGACGATCTGGCTGACGCTGGCGCCGTTCCAGTCCTGCGAGTCGACGTCCCAGATCACCTGGCGCAGGCCAAGCGACGCGGCGACCGACTGAAGGGTCGAGTTGGTCTGCCCGTAGGGCGGGCGGAACAACTGCGGCCGGACGCCGGTCGCTGCCTGGATCGCCGCGTTGGTCTGGGAGAGGTCCGACTGCATCTGGCTCTGGCTCATCGAGGTCATGTACGCGTGGTTCCAGCTGTGGTTGGCGACCCACATGCCCGCGTCGACCTGGGCCCGCGCGGCGGACTGGTTGCTCTGCACGTTCTGCCCGACGTTGAACATGGTCGCCCGTACGCCGTTCGCGCGAAGCGTGGACAGCAGTGCGCTGGTACTGCCGGTCGGCCCGTCATCGAAGGTGATGCCGACGTACCCGTTGCAGACGGCGGCGCTGGACGGAGTGGCGGCGACCGCGAGACCGGCGGCAGTCAGCGCCGCGCTGGAGGCGAGCACGGCCAACCGGACGGTGAGACGCGATGTTCGGGGGGCGGACGGGCGGCGGGAGCCGCCGATGCTGGCGTACATGTGCAGGTCCTCCTTGGGACGGATGGCACCTGACGACGCGTGGTTTTGATCGACAGGGATTGATGCCATCGCGTTCGGAGTATTGCAATGGCGTTTCGAACACGTCAACGACTTCCGGAAGCTTTCCGGAAGCGCCGGCGTCAGTCGAACAGCCGGTCGAGCGCTTCCTGTTCGAGGTCGCGCCACCGCTTGGAGTCCTTCAGCGCCTTGGCGATCTCCTTCTCGTCGAGGTGATGGGCGCCCTCCTCGCGGATGCACGCGACGCTGAACGGCTCGCCGACCGACGGCGAAGTCCGATCCAGCGCCTCCAGCACCCGTACCACGCCCACCACGCCGTACTCGACGCTTCGCTCGGTCATCCGAAAGTGGGACAGCAGCGCGCCGGCCTGCTGGGCCATGGGCGCGCCGGAGCCGATGGCGTGGAAGCCCACGTCCTCGTAACGGCCGATGAGCCCGTTGGGGTTGATCTCCACGATCCACGGCCCGCCCTGGCTGTAGCCGGCCGCGAGCAGGTATGCCGACACCCCGCCGCCGTCGCCCTCGCCGGGTACGTCCGGGATGTAGTTCTCGTAGTGCTTCTTGAAGACGGGCAGGACGCGCTCCTGCAATTCGTCGCCGATGTCGGGTGCTTCGAGGATGGCGGTGGCCGAGTCCTCGAGGAGAGGTCGCAGGTCGTTGAGTACTCCCCGTGCGCCGCTGCCGCCCCAGGCGGCGCAGGAGCCCAGCGGGTGCAGCTTCTGGGCGGGGAAGCTCAGACCGCGTTCGCTGTCGGTGATCTGGGAGTCCGCGCCGATCACCACCCCGTCGCTGCAGACAACGGCAAGTACGACGGTCATGGGGTCCTCCTGGGCAAGGGGTACGGGGGTAGGGCGCGAGGTACCCGACATCCCGCCTGCCTACACCCAGGGCGAAGAGTGCCCCGGCTTCCTGTGAGCCGGGGCACTTCCGCGCTACATCGAGTGGATCAAAGGGGCAGGCGGTGCAGGAATGCGTCAGTCACACCGTTGGTGTCGCCCGGTACCAGGTTCGTGGCCGCCGAGGCGAAGGCGACGTACCGGCCGTCTCTGGTGACCACACCGTTGTAACTGCCGTCGTTGCCCTCTCCGCCGCCGGCAGTCACGCTGACCCGGACGGTCGTGCCGGCGCGCAGGTCTCGTAGGAACACGTCGCCCACCCCGTTGGCGTCGCCCGACACCAGGTTGGTGGCGTCGGAGCTGAAGACCACGTGGCGGCCGTCGGCACTCATCATCGGGCCGTAACTGCTGCCGCCGATCGCCTGTCCGTCGCCGGCAGTCACGCTGACCCGGATGGTCGTACCGGCGCGCAGGTCTCGTAGGAACACGTCGGCCACGCCGTTGGTGTCTCCGGGCACCAGCGCCGCTTCGGAGACGAACGCCACGATCTGACCGTCCGCGCTTATCGTCGGGGAGACGGTGAGCGCGTTCGCCTGTGCGCCGGTGGTGGATACGTTGACCCGCCGGAGGATACCGGTGCGCATGTCGCGGATGAACACGTCGGCGATGCCGTTGGTGTCTCCGGGTACCAGCGCCGCCTCAGAGGTGAACGTCACGTACCGGCCGTCGGCGCTGATCGCCGGTGCGTCGGACGGTGCGTCGGCGCTCGTGCCACTGACCGGGACGGTGGTACCGGCCTGCCGGTCACGCACGAAGATGTCGGCCACGCCGTTGGTGTCGCCGGGTACCAGCGGCGCGTCGGAGACGAACGCCACGTACCGACCGTCAGCGCTGATGACCGGTGCGTAGCTGCGGGCGTCGGCCTGGGCGTTGCCGTTGGCCAGGGTGACCCGGGTGGTGCGACCCGTGCGACGGTCGTGGACGAAACCGTCGGAGACGCCGTTGGTGTCGCCGGGCACCAGATTGGTGGCGTCGGAGGTGAAGGAGACGTATCGGCCGTCCGGGCTCTGAGAGTGACCGTAGCTGGAGCTGTCGCCTGCGACTCCCGCGCTCGACTGGCTGACCCGGCTCGTGGTGCCGGTCCGACGGTCGCGGACCAGCACGTCCCAGGTGTTGTTGGTGTCGTCCGGCGTCAGGTTCGGTGCGGCGGAGGTGAAGGCGACGTACCGGCCGTCCGCGCTCGTCGCGAAGGGCTCGCTGCGGTACTCGACTGCCTGACCCCCCTTGCTGTCCACGCTGATTCGGGTGGTAGCTGGCGGTGCGGCAGCGGCGGCGGCAGGTGCGACGCCGGCGGCGAGGCCGCCGATCATGGCTACCCCGGCCGCGGCCGTGCTGACTGGACGGTACCGGGGAGACCGGAAGGTCCTGCGATGGGTGGCGGGTACCTCGAATTGTGTCGTCATACCTGGTTGGTCTCGGGGTGTGGGCTGATCGTTCGTCCGTGTCCGGCACCCGATAGCTGAACCCACGGGACGACCGAATGACTGACTACAGTGCACGGTCGCCCTGGCAGGATACTCGTGTTACTTGTATATTCGGCGCATGCGATCGACTTCGCGTCCCGCGCTGCGGGAACCGTCGTACTTCGTCCTTGCCGCCCTGATCAATGGACCGCTCCACGGTTACGCCGTGATCAAGCGGGTGACGGAGCTGTCCGATGGGCGGGTGACCCTCGCCGCCGGCTCGCTGTACTCGGTGATCGACCGACTGCTCGGCGAGGGACTCATCGCCGCCGATGGTGAGGAAATCGTCAACGGGCGAGCCCGTCGCTACTACCGGCTCACCGATGAGGGCTGTCAGGTACTCGCCGAGGAGGCCGACCGGCTCGCCCGGGCCGCGCGGGTGGTCATGGATCGCCTGCCCCAACGGATCTTCCCGCTGGGAAGCACCCATCAACCTTCTACCGCGAGGATCAGACCAGCATGAGTTCCGATGTCCTGGAGAAGCGCTACCGGATGCTGCTGCGGGCTTATCCAGCCGCGTACCGCCGCGAACGTGCCGACGAGCTGATCGACACGTTGATCGGCGACGAACCGACCACCCGCCGCTGGCCCAGCCTCCGGCAGGCGGCCTCGCTGATCCGGGGTGCCCTACGGGTGCACGGTGGCAGCACCGCCGACCGGCCGACCGCCGTGCTGCTCTGGCAGGGCATCCACCTCGGCGCCATGGCGGTGCTGGCGTTGGGCGCGCTCATCGGCCTGGACGACATCGTCGAGGCGTTCCAGTTCGGCGGACTCTCGGACCCCATGGCCGTCCTGCGTGATCAGGGCATCTTCGAGGTCATGGTGATCGCGGCGCTGGTGGCGCTCGTCGCTGACCGCACCCGCACCGCTGCCGTGTTGGCGGTGGCTGCGGTGGTGGTGCCATCCATGATCTCCCAGTACCTGCTCCTCAACGGCCTGCCGCAGTTCTGGGCGCCGGTTGTCGCCGCGCCTTTGATCATTGCGGGTCTGTGGCGTCCGGCGGACGTGCCGTCGACGCCCCGGGCCAACGCCGTGCTGGCCACCGTCGGCATACTCGCCCTGCATCTGATCCCTGCCGGGGGATTCCGCCGGGTCGACGTGAGCGCGCAGATCGTCGCCGCCGCCATGGTGATCGCCGGGATAGCCGTCTTCCTGTGGGTGGCGACGGCCGACCAGCGCCTGCTCATAGCCGTCGCGCCCACCCTCCTGCTCGGCACGCTCTACCAACTGGGCAACGACCTGTCGACGGGGGAACTGCTGCGCCGGCCCGACGCCCTGCCGTCGCTGGTCGTCGCGGCCCTCATGGCAGCCGGCGCGGTCGTGTCGACCCGGATGCGGCAGCGCACCCGAGCCTGACCAACCGCCCAGGCGGTCCGGCAACGACCGGACCGCCTGGGCGCGATGTCGCTCGCTGCGGCGGTGCCGCCTCGTACCCATCGATGCTGACTTCGCCGGACGTCCATCCGGCAAGGAACTTCACGAGACCGGGAACGTTCACGTCGAATCCCTGCTACGCCAATTGCCGGTCGCCGGCCAGGGAATCGGTATGCAGGCGGACACGATGGTGTCAGCCCTGACCGACTTCGGCTTCTCTCTCGATGGCGGTCAGCCGACATGTTGACGGAGTATCCGGAACTGTGCGCTCTGGCTCGGGTCCACATCGATCTGCAGGGGCCCGACGACACCTACGGTCGCCGCGATGTGGTGGTGTGCGCTGACACTGATCATCCCCGCCATCCCGGGGTAGGAGTCGGGACCGGCGCGCATCCGTGGTGTTGGTTAACCTCGGGGCTTCCGGCGGAGGTTCCGGCGATCAACGCTCGTGGAGGTCTCGTGGGGCGAACGGTGGTCGGGTTTCTGACTGGAACTTCGATGGTCCTGATAGGGCTGGCCCTGGCAGCAGACTTTCGCGGGATCGCGACGAGGCATGTGGAGCTTTCTGACCGTTTTGTTGGCTCGGTAGGCCGGTTCAGGCGGAAGGGTTGGACTCAGGACCGGCTCGTTCGTCGCCGGGCCAGGTTCGTTGCCCTCGACAGAGTGATCGGAGGAGTGACCACCCTGGCGGGTGTAGGCGCCCTGGTCGCGGTGATATCCGACCTGCTCTCTCGCCTTGCAAACGGGAGTTGACGGCAGCCGGGCGACGACAGGTCACCCCGCAGGTCGTCCGGCGTGCCGAGGGGACCGGTCGCGCGTCGGGTGACTGCTTTGCGGCCGGGATTAGCCTCCAGTCATGCCCAGCTTCGAGATCACCCCGATCGGTACGGTCCGCAATGACAGGACGGACGTCCAGCACACCGACAACTGGGGTGCCGTCCGCAGCACGATCGTCGTCAACGAGCGCTTCGGTGAGGCGTGCCTCCAGGGTCTGGAGGACTTCTCCCACGTGGAGGTCCTCTTCGTCTTCGATCAGTTTCCGGAGCATGGCGATTATCGGGAACCCCGTCCGTACCGTGGACGCTCGGACCTTCCACCCGTTGGCGTGTTCGCCGGTCGCGGTCCTCGCCGGCCGAACCGTATCGGGGTGACGTGCTGCGCCATCGAATCCGTCGACGGCCGCGAGTTGACGGTGGTGGGCCTCGACGCGGTCTCCGGCACCCCCGTCATCGACCTGAAGCCGACGATCGTGGAGTTCCTGCCGTCGGGTGTCGTGCAGCCGGAATGGGTCAGCGGCATGATGTCGGAGTACTTCCAGCCGTAGGCGGCGAGCAGCCGGGCAGTTCGTACCGCACATCCAGACGGTGTGCGGTGCCGGCTGCCCGGCTTCTTCCCGGGTCCGCTGCGGCAGCGGTACGGCTGCGTACCGTCAGGCCGGGACCGGCAGGCCGCCGAGCGCGCGGCCGGCCTCGCGGGCGGCCTGCTGGGCCTCGGTGTGCATCCGCGCGGCCTGGTCGGTGAACGAGTCGAGGGCGGGGTCGACGCCGACGAGGGTGAACTCGCGCTCGATCACGGTGAGGTCGGCACCCCAGCAGTCGGCGATGATGCGACGCAGGTACGGCGTCGAGTGGTCCCAACCCTCCCGGGGGGTGCCGCCGCCGTACGCGCCTCCCCGGACGGTGGCCAGCGCCACCCGCTTGCCCGTCAGGAACGGTTTCATGGTCGCTCGCGGGTCGGTGTTGACCAGGTCGACGTAGGTCTTGAAGTGCTGGGAGACGCCGAAGTTGTACAGCGGCACGGCGAACAGGATGGCGTCGGCGGCGAGCAGTTCGTCGACCAGCGTGGCGGCGAGGGCGAGGGCCGCACGCTGCTCGGCGGTGTGCTCCTCGGGTGGGGTCATCCCGGCGGTGACCGCCGCCGCCCAAGCGGTCGCGGGGAGGACGTCGACGCCGATGTGGCGACGTTCGACCGTGTCACCGGTGTGTGCGGCGAGCCACTCCTCTTCGACGATGTCCGCGATCTCGCGGCTCGCCGAGCCGTGGGTACGAATGCTGGCATCCAGCCGGAACAGGGTCACGACAACTCCATACGTACGAGGTTCAAGGTTGAAGTAGACGATAACCCGTCGAGGTTCAAGCTTGAACCAAATGCGAGATGCCTCACCTCCGCAGTCAGATCCGGCGGCTAGGCTGAGCGACATGCCGGAGGAACCCCGGTGGTTGAACGAGTGCGAGCGCGAGGCCTGGCTCGCCCTGGCCAGCCTCATGTTCAAGCTGCCCAGCGCGCTCGACGCGCAACTGCTACGCGACAACGACCTCACGTTGTTCGACTACTTCGTGCTGAGCGCGCTCTCCATGACGCCCGGTCGTACGCTGCGGCTCAGCGCCCTGGCCAGTCAGGTCAGCAGCTCGCTGTCCCGGTTGTCGAACGTTCTCAAGCGTCTGGAGCGGCGAGGGCTGTTGCGCCGTGAGCCCGACCCGGACAACCCCCGCTACAACCGGGCGGTGTTGACCGAGGCTGGGTGGGACCTCGTGGTGGCCGCGGCACCCGGGCACGTCGCCGCGGTGCGGCGATTCGTCATCGACGGTCTCACCTCGAAGCAGATCACTGCGCTTTCGGAGGTCGCCGGCCGGGTGACACAGCAGGTCAACGAGGCGGCGGCGGAGGACTCCCGGCGCGACGGCTAGGTCGGGGTGTCGGGCTCGTCCTCGTCGATCGCGGTCTCCAGCAGGGGTGCCAGGGTCTGCCAGTTGACGCGGGTGGCGGCGACCGCGCCCTCGACGTCACCGGCTTCGCACCGCGCGATGATCCGCTCGTGCTGGGCGACGGAGCCGCGGCCGCTCAGTGAGGCGAAGCGGAGTCGTTCCAGCCGCCGTAGTGCGGGCGTGAACTGGTCGAGCACCGACCGGAGCGCCGCGTTCGCCGAGGCGGCCACCATGACGCCGTGGAAGTCGTCGTCCGCCGCGATGGCCGCGTCGACGTCGTTGGCCTGCAGCGCCTGCGCGAAGCGGGTGTTGGCGGCGCGCATCGCGTCGAGTTCGGCGGCGGACAGGTTGGGGAGTGCCTCGCGCACCGCCAACTCGTGCAGGGCGGTGGTCACCGACTGGGCACCGCGCAGCGCCCGCAGGTCGAGTGGGCTGACCATCGTGTAACGGCCCGGCCTGGTGCGGACCAGGCCGGCCTCCTCAAGCCGGGCCAGCGCCTCGCGCACCGGGGTGCGGCTGACGCCGAGCCACTGGGCGAGCTCACCGTCGTTGAGCCGCTCACCCGGAGCCAGTGTCCCGTTCACGATCGCGTCGCGAATCGCCCGGAAGGCATCGTCGCGCAGCAGTGACCGGGCGACGACGCCCGCACGCGCAGGGATCGGCATGCAACATATTGCACGGTTCGTACGCCGCCATGTCAACCTAGGCGGAGGTGGCCGCGCTGTCGTGGGCCGCCATGGCGTCCTGACGGCCGGGCTCCTCCCGGAGGATCGCGGCGTCCAGCCAGACGTCCGGGATGGCGAAGCCGTCCACCAACGTCCGCATCTGCGGACGCAGCTCCTTGAGCAGGCCGTTCACCACTGCGGTGATCGCCTTCGAGCGGGCCGGCGTGAGGCGACCGTGCTCCAGCAGCCACCCCTTGTGGGCCTCGATGACGCTGAGGGCGTACAGGTCGCAGACGCGGGAGAGCAGCGCCCGGACCGCCGGGTCCGCGGTCTCCTCGATGGCCGCGACGAAGGCCTCCAGGGTGACCCGGTCGATGTGCGCGGCGGCGGCGGTGAGGACATGGTCCTGGACATCGTTGAAGATGTCGAAGGGCCGGTCCTGCTTGCTGGTCGCGCCGTTGCGCAGGCGGCGGATCGCGCCTTCGAGCAGATGCTTCTCGCGGTCCTCGAAGATCGTGAGCTGCCAGCCCCGGTCGGTGACGGCGACCTCCTCGTCGCGGCCGGGCACGGCGCTGATCAGTTGCTGGATCAGCGACCGTGCGGCGGTGCGTTCGAGCACCATCTCCCGCACCTGCTCGGCGACGAAGGAGGCGCGTCCCCAGCCGTCCAGCGAGCCGAACTCGTCCCGGTAACCGGTGAGCAGACCCTTGGCGACCAACTGCAGCAGGACCGTGTTGTCGCCCTCGAAGGTGGTGAAGACGTCGGTGTCGGCTCGCAGCCCCGGCAACCGGTTCTCCGACAGGTAGCCGGCACCGCCGCACGCCTCGCGACACGTCTGGATGGTGCGGCTGGCGTGCCAGGTCTGCGCGGCCTTCAGGCCGGCGGCACGGGACTCCAGCTCCCGCTGCCGGTGCTCGTCGACCGGGCCGTCACCGCCCTGCACCTCGTGCAGCGCGGCGACCAGTTCGGCCTGGGCGAAGTGCAGGGCGTACGTGGTGGCCAGGGCGGGCAGCAGCTTGCGCTGGTGGGCCAGGTAGTCGTTGAGCAGCACCTCCCGGTCGGCGTCAGGGGTGGTGAACTGGCGGCGGGTGTCGCCGTAGCGGACCGCGATGGTCAACGCCGACTTCGCGGCCGCCGACGCGGCACCGCCCACACTGATCCGGCCGCGGACCAGGGTGCCGAGCATGGTGAAGAAGCGCCGGGAGTCGTTCTCGATGGGGCTGGAGTAGGTGCCGTCCGCCGCGACCTGGCCGTACCGGTCCAGCAGCATCTCCCGGGGCACCGACACGTGGTCGAAGCTGAGCCGTCCGTTGTCCACCCCGTGCAGGCCGGCCTTGGGACCGGAGTCGCCGATGGTCACCCCGGGCAGGGGATTGCCCTGCTCGTCGCGGATCGGCACCAGCCACGCGTGTACGCCGTGCCGCTCCCCGCCGCTGATCAACTGTGCGAAGACCACCGCCATCCGCCCGTCTCGGGCGGCGTTGCCGATGTAGTCCTTGCGCGCCGCCTCGTGCGGGGTGTGCAGATCGAAGGTCTGCGTCCGGGGGTCGTACGTGCAGGTGGTGCGAAGCTGCTGGACGTCGGAGCCGTGCCCGGTCTCGGTCATCGCGAAGCAGCCCAGGATCTGACCGGAGATGATGTCCCGAAGGTAGGCGTCGTGATGACGTCGGGTCCCCAGGGCCGCGACCGCGCCGCCGAACAGGCCCCACTGCACCCCGGCCTTGACCATCAGCGAGAGGTCGACCTGCGCCAGCATCTCGCTGGCGATGATCGAGCCACCGACGTCGGACGCACCGCCGTACTCGGTAGGAAAGGCCGCGCCGATACCCAGTTCGACGGGAAGTTCCGTGAGCAGCCCGGTGACCCGCTCCCGCGCCTGGTCGCCGGTCTCGCCGTACACCGGGAGGAAACGGGCATCGAGGTGCTTGCGGTGCGCGTTGCGGACCTCGGCCCACGGACCGTCGAGCACTTCCTGTAGGCGGGCGAGGTCGACGGTGCCGGGCGCGGGACTGGTCATGACTACCTCGCAGGGTGCTGGTTGGGTACAGCTCGTACCCGATCAAGGTTACCGAGCCGCTACAGTTCCGGCCGGTTACGAGGCGCAGCTGCCGGCGTACGTGATGCACGGCACCGCAGTCGCCGGGACCGGGCGCCGCCCGGCGACGCAGTCATCATCTGAGCGGCGCTGTCCCTCAGCGCTCGGCCCCGAGCACCTCCGGCAGCGGCTTGGTGTGCAGGATGACCAGTTCGGCGACGGCCCGGGTCAGCGCCACGTAGAGCCGGTTCATGCCGCGGGGCTCGGCGGCGACGATGTCGGCGGGCTCCACCAGCACCACCCGGTCGTACTCCAGCCCCTTGACCTGGCTGACCGGGACCGCATCCAGCGAGTCGGCGATCGCGTCGGGAGCGATGATCGTGCCGCGCTCCTCAGCGATCGCCGTCCGCAGGTCGTCCACCTGTCGGATGGTGAGGGTTCCACCGGGCCGGAAGGAGCGGGTCGGCTCGATCCCGGGCGCCAGCGCGCGGGCGGCGAAGTCGGCGATGACCTGCGGCACCCGGTAGCCGGTCGGCAGGTCGAGCATCCTGACCTCGCGTTTGCCCAGCTGTTTCACCAACTCCGGCCAGCTTCCGGCAGCCAGCGGGTGGGTCGCCTGACCGAGGTCGCCCACGATCGTCATCGAGGCGTGGGCGGCTCGGCGGGCGATCATGCGGCACTCCATCGGCGAGAGATCCTGCGCCTCGTCGAGGATGACGTGCAGATACACGTCCTCGACCGGGTCGGCGACCTCGGCGACCGGCAGCGGCTCGGCCAACTCCGGCAGGTACCCCTCCTCGCCGTACGGGTCGAAGCCGTCGGTCCAGCCCACCACCTCGTGGCCCTCCCGCAGGATGATCGCCGCCGCCCAGCGCTGCGCCGCCCAGGCGTTGCCGCTGTCGAGCGACTGGCCGGAGAGGGCGATCGGCGTGGAGAGTCCGGGCGCGAAGAGCTGCCAGCCGTCGTTGAGACTCAGGCTGAGCACGAATTCGTCCGCCAGCCGCGGACCACTGCTCAACTCACGCACCTGCCATCCGGTCCGGACCGGCGTCGACGCGACCGGCTCGCCCAGGATCTCGGCGAGTTCGTCGAGCAGCGGGACGTCGTCCACCGACCACTGCCCGTCCTGCGCGGGCAGCACGTCCTGCGGAGTCAGCATCGGCCACCACGCGTTCAGGAAGGCCGCCGGGATCTCCCGGCCGCTGAGCAGTTCCGAGAGCACCGTCGCCGCCTCGGCGCGGGCACCGTTGGGCTTGATGCCCCGTGCCTCGCACCGTCGTCGTACGTCGAGCCGGGCCTTCGCCAGGTCGTCGGCGTCGAGCCGGCCCAGTCGTCCGGGCGCGTTCGGGGGAGTGTCCCAGGCCAGCTCGGTCAGCACCCGCACCATCGTCAGGTCACCCTTGGCCCTGGCGACCTCGGCGCGGTCACGTCGGGTCGCCACGACACCGTCGAACAGCTCGCCGATCGCCCGCAGGTGGACGCTGTCCTCACCGAGACCGGGCAACACCCTGCCGATGTACTCGGTGAACACGGTCGACGGACCGACCACCAGCACCCGACCGTCGGCGAACTTCCCCCGGTCGGTGTAGAGCAGGTAGGCGGCGCGGTGCAGGGCGACCTGGGTCTTGCCGGTCCCCGGTCCTCCGGTGATGACGGTGACACCGTGTGCCGGTGCGCGGATCGCCTCGTCCTGCTCGCGCTGGATGGTGCTGACGATGTCCCGCATGTGCAGGCCACGTGCCCGGGTGAGTGACGCGAGCAGGGCGCCCTCGCCCACCACACCGTCGACGTCGCCGGCCGACAGCACCTCGTCGTCCACCCCGACGACCGTGGGCCCCTGGCAGGTGATGATCCGACGGCGCACCACGCCCAGCGGTTCACCGGGGGTGGCGCGGTAGAACGGCGCGGCGGCCGGCGCACGCCAGTCCACCACCAGCGGCTCCCGGTTCTCGTCGCGTACGCCCAGCCGGCCGACGCGGTAGGTGTCGCCGTCGTCGAAGTCCAACCGGCCGAAGACGAGGCCCTCCTCCTGCCCGTCCAGGTCGGACAGCCTGGCCGAGGCGCTCAGCACCATCGCGTCGCGCTCGACCAGCCCGGTCGACGGGCCGGCCGAGGCGCGGTCACGACCCTCGGCCTCCAGTTCCCGCGCCTGCGTACGCATGACCTCCAGGCGTGCGTACACCCGGTCGACCACCTGCTGCTCGATGGCGAGCTGCCGCACTGTCTCGGACACACTGCTCCCTGGGTTCGTCAGACGTGGCTGAAAGGGGACCGGTCGAGAATATGTACCGGCCAGACCCACAAAATCGGCATCCAGGGCGATTTGCGCGACTTGACCGATAGATATGATGGAAGTGGCCGCAGGGAGTCGTGATCCCGGGCCGACATCCGCTATGTCTCCCGTGGGCAGCGCCGTGCGCCGCCGGGATCCTCGGTGCTGTCGATGTACAACCTGCACCTGCCGGTGCAGCTCTCACCCGACCATGGCCTGTTCGACCGGGCCTTCTACCGGGTGCTGCCCGACGGCCTGCGTGACGCCGCCTACGCAATGCCGTCGCTGTACCCGGCGAGTTGGGCCGACAGCCCCGGCCCGCCTACCTGGTGGTCGGGCCTGCGCCGGTGACGTTGAGCGCGAGCGAGTAGACCGAGGTCGTGGCCGTCATGAACAGCAGATTGCGCTTGCGGCCACCGAAGGTGAGGTTCGAGCAGATCTCGGGCAGCCGGAGTTTGCCGAGCAGCGTGCCCTCCTGGTCGAAGCAGTGCAGACCGTCGTGGGCGGCGACCCAGAGCCGGCCCTCCTGGTCGAGTCGGATCCCGTCGAAGGACCCGGCGTCGCATTCGGCGAGTACGCCCCGGTCACGCAGCGTCCAGTCGGGGCCCACGTCGAAGTGACGGAGATGCCGACGCTGGGTGTCGACGATGAAGAGGCGGCGTTCGTCGGCGGAGAACGCGAGGCCGTTGGGGCGCAGGAAATCGTCGGCGACCCGTTCCACCCGGCCGTCCGGCGAACAGCGGTAGACGTGGCAGCCGTCCAACTCCGGATCTGCCCGGTGCCCTTCGTAGTCACTGTCGATGCCGTAGCTCGGGTCGGTGAACCACAATGAGCCGTCGCTGGTCTCGACGACGTCGTTGGGGCTGTTGAACCGCTTGCCCTGCCACCGGTCCGCCACGACCGTCAGCGACCCGTCGGGCTCGGTACGGGTGACCCGACGGTTGCCGTGCTCGCAGGTCACGACGCGCCCGAGGCGGTCGACCGTACGGCCGTTGGGGTAGCCCGCGGGTGCCTGGAAGACGTCGCATCGGCCGGTGACCTCGTCCCACCGCAGCACCCGGTCGTTCGGGATGTCGCTGAACAGCAGGCAGCGCCACGCGGCGGAGTACGCCGGCCCCTCCAGCCACCGCCCGCCGTCGAAGAGCCGCTGCACCATGCGGTCACCGCTCACCGCCCGGAACCGCTCGTCCAGGACGTCCCACCGGGTAGGTATGCGCTCAACCGGGCTCATGCACCGAATGGTAGGGCGGCACCCGGCGGGTGCCTCACCAGGGGCGGCGCGGCGTGGCGACCCGGGGACGCGATCCGGCCCCGGGTCGCCACCGTCGTGGTCAGCCGTTGTCGATCAGACTCGCGATCTCGTTGTAGATCAGGTGGGCCTTGGCGCCCTGGTTGGACGGACACCCGCCGAGGTGGTGCAGGGCGATCACCCGGTGGCTGCTGTTCAGCACCGGCGAGCCCGAGTTCCCACCGGAGGTGTCGCAGCTGTAGCTGATGTTCCAGGTGTTGTAGTTGGCGTTCCGGACGGTGCAGCGCGCGCCGTTCTGGGCGTTCTCGAAGATCGACAGACGCTTCGGGCTGCCGTCACCGTGCCCCGGGATGTACATCTGGGTGCCGGTGGTGGTGGCGGACGTCGCCAGGTAGAGCGTGCCGTACCCCTGGATGGCGGCGAAGTTGTTCACCGAGAACAGGGCGTAGTCGAGCTGGCTGGAACCACCGCTGCTCACCCGGTAGAGCGTGGCGCCACTGACCTTGGTGCCGGCCCCGGGGTTCGCGCCGCCGCAGGTGGCGCACTGGTAGTTGAACTGCATCTCGCTACCGCTGACCGCGGCCTGCGTCGAGAAGCAGTGCTTGTTGGTCAGCATGCGGTTGGTGTTGCCGACCCGCCAGGCGGTGCACATGCCGCCGCCGCTGATCAGCAGACGTGCCACGGCGTTGCTGCGGGCGAACTCGGTGGGGTGGCTGCTCTGGTAGCAGACCACGTCGCGGCGGGCGTCGGTGCTGCAGACCGACTGCGTGGTGAAGTTGTGCTCGCCGATCTCCGTACGGTCGTAGCCGCGCCAGAACCGGTCGATGGTAGCGGCGCTGCCCCGGGAGGAGCGGTTGCTGTGCAGCGTCACCACCGCCGTGTCGCCCTCCACCGACATCGCCCAGAAACCTGACCGTCCGTCCGTGGTGTAGTCCGCGCTGGTCGCCCGGTTCAGATTGCGGTCGTACCGGTAGCTCTCCCGACCGTCCGGGCTGGACACGGTGACGTACTCGCCGGGGCTTAGCCGCAGCGAGCTGAAGTGCACCTTGACGTACGTGGCACCGGGGTGCCGGATGATCTGGGTCCGGCCGTCGCGGGCGTACGACAGCGATCCGTCGACGGTGCGCAACTCACCGACGGTCGTCACGCCCTCGGCCGAGAACTGATCCGACTCGGGTGCCCGGTCGGACAGCGGCGCGATCGGCTGCACCGGGTACGCCTCGGCGGGCGCCGACAGCAGGCTGAGGCTGAGTGTGCAGGCAGCGAATGTGACGGTCACCAGGCGTAGCCGGCGCAGGGCATGTTTCATCGTCGCTCCTCCCAGGAAGCGGAACCTGAACGATTCCTAAGTCTTCTTACCGGACAGCGATCGAGACATGCAAGATAATCGATGAACTTGCCTCCGGTGACCTGCCTGGGCGGGCTGTTGAAGCGGCGCCGACGCGGGTACTGGTCGGGCATGTTCGACCAGTTCACCGATGAGCGGATCGACGTGGGGGAGGTGGACCTTCGCGTCCGGCACGCCGGGCACGGTCCTGCCGTCCTGCTCGTGCACGGACACCCGCGTACCGGATCGACCTGGCATCGGGTCGCCCCCCGGCTGGTGGATCACGGGTTCACCGTGGTCTGCCCCGACATGCGCGGCTACGGACAGTCCGGCAAGGCACGGATTCTGCCCGACCACTCCCAGCAGTCCAAACGTGTGGTGGCGGCGGACCTGGTCCGACTCATGCACGCGCTGGGTCACTCGACGTTCGCCGCGGTCGGGCACGACCGCGGTTGCTACGTGGCGTTACGCCTGGCACTGGACCATCCCGAGGTCGTCAGTCGGTTGGTGGTCATCGACGGGGTGCCCATCAGCGAGGCCCTCGCCAGGTGCGACGCCACCCTCGCCCGGAGTTGGTACCACTGGTTCTTCTTCGCCCAGCCGGACAAGCCCGAGCGGGCCATCGGCGCCGATCCCGACGCCTGGTACGGCGACAAGGCCCGGCCGGACCGCATGGGAGTCGAGAACCACCGGGAGTTCCGGCAGGCCATCCACGACCCGGCGACCGTGCGGGCGATGCTGGAGGACTACCGCGCCGGCCTCGGCGTCGACCGTGAGCATGAGGAGGCCGACCGGCGAGCCGGCCGTACCGTCCGCTGCCCGACCCTGCTGCTCTGGTCGACCCGGGACGACATGGTCGATCTCTACGGGGATCCGCTCGCCGTCTGGCGTCCGTGGGCCGACGATCTACGCGGCCACCCGATCGAGTCCGGTCACCACGTCGCGGAGGAGAACCCCGACGACCTGACCGCCGCGCTGCACCACTTCCTCACCTGACCGCTGCGCGTCGCCGTCAGGCCCAGGGCTTCAACGCGACCAGAGGGGGCTGGTGCGGAGGCGCCGGCATGGTTCACCCTTGCTGTCACACCCAATCCATCGACGCATGTCACCACCTCACCTGGTCCCGAACCGTCCGGCGATCCCGCCGGAGGTGCCCGGATCCCGCGGGCACCTGTCTCCCTGGATGTGAAGGAGCAGCATGAAACCGTCCCTCCGGGTCCTCGCGGGGGTGGTGGTCCTCGTGGCCCCGCTGGCCCTGACCGCCCCCGCACAGGCGGCCAACACCCTCACCATGCGCGGCGCGGACGTCTCCTCGCTGCACCGCAGCCTCGACCTCGGCGCCCGCTACCACGACGCCTCCGGCGCGCCGGCCGACCCCTACGACATCCTCGCCTCGAAGGGCGTCAACTATCTGCGGCTGCGCATCTGGAACAACCCGGCCAGCGGCTACAACAACAAGGCCACAGTGCTTCAACAGGCCAGGACGATCAAGGCCAAGGGCTTCAAGCTGCTGATCGACTTCCACTACTCGGACACCTGGGCCGATCCGGGTAAGCAGTATCCGCCCGCAGCCTGGGCGAACCACTCGCTGAGCCAGTTGCAGACCGACGTCTACAACTACACCTACGACGTGTGTACCGCGCTGAAGGCGCAGGGCACCACGCCGGACGCGGTGCAGATCGGCAACGAGATCAATGTGGGCATGCTGTGGCCCAGTGGGCAGGTCGTGAACAACAACTTCGCCCCGCTGGCGAGCCTGCTCAAGCAGGGCTACCGGGCCACCAAGGCGTGCCACGGCGGCACCCAGGTGTGGATCCACACGGCGAACGCGGACAGCAACGCCAACGCCCGCTGGTTCTATGACGGGATCAGGGCGCAGGGCGTCACCTGGGACGTGACCGCGCTGTCCTACTACTGCATGTGGCACGGCACGCTGGCCAACCTGTACAACGTCATCGCCGACGTGAAATCCCGCTACGGCAAGCCGGTGGTGATCGCCGAGACCGCGTACCCGTTCACCACGGCCGATGCCGACCATCAGCCCAACGTCATCTCGGGCACCGCACGCTGCGACAACATCCCGGCCACCTGGTCCGGCCAGGCGCAGCAGTTCAGCTGGGTGCAGAACACCGCCCGCAACGCCGGCGCGGTCGGCGTCTTCTACTGGGAACCGACCTGGTACGCCGTACGCGGCAACGGCTGGGACCCGGCGGACATCAACGGAACCGGTAACGGCTGGGACAACATGGCCGTCTTCGACTGGTCCGGGCGGGTCAATCCGCACCTGTACTGGACTCCGTGATCGCGGTCCGGGCTCGGTGGTCGCCGCCGGGCTCGGGGGACGGTGCGCGGTGGCCCGGGCGGCTGCGGAAGCCCGAGCAAGCCATAGACCTCTGTCGTTTGACGTCTTATGATGTTAGCGCTAACTTTCCTGTCATGGCGGGTCTCGTGGCTGCCGGGAGCCGGATTCTCCGCCGTGGTTGCACGCCGGCCAGCCTCGACCGTGGGCACGTCGTCACGCTGGCCGGCGACTCAGCTGCCTGATCTTTCCCGCACCACACCACCGTGCTGACGCCACCACCTGACGCCGGCACATCCGCACGGCATCCACCGACTGCGCGTGGATGGCCCAGATCGAAGGAGTGGACCAATGAAGTCCATTGGCGAGGTTCGTCCCACCTCCCTGTCCAGACGTGGTTGGCGGTCGGGGTTGGCTGCGGCTGCCGCCGCGGTCCTGGTGGCCGGCAGTCTGGTGGTGGTGAATGCGGCGCCTGCGGCGGCGGCGACGGTGGACACCAATGCTTGGTATGTGTTGGTCAATCGCAACAGTGGTAAGGCGTTGGATGTGTACGGTCTGGCGACCAATGATGGTGGGCGGATCAGTCAGTGGACGCGTAACGATGGTGCGAATCAGCAGTGGCAGTTTGTGGATTCCGGTGGTGGTTTTTACCGGTTGAGGTCTCGGCATTCGGGCAAGGTGCTGGATGTGTCGAACGCGTCGACGGCTGATGGTGCGGCGGTCGTGCAGTGGTCTGATCACAATGGTGCGAATCAGCAGTTCCGGTTGGCTGACTCGGATGGTGGTCATGTTCGGTTGATCAGCCGGCACAGCAGTAAGGTCGTGGAGGTGCAGGGCGCGTCGACCGCTGATGGTGCGAACGTCGTGCAGTACGCCGACTGGAACGGTGCCAATCAGCAGTGGCAACTGGCCCGGGTCGACGGAGGAGGTGGCCCCACGTCGCCACCACCGACCGGTGGCACCGGGTGCGGCAAGGCTCCGACGCTGAACAACGGCACGCACACGATCCAGAGCAACGGCAAGAGCCGCCAGTTCATCCTGCGGTTGCCGGCCAACTACAACAACAACAATGCCTACCGGCTGATCTTCGCGTTCCACTGGCGCGGCGGCACCATGCAGGAGATCTCCTCCGGCGGCACCAGCGGGAGCGCCTGGTCCTACTACGGCCAGCAGGAGCAGTCGAACAACAGCGCCATCCTGGTCGCGCCGCAAGGGCTCGGCAACGGTTGGGGCAACGCCGGTGGCGAGGATGTCACCTTCGTCGACGACATGATCCGTCGGATCGAGAGCGACCTCTGCGTCAACCCGAGGCAACGCTTCGCCCTCGGCTTCAGCTGGGGCGGCGGCATGAGCTACGCCCTCGCCTGTGCCCGGGCCACTGTCTTCCGGGCGGTCGCCGTGATCGCCGGTGCGCAGATCAGTGGGTGCAGCGGTGGTACGCAGCCGATCGCGTACTTCGGGTTGCACGGCATCTCGGACAACGTCCTCAGCATCGGCCAGGGCCGAGGACTGCGTGACACCTTCGTCCGGAACAACGGGTGCACCGCCCAGAACCCGCGCGAGCCGGGCGCGGGCAGCCGTACGCACATCACCACGACCTACTCCGGTTGCCGCGCCGGGTACCCGGTGCAGTGGGCGGCCTTCGACAACGGGCACATGCCCGGCCCGGTCGACGGAACGTACGCCGAGAGTGGCGTCACCACCTGGACCAAGGGCGAGATCTGGCGCTTCTTCGCCCAGTTCTCCTGACCGGGTCGCGCGCGACGGTGGGTCACGGCCCCCTGGTGGCAGTGCGCCAGGGGGTCGGGCCCGCCGATTCGTCGTGCCCGGGGTCAGCGTTGCAGGCGGCTGGGCTTCTCCGAGCCACCGCGCCGGACCAGCCACGCCTCGGTGATGTGGGTGAACATCGCCGCCGCGGCACCTTCCGGGTCGTGGGCGGCGATCCGTTCGTAGATGCGGCGGTGCCCACGGTTGGACGCCACGCACAGCGAGCGCTCGGTGCGGCCCATGTACCGGGCCGTGTTCACCACCTGGCTCTCCAGCGAGCGTACGACGCCACGGGCGATGCGGTTGCCGGAGGCCTGCATGACCGTGTCGTGGAAGGCCCGGTCGTGCTCGTGGTAGGTGACGTGATCGTCGACCAGTTCGTCCATCCGGTCCACCAGCGCGCGCAACCGGTCGAGGGTCTCCTGGTCGGCGACCCGGGCGGCGACGTGGGCCATGTCGGATTCCAGCAGGCGTCGGGTGACCACGAGATCGTCGAGGATGGCGAGGCTGTCGTCCTGGGCGATGGTGGCCCCGAGGACGAGTTCGTCGAGCATGTCCCACATCGAGGGCGGGGTGACCATGGTGCCGGCACCCTGACGAACCTGCACCAGCCCCTTCTCCTGCAGGATCTTGACCGCTTCGCGGACCACGGTCCGGCTCACGGAGAAGCTCTCGCAGAGGACCGGCTCGGGAGGCAACGCCGTGCCGGACGGATGTACCCCACGGACGATGCGCTCCACCAACTCGGCGGTGACCGCCGTGGCGAGGTTGGTGGGGCGACGCGGCCAGGCTGGGGCGGCCAGCTTTTCCAGGGCCGTCTCCTGCGATGGCGTCATGTCCCCTCCGATTGGCTCGTCCTGCTGCGACGTCCTGGCTCAGTGTACGACCGGATATTGACGTCACACGTCATACGAGTTATGTTCTTGATCACGTTGGCTGCGGCGGGCCGTCAGCCACTTCCCTCAGAGGTGAACAACGATGAAACAACGAGCATTGTGGTCAGCCGTCCTCGTTGTTGGACTGGCGACGGCAGGCTGTGGCAGTGCGAGCGACACCAGCTCGTCCTCCGGCGGCTCGACCGGCAAACTGGTGGTGTGGGACTGGAAATCCGGTGAGCCTTCGGCTGCAGCGTATATCGACAAGGCGAAGGCCGACTTCGCCACCAAGCATCCGGACGTGACGGTCGAGTTCGTCGCGCAGCCGTTCGACCAGTACTACACGCTGCTCGGTGCGGCCATCCAGTCCGGCAAGGGCCCGGACGTGATGCTGTTCAACGGTGGTGGCCAGATCCGCGATCGGGTCGACGCACTGGTTCCCCTCGACGAGTACGTCGCCGATGACAAGCAGCGGCTGGCCGGCTGGGACGCCTTCACCAAGGACGGCAAGACCTACGCCGGCCCGGTGACGCTGCAGGGCCACCCCATCTACTACAACAAGGAGCTCTACACCAAGGCCGGTCTGGATCCGGCCAGCCCGGCCACGACCTGGGACAAGTTCCTCGCCGACTGCGCCGCCATCGACAAGGCCGGTGCCAAGTGCTTCGCCCTCGGCAACAAGGAGGGGGCCGGAATCCAGTTCTGGCTGTCGGCCCTGGGCTCCGGCGTTCTCACCGCCCAGGAGTACGACGACTGGATCGCCGGCAAACGCGACTGGAACTCACCCAACGTGAAGCGGGTCTTCCAGCTCTGGAAGGACGCCGGGGACGCCGGTCTGAACAACGACGGAGCCAACTCGACCGCGATGTTCAACGACGCCTTCGCTCTCTTTCAGTCGGCCAAGGCCGCGCACGTCATCGGGTTGATGTCGGACGTGGGGCACTGGAAGGACTTCAACGAGTTCCTGACGCCCGACAAGCTCGGCGTGATGAGCGCTCCGGTCGTCACCGCCGGCACCACCCCGAGCCTGGCCTACGACGGCGGCATCGGGTACGCCGTGGCGAAGTGGACCAAGGACCCCAAGGTCGCCGCTGACCTGGTGCGATCGTTGACCTCGACCGAGGCGCTCACGGCCTTCTACGCCGAAGCCGGCGCGATCGCCTCGGACACCACCATCGACGTGTCGCAGGCCGGCCCGGCCGCCGCCACGATCGTCGGCCAGCTCAAGAGCGGGAAGCCCGCCCTGCACGTGGCGCTCTCCTCGAAGACCCTGGATCTGATGGGACGCGTCTCCCAGCAGCTGCTCAGCGGTTCGATCAGCGTCGACGAGGCGGTGAAGCAGCTGGCCGCTTCCGACCAGGCGGGCTGAATTCGTGCCGATCGGAAATGCACAGCCGTCGGTCCGTCCGGTGCCATCCGGACGGACCGACGGGGCGGCGGCTGAAGCTGGCGGCCGCCGCCGTGGCGCTGGGTCACGGCACCTGCGTGGCGGCTCCCGCGCCGAGCGCCTCGCCCCGTACGTCCTGGTCGCACCCGCCATCCTGATCATCGTGGTGCTGCGGCTGTACCCGTTGCTGCTCGGCGTCAACTTCTCCTTCACCGGAGACGGAGAGCGCAACGGGACGACGGTGGGCATCGACAACTACCTCGAGTTGCTCGACGATTCGTTGTTCCGCACCGCCCTGGGCAACGTCGGGCTGCTGGTGCTGTTGCTCCCGGTGGCGGTGGCGATCCCCGGGCTGCTCGCGACGTTCATCTACCTCCGGGTGCCCGGACACCGCTTCTACCGCAGTGTCTACTTCTTCCCGGCGGTGCTCTCCCCGGTCATCGTCGGCGCGATCTTCAATCTGCTGCTCGCCTTCGACGGCCCCGTCAACGCGGTGCTCGGGGCGGTCGGCATCAGCCCGGTGGACTGGCTCGGAAATCCGGACGTCGCGATGTTCGTGGTGGTCGGCGTACACATCTGGGCCACCTTCGGGATGGCGCTGGTGGTGTTCCTGGCCGGGTTCGCGACCCTGGATGCCGCCCTGTTGGACGCGGCCCGGGTGGATGGTGCGTCGCTGGTCCAGGTCATCCGGCACGTGATCATTCCGGGCCTGTCCCGCACCATCGCGTTCGTCGCCGTCACCACGATGGTCGGGATGCTGACCTCGATGTTCGGCCTGCTCTACGTGATGACCAGCGGCGGACCGGAGGGATCCACCTACCTTCCGGAGTACTACATCTGGATCCAGCAGGGGCAGATGAACCGGCCCGCCCTCGCCTCGGCCGCGTCGACGGTGCTCTTCGTGATCATGCTCGTCGTGGGGCTGCTTCAGGTGAAGCTGCTCAGGCGGGCGGGAGGGGAGGACTGATGTCCCGCGTACGCCTGAGCCGGTGGCTGCTGGCCATCCCGATGTCGCTGCTCGCGCTGGCGACGATCTATCCACTGCTGTTCACCGTCAACGTGGCGATGAAGACCCGGCGCGACTACATCCTCGACCGGTTCGCCCTGACCGACACCCTGCGCTGGGACAACATCAGCACGGCATGGAACAGCGTCGGCATGGACCGCTACTTCGTCAACTCCCTGATCGTGGTGACGTCCTCGGTCGTACTGCTGTTGTTGCTCGGGTCGATGGCCGGCTTCGCCCTGAGCCAGCTTCGGTTCCGTGGCTCCTCGGCGCTGTTCCTGGGCTGCCTCGCGGGCCTGTTCGTGCCGTTCCAGGTGATCATGGTGCCGCTCGCCCGGATCATGGCCGACACCGCCCTCATCGACACGTACCCCGGGCTGGTCCTGGTCTTCGTGGCACAGTTCCTGCCCTTCACCGTCTTCCTGATGACGAGTTACTACAAGACCATCCCGCGCGAGGTCATCGACGCGGCCCGGATCGACGGCAACAGCGTGTACGGCGTGTACCGCCGGATCATGCTGCCCCTGGGCACCCCGGCCCTGCTGTCGGTCGGCATTCTCAACGCCCTGTTCTGCTGGAACGACGTGCTGATGTCGTTGGTGATGATGCCGTCGGCAGAGCATCGCACGCTCATGGTCGGCGTGACCTCGCTGCGTGGGCAGTACTCCAACGACATCCCCACCTTCGCCTCAGGGGTGTTGATCGCCGCGATACCGGTCCTTGTGGTCTACCTCTTTCTCCAGCGCCAGATCGCCGACGGCGTCGCCGCCGGCTCCACGAAGGGCTGACATGCGCATCACCGGATATCGGACGCTCACCACGGTCCAGGAATGGGGGCGCCCGGTCGGCGACGCCAACGGGGTCTTCGCCGACGGGAAGGTCTCGGTGCCGATCGTCGTCGTGGAGACCGACGAAGGGCTGTCGGGCGTCGGTATCGGTCCGCATGTCGAGATCGAGCGGATCTTCGCGGCCATCGAGGGTGAGGATCCCCGTGCGGTGACCACGCTCTACGACCGCATGCTGCGGCACACCTTCAAGGCCGGTCACGCGGGCCCGGTGTTCGGCACCATCGGCGCGCTCGACACCGCACTGTGGGACATCAAGGCGCAGGCGGCCGGGCAGCCGCTGTGGCGGTTGCTGGGCGGGCGCGACCGGCGGGTTCCGGCGTACGCCTCCGGCCTCGACATCGGTCTGACCGACGACGAACTCGTCTCGACGTACACCCGCTACGCGGAACACGGGCTGCGCGCGGCCAAGCTCAAGGGCGGCCTCGACATCGAACAGGACCGACGCCGACTCCACCTGGTCAAGGAGATCCTGGCCGAGGCCGGTCAGGGAAGGCGGCCCGGCCTGATGCTCGACGTCAACGAGGCGTGGACCCGCAAGCAGGCCGTCCGGCACGTGTGTGAACTCGAACGGACTCTCGACCTGATCTGGATCGAGGAGCCGGTTCGGCGTTGGGACGCCGAGGGGCTCGCCGCCGTCGGCCGGGGAGTGCGCGCCTCGGTCGCCACCGGGGAGAACCTCACCGGGCTTGAGCAGTACCGTCCGCTGATCGCCGCCGGCGCGGTCGACGTCGTCCAGACGTCAGCGGTTGGCGGAGTCACCCATTTCCTGCGGGTGTCCGCCCTGGCGCACGCGTACGACCTGCCGGTCAGCCCGATCGGCAACAGCCCGCTCGGGCTGCTGCACGCGGCCACCTCGGTGCCGAACCACCTGACCAGCGAGTTGCAGGATCTCTGGCCGCCGGTCGGTGTCTCCGTCGACCTGCACGTCGAGGACGGGGCGTTCATCCTCGGCGACTCACCCGGACTCGGCCTGCGGGTGGACGAACAGCGGGTCCAGCCCCCGCAGGCGCCGCCGGTCGACGGCCCGAACGTCCGGCCGGAGCAGGCCGGGCGGCGGCTGCTGGCGGCGACCGACGGCGTCGTACCGGACACCGTCAACCTCCCGTTGGCCCGGGCTGCCACCGCCTCGCGCAACAGCAATCAGGTGTCCCCGACCGGGCGTCACTGATCGGACCCGGCGGTGGCCGGCAGAAGTCGGGTACGGCCGTTGATACGGAGGATCGATGAAGGCAGTGGTCTACCGGGGCGCACGGAACCTCGGAGTCGAGGAGCGTGAGCCGGCCGCGCCCGGTCGCGGCGAGGTGCGGATCGCGGTGGCCTACACCGGGATCTGTGGCACCGACCTGCACATCTACCACGGGGACATGGACTCCCGGGTCGGTGCCGCCGCGATCATCGGGCACGAGATGTCGGGGCGGATCGCGGCCCTGGGCGAGGACGTCACCGGCTGGTCCGTCGGCCAGCCGGTCACCGTGCTGCCCACCAGATGGTGTGGGCGGTGTGCCGCCTGCCAGCGTGGCAACTCGCACATCTGTCACGCCATGAACTTCCTCGGCATCGACTCGCCCGGTGCCATGCAGTCCTCGTGGAACGTGCCGGCGGAACTGGTCCTGCCGCTGCCGGAGGAACTGCCACTCGACCAGGGAGCACTTGTCGAACCGGTCGCCGTCGCGGTGCACGACGTGCGGCGCGGAAAGGTGGCCTCCGGCGAGCACGTGGTCGTCGTCGGCGGCGGGCCGATCGGGGTGCTCATCGGCACCGTCGCCCAGGGCCGCGGTGCGCGGGTGCTGCTCGTGGAGCCGGACGCGACTCGACGCGCCGTCGCGGGCGAGATCGGAATCGAGGCGGTCGACCCGACCGCGATCGACGTGGCGGCGCTGGTCGACGACCGTACCGACGGTGCGGGCGCTGACGTCGCCTTCGAGGTCTCCGGCTCCGCTGCCGGTGTCGGCACCGCGGTCGAGGTCCTGACCGCCCGGGGTCGGCTGGTGATGGTGGCGATCCACCCCCGGCCCAGGGAGGTCGATCTGCATCGGTTCTTCTGGCGTGAGCTGGAACTGCTCGGCGCCCGTCTCTACCAGCGCGACGACATGGCGGAGGCGATCCGGTTGGTCGCCTCCGGCGCGATACCGGCAGGGCAGCTGATCTCCCGGGTCGAGCCGCCGGAGTCGGCGACCGCGGCGTTCACCGCGCTGGAGGGTGGCGGTGTCATGAAGGTGCTGCTGGACTGGCAGGAGGGTGACCAGTGACGAACCTGTTCGACCTGTCCGGACGGACCGCGGTGGTGACCGGCGCCCGGCGCGGCATCGGTCTGGCCATGGCCGAGGCGCTGGCCCGGGCCGGCGCCGACGTGGTGGGGGTCTCCGCGAACCTCGAACCGGAGGAGAGCGAGGTCGGACGCCGGGTGCGTGCCGCCGGCCGGCGCTTCACCGCGCTGCGCGCCGATCTGGCTGATCGGACGGCCGTGCGCCGGCTGGCCGATGATCTGATCGCGCTCGGGCCGATAGACATCCTGGTCAACAATGGCGGGACCATCGCCCGCGCGCCGGCTGCGGATCACCCCGACGAGATCTGGGACCACGTGATCGAGGTGAACCTGAACAGCCAGTTCGTGCTGAGTCGGGAGATCGGGCGGACGATGGTGGAGCGCGGCCACGGGAAGATCATTTTCACCGCGTCCCTGCTCAGCTTCCAAGGGGGCATCACGGTGCCCGGGTACGCCGCGTCGAAGTCGGGCGTGGCCGGTCTCACCCGGGCGCTGGCGAACGAGTGGGCGGCCCACGGGGTGAACGTCAACGCCATCGCCCCCGGCTACATCGCCACCGACAACACCCGGGCCCTGCGCGAGGACCCCGACCGCAACCAGGCGATCCTGGCCCGGATCCCGGCCGGCAGATGGGGTGCCGCCGACGACCTCGGCGGCGCCACGGTGTTCCTGGCCTCGGCGGCCTCCGACTACGTCAACGGGATCGTGCTGCCGGTCGACGGGGGGTGGCTGGGCCGATGACCGACGCAGCGCCCGGGATGGCCGGCATCATCGACGCACACCACCATCTGTGGGTCCGGGCACGGCATCCGCAGCCGTGGATCGACCCGGTGACGATGGCGGCCATCGACGCGGACTTCGACATCGCCGACCTGGCCCCGCTCGCCCGGGCGGCGGGCGTCACCACCACCGTCGTCGTGCAGTCCATCGCCTCGGTGAAGGAAACCCTGGACCTGTTGCGGGCCGCGGCCGACGACATCCTGGTCGGTGGTGTCGTCGGCTGGGTCGACCTGACGGCCGACGATGTCGTCGACCGCCTCGACCGCCTGCGCGCGGCACCGGGTGGACAGCGCCTGGTCGGCATCCGTCATCTCGTGCAGAGCGAGACCGACCCGGCCTATCTGGACCGCCCGGACGTCCGTCGCGGCATCGCCGCGGTGGGCGCTGCCGGCCTGGTCTTCGACCTGCTGGTCCGGCAACACCAACTGCCCATGGCCGCTCGGTTGGCGCGTGACCTGCCTGAGGTGCGGTTCGTCCTCGACCATCTCGGCAAGCCCGCGTTGGGCACCTCGGAGTTCGACCACTGGAAACGGGAGCTGCGCACACTCGCCGAAGCGCCCAACACGGCGGCAAAGGTGTCCGGCCTGACGACCGAGGTGCCCCGGTCGCCCTGGACGGTGGAGGATCTCCGACCCGCCGTCGACCACGCCATCGACGTGTTCGGGCCGCAGCGGCTGATGTACGGCTCGGACTGGCCGGTGTGCCTGCTCGCCACCTCGTACCCGCGCTGGATCGAGGCGGTCACCGAGTTGCTGGGAGGTCTCGATCCGAGCGATCGCACAGCGGTCTGGGAAGGTACCGCGCTGCGTTGCTATCGACTGGGGGCGTCGTGAAGACACACGTACTGCCGCGCCGTCCGGCGATCAGCCTCACCGAGCTGGGCTTCGGCGCGGCCCAGGGCGGCAACCTCTACCGGGTGACCACGGACGAGGAGTTCGCCGCCGCCGTCGACACCGCCTGGGCGGCGGGCGTGCGGTACTACGACACCGCGCCGCACTACGGCCTCGGGTTGTCCGAACGTCGCCTGGGCAGGGCGCTGCGGGACAGACCGCGCGACGAGTACGTGGTGTCGACGAAGGTGGGGCGACTCCTGGTGCCGTCGCCGGAGGACGCGCACCTGCGCGATCCCGAAGGGTTCGACGTTCCCGCCAGCCAACGCCGGGTCTGGGACTTCAGCCGGGACGGGGTACGCCGTTGCATCGAGGCCAGCCTGGCGCGTACCGGTCTCGACCGGATCGACATCGCCTACCTGCACGACCCCGACGATCACTGGGCGCAGGCCGCCGCGGAGGCCGTACCCGCGCTTGTCGAACTGCGTGACCAGGGCGTGGTGGGCGCGATCGGTGCCGGCATGAACCAGTCGGCGATGCTCGCCCGCTTCGTCCGGGAGACCGACGTGGACGTGGTGATGTGTGCCGGTCGGTACACCCTGCTCGAACAGGGCGCGGCCGGTGACCTGTTGCCGCTCGCGGAGAGCCGCGGAGTGGGTGTGGTGATCGCGGGCGTCTACAACTCGGGGCTGCTGTCGCGGGACCACCCCCCGGCCGACGCGTTCTACAACTACCAACAGGCGCCGCCGGAGGTGATTGAACGGGCGCGGCGGATCGCCGAGGTCTGCGACCGGCACGGTGTCACCCTGCCGCAGGCGGCGCTCGCCTTCGTCCGCCGACACCCGGCCGTGGTCTCGACGGTGGTCGGTGTCCGCAACGGAACGCAGACGGCCGAGACCGTAGAGCGCTCGACCACGGTGGTGCCCGACGAACTCTGGGAATCACTGACCACCGCCGGGCTGCTCGCCGCGCCGATGTAGGCCGGTCTGGACTCGTACCCGGCCTCGTGGGACGGGTACGAGTCCTGCCCTTGACGGGCGACCGTCACCCCGAACGGGACCGGCTCCGTTTCCCGGAGACCGGTCCCGACGGGAGGCGTCACTGACCATCGCGATGGTCGCGACGATCAGGCCAGGCCGAACCGCCACTGCTGGTTGGTGCCGCTGTGGCAGGTCCACTGCAACAGGCGGGCGCCGTCGGTCGTGGCGCCGCCATTGACATCGAGGCAGAGCCCGCTCAGCACACTCTTCACCGTGTAGACCCCGCTGGTTCCGGTGGTCGTCGCGGTGAACTTCTGCTGGTTGCTGTTGTTGCAGGTCGCCTGCTGGAGGAAGGCGCCGGCGCTGGTGGAACCGCCGATGACCTCCGCACACTTGCCGCTGTGGACGGCCCGGAGGTAGACGGCGCCACCACCGGCGTCGACCGCCTGCCACTTCTGGTTGTTGCCACCGGTGGCCGCCCACTGGTGGATCTGTGCGCCGTCGGCGGTGGACACACCGCTGACGTCCATCAGCTTGTTGCTGTGTTGCGCGGTGATCGTCCACGTCCGGCCGGCGATCCCGCTGCCGCCGGTGTCACCGACGCCCACGCCGGGGCCGCCGAAGGTGTGCGAGTCGAGGTCGAACCAGTTGTTGCCGCTGCCCTTGAAGACCAGGTACAGGGTGTGGCTGCCGGCAAGGGCTGTGACGTTCACCGGCGGTGTGGACTGGTAGTTGTCCCAACCGCCGGTGCTCGGCACCGGCGTGGTGGCCAGCAGCGTGCCGGTCGGTGAGCCGGCCCGTAGCTCGATCGATCCGCCGCCGGAGGGCGACGACAGCCGGTAGCTCACGGTGTTGATACCGGACAGGCTCATCGGGGTGAAGGCGATCCAGTCGTTGTTGGAGATGTCCCCGATCCGCTTGCCGCTCTGGGCGCCGGCCTGGTCGACGACCCGGGTGCCGGACTGGCTGCTGTAGTACTCGGCCTGCTTGTGCTTGGGCTGGAGGATCACCTGGGCCCGGCCGGTGAGTGGGGCAGCGCCGCCCGCGCCACCGTTGTCGGTGTAGCGCGCGTTGAGCACGTAGAACAGGTTGGCACCGTCCGGGTGCCCGCCGAGCAGGTCGGTGGGGATGGTCCCGGAACAGCCGGCGTAGTCCGTGGTCTCGTGCGCGTGGTCGTCGTGCCCGAGCGCCGGGTTGAGGAAGACCTTGCTGCAGTCGATCGCGGCGCCGCCCGGGTCGGTGACGGTGATCTGGTACGAGACCCGGTCGCCGAAGGTGAGCATGCCACCGTTGGCCGGCGTGGTGATGGTGACCACCGGAGCGGTGTTGCCGACGGTGATCTGGACGTTGGCGAAGCCGGTCTTGCCCGAGCTGTCGGTCACCTTCAACTGGGCCGTGTAGTTGCCGTTGCTGGTGTAGACCTTCGACGGGTTGGCCGCCGTCGAGGTGGTGCCGTCGCCGAACGTCCACTGGTAGCTGATCGTGTCACCGGGATCGGGGTCCATCGACCCCGCGCTGGAGAACTGCACGGTCAGTGGGGCGTTGCCACTGGTGGGCGTGCCGGTTGCCCGGGCGATCGGGGACCTGCCGCCCTGGACGTAGTCGATCCGGTAGAGGCCGGAGTCGCTGTTGCCGCCACCGAAGTTGGTGCCCCACTCCAGCAGGTAGAGCGAGCCGTCCGGACCGAATTCAAGGTCCATCGGCTTATTGAACCGGCTGGTGGGCAGGAACGGGTTGGTGCGGGTGACCGCCGTGGCGGAGTCGAAGTGCACTTCCTTGATGTAGCTGCGCGACCACTCGTAGAAGAAGTGGACACCGTCGTAGTACGGCGGGAACTTCGTCGCCGACGGGTTCGCCGGGTCGTAGCGGTAGACCGGCCCGCCCATCGGTCCGGAGCCGCCGGAACCGAGTTCGGGGAAGTTCTGCGAGTTGCCGTAGCCGTACCACATGTTGGGTGCGACGACCGGCCGGAGACTGGTCAGGCCGGTGTTGTTCGGCGAGTTGTTGACCGGCGCGGCGCAGTTGAACTTGGCGCCGACCGCGCCGGTGTCCGGGTTGTACGGCGCGTACGGCTGGTTGTCGCCGTGGCAGAACGGCCAGCCGTAGTTGCCCGGCGCCTTGATCACGTTGAGTTCGACGAGACCCTCGGGGCCCCGGTTGGTGGTGGGCGGGTTCCGGTCCGGTCCGTAGTCGGCCAGGTAGACCCAGCCGTTGGCCGGGTCGATCGAGAAGCGGAACGGGTTGCGGAAACCCATCGCGTAGATTTCCGGCCGGGTCTGCGCCGTACCCTGCGGGTAGAGGTTGCCCGACGGGATGGTGTAGCCGCCGCTGGCGGAGGGCTTGATCCGCAGCAGCTTGCCACGCAGGTCGTTGGTGTTGCCGGCGGTACGCGCCGCGTCGAGCATGTGCTTGCCCGAGCGCCAGTCCAGCGGGGCGTAGCCCTGCCAGTTGGGGTCGAGGTTCGGCGCGACATCGTCGCCGGTGCCGATGTAGAGGTTGCCGTCCGGCCCGAAGTCGATGTACCCGCCGGTGTGGCCGGGCTCCGGGTACGTCCGGTCCCGGTACGCCGGGATGTCGATGATGGTGACCCCGCTGGACATGTTCAACGTGTCACCGCTGAGCGTGTAGCGGGAGACCCGGTTGACGTCGGTGGAGCTGCTGGCCGGCGAGTGGTACAGGTAGACGTACCCGTTGCTGGCGAAGTTCGGGTCGAGCGCGAGCCCGGTGAGCCCGTCCTCACCGCCGGTGTAGACGCTGAGGGTGCCGGCGGTGACGGTGCTGCTGGTGCTCGGCTTGAAGATCTTGACCTGGCCACCTCGCTGGACGTAGATCACCCGGCCGTCGGGTGCCACGGCCAGCGCCATCGGGTCGACGGTGTTGCTGTCGAGGGTCCGCTTCTCGAAGTTGCCCCAGACGGTGCCGCCACAGTCACCCGGCTGGTTGCCGGCGGCCCACTTCACACCGCCGAGGACGTGGTTGCGGAAGTGGGTCTCGCTGTAGGACGCGATCGCGTGGCCCATGGCGGTGGCCCAGACCCGACCACCGCCGGTGTTACGGCACCAGGAGATCGGGTGATCGGGGCCCATCGCCCGGGAGCCCGGGTTGTAGGTGCGCTCGTCGGCGGTCACCAGGACGTGCACCTCGCCGCGCGGGTTCTTGTCGAAGTTGTACCACTCCTCGCTGCGGTTCCAGCGATCCGGCAGGCTGGCCGTCGACGGGTGCTTCTTGTCGGCGACGATGGCGGTGCCGGGTAGCACGCCGGGGGAGTGCTCCGGCATGTGCGCGCCCGCGTTGATGGTCTGGTCCCACCACGGGTACTCGGCTTCGATGCCCATGTCGGTGGCGTTGTGGATGGCCACGATGCCCTTGCCGCTGGCGAGGTAGCCCTCCACCGCCTGGCGTTGGCTGGCCGAGGTCCAGACCATGCCGGAGGTCTGGAACATGATCAGGACATCGAAGGTGGCCAGGTTCGCTGCGGTGAAGACGCTGGAGTCCTCACTGTGCACCAGTTCGAAATTGTCGGACGCGGCCTGCTGCTGAAACATCGAGACCCCGGCGGGGATCGAGTCGTGCCGGTAGCCGGTGGTCTTGGTGAACAACAGGGCGCGGAAGGCCGGAGCCGCTGATGCCGGCTGGACCAGCGCGAGCGCCAGTAACAGACCGGTTATCAGTCCGATGATGGCTGTCTTGCGACGCATGCCGTCTCCTCGTCGGGGCGGGGCAACAGGGGGTGCTGCCACGAGTCCGGGCACCTCCCACGGCACGTCGGTCGACGTCTGGTGGTACGGCGGGCGCGTGCGGTCGTCGGTGCACGGCTCGGCGTACCTGAGTGGCTCTGTTCCATGTAACTCAGAGTCACGTTCGGGGAGAGGTCCGGATCGATGGCGGCAAGGTGCCTAGATAGATAGGAACATGGAGATTGATGGATGTTAGCGCAAACATGTCGGGGTAATGATCATTGGCATGATGGTTCCCCAGTGGACCTGACCCGGCGTCGTTGCCCGTCACCAGCCCGGTCGGGAGTCCGGGAAGATCGGGGATTGCGCAGCTATCCCCGAGCATCTATCTTCATACGTGCGATGTTTCGGTTGTGTCAAGCGAAAGTTTGAGCACGACAACAGGAACCATTGCTTGCGATATCTAAAGCCAGGTGACTGGCCGGTCGTAGGCGGTTCTGAAGTGGCGCGCCGTCGCCCTCGGTGATTACTATGAGTAAGGAATTTTGATGTCAGATCGAGCGCCGGTGCCGCTGCTCGCCCTGCGTGGCATCGGCAAGTCCTTCTACGGCGTGCGCGTCCTCGACGGAGTTGATCTCGACGTCGCTCCGGGTGAGGTGCACGCCGTGGTGGGGGAGAACGGCGCCGGTAAGTCCACCCTGATGAAGATCGTCTCGGGTGGGTACGTCCCGGACGGCGGCACCATCGAGTTCGCCGGGCGGTCGTGCGTGTTCGGCGGCCCACGTGACGCACAGCGGGCCGGCATCGGCATCATCCACCAGGAGTTCAACCTCCTGCCCGAGCGCACCGTCGCGGAGAACGTCTACCTGGGCCATGAACCGAAGCGGCGCGGCCTGGTCGACCGGCGACAGATGCTCAGCCGCACCCGGGACCTGTTGGCCACCATCGGGGAGACGACGCTGCCCGCCGACGCGGTGGTGGGCCGCCTCGGCGTCGCCCAGCAACAGGTGGTGGAGATCGCCAAGGCGCTCGCCCTCGACGCGCGCCTGCTCATCATGGACGAGCCCACCGCCGCGCTGGCCGACCACGAGGTCGAACTGCTCTACGGCCTGGTACGGCGGCTGCAACAGCAGGGCATCGGTCTGCTGTACGTCTCGCACCGGTTGACCGAGGTCTTCGACCTGTCCGACCGGATCACGGTCCTCAAGGACGGTCGCCGGGTGCAGACGATGCCCACCACCGAAGCCACGGCGGAGGACCTGGTACGCCAGATGGTCGGCCGGGAACTGTCCAGCTACTACCCGGACCGGGCGGCCCCGGAGGACATCGGTGCGGTCCGGCTCGCCGTGCGCGGTGGCGGGAACCGGAAACTACGCGACATCGACCTGGACCTGCGCGCCGGTGAGGTGCTGGGCATCGGTGGTCTGCAGGGCTCCGGACGGTCCGCGCTGGCCCGGGCGTTGTTCGGGGTGGAGCCGTTCACGACCGGCCTGGTCACGATCGACGGGAAGCCGACCCGGCTGCGCTCACCGCGTGCGGCGACGCGGGCCGGCATCGCGTACGTCACCGAGGACCGCAAGGGCGAAGGCATCGTGGCCCGGCAGTCGGTGCTCGACAACGCGCTGCTCGCGAGCCGCGCGGTCTTCCCCGTCCGTTCGGGCCGTGCCGCGCGTACGGTGCGCGTCCGGGAGTTGCTCGCCACCGTCGAGGTCCGGGCCGCCGGTGACGACCAGGAGATCCGGTTCCTGTCCGGCGGCAACCAGCAGAAGGTGGTGTTGGCCAGGTGGCTCGCACTGGACCCGTTGATCCTGCTCTTCGACGAGCCCACCCGGGGCATCGACGTGGGTGCGAAGTCGGCGATCCACGATCTCGTCCGCCAGCTCGCCCGGGCGGGTGCGGCGGTACTGATGATCTCGTCCGAGCTGCCGGAGCTGCTCGGCATGAGTGACCGGATGCTGGTCATGCGCGACGGTCGCGTCGCCGGTGAGCTGCCCGCCGGCTCGACCGAGGAGGACGTCGTCGCCCTGGCGGTCGGCACGGTAAGCGAGGCGGCGGCGTGAGCGAGCGGAGCGAGCGAACCATTGGGTTCAGCAGCGTGGCGCCTCGCGTCGCTGGTGAGCGAAGCGAGGCGGCGGCGTGAGCCTCTTGTCATTGCGGGCGGCCCGGCGACCCGTACCGGGCGTGTTCGTGGCGTTGGCCATCACCCTGGCGGTCGGCTGGCTGATCGTCATGATCGACGGCGGTCAGCTGTTCAATCAGTCGACCACGGTGAGCCTGCTGCACGTCGCCGCCGGTCTGGGTCTCGTCGCGGTCGGCCAGACCCTGGTCATCCTCGGTGGTTCGCTCGACCTCTCGGTCGCCTACGTGATCAGCCTGAGCACCCTCGTGGCGGCCGAGACGATGAACGGCAGCGACGGCGCGCTGCTGCCGGCGATCGGCCTGGCGCTCACCGTCAGCGCCGCGGTCGGCCTGCTCAACGGGCTGCTGGTCACCCGGCTGCGGATCAACGCCTTCATCGCCACCCTCGGCGTCGGGCTGCTGCTCAAGGGATACCTCGACAACGGCTACGACGGGCCGGCCGGCACCACCTCTCCGACGCTGGTGCAGACCCTCGGCTACCAGCGTATCGGCCCCGTCCCGCTGTCCTTCCTGCTGCTGGTCGCCGTGACCGCAGCGTGCTGGTTCGCTCTCGCGCGGACCCGGTTCGGTCACCACCTGGTCGCCGTCGGCGGTGACCCGGAGGTCGCCAGGCTCTCCGGCGTCCGCAACGACCGGGTTCTGGTCGTCGCGCACATGCTCTGCTCGCTCTGCGCCGGACTCACCGGGATCTATCTGGCCAGTCGGCTCGGTTCAGGTGCTCCTCGGGTGGGCACCGAAGGCCTCTACGACCTGGAATCAATCGCGGCTGTGGTGATCGGCGGCACCGCTCTTGCCGGTGGCCGTGGTGGCGTCGTCGGCACGCTCGGCGGTGTGCTGCTGCTCGCCAGCATCGATGCCATCTTCAACCAGCTCGAAGTGGACGCCTTCTTCAAGCAGGTGATCCGGGGGGCCATCATCATCGCCGCCGTGGCCGTCTACGCCCGCCGGGCCATGCGAAAGGCGGCCGTCTGACATGCAACTCGTCAAGCGTCGCCCGCTGCCGCCACAGCTCGCCCGGGTACGCTCCGGTGGCCTTCTACCACTGCTCGCGATACTCGTGGTGCTGCTGGTTCTGATCACCGTGCGTCAGCCCGACTTCCTGGCGCCGGCATCCCTGATGTCGTTCCTCGGCCGTTCGGCTCCGCTCATCCTGCTCGCCGCCGGTCAGTACTTCGTGATCGTCTCCGGTGAGTTCGACCTGTCGGTCGGCTCGTTGGTCACCGCCCAGGTCGTGGTCGCGGCACGGCTCATCGACAGCGACCCGTCCCGGACCTGGCCGGTGGTGCTGGTGCTGCTCGCTGGTGGGCTGGCCGTCGGTCTGGTCAACGGGCTGATCACGACGCGACTGCGGGTGCCCTCGTTCATCACCACCCTCGGCATGTTCCTGATTCTGGTGGGCGCGGTCTACCTCTGGTCCAACGGTGCACCCAAAGGCGGGCTGTCGGAGGAGTTCCGCCGGTTCGGTCGGCGCGCGTTCGAGGACGTGCCGTTGCTCGGTCGTATGCCGTACGCCCTGGTGATCCTGCTGATCCTCGCGACGCTCGCGGTGCTGTTGATGCGCTCCGACTTCGGTCGGGTACTGGTCGCGGTCGGGGACAACCCGCGTACGGCGGAGCTGAGCGGCGTCCGGGTGCACCGGACCCGGACGATCGCCTTCATGCTGAGTGGCCTGGCCGCCGCGGTCGCGGCAATTCTGATCGGCGGCTACAGCGGTGTGTCCTTCCAGGCCGGTGCCGGCCTGGAGTTCGGGGCCATCACCGCCGTCGTCCTGGGCGGTGTCGCCCTGGGCGGCGGCCGGGGCTCGATCGTCGGCGCGATGCTCGGCGCGCTGACACTCGAACTGCTCTTCACGCTCATGAACTTCTACGGCGTGTCCGGCGCACTCAGACCGACGGTCCAGGGCGCCATCATCCTGTTCGCCGTGGCGGTTTCAACCCGACGTTCCACGTCGAGATAAGGAGATTCTCCATGAAACGACGCATGGCGGCCACGGCCGCGCTCATCCTGATGTCACTCACCGCTTGTGCCACCGACGAGCCGGCGGCGACCCCGTCGGATTCCTCCTCCGCACCCGCTGCCGGTGCCGGCACCGGGGAGCAGTCGAAGTTCTTCGTGCAGGCCGACTACGACAACGAACTCGCGCTGCTCGACGCCGCGCCGACCGGCCCGGCCGACAAGCCCTGGGAGCAGGTGCTGAACCCGACGATGGTGGACACCGCCACATTCAAGAAGGCGGGCCCCCACAAGATCTGCTTCTCGAACGCGGCGCTGAACAACCCGTGGCGACAGGTCGGCTTCAAGACCATGCAGGCCGAGGTCGAGGCGCAGGGCGACCGGATCAAGGAGTTCGTCCACGTCGACGCCGAAGGCAAGGACCAGAAGCAGATCGCTGACATCAACGATCTGCTCGGCAAGGGCTGCGACGCGCTCATCGTCTCGCCGAACACGACCGCCACGCTCACCCCTGCGGTGGAGGCGGCGTGCAAGGCCGGTCTGCCGGTCGTCGTCTTCGACCGTGGCGTCGACACCGACTGCCCGGTGACCTTCATCAACCCGATCGGCGGGTACGGGTTCGGCCACGTCGGAGCGGAGTTCGTCAGCCAGCGGATGAAGCCCGGCGGCAAGGTCCTCGCGCTGCGCATCCTGCCCGGCGTCGACGTCTTGGAGACCCGGTGGTCCGCGGCGAAGGTCGCGTTCGACAAGGCGCAGGTCGACGTCGTCGGGGTCGAGTTCACCGACGGTGACCCGGCCAAGACCAAGAAGATCGTGAACGACTACATCCAGCGGCACGGCACCATCGACGGCGTGTGGATGGACGCGGGTGCGGTCGCCGTCGCGGCGGTGGAGGCTTTTCAGGATGCCGGTCAGCCGGTACCTCCGATCAACGGCGAGGACCAGCTCGACTTCCTGAAGATGTGGAAGGACGAAGGGCTCACGGCGATCGCGCCCACGTACCCGACCTACCAATGGCGTACGCCGATCATCGCGGCGCTGCGGATCCTCGACGGCCAGCAGGTGTCCGCCCCGTGGAAGTTGCCGCAGCCGACGATCACCCAGGAGAACCTGGACAGCTACCTCGACCCGAACATGCCGCCGCTGCACTACGCGATGTGCGGCTGCACCGACCTGCCGGGTTACCCACAGCGTTGGAAGTAGGCGCTCGTTGCGTGCCATCGGTGTCAATCCCTGGGTCTGGGCCTCGCCGGTCGATGGCGAGGCACTGGCTGAGCTGATCCCACGGATCGCGGCGCTCGGGTTCGACGCGGTCGAACTGCCGATCGAACAGCCGGGTGACTGGGACCCGTACCGCGTCCGGGACCTGCTCGCCAGGTACGGACTGGCTGCGGCCGGCGTCTGTGCGGTCACCCCGCCCGGGCGGGAACTGGTCAATGCGGCACCCGCCGTGGTGGAGGCCACGGTGGCGTACCTGAACACCTGTGTGGACAGTGCGGCGATCATCGGTGCGCCGTGCGTCGGTGGTCCCGTCTACGCGTCGGTGGGCCGAACCTGGCGGATGACGCCGACGGAACGTGCCGCCTGTTACGCGGACTTCCGTCGAGCGTTGGCACCGGTCGCGGACCGGGCCGGCGAGCGGGGTGTGTCCATCGGCGTGGAGGCGCTCAACCGCTACGAGACCAGTGTCGTCAACACGCTCGAACAGACGGTGGAGATGATCGACGGTCTGCCGTCGAACGTCGGCATCATGATCGACACGTATCACATGAACATCGAGGAGGCGAACCCGTACGCGGTGCTGGCCGCGGCGGGCCCACACATCAAGCACGTGCAGGTCAGTGGCACCAACCGGGGAGCGCCCGGGGCGGACCACCTGGACTGGCCCCGGTTTCTCGCCGCGCTGGCCGCGACCGGCTACTGGGGCGCGATCTGTATCGAGTCGTTCACTCCGGAGAACGCGACGATCGCGACCGCCGCCTCGATCTGGCGGCCGCTCGCTCCGTCACCGGACCGGCTCGCGGGGGACGGGCTCGTCTATCTGCGGAGCATTCTGGGCTGATCCGCGCTGCCCTCGCGGGCGGCCTCCGTCGACGGAGGCCGCCCGCGAGAGCGGTCCGGCGGAAGGCCGTTGCGGGGCGGTACGTGCCGAAGGGCGTGATCTCAGTCGATCCTTGCGTAGACATCATTCGTATGATGAAATGCCGTCCACATCGTACTCATCACGCCGCACCACCCGCTCAGGTGAGGAGACCTCCGTGTCCGTACCTCCATCCCCCGCCGCGCCCCGACGGGTGCTGGCCGCGGCGGCGACGGTGGCGCTGACCGCTGCGGCCACCGTGGCCGCCGTGACGACAGCCGCCGCCCCCGCTCTCGCCGCGACCACCACCGTCTACGCCTCCCCCTCCGGTGGCGGCAGCAGCTGCACCGCCGCCCAACCGTGTTCGTTGACCGGAGCGCAGTCCGTCGTCCGGTCGATGAACGCCTCGATGTCGGGAGACATCGTGGTGCAACTGGCCGACGGCGTGTACCGGCTCGCGTCACCGCTGCGGTTCACCGCCGCCGACTCCGGCACGAACGGCTACCAGGTGATCTGGCAGGCGGCACCATCGGCCCGCCCCGTGATCAGCGGCGCGCGGGCGGTCACCGGCTGGTCGCAGGTGGACGCCGCCCGCAACATCTGGCGTGCCAACGTCGGCGCGGGGACCGACACCCGCCAGCTCTACGTCGACGGCGCGCTCGCCACCCGGGCCCGCACCCAGGTCAACCGGGCGGACTTCAGCTCGGACAGCACCGGCATGCGGTTCACCAGCAGCGCCTTGAGCTACCTCAACAACCTGGCCAACCAGAGCCGGATCCAGATGGAGAGCGTCAACTCCTTCACCGACCGGTACGTCTCGGTGCAGAGCATCAGCGGCAACCTCATCCGGATGCAGCAGCCCGGCTGGAGCAACAACAACTTCGGGTACGACACCTTCACCAGTCCGCACCGGGCCGGACCGCTCTACCTGACCAACGCCTACGAGTTCCTGGACACGCCGGGGGAGTGGTACCTCGACCCGGGCAATGGCGCGCTGTCCTACATCCCGCTCGCCGGGCAGAACATGAATACCGTCAGCGTGGAACTGCCCACGCAACAGTCCCTGGTCAATCTCGGCGGGACCTACGCCGCACCGGCACACCACATCAGCTTCACCGGGATCACCTTCACCGGAACGACCTGGCTGGGCGCCAGCAGCAACCAGGGCTACGTGGACCAGCAGACCGGGGCGTACATCCACGGCAACTGGAACTGGCCCAGCTTCTCCTCCTGCCACAACGGCTGCCCGCAGTTCGAGGCCACTCGACCGAACTGGCAGCAGATGCCCGCCGCCGTGCAGATCTCGGCCGCCAACAACATCACCTTCAGCGACTCCCAGTTCGTCAACCTGGGACAGACGGCGATCGGGATCGGCAACGACGCCAACGCCCACGCCAGCGGGGTGGGCCTGGGGGCCAGCAACATCACCGTCACCCGCTCCGAGATCGCCCGCAACGCGGCCGGTGGCATCGTCGTCGGTGGCGTACGCGCCGACGCCCACCACCCCGGTGACCAACGCATGGTGAACCGGGACATCACCATCAGCAACAACCGCCTGCACGACCTCGGGATCGAGTACCGGGGCATCGTCTCGGTGCTCACCACCTACGTCACCAACGCCACCGTCTCGTACAACGAGGTCTACAACATGCCGTACACCGGCATGTCCATCGGCTACGGCTGGGGCTCCAACGACGCGGGCGGAAGCGAACACTACGCCGGCCGCGGCCTGTACAACTACCAGCCGCGATACACGACCGCCACGACCGCCTCCAACAACCGGCTGATCGGCAACTACGTGCACGACGTGATGCAGCAGATGAACGACGGCGGCTGCATCTACACCCTGTCGGCCAACCCGGGCGGGTTGATCAGCAACAACTACTGCCTGCGGACCAACGGCTACTTCGGGGTCTACTTCGACGAGGGATCCCGCTACTACACCGCCCGCAACAACGTCTTCTCGTCCACCGGCACCTGGGCCACCGCCAACTACTGGTACGCCGAGAACATGGGCAACTTCACCGTCACCAACAACTGGTCGACCAACGGCAGCACCAACGTGACCAACGGCGACCGGGGCAACGTCGTGTCCGGCAACGTGACGGTGACCAACGGAAACTGGCCCTCCGGTGCGCAGGCGGTGATGGCCGGTGCCGGTCCGCAGGGCGGCAACAGCCAGCAGGGCGTGCAGATCGTCGGTACCCAGTCCGGCCGGTGCGTGGACGTCGAGGGCGCCAGCACCACCAACGGGGCCCAGGCGAAACTCTGGGACTGCCACACCGGGACGAACCAGCGGTGGACCTACACCGCTGGCAAGCAACTGATGGTGTACGGCAACAAGTGCCTCGACGCGTCCGGGCAGGGCACCAGCAACGGCACGCTGGCGATCATCTGGGACTGCAACGGCCAGATCAACCAGCAGTGGAACGTCAACGCCAACGGCACCATCACCGGCGCGCAGTCCGGGCTGTGCCTCGACGCCAGCGGCTACGGCACCACCAACGGCACGGTGATCCACCTGTGGGCCTGCCACGGCGGCACCAACCAGCAGTGGAACTTGCGAAGCTGACCCCACGGTGGGTGGGGTCGGTACGCCGACCCCACCCACCGCGCGCCGGCTGACCCCGCGCGATCAGGTTGCCTGGCGTCGAAGGTGCTCGGCGAAGGCGGCCTGGCTGCCGAGCATCAACATGATGGCGTTGCGGTAGGCGACAGAACCCCACAGGTGCAGTTCCTCGTCGTCGATGCGGCCGAACACCCCGGCGAGGGCCTTGCGCTGGCCGCGGCGGAGCACCTTCTGTGGCCGGGCGAGCAGGTCGCCCTCGCGGCGCAGTGCGTCGAGGTAGGCGTCGACGGCCGAGGTGTACGCGGTGCCGCCGAGTTCCTCCAGCATGCCGAACTCGAAGACGTGCAGCGCCGCCTCCGACTCCCAGTGCTTGACCCGCTGAACCTGTCGGTTCAGCATCGCGTGCCGTGTTTCGAACAGCAGCAGGATCCCGCGACCGAGCCGGCTCAGCGGCCGGCGGCTCGACGGCAGCCGCAAGGTGCGTACCGGTTGTGCGGTGGCCACGTCCACCGCACCGGCATAGCTGGGCATCCGCTCGCCGCCGGGCACCGGGTCGGGCACTAGGCACACCTGGTCGGCGTAGTTCAGGGACGCCTGGCCGGACAGCGCGCGTACCGTCGCCGCGTACCGGTCGGCGAAGGGACGGTCGTCGGCCGGCGCGTCGGGGACGAGGCTAAAGACCACACCCGGCACTCCGGCCGTGGGAACGCCCAGCACCGCGGAACTCCGTAGGAAACCCCAGGCCGTCTCGGCATACCGGCTGCGGCGGGCCACCTCGGCGGCGGTGTCCCGCCAGTCGCGGGCGAGCCGCAACCGCTCCCGGACGTCGGTGGCGTCGGTCATCTCACGCAGCGCCCGGGGCAGCGCGGCCCCGGGGTCGACGTCGAGTGGGTCGGTGACCACCGACGGACCGACCGCCGCGTGTTCGGCGCAGTCCGCGTCGGTGTGCGGATTGCCGGGCGCACCGTGGCAGTCCCCCAGCCAGGTGACCGTTCGGCTCCCGGACTGCCGGGCGAATGCCGGCGTCGGCAGCATGCCGGCGCGTAGGACGGTTTCGTACTGCACCCGGGACCGGGCCGTCCGCAGCACGTCCAACGGCAGGACCGGGGCCAGTTCCACGACCGTCTCGATGATGACGCAGTGCGGGCAGGCAGGCCCGCGCGGATCGACGACACGGTATTCGCGCAGGTGGTCGACACCGGGCTGTTCCCACTGGACCCCGATGCCACCGCCCTCGCGCAGCATCACGTAGAGGTGGGTGGTGGCGTCCCGTTCCCGGGTGACGGCCACCATCTCGTCGAGGAACCGCCGTCGGCCGATGTGCTCCACCGGGCCACTGTATCGAGCAACATCACCGTATAGGTCCGGTCGAGCGCCGGCCGGCAGTCCGATCGGCGTCAGTTCCTTCGGCGTAGGCCGTCCAGTCAAGCTTTCTGATCACCCGGAACCGGACGGGCGGGTGGAACTGAGGGCTTGCCGCGCTGAACAGCCACCGGAGATCTCCCGACCGAGGTCCGCCAGGCGTTGACTACTGCTGCGGCGTTTTCGAGACTCGGGCAGGCCGCGTCCGACCGGCACCGGGAGCAGACGGTGATGTGGTGGGTATCGATGACCGACCAGGCAAGCTGGACACGGAAGGGGACCTCAGGTCTGATCCGGGGGAGCGCCACCGTGCCTCCTCCGTTGGAGCCTGCGGAACGCGAAGCTTGAGCGCCACTGTGCCGCACGGGTCATCAGCCGGCGGTGGGCAGAAATCCGTGTCGGGCCGTTCCCGGCCGGCTGCTCCCTGGTCTGCCCGTCCCGGCGGGCGTATCTCGTGGCCGGCCGGACTACATCGATCGGTTCAGCAGGGCGTTGGAACCATTTCAGCCTAGGCATACGACTAGAGTAATTGACTAGAGCAGGTGATCACTAGGCTTCTGTAAAGGTGATACACGACTAGTTGGCGGACACCTAGCGTCCTGGTCATGGTGAGGAAGCTCCGGCTGGTTGGGTCCGCAGAGATCCGCACCATGCTCGGTGGGGTCTCTCGGCAGCGCGTCTACCAGATCACCACCCGCCGAGACTTCCCCGAGCCGGTGGCGCAACTGTCGATGGGCAATGTCTGGCTTGCCGAGGATGTCGAGCGCTGGATCGCAGAGCGACGCGCTGACCTGGACTGAGCTGCGACCGGCTCGGCGGCCTTCTGCGGATGGTTATCCTCCGTGTCGACATCCGTCGACGGACAGGAGTTGAGATGCGCCTCGACATGGTCACGGCCGCCGCTCCGGCGCGAGAGTTCACCGTGCGCTGATTCCCGCGGCCCACCGTCGGTCCACCGACGGTGGCGGTGCTCCTCGCTGCGGAGCGGTCCCTTACGGCCGTTTCCCTTCCAGCTCGAGGAGCAATTTTGCGTGCCCTGGTATCCGCGCGTCTGGGCGCGGACTTCGCCAAACTCTGGACCGCCTCGGCGGTGTCCAACGTCGGTGACGGCATCACCATGGCGGCCGGTCCGCTGCTGGTCGCCTCGATCACCGACAACCCGGCGCTGATCGCCGGTGCCGTCTTCGTACAGCAGCTGCCCTGGTTGTTGTTCGCCCTGTTCAGTGGCGCCTACGTCGACCGGCTCGACCGGCGTCGTCTGGTGGTGGCGGTGAACCTGGTACGCGCTGCCGCGCTCGCCACGCTGACCGTCAGCATCGCCACCGGAACCGTCACGGTGGCGGTCTTCTACGCGGTGCTCTTCCTCCTCGGTACCGGGGAGACGTTGGCCGACACCGCCATGGGCGCGCTGCTGCCGTCGGTGGTCGCCCCCGACCGGCTGCCGAGCGCGAACGCGCGCCTCTACGCGACCTTCACGATCGGCAACCAGTTCGTGGCCAAACCGTTGGGCGCCTGGCTGTTCGTCATCTCGGCGGCGGCACCGTTCGGCCTCAACGCGCTCACGTTCGCCGTCGCCGCAGCGCTGCTGACCGGAATTCGGCCGGCTTCGACATCGGCTCCGGCGAGCACGGCACAAGAGTCGATCGTCCGCTCGGTCGCCGAGGGGGTGCGGTGGTTGTGGCGGCACCGGCTGCTGCGGACCCTGGCCGTGAGCATGGGAGTGGGCAACGTCGCCTTCTGCGCCGCGTTCGCGGTGTTCGTGCTCTACTGCCGGCAACGTCTGGGTGTCTCCGAGGTTGGCTACGGTCTCCTGCTCACCGCATTCGCGGTGGGTGGGTTGGCCGGCACGGCGGTGGCGACCCGACTCGTCCGGACCTTCGGACAGTCCGTGGTGCTGCGCGTCGGGCTGGTCATCGAGATGGTCACGCATCTGGTCCTGGCGGCCACGACGACGGTCTGGGTGGTGGTGCTCGTCGTGGTCGTCTTCAGCGCGCACGGCATGGTCTGGGGAGTCACCGTCGCGTCGTTGCGTCAACGGCTGGTGCCGTCCCGACTGCTCGGTCGGGTCGGCAGCTCGTACGCCGTGCTCGACCTGGGCGGGGCGGCGGTCGGCTCTCTCCTCGGTGGCCTGATGGCCAGCGCCTGGAGCATCACCGCGCCGTTCTGGATCGCCGGGATGGTGATGGCGGTTGTCGCCCTGGCCGCCTGGCGACCGCTGGCGCAGAGTCCGGAGTGGTCGCAGCCGCCCGAATCGGGCTGATTACCGTAGCATCGGGCTGTTCTTCCCTGGGCGGGTGCGGAGGAGACCGCATGGACGATGTGACCCTCCGAGCCCTCCGGCTACTGGAGGAGGCGCAGGCCGGCAGCGCGGCCCAGGTGTTGGCGGAAGCGGTTGCGGCGCTGCGGGAGTCGACCGGTGAACTGCGCGACGGTCCAGCGGCGATGCATTTCGCGCGTGTCGTGGCGTTGACCCGGCTCGGTGACCTGCGCGCCGCGATCGCCGCCGCCGATCTGATGCTGGTCGCCGCGGAGCGGGAGAACAGCGCCGGGTGGCGCTCCTGCGCCCTGTCGCTGCGCGCCGACCGGCGGCTGCGCCTCGGCGACCAGGACATCGCCGAGTACGACATCGAGGCAGTGCTGCGTGATCTCGTTCGCGCGGAGACGGCCCTGCTGGCCGGCGAACCGGATCCGGTGATCGAGGGCAACGCCCGCACCGGGCTGGCGATCGGCTACGCGAAACTGCGTCTCTACGAGCTGGCGGCACCACAGTTCCAGGCGGCGTACGAGACGACCTGTCGACCCGGGTATCCGGACAACGGCAACCGGGCGATGTGGCTGTGCAACCTGGCGGAACTCAACCTGATGTGGGCCCTGGAGCTGTATCAGGTGGGCCAGGTCGCCGAGGCGGAGAAGCACACCACGGCGGCCGAGGAGCACGCGGTGCGGGCGGCGACGGAGGCCTCCGGGCCCAGGGCGGAGGTGTGGCGGCTGTCCGCGTCGCTGTTCGCGGCGTGCGCCCGCGCCGACCGGCAGGATCCGGCCGACGCCGCCGAGGACATCCCCAGGTTCCTCGCGTTGTTGCAGGCACAGGGCGTCGAACAGAGTCACCAGGAGCAGTTGCTGTGTCGACCGTTCCACGCCGTCGCGCTGAGCCGGTCCGGGCGGGCGGGCGAGGCGCTACGCGTCATCGAGGAGGCGGTGGCCAGCCTGTCCCCCGACCACGACTGGTTGATCACCGCGGCGCTGCACCGTACGCACGCGGTGCTGCTCGCCAAGGACGGAGCGCGCGACGCGGTGCCGGGCCTCACCTACGGTGACGCGCTCGCGGAACTGCTGTGGCGCCAGCGACACCGGTGGCTGCACGCGGCGGTGACGATGCAGTCGTACGACCTGCTGCGGTGGCAGCATGAGCGGGCCGAGCGGGCCTCGCGCATCGACCCGCTCACGGGGGTGGCCAACCGGCGTGGGCTGGAGAAGTTCCTGGAGAGCCTGACCACTCCCACCGCAGCCGCGACCGACCCGGTGGCGGTGCTGATGGTGGACGTGGACCGGTTCAAGGACATCAACGACTCGTTGGGGCACGCCACCGGCGACGACGTGCTGCGGGCGGTGGCACAGGTGACCGAGGCCAGCGTCCGTCGGGACGATTTCGTCGCCCGGCTGGGCGGTGACGAGTTCGTGGCGATCCTGCCGGGCGCGGATATCGGTGCCGCTCAGCAGGTCGCCCAGCGGACGGTCGAGGCGGTGGCCGGGATGACGGCGTGGCAGGTGACGGTCAGCGTCGGAGTGGCCAGCGGCTCCGCGTACACCGTCGGGGAGACCCTCGCGAAGGCGGACGGTGCGATGTACGCGGCGAAGCGGGCGGGCGGGAACCGGGTGAGCAGCCGCCACCCGGGTGCCTGAGGGTCGATCGACGGTCCGGTGCCGGCGGGTGACGGCAACCGCCCGAATCCGGGAGGATCGGCAGGTGCACATCGAGCCGGTCGACGCCGCGCCCAGCCAGGGATTCACCCGTGCGATGCTTCGGCAACGGTGGGAGGATCTGGTCTTTCTGCACTGGCCGGTCGAGCCGGAGCGGGTCGCACCGCTGCTGCCCGCCGGCACCCGGCCCGACACGCTCGACGGGCTGACCTACGTCGGGCTGATCGGCTTCCGAATGGTCGGGCTGGGGCTCGGATTCGGGCCCGGCGTGCCGTACTTCGGCAGCTTCTGGGAGACCAACGTCCGGTTGTACTCGGTGGACGGCGCTGGCCGGCGGGCTGTGGTGTTCCGTTCGCTCGACGCGTCCCGGCTGGTGCCGGTGTTGGTCGCCCGGGCGACCCTGCGGCTGCCGTACATGTGGTCGTCGATGGGGTTGGCACGCGACGGCGACCGACTCAGCTACCGCTGCCGGCGTCGCTGGCCCGGCCCGGCCGGCGCGACGAGCCGGATCGAGGTCCGGGTTGGTGGGCCGATCGCCGAGCCGACGCCACTGGAGCACTTCGTCACCGCGCGGTGGGGCCTGCACACCCGGGCGTACGGACGTACCCTGCACCTGCCGAACTGGCACCCCCGCTGGCCCCTGCACCACGCGGAGCTGCTCGCCGTGGACGACGAACTGGTGACCGCCGCCGGGCTGCCGTCGCCGGAAGGGCCACCGACCAGCGTGCTCTACTCACCGGGGGTGCCGGTAGCCTTCGGCCAGCCCCGGTCAGCAGGTTCCGCTCGGGAGACCCGCTGACCGTAGGCCGGTCCGAATGCTGAGCGAGCGGGCCCGTCCTCAGAGGTAGCTGAACAGCGGCGGGAAGAGCAGGACCACGATCCAGGCCCACCCGGCGTACACCGGCAGGTAACCGGTCTGCCAGCGTTCCAGGGCGGCGAACGGGGTACGTCGCCGGACGAATCCCAGCATCAGCCACGCCGACCAGGCGAGGTTGGCCAGCAGGATCACGTTCTCGCCGAGCGCCGCGGCCTTGTTCGGGGTGGTGCCGTACTCGGTGATGCGTTCGGTGATCGCCCACAGCACCAGCACGTCGATGATGAGCGCGCTGACCACGAGGGCGAGTTGCAACCTGTCGAACAGGCCGGGCGGGGCCAGCGGGTCGCGGGCCGAGATCGAGTAGAGCAGCAGCCCCAGCACGACGACCAGCAGCAGGTCGAACAGGATCAGCGCTTCCCGTTCGACGTTGATGCCGGCGGTGGTCCAGACGAGGGCGACCAGGAAGGCCAGGAGCGCGGCGGTGAACAGCGGTGTGAACAGGCGGGTGAGTACCGGAGCGATGTTCTCGACGACGCTCTGTTTCGCCTCGACGAGCCAGCCCGCCACGACCACCGCGGCCACCACGCCGCAGGGCAGCAACCACTGGGAGATGAAGCCTTCCGGGTCGATGCCGATGGCCTGGAAGGTCCCGACGGTGAAGGCGGTCAGCACACCGCCGCCGAGGGCGATGAGGACGAAGTAGACGAAGCATTCGCCGGTGAACCTGATGAAGTCCATGCGTCGTCGCGACGAGCGCGGGTCGTCGGCCACGTACGCCAGGCCGACCACGAACCACATGGCGATGGGCAGGTGGATGGTGGTCAGCACCAGCGACTGGGAGTCTTCCGCGAGCGGGTAGACGTTGGCGGCGACCGCGCCGAGCGCGAACAACGCCACCATCACACCGATCAGCGCGGTCCCGGCCCGGCGTCGCCAGGCCAGGTACGCGGCCAGCCAGGGCAGTGCGAACAGCGAGAAGTTGGGAGCGTAGAACGCGCCGTCCTGTTGGAAACCCAGGCCGAACAGCTCGGGTATCTTGATCGACACGGCCGCACCCACCGCGCAGATGATCATCGCGATCAAATCACGTCGGGATCGGGTGTCCGTCTCCGGGTCATCGGTGCCGCCGGTCAGCACCAGTTGTTTCCATAACCGTTCCGAGTGCTCCCGGGCGAACTCGCGGGACAGCTCGTCCAGCCCGCCGAGACGTTTGACCGCGACCAGGAACGCCTCGTCGGGACGTAGCCCGGCGGCGACGAGTTCGTCGACCGAGCCGCGCAGGTGGTCCTCCAACTCCTCGGTGTCGGAGCGCTGCAACTCGGGGCGGCGTCGTACGTAGTGTCGCCACTGGGCGAACTGGGCCTCCAGAGTGTCCTGTCCGGAGGAGGCCGTCGTGCCGTCCGGACTGCCGGGCGCGGTCATGCCAGACCTCCGAGCGGAGTCGCCGCCGAACGCCGGACGTCGCCGGGGTCGACCCAGATCGCCTTGAGGGCGCTGACCACGGTGTCCCACTGGCGCTGCTGCTCGGCGAGTTCCGCCAGGCCACTGCTGGTGATCCGGTAGTACTTGCGTCGCCGCTCTCCGGGAACCGACTGCCAGCTCGACTCCACGTGGCCGAGGCGTTCGAGCCGGTGCAGCAGGGGATAGAGGAGCCCCTCGGTCCAGTCCAGCTCGCCGTCGGACAACTCGTTGATGCGTCGGAGGATCGCGTACCCGTAGCTCTCCCCGTCGGCCAGGATGCCCAGCACCATCGGCGTCGCCGAGGCGGCGACGAGATCCTTGGTGACCTTCATGAGACCCACCCATCATCTATACCTAGAACTACTAGGCATAGTAGTTCTAGGTATCCGGAGGCGCAAGGAATGCCCGCCGGCATCGCCGGCGGGCATCCAGGAGGGAAATGCGTAAGGTGCGGGCTTCGTCGCTCAGCGACCGCTGCCGCGTCCGGGCCGGGCTCGGGCGGAGAAGGCCGCGGCACCGGACCGCGCGGTGCCGGACCGTGCCGAGGCACCGGACCGCGCCGAGGCGGCGGCAGCGGATCGCCCGGAGGTGGCCGGCGCGGAGCGTCCTGAGCCGGCCGGAGCGGTCCGCGTCGACGCGGTCTGCGCCGGCTTGCCCCCGCGGCGACTCCGGCCTGCCGGGGTGGGCGACGCCTCCCGCCGGTTGGTCGGCTGACCGGCGACCGGGGCGACCGCCAGCGTCCGTTCCCCAGGAGCGAGTTCACGCAGCAGGGCGTCTCCCGGACGCAGTCGGGTGGTGGTCGCCGCGATGCCTGCCTTGCGGGTCAGCTCCCGCACCTCGGGCGCCTGCGTGTCGGTCATCAGTGTGACGACGGTTCCGGCGGCGCCGGCCCGGGCGGTACGCCCCGAGCGGTGCAGGTACGCCTTGTGCTCGACGGGTGGATCGGCGTGCACGACGAGGGCCACGTCGTCGACGTGGATCCCCCGGGCCGCGATGTCGGTGGCCACCAGCGTCCGCGCCGCGCCGTCGGAGAACGCCTTGAGGTTCCTGGTACGCGCGTTCTGGGCCAGGTTGCCATGCAACTCCACCGCGGTCACCCCGGCCGCGACCAGCCGACGGGTGAGGGTCTTGGCCCCTCGCTTGGTGCGGGTGAAGACCACTGTCCGTCCCGGCGCGGCGGTCAGGTCGACCAGCACGGCGAACCGGTCCTCGGCATGCACGTGCAGGACGTGGTGGGTCATCGCGGTGACCGGCGACAGGGTCGAGTCGACGCTGTGCACCACCGGATCGGTGAGGTAACGCCGGACCAGCACGTCGACGCCGGAATCCAGGGTGGCGGAGAAGAGCAGCCGCTGCCCGCGACGGGGAGTCAGGTCCAGCAGCCGGCGTACGGTCGGCAGGAACCCGAGGTCGGCCATGTGGTCGGCCTCGTCGAGCACGCTGATCTCGACGGCGTCCAGGTGGGCGTGTCCGGCCTGCACGTGGTCGGCGAGCCGGCCAGGGCAGGCCACCAGGATGTCGACCCCGGCGCGCAACCCGGTGATCTGTGGCCGGGCGGCGACGCCACCGAAGACGGTCATGGTCCGCAGTGACAGCGCCTGGGCCAGTGGCGCCATCACGCTGTCGATCTGGGTGGCCAACTCCCGGGTGGGCGCGAGGATGAGCGCCCGGGGGCGTCCGGGCCGGCGCGGCGTGGCGGTCGCGGCCAGCCGGGTGAGCACGGCCAGGACGAAGGCGTATGTCTTACCCGACCCGGTGCGACCCCGACCGAGCACGTCCCGACCGGCGAGTGCGTCGGGCAGGGTTGCGGCCTGGATCGGGAACGGCCGATCCACCCCGGTCGCGGCCAGTACGCGGGTGAGCGCCTCGGGCACGCCGAGGTCGGCGAAGGTCGGCAGGGTGGGTGAGGTGTTCTGCTGCTGTGGGCGGCGTGCCGCCATGAAGGCTCCGAACGTCGAAGGGGACGTCCCACCGGCGCGGCGGTGCCGGCCGTGGCCCGGCGCATCGAAGGCGCGGGGCGTGGAACATCGAATCGGACCCGCTCAAGCGGGTCGCACCATCAGCCTACCCGACCGGCGGCATGGAGGTTGCCGTGGCTGAGGTTCAGGAAGGTGCCACCACCCGCCAGCGGCTCTGGCCGCCCATCCATGCCCCGGCCAGGATTTCCGCCGACTTGCGGCCGGGGCAGGGGTAGATCTTCGAGCGGCCGGTGCCGCCGCCGGCCCGGGCCTCGACCTCCCACGACTCGCCGTCGGTGCGGATGTAGACGTCGCGACGCCCGCGCGGGGTGTGGTCGCCGTTCCACCAGTGACGCTCAACTCTCACCTGCTGACCGTATAACACCAGGTCCGTTAGGGAAACGTTGATGATCTTGGCCGGACACTGCTGCCACGCAGGGTGTTTGCTACTTCGACTGGCTGTGTTCGTCGCCCGCTCGTCCCCGGTGTCGGAAGTCACCGAGGGTCGGCGGCGGAGAGCTGGTTTGGTGGGTTCCGACAAAATCCGTTGTCCGGAGGTGGTAGTTCCCACCCCTTCATTACTTGCCGGTAGCCACGAAGGTTGGTGGAGCGGGACCCCCTTGTCCGAGGGAGAGTCCCCTCCAGTCAGGGACGATCTTCCGGAGGCCTGCTCGGTGTTCAGCCGCATCGCCATCGTCAACCGGGGAGAAGCCGCCATGCGGCTGATCCACGCTGTTCGCGAGCTCAACGCCGAGACCGACGCCCCGCCGATCGAGACCGTCGCGCTCTACACCGAGGCGGAGCGTTCGGCCACCTTCGTGCGGGAGGCCGACCACAGCTACTGCCTCGGTCCCGCGTCGGCGCGGCCGTACCTGGACCACCGGATCCTCGAACGGGCACTGCACGAGACGGGCGCCGACGCGGCCTGGGTGGGCTGGGGCTTCGTGGCCGAGGATCCGGCCTTCGCCGAACTGTGCGAGAAGAACGGCGTCACCTTCATCGGCCCCAGCCCGGAGGCGATGCGCAAGCTCGGCGACAAGATCGGCGCCAAGCTGATCGCCGAGGAGGTCGGTGTCCCGGTGGCGCCGTGGAGCCGAGGCGCGGTGGAGAGCCTCGACGCAGCCCGACGCGCGGCGGCCGAGATCGGTTACCCGCTGATGCTGAAGGCGACCGCCGGCGGGGGCGGCCGAGGCATCCGGGTGGTGCGCAGCGACGCCGACCTGGCCGAGGCGTACGAGCGCACGAGCATGGAGGCGCTGCGCGCGTTCGGCAGTGGCGTGGTCTTCCTGGAACGGCTGGTCACCGGTGCGCGGCACGTCGAGGTGCAGGTCATCGCCGACGGCCAGGGCACCGCCTGGGCGTTGGGCGTACGGGACTGCTCGGTGCAGCGGCGCAACCAGAAAGTGATCGAGGAGTCCGCCTCGCCCGTGCTCTCCGCCGAGCAGGCTCGCGAGCTGAAGGAGGCGGCCGAGCGGCTCGCCCTGGCCGTGGACTACCGCGGTGCGGGCACCGTCGAGTTCCTCTACCACCCAGGTGACCGGATGTTCGCCTTCCTGGAGGTCAACACCCGGTTGCAGGTGGAGCACCCGATCACCGAGGCCACCACCGACTTCGACCTGGTCAAGGCTCAGATCCAGGTGGCTGCCGGCGGCCGGCTCGGCGACCGGATCCCGATCGAGGCGGGGCACGCCGTCGAAGCCCGGCTCAACGCCGAGGACGCTGACCGGGACTTCGCGCCGTCGCCCGGCCGGATCGTCCGGCTGGTGCTGCCCAGTGGGCCGGGCGTACGGGTGGACACCGGCGTCAGCGAGGGTGACGTGATCCCCGCCGACTTCGACTCGATGATCGCGAAGATCATCGCGTACGGCCGCAGCCGCGACGAGGCACTGAGCCGGCTGCGGCGCGCGGTCGCCGAGACCACGGTGATCATCGAGGGGGGCGCGAGCAACAAGAGCTTCCTGCTCGACCTGCTGGCACAGCCCGAGGTGATCGACGCCAGCGCCGACACGGGTTGGATCGACCGGGTCCGCGCGCAGGGCCGCCTGGTCTCCACCCGGCACTCCGGCGTCGCCTTGGCCGCCGCCGCCATCGAGGCGTACGAGGACGAGGCGCACATCGAACGGCAGCGACTGCTCTCCACCGCCCACGGTGGGCGTCCCCAGGTCCAGCACGTCAGCGGCCGACCGATCGACCTGAAGCTGCGCGGCGCGACCTACCGGGTCAGCGTCGCGCAGACCGGAGCGCACCGGTTCCGGGTCGGCGTCGGCGACGCATCCACGGTGGACGTCGAGCTGGAACGCTTCGACGAGCACAGCGGGCGGATCCTGGTCAACGGTCGGCGGTTCCGGCTGGTCACCGACACCCACGGGCCCATCCACCTGGTCGAGGTGGACGGTGTGACGCACCGAGTCAGTCGGGACGAGGGCGGGGTGCTGCGCTCCCTGTCACCCGCGCTGGTCGTGGCGACCCCGCTCGCGGTGGGTGACGAGGTCGAGGCCGGCGCGCCGGTGCTGGTCCTGGAGAGCATGAAGATGGAGACCGTGCTGCGCGCCCCGTTCGCGGCGAAGGTGCGCGAGTGCCTGGTCACCGTCGGCAGCCAGGTGGAGACCGGCGCACCGCTGCTGCGCCTGGAACCGCTCGGTGACGGGGCGGCGAGCGAGCCGGCCGAGTCCGCTGCGGTGGACCTGGAGCTGCCACCCGAGCCGACCAACCTGTCCGCCGGGGATCGCGTCGCCCGGGGCATCGTCGACCTGCGCAGTCTGCTGCTCGGCTACGACCGGGACCCCCGCGACGAACGCCGGGCCCTCGTCGCCTACCTGGCCGCGCGCGCAGAGTTGCCGCACCGGCCGTTGGAGGAGGAGGTCGAGCTGCTCCAGGTCTTCGCCGACCTGTCCGAGCTCAGCCGTAACCGGCCGGCCGGCGAGGAGGGCCGGGCCGACACCCGGGTGCACAGCCCGCGCGAGTACTTCCACAGCTACCTGCAGTGTCTCGACGTCGATCGGGCCGCACTGCCGGAGACGTTCCGCCAGCGCCTCGCCCGGGTGCTTGCCCACTACGGTGTCGACGGCTTCGAGCGCACGCCGGAGCTGGAGGAGGCGGTCTTCCGGATCTTCCTCGCGCAACAGCGGGCGGCTGCCGACGTGAAGGTGATCGTCACCTTCCTGCAACGGTGGTTGACCGAGCCTCCGCCGGCCGAGGGCCTGCGTGAGCTGGTCGGGCAGGCGTTGGAACACCTGATCTTCGCCACCCAGCGGCGGTTCCCGGTCGTCGGCGACCTCGCCCGCAGCGTCGTGTTCCGCTGGGCGGCGCAGCCGATGCTGCGCCGCAAGCGGGCCGAGGTGTACGCCGACGTGCGCCGCAACCTGCGCTACCTCGACCAGAACCCGGACGCGGCCGACCGCGCCGAGCGGATCGCGACGATGGTCGCCTCACCCGAGCCGCTGGTTCGGCTGCTCGCGCAACGCATCGGCCGGCCGGGCGTGGATCACGGCCCGATGCTGGAGGTGCTCAGCCGCCGCTACTACGGCAACCGGGGCGCGAGTGACGCCCGAGCCGTCGAGGTGGCGGGGCAGTCGTTCTTCACCGCCGGGTACGAGCGTGACGGCGAACGCTTCCGGCTGGTGGCCGCGGCCACGGACTTCGACGGCCTGCCGGCGACCCTGACGAAGGTCGCCGGGTTGGCCGGCGGCGACGGCTCCGGCCCGGCGGCCCGCCGCGAACCCGGCTCGTCTGTCGCCGACGTGTACCTGACCTGGGCCGAACAGCCCGACGTGGAGGCGATGGCCGAGACCCTGCGGGAGGTGCTCGACCAGGCGGGTCTGCTGAACGTGCTGCAGCGGGCGACGATCTCGGTGGCCGGACGCAACGGCGCCGAGATGCACCACCACTTCACCTTCCGCTCCGACCTCGGCGAGGACCGGGTGATCCGGGGCCTGCACCCGCTGATCGCCCAGCGCCTGCAGCTGCCCCGGCTCCGCGAATTCGACCTGACCCGGCTGCCCTCGGCCGACGAGGAGGTGTACCTCTTCCACTGCGTCGCGCCGAACAATCCGGCCGACGAGCGGCTGGCCGCGATGGCCCAGGTACGCGACCTCACCCCGCTGCGCGACACCGACGGCCGGATCCTGGCGCTGCCGGCGGTCGAGGGCGCACTCGACGCCTGCCTCGACGCGATCCGCAAGGTGCAGGCGCAGCGCCCGGCGAAGAAGCGGTTCGACACCAACCGGATCACCCTCTTCGTCTGGCCGCCCAACGACCTGAGCATCGAGGACCTGAACACCGTCGCCCAGCGGGTGCTGCCGCTCACCGCGGACTCCGGGCTGGAGGAGGTGCTGTTCCTCGGCCGCCAGCGGGACGAGGCCACCGGCGAGCTGATCGACATCGCGGTGCAGGTCTCCTACGACGAGGGGATGCGGATCTCGGTCACCGAGCCGACGGCGGAGCTGATCCAACCGCTCGACGACTACCGGCAGAAGGTGCTGTCGGCGCGGCGACGCGGCACGTCGTACCCGTACGAGCTGACCGACATGCTGGCTGGCCGGGACGGCAGTTTCGTCGAGTACGACCTGGACGAGTCCGGCGAACTGGTCCCGGTGCAGCGGCCGAAGGGGCAGAACCGGGCCGGCATCGTCGTCGGTGTGGCGAGCACGCCCACGGAGCGCTACCCGGAGGGCGTCACGCGGGTGGTGCTGCTCGGCGACCCGACCAGGGCGTTGGGCGCGCTGGCCGAGCCGGAGTGTGCCCGGGTGATCGCCGCGCTCGACCTGGCCGAGCGGATGCGCCTACCGGTCGACTGGTTCGCGTTGTCCGCCGGCGCCCGGATCTCGATGAGTTCGGGCACCGAGAACATGGACTGGGTGGCCGCCGCGCTGAAGCGGATCGTCGAGTTCACCCAGGCCGGCGGTGAGATCAACATCGTCGTCGCGGGGATCACCGTGGGGGCCCAGCCGTACTGGAACGCCGAGGCCACGATGCTCATGCACACCCGGGGCATCCTGGTGATGACGCCGGATTCGGCGATGGTGCTGACCGGCAAGCAGTCGCTGGACTTCTCCGGTGGGGTGTCCGCCGAGGACAACTTCGGCATCGGCGGCTACGACCGGGTGATGGGCCCCAACGGCCAGGCCCAGTACTGGGCACCGGACCTGCGCGGCGCGCACCAGGTCCTGATGACGTACCACGACCACGCCTACGTGGCACCGGGTGAGACCCGGCCGCGCCGGGCGGTCACCACCGATCCGGTCGAGCGCGACATCTCCGACTACCCGCACGCGGTGCCGGACAGCGACTTCACCACCGTGGGCGAGATCTTCTCCCGGGAGCGCAATCCCGACCGCAAGAAGGCGTTCGACATCCGTACGTTGATGCGGGCCCTGGCTGACCAGGATCACGCGATCCTGGAACGCTGGGCGGGCATGGCCGACGCCGAGACGGCGGTGGTGCAGGACGTGCATCTCGGCGGCATCCCGGTGTGCCTGCTCGGCATCGAGTCCCGGTCGGTGCCGAGGCGCGGGTTCCCGCCCACCGACGGACCGGACACCTACACCGCCGGCACCTTGTTCCCACGCTCGTCGAAGAAGGCCGCGCGGGCGATCAACGCGGCCAGCGGAAACCGGCCGCTGGTGGTGCTGGCGAACCTCTCCGGCTTCGACGGCTCACCGGAGTCGATGCGGCAGTTGCAGTTGGAGTACGGCGCGGAGATCGGCCGGGCGATCGTCAACTTCGACGGACCGATCGTCTTCTGCGTGATCTCGCGGTACCACGGTGGCGCGTTCGTGGTCTTCTCCAAGGCGCTCAACCCGAACATGACGGTCCTCGCGGTGGAAGGTTCGTTCGCCTCTGTCATCGGCGGCGCGCCAGCTGCTGCCGTGGTGTTCGCCGGTGACGTCAACGCGCGTACGGCGAAGGATCCGCGGGTGGCCGAGCTGGAGGCGCGCGTCGCGGCGGCGACCGGCGGGGAGCGGGCGGCGTTGGTGACGCAGCTGATGGACGTACGCGCCTCGGTGCGGGCGGAGAAGCTGGCGGAGGTGGCCGCCGAGTTCGACGGCGTGCACAGCATCCAGCGCGCCGTCGAGGTCGGCTCGGTGGACGCCATCATCCGCCCCGAGGAGCTGCGCCCGCAGCTCGTCGCGGCCGTCGAACGGGGTCTGGCGAAGACGGCTGTACCGTCCTGAGTTGTCGGTCATGCCGGTGGCGCGGGGTACGCCTGCGCCACCGGCGTGCCACCATGGGTCGTGCCCGAGAACCGGAAGCCGTCGATCGCGTTCGAGACGACCTGCACCGTCGCGGCCCCGCCGGAGGTGGTGTATGAGCACCTGGCCGATCCGCGCAGCTACATTGGACTGTCGCCGCTGATCGTGGCGGTCGACGGCGTGCGGCACAGCCATGACACCGAGGGCCGGGCAGTGGCCGAGTATGTCGCCGTCGAGCGGTTCCGGCTGGTCGGCCCGGTGCGGTGGGACAACCGCATCCGGGTACGCATGGTGTCGACACCGCCGCACGGACCGCTGGTCAGCGAGGTGCGCAGCCCGGGCTGGGTGTCCCTGCGCGCGGTGGTGACGCTGACCGCCGTACCGGAGGGCACCCGGGTGCACGAGCGGGTCACCGCCGAGGCGCCGGCACCGCTGCGACGCTTCGTGGCCGGTCAGGCCCGTCGGGTCGCGGCGTACCGGGCGGCCGAGCTGACCCGCCGCATGGCGGCGTAGCCGCACGGGCCGTCCCCGAAGCTTGGCGGGTCCGGGGACGACGCCGGCTCCTCACCAGGCCCAGAGCGTTGGTTCGGCGAGGTGGTCACGGTAGTCGGTGAGGTGTGATGTGGCAGCGGTGAGTAGGAGCTGCCCGTCGCTGTCGAGAACTCTCACCTTGGCGACCTTGCGATGGTCGACCTGAAGGACCCCCGTTCCGGCCGCGAGAGGGCCGTCCGCCACCGTCGATCCCCGGGCGTCGACCAACTCGGCGCGCGCCCCCGTTCGCGGCCCGGCCACCAGCACACCGGCGGTCTCACCCGGCAACGGCACGGCGACGAACTCGGCACTACCGACGGCCGTCCGGCGGTCGTTGAGAACCGCGAACTCGGATCGCGTGAGCGCGGCAACGTCGGCCTTGAGGAGCACGGCGCAGCCGCCATCGGTCGAGCAGGAGCTGACCAGGACGGCTTCCGGTGCGTTGGGTACCCAGGCGGGTAACCGACCGGACCAGAGGACCTGGGGCGCCGAGCCGGTGAGTCCGTCGCCGTCGAGCAGGTCTTGAAGTTCGCGTACGGCGGAGAACCTGAGCTCGGTCGGCAGGGCCGAGGCGATCGGCACGGTCGTCCGGTGCAGACCGGTCCCGACCGCCGGGCCGGCGTACCGGATCGCCCCGTCGCAGGTGAACTGCCACCGTCCGGCCGTCTCACCCGCCCCCCGGACCACGTAACCGTCGGTGTTCACCGGCCGCCAGTACCGGACCACGGATCCGTCCGGCTGCAGCCGACCGTCGTGGGAGGTTTCGGCGCGGCAACCGGTCGGTGCCAGGCCGACCGCGAGGCGGTCGTCGTGGACGGGAGAGTGTCGTCCGAGGAACACGTACGGAGTCAATGGTTGCGGCTCGTCCGGCGTTCCGGTCTGGTCGACCAACTCCGCCACCGAAGCGCCCGCCGGGCCACTGCCGTGGCGAATCAGTGCGTGCGAGTCGTCCAGGTAGGCCACCACCACCACGCGGGTACCCGGCGCGTCGTGGGCGAACAGCACCCGCACGTCGTCCAATGACGGATCGACAAGGAGTTCGGCGCGGGCGGCCCGGTACTCCCGTTCGATGGTGGCGATCAGCGCCGTGTCGCCGGCCAGGTTGCCGCGGGTGGGCGAGTCGAGCAGCCGTCGGACCATCGGATCGTCGATCGGACTCGCCGGCTGGTACGTCGTGGCCAGCGCCGACTCGTCGGTCGTCAGCAGGTTCGTCGCACCGATCGGCGGTAGCGCCATCGCCGCCAGCGCCAGCGCGGCGACGCCCGCCACGGCCATGCGTCGTTGTCGGCGTCGCCGTACCCGACGGAGCAACCGCTGGTACGGATCGGGTCGGGGCACGACCGGTTCGGCGAGCAGGGCCAGCGCCTGCCTGATCTCATCGGTCATCGCTCGTATCTCTCCTTGTCGTCGCGGCTGGAACCGCAGCCAGCGAACCTTCTCCAACATCCCGGTGCGGTGGGATCATCGACTGGGGCGGTACTGCCGGCAGCACCGTCCGGAGTCGGGCGAGCGCCCGCGATGCCTGGCTCTTCACCGTGCCGACCGAGCAGCCGAGCGCGTCGGCGATCTGTGACTCGGTGAGGTCCTCCCAGTAGCGCAGCACCAGCACCGCGCGCATCCGGGGCGGCAGGCGATGCAGCGCGGCGAGCACCTCGTCGCGGGCCACGATGTCGTCGGCCAGGTCCCGGCTCGGCCCGGTCGGGGTTTGCCACGCACCGGTGACCCCGGCGAGGAACTCCCGGGAACCGAACCGCCGCCAGAGCCTGGTCCTCTCGTTGACCATGATCCGGCGGACGTACGCCATCGGTTCGTCCACCTGCCGCCACCGGCGCATCGCCCGCATCAGCGCGATCTGCACCAGGTCCTCGGCCGCGTGCCGGGAACCGGTCAGCAGGTACGCGGTCCGGATCAGGTCCGTGTACCGGATCTCGACGAACTCGCGGAAGCCATCATCGCTCACCTGCGACCTCCAGCCCTGTCTGGGCATCGTTCATGACCGGAAGACCCCGGGCCGGCGGGAAAGGTTGAGTGGTGACGACAAGGAGTGGGATTTTGCACTAGCAGTGCATCTTGTTTCGGTGGCTCCCGCTGCTTAGCGTCGCAGTATGGCTGCCTCCTGGACGTTCGCCGTCGCCCGTGACGAGCTGAGCCGCACCACCCGCGTGGAGAGCGCGCTGCCGGAGTTGTCCGACGGCGAGGCGTTGTTGCGCGTGGACCGGGTCGGACTCACCGCCAACAACGTCACCTACGCGGTGCTCGGCGACTCGATGCGGTACTGGGAGTTCTTCCCGCCCGATCGTCACGGGCTCGACGGGCGGTGGGGACTGCCACCGCTGTGGGGCTTCGCCGAGGTGGTCGCCTCGACCGTCGCCGAGGTCGAGGTGGGGCAGCGGGTGTACGGCTATCTTCCGCCGGCCGGTCACCTGGTGGTGCGGCCGTCTCGGATGGACGACACCGGATTCCGGGACGCGAGCGCGCACCGGGCCGAGTTGCCCTCGCCGTACAACGGGTACCGCTCGACCGTCGGTGACCCGGCGTACCGGGCCGACCAGGAGGACCTGCTGATCCTGTTCCGGCCGCTCTTCTTCACCTCCTTCATGCTGGCCGACCGGATCGTCGACAACGACTGGTACGGCGCGCAGTCGCTGGTGTTCTCGTCGGCGTCGAGCAAGACCGCGTACGCCGCCGCCGTCGAACTGCGCGGGCGCGGCCCCCGCCTGGTCGGGCTGACCTCGCCCGGCAACCTCGGGTTCACCCGCTCGCTCGGCTGCTACGACGAGGTGCTGCCGTACGACGGAATCGGGGCGCTCGACCGGGTGCCGACCGTCTACCTCGACCTGTCCGGTGCGCCCGCGACCCGGGCTGCCCTGCGGGAGCACCTCGGCGACCGGCTGGTCCGCGACATCGCGGTCGGCCTGACCAATCAGATCCCGAACGCCGACGCCGCCGGAGAGGTCTTCTTCGCCCCGGTGCAGATGCGCAAGCGCCGCATCGACTGGGGTCGGGACGGGCTCGATGGCAGGTTCGCCGACGCCTGGCAGCGGTTCACGGATGTGGTGGGCGGGTGGCTCGACGTCCAGGTCGGTGCCGGCCCGGCCGCTCTGGAGCACGCCTGGCTCGACGTCCTCGCCGGTCGTACGCCACCCGAGGTGGGGCGGGTCGTCCAGTTCTGATCGCGAGGAGCGGGCACCCCGGCCGCACGGAGGATTGCGAGCGCGTTACCGGGTGGTAACGATGTCGTGTCATGGACTCCGCCCTGACCTTGATCGGACTACCCGTCGCCCTCGGCATCATCATGCTCGGTCTGGGTCTCGGCCTGACCACCGATGATTTCCGCAGGGTGGCCCGTCACCCGAAGGCCGCCGTCATCGCGCTGGTGTGCCAGGTGCTGCTGCTGCCGGCGCTCTGCTTCGGCCTGGTCCTCGCCTTCGACCTGCCGCCCGAACTGGGCGTCGGAATGATGCTGCTGGCCGCCTCGCCCGGCGGCACCACGGCCAACCTCTACAGTCACCTCTTCGGCGGGCACGTGGCCCTGAACATCACCCTCACCGCGATCAATTCGGTGCTGGCCGTGTTCACCCTGCCGATCGTGGTGAACCTGTCGGCGGCGTACTTCCTTGGCGACGCGCGGAGCATCGGGCTTCAGTTCGACAAGGTGCTCCAGGTGTTCGCGATCGTGCTGGTCCCGGTCGTCGTCGGGATGCTGGTCCGGGCACGGGCGACCCGGGTCGCGCAGCGGATGGATCGCCCGGTCCGGGTGCTGTCCGTGGTGGTACTGGTCGCGGTGATCGCCGGTGCGGTGCTGGGTGAGCGGGACAACCTCGCCGACTACTTCGTCTCCGTCGGCCTCGCCGTGCTGGCCTTCAACCTGCTCAGCCTCGGTATCGGGTACGGGGTGCCCCGGCTGGCCGGCGTCGAGCGCAGTGCCGCCAAGGCGGCCGGTTTCGAGATCGGCATCCACAACAGCACCCTGGCCATCACCGTCGCGCTCAGCCCGGCGCTGCTCAACAGCACCCAGATGGCGATCCCCGGTGCGGTCTACGGCATCGTCATGTTCTTCACGGCCGCCGCGTTCGGGTACCTGGTCAACCGGGCGGGCACCCGGAGCGCCCCGGCGCCGGACGGCGCTGTCCGGACCTGACCCGGCCGAACCGGCACCGTGGGGGTGCCCGAAGGGGTGGGCGGAACGCGATGAGCGTTCCCTCGCTGTGCAACGATCGTTGGGCGTCATGCCGACCGCCCGGCTCCGCGGGCCTGCGCGTGCACCGGTCACTGCAGGCAGGGGGGAAGGCGCCACACCTCGTACCCCTTTGGAGAGCACGATGTCCCTCTCTCCGGCTCGCGTCTTCGCCGCGCTGAATGCGGTGCGACCGCCCGACCAGGCGTTCCCTGTCATGGACAAGGCGGTGGTGATCGGCGGCAGCATCGCCGGAATGCTGGCCGCCCGGGTGCTGTCCGACCACGCCGAGAGCGTGGTGGTCATCGACCGCGACGACCTGCACACGACCGGCGGGCGGCCGGGCGTACCGCAGGGGACCCAACTGCACGCGCTGCTGCCCGGCGGCTTCCTTCAACTGGAGCAGTTGTTCCCCGGGTTCCGGGAGCATGCCCTGTCGCAGGGGGCGATCGAGGCTCCGCCCGCGGCCCGGCGGAACTATCTGGACGGTCGGCCGAAGGTCGTCGTGCCGGACGACGCCGACAGCCTGGCCGGTAGCCGGCCGCTGCTGGAGTCGTTGATCCGGCAGCAGGTGCTCCGACTGCCCAACGTCAAGACCGTCACCGCGCGGACGACCGGGCTGGTGTTCGACGGTCCCGTGACCACCGGTGTCCGATGCGACGTCGGCGGTTCAACCGGTGTCGAACACGCCGATCTGGTGGTGGATGCCATGGGGCGTTCCAGCCGCCTGTCCGACTGGCTGGCGGAGACCGGGTGGGAACGGCCACCGCTGCGGCGGATGACGGTGAACCTGAACTACGCGACCGCCCTGTTCCGACGCCACGAGGCGAACCCTGAACACGCGGTGGTGATGGCGCTGCACAGCCCCACGAGGTCGGTGGACGTCGCCGGTGCCGCCTTCTTCGCCATCGAGGACGGTCGGTGGATGGCCATGATGGCCGGGTACGGGGAGAACCGTCCCGGCCGTACCGCCGAGGATTTCGTCCGTCGGTTGCGGGAGCAGTTCCCGCCGGAGTTCGCCGTGGTCGCCGACAGCGAGCTTCTCGGCGACGTGCAGACCTACCGGCACGCCGACAGCCGACGTCGGGACTTCCCCGCGTTGACCAGGTTGCCGGCCCGGTTGGTGAGCGTCGGTGACGCGGTCGCTTCGTTCAATCCGGTCTACGGGCAGGGCATCACCGCCGCCGTCCTGCATGCGGCCTGCCTGGCCAGATATCTGCGCTCCGGCCCGGATCTGGATCTGCCGGCCCGCCACTTCTTCGCCCTCCAGAAGGTCGTGGTCGACGCGGCCTGGTCGATATCGACCTCGGCGGACCTGGCGTTGCCGCACGTCAATGGTCCTTACCCGCGTGGCTACCGGTTCTCCAGCTGGGTGAGCCGGCAGATCGTCGCGGCGACCGTCACCGACGTGGTCACCGCACGGCGGTTCAACGAGGTGGTCTCGATGCGGAAGCACCCGAGTTCGCTGGCCGCGCCGAAGGTGATCCTCGACGCCCTGCGCGCCAACCGACGCGCCCACTGACGGGCGGGGTCGGCCTGGTCATCGCCGGCGTCGTCTTGCTCAACTCCGACGGCGGGCGCTGACCATCCCCTGAACCGGCCTGCCCTGGGACGGGCGGGTCAGCCGCTGTGCCCGGGGCCGAGGCGGACGGCGTCCCCGCACGACACCGCAAGACTATTGCACTTATGGCAATGTCAGCATATGTTCGTGGTGAGGGCGGACGGAAGGGGCGCGGGGTGGGTGCCGGGCACGATCACGGGCAGCAGGTCGCTCGGGCGGGGGAGAAGTACCGTGGGCGGCTGTGGGCCGCGTTCGTCCTGCTGGCGGTCTTCATGCTGGCCGAGGCGGTCGGCGCGTGGGTGACCGGTTCCCTGGCTCTGCTGTCGGACGCCGGGCACATGTTCACCGATGTGCTGGGCATCGGCATGGCGCTCGCCGCGATCACCGCGGCGAGCCGGGCCTCCCGCGACGGTCAACGCACCTTCGGCCTGTACCGGATGGAGGTCCTGGCGGCGCTGGCCAACGCGGTGCTGCTCTCCGGGGTCGCCGTCTACGTGCTGGTGGAGGCGCTGCGGCGGCTCGACGACCCGCCGGAGGTGCTGGTCGGCCCGATGCTGGTGGTGGCTGTGGGTGGGCTGGTCGCCAACGTGGTCGCCTTTCTGCTGCTGCGCGCCGGGTCGACGGAGAGCCTGAACGTGCGCGGCGCCTACCTGGAGGTCCTCGGAGACCTGTTCGCCTCGGTCGGCGTGCTCGTCGCGGCCGGGGTGATCGCGCTGACCGACTGGTGGTACGCGGACCCGCTCGTCGCCGTCGGAGTGGCCCTGTTCATCCTGCCCCGCACCTACCGTCTTGCCCGCGCCGCGCTGCGGGTCCTGGTGCAGGCCGCGCCGCCGCACCTGGACGTCACCGAGGTGCGCGACGGTCTGCGCGGGCTGGACGGTGTCGCCGACGTGCACGACCTGCACGTGTGGACCCTGACCTCGGGCATGGAGGTGGCCTCGGCGCATCTCACCCTGGCAGCCGGCGCGGACCTGGCCCAGGTGCTGGCGACCGCCCGGCACCTGCTGCACGATCGCTTCAGCATCGAGCACGCCACGCTGCAGGTCGAGCCACGAGACGCCGAAGGTGTCTGCGGCGGCGCCCACTGGTGAGCCTCAGCGCAGCTGGACCACGTTGCCGGTGACCAGCCGCCCGCTCTCCCCGGCGAGGAAGACGATCACCTCGGCGACCTCCTCGGGCTCGGCCACCCGCAGCAGGTGCGGGTCGTCGTCGACGGCGGCGCGTACCTCCTCGGTGACCCAGCCGGTGTCGGTGACCGGCGGGTGCACGGCGTTGGCGGTGATGCCGAACGGCGCGAGTTCGCGTGCCGCGGAGAGGGTGTAGTTGACCAGGGCCGCCTTCGCGGCACCGTAGGAGACCTCTTCGGGAAATCCGTCGCCGCCACCCGAGGTGAGGCTGACGACGCGTCCCCAGCCGCGCTGCGCGGCGACGTTGCGGCGGGCGAATTCGGCGATCAGCAGGGCGCCCGCGCGGGCGTCCACGGCGAACTGGGTGTCGAAGGATTCGGCGCTCACGGGGCGCAACGTGCGGCCGTGCCGGTCCACGGCGGCGGGCTTGAAGGTGTCCGCCAACCAGCCGCTGGCGTTGTTCACCAGGATGTCGACAGTGCCCAGCTCGCGTTCGGCGATGTCGAACAGCCGGGCCGGGACCGCCGGGTCCGCCAGGTCAGCCTCGACCGGGACCACCCGACCGCCGACCGCACGGACCCGCTCGACCACCTCGGTCGCGTCGCCGGCCCGGTTGCGTCGGTACGTGTCGGGGATGCCGGGGTCGGCTGGGTCGGCCAACCGCAGATAGCTGACCAGCACCGCAGCGCCGAGGCGGGCCAGTGCGACGGCGGTGGCCGCGCCGATGCCGTGGTTGGCCCCGGTGACGAGGGCGACCCGACCGGTCAGGTCGTCGGCAGCTGCTGTGGGGAACACCTGGTGGACTCTCCGCTCGACACGCCGGACCAGTTTTGTCGGATGGCGACCCTACCGGAAGGGGTGAGCGTGGCGCCCGGCAGTTTCCGGCCGACAGCGCAGCGGTGAACTGCCGGCCGGAACCGGGGTCACGGGGCGGGCACGACCTCCTGCCCCAGAGGCCAGATCGCCGCCGGGACGAGCTTGAAGTTCGCCACGCCGAACGGGATGCCGATGATGGTCAGGCAGAGGCTCACCCCCGCGACGATGTGCGTGAGCGCCAGCCACCAGCCGGCCAGCAGCACCCAGATGACGTTGGCGATACCCGAGGCCACCCCGGCGCCGGGCTTGGGCACCAGGGTCCGGCCGAAGGGCCACAGCGAGTACGACGCCAGGCGCAGCGACGCGACGCCGAACGGAATGGTGACGACGAGCACGAAACAGATCAGGGCGGCGATGCCGTAGCCGACCGCCAGCACCAGGCCACCGCCGAAGATGAGCCAGAGCACGTTCAGCAGGAATCGGATCATGAACCCATGATGACCGCTGCGCGCCACCGGCCACCTGTCGGGAGGCGGCCGGTGGCGCGGGCGGGTCAGCCGGTGACCCCGGTGACGGTGCTGCCGGACCGGGTGACGCGGTAGGTCACCTGCGCGCCGCTCCAGAAGTGGAAGGTGAGGGTGACCGCTGCGCCGTCGCGTACCTCACCGAAGAAGGTGTCGGTCAAGGTGATCCGGTTACCCGGGTAGTCGGGGGCGAAGGCCACGTCGAACTCCTTGTACGACGTCCAGTCGTGTGGTCCGGCGTTGCTGCCGTCGGCGTACCTCGCCTCCATGGTGGCGAGCTGGTCACCCCGGAACTGGGTCGGGATGGCGAAGGCGCCGGTCGACCCGGTGGCGTTGGACAGGACCGGGGTGTCGTAGGTGATCACATCGATCCGCCAGGGCACGCCGGCCGAGAAGCGGGCCTGGAGGCTGGCGTTGACCCCGTACGCCCGGTTGCCGACCAGTCGGGTCAGCGCGCTCGCGGTGATGGTGAGCTGGTTGCCGGAGATCGTGTAGTCGGTGCCCTGGGTCAGGTTGGTGCTGCCCTGGCGCAACCCGGAGAAGGTGGTGCCGTTCAGGTTCAGGGTCAGCGACTTGGCGGTGATCGAGCCGGTACGTGGCACGTACACCTGGTCGGACGACGCGGTGCCGGAACGGGTCGTCCAGCTCGACCTGATCTGGGCCCACAGCTCCGGATCCTTCCACTGGAAGGCGACCCGGTCGAAGTGCTGGCCGTTGTCCCAGAGCTGGGTGGTGATCCGCTTGGTCCGCGCGTAGTGGCCGAGGAACTCGAAGAACTTCAGCTTCTCGCCCTGCTGGATGGTGCCGGTGTGCCGGTCGAAGCCGAGCAGCCCGTACTCACCGATGACGACCGGGATGTTGCGGGTGACGAAGGCGTTGTGGACCCGGTCGAACGCGTCGGTCAGATCCTGCTGGGTGGTGGCGTCGAAGCGGGTGCCGCCGGCGACGTTCACGCTGAACGGCCAGTACCCGTAGAAGTGCACGGTGGCGATCAGGTTGCGGTCGTTCAGTTGGTTGATCGTCGTGCTCAGCTCGTTGATCCGGGCCTGGTCGGAGGAGGTGTGCAGGGTCGGCAGGACCAGCATCCGGGTGGCGTTGTTGCCGCCGGAGGCGCGCACGATCCGGTGGAAGTTGACGTTCAACTCGTGGAGCAGCTGCGCGTTCTGGGCGTCGCCGGAGCTGTTGGCGAACTGCGGCTCGTTGACGCTCTCGAAGTGCAGCTTCGGTGAGTGGTCCCGGAACGCGGCGGCGATCTGGGTCCAGAGCGCGTTGTAGCGGTTGAGCACCGTGGTCCGGTTCGTCGGCATCTCGTGGATCCACTGCCACGAGTCGTGATGCAGGTTGATCATCACGTAGAAGCCGTCGTTCAGAGCCCAACCGACGACCTCCTTGACGCGGTTCAGCCACGCCGCGTCGATGGTGTACGACGGTGCGGGTCCGTGGTGGTTGCTCCAGGTCACCGGGATGCGGATGCTGTTGAAGCCCTGGGCGCGGATGGCGTCCAGCTGCGCTTCGGTGACGCGCGGATTGCCCCACGCGGTCTCGTCGGCACCGACCGCGTCGAAGGTGTTGCCGAGGTTCCACCCGGGCTGCATCGCCGCCACGTACGCCATCGGGTCACCGGCCGGCGGCGGGGTGGTCGGTGGCGGGGTGCTGGGCGGCGGGGTGCTCGGCGGTGGTGGGGTGGTGGCCGGCGGCGGGGTGGTGCCGACGCTGCCGGTGCAGGTGACGCCGTTGAGCGCGAACGTGGTCGGCGCGGTGTTGCTGCCGGACCAGGAGCCGTTGAAGCCGAACGACGCGGTCTGGTTGGTGCCCAGCGCGGCGTTGTAACCGACGTTGCTGGCGGTGACGTCGTTGCCGGACGAGGTGACCGTGGCGTTCCAGGCCTGGGTGACCCGCTGCCCCGAGGGGAACGTCCAGGTCAGTCGCCAGCCGTTGAGCGGGTCGCCGAGGTTGGTCAGGTCGACGTTGGCGGTGAACCCGCCCGGCCACTGGCTGGCAGCGGAGTACGTCACCCGACAGCCGGCCGCCGCGTGAGCGGTGCCGGCGTTGATCAGACCGGCCCCGGCCAGTAGCGCGGCGATGCTGCTGGCGACCAGGCCGAATCGCCAACGTGTCCTGCGTAGTGTGCCCTTCAGCCCAGCCATGACGCTCCTCGCATGGTGATGGTGTCGACGGGTGGCCGGCCGGGCGTCGCCGGGCCACCGGAAACATCCGGCCGGCTCGCACCTTAAGTTGGGATCATCAACTTTGTCAATCGACGTGGCGCTATATGAATGGTCTCTGTCCAGGTGGCGCGGGTGGTCTCGCAGAGAGGTGGCTGACCCGGCGTACCGGCGGCGGTGGGAAACGTGGGATCGAGCGGATCGGCGGCGGCCCGCTCGCCGCCGCCGGGACTCCGGCACCCCGGGCGGTGAATGAGCACGCCTCGGTGGGGTAGTCGGCGGCGTGGCGGCGGGGAAGGTCGACGTGGGTCAGGCGAGTCATGCCCTCGGGGGGGCCAAGAGCCGGTTCGCCTCGGTCGTCCAACGCTTCAGCCGGCGGATCGGCTGGCGGGAGCGACGCCGGAGCCTGGAGCTTTACGCGATCCTCGCCGTGCAGGCCGGGGTGGCCGCAGCGGTCGCCTGGACGTTGGCGCACGAACTGCTGGGCCATGCGTCACCGGTCTTCGCCCCCAGCGCCGCTGTCGGCACGATCGCCGCGGCGATCGGCCGGCGGACCCGACGCACCCTGGAACTGCTGGTCGGTGTGCTCGCCGGGCTTTTGGTGGGCGACGCCCTGATCATGGTGATCGGCACCGGTCCGTGGCAGATCGCCACCGTGGTCACGCTTGCCATCCTGCTCGCGCTCACCATGAGCCGGGGTGGGCAGGTCGTCACCCAGGCCGGGGGTACGGCGGTGCTGATCGCCACCCTCGCGCCGATTCAGCGTGGACTGGAGCTGCCGCGGATCATCGACGCGGTCATCGGCGCGATCTCCGCCGTGGTGGTGGTGGCCGTGCTGCCGGCCAACCCGTCGCGCATCATCCAGCGGGCCGCCCGTCCGCTCTTCGCCGCCCTGATCGAGCATCTGCACGCCGCCGCGGACGGAATGGCAGACGGCGACGCTGCGGCGGTGGCCCGGGCCCGGGACAGACTGAACGATCTCGGTCCGCAACTCGCGCTGCTCAACGACGCGGCCTCCGGCGCGCAGGAGGCGGTGGCGATCTCACCGGCCCGCTGGCACCGGCGACGCGAGTTCGAGCACTACCGCCGTGGTATCCGCTATCTCGACCCGGCTATCAGGGCCGGCCAGGAGATGGTGCGCCGGGCGGCCACCGCCGCGCACGACGGCGAGCCGATGCCGCGCGGGCTGGCGTCGGCGGTGCACTACTTCGGCGACGCGCTCGCGTTGTTGCAGGTCGAGGTGGAGAGCGCGCAGCACACGGACCGCTCCGAGCAGTTGATCCTCAAAGCGGTCGACCGGGCCGCCGAGGCGTACCACGACGGGGTCGGCTTCTCCGGCAGCGTGGTGGTGGCCCAGATCCGCACCGTCGCCACCGACCTGCTGCGCAGCCTGGGCTGTCACGACGAGGAGGCGGTCGCCGTGATCCGGCGACGCTTCGAGCAGAGGCGCGACGAGTTGAGGCAGCCGCCGGCCGAGCGGCAGGCGGCGTGACCAGGGCGGGTCAGAGCCGCCCGGCCACCGTCCGCGCCAACTCGGTCAGTGGCTTGCGGTATCTGGCCGGGTCGTCCAGCCGCACCAGTCGGATGGCCACCCAGACTCCGGCGGCGTTGACGAAGACCGCGCCATCCTCCAGGTACGCCTCGTCACCCACGCCCGCCAGTGTCTCGAACTCGTGATCGAGATCGCGGTCGATGTCGAGGATCTTCTTGGCCCCGTCGCCGACGTAGATCTCCACCTGGGCCAACGGACCCGACGCCGGCCCGGAGTACGTGCAGGTGTCGCGAACCGGCACCGGATCCTCCAGCGGAGTGTCCGCCAGCTTCTCGGCGTCCGCCTTGGGCACCAGCGCGCAGGCGTCGAGCTGCGGCACCTCGGTCGACGGCTCAGTCTCCTGGGTGGGTGGCGTCGGCTCCGCCACCTCGACCGGTGGTGGTGGCGCGGTCGCGGGGTCGGCGCTGCCGCCGCAGGCGGAGAGTACGGCGACAGCGGCGGCCGTCGCGACGAACCTCAGGTACCTCACGGCCGTCTCCTCGAAGGCGGGGTGGTCATCGGGGCAGGGCGTCGAGCAGTCGGCGCAGCGCCTGCTCGTACCCGTCTGGCTGGGCGCCGAGGCGCTCGAAGCTGCTCAGCGTCACGGTGAAACTGCCGACGTTCCCGACCAGCACCGCCTCGGCACCGATGTCCTTGACCGCCAGGTAGCCCTTCCCGCCGTCGTCGAGATCCGTCACCGTCTGGTAGGTCTGCGCGGCCTGCTCGCGCTGGTAGTCGTAGGTCGTCTCGCCGGCCACCCGGGAGGCGGTGGTCACGGTAAGCACCGCCACTCCCTTCCCGTCGCCGAAGCTGCAGTTGCCGTCGTCGACCATCGGCTGGCCGACCAACTCGGAGATCTGGGTCGCGCTGAACGGGCAGGCCGGAGCTTCCGCACCGGCACCGTCGGCGGGCAGGTCCAGGTCAGCCTCAGTGTCCACGGCGGGGCCGGGCTCCGGCGGTGCGGGTTCGCCACTGTCGCAGCCGGTCAACGCGAGCGCGGCCACGAGCACCGTGGGCAGGATCAGTCGACGCACGGTTCGATCCCTTCTGGCTCCCGGCTTCGAACAGGCCAGGCCGATGCACTTCGGAGCCGGTACGTCGGGGTGACGTCTCGACGCTACGACCGCACCGCCGGGAAGGAATCCGGCTTTTCCCTAACCTTTGACCGCGCCGGTTGGCGCACCGACCGTCGCTGCCGGGAAGCGAGGTACCCGCTCGTCGGGTCCACCGACCCGGGCCAGCGCCGCACTCAGTTCCGCGCGGCGGGAGATGCCCAGCTTCCGGTAGACCCGGGACAGATTGGTCTCCACGGTCTTCGGGCTGACGAACAACTCGTCGGCGATGGCCCGACTGGTCCGCCCCTGCGCGGCGAGCCGGGCGACCCGCTCCTCGGTGGCGGTGAGATCCGACGACGCGGGCGGCCGTCCGCCGAGCCGGGCGGCCTCGGCCCGTGCCCGAGCGGCGAAGACCGTCGCGCCCAGGGCGTCGAACTCGACCGCAGCGGCGGTCAACGCTTCCCTGGCCGGGCGCTTACGGCGGGACCGGCGGTGCACCACACCCTCGATCAGCAGGCATCTGGCCCGTTCCAGCGGGAGGACCTCCGGCGGCACGGCGGCACGCGCGGCCGCGAGGTCGCCCAGGGCGGCGGACGGGTCGACGCCACCGGCGCTGTCCAGCAGGACGCGGCTGCGTGCCAGGCCCAGCAGCGTCCACGGACGGGCGAACCGCCGGTTGCGCTCCGTCAGCCGAGCCAGGGCGGTGCGCGCCGTCGCCAGGTCACCGGCGCCCACGCAGCCCTCAATCCAGTCGGGTTCGAAGCGCTGTGCCAGCGGCTCGACCAGGCCCACCCGGTCGACAAGCGCGGCGAGCCGGCCGTACCCGGCCGCGGCGTCGGCCATGCGACCGGCACAGAGCGCCACGAACGCTCCCAGTTGCAGGTGGATACGCCGACACCAGTCGTCGTCGAGCCGCTCACCGAGCCGCAGCCCCGTCTCGGCCACCCGCTGTGCCACATCGAGCCGGCCCCGCAGCGCGTCGAGCAGCCCAGCCAACCAGATCTCCGCGGTCGCCTCGGTACCCAGCAACTCGCCGAGTTCCCGGGCCGCCGCGATGTGCTGCTCGGCGACCGTCCACCGCCCCGCGAGCAGTTCGGTCTCGCCGAGGTGCTTGAGTAGCTCGTACTGCGAGGGCTCGTCTGACCGACTGGCTGCCAGGTCCAGCAGCCTGCCCAGCCGTCGCCGGGCCCGGGCCGGATCGTCGATCGACTTCCACCAGATCGCCGGGATCGTGCCGGCGAGCCACGACGGCTCCGCACCCTCCATCTCCAGCGCCCGGTCGAGCAACTCGACGCGGGGCGGTTCGCCGGCGCGTACCTCGTTGTAGAACAGGTGCAGCAGCGCCGCGGCGAGCAGCGCGCGGTCCCCACCGGCACCGGTGAGCAGGGCGATGGCTGCCTCAGCGTGCGCCCGCGCCGGGTCCGGCAGGTCGACGAAGAGCGCCAGGTGCGCGTGGATCCGGCCGGCCAGAGGGGAATCCGGTCGGGTTGCCGCCAACGCCCGGCCGGCCGCCTCGACGGCGGTGCCGCCCGACTCGTCGGCGCTCCACGCGACCACGGCGCGCAGCAGCAACGCCTCGGCGCGTACCTCGCCGTCGAACCCGGCGGCCACCGCCTCGGCGGCGACTCGTGCCCCGGGATGGTCCCCGCAACCGAACCGGCAGCGGGCCGCCGCCAGCATCCGCTGACCACGGCCGGCCTCATCATCGGACGGCGTGAGCCGCGCCGCCGACTCGTACAGGTTCGCGGCGGCCTCCGGCGCGCCCCGCGCGTGCTGTCGGGCGGCGGCCGCGGCGAGCGCATCGGCCACCACGGGATCCGCCGTGGTGGTGCACAGCGCCAGGTGCCGAACCCGTTCGTCCGGATCGGCGACCACCTCAGCCAGCCGACGATGCAGGCCGCGCCGGACGCCGGGTGGGATGCCGGCGCGGACCGCGGCCGCGTAGACCGGATGGGTGAACTCCACGCGCGCCGCCCCGACCAGGAGCAGGCCGGCCTCCTCGGCGGCGTCGAACGCGGCGGGGGAAATCCCCGCTGCGGTCAGGTCACGCAGCAGAGGTACGCCGAGCAGGGCCGCCAGCCGCACGGCGTCGCGGCAGCGGGCCGGCAACGCGGCGAGCACCTCGCCGAGGAGCTGGTGCATGGACGAGGCGACCGGCAGGTCCTGCGCCGGTTCCGGTGGCTGCGGTAGACGCTGTACCGCGCGAGCCACCTCGATGGCGACCAACGGGTTACCGGCGGCCTCGCGGGCGATCCGGGCCAGCAGAGATCGACTCAAACTGGTACCTACCCGTTCCCGCAGCAGGTGGTGCAGGGCACCCACTCCCAGCGGAGCCAACGGCAGCCGGGTCAGCTGGCCGGGACCGGCGTCGAGTCCGAGCGGCGCGACCCGCGGCGTCGACGTGTTGTCGGTGCGGCAGCTGACCAGGGTGGACAGCTCGGGCCCGACCCGGCGTAGGGCGAACCGCAGCGCCCGTTCGCTCGGTCGGTCCAGCCACGGCGAGTCGTCCACGGCGACGAGCACCGGCCGGCCGGCGGTGAGCGCCGCCTCCAGCAGCGAGCGGGTGGCGGCACCGACCACCCGCTCGTCGACGGTCTCGTCGCTGTCCCGGGTGAGCAGCACCACCTCGGCGGCGACGCGCTGCGGGCGCGGCAGGTCCACCACCAGGCCCGCCAGTGGGCGGAGCAGGTCGGCGAGGGCGGCGAAGGGCAGCTCGGTCTCGCACTCGGCCGGCGCGCAGGTCAGCACCGACCAGCCGGCCCGCGTCGCCTCGGCGACCAGTTCCCGGAGCAACGTCGTCTTGCCGATGCCGGCGGGGCCCTCCAACAGCACCGAACCCGGCTCGCGCAGTGCGCGCCAGCCCTGGTCGAACACCCCGTCCCGGCCGACGAGCGTACGCCGCATGGGGCAATTCTGGCACCGGTGACGGGGCGTCGGACATCCTGCGGACGGCGGACCAGTTCCACCGGCGGTCGGTCAGGACGGTCCTCAGGCGTGCAGGGTGCGACTGGGCGGAAATCCGTAGGTGGCGTGGTAGCGCGCGGTGAACCGACTGTGGCTGAGGAACCCCCACCGTGAGGCGATCGCCGAGACGGTTTCCCGGCGTGGGTCGGCCTGCATCAGGTCGCGGTGGGCCCGGTCGAGCCGGACCCGGCGCAGGTGGGCCATCGGGGTGGTGTCGAGGTGGCGGCGGAACGCCAGTTGCAGGGTCCGCAGCGAGACCTGGGCTGCGGCGGCGATGTCGGCGGCACCGATGTCGCGATCGGCGTACTCCTCGATGAACGCCGTCGCCCGACGCAGCGTCGCGGTGGTCATGGCGCGCCGGTCGGTGACGGAAGGCCAGTTGGCGGTGGTGTTGGGGAAGACCGCCAGCGCCGAGGCGGCCAGCATCCGGGCGGCGCTGGCGATGACCAGCGGCTCGCGGTACGCGTACGGGTTGCTGAGCACGACATGGTTGAGGTAGCTGGTGGTGTGTCGCCACAATCGGGCCAGCGCCGGTGAGACGGGAGCCATGCCGGTGAACTGGATGCCCTTCACCGGGTCGGCGGCGGCACCGCCGGTCACTCGGTCCAGGATGGACAGGTTGAGCAGACATGTGGTGACCTTGCCCGGCAGCCAGCGCAGCGAGCAGGGCACGCCGGGAAGGGCGACGAGGAAGATCTCACCGGGCCCGTATCGGCCGTCCCCCTCGGCGCAGAAGCGGCTGACATGTCCGTCGACGACCTCGCAGATCACCAGGGCACTCGGCGGTCCGACATCGATATCGAGACGGGTGGACTGGTCCAACGTCTCCAACCAGAACGAGCCCGCGTCCACCCGGTGGTGTCGGAACCGGTAGCGGTTGTCGGCGGCCTCGCGGACGGTGAACCCGGTGCGGTAGGCGTCGGCCAGGAAGTCGTGGATCGTCTCCGGGTCGCAGCTGTCGAACCGGTGGGTGGTCGGAACCTTCGTCTTCAATACGTCTCCATCGACCTGGACGGAGGGCGCTTCGTTACGCCGGGCGAGGCCCGACGGGACGTTGTGGATCCGGAGAGCGGTAGGACATGCGAAGCCAGGATTCCCATTGATGGTATCCACAAAGGAAGGACTCCCATGAATTTTTCGTGGCATATCCGTCGCGTCGGCGGGATCTCGCTCGTTGCCGAAGTCAGGGGAGCTTCGTTTTCGGGCTAATCGGCACGCTCCGCCGTGCGCGCGCCGGGCTAGCCGACGACCGTCCGTAGCCATGATCATGCGAAGGGTGTCGAACGAGGGGTAGCTGATCGACTAACGGATGAAGGGGTGAATTGTTGGACACGAAGGATCCGACTGACATCGTCCGACTGGCGACGGCTGAGGCACTCCGGCGGATCGCCGGGGAGAGAATGCTGAACGGCATCGTGGGATCCCGCATGTCCGCCCTGGGCGGCGGTCTGCGGGACGTGCTCCGCTGCGCCCTGGTGGCGCAGCGGGTGGCGGCACCGACGCGACTGATCGCGCTCTGTCGCGACCTGGCCCTCGGGCCCGACGCCTTCGACCTGCTGGGTCACCATCTGCTGGGTGCGCTGGTGGGCTATCGCCCGGGGCCGGACGCCCTGGTCCGGGTGGGCGGCGCGCTCGGTCTGGCACGCCGGGAGCTGTTCACCCAACCGCATCCGACGCCGGGCGGCTCACACCGGGCCTCCGCCCGGGTCGGCAGCCGCAACAGCGCCGCCGTTCGTTACCGCTCCACCAAGCCACCGGAGCATCTGCCCTCGCCGCCAAACTGGACGTGCACCGGCTGCGGGCAGGAATGGCCGTGCGCGATCAAACAGAGTCAACTGCTCGCGGAGTTCGGCGGGGCCCGCGCCGCGCTCGCGGTCTACCTGGGCTCCTGTCTGCTTGCCGCGACCCGGGACCTACCTGGCCTGCCGCTGGCCCGGGCACGTAACCGCTTCCTCGGCTGGCTGCCACGCCGGCCGTTCTGAGCAGACCCGCCCGCCGCCGGCCGTCGGCCGGCGGGCGGGCTCAGGTCACGCCTGATGCCGACGTGGTCGGGTCTGCCGGGGCACTGTCGTGCCCGGCTTCCTCGGCCGCCCGGCCTGGGCAGCGGCGAGCCTGGTGGAACAGGATCCAACGCAGACGGCTGATCAGTTCGCCGCGGGCTCCGGCGCACGGTCGGCGTCGTTCGGGGTTGGTGCCGTCGTGTCAGCCTCGTCGGGCTGCTGGTTCGCCGCCTGGCCGGCGAACCAGTCGATGCCGCCCGGCCCACCGGCTGCCACCGCCGCCGCCGCGCGAGCCACCGGGTCCATCATGGGACGTGCGCCGTGCTCCGGGGCGCCATCAGTCTCGCCCGAGCCCGGCTGGCCTGGCCGCCCGGTCTGGCGGTCCCGGCCCGCCGGATCGGCGGCGTCCGTACGCTCCGTCTCCGACCCGGCTCGGTCAGCGTCCCCCTCCCCGCTGGTGGCCGCCTCCTCGGTCTGACCGCCCGCCGTCGAGGTCACCTCGCCACCGCCCACCAGGGCCGGGTCGCCACCGGCCCGGGTGATCCCGGCACGGGCGGCCACCATCGGGTACTCGGCGGTCTCGCTGCCACCGGCCGCCGCGGCCATCACCGCCGCGGCCGCCAGATCCGCGACCCGCTTGGCCTCGCGCTGCACCCGTGCCCGGGTCTCCTTGGCGTGCCGCTCGGCGGCCTCGGCCGCCCGGCGCGCCTCGTCGAGTCGCTGGCGCTCCGCCACGAGTTCGCGGCTGGTCTCCTCCAGCAGCTGCCGTAGCCGGGTCAGCTCGGCCTCGGTGGCGTCCTTTGCGCCGCGGGCCTCGTCCAGCTGCTGCTCGGCGTCGTCCAACTGTTCGTGCAGCTGAGCCAGTGCCTGACGCTGCTCCCCGACCTCCAACTGGACGGCGTGCAGCTGTTCGTCGGCTGCCGCGGCCTGCTCGTCGCTGAGCTTGCGGACCTCGGCCGCCTGCTCGTCGGCGCGCTTGCGGATCTCCGCGGAGTACTGCTGGGCGTCGGCGATCATCGAGCTGACCCGCTGCTCAGCGGCGGCCCGCTGCGCGGCCAGCTCACGCTCGACGGCGGCGCGCTGCTCGGCCAGGTCCTCCTCGGCCGCGGCCCGCCGTTCGGCCATCTCCTCCTCGACCGTGGCTCGCCACTGCGCCAGCTCCTGCTGGCTCTTCGACCGGGCCGCCTGGATTTCCTGGTGAATCTGGGTACGCGCCGAACTGGTCAACGCCTCTGCCGCCGAGCGGGCCTGTTCGACCTGCTGACGGCACTGCTCGCTGACCCGCTGCGCCTCCTGCTGGGCACGCTCGTGCGCGGCCTCCCCATCGGCGCGCAGCTTGTCGGCCCGCTCGCGGGCCTCGGCCAGCTCCGCGTCAGCAGCCGCCCGCAGTTCCTCGTACGTCTTCTCGTGTTCGGCCCGCCGGCCGGCCAACTCCTCCTCGAGGTCGGCCAGCGCCTTGACAGTGCGATCCCGCGCGTTGGCGAGCGTCTTCTCCGCCTCCGCCTGGAGCTTCGTGGCCCGCTGAGTGTGGGTTTCGATGATCGAGGCGGCCTGCTTCTCGGCCAGGTCCAGGATCTGGCCGACCATCGGGCCCACGTCCTGGAAGGTGGCCTTGTCCACTTGCGCCGGTCGTTGCCGCAGCTCGGCGACCTCACCCTGGAGCGCCTGGAGCTTTCCGGTCAGTTCCCGCGCGTGTGCCGCGGCCCGGTCCCGTTCCGCTGATATCGCGGCGAGCCGACCATCGACCTGTTCGACGTAACGCTCGACCTGCCGTTTGTCGAATCCACGCAGGGCGACCTCGAAGTTCGGCCGCGAGGCCAGGTCGTCGCGGACTGCGAACGGCTCCTCGCCGATGGACATGCCGCACCCTCCGTCGGATCGGTGAACGCCACGCCGGCCGGCCGGCGGCGGATGACGCGCAACGTTACCGCTGCTCCGGCTGCTCTGTCCTCCCACCCCGGTACGGTTTTCGGCCCGCCTGGCGGGTGGCTCCGCATCGACGTCCCGCCGATCGGGTGTGGGCTCCTCGGGGTGGTGCGCGGGTGGAATCGGCCAGCCGGCGGTGCGAGGGATAGACCCTGGTCACAAGGGAGTGGTGTGCGACGGCACGGTGGAAAAGTGAGACCGCCCCGCGTCTTGACAGGTACTTAGGTTAGGTTAACCTAACCGCATGTCGAGCGTACCGACGTTGAACGACGCCGAGCAGAGCCTACGCGGTGTTGACCTGTGCCTGGGCTACCACGGCACGACTGTGGTGCACGACGCCGCGATCACCCTGCGCCCCGGTGCGGTGACCGCTCTCGTCGGCCCCAACGGCAGTGGCAAGTCCACCCTGCTGCGGGCGTTGGCCCGACTGCACCCGCTCGACAACGGCAGTGTCCTCTTCGCTGACGGTATCGCCGCCGCGGGTCTGCCCGCCAAGGAGTACGCCCGCCGGGTCACGCTGCTCGCCCAGAGCCGGCCGATCCCGAACGGCGTCACCGTGCGTGACGTCGTCAGCTACGGCCGCCACCCCTACCGGGGCCGGTGGCGCGCGGACGACCCGGACGGCCCGGCCGCCATCGCCCGCGCGATGGAGGTCACCGGCGTCAGCGCGATGGCCGGCCGACCGGTGGACGAACTCTCCGGAGGCGAACTACAGCGGGTCTGGCTGGCCACCTGCCTGGCCCAGGACACCCCGGTGCTGTTGCTCGACGAGCCCACCACCTTCCTCGACCTGCGGTACCAGATCGGGATCCTCGATCTGATGCGGGACCTCGCCGACGACCACGGCGTCGCGGTCGGCGTCGTGCTGCACGACCTCAACCAGGCCGCCGCGGTCGCCGACGAGGTGGTCCTGCTGCACTGCGGGCGGGTCCGCGCCACCGGCACCCCGGCCGAGGTCTTCACCGAGCACGACCTGACCGAGACCTACGGCATTCGGATCGAGGTCAGCACCGACCCGCTCAGCGGGCTGGTGACGACCCGTCCGGTGGGCCGACACCTGGCCCGAATCCCGGTCTGAGCACAGACCGGTCACGACACTCACCCGAGAAAGAACATCATGTCCCGTACCCGTGTTACCGCCCTGGTGGCTGCCGCCACCGCGGTGCTGCTCGCCGCCTGTGGCACCACCGAGAACACCACCGAGCCCGCCGCCTCCACTCCCGCTGCCAGCGGCCCGGTCACCGTCACCGACAGCCGGGGCAAGGAGATCAAGCTCGACGCGCCCGCGACCAAGGTGGTCGGCCTCGAATGGGGCGAGGTCGAGATGCTGGTCAGCCTCGGCGTCATGCCGGTCGGTGTCGCCGACCCCAAGGGGTACGCGACCTGGGTGAGCGCCGCCAAGCTCGACCCGGGCGTCAAGGACGTGGGCACGCGTGGTGAGCCGAGCGTCGACGCCATCGTGGCGCTGGAGCCCGACCTCGTGGTCATGGAGGACGACCGCGGCGCCAACGTGATCAGCCAGTTGGAGAAGTACGTCCCGGTCATCGTCACCAAGGGCAGCGACGCCTCGGACAATCTCGGCCGGATGCGGACCGACCTGAACATGATCGCCGCCGCCGTGGGCAAGACCGCCGAGGCAGAGAAGCTGCTCGCGGACTTCGACGCCGCGATCGCCGACGGCAAGAAGAAGATCGCCGACGCCGGCGCCGCCGGCAAGCCGTTCGCCATCGCCGACGGTTGGAAGGAAGGCAGCACGGTCAGCATCCGGATGTTCGGCGAAGGCGCCCTGGTCTCCCAGATCGGCATCCAGCTCGGCCTCACCAACGCCTGGAAAGGCGAGACCGACCCGGCATGGGGCCTGGGCCAGACCGATGTCGAGGGCATGACCGTCCTCTCCAGCCCGGACCTGCACTTCTTCTACAACGCCTCGGACGGGGTCGACGTCTTCGCCGACGGTCTGAACAGCAACGCCATCTGGAAGTCGCTGCCCTTCGTCAAGCAGGGCAACCTGCACCGGATGCCCGACGGGATCTGGACCTTCGGCGGGCCGCTCTCCGGCAAGCAGTACATCGACCAGTTCGTCAACACCTACGCGGTGTGACTTCCCTGTCCGCGCCCTCGCGTCCGGAGCCGGCTGTCCAGCCGGCTCCGGCCGAGCGCCCCTCGACTCCCCGCGTCGTCGGGGCATTCGTCGTCGCCACCGTGCTGCTGCTGGTCGTGGTGGCGGTGCACCTCACCCAGGGCACCTCGGCCGTGGGTGCGCTCGACCTGCTCCGCCTGCTCACCGGCGGGGACGACGAGACCGCCCGGGTGTTCGTCGCCTCCCGGCTGCCCCGGTTGCTCGCCGGGCTGACCATCGGCGTCGCCCTCGGCTTCGCCGGCGCGGCACTGCAGTCGATCGCCCGTAACCCGCTCGCCTCCCCGGACACCCTCGCCGTCAACGCCGGTGCCCACCTGGCCATCGTCGCGGTCGCCGCGTTCGGCATCGCGCTGCCCGCGTTGCCCGCCGGTGGCCTGGCCTTCTGCGGTGGCCTGGCCGCCGCCGGACTGGTGATGGCGATGTCCTCCGGTGGCCAGGCCGGCACCACCCGGCTGATCCTCGCCGGCTCGGCCACCGCCCTGGCGCTCAGCTCGGTGACCATGCTGCTGCTCCTGCTCTTCGAGCAGGCCACCATCGGCCTGTTCGCCTGGGGCAACGGTTCCCTGGTGCAGAGCGACCTGCAGTCGCTCACCCAACTCGCGCCCGTGATCGTGATCGCCGTCGCGGCGCTCATGCTGCTCGGCCATCGCCTCGACATTCTCGCCCTCGGCGACGACACGGCCACCGTGCTCGGCATCGACGTACGCCGTACCCGGCTGATCGTCACCGTGCTCGCCGTGCTGCTCTCCGCCGCGGCGGTCACCCTTACCGGCCCGGTCGGCTTCGTCGGGCTCTGCGCGCCGGTGATCGTCCGGCTGCTCGGCCCGCTGGTACCCGGAGTCCACCGGCACCGGATTCTGCTGCCGCTGTCCGGCATGGCCGGCGTCGTCATCGTCCTCGGCTCCGATGTGCTGCTGCGGGCGATCATGGGTGGCCAGGCTGGAGTGGACATCCCCACCGGCGTGGTGACCACCCTGTTCGGTGCCGGGATCCTGATCTGGCTGGCCCGTCGACACCGCGACGCCGGCCCCACCCGCCGCCCGCCCGGCGGTCACGCGGCGGTGCGCTCCGCGAGGTTCCACCGCACCGTGGTGGCCGTCGCCGCCACGGTCACCGCCGGCGCGGTGCTGCTCGGCATGCTCGCCGGGGACACCTGGCTGCTGCTCGGCGACATCGTCAACTGGCTCAACGGCAGCACCGGACCGGCGTACACCTTCGTGCTGGACCAGCGGTGGCCGCGCGTCGCCGCGGCCTTGCTGGCCGGCGCGGCCCTGGCGGTCGCCGGCACCACCGTGCAGGCGGTCTGCCGTAATCCGTTGGCCGAGCCCGGCATTCTCGGCATCACCGCCGGTGCCGGGCTGGGCGCGGTGGCGCTGCTCACCTTCGTGCCGCTGGCCAGCGTGTGGGCCGTCTCCGGTGTCGCCGGGCTCGGCGCCATGCTGGTCTTCGCCCTGGTGTACGGGGCGGCCTGGCGTGGCGGTCTGAGCTCCGACCGGCTGGTCCTGATCGGTTTCGGTGCCTGGCAGGGCGGCATGGCCATGATCACCTTCATGATCGTCGCCTTCGATCCGTGGAACACCGGCAAGGCCCTCACCTGGCTCTCCGGCTCCACCTACGGGCGGACCGCGACCCAGGTGCTGCCGGTGGCGATAGCCCTGCTGGTGCTCACCCCGGCGGTGGTGGCCGCCCGGCGTGAGCTGGATCTGATGACGCTCGACGACGACACCCCCCGGGTGCTCGGCGTCCGTCTGGAACGGACCCGACTGATCGCGCTGGGCGCGGCGGCCCTGCTGACCTCCACGGCGGTCTCCGCCGTCGGCGTGATCGGTTTCGTCGGCCTGGTCGCACCGCACGCGGCCCGGGCCCTCGTCGGTGGCCGGCACACCCGGGTGCTCCCGGTGGCCGCCCTGCTCGGCGCGGGCCTGGTCAGTCTCGCCGACACCCTCGGCCGCACCGTGATCGCCCCGGCCCAGATCCCCGCCGGGCTGGTCACCGCGATGATCGGCACCCCTTACTTCGTCTGGTTGCTGTGGCGTTCACGCGCCGCCGCCCCGCCCCGGTAAACGCACGACCCGACACGGAGAGGCACCATGACTCAAACCCTGCCCGTCGCACCCTGGCGGCTGTTCGCCGTCGAGGTCCGCGCGGTACGTCGGCTCAGCCCGTCCTTCGTCCGGGTCACCTTCACCGGCCCGGACCTGGACCGCTTCGCCGACAACGGGTACGACCAGCGGATCAAGCTGGCGTTGCCGCTGCCGGGTCAGGTCGGTGTGCACCTGCCACAGGGGCCGGACTGGTACGCGCGGTGGCGGACACTGCCGGATCACGAACGCAACCCGATCCGGACGTACACGGTGCGCGCCGTCCGGCCGTACCTGAGTGAGGTCGACGTCGACCTGGTGCTGCACGGCGACGGCGGGCCAGCGACCCGGTGGGCCCGGCGGGTCCGCCCCGGCGACGAGATCGCCATCGTGGGTCCGGACTCGGCGTACGGAGGTGACCATGGCGGGGTCGAGTTCCGGCCCCCGTCGACCGGGTGCCTGCTGCTGGCCGGTGACGAGACGGCGGTGCCGGCGATCAGTGGCATCTGCGAGCGGCTACCACTGGACGCGCGCGGCCGGGTGCTGCTGGAGGTGCCGCAGGCCGATGACGCCCTGTCGCTGATCACCCCACCCGGTGTCGAGGTGACCTGGCTGCCGCGGGGCGCCGGTGGGTACGGCAGCCGGCTCGTCGCCGCCGTCGCCGCGGCGGCGGACGACCTGCTCGCCAGCGCGTCGGTCGATGGCAGCGCGCCGGTTCCGCAGTTGGTCGACGAGGTGGACGTGGACCACGAGATCCTCTGGGAGGTGCCCGACGCGCCTCCGGCAGCACCGCTCTACGCCTGGCTGGCGGGAGAGGCCGGTGTCATCCGTACCCTTCGCCGGCACCTGGTCACCGAACGCGGCCTGGACCGGTGCGCGGTGGCGTTCATGGGCTACTGGCGTCAAGGCCGCGCCGACCCCTCCTGAAGCCGTTGTCGGCGACGTAGGTGTGAGATCGCGGGGGAGGGGGCGCTCAGGGCAGCGGGTGGGAGATGTTGCGGGCGTGGTCGGTCAGGGCGGCGGCGACGACCGTCGCCTCCAACGGCAGCATCTCCAGACAGCGGCGTACCGCAGCGGACATCAGCGCGTTCGGTACCCGCATGGACAGCGTGCAGTGCGGCACCCACCGACCCGGTCGGTAGTGCTCCATGAGCGTCACACCGCCCGCGACGAGCAGGTCGTACACCCGCCGATGGTGGGCCAGCAATTCCGGTGTGGGTACCGGACCCAACCAGAGCACCCGGCCGACGAACTGACCGGCGTGCTGGAACGACAACCGCAGCGGCGCCGCCACCGTGGTGCCGGCCAGCGCCGCCGTGACCTGCTCCGGTTCGAAGCGCGGCGCGACCGCGAGCGAGACGTGTGGTCGGTGCCGCTGCTCCAGCAGGGAGCGCATACTCTGCACCCCCTCGGCCTCCAGGGCCTCCCACAGCACCCGGATCCGCCGGGTGGCGACGGTGTCCAGATACAGCTCCAACGCGGCGACCACTTGATCATTCTAGGGTGGTGTCCACCGGTTGCCGATCAGCCCGTTCGGCGGTCCACTGAATGACATGGGTGTCATCAAGGTGGGCACGTCCTCGTGGGCGGACCGGACGCTGGTGCGCTCCGGCTGGTACCCGCGCGAGGTGAACAACCCGGCCGGCCGACTGGGCTACTACTCCGATCGGTTCGATCTGGTCGAGGTGGACACGTCGTACTACGCGGTGCCCGCACCGGAGACCGCGCAGGGCTGGGTCGACGCCACCCCCGACGGGTTCACCTTCAACGTCAAGGCGTTCAGCCTCTTCACCGGGCACCCGACCCCGGTGGCCACCCTGCCCGCCGATCTCCGTCCGACCGGTGGCCCAGCCCGGATCCGGCGGCGTGACCTGCCGACGGACGCGTACGACGAGCTGTGGAACCGGTTCCGGGCGGCGCTGGCACCGATCGCGGCGGCCGACCGTCTCGGTGCGGTGCTGTTGCAGTTCCCGCCGTGGCTGGCCCGCGGTGAGGCGGCCCGTCGACGGATCGCGGAGCTGGCGTCGCGGTGCCGGCCGTGGCGGGTCGCCGTCGAGCTGCGGCACGCCTCCTGGTTCGAGGAGACGGCGGCGCTGGAGACCGTGGCCTTCCTGCGTGACCAGGGGTTGACCTTCTGCTGCGTGGACATGCCGCAGGGGCATCCGGACTCGGTGCCGCCGATCCCGGTCGCCACCGCCGACCTGGCGATGATCCGCTTCCATGGTCACAGCACCGCCTGGGCCAGCGGTGACAAGGAGGACCGGTTCCGATACGCCTATGGCGACGAGGAACTACGCCGCTGGTCCGAACTGCTGGTCGAGCTCGGCGGGCAGGTCGACGAGTTGCACGTGCTGTTCAACAACTGCTGCGCCGGCCAGGCCCAACGTGACGCGGAACGGCTGGCCGGCCTGTTCGAGGATGCGGCGCGGCGGACCGTACGGTCCTGACCGGACGCCGCGCTGCTCAGCCGCGTCCGGTCCCCTCCGGGTGCATGCCGGTGGCCCCCTCCAGTGCGTTGTCCGGCAGGTCCCCACCAGCCTCGTCGTCGGGGAAGCTGCGCCGCGACGGTGCCGGGTCCGGCGGCGCACCGGGTCCGGCCACCGGCGTACGCGTCGGCTCCACCGAACCGAACCCGTGCCGCCCGGCGGGCCGGTCCGGGTCACCGGCGAGGGTGCCGGCCGCGCGTCGTTCGCCGCGCCGTCCCTCCGGCACAGCGGTTTCCTCGCTGCCCTCGCCCATCGGGGAGTCCTCGCCGGCACCCCACGGGGGGTCCGCGTCGAAGCCGTCCGTGGTCCCCCAGGGCGCGGCATCTTCGGGTGCCTGGTCAGGTCTGTTCCGGTCCCTCATGGCCACCTCGCTGATCGGTGCGCGGGCGTCGGTCCACGCGAGACCGACGCCCGGCACATGGGTGCGCCGGCGGTGGTGCAGCTCTCCGCCGTCAGCGGTCGGACATCGCCATCTGCCGGAACGCCTTGGCCGCCGCCATTCCGCCGGCGCCCTTGCCCATCGTCTTCGACATGGAGCCCAGACCACCGACGCGGCCGAGCATGCCGCGCAGCACCTGCCCGGGTTTCTGCTGCTCACCCATGTAGGCGGTGACCACGATCAGGGCGCCGGTCAGTGCCGGAATCGCCCATTGCAGCATCTTCAGCTGACGCTGGCAGGACGCCACGTGCGCCGGTGTCTGCTGGTTGGGTTCGGTGACCCCCTCGACCGACGGCTTGCCGGCCTTGGCCAGCCGCATCCCGAGCAGGCGGCTGTACCCGGTCACCGCCAGCGCGCCGACGGTCAACGCGGTCTTGATCGTGCTGGCCCGACCGACCCCGGCCTGTGCGGCCATGCGGGGGCTCTCCGTCACCAGTTCGCCGACCGCGCCAGCGAGGTGGGTGCCGATGGCCGCCGCATTGACCGGCGTCCACCGGTTCCAACCGGTCGACGCCACCGGAAGTCGTTCGGTCGAGTCGCCGATCCGGGCCGCGGCACCGTTGACGCCGAAGGCACCCATCAGGGAGCCACCGAACCAGGCCGCCAGGCCAAGGTCGTGCATCGAGCGTAGGGCGGTGTGGCTGTCAGACATCTGGTCCCCTTCCACCGTGTTGGGCGCAGCGGCTTACCCACCCGCGGTCGCTCTAATCGCCGCGGCCCGGGCAGCGGACCCGCCCCCGGTCCGGCGCTCAGCGCCGGGCGAGCCGGGTCTCGGACCCGACCCGGGTCAGTTTCTCCGGGTTGCGGACGTAGTAGATGTCGGCGATGCCCGCCGTGCCGACCTGTACCGCCATCACGCCGTCGAGTTCACCGTCCAGGTGGACGACCAGGGCCGGGCTGCCGTTGAGCACCGTGGCGGCGGCGGTCAGCCGGCCCGGCACCTTGCGGAGACCACCGAGGATCATGCGGGCCACCTTGTCGGCGCCGACGACCGGACGCGGCACGGCCTGCCGCATGCCGCCGCCGTCGGCGACCAGGACGACCTCCGGGGCGAGCACGTCAAGGAGGGCCTGAAGGTCGCCGGTCTCGACCGCGCGCCGGAACGACTCCAGCGCCGCCCGAATCTCGCCCGGTGCGACCACCTCACGGGGACGACGGGCGCTGACGTGCTGACGGGCCCGGTGCGCGATCTGGCGCACCGCCGCCGGGCTGCGGCCGACCGCGGCTGCGATCTCGTCGTAGCTGACGTCGAACGCGTCGCGCAGGACGAACACGGCACGTTCGGTCGGCGACAACGTCTCAAGGACGAACATCAGCGCCATCGAGACGCTTTCGGCGAGTTCGACGTCCTCGGCGACGTCCGGCGCGGTGAGCAGCGGCTCGGGCAACCACGATCCCACGTACGCCTCCTTGCGGCGACGCAACGTGCGCAGCCGGTTGAGTGCCTGCCGGGTGGTGATCCGGACCAGGTAGGAACGCTCGTCGCGCACCCGTCCCAGGTCGACGTCGACCCAGCGCAGCCAGGTCTCCTGAAGGACATCCTCGGCGTCGGCAGCCGAGCCGAGCATCTCGTACGCGACGGTGAACAGCAGGTTGCGATGGGCGACGAAGGTTGCGGTCGCCGCGTCGGTGGCACGATCACTCACTGTCTCGGCCTCTCCTCCGTGCGGGCGCCGGTCCGGTCCACGGCACGGTCGGACCCGACCGTGCCGTGGAGGGCGGCTGGTCAGACAGTTCGCTCCGCTGTGGTCGGTGACTCGCTGCCCCCGGCCCGCAGCAGTTGCCGGCGCGTGTCGTCGGTGAACGGCCAGCTGAACGAGCCGGGTCGGCGTGCCTCGCGCGCCAACTCCTTCACCATTGATCTGATGGCGTACTCCTTGATGGTGCCGGCGAGCCGGCCGCCGAGGTAGAACCGGTTCGCGGTGTCGTCCCGGCCGGCGAGCTGCGCGGTGGCGGTCCGACGGCCCAGCCCGATGCACTGGCCGAAGAACCCGATGTCGATCGGCTCGGGTTGGGCACCGGCGATCCGGCGGAGCACCGTATCGGCGGCGTGGGCGCCGAGCGGACGGGCGGACTGGCAGCTCATCCGCAACGGCCGGCCCGACGGTGCCACCGCGTCACCGGCCGCAACGATGTGCGTGTCGTCCACGCTGGTCAGCGTCTCGTCGGTGAGCAGGCGACCCAGTGCGTCGATGCTTAGCCCGCTGCGCGCGGCCAGGTCCGGAACACCGAGCCCGGCCGCCCAGATGGTCACCGTGCTGGCGATGTCGCGGCCGTCGGCGAGTCGCACGGCGTCGGGGGTCACCGCGGTCACCCGGGTGCCGGGGCCGTCGAGCACCGTCACCCCGAGTTCGGTCAGCCGCTTGGCGACCGACCGTCGGCCCCGGGGATGCAGGTACGGCCCGAGCGCGCCACCACAGACGAGGGTCACCGTACGGCCCGCCTCCGCCAGCTCAGCGGCGGTCTCGATACCTGTCGCACCGGCGCCGACCACCGTCACCGGGGCCGTCGAGGACGCGGCGGCGATGACCTTACCCAGTCGCTCCGCCTCCTCCAGGGTGGCGACCGGGTGGGCGTGTTCCGCCGCGCCGGGCACCTGCGGGGCACCGCTGTCACTGCCCACCGCATAGATCAGATAGTCGTAGTGGATGGTCCGGCCGGACGCCGTCGTGATGTGTCGCCCCGAGGCGTCGATCCCGGTCGCGGCATCGACCACGAGCCGGACGCGGTCGGCCAGGACGCTCCGGTAGTCGACGACCGCATCGCTGGAACCGCCGACGACCTGGTGCAGGCGCAGCCGCTGGACGAAGCGTCGGCGTGGGTTGACCAGAGTCACCCGCACGTCGGCGCGCCGGGTCAGGCGGTTGGCGGCCATGACACCGGCGTACCCACCGCCGATGACGACCACGTTCGTGTGCTCAGTCATGGTGTCTCCTTCGCGTGAGGATTCGGCATCAGGACACCGGTGAGTCGATTTTTGTGATGCGACGTGAGGCAGGTCACGTCACCAGGGGTGGATTGCCGGCTGCGGGGCGTGACAAGCCGCGCGGTTCGGGCCCGGTCGCATCGACCGACCCTCCCAGGCTCGCCGCATGTCACACCCGACTGATCGCGGTCACGGCGATGGTCAGCGCGGCGCTGCGGCGACCCGTCGAACCGGCGGCGGACCCGTCACCCCGGCGGCTCGCGCTGCGGATCGCGGGCCACGCGTCGGTCACCGTGGCGAGCGCGGCGTTGGTGCTGGCGCTGGCCGGGCTCTCCGGCGGTCGGATCGCCACCCTGGCGGCGGTACTGGTGGTGGTGCTGCACCTGCTACCGATGGCGGTGGCCCGGCTGGTGTTCCGGCGTCGCCGACGCCGTTCGGCCGAACCATCCGCCTGAGCGGAGTCAGCGTACCGGCAGGGTAGTGACGAAGTCGGCCACCCGCGCGGCCAGCGGCCCGGCGGCGCGTACCCAGGTGAAGTGGTCCAGGGTGGTGCCCGGCGCGCCGTAACGCTCGCGCTCGACGGGGGCCGCGGTCAGCTTCGCGCAGAGGCGGTCCAGTGTGGAATGCGGGGTGTACTGGTCGCCGTCGACGCTGATCGCCAGCACCGGCGTGCTGATCCGTCGCACCGCCGCCTCGGTGTCCACGCCGTCCAGCTCGGGAAAGCGTCCGGTGCGGGCGGTGTGTGCCCAGTCGCGGATCACCCCGCGCGCCTGCCGGCCCCCGAAGCCCCATCCGGGCCAGACCCCGAGCAGTCGGGCCGTGGCGGCGATGCCCTGGGTGTACGGCAGCACGCCGTACCGCCGCAGACCGGTGAAGTCGCGCCAGTAGGGGATGCCGACCGCGATCAGGGCCAACCCGTCCACCTCGTGCTCGCCGTGCAGGGCCAGGTGCAGCACGGCGGCCTGCCCGCCGAGGGAGTGCCCCAGCACCACGGTGCGCCGGCCGTCCAGTCGTGGCTTCAGCGCCGTGCGTACCGCGCCGATGTCGGCGGCCAGTTCCGCGTAGCCGTACCGGCAGGTCCGGCTCGGCCGGGGGGTGCTCTGGCCGGTGCCCCGCAGGTCCGTCACGACCACGGCGAGCCCGGCGTCGCGTAGCGCGGCGGCGAACGGCCGGTAGTAGCGGGCCGGAACACCCATCGCCGGCGTGACCAGCACCACCGGGGCGTCCGTCACGCCGTGGGGTTCCGGGTAGATCTGGACGCCGAGACTGGCACCGTCGACCTGGACGAACTCCTGCTGGTACTCCACCGTCGCAACCACCCGACCAGGTTACCGGTCGGTAAGTAATGCTGGGGTGCCGCCCCGGCGATCACCGGCCCGCCGGGGCGGCGACGACTCAGGCCGGCTCGCCGCGCAGCATGCCGGGACCGAACACCTCGTAGGCGATCCGTTCGACCGGCACTCCTCGGCGCAGCAGGCCACCCCGGACCGCGTTCATGAACGGCAACGGTCCGCACAGGTGCACGTGGGCGTCGGGGGAGAGGGGGATCAGCTCCGGATCGACCCAACCACCGCTCACCGTGGCGGTCTGAACCGGCGGTGCGGCGTCGCTGGTGTCCTCGTACCACAACGTGGTGTGCAGGTTGGGCAGCGCGGCGTGCAGTCGCGGCAGGTCACCGCGCAGGGCATGGGTCGCGCCGGCCCGGTCGGCGTGCACCAGGACCACCGGCCGGCGGGGCGCGGCGACCGCCAGATGCTCCAGCGCGGCCATCGCCGGGGTCAGTCCGATGCCGGCGCTCACCAGCAGCAGCGGTCCGTCTCCGGCGACCGCGCTGACCTCACCGAAGGCCGGGCTGAGCCGCAGCGTGTCACCGACGGCCACCCGCTCGTGCAGGAAGGTGGAGACCAGGCCGTCGGGCGCGCCGTCGATGCCGCGTAGCCGCTTGACGGCGATCCGCCAGTCGGCCGCGCCGGGGCGGCCGGTGAGGCTGTACTGCCGGATCTGCTGGCCGAGACCGCCGTCGAGATCCACGGCGACGGAGGTGTACTGGCCGGGCACGAAGGTGGGCGCAGGGGTGCCGTCGGCCGGCGCGAGGGTGAACGACACCACCTCGCTGGTCTCCTGCCGGCGGGCCGTCACGCGCCACGGCCGCCACACCTGCTCGCCCTCCGCCAACCCGGCGGCCGCGTACAGCCGCGCCTCCCGGGCGACCAGCTCGCAGGCGAGCAGCCAGTAGACCTCGTCCCAGGCGGCGACGACCGGCGGGGTGACCGCGTCGCCGAGCACCTCACCGACGGCGGCGAGCAGGTTCCGACCCACGATCGTGTACTGGGCCGGGGTGATGCCCAGCGACGCGTGCTTGTGGGCGATCCGGTCCAGCACCGGTCCCCAGGGCACGGCACTGGCACCGGTCAGGTGCTCGGCGTACGCGACCACGGCGGCGGCCAGCGCGGCCTGCTGCGCGCCGTTGGCCTGGTTGCCCCGGTTGAACAGGTCGAGCAGCTCGGGATGAGCCTCGAACATCCGCTGGTAGAACCGCCGCGTGATGGCCTCGCCGTGCGCGCGTACGGCGGGCAGGGTCGCCGTCACCACCGCTGCTGAGGACTGCGTGAGCACGATCGTTCTCCTTCTGGTTCGACCTTTCGACCGCTCGGGCACCATCACGAAACAGGAATCACAGATGGCTGTTTCAGGGTCGAAAGTCCCGGATGACCGGTCGCAAACTTCACACCGGCATCCCGGCCTCGCGGGCTCACCGGCCCGCTGCGAACCAGGGTCGAGACGTCAGGTCGCATCCCCGGGAAACGCCAGATGCCGCCCGGACCGGTGCGGTCCGGGCGGCCGGCGAATCGGTCAGGAAACGCTGATCGAGCCGTTCGAGGCGCGTACGCAGGCGACCGACGAGCGGGCTGCGGCGGTGGCCGCGCCGGAGAGGCACTGGCCCAGCACCTGGTGCCCGGCGGCGTTCGGGTGCCACGACTCCTGGCAGGTCTGGAAGTAGCTCACACAGGTGTTGGCGATCCGCTGGATGGCGATCTTGTCCTTGCCGGAGAGGCTGGTCACGAAGGTTCCGTTCGGCGGGTTGTCCATCAGCCGGATCGGGGTGGCCAGCGTGCCGGTCGGGCTGTTCGCGTTCTCACAGAGCCGGGCGCCGTCGAAGGCCCGCTGCACGTTGAGGTAGACCAGATCGGTGCCGGGGAACTCGGCGGCCAGCGTGTCCCGGGCGGAGCGCACGATGTTCCCGAGGCCCTGCGAGAACCGGTGACCGGGAGCGAGACTCGCCCGGTGGATCGGGCAACCGGCGGCGTACCGCTCGGCACCCAGCGCGCGGAACTTGTCCCGGGTGTCGTCCCGGCTGTCCTCGGAGTGGTAGGTCGGCGCCAGGTCCAGCGGCAGCGGGTTGGTGTAGTCCTGCAACACCACCCGGTGCTGGCCGTCGGCGTCCACCTCGCGCAGGGTGGTCAGGATCTGGCGTACGGCCGCCGTGGTCTCCGCCGTCGCGGCGCTGATCTGGGCGGCGGTGGCCAGGTCGGCATCGCTGCACGGCTTCTGCTCCACCGGCCCGTTCAGGTAGGCCCAGAACTCCCACCAGCCGGTCCAGGCGTCGGCGATGAACCGGTTGGCGCACTTCTCGGCGACCCCGCCGAAGGTGAACGAGCTGTTGTTCGAGCCGAGACCGATCAGCACCAGGTCGATGTCGTGGGTCTGGGCGACCGCGCGGACCTGGTCGAGTTGGGCGGCGACCTGCCGGCCGTTCGCCCGGGCCGACGAGGCGGCGGCGATGTCGCGTGGCTGACCGCCGGAGCAGGCCAGATTGAACCGGTCCTGGATGCCGGGCAGCGTCGCCTTGTGCAGCGAGGCGTTGGCCGAGCGGTGGCAGAAGAAGGCATCGCTGTTGGGCGCTGTCCATCCCGGGAATCCGCGGGCGACGCCGGTCGCGTCGACCACCGGCTGGTAGGCGCCGGCGCCCTCGCCGCTGATGAAGCTGTCACCGAGGGCCACCGCTGCGGTGGGTGGTGCGGCCGAGGCGGCGGGGGCCGCGAAGGCGGTGGAGAGGGTCGTCGCGGCGACGGCCAGGGCCATCGCGGCGGCGGTACGACGCAACGCGGACATCGGCATCTCCATCCGTTCATGGAAATATGAAAGATCTTCTGGTGCGGTGATGAGATCACGCAGGTGTGACGAACGTCAACAGTGGGAAACACCCGTGGCAGGCGTGACCCGCGAGGTCGCGGAGGCTCGTGGTCACCCATCGCTCCAGCTCCCACCGCCGCCCGGGGCATAAGGCCGCCGACCGGGACGTTGACCCGCAGCAAGTCCGCCAGCAGCGGACTCGGCGTGCCGGCGGGTGTCCTGCACAGGTTGTCGGGGCGTACGGCTACGCTCGCTGCGGCGTGCCCGCGCCGGGCAGAACGCCGACGGCGCGGGGGAGCACATCGCCAAGACCGGGGAGTACGACCAGTTGACCGCAGAGCCTGACACCCTGTATGGGGCCGACGACCTCACGCACCTTGAGGGGCTGGACGCCGTCCGCAAGCGGCCCGGCATGTACATCGGCTCCACCGACAGCCGTGGCGTGGGTCACCTCGTCAACGAGATCCTCGACAACTCCACCGACGAGGGTGTCGCCGGCCACGCCACCAACGTCGAGGTCTTCCTGCACGCCGACGGGTCGGTGCAGGTCGACGACAACGGCCGGGGCATCCCCACCGACGTGCACGCCCGCTCCGGCATCTCGGGAGTCGAGCTGGTGCTCACCCGCCTGCACGCCGGAGGCAAGTTCGGCGGCTCCGGCTACAAGACCTCCGGCGGTCTGCACGGCGTCGGTGCCTCGGCGGTCAACGCCCTGTCCCGCCGCTTCGACGTCACCGTGCGCCGGGGCGGCAAGGTGCACGCCATGTCGTTCCGGCACGGTGTGCCGGGCATCTTCGACGGCGAGGGCCCGGACGCGCCGTTCACCCCCGGCCCCGGACTCCAGGTCGTCGGAGCCATGAAGCGTGGCCACCGCACCGGCACCTCGATCCGCTACTGGCACGACCCCCGCTACTTCGAGACCGGCGCCACGCTCGACCACGACGCCGTGCGGGCCAAGCTGCGCCACACCGCCTTCCTGGTGCCTGGCGTCGGCTACACGTTGCACGACCGCACCGCGGAACAGCCCACCGAAGAGCGCTTCCACTACCCCAACGGCCTCACCGACATGGTGGAGTTCCTCGCCCCGGCCGGCGATCGGCCCGTCTCCGGCACTCTCCTGGTCACCGGCGAGGGGACGTACCGGGAGAACGCCGCCGACGCCAACGGCGTCATGCAGTCCAACGTGCAGCGTCGAGCCGAGGTCGAGATCGCCTTTCGGTGGGGCACCGGCTACGAGCGCACCGTCGAGTGCTTCACCAACACCATCCGTAACGCTCACGGCGGCACCCATCGCAAGGGCTTCGAACGGGCGTTGGCGCGTACCCTCGCCGACGCCGTGCGCAACACCCGGGGCCTGCTCAAGGCCAAGGAGGACGCGCCCACTCTCGACGACGTCCTGGAGGGCATGACGGCGGTGGTGCACGTCCGGGTGCCCGAGCCACAGTTCACCTCACAGACCAAGGACGAACTCTCCACCGCCGGCATCACCAAGGTGGTGCAGGGCCTGGTGGAACAGCACGTCAAGTCCTGGTTGGACGACCGCAAGACACGCACCGAGGCGCGGACCGTCCTGCAGAAGATCGTCGACGCCTCCCGGGTCCGCCTCACCCAGAAGCAGCAAAAGGACGCGGCCCGCCGCAAGACCGCTCTCGAAGGCGCGGCCATGCCCGCCAAACTCGTCGACTGCCGCGCCACCGGGGTGGACCGCAGCGAGCTGTTCATCGTCGAGGGCGACAGCGCCCTGGGATGCTTTACGGGCGACACGAAGGTCGCGCTCGCTTCGGGCCGGAGCCGATCATTCGCGGAACTCGCCGATGACTGGCAGCAGGGCGTCACCCACTTTGGCTACACGACCAACAAGGCTGGCCGGGTCGTTGTCGCGCCACTTGTCGAGCCGCGGCTGACCAAGCGGAATGCGCCGCTGGTGCGGGTGACTCTGGACAACGGCGAGTCGGTCAGATGCACCCCGGACCACCTCTTCCGGCTACGTGACGGCTCCTACCGTCGGGCTGACGCCCTCATGCCCGGTGACTCCCTCATGCCGCTCTACCGCAGCCTGTCCAGCAAGACCGCCGGGCAGAAGCTGCACGGGTACGAGCGGGTTTGGATGAACGACAAGGATGAGTGGGTTTACACCCACTACCTCGCCGATGCCTGGAATCTCAGAAACGGCAGGGACAGCGCCGCCAACGGCAAGGTCCGGCACCACATCGACATCGACAAGCGGAACAACGATCCGCGCAACATCAAGCGGATGACCTGGGCTGACCATTCCGCGTTGCATGCCGCGATGATGGGCGAGCACGTCCAAGCCGGGTGGCGTGAGTGGTTCGAGAACGGCGGCCGGGAGTTCAAATCGGCGATGCTCACCGCGCAGTGGCGCGACCCGGCCTTCCGAGAAGCGTGCCTGGCCCGGCTTTTCGCACTCAATGAGTCACCCGCCTTCCGGGCCAGGTTCGAGCAGGGCTTCCAGGACTGGTACGCCGCGCTCAGTGATGAAGAACGGCGTGCCTACGCCGACCGGATGCGAGAGCGGCAGGCGGGTTACTGGTCGGATCCGGCGCACCGGGCGGCCGCTGCGGAGCGGGCTCGGCGGTACTTCACCGATCCAGCTCGACGTGAGCAGTGGCGGCAGCGTTCCGTTCAGCAATGGCAGGACTCCGAGCTGCGCGCGTGGCGTTCGCGAAAGACGGTTGAGCAGTTCTCCGATCCAGCCGAACGCGATCGGCAACGCAACGCGGTCCTGACCTGGCATGAGGACAATCCGGAGTTCGGCGAGCGCCACTCTCGCCGGATGAGGCAGCGGATGTCCGATCCAAAGAACGATCACCTCTCCAAGGTGCAGGCCGGACGGATGCGCTACGTGGCGAACGTGCCGCGGGTGGATCGGGTGCGCCGTCAGCAGGAAGGGAGGCGGTTGGCGGCGCTGCGCCGACTCGCGCCGATGCTCGTGCTGCACGATGACGAACTCGCGGCGGCCTACGAGGCTGAGCGCTTGAAGTCCGCTCGAACCGGGCTGCGCTTCGACCGGCTCCTCAATCTCTATGACGGCGACTACGCCCGGCTTCGGGAGGCTGCTGCTCTGGTTAATCACCGGGTGGCTTCCGTCGAGCCGCTCGACGAGACGGCAGACGTCTATGACTTGACGGTCGAGGGCTACCACAACTTCGCATTGGAAGCCGGCGTCTTCGTGCACAACAGCGCCCGAGTCGCCCGTACCTCCGAGTATCAGGCGCTTCTTCCGATTCGCGGCAAGATCCTCAACGTGCAGAAGGCCAACCTTCAGCAGGTGCTCGACAACGCCGAGTGCGCGGCGATCGTGCAGGTGCTCGGGGCCGGCTCCGGGCGCACGTTCGACCTGTCGGCGCTGCGCTACGGCCGGGTGCTCATCATGGCCGACGCCGACGTCGACGGGGCGCACATCCGTACGCTGCTGATCACGCTCTTCGCCCGCTACATGCGACCGTTGATCGAGGCCGGCCGGCTCTACGCCGCCATGCCGCCGCTACACAAGATCACCACGAAGGGGCGCAACCCGGAGACCGTCTACACCTACACCCAGGCGGAGATGGAGTCGACGGTGCGCCGGTTTGAGAAGGCCGGCAAGCAGATCGTCACCCCGGTGCCCCGGTTCAAGGGTCTCGGTGAGATGGACGCCGAGGAGCTGTGGGAGACCACCATGAACCCGGCCACCCGCGCGGTACGCCGGATCACCCTGGAGGACGTCGACGCCGCCGAGCGGATCCTCGAACTGCTGATGGGGGAGAAGGTCGAGCCGCGCCGGAAGTGGCTGATCGACTCCGCCGACCGGGTCGACCGTGACGCCATCGACGCCTGACCCACGGGTCTTTCGGAAGGAAAGCTGAGCCATGGCACGCCGCAAGGAGACGAAGGTCGACCATTCCGCGTTCGACCGGGCCGGCGCGCGGATCATCGACAACCCGCTGACCACCGAGGTGTCCGACTCCTACCTGGAGTACGCCTTCTCCGTCATCCACTCCCGGGCGCTGCCCGACGCCCGCGACGGCCTCAAGCCGGTGCACCGGCGCATCCTCTACTCGATGCACGAGGCGGGGTTCCGGCCGGACCGGGCGTACGTCAAGTCGGCTCGGGTGGTCGGCGACGTGATGGGTCGCTACCACCCGCACGGTGACACCGCGATCTACGACGCGATGGTCCGGATGGCGCAGGACTTCTCGCTGAACGTCCCACTCATCGACGGGCATGGAAATTTTGGGTCTCAAGACGATGGACCGGCTGCGGCGCGTTACACCGAGGCTCGGATGTCGCGGGAGGCGATGCTGCTCGTCGGTGAGCTGGGCGAGGACACCGTCGACGTCGAGCCCAACTACGACGGCTCACTGACCCAGCCCACCGTGCTGCCGGCGGCCTTCCCGAACCTGCTGGTCAACGGTGCCGCCGGGATCGCGGTCGGAATGGCGACCAACATGATCCCGCACAACCTGGGCGAGGTCGTCTCGGCGGCCCGCTGGCTGATCCGGCACCCGAACGCCACCCTCGACAAGCTGATGGAGTTCGTGCCCGGCCCCGACCTGCCCACCGGCGGCATGCTGCTCGGCCTCGACGAGGTACGCCGGGCGTACGAGACGGGCCGTGGCGTGGTGCGGATGCGTGGCAAGGTGGAGATCGGGCCGCTGGAGGGCAGCCGGGGACGGCAGGCCATCACGGTGGTCGAGCTGCCGTACGGCGTCGGTGCCGAGAAGGTCATCGCCGCCATCACCAACGAGGTGACGAAGACCAAGCGGCTCACCGGGATCGCCGACGTGAAGGACCTGACCGACCGCGAGAGCGGCACCCGGCTGGTCGTCGAGTGCAAGGTCGGTGTGAACCCGCAGGCGCTGCTCGCCGACCTCTACCGGCTGACCCCGTTGGAGCAGTCCTTCGGCGTCAACAACCTGGTCCTCGTCGACGGGCAGCCGCGCACTCTGGGGCTCAAGGAGCTGCTGGAGGTGTTCCTGGCCCACCGCTACGAGGTGGTGACCCGGCGCAGCGCGTACCGCAGGCGTAAGCGGGAGGAGCGGCTGCACCTGGTCGACGGTCTGCTGATCGCCCTGCTCGACATCGACAAGGTGGTGAAGCTGATCCGGGGCAGCGAGGACGCCCAGGCGGCCCGGAGCGGCCTGATGCGCCAGTTCAAGCTCTCCGAGATCCAGGCGAACTACATCCTGGACACTCCGCTGCGCCGGTTGACGAAGTACGACCGGCTGGAGTTGGAGGCCGAGCAGCAGAAGCTGCGCGCTGAGATCGCCGAGCTGTCGACCATCCTGGACGACGAGAACGTGCTGAAGAAGGTCGTCTCGGACGAGTTGGCCGCGGTGGTGAAACAGTTCGCCGAGCCCCGGCGTACGACGTTGGTCGACGGCGACCTCAAGGAGGTGCTGGCGGCCTCCGCGCCGGCCGGGCCGCTGGAGGTGGCCGACGACCCGTGCCAGGTGATCCTGTCGGCGACCGGGCTGGTGGCGCGTACTGCGGCCGAGTCGGAGGAGGCCGCCGAGGGGCGTCGCCGGCACGGCCGGGTCAAGCACGACGCGGTACGCGCCGTGGTGCACTCCACCGCCCGGGGGCGGGTGTTGCTGGTGACCAGTGCCGGTCGGGCGTTCAAGGTGGAGGTGCTGCCGCTGCCGGTGCTGCCGGAGCAGGCCGGCACGGTGTCGTTGCGCGGCGGGATGTCGGCCGCCGAGTTGGTGCCGCTGGAGCCGGGGGAGACCGTGGTCGGCTTGGCGCCGCTGGGCGCCTCCGCCGAGGGCTCACCGGGTCTGGCGCTCGGCACCCGGCAGGGCGTGGTGAAGGTGTGTGCACCGGACTGGCCGGTGCGATCCGACGAGTTCGAGGTGATCGGGCTGCGCGACGGCGACGAGGTGGTCGGTGCGACCTGGCTGATCGACGGTGCCGAGACTCTCGCCTTTCTGACCAGCGCGGCCTCGCTGCTGCGGTTCCCCGCCGGGACGATCCGTCCGCAGGGGCTCAAGGGTGGCGGGATGGCGGGGATCGCCCTGTCGTCCGGGGCGCGGGTGGTGTTCTTCGGCGCGGTCCGCACCGACGATCCGGAGCACGGTGAGCCGATGGTGGTCACGTCGACCGGGGCGACGGTCAAGGTGACGCCGCTGTCGGCGTACCCGGTGAAGGGGCGGGCGACCGGCGGGGTGCGGGCCCACCGCTTCCTCAAGGGTGAGACCGACGTGATGGTCGGCTGGGTCGGTCCCCGGCCGGTGGGTTCGACGGCGAACGGCGAGGCGGTGGAGCTGCCGGCGGCCGATCCGCGCCGGGACGGTTCCGGCTTCGCCGTCATGCTCGGTCCGGCCGTGGTGGGTCACCAGATCGACCGCGAGTAGGTAACACACGACATTCCATCGACAACCGTCATTGACGTATGACGTATTACGACGATACGTTGAGCCTTGCTCGCTGATGGCCCGACGTGTCGACACCACCATCCACAACGTCGGTGCCTGCGACAACGCGCGTCCTTCCCGATCGCGTGTGGTCCTAGTCGAAGGAGTGGATCAATGAATGGTGAGGTTCGTCCCGCCTCTCCTCCCAGACGTCGACGGCGGTCGGTCGTGGCGGCGGTCGGTGCGGCGGCCCTGGTGGCCGGCAGCCTCGTCGCGGTCAACGCGGCACCCGCAGCGGCGGCGACGGTGGACACCAACGCTTGGTATGTGTTGGTCAATCGCAACAGTGGTAAGGCGTTGGATGTGTACGGTCTGGCGACCAATGATGGTGGGCGGATCAGTCAGTGGACGCGTAACGATGGTGCGAATCAGCAGTGGCAGTTTGTGGATTCCGGTGGTGGTTTTTACCGGTTGAGGTCTCGGCATTCGGGCAAGGTGCTGGATGTGTCGAACGCGTCGACGGCTGATGGTGCGGCGGTCGTGCAGTGGTCTGATCACAATGGTGCGAATCAGCAGTTCCGGTTGGCTGACTCGGATGGTGGTCATGTTCGGTTGATCAGCCGGCACAGCAGTAAGGTCGTGGAGGTGCAGGGCGCGTCGACCGCTGATGGTGCGAACGTCGTGCAGTACGCCGACTGGAACGGCGCCAATCAGCAGTGGCAACTGGCCCGGGTCGACGGAGGAGGCGGCCCCACGTCGCCGCCACCGACCGGTGAGCCGGGGGCGGGGTGCGGGCGGACGCCGACGCTGGGCAACGGTTCGCACACGATCCAGAGCAACGGCAAGAGCCGGCAGTTCATCCTGCGGTTGCCGGCCAACTACAACAACAACACCCGCTACCGGTTGATGTTCGCGTTCCACTGGTTGGGGGGCACCGCCGGCGATGTCGCCTACGGCGGAGCCGACGGAGCCGCCTGGGCCTACTACGGCCAGCAGGAACAGTCGAACAACAGCGCCATCCTGGTCGCGCCCCAGGGGATCGGCAACGGTTGGGCCAATTCCGGTGGCGAGGATGTCACCTTCGTCGACGACATGATCCGTCGGATCGAGAGCGACCTCTGCGTGAACACGGCACAGCGCTTCGCTCTCGGGTTCAGCTACGGCGGGGCCATGAGCTATGCGCTCGCCTGCGCCCGCGCGAACGTCTTCCGGGCGGTCGCGGTCTACGGTGCTCCCCGGGAGCTCAGCGGATGCAGCGGCGGTACGCAGCCGGTCGCGTACTTCGGCATCCACGGCATCTCGGACAACATCACCAGCGGACGGTCGCTGCGCGACCGGTTCGTCCGCAACAACGGCTGCACGCCGCAGAACCCGCCGGAGCCGGCTGCCGGCAGCCGAACGCATGTCACCACCGTCTACTCGGGATGCCGCGCCGGCTATCCGGTGCAGTGGGGCGCGTTCGACGGTGGCCACACCCCTGGTCCGGTTGACGGCGGCGGCGACAGTGGCGCCAGGACCTGGACCAAGGGCGAGGTCTGGCGGTTCTTCGCCCAGTTCTGAGTCGATGGTCGGAGTCCCCGGTCGAGGCCGGGGACTCCGACGCGTGTGCTCAGGCGACGCCGGCTGGGCGGAACTGGACGCTGACCCGGGGGCCGACGGCGCGGGCGGTCTTGGGGACCGCGTGTTCCCAGGTGCGCTGGCAGGAGCCGCCCATCACCACCAGGTCACCGTGGCCCAGCGGAAAACGCAGGCTGGCCCCGCCACCGCGTGGCCGCAGCAGTAGCTGACGGGGTGAGCCGAAGGAGACGATGGCGACCATGGTGTCGGTGTGGGCGGAGCGGCCCTGGGTGTCGCCGTGCCAGGCGACGCTGTCCCGGCCGTCGCGGTAGAGGCACATGCCGGCGGTGACGAAGGGTTCGCCCAGTTCGTCGGCGTAGTGGCGGGTCAGCGCCGTGCGAGCGGCGGCCAGTATCGGATGCGGTAGCGGTCGGCCGGCGCCGTACCAACTGAGCAGTCGGGGCACGTCGACCTCGGCGTCGTACATGGTGCGGCGTTCGGCCTGCCACGGCACCTCGCGCAGCAGCACGTCGAGCACCTGGTCGGAGCCGTGCACCCAGCCGGGCAGGTGGTCGACCCAGGCGCCCCGGCTCAGCATGTGCCGGCGCGGCTGCCCGACCAGCGGGCCGAGCGTGGGCGCCGCGTCGGTGACCTCCAGCATCGACGGCTGATACGTGAGCTGCGACATGGCCCCAGGCTAACAGGGTGTTAGCACACCTGTTCTATCGCCTCGCCGGCAACACCGACCGGGCCGCGCGGGGCCTGTCACTGCACCGGGGTGCGCTCCGCGGCGACGTGTCGTAGCGCCGCCAGCACCGCGTCGACCACCCCGCTCCCGTCCACGCCCGTCCACCGCGGCCCAGGCACGGGCGGAGAGCGCCGCCCGGCGTGCCCCGCCACCCGGGTGGACGGACCTGAAACCTGACGTGACAGGCGACGGTTCAGTAATCGAACAGCCGGCCCGGATCAGATCAATGGTGCAGCACGCGGCTCACCGGTTGAGGATGCGGCGTACCGGTGCGGGCACGGCCTTCTTGATCCTGGTCCGGAACCGGTCGGGGCGCTGCTGGAGCTGCTCGCGGAGTTCGACCTCCCGGTCGTAGAGCCACTGGATCCGTTGCAGCAGCACCTCCGGCGCGGTCGCCAGCGTCGGCCGCACGGCCGGCGGGAACGTCGTCGCGCGGACCTGGGCGTCGAACGCCGCCGGGCTGTCCCCGTCGGCGAAGGCATTGGCCAGGTTGTGCTTGGCGAGGAAGCCAATCATGGTCTCGAACCGGGCCTTGTGCCCGTTGATCATGCCGGAGTAGTCGGCCTCGTCATACAACTGGGCGGCGTCGATGTCCTTCGGCACGTCCCGCATGACCCGGTGCGGGATGTCGAAGTACCGGGCCAGTTCCAGGGTGCGGGAGTCGTGGGCGAAGAGAAAGCCGGGGGTGCCGGCCAGCAACGAGACGATGGTGCCGTGGATGCGGGTACCGAAGTTGAAGTCGAAGCCGGTGAGGTAGTCGATCCACGTCCACGGATCGACGAACATCCGCACCTTGTCCTCGGTGAACAGCGGATGCGAGGTGTGCAGCGGGATCGGACTGGTCTTGCCCCGCTCCTCCGGTGCGTCGCCGTAGAGCAGCGTGCCCAGGGTCTTGAGGTCCTGGGGGAGGTAGCGCAGGTTGGGGTAACGCTGCTGGTGCGACTGGATGATCTTCGCCATCGACTTCACGTACGGCGAGACGGTCAACGCGATCCGGTCGTCCGTCCCGAGCGAGGGCTTGCGCTTCTCCACCGGCAGGGTGTCGCCGTGCAGGAACATCGACGGGCAACCGATCTCGTCGACGGCGGAGAACCCGAGCGTACGCAGGTAGCTCGCGGTGATTTCGCCGCGTACCCCGATGCTGTGCGAGCGGTCGAGTACGGCGCGGCAGAAGCGGGTGACCGCCTCGTCGATCGGCCGCAGGTATTCCCGGTCGCCGTCGACGTTGGTCTGCACCCCGACGCCGAGCACCACCACGGGGATCTTCAACCGCTCGATGAGATTGGTCATCGCGTCGACCCGGTGTGCGTAGCTGCGTCGGAACGCGTTGGCCAGTGGTACGACGAAGACGTCGTACTGCTCGTTGATCCGGTCTGCGGCGCGCGGGTTGACCACGAACCGGTTGGAGGTGATCTCGACGCCCCGTGCGCCCAGCAGCTTGTGCGCGGCGTGACTGAACACGAGGTTGCCGACGTTGTCACCGATCAGGTTGCGCTCGAACGTCTCCTCCGGGGAGTTGACCTCGAAGGGCTCCTTGCGGGCTCGCATCAGGATCCGCTGGTGCATCGCTGGCTCTGCCTCTCATCGGTACGTCAGCCCACGCCCGCCAGCCGGCCAGGTACCGGGGTGGGGATCCCGCACGGGTCTGGGAATAGTAGGCCACGAGGCCGACGGCTGACACATGGTGGTGGTTCCGAGAGATCTGACCTGGTTCAGGGTGAAGTGCCGTGAAGACCCCTTCCGGGCGGCCGTTCGGGTGTGACACCCATCGCGTTCCAGGTGGAAACGGGCCAATCGATAAAGTGCCCGGATGACCAGCACCACCACCGCCACCGCCGTCGAGCGGCCTACCCCTGGGGCCGGCCGGGGGCAGGCCAGTCTCCTGCCGTCGCTGACCGGCCTGCGGTGGGTCGCCGCGATGCTGGTCTTCGGTTTCCACGCCGGCACCATGCGCATCGTCGCCGACCCCGGCCCGCAGGCGGTGGTGGGCGAGATCTTCACTCTGGGCCTGTCCGGGGTGCAGTTCTTCTTCATCCTCAGCGGCTTCGTGCTGGTCTGGTCCGCGCGTCCCGGTGCCTCCCGACGCCGGTTCTGGCGACGCCGGTTCGCCAAGATCTACCCCAACCACGTGGTGCTGTGGGCGCTGGCCATGCTGGCGATGCTCTGGTTCGCCGACCCGATCAATCCGGTGGCCGCGCTGGAGAACCTCTTCCTGGTGCAGGCCTGGGATCCCCGGCCCGGCCACTTCTACAGCATCAACAACGTCAGTTGGTCGCTCTCCTGCGAGATGTTCTTCTACCTGTGTCTGCCGCTGGTGCTGCCGGCGGTGCGGCGGGCCCGGCCGTGGATGCTGTGGGCCGTGGTGGTCGCGGTACCGCTGCTGATCCTGGCGCTCTGGCCCGGGCAGGTGCTGGTGCCGGAGCAGGATCGGTGGTGGTTCGCCCAGGTCTTCCCGCTGGTCCGCTCGCTGGAGTTCTGGATGGGTGTGGCCGCGGCCGAGCTCATGCTGCGCGGCCACTGGCGGGGGCCACGGCTGCCGCTGGCCAGCGTCATCTTCGTGGTGACCTGGGTGGCGGCCTCCCAGTGGATCCGGGCCGAGCTCTGGGCGGCGCTGTTGTCGGCGGCGTACGTCCTGGTGATCACCGCGGCGGCCGACGCGGACGTGCACGGGCGGCGCTCGCCGCTGCGTTCCCGCGCGATGGTCTGGCTCGGCGAGGTCTCGTTCGCCTTCTACCTGGTGCACGTCTTTGTGATCATGACGATCCTGCGGTTGACCGGTGACTGGGGGACAGGTCTGCCCGGTTGGTGGGGCCCGCTCGCAGTGATCGGGTTCTTGCTGCTCACGCTGGGGCTGGCCGCTCTGTTGCGCCGGTACGTGGAACAGCCGATGATGCGTCTCCTGGCCCCATCGAGACCGTCGAGACCGTCGAGACCGTCGCGATCGGAGGTGTCGGCCGGCGCGGCGCAGTCGGCCGAGCCGGGCGGCGTGACGCGTGCGGATGAATCCGGGAAAACTGCCGCCGGCGGGCTGCCCCGTCAACGGACCCCGGGTGGTGGCACGGATTCCGACGAGGTCGCGGAGCCGAACCGGTCCATCCAACCAGGACAGTGAACCAAGGGTGTCCTGACCTGCGGTTATCGGCATTTGTGGCGACGCGCCGGGCAGCACGACACGCCCGATGACTGGTGCGTCCCGGCGGTCGTGGCGGTAGCGTGACGATGTGCTTGCCGTCGCGCCCACCCGTCCCCTGTGGTGGTTGGCGCGCTGGGCCGCGCGGCTGCTGACCGGGCTCGTGGTCGCTGCCGCCTTCACCCTCGGCGCCTGGGCCCTGCCCGGCGAGGCGGGCCCGGCCGATCGGCTCGCCGCTGCGGCACCGACCTCGCTGGTCCAGGCTGCCTCGCCACCGGCAACCGCTGACTGGAAGCCGGCCGGTTCCTCCGACCTGGCCGCCCTCCTCGGCCAGGGCACCGGCCTCGACCTGGCCGCCTCCGTCGACGCGGCCGGCCCCGACCTGGTTGGTTCCGCGACGCCGACCGTGCGCGACGCCGGTGACCCCGCCGCCGACCCGGGCGGGGCGTCCGCAGCGCAGCCGGTCACCTCCGCCGCCCGGTCCGGGTTGGCGGCGCTGGGCAGCGTCGCCGCAGATGTCACTCCGGGGCCGTCCGCCGGGATCTCGGACGTCCGGGTCGCCCGCGCCCCACCGCACGCCTGACCCGGGCGACCTTCCGTCGCGTCCGCACGCTTGGCGCCGCATCCGCGCCGAGCACCCTGCCAACCCGCCGCCGCTCGCTGCGGCGTCGAGGCTCGCCATGACGATCCGCTGCCGGTACGACACCGGCGTCGTACCGATCTCCCCGAGGTGCCGACATGGAGAAGACCGTTCTGTACCAGTTCCTGATCGAGGTGCCGCGCGCCGCCGCCATCTGGTCGGTCCTGCTGGTGCTCGCCCTGGGCGTACTCACCGTGCTGGTCGCGCGCCCCGAGCCGACCGGGCCGGTGGAGAAACCCGCCGACCAGGATGCGGCCCGCGCCGCGAACGAGGAGGCCGACCTGCGCCGGTACGCCGGGGAGGTGGCGGTCGCAGCAGCCGGCGCGGCGCAGAACGCCGAGCGACGGCGGGCCGCGTGGCGGACCGCCCAGACGGATCTCGACCGGGTCTGGGCCGCGTACGACGAGGCGGAGTCCGCCGCCCGTCGGCTGGCCGGCGTCGCCGGACTACCGACCCCGCGCACTGGCCGCACCCCGGCCGAGTACGCGGCCCGGGAGCGCTGGCTGCGCCGTGCCGCGATGGCGGCGCACTGGCGTGGTGACCTGACCGCCCGGCAGCTCAGCGACGTGCTGGCGGGCCGGTCCGGCTGGGATCCCCGCCGCCATCCGGCCGAGCAGGAGGTGGTCCTCGCCCGGGTGGTACGCGACAACCGCCTGGCTGCCTACCGGTCGGCCGCCGCCCGGGAGCGTGACCTGTGGCGGGCCGCGGAATTGGCCACCGAGGCGGCCCGCGCCCTCTCTGCCGAGGCGTACGCGGCCGCCGAGCGCCTCCGACCGGACCGGCTGCCCGCTCCCGGCCGGGTTGCCGTCGGGCGACCCGGGCCGGTGGTGCGCTGGCGGCCGGCTCGACTGGGCTGAAATTCCGTGAGCTGGCTCACATCCGTCGAAAATTCGGTCACTCTTCGTAGTTGAGCCGATTGCCGCAGCAAACCCCGCCGGCATTGTGGACGACCGTCCGGTTGTGACCCGAAGGCGACGGGAATTCCGTCGGTCCCATTGAGCGACGCCAGTTCCCCGACACCCGAAAATTGCTTCACTGGATCATGTTTACGCAGGTCAGGTCGGGTTGGTTTTAAGTTGACCGGCCAGTAGTGTCAGCGCGTCCGGTGCGGTAACCGATCGCAAGAGGCGACGCCGTACCGACCCGCTCAATCGTGAACTCACGAACCGGGGACCCACTGCACCACTGGGGTGAATCCGCGAGCCTCGGCCCGCGGTAGGGCGTCTTCCCGCCCGAATCCGTCAGCTAACCCGGTCGGCGGTGATGGAAGGAGTTCCAACCCTCGTGCGGTTCGACATGATCCCCCCTTCTCCCCGCCTCCACGGCATCGCGGTGCCCGTGCTCGCCGGTCCTGCCGCTGCGAGCTGACCCCGGTCACCGCCACCGCCCGGGTTTCCGGGCGTACCCCTGAACGGTCTGTCCCGCTCACCCCGGGCGGTCGTCGGCGTCCTGACGCCGGCCTGGCCGCCAGAGCGGTGTGCCGTTCTCCCCTCAGTCCGTGGAGGAATCCGTGAAGCACACCCTCTCTCGCCGGCTCCGCCGGCTGACCACCGAACGTCCGTACCAGATCGTCGCCGGCTCCGCCGCCGCGCTCGTGCTGGCCACCGGCACCGGCGTCGCTCTCGCCGGCACCGGGAACACCCCGGCCCCCACGCAGACCACGACCGCCGCCGTGGAGCTGCTCGGTGAACCCACGGTGACGCCGAGCCAGGACCGGATCGAGGTAGCGCCGTCGACCGCCGCGCCGAGCAGCGCGGCACCGAGCAGTGCCGCACCGGCCCGCACCACCCCGTCGCCGTCGCCGTCACCGAAGCCCAGCTCGGCCGCCCCGGACCCGGACCAGACCGTCAAGAAGGCGGCACCGAAGCCACCGGCGTCGAAGATTCTCGCGTACGACCACCAGGCCCAGATCAACGGCTACTACTGCGGTCCCGCCGCGGTACGCAACGCGCTCAGCGCCGCCGGCCTGGCCCGCAGCCAGGACGCCCTGGCCAGCCAGCTCGGCACCACGTTCGCCGGCACCAACTCGGCCGAGGACACCACCCGCGTCCTCAACGCCGTCGTCAAGGGCGACCCGTACGAGACCACGATGATCCGTGGCGGTGCGGCCACCCCGGCTCAGATGGACCAGCTCCAGGCGGATGTCGTCACCGCCGTCAGCGACGGCCGAGGTGTCGTGGTGAACGTCGCCGGCAGCGCCACTGACACCAACGGACGCTGGCACTCCTTCCCCGGCGGACACTACGTCGCCGTGGTCGGCTACAAGGACTCCGGCCGAATGGTGAAGATCGCCGACTCGGCCGACGCCTCGTACCCCTCGTACTGGCTCAGCACCATCGACCTCGCCAACTGGGCCGCCACCCGCGGCTACTCGGCCTGATCACGCCGGTCCCACGGCGAACGGAAGCCCTCGGCCAGCAGGCCGAGGGCTTCCGTGTCGGGTACGTCAGGCGTGCGCTCTTCACCCCACTGCACAGCCTGGACGCGCCGCCCCACCACACCAGCGTCCCGCCCGCCGCCCGGCATGAGCAGACGAGACGCGAGATCTTGGACAGTTTCCGTTCGCACCGAACGGAAACTGTCCAAGATCTAGGAGAATCGGCCGGATGCGGAGGGATCGGTGAGGGCTGGGGCGATGGGTGGCGGTCTGGCGTGATGGTGGGAGCGGCCAAGCGTGGGCGGCGAGTGGGTATGGGTGGGTGTGGTGAGTGGGGTGGCGGGTCGGGTGGTGCGACGATCACCTGTGACATCGAGCGCGACGTCTGACACGTGTGCGAGGGGACATCATGGGGGACCGGGAACCGTACGCGGGGCTGGCCACGACGTTCGACACGGCCGCGGAGCTGTACGAGCAGGCCCGACCGGGCTATCCGGAGCGGTTGTTCGCCGACCTGGCCGCGACGACCGGCCTGACGAGCGGGCCGGCCAGCGTGCTGGAGATCGGCACCGGCACCGGCCAGGCCACCCGTGGCCTGCTGGCGCGCGGCTGGCAGGTGGTCAGCCTGGAGCCGGGACGGGAACTGGCCACTGTGGCGCGTCGCGTACTCGCCGGCCGTGGTGACGTCCGCGTCGTGGTGTCACCCTTCGAACGGTGGGAGCCGGGCGACCTGGCGCCGTTCGACGTCGTCTTCGCCGCGACGTCGTGGCACTGGCTGGATCCGGCTGTCGCCTACCGCCGGGCCGCCGAACTGCTGCGCCCCGGCGGGCACCTGGCGATCGTCGCCACCGAGCACGTCTCGCCACCCGACGGCGACGACTTCTTCCGGCAGGTCGAGCGGATCTACGACGAGGTCGGCCTGGGCGACGGGCAGGGCGGGCCGAAGCCGCCCGAGACGATCGCGGCCCCCGACGTGGTGGCGATGGCGGGCTGTGGGTTTTTCGCCCGCCCGACCGTGCACCGTTACGTCTGGAGCCGCGACTACACGACCGAGGAGTACCTGAACCTGCTCTCCACGTACTCCAATCACATCGCCGCCGCGCCCTGGCAGCGGCGGACGCTGTTCGACGGGATCCGGGAGATGATCGCCGCACGCCCGACCGCGACGGTACGCAAGCACTACCTGAACACCCTTCAGATCGCGGTACGCCTCGACTGACGGCTCTGAGCATCAGCCACCGATGGCATGCCCCGGCCGGCTACACCTTCGCCATCGTCAAGGCGGATCACCGCGGGATCGCCGTGCCCTGACGACCTCAGGTGGTCCGGGTCAGGGGTGCGTCGGCCGCGGCCCGTGGCGTCGGTGCGTTCCAGGCCGGATCCAGTTCCCGCCGGGCGGCGGCCAGGAACCCCTCGGCGTACGAGGCGGTGGGGAAGTCGCCCAGGTAGCGACGGCGGGTGGCCCAACGGGCCTCGGCGAGCGGATCGGTGTCGAGCAGCCGGGTCAGCACGTCGTCCAGGTTGGCCATGTCCCGACGCAGCACGTAGCCGGCGGCGGCCAGCGGGAACCGCTCGACGAAGCGGTCCCCGTCGGTGCCCATGTCGGTCACCGCGTAGGGCTTGCCCGAGTAGAGCCAGTCGGAGACCACGCCGGAAACGTCGGAGACCAACGCGTCGGCACGGTTGACCGAGTCGGTCAGGGTGAGCCGGCTCGCCGGGGCACCGTAGAGGTGCGCCCGGCCGGTGCGGGCGCGGTCGGCGGCGAGCAGGTCGTGCAGCCGAGCCAGTTGCCGCGCCGAGGCCGGGTTCTGCGCGGTGTAGGGGTGGGCTCGCAGGATGACCGTGGCGCCCCGGTCCAGCAGCCGCCGCAGCAGCGTCTCCGCCACCGGCAGCGAGCAGTAGTCGGCGTCGGCGTTGTGCCCGGTCCAGGTGGGGGTGTAGAGCACCGTCGGGTTGGCCAGGCCCAGTGCCGGCCGCGGGCGTACCTCGATCGCCTCGACCTGGGGGCGGCCGACCACCACGAACTTCTCGGCGGGGATGTGGATCCCGGCCCGGGCGTACCGCTCGATGGCCGCGTCACCGGCGACGAAGATCCGGTCGAAGATCGCCGAGACGGGGTTGGCGCTGGGCGCCTTGTCGCTGTCGCCGTGATGCAACTGCACGTGGGTGAGCTGCGTGAACCTGATGCAGTGACTGTTCTTCGCACCGTGGTTGACGTAGAACGCCACCCGCAGGCTCGGCACCAGCACCTCGTCCATGCTCCGCGTGGTGGCGCAGTAGACCACCGGAGCGGAGGTGGCCGCCGCGACGGGGGCCAGGAACCCTGGCTCCCGCACCATCACCACGAAGGGTCGACCGATCCGTTCCAGGTACGGCAGCCACATGGTGACCTGGTACTCGGAGCCGGGCGGGGCGGAGAAGTGCAGGACGAACTCGGGCTGGAGTCGGCGCAGTGCCCGGGCCACGGCCGATCCGGTGGGGGAGGGCCGGAACCGCCGCCGGGCCAGGTCGAGGGCGGCCGTTCCGCCGGCCACGCCGACCACCAGCGTCGCCGCCAGGGCCAGTGCCGCCGGCAGGCCCGCCAGGGCGGCCAGCGCCAGCAGAGCGAGCAGTACGGCCACAGCGTCGCCGAGAAGCGTCGTGACCTGCGGCACCCAGGTGCGTACCGGCAGGTTGGCGGCGCGGATCTCCAAGTCTCCGGCCTGGCGTAGCGGGCCGGTGACCAGGACCAGGCCCAGCAGCACCAGGGCGGTGAGGGCCAGGGCCGGGTCGAAGCCGGTGTCGAGTTGCCGGGCGTAGCCGATCAGCACCCCGGCCGCGATGAGGGTGGTCTCCGCGATGTTGTCGGCGCCCGGTCGCACCCGGCGTTCCCAGACGGTGGCGGCAAGCGCGGCCACGGCCAGGCAGAGCCCCCAGGTGGTCGCGCCGGTAAGGGCGACCACCAGGAACGCCAGGACCGCGCCCCCGGTGGTCAGGCCCCGGGCGGTCAACTTGTGGACCAGCTCACCACGCATCTCGGTGTCGCTTTCGCGGGTCGTGTCGGTGGGACGTCTCAGCCGACCGGAGCGGCGCTGGCAGATCGGTCGGTCTGGGTGGGTACGGCGACGGCGACCGGTGCCTCACCCGGTGGCCGCCGGACGTCGATCACCTGGCCGGTGAGGTCCGAGATCAGCACGTCCAGCGACGACTGGGCGACAGTCTCGGCGGCGAGCAGCGTGTGCTCGGGTTCCGCGCCGAAGGCTTTCGTCCGCATCGGGGTGGCGGTCCGCTCCGGGTTGATGATGTTGACGCGTACGCCGGACTCCGCCCACTCGTCCGCGAGCGCCTGGGTGAGATTGACCAGGGCGGCCTTGGTGGCCGAGTAGAGCGCGTAGTCGGCCCGCCCGCGGGTGTACGAGCTGGAGGTGTAGAGCAGTAGCTGGCCCTTGGTCTGCTGCAGGTAGGGCAGGGCCTGCCGGGCGACGGTGACCGGCCCGACGAAGTTGACCTGCAACACCCGGTCGATGGTTTCCTGGTCCATCTCGGCCAGCGCGCCCTTCTCCAGGATCCCGGCGGTGACCACGACGTGGTCGATGCGGCCGGTGGCCTCGAAGGCGGTCCGCAACGCGGCCTCGACGTCCTCCGGGCGTTCCACGTGGGTGCCGGTGCTGGAGCGGCTGAACGGGAAGACCTGGGCGCCGTAGCTGCGGGCCAGTTCCGTCAGGTCGTGACCGATGCCGTAGCTTCCGCCGAAGACGACGATCGTGCGGCCGGAGACCTCCTCGCTGTAGGCGCGGTGGTCGGTCAGCCGGGGCACCTTGGCGGCGGCCAACTGGAACAGCTTGTCGGCCAGGTGCACGTCGACCGGGTGGGTGACCTTGATGTTCTCGTCCGAGCCGTCGATCACCTTGATCGGGGTTTCGGGGAGGTAGCGCAGCACCACCCCACAGTCGTCGGTGGCGGCGAAGTTGGGGTCACCCTCGGCCCGGCGGTACGCCTCGCGGATGGTGCCGGAGCGGAACGCCTGCGGGGTCTGACCCCGGCGCAGCGTGGCCCGCACGGGGATGTCGGTGATGCAGTCGTTCTCGTCGACCTGCACGATCGTGTCGGCCGAGGGGATGGCCACGTCGACGGCGGCGTAGGTCCACAGGGCGTTCACGCACTCGCGGACGATACGACCGCTGAGCAGCGGGCGCACCGCGTCGTGGAAGAGGATGTTGCAGTCGCCCTCGCCGACCGCGTCCAGGGCGACGCGGGTGGTGGCGTTGCGGGTGTCACCACCCTCGATCACCTTGGTGACCTTGCGGAAGCCGGCCTTGTCCACGATCTTCTGCGCTTCGGCGACGTGCCCGGTCGCCATCAGCACGATGATCTCGTCGATCTCGGGCGCGGCCTCGAAGACGGCCAGCGTGTGCTCGATGATCGGCTTGCCGGCGATCTTGAGCAGCTGCTTGGGAATGCCCAGGCCCAGCCGGGTGCCGGTGCCACCGGCCAGCACCACCGCCACCGTCCGTGAGGGTCGCCACGGCGCTCGCTCCGCCGGCGTAGTGCCCGGATCGGTGGTCTGGTCCTGCGTCATTGCGGGTCCTCGCTCTCGGGGGTGCATGACTGTGGTGAGTACGTGAAGGGAAGGTTCCGCCGACACGGCGACGGAGTGAACGATACTGCGCGGGCCGCGCCGCCCCAACGGGACAACGCGGCCCGGGACGCCGCACGTTCGCCCAACTCTACTTGCCGTTCGTAAATGCCTCGTAAGCCGCCAATACCTCGGCAGTCGGCCCGTCCATCCGGATTTCACCGGACTCCAGCCAGATGGTCCGTTCGCAGGTGTCGCGTACGGAGGAGAGCTGGTGGCTGACCAGGAACACCGTGCCGGCACTCTCCCGCAACTCCCGCACCCGCTGCTCACTGCGCTTGCGGAACGCCTTGTCCCCGGTGGCGAGGGCCTCGTCGATCAGCAGCACGTCGTGCTGCTTCGCCGCGGCGATGGAGAAGCGCAGTCGGGCCGACATGCCGGAGGAGTAGGTGCGCATCGGCAGCGAGGCGAAGTCACCCCGCTGGTTGATGCCGGAGAATTCGATGATCTCCGGGAGCTTGCGGCGTACCTCGGCCGGTGACATGCCCATGGCCAGACAGCCGAGCGTGACGTTGCGCTCACCCGGTAGGTCGTTGAGCAGGGCGGCGTTCACCCCCAGCAGCGAGGGCTGCCCCTGGGTGTAGACCGCGCCCCGCTCCACCGGCAGCAGCCCGGCGATGGCCCGCAGCAGGGTCGACTTACCGGAGCCGTTGGTGCCGATCAGTCCGATGGCCTCGCCCCGGTACGCGGTGAAGGTGACCCCACGGACCGCGTTCACCACCCGCACGTTCGGCGCGGAGGTGCGGGTGACCATCCGCTTGAAGGCGGCCACCGGGCTGCTGTTGCCGGCGGCGCCCTTGTGCACCCGGTAGACGACGTGTGCGTCGTCGACCACCACGGTGGGGATCCGCTCCTGGATCCGGGGGAGGGTCACCGTCACATCATTGGACATTTCCAGGTCAACCACGGCCGTACTCCTGTTCGCCGCGCCAGAAGTAAAGGTAGCCGCCCACCCCTGCGAGGGCCGCCCAGCCGAGCGCGATCAGCCAGGTCAGCGGCAGCGAGTCGTTGAGCAGGTGAGTGTCCTCCAGCAGCGACATGCGGGCCAGCTCGATGTAGATCAGCATCGGGTTGTACTGCACCACAGCGGTCGCCCAGCTCGGCAGGTTCTCGGCGAAGAGGTGGACGCTGTAGAGCACCCCGGAGCCGTACATCCAGGCCCGCAGCACGAAGGGCATGACCTGCTTGAGGTCGGTGGCCTTCGCACCCAGTCGGGCCACCGCCATGGTCAGCCCGGCGTTGAAGACCGTCTGGAGCAGCACCGCCGGCACCAGCATCAGCCACATCAGGGTGATCGGCTCACCGCTGACCACCACGATCGCCAGCAGCACCACGAGCGAGCCGACCAGTTGCTGGAACTGGGTGGCGGTGATGGCCAGCGGCAGGCAGGCCCGGGGGAAGTGCAGGGCGCGGATCAGCCCGAGGTTGCCGCTGATTGCCTGGGTGCCCTGCTGCACGCTGACCTGGGTGAAGTTGAAGATGAACAGCCCGGTGGTCAGGTAGGCGATGAAGTTGGGGATGCCGCGGCTCTGTTCGAGCACCAGGCCGAAGATCAGGTAGTAGACCGCCGCGTTGGTCAGCGGGGTGAGCACCTGCCACAGCTGCCCGAGCCGGGCGTTGCTGAACGACGCGGTCAGCTTGGCGTGGGCGTACGCGGAGATGAAGTGCCGGTAGCGCCACAGTTGGCCGCTGTAGCGGCCGATCGAGGGCCGCTCGCCGGCCACCCGCAGCCCGTGTCGGGCAGCCAGCTGGGCTGGGGTCAGGCCGGAGTCGGGGTCGGCCAGCAGGTTGGCCATGGGGATGGGCGCTCCGATCTGTCGTGCCGGCGTTATGTGTCGCGACGAGAGAATCTAGCGTGGCCAGTGCGGGAGCGCCGCCCCCGGTCGCTGGCTGGACAGTAGTCCGAATTACGTCGGGACGCAACCGTACCGTCGTTGCGCTACGCTGTTCCCCGTGACAGTCGAGAAGAGTCCCAGGTGACGGCCGAGAAGAGGCGCACACCAGCCGGGGCGGCGGTGCTCCGTGGTGAGATCACCACGGCCATCCGTCGTGCCCTCATGCAGGAACTCGCCGCGGTCGGTTACGGCCGGCTCTCCATCGAGGCGGTGGCCCGCCGGGCCGGGGTCAGCAAGACCGCGGTCTACCGTCGGTGGAACTCCAAGCTCGACCTCGTGCTGGAGGTGGTGGCCGCCGCCGCGGGCGGTCGGCTGCCCGCGCTGGACACCGGCAGCCTGCGTGGTGACCTGTCACTGCTGTTCCAGGTGGTGGCGCACGCGCTGGGCCACCCGTTGGCCTCGCAGATCATCCCCGATCTGCTGGCCGAGGCGGCCCGTAACCCGACCATCGACGAAACCCTCCAACGGGTGCTGCGGGCTCGGCAGCAGGAGGTCGCCGGCGAGTTGATCGCTCGGGCGGTGCGGCGCGGCGAACTTCCCGCCGACACCGACCCCGACGCGGCGGTCGACCTGATCGTCGGGCCGCTGTACTGGCGGATCGCGATCGCCCGCACCTCGATCTCCGACAGCTACCTGGAAACCCTGGTCGAGTCGGTGGCGCTGGCGCTCGGTGCCCAGGACACGGTGCCCCGACAGCGGTCAGTGCCGGGCCCTGGTTGAACACCGGTCGCCGTGGGTACGGCTGATCGGACCGGCCCCGGCCGGTCGCCGCACCGCGCGTCGGCTCGACTCGGCGACCCCGGGACGACTACTACTCTCGGTGTGGATCGTGCCGCAGGGCGCCGCCGCGCATGAGAAGTGCGTGGGCTCGACGGCTGTGCCGGAGTGAGAGTCGCCGCTGCGCAGTCCCGCCGTATCCAGCCCGTACGACGACAAGGACGCCCGTGTCGATGACCGACCAGACCGTCGCCGTCGCCGCCCCCGAGCCGGCGCCGGCCGACGAGCCGACCGTCCCCGCGCCCGCCCGCCCCAGCCGGGCACGAGCGGTGGCGGGCCGGGTCCGGACCGGCTTCGCCGCGATACCCGCCGTCCTGACCGACGGTGCGGTACTCGCGTTCGCGCTCTGGACGTTGCTCTACCACCTCGCGTTGCCGTTGGATCTCGCTCCGTCGCTGACGCTGCGGATCTGGCTGGTGACCGGCCCGGCACTGGCCCTGCTGGCCGTGGCGGCCCGACTCGCCCTGCGCTGGCGTCGACACCGTCGCGCCGCCCGGCCGAGCGTCCTCAGCTCTCCAGCGACCGACACCGTCGACGACACCGCGGCTGACGACGGCACGCCGGGCCGGGACATCGACGGCAGCGGCACCGCGGCTGACGACGGCAGACCGGACCGGGACACCGCCGGCACGGCGACCGACACCGCCGGCACGGCACCTGTCGACGCGGCGGCGGACCAGCCGGACGCCGACGTCGCGACGGCGCAGCGGGGCGATGCTCCGGCGAGCGGCGCCGATGCGGCCCGGACATCGGACGCCGCGCAGCGCGACCCGGACGCGTCGGCGGCAGCCGGCGACAGCGCACCGGCGGCCCGCGCCGGACGAATGTCGGTGGCGCAGCGCTGGCTGACCGCGCTGGTCCTGCTGATCGGCACCGGTGCGGCGATCACCGCAGGGGTGGCGGGCACCCCGGCCGGGGCCGGCCTGTCCTGGTGGCTGCCGGCCTCCGCCGGTGCGGTGGCGGCCGTGGGGGCGGTGCTGCTCACCTGGCGGATGTGGCGGGTCACCCCGCCGAGCACCCCGGCGGCACCGTCGCCGGGTGCCTGGCAGTCGGCGTACGCGCTGCTGATCGCCGGGGTGGCCGCGGTGGCCTCGCTCTACCTCGCCCGCAACACCCCCGACGACATCTACTACGTGGGACGGTCGGTGTGGGTGGCGGAACGGGACGTCGTACCGCTCAACGACTTCCTGTTCAGCGAGAATGTGCTGCCGCCGATGGCCTCGCAGCCCCCGGTCGCCAGCATCGAGGTGTTCGCTGGTGCGCTCGCCCGGTTCCTCTCCCTGCCGGCGGCCTCGGCGACCTGGTACGTGCTGTTGCCGATCATGGCCGTGCTCGCCGTGCTGGCGCTGTGGCGGTTGGTGCAGCGCTGGGCACCCCGGCGTCCGGTGCTCGCCTTCACCGTGGCCGTGGCGTTCCTCGCCCTGGTCTGTGGGCCGGACGCCGCCCTGGGCACCTTCCACCTGCCCCGGCTCTACCAGGGCAAGGGGATGTTCGTCTCCGCGGTCGTCCCGCTGATGTGGCTCTACCTGACCCGCTGGTTCGACGACCGCTCCCGGCGTGCCCTGGTGCTGATCGTCGCGCTGTCGATCACCGCGATCGGGCTGACCACCACCGCCGCGATCATCCTGCCACTGCTGGTCGGCGGGGCCGCCCTGATGATGCTGCTGGTGGGGCGGTGGAAGTCGGCGCTGGTGGCGGGCGTCGCCGCCCTCGCGTACCCGGTCGGGGTGGTCGCCGTCGCCCAGTTGCTCGTCGGATCCGCCAGCGAGGCCGCAGCGGATGTCAACGTCTGGGACGCCCAGCAGACCTACCGGCGCACGTTCGAGGTCGGCATCGTGGGCGTGATCGGTGGCCTGGCCCTGTGGTGCGGCCCGTTGCTGGCCCGCCGCCGCACCCCGGCCCTGCTCGCGGCCGGCGGTGCTTTCACGCTCAGTGTGCTGCTGCTGCCGGGGGTCCTGGAGTGGCTCGGTGCGGTCACCGGCATCTCGGTGGTGCTGTGGCGGGTGCCGTGGCTGCTCGCGCTGCCGGCGCTGATCGGCCTGCTGTGCACCGTCTGGTTGCCGACCCGGCTGCGCAGCGTGCGAGCGCTGGTCGGGGTGGTGCTCGCCGGGGCGATGGTGGCCTCGTTCGCCATCTACGCCACCCCGATGTGGTCCGAGCGCAGCTGGGTGCAGGTGCACACCGAGCCCGCCTGGAAGATCCCGGAGCAGCGGCTGGGCATCGCGCAGTGGATCACCAGTCTCGACCGTCCGGACGGACTGTTGCTCGCGCCGGCGACCACCATGCGCGCCATGCCGATGGTGACCACCCGGGTGCGGGTGGTCCTGCCCCGCGACTTCTATCTGGTGGAGTACGACCTGGAATCCCAGTTCGCCCAGGATCGGCTGCTGCTGACCCGGTTCGCCAACAGCGGCGCGGCCGAAGGGCGGCCGACCCGCGAGCAGGTGGCCGGGGCGTTGGAGCGGCTGGACGTGGGAACGATCTGTGTGTACAGCGGAAACCGCTTCGCTCGTCGGACAGCCCAACGGTTGGGTTACACCGAGTTCGCCGAGCGGCCCCCGCCCGTACCCGACCAGCCCGGTGCCGTCACCTGCCTGCGTCGCGACTGACCAGGGCGGAACGTCGGCACGGCCGGTTTCGCCCGGCCCGGGGCGCTCGTCCCGTCCCGGCGGCTGGTGGTTTGGGGGAAAGATGCCGGATACCCGAGCGTTGTCCCGGAGGCGATTCGCGTTAAGGTCGCAGCTACGCTGGCGGCCGTCGAGGCGTATCCAGCCGGTCATCGATCTCTTTAGGGAGCGTTCTCGTTGTTCGGCACGTTGACTGCACGCGTCGGGGTCGCCGCGCGTGGCGCCCTGCTGGTGGCGTCCTACCTGATCCTGCTGGCCGCCGCCGCGCTCGGCTGGGTCGGTCTCTTCGCGGTGGCCGGCCTGGCGGCGGTCCTGGGGGAGTTCGCCATCGAGCGGTGGTCGCCGGCCACCATGACCCTGCTCCAGAAGGTCGGCATCAACCGGGTCTACCGCCAACTGGGTCGGGACCTGTCGGTCGTGCTGCTGGTGGCCGCCGAGGTGCCGCTGATCGACAGCGAGTTGACGCTGCTGCTCCTGCTGCCGGCCGCCGTGTGGGTGATCGCGGTCTTCGCCGGCGCGTTCAACCGGATGATCGACCGGCGTAACCCCATCTCGGCCCTGGTGCGCAACATCGACCTGGGGCCGCTGTCCGCGGCGCCCCGCCCGCCGCAGTGGGCCACCCGTTTCGTCGGCGACCGGTTGCCCTGGGTCAACGTGCTGCTGATTCCGGGTGCGGTCGTCACGGCCGTGGCCGGCGAGGTGGCGCCGATCTACCTGGCCGGGGCGGTGGCCGTCGGGCTGGCCGCGCTGATCGGCGGTACGGTCGCGGTGACCTGGCTGCGCGGACGGGGCGCGGGGCAGAGCCCGCAGCTGCCCGCCGTGCAACGGTGGCTCGATCGCGACCGCCCGGAGGTGGCGCTCTACTTTGCCGGTCCGGCCAAGGACGTCTACCAGGCCAACATGTGGCTGGCGCCGATCGAGGCGCTCGGTCGGCCTGCGGTGGTGCTGATGCGCAGCAAAGAGGCGTTCACCGAACTGGCCGACACCCGGCTGCCGGTGGTCTGCGTACCGGCCGCACCGGACTTCATGAACCTCGACAAGAGCAGCATCCGGACCACCCTGTACGCGGCGAACGTCGGCCCGAACATCCACATGCTGCGCGAGCCCGGCATGAAGCACGTCTTCGTCGGCCACGGCGACAGCGACAAGGCGGCCAGCGTCAACCCGTACAGCAAGGTCTACGACGAGGTGTGGGTCGCCGGGCTGGCCGGTCGGGAGCGGTACGCCCGCGCCGGGGTGGGCGTGCTCGACGCCGACATCGTGGAGATCGGCCGCCCGCAACTGGCCGGCGTGCACACCTTCGGCTCGGAGTCGGTCAAGCGGCCCTTCACCGTGCTCTACGCGCCGACCTGGGAGGGCTGGCTCGACGACGACCCGTACCACACCTCGCTGGTGCTGATGGGTGACCGGATCATCGCCGGGCTGCTGGCCGTCCAGCCGGCGGTGCGCGTGGTCTACAAGCCGCACCCGTTGACCGGCACCCGCTCGAAGCAGGCCAAGGCGGTGCACGAGCGGATCGTGGCGAGGATCCGTGCGGCCGGCGGCGACGTCGACGCGAGCAGCCTGGACGGACCGGGGCACCGGGTCGTCACCGGGCGGGTGCCCGCGCTGTTCGACTGCTTCAACCAGACCGACCTGCTGGTCAGCGACGTGTCCAGCGTGGTGTCCGACTTCGTGCAGAGCCAGCGGCCGTACGTGGTGGCCAACCCCGCCGGGCTGCCCGAGGACGAGTTCCGTCGTTCCTTCCCGACCTCGCGGGCGGCGTACCTGCTGGCCGCCGACTGCGGGGAACTGGAGAAGATCGTGGCGGTGACCCGGGCCGGCGACGACCCGATGACCGAAGCCCGCCGGGAGCTGAAGACCTACCTGCTCGGCCCGGCCGACGCCAACCCGATGGACCGGTTCGCCGAGGAGATCGGCCGGCTCTGCCGCTGACCGACGCGGCACGCGCCCGGGACGACAGCCTCGTCCCGGGCGCTCGCCGTCGAAACGGTTTTGTCTCGGTACCGGACCCGGTCCGCCGCTCCGGCGGGCATGCTCGAAGGGCAGGCCGCCGGCGAGGGGATGGGCATGGAGAGCTACCACGAGGACTGGACCGACAGCCAGCGCGCGCTCTACGACGAGTGCTATCGCGCCGGTGCGGACTGGGCCGACGACCCGGACACGCCGTCCGAGGACGTGCAACACGTGATCAACCTGGCGGAGGCCGACGACGACACCCTCGCCGATGCCGAGATCGACTTCGCGCCGCTGATCGACGCGGTCACCGAGGCCACCGGTGAGGTCGTCACCACCGTGCCGGCCAGCCACGACGACCCCGGGTTCAAGGGGTTCGTGGACGGGGTGCGGGACGGCACCGCCGAGGAGACCTTCGGGCTCTGAGGTCCCGAACCACCGCCCCCCGGGCCTGTCCCTCCGTCCGGTCGTCTGCCACCATCTGGTCAACGCACTGGTGCGGGTTTGCAGACCGAACGGGGGAGGCCGGGTGCGCATCCTGCTGGTCGAGGACGACCGACGGGTGGCCGGCGCGCTGTTGTCGGCCCTGACCCGACGCGGATACGAGGTGGAGCACGCCGCCACCGTCGCCGCCGCGCTCTCCGCCGCCCCCTGTGACCTGGTCCTGCTCGACCTCACGCTGCCCGACGGAGACGGCACCGACCTGTGCCGACAGTTGCGGCGGCGCAGCAGTCAGCTCGGCATCATCGCCGTGACCGCCCGTGGCGAGGAGCGCGACCGGGTGCTCGGCCTGCGACTCGGCGCGGACGACTACGTGGTGAAGCCCTTCTCGATGGTGGAACTCCAGGCCCGCATCGAGGCGGTGCTGCGCCGGGCCTCGCACGCCGCGCCGGAGCGCAACCTGATCGAGGTCGGCCCGGTGTACATCGACGTGGCGGCCCGTACCGTCGCCGTGGCCGGTCGGCCGGTGTCGCTGACCCGCAAGGAGTTCGACGTCCTGCTTTCCCTGGCCCGGCAACCCGGCGTCGCGGTGCCCCGTGACCGGATCCTGCTCGACGCCTGGGGCACCACGTTCACCGATCGCCACACGGTCGAGGTGCACGTCGGTTCGCTGCGCGGCAAACTCGGCGACCCGCGCCTGGTGGAGACCGTCCGCGGCGTCGGATACCGGCTCCGGGACGAGTGAGGAGCCCGGGTGCGACGGCGGCTGGTGATCAGCTATCTGCTGCTGATGGTGCTGGTGGTGGTGGCGCTGGGCACGCCGTTGGCGGTGACCCTGACCACCCGGGAGACCGACCGGGTACGGGCGGACCGGCTCGCTGACGCCACCCGCTTCGCGTCGCTGGCCGGGCCGGCGTTGCGCGACGGCACACCCGGCCCACTCGACCACGAGCTGGGCAGCTACGACGAGCTGTACGGCATCGGCGCGGCGGTGGTGGACCGGGATCGGCGGGAGGTGGTGACCTCGGCGAGCTGGCAGGCGGCCCCGGGCACCCGAGAGGCGCTGGACGTCGCGCTGTCCGGGCAGCAGACCAGCGGACCGGACTCGGTCTGGCCGTGGGTGGACCGGCCGATCGTGGTGGCGGTGCCGATCAACGACGGCGGTGAGGTCCTCGGTGCGGTGGTCACCGCCACCCCCACCGACGGGGTCCGGCGGACCGTCGCCACCTGGTGGACGCTGGTCGCCGCCCTGGGTCTGCTCGCCGTGCTGGCCTGTGTGCTCACCGCGTTCGGACTGGCCGGGTGGGTGCTGCGCCCGGTCACCGAGCTGGACGCGGTCACCCACGAGATCGCCGAGGGCGACCGTGGCGCCCGCGTGCAACACCGGCTGGGGCCGCCGGAGCTGCGTCGCCTGGCGAAGAGCTTCAACCACATGGCGGATGTGGTCTCCGACGTGATGGACCGGCAGCGCGCGTTCGTCGCGCACGCCAGCCACCAGCTCCGCAACCCGTTGACCGCGCTGCGGCTCCGGGTGGAGGAACTGGGGCCGAGCGTCAGCGACGAGCAGGGGCGGGCCGAGCACCAGCTGGCGTTGGAGGAGACCGACCGGCTCGCGCTGCTCCTCGACGCGTTGCTCACCCTCGCCCGCGCGGAACGCCACGAGAACCAGCGGGTCACCGTCGACGCGACAGCCGCGGCCGTGTCCCGGGTGGCGGCCTGGGACCCCCTGGCCCGCCACCGGTCGGTCACGCTACGTCTGGCCGCCGATCCGGGGCCGGTGTACGCCCGTACCGTGCCGACCGCCATCGACCAGGCGTTGGATGCGCTGATCGACAATGCGGTGAAGTTCAGCGGCGCGGGCGGCGAGGTGACGGTGACCGTCGCGGCCCGCGACGGCGGGACGACCCTGGAGGTACGCGACACCGGCCCGGGGATGACCAGCAGCCAGCTCGGCCGGGCCACCGAACGGTTCTGGCGGGCGCCGGAGGTGCAGAACGTCGACGGGGCCGGACTGGGCCTGACCATCGCCGCGGTGCTTGTCGACGCCTCCGACGGCCGGCTCGCCATGCAGCCGAACTCGCCTCGTGGCCTGGTCGCCACCCTGTGGTTCCCGCAGCCGACCGAGACCTCCGCGCAGCGGTCCGACTGACCAGCCGTCAGGGCTTGCTGGCGCGGTAGTAGTCGACGGCGCCCGGGTGCAGGGGCAGCGGGGAGGTGGCGATGGCCGAGCGGGGGCTCATCCGACCGGCCGCCGGGTGCGCGGCGGCCAGTTCGGAGCGGCGCTCCATCAGCAGCCGGGTCACCTGACGGACCAGCGACTCCGGCAGGCTGGCCCGCACCACCAGGTAGTTCGGGTTGGCCACGGTGGTGACCGGGTCGACGCCGTACACCGAGCGGGGGATGTCCCGTGGCACGTACACCTCGGGGTTGCCGCGGCGCAGCGGCGTGGCCCACTCGCCGAGGTCGACGATGCGGGCGGGGGTGTCCTGGGCGAACTGGGCGACCGCGCGTACCGGCAGCCCACCCGAGAAGAAGAAGGCGTCGATCCGCCCGTCGCGCAGCGCGGCCACCGAATCGTCCAGGCCGAGCTGCTCCTGGCGAACCTGTGCGTCACCCAGGCCGGCCACGTGGAGCAGCCGGTCCACCGTGATTTTCGTCCCGGAGCCGGGTGCGCCGACCGAGACCCGCCGCCCGCGCAGGTCGTTCAGGCTCCGCACCGGGCTGTTCGCGGTGGTGACCAGGTGCAGCAGGTCGTCGTAGACCCGGGCGACCGCGACCACCGGCGGATCCGGACCCGGGTCGAGCCGCAGCACATCGGCCTGGGTGAAGCCGAGTTCGGCCTGCCCGGCGTTGAGCAGTTGCACGTTCTCCGCGGAGGCCGCGGTGACCAGCACCTCCGCCCGCACCTCGGGCAGCTCGCGGTTGAGGATGGCCGCCAGCGACGCGCCGAAGGCGTAGTAGACAGCGGTGGGGCTGCCGGTGGCGATGCGGATGACCACCGGCTCGTCCGGATCGTCCCGACAGCCGCCGAGGCCGGGCAGGGCCAGCAGCACGGTCAGCGCCAACGCCACGCGGGCGCCGCGCCATCGCGCTCGGGCGAGATACCGGGTACGGCTCACGGGCAGCACTGTGCGCCGCCGGACCCCTTGGGCGCAACCCCAGGGTGTGGCGGAGCGCGGTGCGGCCATGGTCGGCCGCCGGTCAGGCCACCGGGTGCGGCACCGCCTCCTCCGCCGCGTACCGCAGGATCCGGTCCCGGTGCGGGCCGTGGGCCACGCTGACCAGGAAGCAGCCGGCGTTCGGACGCAGCAGCGCCGGAACGTCGAGCAGCGCGGCACCGCGCACCAGCACCGCGCCGAGTTCCCGGTCGGTGATCCGCACGCCGAGGATGTGCCGCCGGACGTGGCGACCACCGGCCAGCAGCGCGGCCCGCCAGGCGGCGGCGGCCAGCCGGGTGCGCCACAGCCGCCGCGCTGTCGAGGCACCCGGCACCGGTCCGCCGAGCAGTTCCCGCCGGCCGCGCCGCCAGCCGTTCTCCACGATCGCCGCGTACGTCGACCGGTGCTCCAGCCCGACGTGCAGCCGGTGCAGCTCGTACCGGCGGCGCAGCCCACCGACGGTCACCTCGTGCTGGACCGGGATGTCGAGGCGATCGAGCAGTTGCCGGGTCCGCCGCGCCGCCTCCTCCCGGTTGAACTCGATCGTCGACGGCCGGACGGGCTGCTGCCCGACCGGCCGATGCCCGTGGGCGGCCGGCGGCGGCATGCAGCGCAGCAGACAGGCCGTCTCGAACGCGTCGGCCAGGGTCGTCCAGTCCAGCGGCGGTGGCGACGGCGGCCGGAGCGACGGCGCGGTGCGGGACGCCGGCGGGGCCGGTGATGGACGGGACCGGTCGAGCAGGATCGGTTCGGCAGTCACCGGAGGGCCTCCTCGTCGCGTCGGGTCCCCTTTACGGTGACCGCCGACACCGATCGGTGGTACCGATCCGGCCCAGCCTTGAGGAAATCTTGCGTCTGGCTACAACTCCGAAACGATCACGTCGACCTGGCGTGGCCGGCCGGGGCCGGTGTCCTCCTCGCACACGGTGTACTTCAGGTCCCGCAGCGTCGTGACCAGTGCGTCAGCGGTACGCGGCCGGGCACCAGCGAGCAGCAGATCCCGGACCAACCGACCCTTCGTGGCCTTGTTGAAGTGGCTGACCACGGAACGCACCGGCACGCCGTCGACCTCCCGTTCGTGCAGCACCCGCACGGTCACCGTGCGCTCGGCCAACTCGCCGCGCGGCGTCCAGACCGCGGCGTACGCCCCGGAACGCAGGTCCAGCACCGGGCCGCGGCCGGCTGCCTCGGTCAGCGCGGCCCCCAGTTCCTGACGCCACAGCGCCGGCAGGGCGCCGATGCCGGGCAGCCGGGCCCCGATCGGACAGCGGTACGGCGGAATCCGGTCGGTCAGCCGGACCGCTCCCCACAGGCCGGAGCTGACCAGCACCTGCCGGCTGGCCGCCCGCCGTGCCGCCGTCGGGAGGCTGGCCAGGTCGAGGGCCTCGTAGAGCACGCCGGTGTAGATCCGGCTGGCGGGCGCGGTGGCGGCCTGCCGCAGCCGGGCGTTGCGCCGCAACTCGCCGTGCTGGCCGGAACCGAGACCGAGCGCGGTCAGCGCCGTTTCCGGCGGCCCGGCGCTGAGGGCGAGCAGTGCCGACAGCACCTCCTCCCGCACCGGGTTCAGGCCCGGCAGGGACAGTCGGTCCAGATCCAGTCGGCGGCCCGAGCCCGCCTCGGCCTTGCCCTCCGAGGGCGGCAGCAGGATGAGCATGGGTGACTCTAACGCCACGGGCGCAGCGGCTCCGGCGGGTGGTACACCCGGAACCCGCCAATCTCGGTGAGCAGCGCCGCACCGGCCCGGTCGCCGAGCATCTCCCGCAGCCGCCGGTCCGCCGGGGCGTCGGCCGCCAGCACGTACCCGGGCCGCTGCGCCCGGGCCAGCCGCCACCAGTACGCCGGATAGCGGTTCTGCCCGGGGTGCAGATTGCCGTCGAGCACCCCGCAGATCACCTCCTCAGCGGTGTTGAAGACCAGCCGGTTGCAGGTCCAGTACTCGCCGTACACCTCGCGCAGGCCGGCCGCGCGTACCGTGTCGGCCAACTGGCGGGCCTGTCGTTCCTCGATGCGCCCCGGAGTCGCACCGGAGGTGGCGAAGAGCACCGTCACCACCAGCGAACTCGCCGCCAGCGCACCCAGCACGGCGGTGGAGGCGGCACCGGCCACCCGGCCCGCCACGCCGGCCGTGCCCCGTCGGGCGGCCACCGCCGCCACCCAGAGCGGCCAGAGCACCGCCGGCAGCGACAGTTGCAGCACCGACAGGTAGCGGGCGTTGCCCAGGGGGTCGGTCGCCGCCAGCGGACTGCGTACGTACGCCAGCAGGGTCAGCGCCGCGCCGACGAGCAGCGCGAGGTGCACGACGGGGCCGACCCGGTCGCCACGCCCGGTCGCCCGCCGGTACGCGAGCCCGGCGAGCGTGGCCGCCACCACCAGCAGCACCGGGTAGAGCAGACCGAACCACGTCTGCCAGCGGGCGCAGCCGTCGACCGGGCAGAGCCCGGCGGCCAGCGGCACGCCGTCCAGCAGCCCCCCACCGAGCCGCTGCGACCAGGGCGGGACCGGGCCGTCCTCGCCGCTGACACCCCGCAACACCGACAGGGAGTCCTGCCCGGGCGGGGCGACCAGGTTGTCCCGGATCATCGGGGCGAGCCCGACGACGACACCGACGACCAGCAGCAGACCCGCCCAGCCGAGCAGTTCCCGGCGCAGCGCCCACAGCAGCGCCAGCCCGGCCACCGCCAGGTACGGAACGATCAGCCAGTCCGACCAGAGCGCCACTCCGGCGAGCAGCCCGAAGCCGCCCACGGCCAGTCCCCGGCGCGCTGTCGTGCCTCGGGCCAGCGCCACCACGACCAGCAGCATCGCCAGCACCGCCACCTTGACCTCCGGTCGCCCGCCGACCGTGGTCACCTGGTCCCGGACGACCCGTTCGGAGCCGAGGGCGAGCAGCCCGACGATCAGGGCGGCGAACCACGGCGAGCCGATCCGCCGGGTCAACCGGTGGATCAGCCAGAGGAACAGCGCGTAGAGGGCGAGCACCGGCAGCCGCAGCGCCGGCCAGCTCGGCCCGGTCACCGCGAGCAGCGGTGCGGCCAGGTACGACTCCAGGGTGCCCATGTACCGCTGGCCGTAGAGGAAGATCGGCTGTTCGCGCCCCTGTGCGATGTGCAGTGCGGCCAGCCCGAAGGTCGCCTCGTCGCTGTTGGACACGGGCACCGTGGTCAGCACCAGCACCAGCCGGTAACCGACACCGATCACCCCGAACAGCAGGGCGACCAGCGCCGGTCGGTCGAGCCGTGGCCGCCACCGCCCGCGCTGCTGCTCTGGTTCCGCTGCCGCTTGTGGCACGACCTCGCCCCCGTCGCCGTCCCGACCGGAGTGTGTCACGGCGGTGACGTTGCACGTGGCGGTTCGGCTCAGCTCGCGTGGCCGAGGTGGCTGGTCTGTGGCAGGGTTGCATTCGTGCCACCCACTCCCGCTGGCCAGCTGGCCGTACCGAACCTGCACCGGGCCGCGCGGATCGAGGACGCCGTGCACGCCCTGGTCGAACGCCGGCTGCGGCGGACCGGCTGGCGGACCAACATCATCGCGTACACCGGTTACGGAGCGCCCGGTTGGGTACGGGTGATGTGTCGGGTGCTGTTGGGGCGGCCCGACACTCGTCAGCGGGGTCGGCTGGACAAGGTCCGAGGCTGGCGCAGCTTCACCACCCTGCCGGCCAAGCACGTCACCGTGACCATCGAGACCGGCGGGGTGATCCACGAGGCACAGGCCGACCGCAGTGGCTTCATCGACACCGTGGTCGAGGCGGGCCTGCCACCCGGCTGGGGTTCGGTGCGGCTGAGCATGCCCGACGCCGAGCCGGTGGAGGCGCCGGTGCGCATCCTCGACCCGGAGGTGCGGTTCGGCGTCCTCTCCGACATCGACGACACGGTCATGGTGACCGCGTTGCCCCGGCCGCTGCTCGCCGCGTGGAACACGTTCGTCCTCGACGAACACGCCCGCGCGGCGGTGCCCGGCATGGCGGTGCTCTACGAACGGCTGGTCACCGCCCACCCCGGCGCGCCGGTGTTCTACCTGTCCACCGGCGCGTGGAACGTCGCGCCGACGTTGACCCGGTTCCTGTCCCGGCACCTCTACCCGGCCGGGCCGCTGCTGCTCACCGACTGGGGACCGACGCAGGACCGCTGGTTCCGCAGCGGCCGGGAACACAAGCGGGCCACCCTGGCTCGACTGGCCAAGGAGTTCCCCGACGTACGCTGGCTGCTCGTCGGCGACGACGGTCAGCACGACCAGGAGATCTACCGCGAGTTCGCGGTCGCCCATCCGGACAACGTCGCCGCGGTGGCGATCCGTCGGCTGTCGCCCGCCCAGTCGGTGCTCGCCGGTAGCCTGCCGCTCCCACACGGCGAGGACACCGAGGGGCCGGCGGGGCAGAAGTGGCTCTCCGCCCCCGACGGTGCCGGCCTGTGGACCCTGCTGCGCGGCGCGGGCCTGGTCTGACCTGTCGCGCCGATCCTGTTCCCGCAGTGTGTGGTCTGACCTGTCGCGCCGATCCTGTTCCCGCGGCGCGGGCGGTGCGCCCGGTGCGCCCCGCCCGCCTCCGGTGGGTCAGCCGCCCGGTGTCAGCGTCACCTCGCCGGTGCAGCCGGCCAGGGTGCGCCGCTGTTCGAGCAGGTCGATCACGGCCTCCCGGTTGTCGATGCGCGCCTCGGAGAGCGCGTCGGGGTGGCGCCGCTGCCCGGCGATGAACGTGAGGTTGTTGCGTACGGCGGTGTCGAGGCCGTCGCAGTTCTCCGCCGCGCCGCCGTTGAGCGCCGCGTTCGGGTCCGCGTCGGGGACCTCGACCTCGCCGGTGCAGCCGGCCGCCGCGCGCCGCTGTTCCAACTGGTCGATGACTGCCTGCCGGTTGGCGATCCGGGCCTCCGACAGCTCATCGGGGAAGATCAGTTGGTCGGCGATGAACGCCAGGTTGTTACCCACGGCGGCGTTCAGGCCGTCGCAGTTCTCACTGGCCGAACTGGTCCCGGTCGACACCGCGAAGGCCACCCCCAGGGTCACCCCGACCGCCGCGATGCCCGCGATCTTCCGCTGTCGCGGCGATGGCTCACTGTCACTGCCCCGGGCCGTACGCCTGCTCCTGCTAGCCATCGATCCTCCGCCTCGTGATCCACTTTGGCAGCAGTACGGACGCGGAGCCCGAGCGGTTCACCATCCGAGGTGCCGACCGGAGCCGGCGGTCCCGGCCCACGTCCCCGCACGACCGCCTCGGCGGTGTTAGCAGGGGGCCCTTCCTCTACCGTAGGCGTTAATAAGGGGCCCTTCCGTTCACCTCAGGCGGGGCGGAGCCAGAGGGCGCCCAGCGGCGGCACGCGGAGCGCCACCGAGGCGGGTTGGCCGTGCCACGGGACGTTCTCGGCGTGCACCGCGCCCAGGTTGCCGACCCCGGAGCCGCCGTAATGGTGGGCGTCGGTGTTGAGCACCTCCGACCAGGCACCGGCGGCGGGCAGCCCGATGCGGTAGTCCTCCAGCGGCAGCGCGGAGAAGTTGGCCACGCAGACCAGGGTTGCCCCGTCGGGTGCGATCCGGAGAAACGAGATGGCGTTGTTGGCGACGTCGTCTCCGGCGAGCCAGCGGAAACCGGCGGGGGAGGTGTCCTGCGCCCACAGGGCCGGGGTGTCCCGGTAGACCCGGTTCAGGTCGCCGACCAGGCGCTGCACGCCGGCCCGGGCCGGATCGTGCAGCAGGTACCAGTCGAGGCCGCGTTCCTCGCTCCACTCCCGGTCGTCGGCCAGTTCGCAGCCCATGAACAGCAACTGCTTGCCCGGGTGCGCCCACATGTACGCCAGCAGCACGCGTACGTTGGCCAGCCGCTGCCAGGTGTCGCCGGGCATCTTGCCGACCAGGGAGCCCTTGCCGTGCACCACCTCGTCGTGGCTGATCGGCAGCACGTAGTTCTCGCTCCAAGCGTACGCCAGGGAGAAGGTGAGCTGATGGTGGTGGTGCTGCCGGTAGATCGGGTCCTTCGAGGTGTAGAGCAGGGTGTCGTGCATCCAGCCCATGTTCCACTTGAAGCCGAAACCGAGCCCGCCGTCGCCGGTGGCCCGGGTCACCCCCGGCCAGGCGGTCGACTCCTCGGCGATCATCACCACCCCGGCGTGGTGCTTGTAGACCGTCGCGTTGACCTCCTGCATGAACGCGAAAGCCTCCAGGTTCTCCCGGCCGCCGTGCACGTTCGGCGTCCACTGCCCGTCCTGCCGCGAGTAGTCGAGGTAGAGCATCGAGGCGACCGCGTCCACCCGTAGTCCGTCGACGTGGAACTCGTCGAGCCAGTACAGGGCGTTGGCGACGAGGAAGTTGCGGACCTCCCGGCGGCCGAAGTCGAACACGTAGGTGCCCCAGTCGGGGTGCTCGCCCCGGCGGGGGTCGGGATGCTCGTAGAGCGGGGTGCCGTCGAAGCGCGCGAGGGCCCACTCGTCCTTGGGGAAGTGCGCCGGCACCCAGTCCAGGATCACGCCGATTCCGGCGGCGTGCAGCCGGTCCACCAGGTACCGGAAGTCGTCGGGGTCGCCGAACCGGGACGTCGGCGCGTAGTAGCCGGTCACCTGGTAGCCCCACGAACCGCCGAACGGATGCTCCATCACCGGCAGGAACTCCACGTGGGTGAAACCCAGCTCCACCACGTACGCGACCAGTTGCTCGGCCAGTTCCCGGTAGCCCAGGCCGGGCCGCCACGAGCCCAGGTGCACCTCGTACACGCTCATCGGCTCCTGGTGCGGCTGCCGCTGCGACCGTCGGCTGATCCACTCCGCGTCGGACCACTCGTACGCCGACCGGTGCACCACCGACGCGGTGGCCGGCGGCACCTCCGCGTACGCGGCGAGCGGGTCGGCCTTGTCCCGCCAGTGCCCGTCCGCGCCCAGCACCCGGTACTTGTACCGGGCACCGGTGGTGGCACCCGGAACGAAGATCTCCCACACCCCGGTGGCGCCGAGCGAGCGCATCGGCCAGCCGTCGTCGGGCGCCCAGCCGGTGAGGTCGCCGACCAGCCGCACTCCCCGGGCGTTCGGCGCCCACACCGCGAACGCCACCCCACCGTCGACCACGCGGGCGCCCAGCGCCTCCCACAGCCGCTCGTGCCGGCCCTCACCGATCAGGTGCAGGTCCAGCTCGCCGAGGGTCGGCGCGAAACGGTACGGATCGTCGTGGCGTACGCCGTCGACGTCGAGCCGGTAGTCGAGCACCTCGCCGGGGACGGTGGCCTCGAAGACCCCGCCGTCATGCACCCGCTTCATCGGGTGCCGCTCGTCACCGACCAGCACGCTGACATCGCCCGCACCCCGACGCAGGGTGCGGATCACCGTACGCCCGTCGGCCGGGTGTGCACCGAGCACCGCGTGCGGGTCGTGGATCTCCCCGGAAATCAGCTGGTCCATCGGGTGTCGTCCTTCTCGGCGGGAGCGGTCGGCGCGGTGCCGCCCGACAGGTCGGCGGGCACCTCTTCGGTCGTCAGGGTGGCCGGCTCGGTGCCGGTCAAACCTGGCGACCCGGCATCCGCCGCGCCGGCCGTCGCCGCCTGCGTCACCCCGGTCGGACGGTGCAGGGTGAGGACGTGCGCCGGTTGCAGGTACGGGTCGAGCCGGACCGCGTTGCGCTGCCCCCAGTCGTAGCTGACCCCGGTCAGCTCGTCGTGCACGGTGAACCGGTCGTGCCAGTCCAGCCCCAGCGCCGGCATGTCCAGCGTGGTGTTTCCCCACTGCACGGTCTGCGAGTCGAACGAGCAGACCACCAGCACGGTGTTGCCGCTCGCCGGGTCACGCTTGGACCAGCAGAGCAGGGCCGGGTTGTCGATGTCGTGGAAGACCAGGTTGCGCAGCCGGCGCAGGGCCGGGTTGTCGCGGCGTACCCGGTTGAGGGTGGCGATGAACGGCGCCAGCGAACGGCCGTGCGCCTCCGCGCCGGCCCAGTCGCGGGGCCGCAGCTCGTACTTCTCGTTGTCGAGGTATTCCTCGGCGCCGGGCCGCGCGACGTGCTCGAAGAGTTCGTAGCCGGCGTACATGCCCCACGAGGGGGAGAGCAGCGCGGCCAGCACCGCCCGGATCTTGAACATCGGCGGCCCGCCGTGCTGCAACGAGGCGTGCAGGATGTCCGGCGTGTTGGGCCAGAAGTTCGGCCGCATGTAGTCGGCCGCCGCCACCAGCTCCGCGCAGTACTCGCGCATCTCGGCCGCCGAGGTCCGCCAGGTGAAGTACGTGTACGACTGGGTGAAGCCGACCTTGGCAAGCCCGTGCATCATCGCCGGCCGGGTGAACGCCTCGGCGAGGAAGAGCACGTCCGGGTCGACCCGCTTGACCTCCCAGATCAGCCAGTGCCAGAAGTCGACCGGCTTGGTGTGCGGGTTGTCCACCCGGAAGATCTTCACGCCTTCGCCGACCCAGTGCCGCACCACCCGCAGCACCTCGGCGCGGATGCCGTCCGGGTCGTTGTCGAAGTTCAGCGGGTAGATGTCCTGGTACTTCTTCGGCGGGTTCTCCGCGTAGGCGATGCTCCCGTCGGCCCGGGTGGTGAACCACTCCGGGTGCTCGGTCACCCACGGGTGGTCCGGCGCGCACTGCAACGCCAGGTCCATCGCCACCTCCAGGCCGTGGTCGGCGGCGGCGGCGACGAAGTCGCGGAAGTCCTCCGGCGTACCCAGGTCGGGGTGGATCGCGTCGTGCCCGCCCTCGGCCGCGCCGATCGCCCACGGCGACCCCACGTCGTCCGGCCCGGCGACCAGGCTGTTGTTCGGGCCCTTGCGGTTGACCCGGCCGATCGGGTGGATCGGCGGCAGGTAGAGCACGTCGAAGCCCATCGCGGCGACGCCCGGCAGCCGCTCGGTGGCGGTGGCGAAGGTGCCGGAGCGGGCCGGCGCGTCGACGGTCGCCGGGATCGCCCCCTCGGAGCGGGGGAAGAATTCGTACCACGCGGAGTACAGGGCCCGTTCGCGGTCCACCCAGAGGGTGTACTCCTCGCCGGTGGTGACCAGTTCCCGCACCGGATGCTCCCAGAGCAGGTCGGCCAGTTCCAGCGCCGGGGCCACCCGCTGCGGCACCGGCCGGTCGGCGTCGCCCAGCGCTTTCGCGGCCTTCCTGAGGCGGGCCTGCTCGGCTTTGGGCACCAGTTTGGCGGCGGCGGTCAGCACGCGTACGCCCTCGGCCAGGTCGTTGGCCAGCTCACCCGGCCCCTGGCCGGCGGCGATCTTCTTGGTGATCGCGTTGTGCCAGGTCAGGTAGGGGTCGCTGAACGCCTCGACGGTGAACATCCACTCGCCGACGGCGTCCGGCACGATGCTGGCGTGCCACCGGTCCTGGCCGGGCTCACCCGGACGCATCCGGGTGAACGGGCGGGCCAACCCGTCCGGGCCGAGCCACACCACGTTGCAGCCGAGCGCGTCGTGCCCCTCCCGGTAGGCACGTGCCGACACCGGCACCACCTCGCCGACGACCGCCCTGGCCGGGTAGCGACCGCAGGAGACGACAGGGGAGACGTCTTCGATCGGGAACCGTCCGCTCACCCGGTTCAACCTACTGCCCGAGATCGCTTCCCGCTCGGCTCCCGCCCCACCCTGCCCGCACCGCGCGGGGTTGATCCACTGGTGGTTGCACTTTCGGGGATGTTGCTGCCTCGCAGGCGGTTGGACACAACAACTTCCCCAAAGTTGCTGCCTGCCTGCCCTTCGCCTGGCAGGCAGGCAGTGCCGGGCGGCGCGTCTCAGGTGGGTGGATTGTCCGCGACGAACGACCCCTTGCCCTGGTGAACCTCGATCCAGCCCCGCTCATCGAGGATCCAGAGGGCGCGCTTGATCGGGTTGTCCGACGAGTTGTACTGCCGCGCGAGTTCGGCGATGGTCGGGAGTTTCTGACCGGGCTTGAGCGTGCCGGTCCGGATCGATGTGGTGATGTCGTCGACAACCTGCTCATACACAGGCTTGCGGGGCATGTTGACCACCTCTCGTCAGCCCCTCCAGATTCTCACCAGTCGCGACACGGTGTGGACCCTGTGTTGACTCTGGCTACTGAGGGTCCTAAGTTCCAAGCATCAGAGGCCTCTCGTCAGCAGCGGAGTGCCTTTGCGCAGGGCGGGGTGGAGCCCCCGTGCCATCCCGCCCTGACCTGCACCTTCCTGCCCATCGCAAGGAGGAACAGATGCGCGAGCGTCCGCATGACGGGCCGCTGCCTCCGGCGTACCCGGTTCCCGGGACTCGGCCCCCACACCCCGACGGGGACCGGGTGACCGGCCCACCCCGTCCCGCCCGTGCGCCGGTCACCCGCCGGCAGTACGTCTACGGCCTGGTCGTCGCGCTGGTCGTACTCGTGCTGCTGGTGGCCGGGATCCTCCGGTGAGCGAGGGACGGACGGCGCACCAGCTGCCGGTCGGCCGGCGGGTCGCGCAGTGGCGGATACGGCGGAACATGACCCAGCAGCAGTTCGCCGACCGGATCGGCAAGTCCAAGAGCTGGGTGGACAAAATCGAGCGCGGGGTACGCCGGCTGGAGCGGGTCTCCAACCTCCGGGAGATCGCCGACGCGCTCCGGATCGACGTGCAGATCCTGCTGCCGGAACGACCGGGACGACCGGGACGGCCGGCTCGGGCCAGCGGCGTGGAGCGGCTGCGCGCTGCCCTGGCCCGCTATCACGTCGAGGTGCCCCCCGAGCCGCTCGGCCTCGCGCAGCTGCGGGCCGGTCTCGATCATGCGTGGCAGAGCTACCGGCATGCCCGGTACCCGGTGCTGCTCGATTCGCTGCCCGGCCTGCTGGACGCCACCCGCCAGGCGCAGGCCGCCCGCTTCGGTCGGGTCGCCGACGAACTGCTGATGACGGCGTACGGCCTCGTCGCCCTGGTGCTGGTGAAGGTGGGCCAGGGAGAATCGGCGTGGCTGGCCGCCGATCGGGGCATGGCCGTCGCCCAGGCCACCGGGGACCCGCGACTGACCGGCGTGGCGACCATACCGCTGGCGCAGGCGCTGCGGGCGGTGGGCCGGCGGCGGTCGGCGCTGGATGCCGCTCTTGTGGCCGCCCGCCGCGTCGCTCCGTCAGGCGATCCGGCGAACAACCCAACCGATATCCCCCTACGCGGGACGTTGCTGCTCCAGGCGGGACTGGCCGCCGGTGGCCTCGGTGACGGCCGCTACGCGGTGGAACTGCTCGGCAAGGCCGCCGCGCTCGCGCCGGAGCAGCCGGGCGGTACCAGCCACGGGCCGCCGGGCAGGCTGGGCAACGGGCCGCTGCGTGTTGCGAGCGGCGGGCTGCCGGGCGGGTTGAACGGCGGGGAGCTGGCGATGGAGGGAATTCTCGGGGTATCGGACGGGACGGGTTTCGGAGCGTCGGTGGAGGCAGCCCGGGTGCTTGTCGAGATCGCCCTCGGGGACACCAGCCTGGCGGCTGCGCGGCACGAGCGGCTGGTGACCGGGGCCGGGTGGTGGTGGCTGTCGGCCGAGCATCGGGCCGCGTACCTGCTCGATGTCGCCCGCGCGTACGCCCGGATAGGCGAGATGACCCGGGCCGGACGGGCGTTGCTGGAGGCCGACAGCACCGCTCGCGGCGAGGTGCGCGACCGGCCGGCGGCGCGGGAGCTGCTCCAGGTCGTGGCCCGGTCCGCCGCCGCCCCGGCCGGCCTGGCCCGCCTCGCCGCCACCCTGCACACCACCTGAGCCGGCATGCTCGCCCGAATCCTCACTCTCGCCAAGCGCCTACGCAATCTTGGACAGTTACCGTTCCACGCGAACGGAAACTGTCCAAGATTGCACCCGTCGGTTGACGGGCGCCGAGGTCTGCGTCTGGTGCGGCACATGCGTGGCCGTGGCGGCACGACGCGCACCGGAGGCATGTCCACCGATGAACTCATGGAGCTGCTACACGCCGACTGATTGGGTCTCAACGTGAGAAGGGAACCCTTCTCTACCGTAGGCGTTAATAAGGTGCCCTTCCTTACATCAGTGAGCGGTATAGGTCGAGGGTTTGGGCGGCGACGGCGTCCCAGGAGAAGTGCTCGACCGCGCGCCGCCGCCCGGCTCGGCCCAGCGTCGCCGCGCGTTCCGGAGCGGCCAGCAGCTCGTTCAGTCGGGCCGCCAGGTCGGCCTCGAAGCGGGCCGGGTCGACGGGCTTGCCGTCGACGGTCTGCTCGATGGGGACCAGCAGGCCGGTCTCGCCGTCGGCGACCACCTCGGGGATGCCGCCGGTGGCGGTGGCCACCACCGCGGTTTCGCAGGCCATCGCCTCAAGGTTGACGATGCCCATCGGTTCGTACACCGACGGGCAGACGAAGATCGTGGCATGGGTGAGCACCTGGATCACCTCGGACTTGGGCAGCATCTCGGCGACCCAGATGACACCGGAGCGGCGGGCCCGCAGTTCCGCGACCAGGCTCTCCACCTCGGTGGCAATCTCCGGGGTGTCCGGTGCGCCGGCGAGCAGCACGAGTTGCGTCTCCGGCGGCAACTCGCGGGCGGCGCGCAGCAGGTGCGGCAGACCCTTCTGATGGGTGATCCGACCGACGTAGGCCACGCTGGGCAGGGCCGGGTCGATGCCGAGGCGCGCCAGCACGTCGGTGCCCGGGTCCGGGGCGTACTGGGCGGTGTCGATGCCGTTGTAGATCACATGGACCCGGTCCGGATCGACCGACGGGTACGCCGCCAGCACGTCCCGACGCATCCCCGCGCTGACCGCCACGATCGCGTCGGCCGCCTCGTACGCCGTGCGCTCGCACCAGGAGGAGAGGGCGTAGCCGCCACCGAGCTGCTCGGCCTTCCACGGTCGCAGCGGCTCCAGGCTGTGCGCGGTCGCCACGTGCGGCACCCCGTACAACAGCTTCGCGGTGTGCCCGGCCAGGTTGGCGTACCAGGTGTGGCTGTGCACCACGTCCGTGCCGGCGCACGCGGCGGCCATCTCCAGGTCCACCCCCATGGTCCGCAGCGCCGGGTTCGCGCCGCTCAGGCTCGCCGGCTCGGCGTACGCCCGCACACCCGGCTCGGTGCGCGGCGCGCCGAAGCAGTGCACCCGCACGTCGCTGAGTCGGCGCAGCTCGCGGGCCAGGTACTCGACGTGCACCCCCGCGCCGCCGTAGACCTCCGGCGGATACTCGCGGGTCAGCAGGTCCACGCGCAGCGGTGCGGAGTCGGTCATGTCCGGCACCCTAGTGCAGAATCGGACGCCGTACCGCGCTGTGGAACTGTGCCCGTACGAGTGGTGAACCGGCACCGGTATGGATAGCGTCTGCTCATGGCTGCCAAGGTGCTCGCGATCGTCCTGGCCGGCGGAGAGGGCAAGCGCCTGATGCCGCTGACCACGGACCGGGCCAAGCCGGCCGTCCCGTTCGGCGGGATGTACCGCATGGTCGACTTCGTCCTCTCCAACCTGGCCAACGCCGGCTATCTGAAGATCGTCGTGTTGACCCAGTACAAATCCCACTCCCTCGACCGGCACATCACCAAGACCTGGCGGATGTCGACGCTGCTCGGCAACTACGTCACGCCGGTGCCCGCGCAGCAGCGCCGTGGTCCCTGGTGGTTCGCCGGCTCCGCCGATGCGATCTACCAGAGCTTCAACCTGATCTACGACGAGCAGCCCGACTACGTGATCGTCTTCGGTGCCGACCACATCTACCGGATGGACCCCCGGCAGATGGTGGAGGACCACATCGCCTCGGGCGCCGCGGTGACCGTCGCCGGCATCCGACAGCCGCTGTCGACAGCCGACCAGTTCGGCGTCATCGAGGTCGGTGAGGACGGTCGACGGATCCGGGCCTTCCGGGAGAAGCCCACCGATGCCGTCGGCCTGCCCGACGCGCCCGACGAGATCTACGCCTCGATGGGCAACTACGTCTTCACCACCCGGGCACTGATCGAGGCGGTCGAACGCGACGCCGAGGACAAGACCAGCAAGCACGACATGGGCGGCAGCATCATCCCGATGCTGGTCGAGCGCGGCGAGGCGAATGTCTACGACTTCCGCGACAACGAGGTGCCCGGCAGCACCGACCGGGACCGGGGCTACTGGCGCGACGTGGGAACCCTCGACTCGTTCTACGACGCGCACATGGACCTGATCAACGTCCACCCGGTGTTCAACCTCTACAACTTCGACTGGCCGATCTACACCGAGCAGCCGCCGTACCCGCCGGCCAAGTTCGTGCACCAGTGGGGTGAGCGGGTCGGCCGGGCGGTCGCCTCGATGGTCTCGCCCGGCGCGGTCATCTCCGGTTCGCTGGTGGAGAACTCCATCGTCGCACCGAAGGTGAAGGTGCACTCCTGGGCGCACGTGGACGGCGCGGTGCTGATGGAGGGCGTCGACATCGGCCGGCACGCGGTGGTCCGCCGAGCCATCCTCGACAAGAACGTGCAGGTGCCCGAGGGCGCCGAGATCGGGGTGGACCTGGAACGGGACCGGCAGCGCTACACCGTCTCCGACAACGGCATCGTGGTCATCGGCAAAGGACAGAAGGTAGAACCGTGAGCGCGAGGAGTGAGCTTGCGAGCCCCGCAGTCGCGAACGAAAGGCTGGCCCCGTGAGTGGTAGTCATCCGCGTGCCGGTCAGCCGGCGCAGCCCGCTGACCTGGTCGACGTACCACGGCTGGTGACCGCCTACTACAGCGAGCATCCCGACCCGGCGGACCCGGCACAGCAGGTCTCGTTCGGCACCTCGGGGCACCGTGGGTCGAGCCTGCGCAACGCCTTCAACTCCGACCACATCCTCGCCGTCACCCAGGCGCTCTGCGACTACCGGCGGGAGCAGGGTGTCGACGGGCCGCTGTTTCTGGGCCGGGACACCCACGCGCTCTCCACCCCGGCGGCCGTGGACGCCCTGGAGGTGCTCGCCGCCAACGACGTCACTGTGCTGCTGGACAGCCGCGACGGCTACACCCCCACTCCGGCGGTGTCGCACGCGATCCTCGGTCACAACCGGGGCCGCACCAGCGGCCTGGCCGACGGCATCGTGATCACCCCGTCGCACAATCCGCCGGACGACGGCGGATTCAAGTACAACCCCACCCACGGCGGCCCCGCCGACTCCGACGCCACGAAGTGGATCCAGGATCGGGCGAACGCGATCCTCGCCGCCGGGCTCAAGGAGGTGCGCCGGATCCCGTACGCACGGGCCCGCGCCGCCGACACCACCGGCACGTACGACTTCCTCGCCGCGTACGTCGATGACCTGCCGGCGGTGCTCGACCTCGACGCGATCCGCGATGCCGGAGTCCGCATCGGCGCGGACCCGCTCGGCGGCGCCAGCGTCGACTACTGGGGCGAGATCGCCGACCGGCACCGGCTCGACCTAACCGTGGTCAACCCGACGGTCGACCCGACCTGGCGGTTCATGACCCTCGACGGTGACGGCAAGATCCGGATGGACTGCTCGTCACCGAACGCGATGGCCTCGCTGATCGCCATGCGCGGCGACTACCAGGTGGCCACCGGCAATGATGCCGACGCCGACCGACACGGCATCGTCACCCCCGACGCCGGGCTGATGAACCCCAACCACTACCTGGCGGTGGCGATCGCCCACCTGTTCCGTACCCGTGGGCAGTGGGGACCGGACGCGGCCGTCGGCAAGACACTGGTCTCCTCCTCGATGATCGACCGGGTCGCCGCCGATCTGGGTCGCCCACTGTTGGAGGTCCCGGTCGGCTTCAAGTGGTTCGTACCCGGGCTGCTCGACGGTGCCGTCGGCTTCGGCGGTGAGGAGAGCGCCGGGGCGTCCTTCCTGCGCCGCGACGGCGGCACCTGGACCACCGACAAGGACGGCATCCTGCTCTGCCTGCTCGCCGCCGAGATCATCGGCAGCACGGGGCGTACCCCGAGCGAGCACTGGGGCGAGTTGGCCGGCCGCTTCGGCGCGCCCGCGTACGCCCGCATCGACGCACCGGCCACCCGGGAGCAGAAGGCCGTCCTCGGCAAGCTCTCCCCCGAGCAGGTACGCGCCACCGAGCTGGCGGGCGAACCCATCACCGCCACGCTGACCACCGCCCCCGGCAACGGTGCCCCGATCGGCGGCCTGAAGGTCACCACGGAGTCGGGCTGGTTCGCCGCCCGCCCGTCCGGCACGGAGGACGTCTACAAGATCTACGCCGAGTCGTTCCAGGGGCCGGAGCACCTCACCCGCATCCAACAGGAGGCTCAGGAGCTCGTCTCCGAGGTACTGATGACCGCCCGCTGAGTCTTGCCCCGGCCTTTCACTGGGCGACGCCTCGGTACGCGTCCGTGTTCTGCACGTGTGGGGGAGGAGCAGCGCCGGAGGCGAGTGTCCGTCCTCAGCGGTGCTGAGTATCCGTACTCAACAGCCGCGAATGTGGGCGCGAACCGGCCGCCAGAGAGGTGGTGCTGGTTGATCGCTGCCCCTATCGTCATGCCCGGCCAGAGCTGGACGAGGCGAGGAGCATCATGAGCACGGCAACATCCACAGTGCCGGCGGTCCGTACCGGGCCGAGCCGCGGTGTCCGGATCGGCCTCGGACTCCTCCTGCTGCTTCCCGCGCTACTCGCCCTCGCCTGGTCGTACGCGCTCCCCACCGTGTTGGCGGTATGGCGCTCGACGACCCGCGACACCATGTTCCGCCCGGCCGAGAATGTCGGCGGCGCCAACTACCAGGCCCGATTCGACCAGGGGATCCTCGGTGACTTCGGGTGGGCCCTGCTGCTGGCGTTGATCCCAATCGCGTTGGCCCTGTTGGTCTCGCCGTTGCTGGCGCTGCTCGCCGACCGGGCCGGGCGGCGAGCCCGGCTGACCGTCCGGGCACTGGTTGCCGTGCCGGTCGCGGGGTACGCGCCGGTGGCGCTGCTCCTCGGTTGGCGCCTCGACCGGATCGAACCGGTGGCGGACCGTCCGTACGCCACGCTTGTGGAGTTGACCGTGGTCGGTAGCGCCGGGCTGGTCGTGGCGGTCGCCACCACGGCCTTCCTTGGCACCCTTCGGGGTCGGAGTGACCGCCGCGCCGCGCTGCCGGCGGCGGCGACCGTCGCCGGTCTGCTGGTGCTCGGGATCATCGCGGTCACGTTGCAGAGCTTCACCGCGCCGATGATGTCGGGAAGGGTCAGCGTTCCACTGACGCATGTGGTCGTCGCCTCGCTGACCCGGATGGATCTCGGTGGCGGTTCGGCCGGTGCGGTGCTGCTGCTGATCCCGTTGGCGGTGCTGGGACTGGCCGCGACGGTGCTGCTGCTGGTCAGCCGCGCTCGGATCGAGGTGGTCGATGCGACCGTGACGCACGGCGAGCACAAGGTGGCGGTCACGCCGGACGTCTCGCGAGGAACCGACGACATGGTCAGGAAGGCCGGTCCGGGCGGTGACAGCCGTCGAGCCGGGATCGGGTTGGCGGTGTTGGGCGTCCTCCTTGCCGGCTTGTCGCTGTGGATGGCGTGGCCGTGGTTGCGTCGCAGCCTGCGGTTCACCAGCGAGGTGGCGCCGATGCCGTCCGCCAGCCTGGTCGACACACTGGTGGCGACGTGGCTGCCGACAGCACTGTCGGCCATGGTCACGGTCGCGGTGGCGGTGGTCGGCGGTTTCGCCATCGGGGGTCTGCGCCCACTCGGGCGGTTCAGCGAGTTGTTGCTGCTGCCGTTCGCGCCGTGGCTGTTCGTCGGCACCGGGCCGCTGGCCATCGAGTCCTACCTACGGACCCGCGACGCCGATCAGCTCAACACCTTCCTCGGAACGGTGCCACCTGGCTGGGTCAGCATCCCGGCGTTGTTCCTGTTCACGGTGCTGTTCCGGGGTTTGGAGCCCCGCTGGCGGGCCGGTGGCGGGTTCGGGCGCAGCATCGCCGCCCCGGCGGTGCCGATGGTCGCGTTGGTCGGGCTGGTCACCTGGTTGGTCACCGCCGGACAACTGCTCTGGCCGTGGCTGGTGGCGCAGACGCCGACGTCCCGACCGGCACCGCTGGAGGCCATGATGCAGGCCACCACGGGACGGGTGCAGCCCGACGACCTGGCGCTCGGTGCGGTCCTTCCGCTGCCGCTCCTGCTGCTGTTCCTGGTCATGTTCGGGTGGCTGCAGGTGACCTACCTCGACCGGCTGGCGATTCGTACCGGCCGCCGCGATTCAGCTCGGGTTGACGATTAGCGCGAGGGCGCTGACGACGATGGCGACGGCACCGGCCCGCTTCGGGATGGGCCGGAGTCGCGGCAGGACGGCGCCATTCGTACGACGCAGGCGGCAGGCGCACCGAAGGGCTCCAACATCACCGATTTGTCCTGTGCGCCGTCGGGTGGCAGGGCTCCCCGGACCACACCGAGATGCAGGCCGCACATCGCGTCCGGATTCTGTCCGACCAGCTCCAGGAACGGGCAGCTCATCAGGTGCAGCTCGGTCTCGGTGCGGCCGTCCTCGGTGGGTTGGCGTCGCGGGCTGAAGCCCAATCCGTCCAGTACGGCCACGACGGTGTCGACCGGGTCTTCGCTGGGCGGCGCCGCAGCGGCCAACTGCCGACCCCAGTCCTGGCCCACCCGGGCCGCCGTGGCCCGGACGTCGCCGTCAATGCGGGACAGGTATCCCAGTAGGGCGGCCGCCAGCTCCCGGTAGGTGGCGGGGGCGGGATCGGCCGCCGCCGCTCGGTACCGCCAGGCCGGACGGCCTGGCAGGCCCCCGCTGGCGCGGGCCTTGACCAGCAGTCCGGCCTCGGTGAGCCGGTCCAGGTGGGCGCGGGTGGTGGACAGGTGCTGCCCGGTACGGGCGGCCACCTCGGCGGCGGTGACGCCGCCTTCGGCGGCGCGCACCAGGCGCAGGATCGTCACCCGGCTGGCAGAGCCCAGAGCGCGGTGACGGGGAGTGTCGATCGTTTCCCCGCGGGGGCCGGTCCGCTGAACTTCCATGTCGAATCACGTTACAACGTCAATTGACGTTGTAACACGGGGTGGGGTTTCCGTCACAGCCACACCTCGTCGTGGGTGGGCTGGTGCCAGGCCCGGTGAATCCGGTGGAGCACGGGCCCAACGGCCCTACTCGCCCGACGTTTGTCGGACCACGCTGGAGGTGTCATCCCCACACTTGTCAGGAGATCGATCATGTGCAACTACTGCGGTTGCCGGGAGTTCCCGTTGATCGGCCAACTGACCACCGAACACGAGGCGATCGTCAATGCCGCCGGACGGCTGCGTACGGCGATCACCTCCGGTGCGGGTGATCCCGTCGCCCGCCTCGACGACCTGCTCGCGCTGCTGACGCCGCACACCGACAACGAGGAACGCGGTCTCTTCGTCGAGCTGCGCGCCGAGGGCAGCCTCACCGAGGCCGTGGATCGGCTGTGCGACGAGCACGACGACATCCACGGCGTCCTCGGCGCCCTCGACCGGGCGGCACCGGACTGGCCGGAGGTGCTGGCCGCCCTGGACCGGCTGCGGCGGCACATCGACAACGAGGAGCACGGGTTGTTCCCGGCCGCGGTGATCGCCCTGCCCATGCCGGCCTGGAATCGGCTCACGTGCGGATAGCCGCTCGGGGGCGGCGGCGACCTGGTCGGGTGCCGGACCGAAACCACCGCGACGCGCCCGGCCGTCGAACTGTTCCGAGGAGCCTGACGCCGGTGTGGCGCCGCAACCCGGGAAGGATGCCGGGTGTGGTGGCGGCACGCGACCACACCCGGCTACCGCCATCACGAGCCGATGGGGCCGATCGACACGGGGCGGAAGGTGTATTCGCGACCGCAGTAGTCCGGCGCGGCGCTGGGCCGGTCGAGCGATGCCCGGCAGACCTGGATCACCACACGGTCGATGCCGGCGACCGAGGTGTTGGAGCCGAGAACGAAATCGAGCCGCAGCGCTGCGTTGTCCACCCGCTGAGCCGCCCGGTCGATCGGGATTTCGCCCGCGTACGCGACATAGGTGGCGATCGTGTAGCGCCGGTCGTCGCGGCAGGCGATCGGCTCATTGGCGATGGGTCGGTCGACGACGACTCCGGTCAGCCGTACCGCGACCGTGGGCGCGGCGGAGCGCCATTCGAGGACTCCCTCGGTGTAGCCGTAGGTGCAGGTGTCTCCGGAGGGGACGGAGAAGCGCTGGGAGATCGGGCTGGCGGTTGCGCTGCCGGCCATGACGGTGGTGGCCAGAAGCGCGGCGGCGAGGGCGGTCGCCGCCCGCAGGAACGCACGGGTCATCTGCTTCCTTCCAGGCTGGCACGGTGCGGTGGTGGGGTCGGGCGGAACGGAGACCCGGCCGGGACGGGCCACCGCATCCGTGGCGATTTCAGTGAAGTCTATCGATAGAATGGCAGGGAGTCATCCGCCGCGGAGCGGTCTCACGAGCGCGATCGGTACGGCTTGTTCTTCCTCGACCCGGACCATCCCGCTGTCGGGCATTCGGGGCTTGTATGCCATAGATTTGATGCCGTTGTCCGACGTCGGCGTCCATCCCGCAGTCACGGTGCGCCGGCTCGACAGGACCCCGGTGGCGGACACCCCCGGAAGCGATCCGGCACCTGACGTCAACCAGAAGAGAGATCATGCAGAAGTCATCGCTGACCGACCTGACCGACCAGCTGCTCACCGCGGCCCGCGGCGCGTCCAGCGGGCGCGGCGCGCAGACCGTGCACGGGGGGCACACCAAGACGCTGCGCCAAACCGTCATCGCCCTCGTCGCCGGCCAACGCCTCGACGAGCACGAGAACCCTGGCGAAGCCACCGTGCACGTGCTGCACGGTCTCGTCCGCCTCGCCAGCGGCACGGCCAGCTGCGACGGCACCGCCGGGGATCTGCTGCTCGTCCCGGACGCCCGGCACAGTCTTGAGGCGCTCCAGGACTCCGTGGTGCTGCTCACCGTCGCCAAGAGGATGTGACCCGACGTTGCGGGGCTCAGCCCTTGTCGATACCGGTGGCGACGTCGCTCAACGCGATCCGGTTCGGCAGTCCGGTTTTGATGATCAAGCTGGAGATGTGCCGCTCCACCGTACGCGGCGACAGGTGGAGCCGCTCGGCGATCTCCCGGTTGCTCAGCCGGCCGGTCAACAGCCGTAGCACCTCCAGCTCCCGGACCGTGACCCCCACTGCCCGGAGCCCGGCCGGGATCTCGTCGGCGCCCTGCCGGCGTTGTGCCACCCGTGCCCCCGCCTGCCGCAACAACGTGCGGCACGCGTGCGCGACCGGTTCGACATCGGCCTGGTGGAAGTAGTCCTCCGCGGCCCGCAGCCACGGCACCGGGGAACCCCAACCGTCGGCCAGTGCCGACTCGGCGACCAGTCGCAGCGCCAGGTGCCGGCCCATCGCGTACAGGGCGCCGGCTTCCATCGCCTCCGTCACCGTGGCGGTGGCGGCCTCGTGCTGGCCGGCACGGCCGAGCAGGACCGCCCGGGCGAACAGCGCGAACTGGCGATCCCAGCGCAACTGGCTGGCCGGCGCGTCGGTGAGCTCCGCGTACTCCTCCCAACTGAGGTCGTCGGCCATCGCGCGCAGCAGCGGCTGGAGGCCGAAGCGACCGCTCAGGTGGAACACGGTCGGGCTGGTCTCCTGCGCCCCCGCCGCCATGGTCAACTCGGCCAGCGCCAGCGGGCGATCCTCCTCCAGCAACGCGCAGAACGCGCCGGCCAGTCCGTGGACCCGCTGGGTGTGCAGACTCTCGTCGCCGCCCCAGCCCCGGAACTCGGCCAGCGCGTCCTGCATCTGCGTGCGTCGGCCCTTGTGGGCGGCGAGCACCGCTTTGAGCAGCAGCACGTACTGGGTGGTCTCCATCAGTTTCGAACGGCTGGTGGCGGTGTGCACCTGATCGATCAGCTCCTGCGCCGGGGCGTACTCACCGCGCATGATCAGATGCAGCGCGATACTCGCCTCCGCCTGCTGGCGGGCGGTCACCGCGCCGGCCTGTCGCGCCCGTTCCCGGGCCTGTTCGAGCCGGTCCAGCGTGCCGTGCAGCAGCGCGTCGTCGTTGCCGAGCCGGATCAGCGCGTGGACCTCCCAGATCGGCAGGTCGTGCTCGGCGGCGATGGAGCGGGCCTTCTCCAGACAGCGGGTGGCCTCGGCCGGGTCGCGGTGGCGGACGAGCGCGCCGAGCAACTGCCACGCCTGACAGGCGACCACCGGCAACGGCACTGCGGCACCGACCGTGGCGGCCCGGCGGGTCAGGGCCTCGGCCACCGCCAACTGGTCCTTACCCGGGGTGTCCAGGGCCAGGTGGGCCGCGACGATGTCGATCGGTGCCTCGTCCTCCGGCGCGGGCTCCGGGCCGAGCAGATCCCGGGCGATCTCCACCTGCGCCAACGCGTCGGTGAGCTGCCCGGCCACCATCGCGGTCCACGCCAGCCGGGTGTGCAGGCTGGCACGCCGCCGTGGGTGCAGCTCGCCGACCTGTTCCGGACTGTTGACCAGTGCCAGGGCCCGTCCCACCAGCCCCGCTTCGCCGAGGGCCTGGAGCAGCGCCTCCAGGGTGTCGGCTCGCACGTCGGGCGAGGACCCGGCCTGGAGTTCCCAGGCCCGGTCGAGCAGGGCCACGGCCGAGGTGGCGGCCCCCTGGGCGAGGGCCCGTCGACCGGCTTCGGCGAAGAGGCGCCCGGCGGTCAACGTGTCCCCGGCCTCGAGGCAGAGGGCCGCCGAGATCTGACACCACTCGCCGGGCAGCTCCGGGTGCACCTTTGCCACGGCGTCCGCGACGCTCTGCGCCAACTCGCGCCGGTCGGCCGGTTCGATCAGGGCGAGGAGCGACTCCTGGGCTACCCGGTGCCGGAAGGCGTACCAGTCGGACAACTGGTCGTCCGGTGTCACCATCTGTGCGACGAGCTCACCGTTGAGGTGGTTGAGCACGTCCCGGTCGCTCAGGCCGGTCGCCGCCTGTATCACGGTGACCGGAAAACGCTGCCCGATCAGCGCCCCGCAGGACAACAGTCGTCGGGCCGGCGGGGCCAGCTTGTCGATCCGGTGGCTCATGCTCCGGGCAAAGGCGGCCGGCAGCGCGGCGGGCTGCGGCGACACGAGCTGCCAACCCCGGGCGTCGTGCAGCAGCAGCTCGTTCTCCACCATGGCGGTCAGAATTTCCTCGACGAGGAACGGGTTGCCGCCACTGCCGCCCCAGATCAGGTCGGTCGCCGCTGCCGGCAGCTCGTCGCCGGTGACGTCCAGGCAGGCCCGGACCATCTCGCGGAGCTCTGCCGGGCCGAGTCGGTCCAGCATCACCAGGCTGCACCTGCCCCGGCGCGCCGCCGCGTGGGCGACCGCCATGGCCGGCGAGTCGTCGGCCCGAATGGTGCCGAGCAGCACAGTGGACTGCTGGTCGAGGTTGTCGATCAGATATTCGACCACCATCAGCGTTTCGGCGTCGGCGTCCTGCAGATCGTCCAGAACCATCAGACATCCGCAGTCCAACCCGGCGAGGCCGGTCAGCCGCAGCACTGCCTCGGCGAGAATCACCACCGAGCCGTTCTCCTGCGGGGCGGGGGGAGTGCCCCAGTCCGGCACCAGTCGCCCGAGAACCGGCCCGTAGGGGCCGAGCGCGGTGATGTCCACCGTGGTGGAACGCAGCAGGGAGAGCACCGCCTCGGTGATCGGTCGCAGTGGTACCCCGGTGCAGAGGGTGCTGCCCCGCCCCTGCAACAGGGCCATGCCGGCGTGGTAGGCCAGCTCGACCGTTGCCGCGGCCAGCCGCGACTTGCCGATGCCGGACTCGCCGACGATGAAGACCGCTCCGCCGCGCCCGTCGATGGCGGTGTCGAGAAGGCGGCGCAACATGGTGAGTTCCGCATCTCGGCCTATCATCGGGCGGGATCGCCGTTGCACGAGCGTAACCATAGCGAGGCGGTCCGTCGCAGACCACTGGTGCAGTGGACACCACACTTGAGACGGACAGCGGAGCGCGCTACCCGGTGGCCGAACGGACCGCCCCGTTGGGGTCAGTGGCTTCCGGACCTCACATCACGGAGGTGGGGCAGCAGGTGGTGAAGGCGATCGGGTCGACGGGGTCCGGGCCGTCACCAGCGACCAGCCGCCCGACCAGCAGGCCCACCGGGATGGCGAGACCAGCCAGCGCCGCCGTACGCAGCCCGAAGCTGACCACCGGGTTGACTCGCGGATCTCCGACCGGGTGTGACTCGGTGGTGTCGTCGGTGTACGCGGCGTTGGTGGCGAGTTCGTCAGACACGTCGTTTCTCCTCATAGGATCGAGTTGGTTGATGTTCTACGGCCGTCCGAGTCGGTCGACCGTCGGTCTGGTTCCAGGAGCAGCGCGGAAGGTATCCGGGCCGACAGGCCAAAGCGCAGCAGCCCGTAGCCGATGCCGGAGAGCCCGGTCAGGAGACCCGGGGTGAGCACTCCGTCAGGTGTGCCGCAGTAGCGGCCCTGCCACTGCAACGCGTTCAGGATCAGGGTCGTCCGTCGACGTAGCGCGGCCGCCGCGTCGGGCCCGTCGGGCCCGTCGGTCAGGGTGGTGAGGGCCTCGCCGATACCCGCCTCGCCGTGGCAGAGACTCAGGTCACGCGACGGCGGCTGGTCGGCCAGCCGGCGGACCAGGTCATCCGGTTCGTCCAGGTCGAGCGGTGCTGGCGTACCCGCGTCGTCAGCGGCACCCTGCGCACTGGCGAGCGCGAGCGCCAGGCCCGCTGTGCCGACGCACCACCCCGAGGAGCCGGTCCCGACCCGTACGGAGTGCCGCAGCGCCTTCAGCGCGACATCCGCGTGCCGGCTGGACCCCGCACCCGTGTCGACGAACCTGTTCAGGGCGTACGCGATGCCGGCCGTGCCGTCCGCGAAGCCGGCCGGATCACCCTCGGGGTCGAGGCCGTCCATCGCGTCGGCCAACGTGTCGGCGCAGCTGCGCGCCAGCGCCCCGGCCCGGTCATGACCGAGATCGGCGTGGATGGCGGACATCGCGGCCAGGCAACCGGCGCGGCCGGTCGCCCAGTCATCGGTGGTGGAGCTGGCGGCGGCCACCTCGGCCAGCTCGACCGCCGTATCGACCCACGGGCCGATCTCCGGTTCGTCGAGCAGCACCCGGAGCCGGGCGAGACCGTAGGCGATCCCGCCGAGGCCGTGCAGGCCGCCACACCCGATCGCGGCGACCAGCTCCGGCCGGTCGGCGAGCAGGTTGAGCAACCGGGGCGTCGCAGTGATCGCCCGGCGGGCCACGTCCCGGTAGCGGGCCACGCCGCTGGTCTGGGCGAGTTGACCGAGGAAGAGCGCCACGCCGAGATAGCCGTTGGCCAGACCCGCCCCCATCGGCAGCAGTAGCCACTGCCGGTCGTCGACCAGTTCCAGACCGAGCCAGTTCACGCGCTCACGGCCCGGTGCGCCCCGGGCGACGAGCTGATCGGCGATCGCGCACGCCGCCGCGACCAGCCGCTCGGCGGGAGCGGCCGTGCCATGCTGCGAGTTGGGCATCGGGGCGGCGTCGAGATGCCCGGTGACCGGTCGGCGGGTGGCCAGGCTGGCCAGGATGATCCACTCCTGATCCTGCCGGTCGGCCTCGCCGAGCCGGGCGATCCGGTCCAGTGCGGCGTCCACACCGCTGCGGCGCAGCGGCACCGCGGTCGGTTGATCGTCGGCGTACAGGGTCAGGTGGTCGGCCCGGGCGTGGTAGTAGGGGACGTCACCGCGCCACAGCGCGGCGACGTCGTGGCGCGCGAAACCCGGGTCGGCGGGAAACTGTGCCTGGTTGTAGAGCTGTCCGAGGAACCGGTCCCGGTCCAGGCCGTCGCGCAGCAGGTCCGGGTGGGTGCTCTCGTCGAGCAGCATCCGGTACGTCCAGGTTGGCCGGGCGACGATCCGCACGGTCATCGCCGCGGAGTCCACCACCAGCCGGCCGAACTCCTCGCGATGTGACTCGATCGCCGCGTAACCGAGCCGGAAGCCCGCCAGCATCGACGCCGCGTGGTCCTCCGGGTTGATCACCTGGTCGCCGAGCCGGGGCCGGTTCGAGGCGCCGTCGAAGGTGCCCGCCCCACGTACCAGACGCATCCGGTCGGTGCCCGCATCGGCCCAGTCGACCATGCTGGCCGGGCTCTGCTGGCCCTGGTCGCCACCGGAGCCGGACAGGTCCATGATGCCCTGCTCGCCGACGACGATCATGGGCAGCAACGCTGTGCGCTGCACCGACGCGGCGAGCAGCTCGGCTGCCGGGTCCGCATTGTCGGTCGGCTCCTGCCACGCCGGGCGGAACAGCGTCTCGACGTCGATCATCACGGGATGGTCGCCGCTGGCGATCAGGTTGTCGTAGTGCAGGTCGGTGGTGTTGAGCGCGTGGGCGAGCGCGAGCAGCACCCCTTGACGGCGGTAGTAGCGGTGCCCGCCGTCCGGGTCGGTCAGTGGTGCGGACGCCACGAACTCGGTCCATCCGTACTTGGGACGGAGCAGACCGGCGACCTTACGCAGGCCGACCTCGGGAATTTTTCGGTTCAGCCAGTCGACGAAGGCATCCAGCCGGGCGTCGTGGGTCAGGTCGCGGGGCTTGTAGACCAACCGTCGGCCGTCGGCGAACCGGACGATGGTGGTGGTCCGTCCGGCGCGATGCGGGTCGCCCTGGTTGTCCTCGACGGCGACCAGTGGACCCGGGTCCACGCCACCCAACAGGTCCTGCACCAGGCAGGTCCGGTCGGCGGCGTACCGGCTCACCAACTCCAACCGGGCTTCGGTGGCGTACACCGTCGCCTGCCCGACCAGCCTGGCGAGCACCGGACGGTCGGTGAACAGCGCGGTGAGCCCCGCCGGCTCGGTCAGCCCGCGGACGAAGTCGACGAACCGGGCGCGGCCGTCGTCGCCGCGGAGCAGACCGGCCGCCCGCTGCCGGTGCAGCTCCGCGACGAAGGTACGGACGGCCAGGCCGGTCAGTCGACGTTCCAGGGCGGTACCCAGCGAGCTCTCCAGCGCGGGCAGGTCGACCTGTGCGTCGCCGGGCAGCAGCCGAGCCTCGTGGCGGAACCGGGCCTTCGCGTCCTCGACCAGCGGGCGGAACGGCAGGGCGAAGGCGGCACGCCAGTCCGCTGGGACCGGTTCCGAGCAGCGCAGCGGCGTGGCGGCGCGCACCGCGGCCTCGATCGGCTCCACCCAGGACGGTGGATCGAGCCGGGCGGCGAGTTGCGCGTCCTCCTCAGCCAGCACCCCGAGCAGAGCGGTCTCGCTGACGGCCAGCGCGCGCAGGTGCAGCTCCAGCTCGCCGCCGTGCTCGGCCCGCCACCGCCGCAGCCGCTGTCGGGCGTGTGCCAGCCGGCCGCCGTCGACCGGCGTGGTGCCGCCGTCCGTGCGTACCCGCTCGTGCAACGCCAACCCGCACACCCACCAGTTCCCGGGGAGCCGTTGTGGCTCCGTCGGGACCAGGCTCAGTGGGCCGTCGGCCGTCGGACTGTTCACCGGACTGAGGGTGCCAAGCGGTACCGACGAACTCATGCGTGGGATCCACCCAAATTCTTGTCATCGTCGCTGGTCGCGCGGAGCGTCCGCGGCTGACCTGTGGATTCAACGGCAGCGGGTGGGCGCGCGGCCGGGAAAGCAACCGGTCGGGCGACTCGGCTGGCGTGTCGGTGCCGCGACGGTACGCCTGCGTGGCGGGGGACGGAACTTGGGTGCCGCGTACACATGCGTCAGCGGGCCCCGGTGACCGAGTCTCCGACCTGAATGGCCGGGTGGACCGATCGGAGCGACTGTGGAATTTTGCGTACTCGGGCCGGTGAGCGCCTGGCGGGACGGCGTCGAAATCCCGCTGGACGGTGCCAAACAGCGCACCGTCCTGGCCGCGTTGCTGCTCGCCAGGGAGCGGATCGTCTCCGATGCCCAACTGTGCCAGCTGCTCTGGGACGAGCATCTGCCGGCGACCTTCGCCGCCCAGCTCTACAACTACGTGTCCCGCCTACGCAGATACCTCGGCGACGAGGTGGAGATCGTCCGGAAATGCTCCGGGTACGTGCTGCGGCTCAAGGACAGCCGGCTCGACATCAACGAGTTCACGCGGCTGGCCGGGCTGGGCCGCGAGGCGCTGCGCGGTGGCCGGTACGAGGAGGCCGGGCAGTGGTTGCACGAGGCCCTGGGGCTGTGGCGTGACGCGACCCTCTCCAACGTCACCGACCACCTGGTCGAGGCGGAGGCGCATCGGATGGCCGAGGTGCGGACGACGGTCCTGGAGGACCGGATCAGAGCGGACCTGGCGCTGGGTCGGCAGGCCGAGCTGGTGCTTGAGCTGACCGACCTGGTGGCCGCCCAGCCACTGCACGAGCAGCTACGCAGCCTGCTGATGATCGCCTTGGTGCGGTGTGACCGTCAGGCCGACGCACTCGCCGTCTATCACGAGGGCCGGCGGATCCTCGCCGACGAGTTGGGGGTCGATCCGGGGGGCGGCGCTGACCGAGGCGTACCAGGTGGTGCTCGCCGGGCCCACGGTGGCTCATCGGGCGTCCGCACTGGTCGTTGCGCTATCTCGCGCAGCGGCTGGCCGACGAGCGGTTCCGCCTCAACGAGCTGCGAATGGGCACGCTGGACGTACGTGCCTCAGTCCGCAGCTCGCCGACCATGCTGCGGTCCGGCAAGCTGCGTGAGCTGATCATGCCGGCCCTCCTGCCGCAGTACGAACAGGTGCTCGCCGCGGTGACCGCCCGCCTGGGCTGACCGATCCCAGCGTCCTTTCACCGCGGTGGCGGCAGTTCGCGGCGGCCGAGCTGCCGGCGCAGGTCCTCGGGTAGCAACTCGCGGAGCTGCTCCGGCAGCAACGGCAGGTCGAGCAGGCTCAGTTTGAGCTGGCTGCGTTCCTGGTAGCGGCGCGGGTCGAGGCGGACCACCAGACCGGCGTCGGGCCGGTAGCGCACGTGCACCGAGCCCGAGGTCGACCCGTCCCGGATGACCTGGCCGTCGACCTCCACGGCGACCGGCGCGGATCCGGGACGCAGCTCCAGGTGGATCGTCTCCTCGAGGGAGAGCACCACCGATCGGGAGATGCCGGACATCGGCGCGCTCGGCGTGACCACGACCGCCCGCGTCGCCGGGGAGATCAGCGGCCCGCCGGCGGCGTAACTGTAGGCGGTCGACCCGGACGGAGTGCTCACCACCAGCGCGTCACAGCGGTAGTAGCCGTACTGCTGACCGTCCACCGCCAGGGTCGCGGTGACGAAGCCCTGCCCGGGGCGGCGGATCAACGCGATGTCGTTGAACGCGACCACGTCGTCGCCGCACACGTCGCAGGCCAGGCAGCTGTGCGACTCGACGGTGAATTCGCCGGCCAGCAGCCGGTCCAGCGCCGCCGGCAGCTCCGGCGGCTCCACCTCCACCAGAAACCCCAACCTGCCCAGGTGTACGCCGAGCACCGGCTTCGGATCATGCACGGCCGCCCGCAACGCGCCCAGCATGGTGCCGTCCCCGCCGATGCTGACCAGCACGTCCGATCCGGCGGCGAGTTGTTTCTCCGGCACCGGGCGGACGGACTCGGGGACCCGCTGCCGGTCCTGCGCGCGTACCGTCAGGGCCACCTCGTGCCGCGCGGCCCAGGCGGCGATGGTGTTCACTACCGGGGACACGTCCCGGGTGGGATGGAGCACCAACCCGAGCCGGATCCGGTCCATACCCACAGCTCACCACAAACCGAGCCGCCTACCTGCCGGTACGCGGCAAGGCGCGCCGGCGGCCTCCCGACCACCGGCGCGCCCCTCGACCGCCGTTACCGGCGCGGTCGGCCCGTCAGGTGGGTCAGTGACCGGGCGACCAGCTCGTCGCGGGCCGCCGGAGCCAACCCCTCCAGCCCGAAGCCCAGGTAGACGGTGTCCCGGGTGACCACCACCGAACCTTCCTCGAACGCCTGCTGGCTGCGCGACCAGTCGTTGGCCGCCGGAGCGGACCCGTCCGGCGCGCCGGCCACCGTCCAGCCACCGAGGTCCGTCTCGAACGACGTCTCGGCGACGGTGGCCCCGTCGACCACGACCCGGGTGTCGTCGACGAACACCCCGAGACCCTGGGTGGCCCAGTCGCTGGCATAGGTGATGGAGACCTCCACCTGCCGGCCCGCGTACCCGGACAGGTCGGCGACGAACTCCTTCCAGCCGTTGGAGCTGCCGGTCGCCGCGTGCCACTGGCCGGTGCTTCCGGTCGGTGAGCAGTCCGCACCCTGGTAATGGGCGAGGAACGGGTGCAGTTGAGCCACCCAGCCGGAGGTGCAGCTGTCCCCGGTCGCCTGGGTGGTCAGACCACCGGTGTCCGGCAGCGTGGTCCAGTTGTCGGTGCCGACCTCACGCGCCTCGACGAACATGAAGTCCCAGTTCGTCTCGATGTCGAACGAGGTGAAGAAGCGCAGCTCACCGCCGCTCGCCCCGGTCAGGTCCACCGTCCGGCTCAACCGCTTGAACGACTCGTCGGACTGCCCGCTGAACAGGTACCACTCGCCGGTACGCGGATCGAACGGCGCCCCACCGGGACGCTCCCAACCCACCGGAGCGGAGCTGGCGAACTGCGGGAACTGCTCCGGCGGCAGGAAACCCGACGTGGTCAGGAACGACGCCGTGTGGTCCTGGTTGCCCGCCGAACCCTCAGCGTTGAGGGACCCGGCGAAGCCGGTGAACGCCCCGGCGTCACCCCGGACCGGGTAGGGCTGCCCGTCGGGCGAGGTACCGCCGTCGCTGACGTAGTTGTACGCCCCCAACCAGTACTGCTGGAAGTCGTTGAGCAGCGGCAGGCAGGTCGGATCGGCGGCGTCCGTGCACTCCGGCGGGGCGTCCGGCCGATAGCCGTACGAACCGTTGGCCGCTTGGGCGTAGAGCGCGTACTTGCCGCTGACCAGCAGCTTGCCGCCCTCGTTGAGGTAGTCCCGGACGGACAGCTCGATGTCCGCCGCCGCCTTCGCCGCGGTGCCCGGCACCTGGCCCGGCGAGCGCAGGATGATGTCGTCGCCGGTCTCCCAGACCACCGCCTGGTAGTGCGACAGCACGCCCAGATGGTGCGGCGCGGTACGCCCCATCGCGTCGAAGTCGTAGACGTCGCTGCTGCGCCCGGCCGCCTTCAGCGAGGCGGTGATCTCGTCGGCGTACCTCGCGGTGGTGGTGTCCTGGGCGGGGCTCAGGCCGGTGACGTCCTCCACGGCGAGCACCAGCACGTCCCCGCCGATGTCGTGATGGACCCGGTAGGTGAAGCGGTCGCTGCTGACCTTGCCCCGGCCCGGCCTGGTCGCGGTGAACCAGGCCTGCACCCGGTCACCCGGCCGGGTGCCGGTGACCGTGCCCCGCAGCTCGGCGTAGTAGTCGTTGTGGGTGTCGCCGTAGCGTTCACCGCCGCGCCACTCGCGGACCCTGGTGGACTTCGCCCGGCCCCCGTTGACCGTCCAGTTCAGCGTGACGTTCCTCAGCGAGCGCCGGGTGATCGCGGCGACCTGTTGGGTCCGGCCGTACGACACGTCGAAGGCGTCGACCACGAAGTCCGGGGTGCTGCGGCCGACCACCGACACCGGATCGTCCGGCTGGTGCGCCGACTTCGCCACCGACAGCGCGAACGGGATGTTCTTGGCCACCTCGGCGGCGATCAGCTTCTCGTCGTCGGGGAAGGTGAAGACGCTGACGCAGTCCTCCGGACGCCACTGGTCGTCCGGGTCCGCGGCGGCGGCCGCCTGGCAGGTGGACATCTCCGGGGTGAAGCCCAGCGTGCCGTAGCGCACCGTGGCGTGGCTGTCGGTGTCACCGTTGGTGGTGTAGAGCTCGGCGGAGATGTCCGGGTCGTAGCCGGGTACCGCCGGGTTGGCGTCGTCACCGGCCATCGCCTCGTAGATCACGTCGTCCGGGGTCGGCGTGGCCACCTGCCAGCCGACGCCGTACAGCAGCAGTTGCGCCGCCGAGTGGTAGTTGACGAAGAACCTGAACTTGAGCCGCTTGAAGAGCGCGTCCAGCGCCTTCGTCTCCGGCTCCGAGTTGGGGCCGGGGCCACGGTAGGTCTCGCTGGTCGGGTTCGGCGAGGAACCCTCGTTGTCGTAACCCCACTTGTAGCTGAAGTTACGGTTCAGGTCGACGCCGTCGACCCCGGTGATCTGGCCGTCGCCGTCGTTGTCCCGCAGGTTCTTGCGCCACAGCCGGTTGCCGGCGGTGAAGGTGTGGTCGTAGCCGTCCGGGTTGAGCACCGGAATGAACCACAGCTCGGTGGTGTCCACCAGCCGGGTGATCTCCCGATCCGAGCCGTACCTGGTGAGCACGTGGTGCATCAGCCGGCGGGTCATCTCCGGCGTGATCCACTCCCGGGCGTGCTGGGCGCCTGCGTACAGCACCGCGGGCCGCTTGCCGTCCCTGGTGTTCTTGGCGTTCCTGGTGACCTTCATCGCGAGGATCGGCTTACCCTGGCCCGAACGACCGATGGTCTGCACCTTGGTCAGCTTCGGGTAACGGGCCGCGGTCGCGGTGATCTCGTCGCGGATGCCGCCCGGCTCGCTGTACGACCGGAAAGCCTGCCAGCCCGCCGCGCCCTGCTCCCGCAGCACCTGCGAGGCGTCCTTGCCGCGGACCTTCTTGACCTTCAGCTTGACGCCTTTGCGGGCCAGCCGGTCGGCCTGCCCTCGACTGAGCACCGTTTCGATCTCCGTCCGGCCCGCCTGGTCCGGCTTCGCGTCGTGCCCGAGATCGACACCGGCCTCCCGCAACTGGTGCAACTGTGCCGGCTCGACCGTGCCGACGTACACCTCAAGACCGTCGCGGACGCCCGGGTCCGACGGTGGCCGTGCGCTCGCCGGTGCGGTCAGCACCAGCGCCCCGACCAGAGTGAACACGCCAGCGATCGCCAGCGGTGTGCGCCTCATCGCGCCCCCTTCGATGGAAGGACCTGTAGTCGCGAGCCTTCCCGGATGTCATGAGGCATGTCAATACGTTGATCAGCTTGCCGAGGGGTGGCCTGCCGACGCCCCACCCTCTGCGTGGGCACCGATGAATCGGGCGATCACCTCGGCGATGCGCTCTCCGGCGTGACCGTCCCACAACGGCGGTACCGGCCAGCCGGCCGTCGGTCGTTCCGTCGACAGCAGCCTGACGACCGATTCCACCAGGTCCTCCCGAGTCACCAGTCGGTTGGTGCCGTGGCTGATCGTGACCGGACGCTCCGTCTCGGAGCGCAGGGTCAGGCACGGCACACCCAGCACGGTCGTCTCTTCCTGTACGCCGCCGGAGTCCGTGATCACCGCGCGGGCACCGCGGACGAGGCTGAGGAACTCGATGTAGCCCAGCGGGTCGATCACCCGGATCCCGGGGTGCCGGAAGAACCCCGCGTTCGCCAAGGTCTCCCGCCCGCGCGGATGGAGCGGCACCACCAGCTGGATCTGGTCGGCCACCCCGTGCATCACCTTGACCAACTCCGCCGCGTCGGCCGGATCGTCGACGTTGGCCGGTCGGTGCAGGGTGGCCACCGCGTACCGCTGGGGCAGGGTCAACTGCCGACCGATGGCCGATGCGTCGAACAGGTGAAGATTGGCGAGCAGTGTGTCGATCATGGGGTTGCCGACGAAGTGCACCTTCTCCGCTGCGATGCCCTCGTTGCCCAGGTGCACGAGGGCATCCGGACTCGTGGCGAACAGCAGCTCGGCCAGCCGGTCGGTCACCAGCCGGTTGATCTCCTCCGGCATGGACCGGTTGAAGCTGCGCAAGCCCGCCTCCACGTGCGCCACCGGGATGCCGAGCTTCGTGGCCACCAGGGTGGCGGCCAGGGTGCTGTTCACGTCACCGTAGACGACGACCAGACCCGGACGCGACGCCCCGAAGAGCCGCTCGAGTCCCACCATGATCTCGCCGGTCTGGCTGGCATGGCTGCCCGAGCCGACGGCGAGATTCTCGTCGGGCTCCGGCAGGCCGAGCTGGCGGAAGAAGACGTCCGACATGCGCTCGTCATAGTGCTGCCCGGTGTGTACCAGGCGCTGCCGGACGCCGCAGCCGTCGAGCGCCCGCACGACCGGCGCTGCCTTGGGGAAGTTGGGCCGGGCACCCGTGACGTGCACGACCTGGAACGGGATGTCGGTGTTCACTGCTGCCCCCGGGACGGGATCGAGGTAACCGGCGAGGACGACTGCTCGCCGGCGGCGTCCAGGAGTCGCTTCTGCAGCACCGACGTCTCCGCCTCCCACACGAACTCCGACCGGCCGGTCAGGTAGCAGTGCTCGGCCATCGCCCGGACGCCGGGAAGGTCCGCCGCGAGCTCGCGCAGGAGCCTGCTGAGCGCGGCGGGTTCGACCGGGACCGACCAGCCGACCGCGAACCGCCCGATCAGTGCCCGGTTCTCGGCCAGGTCTCCGGCGATGACGGGGCGGCCGGCGACCACACCCTCGAACAGCTTGTTCGATAGCGAGTCGTTGGCCGGGTCCACCGCCTCGTAGAGCGCCGTGGCGACGTGGGCGCGCTGGATCCGAGCGGCTACCTCGGTGGACGGGCACGGTCCGGGCAGCGAGATGTACGCTTCGGCGTCCGCGGCGCGGACCCGGTCCAGCAGGGCCGCCCGGTACTGCTGGCTCGCCGGGCCGGTGACCTCCAGCCGTACCGGGGCCCCGGCGGCCCGGGCGGTGACCGTGGCGTCGATGAGCGCCTCGACGCCACGTCCGGGGTAGAGGGTGCCGACGCAGGCGACAATCAAGTCCGGTCCTGGTGGCGGGGGTACGAACTCCGGCGCGAACGCGGCGAGCGGGACGTTGCGGATGACGAGCACGTCGTCGAGGCCAAGCCTGCGGAACTGCGCCGCGTGACTCTCGCAGACGGCTATCACGGTCACCGGGGCGCGGCGCGCCACCAGCCGGAGCAGGGCGGGCTCCACCCGCGAGAACCAGGTGGCCAGCGAGCCTCGGGTACGGATACCTCCCGGGCGTTCCCGTCCGTTGAGGATCACCTGGCTGCCCCAGCGTCGACGGTGAGCCAGGCCGATCCAGAACAACGCGATGTGCCCCACGAAGACCGTCCTGGCCCGGGTGGCGAGGACCCGCCTCCGCAGGTGCCACAGGACGGGAATGTAGACGGTGACCAGGTTGCGGATCGAGGCGGTCAGCCGGCGTCTCTGGTCGATGCTGCCCACCGGTAGCTGCTCCACCTCGATGCCGTCGATCCGCGACAGACCGGCATCGTCGGCCGCGCCGTTGCGGCCGACCCGAGCGAGCGTGACCGCCCGGATGGTGCCAGGCAGGTGGGGTGCGGCCGTCACCGCGATCTTCCGCGTTCTGGTGGAATGCCGGAAAGGGGAGAGGTCGCACAAGATGAGACTTGTGTCGGTCGTCATGCGAACGCCCATTCTCTTGGGTCCGCCGCGCTGCTGTGCGCAGCGGCCGTACCGGTGGGGACGGAGTCGGAGGGCCGTCGCGCGGCCAGCCGGACCGGCGACGGGACCCTTGGCTCAACGAACCAGAGGTTCTCTGCGTTGCGAGGAGGTTTGCGCCGGGCGGTCCGTCGGCCGGCAGGGATATCCGGAGCCATCGATCTCACTGGCTTCCGGCGAGTGCTGGAGGCGCGGGCTCGGGTTCCCGCGGTGATCCGAGCCCCCGTGCGCTCGTGACGACGTGGAACGAGAGTAGCCAGGACGCGCCGTAGGCAACGGCGGCGGAGAGGCCGAAGGCCCACACCGCGGCCAAGGCCGAGCCACCAGACCGGGCGGTGAACGCCACCGCCGCCGCGACCAGGAGCAGCCGCCCCACGTCCCAGGCGAGCTGAAGGCCCTGCCTACCGAAGACGATCAGGGTCTGGGACAGCGGTGAGCCGACGAGCTGCGCCGCGGTGAAGACCGCCAGCGCCTGAACGTAGGTGCCGCTCGTGCTCCACTCGGGCCCGAATACCCGCGTGAAGGCAGGTGGTGCGGCGAAGGCGATGAGCAGTGCCCCCGCAGCGGCGGCCATCCCCAGTTGCCGGCTGGCCTGAAGGAACAGCGCCGCTGCCTGTCCGCCACCGGTCCGTGCGGCCCGCGACAGCTCGGCCAGGTACACCTGCGCGACGGCCAGACCGAGCAGCCCGACGGGTATGGCGAGCACCCGCTGGGTGAAGCCGAACCACCCTGCCACCGCGCCCCCGTAGTAGTAGGCGATGAGAAGGACGGGCAGTTGCAGCCCCAGCACGTTGAGCAGCCCCGAAGGAGCAAGCAGCAGGGGGAACCTACGGTGCCGCAGGGCCGTCCGCCACAGGTTGCGGTGGCGAGAGCCGGGCTCCCCGTCCGCCCTCCGGCGGCGCATGCCGGGCAGGAGGCTGAGCGCGCCCACGGCCTGGCCGACGCCCAAACCCAGCGCCAGCCCTCCGGACCGCAGCCCCACCAGCCCGGCGCCGAGCTGCGTGAGCAACGTCGCGCCGGCCTGGAGGAAGTTGCGCCGGCCGATCGCGGGATATCGCCGGTACCGGATCGCCAACTGGTTCAGCACCTGGACGGCGGCAATCGCCGCCGCCGTCCACGGCGTCAGCCACAACCACGACGACAGCGCCGGCTGGTCGAACAGCGCCGCGATCTCGCCTCTGGCCACCATGAGCACTACCGTGCCGGCCAGCGCGGTGCCGAGGGCCGTCACCAGGCCCACCGCCACCAGGTCGTGGGCCTCGTGGTCCCGCTCCGGTAGCGGCACTGCGAGTTCGAAGCGGCCAGAGGCCACCGCACCGAGGGTCGTGGCGAGCGTGCCGAGCACGGCGAAGACCCCGAAATCGGCCGGGCTGTACATCCGGGCGAGCACCGGCGCGGCGAGCAGCAGAAGCAGTTGACCCCCGGCGCTTCCCGCGGCGATGCTCAACACCCCCCGCTGACTGCTGCCCAGTCGCCGCTGGTGGCGCCAGCGGGGCGCGGCCCGGTGCCGCCACCGAGGAGCGTTGCCCGGTGCCGTGTCGTTGCCGGTGTTCCTGCCCGACAGCGCTCGCATGCCGGTCAGACCCGCCCGGCGACCTGCCGCCCGGATACCGCTTCCCCCGGCCAGCAGATGTTGGGTGCCGGCACCCCGGTGCGCAGGCCGAGAGGTCGCGCCGTCGGGACCACCTGGTCGGCCCGGGTGGCTGAATGCCGTGCGGGGCCGCCCATCCGTCCGCCCCAATACCACAGCCCGAGGTAGCTGACCAGGCCGACGTTCAGGGGCGTCTCGATCCCACCGGCGATCCAGGTGCCGAGAACGACGGTAATCCCCGCGAACCCCACCAACTGGAGCGAGTTGTACCGCCGCCTGCGCAGGGACCGCTGAGTGAGGATCTGGAGCAAGACGCCGAACAGGGCGGCCAGGAAGATCAGACCGACCGTGTCGAAGTTGTAGTGGATCGAGCCCCAGAGTGACGGTGGGGAGGTGCCGCGGGTAGACCAGTAGACCGTGTAGAAGATCTCGGAGCTGAGCGTGCTTCCCCGGTGGCCGGGCAGGACGCTGAGCAGTCCCTCGAGCCACTCGCCGCCGTTGCGGACCGGCAGCATGGATGTGTAGTTGAAGGCCGCGATGCCCGACGCCTGGTTGTCGTGTACGAAGCGGTCGACGAGGTCGGTCGTCACCGCGCGCAGCGGGCTCTCGCCCTGCCCGTCACGCCGAGCCAGGACGTAGGTCGACAACATGACGAGCGGCAGCCCCAGCACGATCGGCAGGATGGCCACCCGGGGCAGGCGCCGCCGGTTGTGCAGGTACGCGTAGACGATCGCGGTGGTCAGGAACACGACCAAGGCGCCGCGTTGCCCGGTGCCCAGGAGCGCGACAGCGGACAGTCCGATGAGAACGACCGAACCCGCCCGGGCGAAGAGACCGCCCCGGCTGAACGACCATACGGCCACCACGAGGGTCAGTGCCGGCAGGATAACGTTCTTGAACTGGTTGACGAAGCCGGGGAACAGGTAGTTCTCGCCGGCGTACGAATCCAGGCGCAGGTTGGCAATGTCCGCCGGTGCCCCGTCGAGTTGGCCCTGCAGCCCGAGGAAGAAGGCGCTGTATCCGACGGCGGTGAAGTACGCGACCGTCACGACAGCCGAGACCGCGATGACGAGCAGGATCGCACCGGTGGGTGCCACCAGCGTGACCGAATAGTCGGAGTAGGCGGCCTTGACACCCCGTCGGCGCGAGATGTGCTGCATGACCAGACTGGTCGTCATGCTGGCGACGAGGTACAGGGCGACGGCGGCGGCCATTAGCTGTGCGTAGAACAGTTCCGTGGCGGACTCGGTGTCGACCAGGCGCACGGTGCCGTAGAGCATCAGCAGTTGACAGACCACGAAGATTCCGTCTGGCGTGAGCAGGCCGTACCGGCGCATCGCTACCGCGTAGTGGACGGTGGCGAGCCCGAGGACCGGAAGAAACAGGGTGATCATCTGGGTCAGCTCCGCGAGAGACGGACAGTCGACACATCGGGTGGCCCGCCCGATGGCCGTGGTGATGTGGTGGCCCGTCGGTCAACGGGGACGAAGCCGTCGCGCGCCCACCGCGCCCGCGCCTCTACCAGGTGGAAGATCATCTCCGGCCAGGACGGCGGCCGGTATCCGGTCGTCTGCGCCAGCGCCTCGGCCGACATTGAGCGGTCACAGACGAAGCCGTCGTGGGAGACGATTCGCCCGGCCCAGCCGTACACGTTCGCGACCAGCTTGAGTAGCTCGTACTTGGAGATCGGCGACGCCGCCACGTGGTAGAGGCCGGTGAGGTTCTCCCGCGGTAGCACCACCGACCGCAGCAGCCGGGCGAACTCGACGGTGGTGATGCCGCTGTAGATCGCCTTGGTGTAGCCGGACACGACGCCATTCTGGGAGAGGAACCAGTCGACCAGGGACCGGTGACCGCTGAGTTCGTGGCCGATGATCGACGTACGCAGCGTCAGGGCCGGTGCGCGGTCGACCTCGCCGAGCAGCTTCGACCGGCCGTACAGGTCCGGTGGGTCGGGGATGTCGGTCTCCACGTAGCCACCCCGGTCTCCGGAGAAGACGCAGTCGGTGCTGACGTGCACCAGACGCATGCCGCGCCGCGCGCACTCCTCGGCGAGCTGGTGCGGGAACAGGGCGTTGACGGTGACGGTGTGCACGGCGTTCTGGACCTCGGGACGCTGTTTGATCACACCCACGCAGTTGACCACCACGTCGGGACCCACCTGGCCGAGTAGCCGGCCGACCCGCCCCTCGGCGAGGACGTCCACCCCGGTGGTGACCCTTTCCGCGACGGTCGGCGGCAGGCCGGCCACCCCGCGCGCGGCACCGTGCACCTCGATGCCGGGGGCGTCCAGCAGTTCCCGCATCAGGGTGTGCCCGAGCATGCCGGTGGCGCCCAGGACGAGTACCCGTCGGTTCATCGTCGCACCCGCTTTCCGTTGGACCTGCTGCCGCCCTGCGCGGCAGCGGCGAGCAGTTCGGCGAGGACCTGCGCGTTGGCCCCCTCGCTCATGAGAAGTCGGTAGTGGTCGAGGCCGGCAAGTCCCATCGCCCGTAGCTGCGCGCGTGGGGTGGCGTGCGCCAGCCGGATGGTCTGGGCCAGCTGCTGGGGATTGCCCGGTGCGGTGGTGAATCCGGCCCCGGCTTCGCGTACCGCCCGCGCGGCGTCTCCTGGCGCGCAGGACAGGACCGGCTGGCCGCAGGCGAGGATGGTCTGCACCTTGCTCGGCATGGTGATCTGGAACAGCGGCTCGTCCGCGAGGCAGACGAGCTGGATGTCGGCGGCGGCCATCACGGCGGCCATGTGTTCCGGCGCGACCGGGTCGACGAAATGAATCGTGCGGAGGCCGAGTTCCCCGGCCGCGGTGCGCAGGGCCGGTTTGCTCACCCCGTCGCCGACCAGCACCAAGTGGACGTCGGTCAGGTCGCGGAGCTGGCCCATGGCCGCGACCGCGACGCCGAGGTCCTGCGCCGGTCCGTGGTTCCCGCCGTACAGCACCACGAAGTCGTCGGGGGACAGGCCCAGTCTGGTGCGCAGGTGCGGGTCTGGCTCGGTCGGCTGCATGAGCTTCTCGTCGGCCCAGTTGTAGACGACTGACACCTTCTCCGTGGGCACGCCCCGTGCGGCGAGGGTGTCCCGCAGCCCGGGGGAGGGGACCGTGACGTGTTCGGCCCAGCGGTAGGTGAGATCGGTGAACCGGCTCAGCGTCGTCTCCGCGACCCGGCGAGCCGGACCGCGAGTGAGGAAACCTGTGGCGAAGACCGAGTCGGGCCAGAGGTCCATCACCATCAGCACGTACGGGATTCCCCACCGCAGCCGGGCCGTCAGGGCGGCGGCCGCCGCCGTGGCCGGCGACGAGTAGACGAGCGCCACATCGGCAGTACGTAGCAGCGACGAACCCAGCAGCGTGGAGGACGCTGCCCAGGTCAGGTAGTTCGCGGCACGACCGACCGCGGACCGGTCATGGCTCGGGTGCAGCGGGGTCCGCAGCACCCGGAGGCCGTCGACTTCATCCATCACGGGCCGTCGGTGTGGGTAGCCCGCGTGGACGATGCCGGTCGGATAGTTGGGCACCCCGGTCAGGACGTCCACCTCGAAGCCCTGCCGGCGTAGGCAGCGGGTGAGACCCAGGGGGATGGGCACCGGTTCCGGCGGGAAGAATTGGCTGATCAACGCGACCCGGGTGACCGCCGGGTCGACCGTCCCGGCCCCGGTCACGTGTCGCGGAATTCGCTCGGCTGGCCGACCTCGTCCAACTGCGCACGGACCTCCGGCAGGGTCAGCAGCAGCGACATGATCTCGGCAACGTCCAGCCGACGGGCGTTGTGCGAGTGGTAGTCCGCGATGTGCTCCTGGCGGGTGTCGCCCTCGTCGAAGTACAGGGCGTAGTTGAGGTCGCGGCTGTCGATCGGTACCCGCAGGAAGTCGCCGAAGTCTTCGGCTCGAGCCAGGTCTTCCCGGCTGGCCAGTGTTTCGTACAACTTCTCGCCGTGCCGGGTGCCGAGCACCTCGAACTTCGCCGGAACCCCGAACAGGTTGCACAGCGCGGTGGCGAGGTCGGCGATGGTGCAGGCGCCTGCCTTGCGGATGAAGATGTCACCGGACTGGCCGTGCCGGAACGCGTGTTCGACCAACTCGACGGACTGCCCCAGCGACATCAGGAACCGGGTCATGCTCGGCTCGGTCACCGTCGGAGCCACGCCGTTGCGAATCTGCTCGATGAACAGCGGGATGACCGAGCCCCGCGAATACATGACGTTGCCGTAGCGGACGCAGCAGACCCGTGTCCGTGCCGACGGGTTGTTCCGCGCGTGCGCCTGGGCGACCTTCTCCATCAGCGCCTTGGTCATGCCCATCGCGTTGATGGGGTAGACGGCCTTGTCCGTACTGAGCAGCACCAGTGTCTCGATGCCGTTGCGCTCGCAGGCGTCGACGACATTGGCGCTGCCGAGCACGTTGGTCCGTACCGCCTCCAGCGGGAAGAATTCGCAGGACGGGACCTGTTTGAGGGCGGCGGCGTGAAAGACGAACTCCACACCACGGGCCGCCTTGTGGACGCTGTCGAAGTCCCGGACATCCCCGACGTAGTAGCGCACCCGATCGTCGCGCAGCCGGTGCCGCATGGCGTCCTGCTTGGACTCGTCACGGCTGAGTACGCGCACTTCGGCGGCACCGGCGTCGAGCAACCGGGAGACCATCGTCTGCCCGAAGGAGCCGGTGCCGCCGGTGATCAAGAAATGACGACCCGAAAGCGAGGAATCCACATTTCCTCCTGTCTTTCTCTGCTGCCCCCGGGGGAGCTGGTGATTCGCATCGAATCGGACCATACAGCTCGACAACTGTCGGCGAGACACGATTGGTGAATCAACGGCAGATTCAATAAGGTGACCATTGCTCGTACCTTATTCGCGTTACCTTCAGCTGGTTTGAATCGTTGAACTTCGGTCCGTTGTCGGCCCATTGTCGGAGCCGGCCGTGCGAAGGGTGGGGCGATGACGCGGGTCATGACCGTGGTGGGAACGCGACCGGAGATCATTCGGTTGTCCCGGATCATGGAGCGATTGGACCGGACGGTCGACCATGTGCTCGTCCACACCGGCCAAAATTGGGACCGCTCGTTGTCCGACGTCTTCTTCACGGAGATGGGGATTCGGGAACCCGACCGCTTCCTCCGGGTGGACACGTCTTCGCTCGGGCGGGTGCTCGGCGGCGTCCTCATCGGCGTGGAGGAGGCGATCCGGGAGCTGCGACCGGACGCGCTACTCGTGCTCGGCGACACCAACAGCGCCATCGCCGCCGTGATGGCGCGGCGGATGCGGGTGCCGGTCTACCACATGGAGGCGGGTAACCGATGCTTCGACCTCAACGTGCCGGAGGAGACCAACCGCCGTCTGGTCGATCACGTCGCCGACTTCAATCTGGTCTACAGCGAGCACGCTCGCCGCAACCTGCTCGCCGAGGGACTGCACCCCCGACGGATCCTGCACACCGGCTCGCCGATGCGGGAGGTGCTCGACCACTACCGACCCGAGATCGAGGCGTCGCCCATTCTGCACCAGCTGGAGCTCGAATCCGGGGGGTACTTCGTGGTCAGTGCCCACCGGGAGGAGAACGTGGATGATCCCGCCCGACTGCGGCGGCTGCTCGACTGTCTGCGGGCGGTACGCGCCGAGTGGGGTCTGCCCGTGCTGATGTCCACCCACCCGCGTACCCGCAAGCGGCTGGAGTCCCTGTCCGACGACGGGACGGACCTCGACGGCATCGCCTTCCATGAGCCGTTCGGTTTCTTCGACTACGTACGCCTGCAGACCCAGGCCCGGTGCGTCCTCTCCGACAGCGGCACCATCAGCGAGGAGGCCGCGATCCTCGGCTTCCCCGCGGTGACCCTGCGCGACTCGATGGAGCGGCCGGAGGCGCTGGATGCCGGCGGCATCATCATGACCGGCCTGGATTGCGACGGGGTCGTCGAGGCCGTCCGGGTGGCGATCGACCAGGTGGCGGTGGCCGGCGTCCCCTGTCCGGCCGATTACCAGGTCAGCGACACGTCTCGGCTGGTGGTGAACTTCATCCTGTCGACCGTGCGACGGCACCACGACTGGGCGGGCATCCGCAACTGAGCCGTGACGCGAAGGGCTGGTGACCGAGCGGGGTCACCAGCCCTTGTCGCGATCGGATGGTCTCAACGCGGCAGCGGTAGGCCACCCAGGACGGTGTCGCCGCCGCGGCCGGCCGGTTCGGCGCAGAACCGGGCCAGCTCGGCAATGACCTTTTCCGGGTCGTCGAACGGGTCGAGGCCGCTGACCTCCAGTGGATCGAGCGGGGGCACCGCGACGTGCGACACCAACGGGTGCAGCGGACGGGCGTCGGTCTCGCCGGTGCCGAGCAGGTCCTCGTGCAGCTTTTCGCCCGGCCGTAGCCCGGTGTAGACGATCGGTACGTTGCTGGCGGCCTGCTCGGCCATCTGCCGGGCCAGGTCGGCGATGCGTACCGGTTCACCCATGTCGAGCACCAGTGCCTCACCGTCGCGCCCGATCTCGGCGGCCTGGAGCACCAGGTGCACTGCCTCCTGCACGGTCATCAGATACCGGGTCACCTCGGGGTGGGTGACGGTGAGCGGGTTGCCCGCCTCGATCTGCCGCTGGAAGGCGGTGACCACCGATCCTCGGCTGCTCAGCACGTTGCCGAAGCGGACGCTCAGGAAGGTGCCCGGGAACCGGGAGGCGGCGTGCGCGGTGAGCCGTTCGGTGATCCGCTTGGAGTAGCCGAGAACGCTTATCGGGTCGGCGGCCTTGTCGGTGGAGATGTTGACGAACTTCGCCACGTCCTGGCAGGCGTCCAGCACCGACAGGGTGCCCCACACGTTGGTCTTCACCGCCTCGCCCGGGTGCCGTTCGAGCAGGGTGAGGTGCTTGAGCGCGGCGGCGTGGAAGATGATCTCTGGGCGGCGTTCCCGGATGATCCGCCGGATGGCCTCGTCGTCGCGCAGGTCGGCCAGGATCAGCTCGGGCCCGTCCAGCATCGCCCGACCGTTAAGTGACATCTGGAGCGCGTGCAGGGCCGACTCGTCGCGGTCGAGCATCATCAGCTCACCCGGGTCGGCCTTCATCACCTGTCGGCACAGTTCGGAGCCGATCGAGCCACCGGCGCCGGTGACCAGGATTCGCCGGCCGGTGAGGCCGTTGGTGCGTACCGCCATCTCGGCGACCACCTGCCGGCGGCCGAGCAGGTCGCTGATCTGCACATCGCGTACATCGGTGACGGTGATCCGGTGATCGACCAGGTCGCGTACCGGCGGGAGCACCTTGAACGCTGCCCCGGTGTTCAGGGTGGCCTCCCGGATCTGCCGGATGAGTGCGGCGTCGGCGTTGGCGACCGAGAAGATCACGGTGGTGGCGCCGGTGCGTCGTACCGCCTCGGTGACGTCGCCGCGCCCACCGAGAACCCGGACGCCGTCGACGCAGAGGTTGCGCTTGTCCGGGTCGTCGTCGAGGGCTCCGACGGGCCGGTAGCGGCTGCGCGGGTCGGTGAGCAGTGCGCGGAGCAGGCCCTGGCCGGCGTCGCCCATCCCGAACAGCAGCACCGGAGTCGACGAGCGGACGTCGGGGCGCAGAGACAGGTCGCGCCGGTGCCGATAGGCGAACCGGACGGCGAGCATGAACAGCAGGGCGAGCGCGCCGCCGACCAGCGGGGTGCTCGCCGGCACTGGGCGGTCGGGAACCGAGAGCACGCCGAGCAGGAGCACGGCAACGGTGGTGAGTGCGGTGCCGGCCAGCCCCTGCACCTCCGGGAGACTGCCGAGCGGGTGACGCCCCGAACGCATCCGGCGCGCCCCCGCCACCGCTACGTGCAGCCCGGCGGCAAGCAGGCCGCAGCCGGCGGCGCGGGTCAGTTGGGTGGTGGTCAAAGCGAACTCGTAGCGGGTCCAGGCGGCAGCGACGAACCCGCCGACCCAGGCGGTGGCATCGGTCGCGAGGAACGCCAGGGTGCGCCACCGGATCCTGGTCCGGCGCGCCGTCGGGTCCGGGTGCCGGCTGGTCTGTGTGTCCCGCATGTGCGGCTCCTGTGCTGTCGACCACTTCCGCCCGGGGCGAGCGGAAGGAGCAATGCGCTCTTGTCCTTGTTACATGCCGTATAAGCGTTTTGTAGGCTTTTCGGCGATTGATGGCGGATCGCTACGGACCTGGTGACCGGCTGGATCATCGGTCCTGGTGACCGGGCCGGATCAGCGGGCTGGTACGCCCTTGACCACGACGCTGGCAGGCACGTCACGAACCACGCAGGCGCCCGCGCCGACGGTGCTGTCCCGCCCCACCCGCAGCCCCTGCAACACGGCGGCGGTGGTGCCGACGAGCACCCCTTCCTCCAGCCGACAGTCGCCTGAGATCGCGGCCAACGGGTTCACCGACACGTGGTCGGCCAGCTCACAGTCGTGCCCGACGGTGCAGTTCTGGTTGAGATGCACGTGCCGCCCGAGAGTCACGTTTGTGGTGACCCGAGCCCCGGCGAAGACGACCAGACCGGGGCCGTGCCGCAGGTCGGAGCCGAGCGTGGCGTTGGGGTGCACGAGACTGGCCGCCGGTATCCCGTACCTGTCGATCCGTTCGGCGACCGCCCGCCGGACCCGCGGGTCACCGATGCCAATGACGTGATGGGTGTCGGCGGGTGCCCCGGAGAACCAGGACACCCCGCCGAGGTACGGCACGTCGTGTCGCTGCACCCGCTTGAGGTTCACCTCGTTCGGACGGTCGTCGACGAAGCCCAGCACCTGCCACCGGGGCAGAAGAGCGGCGGCGTTCACGGCACTGGCGATGGTCAGGACCTCCCGACCGTGCCCGCCGCAGCCGACGATGACCAGGGGTACCGTCACGCCGTCGGGACTCCGGTCCGCGCCGCCAGGAACTCGTCGATCGCCGAGAGCACGGCGGTGACCTGCCGTTCGGTGAGGGCACTGCCGCTGGGCAGGGTCAGCCCTTCGGCGTAGAGGCGCTCGGCGGCGCCGGTGACCCGGCTCTCCGCATCGGCGTACGCCGGTTGCAGGTGCATCGGCTTCCACACCGGCCGGGTCTCGATGTTCCGGGCGGACAGGTGGTCGGCGAGGTCCGCCGCGGACCAGCCTGAGCGTCGCGGGTCGACCCGGACGCTGGTGAGCCAGCAGTTCGAGCCGGCGTCCTCGGCACCGATCAGGTCAGCCCCCGGTACCGGGGCGAAGAGTTTGGCGTACCGGTCGCGCAGCCGCCGCCGACGGTCGATCATCCCGTCCAACCGGATCAGCTGCGCCCGACCCAGCGCCGCGAGCAGGTTGCTCAACCGGTAGTTGTACCCGGTCTCCCGGTGCTCGTAGTGGCGCACCGGCTCGCGTGCCTGGGTGGACAGGTGTCGCGCCCGGTCGAGCAGGGCCATGTCGTCGCCGACGAGCATCCCACCACCGGAGGTGGTCATGATCTTGTTGCCGTTGAACGAGATCGCACCGACACGCCCGAAGGAGCCGGCAGCCCGCCCGAGGTGGGTGGCACCGAGCGCCTCCGCGGCGTCCTCGACCACCGGAATGTCGGCGGCGGCGCAGATCGGCAGCAGCGCGGTGTAGTCGGCACAACTGCCGAACATGTCGACCGGGATGACCGCGCCGATCCGCTCACCGCGTGCGCGGAGTTCCTGCGCCACCTCGGCGACGAGGGCGACGTCGATGTTGCCGGTCCGGGGGTCGCAGTCGACGAAAACCGGTCGGGCCCCGGTGTAGCGGACCGCGTTGGCGGTGGCGACGAAGGTCAGCGTGGGCACCAGCACCACGTCTCCCGGGCCGACGCCCAACCCCAGCAGCGCCAGGTGCAGCGCGGCGGTGCCCGAGCTGACCGCCACCGCGCCCCGGGTGCCCACCCGGGCGGCGACCTCCCGCTCGAACGCGTCGAGATCCGGGCCGACCGGCGCCACCCAGCCGGAACGGAGCGCCGCGATCAGGTACGACTCCTCCAGCGGCCCGATGTCCGGCGCGGACAGGTAGATGGTGTCGGTCATCGCCGGCTCCCGAGGAACTCGGGCATGGTGGCGTTGCCGTCGGCCGAGATGCCGTCCCGGCGCAGCACCGTCCGGACCGTGGCCGCCAGGATCGACAGGTCGAGGCGGAGGCTGTGGTTGGTCACGTACTCCACGTCGAGCGAGAACTTGGTGTCCCAGTCGAGGCTGTTGCGTCCGCGTACCTGGGCCAGCCCGGTGATTCCCGGGCGGACCTCGTGCCGTCGCGCCTGGTCGGGGGTGTACCTGTTCAGGTACTCCGGCAGCAGTGGTCGGGGGCCGACGATGCTCATGTCACCGCGCAGCACGCACCAGAGTGTCGGCAGCTCGTCCAGGCTGGTGGCCCGCAGCCAACGGCCGAGCGGAGTGAGCCGGTCCGCGTCGGTCAGCAACCCCCGGGCCGGATCGGGCGCCCGCATGGTGCGAAATTTGATCAACTCGAATGGCCGGTCGTCCCGCCCGATGCGGCACTGCCGGAACAGCACCGGTCGGCCCAGCCGCATTGCGACCGCCGCCGCCACCGCCGCCATCAGCGGCGCGGTCAGCAGCAGCAGCGCGGTCGCGAGGACCACGTCGAACAACCGCTTGACCGGGTCGTCCGGCCGGGCGGGCCGGGGCGGGCGTACCGGTGTGGTCACCGAGGATGCGGGCACCGTTCTGACCTCCGTAAGTCAACCGGTCATAGCAGACAAACGGGTTGTATCAGACTGTTCACGTATGGCATCGGAAAATAGCGACAGTCGACACGGATCCCGACACGTCAACCCGCCAGGGCACGCAAAGGAAACGCCTCCCGGCGCGCCGCGTTACCTCGGGTGTGTCGCTTAGTCGCTGGTCAGAGGTCTGCGTCAGCGGCGTCGAGCCGCCGCTGCAACATGATCCGCAGGGGCAGTGACTCACCGTCCCGAGCGCCCTCGCCGACGATCAACGGGGCCGGGTCGGGTTGCGGGTCGGCGCCGAGAAGCCGGGCTCGCAGCGAGCGCGGCACGGTCAGCAGATGGAAACGCCCGTCCACGTCGACCGCCCGGCTGCGCGCCCGGTCGATGTACCAGCCGTGCAGGCTGGTGCGGTAGCGCGCCCGACCGTCGTACGATCGGGCGACGAGCCGAGTGGTGGCCAGGCCGCGCCGGCGCGCCTCGGCGACGAACGCGCTGATCAGCGCCGCCGCCTCGGCCTGCTCGGCCTCCCGCCGCCGCTGCGCGGCCGCCGCGTGGGCCAGCGCCGCCTGCTGTCGCGTCTCCCGCCAGTCCGCGCCGCCGTCACTCACCACGCCCCAACGCTACGCCACCCGCTACCGTCCCTCGGCGCTCGCTTCCCTCTGCTGCCACCGGTGTACGCCTGCAACGCAGTCCCCGGTGCGCCGCTCAGCCACCCACGCTGGCGCAACAGCCGCAAACTCTGAGGGTCGTCCGCCACCCACAGCGGTCGTTTCGACCCGGGTCGGTGTATGCGGTCGAGGCCCTTTGCTCTGCTTCAACCCACGCAACGGTTCTGGCGCGCCGCTGGTGCGTGGGTTGAAGCAGAGCAAAGGACGCGAGGTGGTGGGTGCTGGGGCGGTGCCAACGGCCGTCGCCGGCGCGACGCATACCCGGTCGCGCCGGCCACGGCCGTTGACGAAGGAGGCCGCTAGAGCAGGCCGGCGCGGCGCAGCGCGTCGGCCATCGCGCCGTCGGCGGGTGCCGCGCCGCCGCGTCCCTGGCGCACCTGCCCACCCTGCGCACCACGGCCCTGCGCACCACGGCCCTGCGCACCACGGCCCTGCGCACCACGGCCCTGCGCACCACGGCCCTGCCCGCCCTGGCCCTGGGCACCACCGCCCTGGCTGCTCCGCCGGCCACGTCCCTCCTGGCCCGCGTCACCCCGGCCCCCGGCACGCCCCGCGCCGGGCTCGGATTCGTCCTCCAGACGCAGGGTGAGCGAGATCCGCTTACGCGGCACGTCGACGTCCAGCACCTTGACCTTCACCACGTCGCCGGATTTCACCACGTCGCGCGGGTCCTTGACGAAGGTGCGGGACATCGCCGACACGTGCACCAGGCCGTCCTGGTGCACCCCGACGTCGACGAACGCGCCGAACGCGGCCACATTGGTGACCACACCTTCCAACACCATCCCCGGCGTCAGGTCGCTGATCTTCTCCACACCCTCGACGAAGGTCGCCGTCTTGAACTCCGGCCGGGGGTCGCGGCCCGGCTTCTCCAACTCGGCGAGGATGTCGGTGACGGTGGGCAGGCCGAACGTGTCGTCGACGAAGTCGGTCGCGCGCAGCCCGCGCAGGATGGCGCTCTTGCCGATGATCGAGCGCAGGTCCTGGCCGGTGCTGGCCAGGATCCGGCGCACCACCGGGTACGCCTCCGGGTGCACGCTGGAGGAGTCCAGCGGGTCGTCGCCGCCGGGAATGCGGAGGAAGCCGGCGCACTGCTCGAACGCCTTCGGGCCGAGCCGGGCCACCTTCTTCAGGTCGGACCGGGTGCGGAACGGGCCGTTGGCGTCCCGGTGCAGCACGATGTTCTCGGCCAGCCCGGCACCGATGCCGGAGACCCGGGTCAGCAGCGGCGCGGAGGCGGTGTTGACGTCGACCCCGACGCCGTTGACGCAGTCCTCCACCACGGCGTCCAACGAACGGGAAAGCTTCACCTCGGACAGGTCGTGCTGGTACTGCCCGACGCCGATGGAGCGCGGATCGATCTTGACCAGTTCCGCGAGCGGGTCCTGCAGGCGGCGGGCGATGGAGACCGCGCCGCGCAGCGACACGTCCAGCCCGGGCAGTTCCTGGGCGGCGTACGCCGAGGCGGAGTAGACCGACGCGCCCGCCTCGGAGACCACCACCTTGGTCAGCTTCAGCTCCGGGTGCCGCTTGATCAGGTCACCGGCCAGCTTGTCGGTCTCCCGGCTGGCGGTGCCGTTGCCGATGGCGATCAGCTCGACCCCGTGCGCCGCGGCCAGGGTGGCGAGGGTGTGCAGCGAGGCGTCCCACTGCCGGCGCGGCTCGTGCGGATAGATCGTGTCGGTGGCGACCACCTTGCCGGTGGCGTCCACGACGGCCACCTTCACCCCGGTTCGCAAACCCGGGTCCAGCCCCATCGTGGGCCGGGCGCCGGCCGGTGCGGCCAGCAGCAGGTCCCGCAGGTTCGTGGCGAAGACCCGGACGGCCTCCTCCTCGGCCGCCTGCCACAGCCGCATCCGCAGGTCCGCGCCGAGGTGGATGAGGATTCGGGTACGCCACGCCCAGCGCACCGTGTCGGTGAGCCAACGGTCGGCGGGCCGCCCCTGGTCGCTCACCCCGAACCGGCCGGCGATGGCGGCCTCGTACCGGGTCGGCCCGGTCACCACCGCGTCGGCGTCGCCCTCGGCCTCCGGGTCCATGGTCAGGTCGAGTACGCCCTCCTTCTCACCCCGGAACATGGCCAGGATCCGGTGTGAGGGCAGCTTCGGGTACGGCTCGGCGAAGTCGAAGTAGTCGGCGAACTTCGCCCCGGCGCTCTCCTGTCCCTCGCGTACCCGGGACACCAGCCGGCCCCGCGACCACATCTGCTCACGCAGCGTGCCGATCAGGTCGGCGTCCTCGGCGAACCGCTCGATCAGGATGGCCCGCGCCCCGTCCAGCGCGGCGGCGGCGTCGGCCACCCCCTTGTCGGCGTCGACGTACGCCGCCGCCACCGAGCGAGGATCCTGGGACGGGTCGCCGAGCAGCGTGTCCGCCAGTGGCTCCAGCCCGGCCTCGCGGGCGATCTGCGCCCGGGTCCGCCGCTTCGGCTTGTACGGCAGGTAGATGTCCTCCAGGCGGGACTTCGAGTCGGCCGCCATGATCTGCGCTTCCAGTGCCTCGTCGAGCTTGCCCTGGGAGCGGATGGACTCCAGCACCGCCGCGCGCCGCTCGTCCAGCTCCCGCAGGTACCGCAGGCGTTCCTCCAGGGTGCGCAGCTGGGTGTCGTCGAGCAGGCCGGTGACCTCCTTCCGGTAGCGCGCGATGAACGGCACGGTGGCGCCGCCGTCGAGCAGCTCCACGGCCGCGCGTACCTGGCGCTCGGCGACGCCGAGTTCCTCGGCGATCCGCTGATGAACAGAGAGGGTCACGATGTCGCTCCGCCTTCGGGTCTGGGTTCCGTGGTGCATTCTGCCCGGCTACCGTGGCGATCATGGAACCACCTGTGGACCCCCGGGCGCGCCGACTCTTCGGCGGCAGCGCGCGGGCCCTCGGCGACCTGGCCGCCAGCCCGTTCCGGGCCGATCGGGACCGGATCGTCGGCTCGCCGTTCTTCACCCGGCTCGGCGGCGTCACCCAGGTGGTCAGTCCGGGCGGAACGGGGTTGCTGGTGCACAACCGGCTCACCCACAGTCTCAAGGTCGCCCAGGTGGCCCGGGCGATCGCCGAACGGCTCACCGCCGACGGTCACCAACGCGACCTGGTCGAGAAGCTGGGCGGCTGCGACCCGGACGTGGTGGAGGCCGCCGCGCTCGCCCACGACCTCGGTCACCCGCCCTTCGGGCACCTGGGGGAGCGGGTGCTGGACCGGCTGGCCCGGCACCGGCTCGGCCTGACCGACGGGTTCGAGGGCAACGCCCAGTCGTACCGGATCGTCACCTCGACCGAGATCCGGGGCGCGGCGACCACCGGCCTGGACCTGACCGCGGCGGTGCGGGCGGCGATGCTGAAGTACCCGTGGACCCGGCGCGATCATCCCGACCCGCATCCACGCACGATGGCTTCGCCGCCGCGCGGAGCCACCCCGCCGCCGGACGATCCGGACAGCGGCTCGGCGAAGTTCGGGGCGTACCGCACGGAGCTGGAGGACCTGCGGCAGGCCCGGGCACCGTTCGCCGGCCGGATCGCCGACTGGCAGCAGACGGTCGAGGCGTCGGTGATGGACACCGCCGACGACATCGCGTACGCGATCCACGACGTGGAGGACTTCTACCGGGTCGGCGTGCTCCAGCAGGGTGCGGTGGCCGCCGAGCTGATGGCCTGGCAGCGCGAGGGCGGCCAGCTGCGGGCGATCACCGATTCCGCGCTGGCCGTCTCGGCGCGCCGCCCCGGATCGTCGATCGAGCGGCTGCGCCGCCAGCTGCACCACAAGGACGCCTGGGTCGCCGATGACGAGGCGTTCGCCGCCGCCGTCGAGCACATCCGGGAGGAACTGGTCGAAGGGCTGCTCGCGATGCCGTTCGACGGCTCGATCGAGGCGGAACAGTACATCGCCCATTTCTCCGCCCGGTGGACCACCCGTTTCGTGGACGCGATCACCGTCATCGAGCAGCCCACCGTACGCTCCGGGCACGTGCTGCTCGCCCCGGCCCAGTGGCACGAGGTGCAGGTGCTCAAGTTCGTGCACCACCGGTTCGTGCTGGCCCGCCCCGACCTGGCGTTGCACCAGCGTGGTCAGGCTCGGCTGCTCGACAGCCTGGTCGAGGCGCTACGCGAGTGGCTGCTAGACCCGGAGGAGGACTCCCGGCTGCCCCGGCGGCTGCACGACCTGGTGGAGTTGGCCGAGGCGGAGCTGCATCCGCGAACCCCGGACCGGATCGGCAAGGCGCGCGGCCGGGCCATCGTGGACTTCGTCGCCCAACTCACGGACAGTCAAGCGGTGGCGATGCTCGACTCCCTCTCCGGCCGCTCCGGCGCCCTCTGGACCGACGCCTTCGTCCTCTGAGAGTGCAAGGAAGGGCACCTTGTTAACGCCTGGTGTATAGGAAGGGGCCCTTCCTAACATCAAGGCAAGGTCAGGCGATGGCCTGCCACCAGCCGTCGACCGGCGGCGGATCGTCGACCACCACCCGCTCGCCGGGGCGCGGCACGGCCAGCCGCACGTCGCGGGCCTTCGCCTCGGCCCAGAGCCGGTCCACCGGCTCGGACCAGTCGTGGATGGCGAGGTTGAAGGTGGCCCAGTGCACCGGCACGAACAGCCCACCGCGCAGGTCCAGGTGGGCGGCGACCGCCTCCTCCGGGAACATGTGGATCCCCGGCCAGGCCCGGTCGTACGCGCCGATCTGCATCAGCGTCACGTCGAATGGCCCGTGCGCGGCGCCGATCTCGGCGTACCCGCCGAAGTAGCCGGAGTCTCCGGTGTAGAAGACGCGACGCTGTCGACCGGCCACCACCCAGGAACTCCACAGCGTGCCGTTGCGGCGCAGGCCCCGGCCGGAGAAGTGCTGGGCGGCGGTGCAGGTGATCTCCAGCTCGGCCACCCGGTGCGTCTGGGACCAGTCCAACTCGATGATCCGCTCCGGTGGCACACCCCAGCGGTCGAGGTGGGCACCCACCCCGAGCGGCACCAGGAACGGCGCTGACTGCAGGGCGGTCAACTCCCGCACCGTGCCCATGTCCAGATGGTCGTAGTGGTCGTGTGAGATCAGGATCGCGTCGAGGTGGGGCAGTTCGTCGAGGCGTACCGGCGGTTCGTGCAGCCGGCGCGGGCCGACCACCGTCGACGGGGAGCACCTGTCACTCCACATCGGATCCAACAGCACCCGCCGGCCCTCGATCTCGATGAGGGCGGAGGCGTGGCCGTACCAGACGATGTTCAGCTCGCGGGCCGGATCGATCCCGGTCTCGGCGGCCGGACGCAGTAGCGGCACGGGTGCGTCGGGGCGACGTTTCTGCTTGCCGAAGAGCAGCTCACGGAAGAGGTTGCGGTCGGAGACCGGCACCATCGTGCGGGTGTCCGCCCGGTTGTGGAAGGTGCCGTCCCGGAACTGTGGTGACCGGGCCGCCCGTTCGGCGCGGGCGCCGGCCAGCCGACCGCCGATGGCGGCCGGCACGTGCCGCGCGGCCCAGGCCACCCCGGCGAGCCCGGCCACCGCGGCCAGCCCCGCCACCGACCCGATGATCCGCCGACCGGTGGTACGCCCGGTCGGCCCGTTCGGCCTCCGCATGGTCCCCCCTTGATAGATCCCCGGGACTACCGTAACCGCCGCCGACGAGGTTCAGCCGCCGTTGCTGGGGCGGTACGTGTGCCGACGATGGGTGGCGCCGCTGCCCCCGAGACCGGCGGTGAGGTCCATGACCCGACGGCCCCACCGGGCCCGGGCCTGCACCGCAGGGTGGGTGGCGCCGAAGTCGTCCGCGCCGGCCTGTCCGTCGGCGAAGAGGGCGTACGTCACCAGTGGCGCGCCGGCAGTGTCGAAGATTACTCCCGCCTCGTGTCGGGCGTCGGCGAACCAGCCGGCCTTGGTGGCGACGCGGGCCCGCTCGGCGGAGGACATTTCGCGGCGTACCCCGTCGGTGAACGCCACCGGTGAACGCAGCAGCCGGAGCACGAGATCGGTCGAGGTGGCCGAGAGCAGGGTGCCGCCGACCAGCGCGCGCAACAGGTCGTGGGTTTCCCGGGGCGTGCTGGTGCCCAGGAAGAAGCGGTTCGGGTTGGCCACCGGCTGCACCTGCGTGTTCGGGAAGCCCTTCGCGACCAGGATCTGGTTGACCTCGGCGGCCGGGCAGACCAGCCCGCAGAGCCGTACCGCGGTGTCGTCGGAGACGGTCAGCAGGTTCGCCAGGACGTGGCCGACGGTGACCAGGCTGGGGTAGGCGCCGTCCAGGCTGAAGATGCCGTCGCCGCCGGGCACCACGATCGCCTGGGTCACCTCGACCTGGTGGTCGAGGGTGAGCAGGCCTCGGTCGACCTTGTCCAGCACCGCGACCGCCACGGCGATCTTGTTGACGCTGTACGCCTCGATGCGCCGGTCCGCCGACTCGCTGACCGTGACCAGTGGCCCGTCCGGGCCGGTCAGGCTGACGTACGCCTGCCAGTTGCCGCCGGCCCGGGTGCTTTCCCGCTGGTAGGCGGCGGCGATGCGGGCGGCCACCCGGTCGCGGTCGAGGCCGGTCGTCGCCTCCTCGGTGGGGTCAGCGGCGGCGGGCATCGCGGTGCCGAACACGGCGCCGGCCGTCGCCACGGTGCCCAGACCGAGCGCGGTCCTGCGGTCCATCCGGAAGGTCACTCGTCTCTCCTGTCGGTCCCTCGGTGCGTCCAGGACACACCCTAGGCCGAAAGATCGATGGAGGTGACCCCGTCGATGGGCTCACGGGGCGAGGACGACCTTCACGCAGCCGTCCTGCTTCTTCTGGAACATCTCGTACGCCTGCGGCGCCTGCTCCAGCGGCAGCCGGTGGGTACGCAGGTCGGCCACACCGAGCGGGTCGTCATCGGTGAGCAGTGGGATGATCTCGTCGGTCCAGCGTCGGACGTGGCACTGGCCCATCCGCAGCTGGATTCCCCGGTCGAACATCTCCATCAGCGGCAACGGGTCGACCTCGCCGCCGTACACCCCGGAGATGGAGACGGTGCCACCACGCCGGACGGCCTTGATGGCGGCCTTGAGTACCACCAGCCGGTCCACCGCCGCCTTGTCGATCATGGGTTGGGCGAGCTTGTCGGGGAGCAGCCCGGCGGCGGCCTGAGCCATCTTGCCCAGCGGTGCGCCGTGCGCCTCCATGCCGACCGCGTCGATCACCGCGTCCGGTCCGCGCCCGTCGACCAGGTCGATCAACGTGCCGGGCACGTCGTCGAGCTGGGAGATGTCGAGCACCTCCACGCCGTGCCGGCGGGCCATCTCCAGCCGCTCCGGCACCAGGTCGAGGCCGATCACCCGGTCCGCGCCGAGGTGCCGACCGATGCGGGCGCAGAACTGGCCCACCGGCCCCAGCCCGAAGACCGCGAGGGTGCCGCCGCGCGGAGTGTCGGCGTACTTCACCGCCTGCCACGCGGTCGGGAGGATGTCGGAGAGGTAGAGCCACTGCTCGTCCGGCCCGTCGGTCGGCACCGTGATCGGGCCGAATTCGGCGTGCGGGACGCGGAGGAACTGGGCCTGCCCGCCGGGCACCGCGCCGTAGAGGGAGGTGTAGCCGAACAGCGCGGCGCCCTTGCCCTCGGCGGTGACCTGGGTGGTCTCACACTGGGCGTAGAGCTGCCGCTGGCACATCCAGCAGGACCCGCAGGAGATGTTGAACGGCACCACCACCCGGTCGCCGGGCTTGAGCCGGGTGACCCCGGCTCCGACCTCCTCGACGATCCCCATCGCCTCATGGCCGAGAATGTCGCCCGGCTTGAGGTAGGGCCCCAGAACCTCGTACAGGTGCAGGTCGGAGCCGCAGATGGCGGTGGAGGTGATCCGGACGATCGCGTCGCTCGGCTCCTCGATCCTCGGGTCCGGCACCTCCTCGACCCGTACGTCCCGCTTGCCCTGCCAGGTCAGTGCCCGCATGTCCGCTCCTCGTGTTGTCCGCGTAGCTGGACTGCTACCCGCACCAACGCCCTTCAACCGACCCCCTCGCCGCCGGTCGACACCCAGACGCACAGTTGATCATGAAGTTGGCGGCAGTCTGAAGATCAACGACTGCCGCCAATCTCATGATCAACGGAGCAGGGGGGAGGGAGGGGGTTAGGCGCCGGGGGTGTCGGCGTGACGGGTGGTGGCGGCCAGGTAGTCGCGGTTGAGGCGGCCGATGGTGGTCAGTGGGATGCCCTTCGGGCAGACCGCGGTGCACTCACCGGCGTTGGTGCAGCCACCGAATCCGGCCTCGTCGTGCGCGTCGACCATGCCGATCACCCGGGTGTAGCGCTCCGGCTGGCCCTGCGGCAGCAGCGACAGCTGGGTGACCTTGGCCGCGGTGAACAGCATGCCGGAGCCGTTCGGGCAGGCCGCCACGCAGGCACCGCAGCCGATGCAGGCGGCGGACTCGAAGGCGGAGTCGGCGTCGGCCTTGGCCACCGGTACGGAGTGTGCCTCCGGCGCGCTGCCGGTGGGCGCGGTGACGTACCCGCCAGCAGCGATGATCTTGTCGAAGGCGTTGCGGTTGACCACCAGGTCCTTGATGACCGGGAAGGCCCGGGCCCGCCACGGCTCGATGTCGATCGTGTCGCCGTCTTTGAACTGCCGCATGTGCAACTGGCAGGCGGTGGTGCCGCGCTGCGGGCCGTGCGCCTCGCCGTTGATCATGAGGCCGCACATGCCGCAGATGCCCTCACGGCAGTCGTGGTCGAAGGCGACCGGCTCCTCTCCGGCGAGGATGAGCCGCTCGTTGAGCACGTCGAGCATCTCCAGGAACGACATGTCCGGGGAGACGTCGTCGACCTGGTACTTCACCATCCGACCCTTGTCCTGGGGGCCGGACTGGCGCCAGATGCGCAGGGTCAGGTTCACTTGTAGCTCCGCTGCGTGGGGTGGACGTATTCGAAGTTCAGGTCTTCCTTGTGCAGCACCGAGGGCTCACCCGTGGCGGTGAACTCCCAGGCCGCGACGTACGCGAACCGCTCGTCGTCGCGCTGGGCCTCGCCCTCGGCGCTCTGGTGCTCGGCGCGGAAGTGGCCGCCGCAGGACTCCTCCCGGTGCAGGGCGTCGATGCACATCAGCTCGGCCAACTCGAAGAAGTCGGCGACGCGGCCGGCCTTCTCCAGCGACTGGTTCAGCCCCTCGCCGTTGCCCGGCACCCGGACCCGCTGCCAGAACTCGTCACGCAGGGCACGAATCTCGTCGATGGCCTTGCGTAGCCCGGCCTCGGAGCGCTCCATCCCGCAGTGCTCCCACATGATCTGGCCCAACTCGCGGTGGAACGAGTCCACCGTCCGGTCACCGTTGATCGCCAACAGCCGCTGGACCCGGTCCTCCACGTCGCGACGCGCCTCGACGGCCGCCGGGTGGGTCGCGTCGACCTTCTCGAACGGGCCGGCGGCGAGGTAGTTGGCGAGCGTGTTGGGCAGCACGAAGTACCCGTCGGCGAGGCCCTGCATCAGCGCGGAGGCGCCGAGCCGGTTGGCGCCGTGGTCGGAGAAGTTCGCCTCGCCGATGACGAACAGGCCGGGGATGGTCGACTGGAGGTCGTAGTCGACCCAGAGGCCACCCATCGTGTAGTGCACGGCGGGGTAGATCCGCATCGGGACCTCGTACGGGTCCTCGCCGGTGATCCGCTCGTACATCTCGAAGAGGTTGCCGTACTTGGCCTCGATGGCCTTGCGGCCGAGCCGGTCGATGGCGTCGGCGAAGTCGAGGTAGACCCCGAGTTTCGTCGGGCCCACCCCCCGGCCTTCGTCGCAGACGTTCTTCGCGGCCCGGGAGGCGATGTCGCGGGGCACCAGGTTGCCGAAGGACGGGTAGATGCGCTCCAGGTAGTAGTCCCGCTCGTCCTCCGGAATGTCGCGGGGGAGGCGGTCGTCGTCCTTGGCCTTCGGCACCCACACCCGGCCGTCGTTGCGCAGCGACTCGCTCATCAGGGTCAGCTTCGACTGGTGGTCGCCGGAGACCGGGATGCAGGTCGGGTGGATCTGGGTGTAGCAGGGGTTGGCGAAGTACGCGCCCTTGCGGTGGGCCCGCCAGGTGGCGGTGACATTGCAGCCCTTGGCGTTGGTGGAGAGGTAGAAGACGTTGCCGTAGCCGCCGGAGGCGAGGACCACCGCGTCGGCGAACTCCGTGGTGATCTCGCCGGTGACCATGTCCCGCACGACGATGCCCCGGGCCTTGCCGTCGACGACGATCAGCTCCAGCATCTCGTGCCGGGCGTTCATCTCCACGTTGCCCAGGCCGATCTGGCGTTCCAACGCCTGGTACGCGCCGAGCAGCAACTGCTGGCCCGTCTGGCCCCGGGCGTAGAAGGTGCGTTGCACCTGCGCGCCGCCGAACGAACGGGTGTCCAGCAGGCCGCCGTACTCGCGGGCGAAGGGCACACCCTGGGCGACGCACTGGTCGATGATGTTGACCGAGACCTCGGCCAGCCGGTGCACGTTCGACTCGCGGGAGCGGAAGTCGCCGCCCTTGACGGTGTCGTAGAAGAGCCGGTGCACCGAGTCGCCGTCGTTGCGGTAGTTCTTCGCGGCGTTGATGCCGCCCTGCGCGGCGATCGAGTGCGCCCGGCGGGGGCTGTCCTGGTAGCAGTACGACTTGACCCGGTAGCCCTGCTCGGCGAGCGTGGCGGCGGCGGAGCCGCCGGCCAGGCCGGTGCCGACCACGATGACGCTCATCTTGCGCCGGTTGGCCGGGTTGACCAGCTTGGCCTCGAAGCGACGACGCTCCCAGCGGGTTTCGATCGGCCCGTCGGGGGCTCTGGTGTCGGCGATCGGGTCGCCCTCGGTGAACAGATCCATGGTCAGGACACCAATCCGGTGAGTACGGCGAACGGGACCACGAGGTAACCGGCGCAGAGCACGACGGCGAAGACCAGCGCCACCACCCGGACCCGTTGCTCGCCACGCGGGGTCTGCTGGCCGAGGCTGCGCAGCGCGCTGAACACACCGTGGCGCAGGTGGAAGCCGAGCGCGACGACCGCCACGGTGTAGAAGAGCGTGACGTACCAGCGCTCCGGGGCGAAGTCGGCGACCACGTTCGCGAACGGCCGGGACGGGTCACCGACCGGGTTCAGCGTGCCGGTGGTCAGGTCGAGGATGTGGTAGACCACGAAGAGCAGGATGATCACTCCGCCCCAGCGCATGGTCCGTGCCGCGTAGCTGCCCCGGACCTTCTTGCGGTGGGCGTAGCGCACGGGACGGGCGGCACGGGCGCGCAGCGCCAGGACCGTGGCGGCCCAGATGTGCAGGATCACCGCCGTCAGCAGGCCGACCCGCTGCAACCAGAGGAATCCGGCGCTGGGCAGCAGCGGGACGCCGAGTTCGCGTAACCAGTGCGCGTAGTGGTCGAACGACGTCGCGCCCGAGAAGATCTTCAGGTTGCCCAGCATGTGGGCGATGAGGAACAGCACCAGCAGGACGCCCGTCACCGCCATGACGGCCTTGAGGCCGACATTGGATCGGATGGGCGACCGCGTTCTCGTCGTTACTACCACTCGACCGACGCTAGGAGCAGTTTGATCAGTCGTCCAATGCATCGACGCCGCAGTCTTGATAGCCATAAGCTATGTAGATGCAGCTCCATCAGTTGAAGTACTTCGTCGCGGTCGCCGAAGTACGACATTTCACCCAGGCGGCCGACCTGGTGGGCATCACGCAGCCCTCGTTGAGTAAGCAAATTCACGCCCTGGAGGACACCCTCGGGGCGCCGCTCTTCGAGCGGGTAAGGGGCAACATAACCCTCACCGCGGCGGGGGAAGTGCTGCTGCCGCTGGCCAAACGGATCCTGGCCGACGTCGAGACCGCCACCCGCGAGGTGCAGGAACTGGTCGGCCTGCGACGTGGCCGGGTACGCCTCGGTGCCACCCCCAGCCTCGCCACCTCGCTCGCCCCGCCGGTGCTCCGTCGGTTCCGTGACGCCCACCCCACCGTCGACCTGCGGGTGGAGGAGGGTGGCTCCCAGGATCTCGTCCGTGACCTGCTCCGCGGCGACCTCGACCTCGCACTGATCATCATGCCCGCGCAGGGCGCCGACCCCGGGCTGCGCGCCGACCCGATCCTCACCGAGAGTCTGGTGGTCGCCTCGGTCGACCCGGTGCCGGCCGCCATGCCCGGTGCCGACCTGCGCATCACCGACCTGCGTGACCAGCCCCTGGTGATGTTCCGTGAGGGCTACGACCTGCGCGACGCCACCCTCCAGGCGTGTCGGGACGCCGGCTTCGAACCGACCCTGTCCGTCGACGGCGGGGAGATGGACGCCGTGCTCAGCTTCGTCGAGGCCGGGCTGGGCATCGCCCTGGTCCCGGGCATCGCGGTGGCCCGTCGCCCCGGCATCCGGGTCACCCGGCTCGCCCCACCGGGCGTACGCCGCACCATCGCCGTGGCCCGCCGCCGCGACGTGGTGCCCACCCACGCCGGCCGCGAACTACGGCGCATCCTGCTCGACTACGTGCACACCGCCACCGCCACCGCGCAACTCCCGCCCGGCGTCGAGCCGTTGAGCTAACCGTTTTCGGCGTCGTCCATGGCGCGGTAGATGCGCTGTTCACTCACCGGATACGGGGTGCCCAGAGCCTGGGCGAAGATGCTCACCCGCAACTCCTCGATCATCCAGCGGATCTGGCGTACCGCTTGGGAACCCCGGCGAGCCGGCGGCAGCGCGGCCAGCAACTCGTCGTACTCGCGCTGCACCACCGCGACCCGATCCTGCTGAGACTTGTCCCGCGCCGGATTGCCCGGCAGCCGGTCGAGCCGCCGCTCGATCGCGGTCAGGTAGCGCAGCAGGTCGGGCAGGCGGGCGTACCCGGCCTCGGTGATGAAACCGGCGTGCACCAGGCCGGTGAGCTGGTTGCGGATGTCGGCCAGGGCGGCCACCACGGCCAGGTTCCTCGTCGCGCCGAGGCGCTGCTGCACCGCGTACGCGGTGGCGAGCACCGCCCGGACCCGCTCCATCACCTCCACCACGGTCTCCACCAGCTCGGCCCGGACCTTCTCCCGCAGGGCGGCGAAGCCCGCCTCGTCCCACGCCGGCCCGCCCGCGTCGATGACCAGCTTGTCGATGGCCGCGCCGGCCGCGTCCTCGATCAACGCCTGCACACCGCCGTGCGGGTTGCGGGACAGCGCCAGCTTCGCCTCGTTGGTCAGCCGCCCCTGCAGGAACTTCGCCGGCGACGGCACGGTCAGCCGCAGCAGCCGTCGGGTGCCCGCCCAGTGGGCGGCCTCCTGCTCAGCCGGTGAGTCGAACACCTTCACGCCGACAGTCGCGCCCTCGTCCACGAGCGCCGGGTAGGCGGTCACCGCGTATCCCGCCCGTACCTGCTCGATGGTGCGCGGCAGCGTACCGATCTCCCAGCCGGTCAGCCCCGAACGGGCCACCTCCGGCGCGGCGGCGGCCACCACCTGGCGTACCTCCGCCTTGAGCTGGCGTTGCAGGGCCGGCAGGTCCTTGCCCTCGGCGACCGGTTTGTCGTCGTCGCCGAGCACCCGGAAGGTGACCCGCAGGTGCGGCGGAAGCTTGGCCAGGTCCCAGGCGTCCCGAGGCACGGTCACCCCGGTCATCCGCCGCAGCTGTCGGGTCAGCGCCTCCAGCAGCGGCTCCGCACCCGGGGTGATCGCGGCCAGCGCGGCGCGGGCGTAGTCGGGTACCGGCACGAAATTGCGCCGCACCGGCTTCGGCAGCGACCGGATCAGCGCGACGACCAATTCCTCACGCAGCCCCGGCACCTGCCAGTCGAAGCTCTCGGCCGGCACCTGGTTGAGCAACGGCAACGGGATGTCCACCGTCACCCCGTCGGTCGTGGTCCCCGGGTCGAAGGTGTACGTCAGCGGCAGCGCCACCCCGTCGGCCCGCCACTCGTCGGGGTAGTCGGCCTCGTCCAGCCCGCCCCGACCCGCGTTGACCAGCAGCTCCCGGGTGAAGGTGAGCAGCTCCGGCCGGGTGCGGCGAGTCGTCTTCCACCAGCTGTCGAAGTGTCGCCCGGAGACCACGTCGGCCGGGATCCGCTCGTCGTAGAACTGGAAGATCGTCTCGTCGTCGACCAGGATGTCGCGTCGCCGGGCGCGGTTCTCCAGCTCCTCCACCTCGGCCAGCAACCGCTGGTTGTCCCGCCAGAACTGGTGGTGGGTGGACCAGTCGCCCTCGACCAGCGCGTGCCGGATGAACAGTTCCCGGCTCAACGTCGGGTCGATCCGGCCGAAGTTCACCTTGCGGGAAGTGACCAGCGGGACACCGAAGAGGGTGACCTTCTCGTACGCCATCACCGCCGCCTGCTTCTTCTCCCAGTGCGGCTCGCTGTAGCTGCGCTTGACCAGGTGCTGGGCGAGCGGCTCGACCCACTCCGGTTCGATTCGCCCGTTGACCCGCCCCCAGAGCCGGGAGGTCTCCACCAGCTCGGCAGCCATCACCCAGCGCGGTGGCTTCTTGAACAGCGCCGAGCCCGGGAACAGGGCGAACTTCGCGCCGCGCGCCCCCAGGTACTCGTGCTTCTGCGCGTCCTTGAGGCCGATGTGCGACAGCAGACCGGGCAGCAGCGACTGGTGCACCGTCGGAGTGTCGATCTCCTCCGGCAGGTCCGCGCCGCCCTGCCGCCGCCCACCGCCGCCGTCGGGCTCGCCGTCCGCGCCGCCCCGCCGGCCCCGTCCCCGGCCGGTGGCTTCGACGGTACGCAGCACCTGGCGTAGCTGGCTGACGATGTCCTGCCACTCCCGGACCCGCAGGTAGTTCAGGTACTCCGCCCGGCACATCCGTCGGAACGCGCTGGACGAGAGCGCCCGCTGCTGCTCGCGCAGATAACGCCACAGATTGAGGTACGCGACGAAGTCGGACTCCTTGTCGGCGAACCGGGCGTGCGCCTGATCCGCCTGGGCCTGCTTCTCCGCCGGCCGCTCCCGCGGGTCCTGGATCGACAGAGCCGCGGCGATCACCATCACCTCGATGGCACAGCCGTTGCGTTCGCCCTCCAGCACCATCCGGGCCAACCTCGGGTCGACCGGCAGCTGGGCCAGCCGCCGACCGAGCGCGGTGAGCCGCTTCGTCGGCTCGGTCTCGGTCGGGTCGATCGCGCCCAACTCGTGCAGCAGGTGCACGCCGTCGGTGATGTTGCGGCGGTCCGGCGGGTCGATGAACGGGAAGGCGGCGATGTCACCCAGCCCGATGGCGGTCATCTGGAGGATGACCGAGGCCAGGTTCGTTCGCAGGATCTCCGGGTCGGTGAACTCGGGGCGGGAGTCGAAGTCCTGCTCGGCGTAGAGCCGAATGCAGATGCCGTCCGAGGTACGTCCGCAGCGGCCCTTGCGCTGATTGGCGCTGGCCTGGGACACCGGCTCGATCGGCAGCCGCTGCACCTTCAGCCGCTGCGAGTAACGGGAGATTCGGGCGGTACCGGGATCCACCACGTACTTGATACCGGGCACGGTCAGCGAGGTCTCCGCGACGTTGGTGGCCAGCACCACCCGCCGCCCGGTGTGCGGGGCGAAGACCCGATGCTGCTCGGCGACGCTGAGCCGCGCGTACAACGGAAGGATCTCGGTGTTGCGCAGCGCGGGCCGGTTGGTGACCAGCTTGCCCAGCGCCTCGGCGGTGTCCCGGATCTCCCGCTCACCGCTGAGGAAGACCAGGATGTCGCCCGGTCCCTCGGCGGCCAACTCCTCGACGGCGTCGCCGATGGCCTGGATCTGGTCGCGGACGTTCTCCTCGTCCGCGTCCTCCTCGTCGGTCTCGGCGACCTCCACCAACGGCCGGTAGCGCACTTCCACCGGGTAGGTCCGGCCGGAGACCTCGACCACCGGCGCCGGCTCGCCGTCCGGATACTCGGCCGTCGGTGACCCCGCGAAGTGCCGCGCGAACCGGTCGGTCTCGATGGTCGCCGACGTGATGATCACCTTGAGGTCGGGACGGCGCGGCAGGAGCTGCCTGAGGTACCCGAGAATGAAGTCGATGTTGAGGCTGCGTTCGTGCGCCTCGTCGATGATCAATGTGTCGTACTGGCGCAGCATCCGGTCGGTCTGCAACTCGGCCAGCAGGATGCCGTCGGTCATCAGCTTGACCAGGCTGTTCTCGCCCACCTGATCGGTGAAGCGCACCTTGTAGCCGACCACGTCGCCGAGCTCGGTCCCCAACTCCTCAGCGATCCGGTCGGCCACCGTCCGCGCCGCCAGCCGCCGGGGCTGGGTGTGCCCGATCAACCCGTGGACCCCGCGCCCCAGCTCCAGACAGATCTTCGGCAACTGGGTGGTCTTTCCCGAGCCGGTCTCGCCCGCCACGATCACCACCTGGTGGTCGCGGATCGCGGCGGCGATGTCGTCCTTGCGCTCGCTGACCGGCAGACTGGCCGGGTAGACGACCTTTGGCACGGCGGCCTTCCGCCGCTCCAGCCGGACCTCCGCCGCAGCCGTCTCGGCGACGATCTCGGCGAGCACCGCCTCGCGTCGGCGCGGGTCGCGTAGCTTCCGCAGCCCGTCGAGTCGACGGCGCAGCTGACGCTGATCGCGGAACATCAGCGGAGACAGGCGGCGCTGCAGGTCGCGGACGGGATCGGTGGCGGCGGGTGAGGCTGGATTCTGCATGTCGTGGCCAAGGATAGGCAGCCGCTGCCCGCTCCGCCTCCTGGTTACCCGCCCGGTGCCCGACCTGCTCCTACGCGGCGACGCCGGCCGAATCGGTCGGCGATATCCGGGCGGAGCGCCCTGATGGTGGTGCCCGGGCGGTGGTGTCCGGGCGGTGGTGTCCTGGCTTGCTGCGGCGCGTAACGACCCCCGCGTTCCCGAGGCGGCGTCGGACCTGACGGTTCCCCTTGTGCCCCCTTTGCTCTGCTTCAACCTACGCAATGGATGTCGCCTCGAACCGATGCGTGGATTGAAGCAGAGCGGAGGGGGCGGTGGTGTGGCACCAGCGTGGCGGCGGTCTATCGTTGAGCGCCGAGTTGGGAGCGGAACACGGGGACGTCGATGACGATGAGGGACACCGACCGGGCACTGGTGCAGGCCGCCAGTGCGGTGGCGAAGCTACGGTGCCGCAGCGCCGCCCACACCCTCGCCTCGGCGGCTCGTACCGCCGATGGTCGGGTCATCTCCGCCGTCAACGTGGTGCACGCGACCGGCGGAGCGTGCCCCGAGACGGTGGCGCTGGGCACCGCCGCCACTCAGGGCGTGGGTGAGCTGGAGACGATCGTCACGGTAGGCGACCGTGGCCGGGCTATCGTCACCCCATGTGATCCCTGCCGCCAACTCCTGGCCGAGCACTTCCCGTCGCTGCGACTGATCGTCGGCCCGGTCGACAACCCCCAGGTCACCACCATCGTGTGAGCCAGGATGAGTGCAACTTCGGGGAAAGTGCTGCCTCGGCGCGTCTGGAGGCAGCACTTTCCCCGAAGTTGCTCGTCCTCGGCCGGGGGTCCGTGCCCGAGGGGCAGCATCCGGGTCAGTTCCTTGCCCAGGGCGTCGATCGACTGGGGCCGGGGTCCGTGCCCGGGGAGGCACGGGGCACGGCACGGGGCGCGGGGCGCGGGGCACGGGGAGGGACGGGGCGCGGGGCACGGGGCGCGGGGCACGGGGCGCGGGGCACGGGGAGGGACGGGGCGCGGGGCACGGGGAGGCGCGGGGCGCGGGGCACGGGCACGGGCACGGGCACGGGGGGCCTGGGGCTCGGGCGCGGGGCCGGGGCTCGGGGGTCAGCGGGTGCGGGTGCGGGTGCGGAGGGCTTGACGGAGCTCGGCGAGGAAGCCGTCGAAGTCGTCGCGGAGGCGTTTCGCGGTCACGTGCAGCACGATCCAGTCCTCGCCGAGCAGGCGGTTGAGGCGGCGTCGGTCGCGGTGGAGCTGCTGCGGATCGTCGTGCCAGAGACCGTCGTACTCGACCGCGATTTTCAACTCCGGCCAGGCGAGGTCGACCCGGGCGATGAACCTGCCGTCGCGCTCCACCACGAACTGGGTGACCGGACGGGGCAGGCCGGCCAGCACGATCCGCACCCGTAGCCGCGACTCCTGAGCCGACTCCGCGCCCGGGTCGGCGAGCTGTGCCACCCGAAGCAGCCGTTTCCAACCACGGGCACCACGACGACGGTCCGTCAGCTCCCGTAGCTGGTCGGCGCGGACCAGCCGCTGGCGGAGCAACCGGTCGACCACGACCGTGGCCTCTTCCACGTCGAGCCACTGGGCCAGATCCCAGCAGGTGCGCAGCGGGGTGGTGACCGGCATGCCGGCGTGCGACAGGACATCGTCCTCGGTGATCTCGCCGGTGTGCACCACGAGACCGGCGACCGGCCCGAAGCGCAGCCCGGCGGGCACGAGGACGTCGAGCGGATCGGCGTCCCCGCTGAACCCGGCACCGAACAGCGCGGCGGCGCTCCGTCCGGCGATCACCGCACCGGGTGGAATGACCCATCGTGCCGCTGCCTGGCACCGGGTGCGGTGGGAGATCGTGAGCTGGGCGTCGGCGTACACGTCCCGGAAGACCGGCCGCCATGCCCGGCTGCGCAACTCGCCCCGGGTCAGCAGCCCTCGGGCTACCGCACGGGAACCACGGAAGACGCGCCCGCGCAGTTGCGGCGGACGCCGGGCGGAAGTAGCCATGCCGTCCACCATGGACGACGACGAGCCCTTCCCGACACCCCCTGTGGATAACCCGCCCGCCGCAAGCTCGAGGCGCTGCTCCAGCAACATCGGGGAAAATGTCGCCTCGGATCGCGCGGAGGCAGCATCTTCCCCGATGTTGCTCGGATCCCGACCTGGCGAGGCGGGGCGAAGCGGGGCAGCGCAGGGGGAGGGAGGGGTGGGGTCAGGCGGCGGCGGACCAGATGGCGCGGAAGGCGGCGGCTTCGCCGGCCAGCCAGCGTTCGATCTCGTCGGGTTTCACCCCGTCGGGCATCCGGTGGGTGGTGCCCCGGCGGATGTCGACCAGGACCGGCTCGGCGCGCGGCAGGACGGCGTCCATGTGCCGGGCGGTCAGGTGCAGCGCGGCCAGCATCGCCTCCTCGCTGGGCGGGGCCTCGTCGAAGTGCAGGCGCACCGCCTCGGCGTGGCCGTCGGCGTACCGGATGCCGAAGTGTGGATTGATCTTGATGGGTAGGTCGCCGAGCATGGCGAGGGCGTCGCGGGTCTGGGCCAGGTCGACGCCGGCCGGCTCGCCGAGCGAGTGCAGCCAGGCCGTCGCACCGGGCACCAGCGCCTGATAGAGCGGACGCCACCGGGGCTTGACCACGTCGACCACCTGAGCGAGGTGGGTCCCGCCGGTGTGGAAGGCGATGTCGGCCTTGAGCGCCTTGACGAACTGGCCGTGCGGGTTGAATCCGGAACGGCTCGCCCGCTGCCGACGCAGGCCACCGACGAAGCTCGCCTTGGTCGGGCCGGTGCGATCGACGTAGCGGGTGAAACCGAGGAGGGTTGCGTACGGCGTGAGGGGGGCGGAGATGGGCGCGGTCACGAGCATCCTCCCAGGTCAGGAACTCGATTAGTACATACATTCTAATCGACGACCCTGACATCGCCCAGGGAACGAAAGGGGCCGCCCGGGCATCCCGGACGACCCCTCGTACGAAAAATTTCAGAGCTGGCCGACGTCGGTGATCCGGACCACCGCGGCGCCCGCCTCGTCGGAGGCGGCCAGGTCGACCTCCGCGCTGATGCCCCAGTCGTGGTCGCCCTCCGGGTCGTCCAGGATCTGCCGCACCGTCCAGCGTTCCCGGCCCTGATCGATCATCAGCAGCGCCGGGCCACGGGCGTCCGGACCGGTCCCGATCTCGTCGTACGACTCGAAGTAGGGCTCCAACGCGTCGGCCCAGGCGTCGGCGTGCCAGCCCGAGTCGGCGTCCAACTCGCCCAACGTCGCCCACTGTCGTAGCGCGGCCAACTCGACCCGCCGGAACAGGGCGTTGCGCACCAGCACCCGGAACGCGCGCGGGTTGCGGGTCACCGCCGCCGGCCGGTCGTCCAGGGCGGCGGCGACCTCGGGCAGATCCGTCGGGTTGCGCAGCCGCTCCCACTCGTCGATGAGGCTGGAGTCGACCTGCCGGACCAACTCGCCGAGCCACTCGATGAGGTCGACCAGTTCCTCGGTCTTGGCTTCTTCCGGCACCGTCTGCCGCAGCGTCTTGTACGCGTCGGTGAGGTAGCGCAGCACCAGGCCCTCGGAGCGGGACAGCCCGTAGAACTGCACGTACTCGGTGAAGGTCATCGCCCGCTCGTACATGTCGCGTACCACGGACTTGGGGGAGAGCTGGTGGTCGGCCACCCAGGGATGCCCCCGTCGGTACATCTCGTAGGCGTCCTCCAGCAGTTCGGCCAGCGGCTTGGGCCAGGTCACCTCGTCGAGCAGTTCGAGCCGGGCCTCGTACTCGATGCCCTCGGCCTTCATCGCGGCGACCGCCTCGCCCCGGGCCTTGAACTGCTGCGCGGAGAGCACCTGGCGCGGGTCGTCGAGGATCGACTCGATCACCGACAGCACATCCAGGGCGTACGACGGTGATTCGCTGTCCAGCAGCTCGATGGTGGCCAGCGCGAGGGGTGACAGCGGCTGGTTGAGCGCGAAGTCGAGTTGCAGGTCGACGGTGAGCCGGACCCGCCGCCCGGTCTCGTCCGGCTCGGGTAGTTCCTCGACCACGCCGCCGGCCCGCAACGCCCGGTAGATGGCGATGGCCCGGCGGATGTGTCGGCGCTGGGCCGCCGCGTCCTCGTGGTTGTCGGTGAGCAGGTGCCGCATGGCCGCGAACGCGTCGCCGGGGCGGCCGATCACGTTGAGCAGCATCGAGTGGCTGACCTGGAAGCTTGAGGTCAGTGGCTCCGGTTCGGCCTCCACCAGGCGGTCGAAGGTGGGCTTGCCCCAGCCGATCGAACCCTCCGGCGGCTTTTTACGCACCACCTTGCGCCGCTTCTTGGGATCGTCACCGGCCTTGGCGAGGGCCTTCTCGTTGTCGATGACGTGCTCGGGTGCCTGCACCACGACCCGGCCGAGGGTGTCGAATCCGGCGCGTCCGGCCCGGCCGGCGATCTGGTGGAACTCGCGGGCCTTGAGCAGCCGGGTGCGTACCCCGTCGTACTTGGACAGGCCGGTGAACAGCACGGTGCGGATCGGCACGTTGATGCCGACGCCGAGGGTGTCCGTACCGCAGATGACCTTGAGCAGCCCGGCCTGGGCGAGGGTCTCCACCAGCCGGCGGTACTTCGGCAGCATCCCGGCGTGGTGCACGCCGATGCCGTGCCGGACCAGCCGGGACAGGGTCTTGCCGAAGCCGGAGGTGAACCGGAACCCACCGATCGCCTGCGCGATCATGTCCTTCTCGGCCCGGGTGCAGACGTTGACGCTCATCAGCGCCTGCGCGCGTTCCAGGGCGGCGGCCTGGGTGAAGTGCACGACGTACACCGGGGCCTGCTTGGTTTCCAGCAGCTCCTCGAGGGTCTCGTGCAGCGGTGTCATCGCGTACGAGAAGAGCAGCGGGACCGGCCGCTCGGCCGAGCGGACGACGGCGGTCGCCCGGCCGGTGCGCCGGGACAGGTCGTCGACGAATCGGGTGGTGTCGCCCAGCGTGGCCGACATCAGCACGAACTGCGCCTGCGGCAACTCGATAAGCGGTACCTGCCAGGCCCAGCCCCGGTCCGGTTCGGCGTAGAAGTGGAACTCGTCCATGATCACCTGGCCGACGTCGGCCTTCACGCCCTCGCGGAGCGCCAGGTTGGCGAGGATCTCCGCGGTGCAGCAGATGATCGGGGCGTCGGCGTTGACACTGGCGTCACCGGTGAGCATGCCGACGTTCTCGGCGCCGAAGACCTCACAGAGCGCGAAGAACTTCTCCGACACCAGGGCCTTGATCGGCGCGGTGTAGAAGGTCGTCCGGTCGTCGGCCAGGGCGGCGAAGTGGGCGGCGATGGCGACCAGGCTCTTGCCCGAGCCGGTCGGCGTATTCATGATCACGTTGGCCCCGGAGACGATCTCGATGACCGCCTCCTCCTGGTGGGGATAGAGGTCCAGGCCGCGCTCGGACGCCCAACTGGCGAACGCGTCGTAGAGAGTGTCGGGATCGGCGGTCTTGGGCAGCGCGGCGGTGAGTGTCATGGCTGCTCCATGGTGCCTGGATCACGCCCCGGGACGCCAACCGGCCTCCGGCGGGCGGTGGTGTTGGTGTTAGCAGGGGGCCCTTCCTATACACCAGGCGTTAATAAGGTGCCCTTCCTTACCGGCGGCGGTGGTAGATCAGGTCGGCGACCGGGCGTCCGGCACGCTGCGCCCGCCGCTCGAACCGGGTCACCGGTCGGTGCGCCGGTCGGGGGGCGTAACCGTCGTAGGCGTTGACCAGGCCCGGGTCGGCGTCCAGGGTCGCGCGCATCGACTCGGCGTACTCCGCCCAGTCGGTGGCACAGTGCAGCGTGCCGCCGACGGCCAACCGGGAACGCAACCGCGCGACGTGCGTCGGCTGGATCAGCCGCCGCTTGTGGTGCCGGGACTTCGGCCACGGATCCGGGAAGAAGACGTGCACCGCGTCCAGGGACGCGGACGGCAGCAGATCGAGCAACTCCATCGCGTCGCCCTCGACGATCCGGACATTGTCGAGGTCACGAAGGTGGATCAGGTCCAGCAGGTTCGCAATTCCCGGGGTGTGCACCTCGACCGCCAGATAATCTCGATCCGGGTCGGCGGCAGCCATCTCGGCGGTCGCGTCGCCCATGCCGGATCCGATCTCGACCACCAGTGGGGCGCGGCGGCCGAACAGGGCGACGGGGTCGAACGGGTCGGCGTCGGTGACGCGCAGGCCGTACCGCGGCCAGAGCTGTTCCAACGCCGCCACCTGCCGGCCGCTCATCCGGCCGCGACGCGGGTGGTAGGTACGGATCGCCCGCGCCACGGAGGGCACGGCGGCAGGGGTCGGGTCGGTGGAGGTCACCACCAACCGAGCCTACGCGAGCGTCGCGCCGGACCGGATGTGATGTACGCCCGGTGGTGAGACCATCATCGGTAGAAGGCAGGACCGGGTGTCCGGCAGGGCCCCGGTGACCGCCCCGGCGCACCGGGAGGGGGCCTCGTGCCAGCAGTGACGCACACTCGTCCGGCGCTGTCCGCTGCTGGTCTGCGTACCCTCGTCACCCGCGCTCCGCTGCTCTCGATCGCCCTGGCCGCTCCGTTGCTGACGGCGGTGCCGGCCCTGGCGGTACCGCTCGTGCCGGCCAGCGTGGAGTCGGTGTCCGCGGCGACACCCGCCCGGGCCGCCGGCGCACCGGTCGCCGCCGGGCAGCCCGCCGACGGGCAGCCCGGTGCACCCGCGGGCGCGCCGCAGCCCGGCCCGAACGTCTTCGTCGAGGTTTCGCCGAGCATGGTGGAACCGGGACACCTGGTCGGCCTGCGGGCGAGCTGTCACGACAACTCGGTGGGGGCCATCGTCGTCTCCGACGCGTTCGGCCGGGTCGCCGTCCAACCCCAGCGCGGGCTGCTCACCGGCACGGCGATGGTGAAGGACCGGGTGCTCCCCGGCAACTACCGGGTCAAGCTCGAATGCCGGGGCGGCGAGACCGCCTCCACCATGATCCAGGTGGTACGCCAGATGAAGCCGAGCCGGGGGCCGGCGACCGGCTTCGGCGGGTCTGCCGGTGCCGTCACCTCCAGTCTGCTGCTCCCCGGTGGGCTGGCATTGACCGTCACCGGCATGGTCCTCTGGGTCACCGCGACACGGCGTCGCGGCATCCGGCGGTGAGCCGCCATGCCCGCCGGCCACGCACCCCGCCCCACCGACTCGACAGGTAGGTCCGGACGTGCCGACTCCGGTCGGCCGGTCCGTTCCGGTGGCCCGCCCCGCCCGACCTACCGCCACGACCTGTTCGTGCCGCAGGCCAGTCCTCCGCGCCGCCCCGGGTCCATCCCCGGCCGCGAGGCTTTCCCGCACCGACCCGACGGGCGCGTACCGCCCACCGACGGTCCGTCGTCGCTCACCGGCGGCCGGGCGTCGAAGCCCAGCCCGTTTCCGCGGGTCGACGGTCGGCGACCGGCGGCCGACCGTCGGACGTGGGAGCCGCAGGTGGACCGTCGCGGCGCTCCCGACCGGGTCACGGGCTCCGCGCCGCGCCCGCACGGCCGTGCGACCGTCCCGGATGTCGCCGCCCGACGCGCCGGCCTGTCACCGCTGGCCACCGACCGGCGTCGTGCTCCCCGGCCCACCGGCGGGTCCGAGCGCGCGCGGCGGCCCGGGCGCAGCCCGTGGTCGTTGCCGCTGGCGGTGGTGCTCGTGCTGGCCGGCGTCTTCGCCACCGGCGCCGGTCTCGGGCACACCGTCGGAGGACCGCTGGACTGGACCGCCACCGGCGGTGAACGCGGCTCCAGCACCGCTGTGGTACCCGCCGAACGCACCGCCGCGCGGCCGGTGAGCCTGTCCATCCCATCGATCGAGGTCTCGGCGCCGGTGAAGCCGGTCGGTGACGCACCGGACGGTACGATCGGCGTGCCGCCGCTGAGTCGGCACGAGGAAACCGGGTGGTACGACCGTGGCCCCGCCCCGGGAGACCCGGGTCCGGCGGTCATCGTCGGGCACGTGGACACCAAGAGCGGCCCGTCGGTCTTCTACCACCTGGGCAAGCTGACCGTGGGGGACACCGTCGAGGTGACCCGGGAGGACGACTCGGTGGCTGTCTTCACGGTCAACTCGGTGGAACGCTTCCCGAAGGATCGGCTGCCGGCCGACCGGGTCTACGGCCATGAAGGTCCACCGGGCCTGCGGCTGATCACCTGCGGTGGCGAGTGGCTCGGCGGTGGCACCGGCTACGCCGACAACGTCATCGCCTTCGCCACCCTCACCACCACCCGCCCCGCCTGATGGGTCAATCGGCTAACCGTCACTCTGAGGGCCGGCTCGGTAGCTGCTCGGCAACCCACAGGCCGCGACCCTGTAGGCCGACAACCAAGCCTCGATCCTGCAGGATGATGATCGCTCGCTGAACCGTCGTGACGCTGACGCTGTAAAGGTCGGCCAGTTCCTTGTAGGTCGGCAACCGTTCACCTCGCGGATACTCACCGCTCCTGATTCGGGTTGCCAGGTCTTCGGCCACCTCGCGGTAGCCCCCGGTCGGTATCGGCATGGGAAGGTCCTTCGTTCGGCACCTTCCATCGGATCATGAGTGACACCCACCTTCAAGACCAACATTGCCTTAGGTACTAAAGGTCTCTAAGGTGGTTGTCGTGGTTGGGTTCTTCGTTCGGCAAGCGCTGGACCCCACCAGGAAAGCCACCCAAGGGGAGCATGACGCAGGGACTCTGCCCCCTTGGGGCGGGGCCAATCGTGATCGCACCGGAGGTCTTCGCCGTGCCGCTCGATGATCCAGACGAGGATTCGCCGATGCGTCGGCTGTTCGAGGCCAATCGGGTGCTGGAGCTGCACTGGACCCGCGCGGTCGCCAACCCGTTCGCCGCTGGCGGTTGCCTGGAGTGCCGTGGGCGTACCGAATGCCCGCAGCTCGACTGGGCGATCGGCGTCACGGTCGAGATCGCGGCGGTGATGTTCCAGAAACGCTGAGGGGCCTCGATCAGGGGACCTGCTGCACGACCTCGAATTCGAGGAGGGTGGCACCGGAGGCGACGGGTGGCCGCTGCTCCGCGCCGGGCGGGGCGGCATGGGCGGCGCGCGCCGGGCCGGCGGCCCAGTCCTGGTACGCCTGCTCGGTCTCCCACCTGGTGTAGACGAAGTAGCGGTTCTCGCCGGCCACCGGGCGCAGCAGCTCGAAGCCGAGGAAGCCGGGGGAGTTCTCCACCGCGCGGGCCCGGGCGGCGAACCGCTTCTCCAATTCCTCGCCGGCACCGGGCGGGACGTCGATCGCGTTGATCTTCACAACAGCCATGACGTCACCCTAACCACCCGTACGCCCGACCCATTCGCCGAGATTGCCCGCCCCGTGTTGGTGATCCCCGCAACTTCCCTGATAGTGCTGCCTCCGGCGGTGTTGAGGCAGCAACATCCCTGAAGTTGTGCGGATCTTCGCGGGCGGCGCGGATCTTCGCGGGCGGGGCGGGCCGTGTCTTCGCGGGTGGGACGGGCCGCTCAGAAGGATTCGATGGTGGGGATCAGGTCGGCGTCGACGACGACGGGGGCGTGGTCGGAGGGGCCCTTGCCCTTGCGGGCCTCCCGGTCCACGTACGCCGACCGGACGGCGCGGGCCAGCGGGGCCGAGGCGTACACCAGGTCGATGCGCATGCCCTTGTTCTGGTGGAACATCCCGGCCCGGTAGTCCCAGTAGGTGAACGGGTGTGGCCCCTTCATCGGGGTGGGCACCACGTCAACGAGACCGAGGTCGCGCAGCGCCGCCAGGGCGGCCCGTTCGGGCGGCGTGACGTGGGTGGAGTTCACGAAGAGCGCGGGATCCCACACGTCGTCGTCGGTGGGGGCCACATTGAAGTCACCGCAGACGGCCAGCGGCGTCGGGTTGGTCAGTTCGGTGTCCAGCGCGTCCCGCAGTGCCGCCAACCAGGCCAACTTGTACGCGTAGTGCGGATCGTCGGGTGCGCGGCCGTTCGGCACGTACACCGACCAGACCCGCAGCCCGCCGCAGGTGGCCGAGATCGCCCGGGCCTCCGGTTCGGGGAACCCGGGCTCGCCGGGAAACCCGACGGTGACATCGGCCAGGCCGACCCGGGACAGGATGGCGACTCCGTTCCACCGGCCGTCGCTGTGACTGGCCACCGTGTAACCCAGCGCGCCCACCTCCGCCACCGGAAAGGCGCCGTCCGGGCATTTGGTCTCCTGGAGGCAGACCACGTCCGGCGCGGTACCCGACAGCCAGTCGAGCAGCCGGGGCAGCCGGGCCTTCACCGAGTTCACGTTCCACGTCGCCAGGCGCATGATGCCAGCCTGCCCCATCCCGCCCCGCTCCGCGCGACCCGCCCGCTCAACTGCCCGGGGTGTCGTTGTTCGGCCGGGTCTGTTCGGCCAGGAAACGCTCCAACTCGGCGCCGAGTTCCTCCGCCGTGGGCAGCGGCCCGCTCTCCGCGGCGAGCAGGTTCTTCTCACCCCGGCCCCGGGCGTACGTGTCGTACTGCTCCTCAAGGGCCTGGACCAGGGTCGTGGCCTCGTCGCTCTCGGCGACCTGCCGGTCGATCTCGACCCGCACCACCTCGGCGGCCGAGCGCAGCCCGTCCCGGGGCAGCAACAGCCCGGTGCTGCGGGACACCGACGCCAGCAGCACCTCGGCGGCGGCCGGATACTCGGCCTGTGCCACGTAGTGCGGCACGTGCGCGGCGAAGCCCAGCGCGTCCCGGCCGGCCTCACCGAGCCGGAACTCCAGCAGGTGCCCCACGCTGCCGGGGACCTGCACCCGTTGCAGCCACGGTTCGTAGCCGGCGATCAGATCACGCCGGGTGGCGTGCGCGGTCACGCCGGTCGGCCGGGTGTGCGGCACCGCCATCGGGATCGCGTTGAGCCCGACGGTGAGCCGGACGTCCAGCCGGGCGGCGAGCCCGGCGACGGCGGCCGTGAACCGCTCCCACTGAAGGTCGGGCTCCGGGCCGGTGAGCAGCAGGAAAGGCGTCTCGTCGTCGTCGTGGAGCAGGTACAGCTCCAACTCCGGGTCGTCGTAGCTCTCCCAGTGATCCTCGACAAAGGTCATCACCGGGCGGCGGGAGCGGTAGTCGTAGAGCTGGTCCAGATCGAACCGGGCGATCGGGCGGGACTCCAGCGATGTGAGCAGTTGTTCGCGGGCGAGCCGGCTCGCGCTACCGGCGTCGACGAAGCCGGTGAGCGCCTGGATCAGCACCGGCTGACCGAGGTCGGGCAGATCGTCGGTGAGTTCGTAGAGCTCGTGTGGATCGAGCACCGGTGCGGCCTCCCTGCATGTGCGTAACGGGTCACCGAACGGACGCGGCCCCGATCGCCAAAACGTACCTGCCATCCTCGTGCATTCCGATGGCGCCGGTTCGCCCGGCCCGGCGTCGGTGGCTGATCGGCCGACGGTACGCCGTTGCCGCCGCGGGGTACATATGGATGCGCACCACCGAAAGGAGAGGTGATGAGCGACTCCGCCCCCGCCGAGGGCCAGCCCGTCATCCCGGTCCCGCCCGTGTCGGGCGGTCGCGATGACGAGTCGCCCCCGGCCAAACTGTGGGACCGGATGCGGCAGGATCCGCAGTACGCTCCCGAACACCTCGCCCTGGAGGCGGTGCGCCGGCTCGGCCCGGAGGCCGCGCAGTGGGCGCAGCGGATCCGGGCCGCCCAGCCCGGCATCAGCGCCGAGGCCCTGGCGGAGCAGGCGGTACGCCGGTTCGTCAACCAGGCCCGGCTCTCCGGGGCCGTCTCCGGTGCGGCCGGACTGCCCGGCGCGGTGATCGATGTCGGTGTGCTGGCCTGGACCCAGTCCCGCATGGTCCTGCACGTCGCCGCCGCGTACGGCGCTGATCCGACGCATGCCGACCGCGCCACCGACCTGCTGGTGCTGCAGCGGGTGCACAAGGCTGCCGCGAGCGCCCGGGTGGCGCTGGGGGTGGCGGCCGGGCGGGAACGGGCGGGTGCGCTCTTCGGTGGTGGCGGGCAGGCACCGCTCGGCCGGGTGATGCTGCACCTCGGGGTCCGGCTCGCCCAGATGGCCGGGGTACGCGCGGCGAAACGGCTCTTCGCCAAGGTGGTCCCCGGAGCGGCGATCATCCTCGGCACCTGGGCGAACTCCTCGGCCACCAAGAAGCTGGCGGAACGCTCCCGAGCGTTGTACCGCCAGCACAGCGGCTCCCGGATCCCGTCACCCCGTCGCTCCGATGAGTCGGGCGATCAGTCGGCGTAGCCGGAGGAACGCCAGGTCACCTCGGCGAGGCGGGACTGACCGGCCGTGTTGGGATGGAAGTAGTCCAGTGGGTTGACCAGGTCCAGATCGAACCGGACCCGGTGCGCCGCGCCGCCGTCGTAGCGGCATCGGGAGCCGTACACCCGGCACGCCGCCTTCAGTTGGCTGTTGTACGCCGCGACGCGTTCCCGGAAGGCCGTGCGGCGGCTCCGGTCCGCCGGTGCGGTCGACGTCGCGTCGGCCAGCAGCGCCGGACAGACACCGCGCCGCCAGGCGCGTACCGCTCGGGGCTCGTCGTGGCCGACCTCCCAGAGCCGGTACAGGTTCGGGATGCTGACGACCAGGACCCGAGCCTTCGGGCGTCCGTCGCGCAGCACCCGCAACCCCCGGTCGATCTCGGCCCGGAACTCGGTCACCGGCGTCATCGCGTCGATCGTGGCGCGGCAGGCGTCGTTGGCGCCGACCAGCACCGTCACGTAGTCGGCGCGGTCGCGTACCGCCGCTTCCGCCTGCCCGGCCAGCGCCCCGGCACGCGCCCCCGGCCTGGCATGGTTGTGCGCTTTGCCGCGCAGCCCCGGGTTGCGGTCGAGCAGCCGGCGGTAGTGGCTGTCGACCCGCAGCCCGTCCCCGGTCGACCAGGAGTTGCGCTCACACGAGGTGAGCAGCAGACAGGACCCGAAGCCGGTGGTGATCGAGTCGCCGAGGGCGGCGACGACCCGGGGGGAGCCGGGCTGAGCCGTTCCGCCCGATGGTCGGGGCGCCGCCTCCCCGCCCGCTTCGCAGGCCAACGCGACGAGTGCGAGCAGGCAGACGGCGGCGGTGGTCCAGCGTCCAGGCATGACTTCCCCAGCCTCACAGCGCAGAGCGATGGCACGGTGACTCTACGCGCGTCGGTCGGGCTGGGCAGGCGTTGCTGTCGGGGATGCGGCAGTGCCATGTCGTACCACTCGCCGCCGTGCTATGCGGCGCCCAGCCGCCGTCGGCGGTCGTGACGGTTAGCTCTGCCGGCTGCCGGGTAGGTGGGGGTGATGACGAGATCACAGCCCCGGCGTGCCCGCGGCACGGTCGGTCACGCGTACAGCGCCCTGAACCTGCGGCTGGCGCTGGCCAGCTTCGGGCTCGTCACCATGACCGTTTTCGCGGTGTTGGCGTTCCGTGCCGACGTGGCCTGGTTGGGTGTCGTCTGCGCCGTCTTCGCGGCGGTCGCCGTCGTCGACCTGATCATCATTCAACGTCGTCGCGCCGCCCGACGTCGGGAGGAGCCCGGCGTGCGGCACTCGCTCTTCGAGTGACGGGAGTAGCCCTGATGACCATCGCCACCACCAACCCGGTCAACGGCCAGGTGCTCAAGACGTACGAGGCGATGTCCGACGAGCTCATCGACAGCGCGATCGAACGGACCGACCTGGCGTACCGGCAGCTGCGCGGCACCACGATCGAGCAGCGGGGACGATGGTTGACGACGGCGGCCGACCTGCTGGAGGCGGAGCGGGACGAGATCGCCCGGCTGATGACCACCGAGATGGGCAAGACGCTCGCCGCCGCCAAGGCCGAGGTCACCAAGTGCGCCACCGCCTGCCGCTTCTACGCCGGCCGGGCAGCCGAGTTCCTCGCCGACGAGCCGGCCGACGCCGAGGCCGTCTCGGCGACCCGGGCGTTCGTCCGCTACCAGCCGATCGGGCCGGTGCTGGCGGTGATGCCGTGGAACTTCCCCCTCTGGCAGGTCATGCGCTTCGCCGCGCCGGCCCTGATGGCCGGTAACACCGGCCTGCTCAAGCACGCCTCCAACGTGCCGCAGACCGCGCTGCTGCTGGAGGACCTGTTCCGCCGGGCCGGCTTCCCCGAGGGCGCGTTCACCACGCTGCTGGTCGGCTCCGACGCGGTCGATCGAATCCTGAGCGATCCCCGGGTACGCGCCGCCACACTGACCGGCAGTGAGGTCGCCGGTCGGTCGATCGCGCAGATCGCCGGCCGGGAGCTCAAGAAGACCGTGCTGGAGCTGGGCGGCAGCGACCCGTTCGTGGTGATGCCCTCCGCCGACGTGGAACTGGCCGCGCAGGTGGCCACCACCGCCCGCTGCCAGAACAACGGTCAGTCCTGCATCGCCGCCAAGCGCTTCATCGTGCACACCGACGTCTACGACGCCTTCGCCGAGGCGTTCGCGCGGCACATGTCGGCGCTGCGGGTGGGCGACCCCATGGACGACGGCACCGACGTCGGTCCGTTGGCCTCCGAGCGGGGCCGCGACGAGGTCGACGCGCAGGTTCGTGACGCCGTCGACAAGGGAGCCACGGTGCTCTGCGGCGGTGAGAAGTCGAGCGGGGCAGGCTGGTTCTACCCGCCGACCGTGGTGACGGATCTGAACCCGGGCATGCGGATGTGGTCCGAGGAGGTGTTCGGGCCGGTCGCTGGTTTGTACCGGGCCTCGTCGTACGAGGAGGCGATCGAGCTGGCCAACGGAACCAGCTTCGGGCTCGGCTCGAACGCCTGGACCCGCGACCCGCAGGAGCAGCAGCGGTTCGCGACCGACCTGGAGGCCGGCGCCGTCTTCATCAACGGGATGACGACGTCCTATCCGGAGCTGCCCTTCGGCGGGGTGAAGAACTCCGGTTACGGCCGGGAACTCTCCGCCCAGGGCATGCACGAGTTCTGCAACATCAAGACGGTCTGGGTGGGGGAGGGCGTCGCCACCGCCGGTGCCGGTGCCCACTCCGAGTAGGCGCTGCTTACCACGAGGCCCGGGTGGGTAGTGAAAGGCGGCATGACGGCGATCGCGTTTCACGCTTCCCACGAGCAGATCCACCCGCGTGAGCTGCTGGAGGCAGTGGTCCACGCCGAGCACGTCGGCTTCGACGCCGCCATGTGTTCGGATCACTTCGCACCCTGGAGCGAGCGTCAGGGCCACTCCGGATTCGCCTGGTCCTGGCTCGGATCGGCGTTGCAGGCCACCGGCCTGTCGTTCGGGGTGGTCAACGCGCCCGGACAGCGCTACCACCCGGCGATCATCGCGCAGGCGATCGGCACCCTCGCCGCCATGTACCCGGGTCGGTTCTGGGCCGCTCTGGGCTCCGGTGAGGCCGCCAACGAGCACATCACCGGCGACGTGTGGCCGCGCAAGGACGTCCGTAACGCCAGGCTGCGCGAGTGCGTGGACGTCATCCGCGCCCTGCTGGCCGGCGAGGAGGTCAGCCACGACGGTCTGGTCCGGGTCGACCGGGCGAAGCTGTGGAGCCGGCCGGAGCAGCCGCCGGCACTGGTCGGTGCCGCGGTCAGCGTGGCCACCGCCCGCTGGTGCGCCGAGTGGGCGGACGGCCTGATCACGGTCAACGCGCCGACGGACCACCTGCGTCGCATGATCGACGCGTACCGGGAGGCGGGGGGCCGCGGGCCGGTGCACCTACAGGTGCACCTGAGCTGGGCGCCCACCCAGGACGAGGCCGAGGCGATCGCCTACGACCAGTGGCGCAGCAATGTCTTCGCCCCGCCGGTCTGCTGGGACCTGACCACCCCGGAGCACTTCGACGTGGTCTCCGCCGAGGTGCCGATGGCCCGGCTCGCCGAGGTGGTCAACATCTCCGCCGACCTGAGCCGGCACGTGGGCTGGCTGGAAGAGTACGTCGACCTGGGCTTCGACCAGATCGCGCTGCACCACGTAGGCCAGGACCAGCGCCCCTTCCTGGACGCCTTCGGCGAGCAGGTCCTGCCGAAGCTGCGCGCCTGACCCACGACTCTGGTCCGGACCCCGCAGGGTCCGGACCAGAATCACCGATCAACTCGATCGAGGTCGGGGCCGGGTGGGGTGCCGGTCGCCGACGGCACCCCACCCGGGGATCAGGACACGGTGCAGGCTGCGCCGTTGACCGTGACCAGGTTGGGGGCGGGGTTTGCGAGGCCACCGGTGGTGGCGTTGAAGCCGAACATCACCGAGCCGCCCGGGTTGATCCGCGAGTTGTACGACTCGCTCTTCGCGGTCACCGTCGCCCCGGACTGCGTCACGTTGGCCATCCACGCCTCGCGCACCTTGGCGTCACCGGTGAAGGCGAACCGGGCGGTCCAGCCGTTCACCGTGGCGGTGCCGGTGTTGCGGATGTTCACCTGGGCGGTGAAGCCGGTGTCACCCTGCCACGGACCGTAGTTGGTGTACGACACCGTGCAGGTGGGTGCCGGTACCGCAGCGGAGTCACCCTGGTCGGCCACGAACGAGGCAAGCCAGGCCAGCGCCGAGTTCCAGTTGATCGCCACCTCGTTGGTGGAGTACGAGGCGATGTCGTCGACGAAGCAGAACATCGGCGCGCAGCCCTCGAGCAACTGCTCCACGAACGGGTCCTGGAGGGCGGCGTTCGGGCCACCGGCGATCGAGCCGGCGGGCGGCTTCGGCATGCTCGGGTCGAGCTGGAAACCGAAGATCCGGCTGTGCTGGTTCTCCGCCGCGTGCTCGCCCCACCCGGTGACGTACGAGATGTTCAGCGCGTTGCGGCCGAGGATGTAGTCCATCGTCTGCACCGCGCCGTCACGGTACTTCGCGGCTCCGGTCAGATCGAACGCGGTGGCCAGCACGACGGCGTTGTTGATGATGGCGCCGTTGCCGCCCCAGAAGTAGCTACCCGGGTCACCGGGCATGGGCAGCCCGTACGCCTGCCGGCCGATCTCGGCGAGGTAGCCGTCGGCGGCGGTGGTGACCGACGCGCGGATCCGGGCCAGCTCGGCGGCCGGCAACCCGTTCGGCACGGTCGCCAGGTCGAGGCGGCCCAGCGCGGCCACGCTCTGCCAGCCGAAGCCACGGACGTCGAAGACGTCACCGGTGTGGTGCGGCGAGGCGGTCAGGTCGGTCAGGTAGCTGCGCTGACCGGTGGTCAGGTACAGCTCGGCGGCCGCCCAGTAGAACTCGTCGGTGAGGTTGGTGTCGTCGTACGGGCCACCGCCGTTGCCGGTCGACGGCGCGTACCGGGCCGGGTTGGCCTTGGCCGCCGCGTACGCGGTCTTCGCCGCACTGCCGCAGCGCTGCGCGAACTCCTTGTCGTACGGGGCGAACAGCCGGGCACACTGGGCGGCCACGGCGGCCAGGTTCAGGGTGGCGGCGGTGGACGGCGGGTGCAGCTCGCGCGGCTCCGGGTCGTCCTCCGGCTGCATCGGCAGGCCGGTCCAGTTCCGGTCGTGGATCTTGTGGTGGGCCATCCCGGCCAGCGGCTTGCCGGCCGGCACCTGCATCCGCATCAGGAACTCCAGCTCCCAGCGGGCCTCGTCGAGGATGTCCGGCACCCCGTTGTCCCGCTCGGGCAGCCGCAGCGTGCCGTCGCCGAGGTCGGCGCCGAATCCGGCCGTGGCGGCGTTCTTGGTCCGCTCGAAGGCGCTCAGCAGCTGGTAGGTGGCGATACCGCCGTTGACCACGTACTTGCCGTGGTCACCCGCGTCGTACCAGCCGCCGCGCACGTCGAGGCGGTAGTCGCAGGCTCCGGCGGCACAGGGCACGTTGGTGTCACCCTGGTTCGGGGCCACGTCCAGGTGACCGGCGGGGCGGGCGTACTCCTCGCCAACCAGGTCACCGTCGATGGCGATGCCGCTGCGCTGGATGTAGAAGAACTGCAACGCGTCCGACCGCAGTTGGTCGTAGAGCGTGCCGGAGATGTCGAACGGGTGGCTGACCTCGCCGTCCACGGCCAGCGTCAAGCCCCGACCCGGGGTGCGGTACGACGAGAAGTCCAGCGTGTGCACGTTCTGCGCCGATGCCTGGTCGACGCCGCGCGGCGTGGTGGTGCCGCTGGCCAGCACGGCACCGGAGGCGGCGTGCAGCTTCCAGGGCAGCGCCTCGGTGGCCTCGGTGACCACGGTGGCGTTCTTCGGCCCGCCGGGCAGGTAGCCGACCTGGTTCACCCGAACCCGGGGGCCGGTGTCCGGCACGTACGGCTCGGGTGGGTTGCCGCCGCGCAGCGAGATGTTGTCCAGGCAGATGGTCCGCGGCTCGGCGCTACCGCCGACCTGGAAGATCAGCTGGGCGCGATCGTCGTCGGTCGAGGCGACGAAGGTCCGCTCGACGCGCTGCTGGGTCGGCGTCGCGGCGGCCGTGACCGAGTAGTAGCCGGTGTAGGGCTCGCTGCCGAGTTGCAGCACGGCGGCCACCGGGCCACCGGGGGTGGAGGTGACGTCGAAGCCGAGGGTGTACTCGGCGCCGGCGATCAGCGGCAGCGCGTCGTGGCCGATGCCGGCGTCCCAGGGGTTGACCAGGCCGCCGGCCACGGTGGCGCAGAGTTGACCGTCGACCACGCCGAGGGTGTTGGTGCCATAGGAGAACCAGGGCGACGAGCCGTCGCTGAAATCACCGTTGCGGATCTGCTCAGGTGCGTCGGCGGGTGGATCGGCGAAAGCGGTGCCGGCACTAACGCCGACCAGCGCCACGGCGGTCGCCGCGGCGAGCACCGCGAGACGACGTCGGGATGGCGTCACGGGGGAGTCCTTCCGACGAGCGGGACGGAACTGGCGAAGTGGGGTATGAACCTGGGAGCGCTCCCAGGTATCGGGCATGTTTCCAGGACACGCAGGACATGTCAATCGATCGCATCCGATGGGGTTCACCTTCACCTACAGTGAGATTCGCCGCGCCACGCCGCGTGGTCCCGATCTCCTAGAGACAACCGAGCCCTACTCCTGGCAGGCTGCGTGCCATGACCCTGAAGCTGCGTTCCGCCGGGACGAGCGACCGTGGGCTGATCCGCAGCGGAAACCAGGACGCGTTGCACTCCGGCACCTGGCTGGTCGCCGTCGCCGACGGCATGGGCGGCATGGCCGCCGGAGACCTCGCCAGCGCCATCGCGATCGGGTCGGTGGCCCCGCTGGACGTGGAGACGCCGGAGGACGCGCTGGTCGCCGCGCTGCAGAACGGCATCCAGGTCGCCACCGAGCGGATCCGCCAAGCGGTCGCCGAGGATCCCCAGCGGCAGGGCATGGGCACCACACTGACCGCGCTGCTGTTCGCGCGTACCGGTAGCTGCCTGGCGCTGGCCCACGTGGGTGACTCCCGGGCCTACCTGTTCCGCGATGGCGTGCTCAAGCAGATCACCCGGGACGACACCTTCGTACAGATGCTCGTCGACCAGGGGCTGATCACTGCGGACCAGGCCGGCAACCATCCCCGTCGGGCGGTGGTGACGCAGGCGTTGCAGGGCGACGAGGTTTCCCCGACGTACGCCACCATGGTGCCCCGGGCCGGCGACCGCTGGCTGCTGTGCAGCGACGGCTTGTCCAACGTGGTACGCGCCGACACCCTGGCCGAGGTGCTGGCCGGCCAGCCGGATCGGGACGCCTGCGGGCGCACACTCATCGATCTGGCGCTCCAAGCCGGCGGGCCCGACAACATCACCGTCGTCATCGCCGACGTGGTCGACGAAGCCTGACCTGCGGTACGCGTTCCGACTATCGCCGACGGCCGCTGTGCCGGGTCGGCGTGGCCGTGGTGGGGTCCTCCGGCCAGGCATGGCGTGGATAGCGTCCGCGCAGCTCGGCGCGGACCTGGCGGTAGCCGGAACGCCAGAACGAGGCGAGGTCGGCCGTGACCGCCACCGGTCGCCCGGCAGGGGAGAGCAGGTGCAGCAGCACCGGTATCCGACCGCCGCCGACGCGGGGCGCCTCCGGCCAGCCGAAGGCCTCCTGGAGTCGGACCGCGAGGACTGGCGCTGCCGGGTCGGTGTAGTCGACCCGGATCCTTGAACCGCTGGGCACCGCGATCCGCTCCGGCGCCAACTCGTCCAGCCGCCCGGCCAGCGACCAGGGCAGCAGCCGGCGTAGCGCATCGACCACGTCGACCCGGCCCAGGTCGGCCCGGCGTCGAGCGTGGGCCAGCTCCGGCCCCAACCAGTTCGGCGCGTCGGCCAGCAGCGCCTCGTCGGAGACGTCGGGCCAGTCGTCGCCGAGCGCGTACCGGCAGAACGCCAGCCGCTCGCGCAGCGTCCTGGCCGATGGCGTCCAGGTCAGCAGGTCGAGGCCGGTGTCGCGCAGCCCGGTCAGCAGGGCAGCGGCCACCTCGTCCCGGTCGGGACGAGCCAGGGGGCGGTCGACCAATTCGATCGCCCCCAACCGGAGCACCTCCCTGGCCACCACGTCCCCACCCGACCAGCCGATCTCACGCTCCCTGCGCAGCAGGGAGCTGGCCACCTCGCGGGCGGTGACCTCGTCCAGGGCGGCGGCGAGCCGGATCCGGGCGGCCGGTGCGCCGGGAGCACGGTCGGCCACCGCGACGGCCAGCCACTCGACGCCCACCAGCCCCGACCCGGGCGTCAGCTCCGCGGCGGTCCCACCACTCATCAGGTACGCCGAACCGCCCGGCCGCCGCACCCGGGCCAGCCGTTCCGGGTACGCCAGTCCGACCAGCAGCCCGGCGGCGAGGTCGTCGGGCAACCACACCGGTTGCTCGTCAGCCGCCCGCCGTCCACCCCGCTCGTCCGGTGTTGCTCGCTCGTCTGGTGTTGTCCGCTCGTCTGGTGTCGTCCGCTTGGCCGGTGGCAGGGCGGCGCGCAGCCGGCGTACCTCCGCACGCCAGCGTGCGGTGGCGGCCGGGTCGGTACCGGCGCGCAACCGACGCCAGGCGGCACCGAGATCATCACCGGAACCGACCACGGTCGACTCGGCGAGCAGGGCCACCACCTGCGCGGCACGATCGGCACCCACCCGGTCGGCCCCGTCGAGCAGGGCCCGGGCGAGCCGGGGATGCGCTCCGGCGGCGACGACCGCGCGGCCCCGGTCGGTGATCCGCCCCTCCGCGTCCAGCGCGCCGAGAGCGGTCAGCGTCTCGGACGCCACCGTCATCGCCGCCACCGGAGGTGGGTCGGGCAGGGCGAGCCCGGCCCCACCGGGGGCACCCCAGGCGGCAAGCTCAAGGGCGAACCCGGTCAGGTCGGCAGTGGCGATCTCCGGTTCCGGCTGCGCGGGCAGCCGCTCGTGCACCCCCGATGACCAGCAGCGATATACCTGTCCGGGTGCCTCCCGACCGGCCCGACCGGCCCGCTGGGTGGCCGCCGCCCGGGACACCGGCACGGTGACCAGCGAGCCCAGCCCTCGGGCTAGGTCCAGCCGTGCCACCCGGGACAGGCCCGCGTCCACCACCGTCCGCACGCCCGGCACGGTCAGGCTGCTCTCCGCCACCGCCGTGGCCAGTACCACCCGCCGTCGCTCTCCCGGCCGCAGTGCGGCGTCCTGCTCGACGCCGCTCTGCCGACCGTGCAGGCGCAGGACGTCGACGCCGTCGCGCAGGTCGGACAGCCGGCCGGCGACGGCAGCGATCTCGCCCACGCCGGGCAGGAAGACGAGCAGATCGCCCTCCTGCTCGCCCAGGGCCCGCCGGACGGTGGCGGCGACATGGTCGAGCAGGGCCCGGTCCACCGGCCCCGCGCCGGGCGGTGGCACCGGTCGAGGCGGTGGCGCCCAGATGCGGGTCACCGAATGCAGCGCCGATGCTGCCCGAACGACCGGCGCTGGCACCGTGCCGCCGACCAGGGCGGCGAAGCGGTCCGCCTCCGGGGTCGCCGACATGGCCAGCAGCCACAGTTCGGGCCGTAGCGCCGCCCGGGACTCCACGCTGAACGCGAGCGCCAGATCGGCGTCGAGCTGACGCTCGTGGATCTCGTCGAGCAGCACCGCGTCGACCCCGGCCAACTCCGGATCGTGTTGCAACCGGCGGACCAGCAGGCCGGTGGTGACCACCTCCACCCGGGTACGAGGTCCTACCCGCCGCTCACCCCGAACGGCGTAGCCGACCCGATCACCGACCGGCTCGCCGAGCAGGGCTGCCATCCGTCGAGCAGCGGCCCGGGCGGCCACCCGGCGAGGCTGGGCGACAACCACCCGCCCGGCCACCGCGTCGGCCACGGCGAGTGGAGCGAGCGTGGTCTTACCGGTGCCCGGCGGGGCGACCAGGACCGCGCTGCCAGCGGACTCCAGCGCCGCCACCAGCGCCGGCAGCGCCGGCCGGACCGGCAGCTCAATAGGCACGTCGGAGAGCACGGCCCAGTCTCGCACCCGCCCCGGAGGCGTGCTGGTGACGCGGGTCGGCCCGGCTGCCGGCCAGGTCGGCGTCCGGACGAAAGGATGCGGTCGTCACGTCCTGTAGCCGCACCTCGGACCTGCGTCCTACCTCTCTCGTCCTTTGCTCTGCTTCAACCCACGCAACGACTACTGTCCGCGTTGGCTGGTCGACTGCGAGCTTCGATCATGCGTTGACGACGGCGCAGCTCAGCGGGGGAGTGCGTGGGTTGAAGCAGAGCAAAGGAGGGAAGTGGGGACATGGGTGGGGTGGGGCTGCGCTACGGACAGCGACACTCGGGGGGTGCTGAGTGCTGGTAGCGAACAGTGACGGTGTCGGTATTGGTGACGAAGACTCTGGTTGCTCTGTCAGTGACTGTGGACACTGGTGACGAAGGTGCGCCAAGCCGACAGCGAAAAGGTCAGCACCGGGCCGTGGCGGTCCTTGCTGTCCCGCACCGCAACCCCACCGTCCATGGTGGCCACCTCGACGCAGTTGCCGTTGCCCACGCTGCGCGTGCTGGTGCGCCACTCCGCCCGGGACAGGTCGAGCGCGGTCATCGCGATCCCCTTCATCGTTACCGAAAGTGACCGCCATGCAGCGGTCACGTAAAGTAGCGAGAAGCTTCCTTCAGGCGGATCAGGGACGCCGCTGGATCGAGTGCCAGAGTGCACAGCCTCTCGTGCACAAGGCTATACGAGCGCACCTGCGTGGCCTCTTCCAGTGCCAGGCCCATGGAGAGATTTTCCAGGTAGACGACGGCCGCATCGGCCGTGTCGGCGAAGGTGAGGATCACGTACGGCGAGTTCATCGCCGGATGTCCACCGGCCTCGAAGGGAAGTACCTGGATCGTTACGTTCGGTAGTCCAGCGACGGCTTCCAGGTGGGCCATCTGGCCTGCCATGACGCGACGATCGCTGACAGGGCGTAGCAGTACCGCCTCGTTGAGCACCACCGACAGCTCCACCGGAGCATTGCCGCGCAGCACGTCCTGCCGGCGTAACCGGGCAGCCACCTTACGGTCCAGATCCGACTCGCCGGCGGTGAGCCGGTACACCTCGCGGGCGTACGCCTCGGTCTGCAGGAGGCCGGGCACCGCCTCGGCCTCGTACGTGCGCAGGGTGGCCGCCTCGGCCTCCAGCCCGACGTAGAACTCGAACCAGTCCGGGAGCACATCGCTGTAGTGCTGCCACCAGCCACGTTGCTGGGCACCTCGGGCGATCTCGATGAGGGCCTCGGCATCGTTGCCGGTGACCTGGTACAGCGCGAGGGCGGCTCGCACGTCACGTGGCTTGATGCCGATCTGGGCGTTCTCGATGCGCGACAGGTTGCTTTTGGACATGTCCAGCTGCCGGGCGGCGACATCCAGGGTCATTCCGGAACGTTCCCGCAACTGGCGCAGTTCGCGGGCGATACGGCGGCGTCGGACGGTGGGGCTCGCGGTCACCCTCCGAGTCTGTCACGGGAAAAGGCGCAGGTCGCACCGCCACGGAGTGCAACTGGCCAAAACGGGAGTTGCGTTGCAGTTGCTCTCGGTGCATCCTTGCCCGGTTAGCGATCACTTTGGACGGCCGGCTCGGGAGGACGTGTGCTCACCGCCGACGAGTTCTTTCTGATCGCGCACAACGACAATCGGGGCAAGGCGAAGCTGCACCCGGCGGCGACCGGCCTCGGGCTGGCCGGCGGGCTCCTCAGCGAGCTCGTCCTCTATGGACATATCACGGTCGCCGCCGGCCAGGTCGCCGTGATCGACCGCCGGCCTCCGGCTGACGCGTTGGCGCACACCGTGTTGGACCAACTGGTCGGCGAGGCACAACACCAGTCGGTACGGACCTGGCTCAGCTTCCTCGCCCAGACCTCGGTGACATCGGTGGGGGAGCGGCTGTCGCGGGCCGGCGTGCTGCGACGGCAGGAGACCCGACGGCTGCTGCGGACCACCGTCACCTACCAGCCGATCGACGTCAACGTCGTGGCCTGGCCGGCCACCCGGTTGCGGGCGCTGCTGGAGCGCGCCGAGCCGCCCAGCGTGCCTGACGCGTTGCTGCTCGGGTTGGTCACCGCCGCCGGACTGACCCGAGAGGTGCTGTGGAGCGCCGGTCCGCGCGCACATCACCGGCTCAACCTGATCATCCCGGCGCTGCCCGACCCGCTGAAGGAACTCGTGGCGCACACCGAGGCTGCCGTGGGCGCGGCGGTGCTGCGCGGCGCCCCCTGACCCGGTACACCCCTTCCCCTCAGACCGGAGCGGTACATGTCCTCGACAGCGACAACCGAACGACCGAGCAACGTCTCCGAGGCGCTGGCCCGTGGCCGGCTCGGTGTCCCCTCAGTGATCTTCTTCGTCCTTTCCGCGGCGGCACCGCTGACCGTGGTCGCCGGCGTGGTCACCACCGGCTACGGGGTCATCGGAGTGCTCGGCATTCCACTGGCCTTCCTGGCGGTGGCCGCGGTCCTCGCGGTGTTCTCCGTCGGCTACGTGGCGATGGCCCGCCGGATGGCCAACGCCGGTGCCTTCTACGCATACGTGGCCCGTGGGTTGGGGCGCCCGGCCGGGGTGGGCACGGCCTGGGTGGCCCTGATCGCCTACAACGCCCTTCAGGTCGGGCTCTACGGGACCATCGGCGCGGCGGCCGCACCCGTGCTGGACCGGCTGTTCGGCATCGCGCCCCAGTGGTGGATCGTGGCCCTGGTGGCGTGGGCGCTGGTGGCGATGCTCGGCCTGCTCCGGGTGGACATCAACGGCATGGTGCTGGCGGCGCTGCTCTGCGCCGAGATCGCCATCATCGTCGTGTTCGACCTCGGCCAGCTGGGCAACCCGGCCGGCGGCAGCGTGAGCTTCGCCGCCTTCTCACCGGACAACTTCTTCGTGTCCGGGCTCGGCGCGGTGCTGGTGCTGGCGATCCTCGGCTTCGTCGGGTTCGAGGCGGCGGTGGTCTTCAGCGAGGAGAGCAAGGACCCGAAGCGTACGGTGCCGATGGCCACCTACCTGTCCGTGGTGATCATCGCGGTGGTCTATGCGCTCTCCTCGTGGAGCATGACGGTGGCGGTCGGGCCGGACCGCATCGTCGAAGAGGCGGGCGCGCAGAGCGTTGAACTCATCTTCAACCTGGCCGGAGCACACCTGGGTGACACGGTCCTGGCCGTCGGGCAGGCGCTCTTCCTGACCTCGGTGCTGGCCGCCATGATCTCGTTCCACAACACCACCGCGCGCTACACCTTCGCGTTGGGCCGGGAGCGGGTGCTGCCCGCGGTGTTCGGGCGGACCTCGCCGACCACCGGCGCGCCCCGGGCCGCCTCGCTGGCGCAGAGCGCGCTCGGCCTGCTGGTGATCATCCTGTACGCGGTGAACGGCTGGGACCCGGTCCTCCAGTTGTTCTTCTGGCTGGGCACCAGCGGTGGGTTCGGTGTGCTGCTGATGATCGCCACCACTGCGGTCGCGATCATCGCGTACTTCGCCCGCAGTGGTGAGCGGGAGACGCTGTGGCGACGGTTGATCGCCCCCAGCATCGCGGTGATCGCGCTGGTCGCGATCATCGTCCTGGCGGTGCAGAACTTCGCCAACCTGCTCGGCGTCGAGCCGGACTCGCCGCTGCGCTGGGCGATACCCGCGGCGTACCCGGTGGCGGCGGTGCTGGGTGGATTGTGGGGCCTGTCGCTGCGGCGCCGGCGCCCTGACACGTACGCCCGGATCGGGCTGGGCGCGGAGAGCGCGGCGGCCGTCGTGGCTCCCTCGCCGGTCACCGATCCGACGCCGACGGTGGGGGTGCGGCGATGACCCGGTCGGAGATCGGCCGGCTCGGCACGGACGACGCCCGCTGGGTCGCCGAGCGGATCGCCGAATCGTTCCTGGTGCTGGACGCGACCCGGTGGCTGGTGCCCGACGAGTCCAAGCGGGAGCCGGTGCTGGCCGGGAACTTCGAGATCATCGTGCGCCACGCGCTGCGGCATGGTCTGGTCTTCGGCACCGACGATCGGGCCGGGGTGGCGGTCTGGCTGCCGTCGGTCGGCGAACCGCTGCCGCCGCCGGAGAACTACGACGCTCGGTTGGCCGCGGCCTGCGGGGAGTGGACCCCGAACTTCGTGCGGCTGGACGAGTTGTTCGAGGCCAACCATCCGCACGCCGATCATCACCACCTGGCGCTGCTGGCCGTGCGTCCGGACCGCCAGGGCCAGGGTGTCGGCACGGCGCTGCTGCGCCACCATCATGCCTGGCTGGACGCCAACGGCATGCCGGCGTACCTGGAGGCGAGCAGCGATGTCAGCCGGGACCTGTACGCGCGGCACGGCTACCGGGTCGCCGAGCCGTTCCGGCTGCCCGACGGTACGCCGTTCTGGCCGATGTGGCGGGAGCCCGTTGGCGGCTGAGGCGGTAACCAGACACTGGGGGCCGGGTCCGACGGACCCGGCCCCCAGCGCCACCCCCTGCTAGTACGTACCGTCGAGCTGCCCCCGCAGCTTCGTCAGGGCCCGGGCCAGCAGCCGGGACACATGCATCTGCGAGACGCCGATCTGCTCCGCGATCTGCGACTGCGTCAGGTTGCCGTAGAACCGCAGCGTCAGGATCTTCTGCTCACGCTCGTCAAGCGTGGCCAGCGCCGGGCCCAGCGCGACCCGCAGCTCGGCCAGCTCGAACTCGCTGTCCTCGCCGCCGAGCATGTCGCCCAGCTCGGTCGCGCGGTCACCGTCGCCGGTCGGGGTGGACAGCGACACCGCGTTGTACGCGCGGGCGCCCTCCAGGCCTTCCAGCACCTCTTCCTCGGTGAGCTTCAGGTGGGCGGCGATGTCGGCGACCGTCGGGGAACGGCCCAGGGTCTGCAGCAGGGTGCTGTTGGCGTCGGAGATCGCCAGCCGCAGCTCCTGCAACCGGCGGGGTACGCGGATGTCCCACGTCCGGTCGCGGAAGTGCCGCTTCAGCTCACCGATGATGGTGGGGATCGCGTAGCCGGCGAAGTCGACCCCGCGGGAGGGGTCGAACTTGTCGATGGCCTTGATGAGCCCGACAGCAGCGGTCTGTGCGAGATCGTCGGTGGGCTCGCCGCGACCGCTGTAGCGGTGGGCGAGGTGGTTGGCCAGTGGCAGCCAGGCCTCGATCGCCCGCTCGCGCAGCGCGTCCCGGGAGGGGTGCCCGGCCGGCAGCGCGGCCATGGCGTTCAGTAGCTCGGCGGCGCTGTCGGTGAGCGCCCGTGGGTCGAGCTTGGCGGCCGGGGTCGCCTGGGTGGTTGCCGGCTCGGTGATCGTTGGCGCGGTCATGGTGGTCCTCCCTGCACCTCGTCCGCGGATATAGACGTGACGCTTTGGTTGGTTCTGTTAGTACGTTCGGGAGACACCTTAGCCCGATCGTCTCCAGGAAATCTAGCCGAACGGACGATGTACTTAAGTTATTTATCTTCCGAAAAGCCATAAATCGGTACACGGCAGCGCGGCCGGGCTCGGTGAATCCTCATGGAACCGGCGTCCTGACGGCCGATCGGGCCACTCGGGGATGCCCGAACGTCGCTCGCCGCCGGGTCGCACGATGGCACGCAGGCGTCGAACGGACGATGCCGACGGCTTGTGGCAGCACGAGTGTCACCAATCCGTCGTTGTCCCGTGGACGGGACCGGGCTTAGCGTCGCGGGGTACATCCTGATCCGGAGGTGCCGTGCTCGATCCTGCCGTTCCACACCTCGTCGTGAACTGCCGCACGCTGTACTTCAGCTGGCTGCCGGCAGACCCGGACGCGGTGGCGGCGCTGGTCCCTGCGGGGCTGCGGCCCCACCCGGACCGGGAGGTCTTCATGAACCAGTACGTGGTGGACGACGAGAGCCAGACCTCCGGCTTCGGCTCCTACTCCCTGACCTACATCGGGGTCACGCTGGTCGGCATGGATGCCCCGGACGGGGTGACCCCGGGGGGTTGGTGGACCCACTACGTCAGCTCCAGCGAGCGGGTACGCGGCTACGCCGTGGCCCGAGGCGCCCCGGCCCTGCCGGGCTGCACCAGCATCACCGAGCAGGGCGACACGATCGTCACCGAGACCGCCATCGAGGGTCTGCCGGTGATCCGGGCCCAGGTGCGGGTCGGTGACACCGGGCACGCCATGCACAACGGCCACCACCGTTACCTGACCGAGCTGCACGGTCAACTGGTCAGCAGCATCTATCCGGTGATCGCCGAACCATCCACCGCGTTCGAGATCGAATCGGTGGAGTTCCTCGATCCGGATCACCCGGTGTACGCGCTGCGCCCGGAAAATCCGCTCACCATCGCCTGGGGCTACTACTCGCCGCGTTCCTCGTTCGCGTACCCCGGTGGGCTGACGGTACTCGGCGAACTGGAACCGGGCTGGCCGGCGCCGGACCGCTGGTCGCGCAGCGGTCTGCCGTCGAGGCCGTAGCACCGATCAGATCCGCGCGGCGAGGTTTCCACCGGCCCGTTCGGGTAAGTCAGACACCGGGTTGGCGCGTTCCGGTGACTGACCCTCACCCCGAGCAGGGAGGAGCCGCAGCATGTCCGGCGAGCCGACGAACTCCGCGACCGAACACCGCGAGCAGGCGGTGGAGGGCGAGCGGGGGGCGCTGTTGACCGTACTGGTGATGGTCCTGCTCGGCCTGGCCGGCATCTTCGCCGTCTCCTGAGCCGGGCGGGCGGCCCCGGAAACCGGAGCCGCCCCGCTTTCCTCGGTGGTCAGGGACGCTCGCCCTGGCCGTCGGTGTGCGGCAGCCGCGCTGCCGGGATCACGCCGAGTCGTCCGGCCTGGAAGTCGTCGAACGCCTGGATCAGCTCGTCGCGGGTGTTCATCACGAACGGCCCGTAGTGCGCCACCGGCTCCCGGATCGGCAGACCGCCCATGATGTACAGATCCAGCGTCGGGGTGCGGCTGTCCTGGCGGGCGTTGGCCCTGAACCGCAACGCGTCACCTGGCCCGTGCACGGCCAACTGCCCGGTCCGTACGCCCCGCCCGTTCGCGCCGACGGTGCCTCGACCGCCGAGCACGTACACCAGCGCGTTGAAGTCGGGCCGCCAGGGCAGGTCGACCTGTGCCCCGGGCTCCACCGTCACGTGGCTGACGGTGATCGGGGTGTACGTGGAGCCGGGCCCCTGGTGGCCGGCTATCTCACCGGCGATCACCCGGATCAGCGCGCCGCCGTCCGGGGTGGTCAGCAGGGCCGCCTGGTTGCCCCGGATGTCCTGGTACTTCGGTGAGCTCATCTTGGCGGCCCGGGGCAGGTTGACCCACAGCTGGGTGCCGTGGAACAACCCACCGCTGACCACCAGGTGCTCCGGCGGGGCCTCGATGTGCAGGAGACCACTGCCGGCGGTCATCCACTGGGTGTCGCCGTTGGTGATCGTGCCACCACCGCCGTGACTGTCCTGGTGGTCGAAGATCCCGTCGATGATGTAGGTGACGGTCTCGAAGCCGCGGTGGGGGTGCCAGGAGGTGCCCTTCGGCTCGCCGGGGGCATAGTCCACCTCGCCCATCTGGTCGAGCATGATGAACGGGTCCAACTCGCTCATCGGCACCCCGGCGAAGGCCTTGCGCACCGGGAAGCCCTCGCCCTCGAAGCCGCTGGGCGCGGTGGTGAGCCGGCGAACCGGCCGGAACGTGGTGGACTCGTCGAGCCGGGGTAGCCGGGGCAGGACGAGGACGTTGTCGACGGTGATGGCGGGCATCGGGGCTCCTTCAGTCGTCGCCGGGCATGGTGGCGAGGGTGGCGTCGCCGCCGTCGGCCTCTCGCAGCCGTCGGCCGAGCCGGGTGAAGATCCTGGTCAGGCAGGCGACCTCGGCGTCGTCGAGATCGTCCATGAGATGGGTACGCACGGAATGCAGGTGGTGCGGTGCGGCCTCCCGCAGCGCCAGCAGCCCGGCGGCGGTCAGGACCGCCTCGCTGCCCCGCCTGTCCTGGGGACAGGGCTGCCGGGCGACCAGGCCACGCCGCTGCATGGTGGAGATCTGATAGGTCAGCCGGCTGGGTGAGAAGACCAGGCGGTCGGCCAGCTCGCCCATCCGCAGCCGGTGCCCGGGAACTTCGGAGAGCAGCACCAGCACGTGGTAGTCGGCGAAGCTGAGCCCGCTGGCAGCGCGCAGGTCGTCCTCCAGCCGGGTGAACAACCGCTGGCTGGCCTCGATGTAGGTCCGCCAGGCGGCTGGGCGGTCGCGGTCCATGCTCTCGGTCACGCCGCCACAGTAGCACCTACTTAAAATTTGAACAACAATGTCGTGCGCTGGTCAACCCGATGTTCCGGAGGAATCTGAGGTGGAGTGTTGAAGCTTTGAAAGAGTGGCGGGGAGGGGTCACCCGGGCGGGCCCGGTGGGCGCCCGGTGCGGGTGGTGTGAGACTCTGCCGCCGTGGAACTGAGCGCTCCTGGCCTGCTGCTGCGTCCCTGGCGGGAGGCGGACGCACCCGCCGTGCTGGAGGCCTGGCGTGATCCGGCCATCGCCCAGTGGAATCCGCAGGGCGACCCGCTCGACCTCGATGCCGCGCTGCGCTGGCTACGGTGGCGCGCCGACTGGTCGAGTGGTGGCCACGTGTCGTTGGCGGCGGCCGATCCGACCGACCCGGAAGTCCTGCTCGGCTCGGTCTCGCTGCACCGTATTCACGCCGGCGACGCCTCGATCGGTTACTGGACCGTGGCTGCCGCGCGTGGCCGAGGAGTCGCCACGGCGGCGGTCGTGCGGCTCACCGAGTGGGCCTTCGCCGACCGCGGACTGGAGCGGATCGAACTCTGTCACGCGGTGGCCAACGCCGCGTCCTGTCGGGTCGCCGAGCGTGCCGGCTTCCGAGCCGAGGGCACCCTGCGGCAGTCGCACCGCTACGGCGACGGCCGCCGCTACGACGAGCACCTGCACGCCCGCCTCGCCACCGACTGAATCGAGGGCGGGTGGCCCTTGGCCTTCGAGGGCGCGCGCACCCACCTACACCGGGCGGCCCCATCCGGGCCGCCCGGTCGCGGTGTCGACGGCGTCAGGCCGTCGCCTGCGGCGCGCGCCCACCCAGGTTCAGCCGGGCCAGCAGTTGACGGGCCTGGTCGGCCACGTCGGCCTCCACGGTGACCGCGTACTGGTTGGCCCGCAGTGAACTGGCGGAGGTGAAGTCCCGCTGCCCGCCCGTCATCGTGTGCGCGATGGCTCCGAAGACGGCACCCCAGATCGCGCCGATGACCAGACCCGCGAGGATCACCGCCACCCAGTTCCCGACGGTGAAGATGCCGAACAGCAGGCCGATGAGCAGTCCGAACCAGGCCCCCGTACCGGCCCCGATCAGTGCGGCGCGGACGGTGGTCATCCGGCCCAGCACGGTCTCCACCAGGGTCAGGTCGGTGCCGATGATGGCGGTGCGTTCGACCGGGAACCGGTTGTCGGCGAGGTGGTCCACCACCCGCTGGGCGGCCGGATAGTCCGGAAACGCGCCGATCGTCACGGTCGGTGGCCCGATCGGTGGTCCGTTACCGTCGCCGCTGGGCGCGGTGGGACGGCCGCCGGGGCCCGACGGGAGGGTGCCGCCGCCGGTCATACCCGGCTGCCAGGCCGAGGGGTTCGACTGTGTGGTCATTGGTCTCCTCCTTCGTCACCGGTCGCCTTCCCGCGTCGGCGCGGCGGTAACACCCCCGGTGGGTCGGGCTGGCGGCCCTGGCGTCGACCGCGTCCAGCGCCCCCGACGAACCAGCGCCGAGCGGACAGGGACGGGCCCCCGACGCTGCCGCTACGGGCGGTGTCGGGGGCCCAGTCGGATCTGTCGATCAGGAGCAGGCGGTGCCGTTCAGGCTGTAACCGCTCGGCGCGGACAGGCTGCTGCCGCTGTAGGTGCCCTGGAAACCGACGCTGAGCGTGCCGCCGCTGGGCAGATTGCCGTTCCAGGCCGCGTTGCGCACCGTGATCTGGTTGCCGGACTGGCTCCAGTCACCGTTCCAGCCGTTGCTCAGCTGTACCCCGGAGGCGACCGTGAACGTGAGGTTCCAGCTGTTCAGCGCCGCGCCTCGGTTGGTCACCCGGATCTCGGCGGTGAAACCACCGGTCCACGTGTTCGGAGTGAACGTCACCGAGCAGCCGCCGCCGGGCGGGTTGGAGGTCGGCGGAGCGGTCGTCGGCGGAGCGGTGGTCGGCGGAGCGGTGGTCGGCGGGGCGGTGGTCGGCGGGGCGGTGGTCGGCGGCGCCGTGGTCGGCACCGGACCGGCCGCGATGGCCAGGTCGTACGCGCGCTGCGGGACGAACTGACCCGCGGCCGCGATGCAACCGTCCGCCTCGCCCGGCAGCTTCACCCAGAGGAACGCGTCGATGGCGGAGTCACCCGTGTTCGTGGTGCTCGGGGTGCCGATCGCCCGCCCCGGCGGGTCGCACCACTCGGAGCCGGCCGGACCGTTGCCGTTGCGGCTGGTGTCGATGACCGCCTTGAGTCGGGAGTTGCCGGTGGCCGCGATGATCTGCTTGGCGTAGGAGACCTCGTCGGCGGTGCGCCGGTAGTTCGACACGTTCACCGAGATGCCGTCGGCGCTGTTGGCGATGTCGGCCGCGTTCAGCCGGGCCGCGGCCTCTCCGGCGGAGAGCCAGCCGCCGTGGCCGATGTCGTAGTAGACCTTCGCCGCCGACGAGCCCCGCTTGAGCGCCTTGCCGGCGTACGCCATCGAGGCCCGCACCTCGGCCTGCTGGCTCTCGTTCATGCAGCTGGTCATGATCGGGAGCACGTCGGGCTCCAGGATGATGCTGGCCGGGCGGCCACCGAGGCCCGCGGCGACCTGGTCCACCCACTGCCGGTAGGCCGAGTGGTTGGGCGCGCCACCCGCGCTGTGGTTGCTGCAGTCCCGGTTGGGGATGTTGTAGACCACCAGAATCGGGATCTTGCCGGCGGCGGCTGCCGCGCCGACGAAGGAGTCCACCTCGGCGCGTACGGTCGAGGTGTTGGTGGTGGTGTACCACCGTGGCTGGGGGACGCTGGCGATCCGGTCCCGGATCACGGCGGTCTTGGAGTCGTTCGGGTTGGCCGCCACCCAGCGGGCGGCGCTGGTCTGCGGGTCGACGTAGAAGGCGGAGTCGGCTGCCGCGGCGGGCGCGGGGCGCAGCGCGCCCACGCCGACGCTACCGGCCACGGTCAGTGCCGTCGCCACGGCGCCGACCAGAGCGAACGTGCTTCGGGTTCTCATGGTCTGCTCCTCGTACCCATCGAAGAAAGTGCGTGGAAGCGCTCCCACATGTCCGACAAGGTACGGGCCGATTGCCGGCTTGTGAAGACCTTCCGGAACTATCCGACGACTGCGGGGCCGCGACGCCAGCCCACGGCGGTCGGCCCCTACGATCATGGGATGCGTGGTTACCGCTCCGGCGTGGTGGTGATCGGTGCCGGCATCGCCGGCGTGGCGTGCGCCCGGGAGCTGCGGGAAGCCGGTGTTCCGGTGCAGATCCGGGAACGGGGACGGGTGGCCGGCGGACGGATGGCCAGCCGACGCTTCGACGGCCGCCCCGCCGACCTCGGCGCGGCCTACCTGACGGTGAGCGACCCCGAATTCGCCGAGGTGGTCCGCGGCTGGCAGGCCGCCGGCCTGGCGCACGAGTGGACCGACACCTTCGTCGCGTACGACGGTGGGGGCCGCCGCGAGGTCCGCGGGCCGATGCGGTGGGCGGCACCGCGTGGATTGCGTTCGTTGGTGGAACATCTCGCCCGGGACCTGCCGGTAGTGGTGAACCGGCTGGTGCTCGGTGTCGGACCGGGGCCGACGGTGGACGGCGAGGACTGCGCGGCGGTGGTGTTGGCGATGCCCGGGCCGCAGGCCGCGCTGCTGCTCGACCCGGAACTCGTCGCGGCCACCGAGGCGGTAAGCCGGCAGCGGTGGTCGCCGACACTGGCGGCGGTGCTGCGGTTTCCGAGCCGGCGGTGGACCGACTTCCGGGGCGCGTTCGTCAACGACCATTCCCTGCTCAGTCTGGTCTGCGACGACGGCGACCGGCGTGGCGACGGCGCTGCGGTCCTGGTCGCCCACACCACCGACACGTTCGCGACCGGGCACCTGGCTCAACCCACCGCGGCCGGGCCGGAGATCGAGGCGGCGGTACGCGACCTGCTCGCCCTGGCCGACCGGGCGGAGCACGTGCATGTCCACCGGTGGACGTACGCCAAACCGGCCGACCACGGTGGTCCGGACACCGGCTTCCACCTCGACGACGACGGCATCGGGCTGGCCGGGGACGCGTTCGGCGAACCTCGGGTGCAGACCGCCTGGCGCTCCGGCCGTGACCTCGGCCGGGCCCTGGCCCGCCGGCTGACCTGACCCGGCGGCCCTACCGTCGCGTCGGCCGGCGCTGTCCGCCGCGCCACCGTCGTCGCCCGAGGGCAGCGTCGAGTTACGTCGGGGGGAGCAGGATCTCGAACCAGACCGTCGAGCCCCGGACGGTGGGGTCGGTGCCCCAGGCGTCGCTCAGCTCCTCGATCAGACCCAACCCGCGTCCCCGGCTGCTCAGGGTCTCCGTACGGGCCCGGGTGACCGTGCCCCGGGAGCCCGAGTCGGCCACCGACACGAGCAGGCGCTCGGGGCTCAGGTCGACCTCCACCCGGGCGTCCGTGCCCGCGTGCAGCAACGCGTTGGTGGTCAGCTCGCTGGTGCACAGCACCGCCGCGCCGATCACCGATTCGGCGACGCCCCACTCGGTGAGCTGAGCGGTCATCCAGTGCCGCACCCGGCCCGGCGCGGTTGGCTCGGCTGGCACCTCCATCCGTGCTGACCGGCTCGGACGGACCGCGTACTCGACGGCGAGCACCGCCACGTCGTCCTCGGTCGCGCCGGGTACGGCCGCGGAGGCCACCGCGCACAACGACCTCGGATCGCCACTGGGCGCCCCGGCCACCGACTCCGCCAGGCGGGCCAGGCCGTCGGACAGCCCACGCCGGCGTCGTTCCACCACACCGTCGCTGAACAGCAGCAGCGTGTCGCCCGGGGAGAACGCGACGGTACGCGTCGCGGCGCGGTAGCCGACCCCCAACGGGGCACCGGAGGGCACGTCGACGAACTCGGCCCTCGGCTCACCCGCCGGTGAACAACGACGCACCAGCGGCGCCGGATGCCCGGCGCTGGCCAGGGTCAGTTCCTCGCGCTCGACGTCGATGACGCCGAACGCCACGGTGACGAACAACTCGTACGTGCCGGCCTCGGCGCCGAGGCTGCCCACCAGGCGGTCGAGCCCGGTGAGCACTCGGTCGGGGCGGGGATCGTTGAGCGCCAGCGCCCGCAGCGCGGCGCGCACCTGGCCCATCCGGGCGGCGGCCTGCACGTCGTGACCGGCCACGTCACCGAGGACCACACCCAACCTGCCGGTGGGTAGTAAGAACGCGTCGTAGAAGTCGCCGCCCGCGGCGTTGCCGTCCACCCCCGGGTCGTACCGCGCGGCGATCCGCAGGCGGGGCAGGACCGGCAGGTTCTCCGGCAGCATGCTGCGTTGCAGCAGTTGGGCGGTGCCGTGCTGGGTCTCGAAGCGGCGGGCCCGCTCGGCAGCCTGCCCGATCAGCTCCGCCGAGGCCGCCAACAGCGCCCGATCGGCGGCGGACCACGGATGCGGGGAGCGGTAGCCGACGGTCAGTCCGCCCCGGACCACCGTGGCCCGCAGTGGTACCGCTGCCAGGGCCCGGATCTTCTGGTCGTGGCGGTCGACCGCGATCTCGTGCAACGGCTCGCCGTCGTCGATGAAGTTGGCCTGCCCGCTGCGGGCGCTCACCACCGATGGCGCGGACCAGTCGGTCGAACCGCGCCGCCACAGCGGGGGCAGCCGCTCGTCCGCCTCGTCCACCAACTCGCCCCGGACCCGCCGGACCATCCGCCACCCGCTGCCACCACCGCCGTCGTCCATCACGAAGGAGACCCGGTCGGCGTCGAACGAGGTGATCGCGTAGCGCAGGGCGACCCGTGCCACGTCGTCCAGGGTGAGGGTGCCGGAGAGCACCGCGGCGAAATCGCTGAGGCCCTGCAGCTGGCGGGTGGCCGGGCTGGTCTCGTTCACCACGGCCAGGACGCCGACGACCCGGCCACGGCTGTCGCGTACGGGGGAGCAGGCCCGGGTGTAGACGGGCTGTTCGAGTGCGGTGGCGGCCCGGTGCAGCGGGAGCGGAATCTCCTTGTCCAGCAGGGGGGCACCGGTCCGATAGGCGCGCTCGATGACGTCGCCGACCCCCGGGCGCTGCCAGACCTCGGCGAAAACCTCTGCGGCGGGCCGCCCCACGGCGTCCGGATGTCGATCGCCGATCAGTGCGGCGTACGCCTCGTTGTAGAGCAGCAGCAGCTCCGCGCCGAGGTGCAGGGCCATCGGGGCCGGAGAGGCGAGGACCACCTCGGTGGCCGCCCGCACGGCGGGATCCCACGACTCGTACGGGCCGAGCGCTGTGGCACCCCACCGGGGGTGGCTGGCGACGGTCTCCGCGCCCGGCACCGCCGTGCCCGGCAGAGGGCCTGCTGGCGTGGGTACTCGCCCGACCGTTCCTGGCATGAAGGCAGCCTAGTCCGCCCGCTCGACCGGACGTTTCCGATCATCGCCTGGGCATGTCGGGCCGGGACATCAGGGCAGGTCAGGACCGCTCCGATGCGACCTGTCCAGAAAAAGGGGGTGATCGCAGCGGCGTGCTGGCCGGGTGACGGGGTAAGCGCGGCGGGCAAACCATGCGACAGGAGGGACGTCATGCCGGAAACCCTCGCGGCCAGGCAGGTCAACATCGGTGACGCCGCGGCCGACATGTGGAGGTCGGTGCTGCTGTTCGTGCCCCGGGCCATCGCGTTCATCGCGATCCTCGTGGTCGGATGGCTCATCGCCAGAGCCGTGCTCAAGATCGTGGACACGGTCCTGGAACGGGTGGGGTTCGACCGAGCGGTCGAACGGGGCGGTATCAAGCGTGCCCTGGAGCGCACGCGGTACGACGCCAGTGACATCCTGGCGAGGCTCGCGTACTACGCGGTGCTGCTGTTCACCCTTCAGTTCGCCTTCGGCGTCTGGGGACCCAACGCGATCAGCGATCTGATCGCGGGCGTCGTGGCATGGCTGCCACGGGCGTTCGTGGCGATCGTCATCGTGGTGGTGGCCGCCGCGATCGCCAACGCGGTGCGGGATCTCGTCACCGGGGCACTCGGCGGGCTGTCCTACGGCCGCTTCCTGGCCGATGTGACGGCGATCTTCATCATCGCGCTGGGGGTCATCGCGGCGCTCAACCAGGTGGGCATCGCCACCACCGTCACCCAGCCCGTGCTGATCGCGGTGCTCGCCACGGTGGCCGGCATCTTGATCGTCGGCGTCGGTGGTGGTCTGGTGCGGCCGATGCAGCAACGCTGGGAAGGCTGGCTCACCCGAGCGGCCGAGGAGTCGCGGGCAATCCGCGAGCAGCGGCAGGGTGCCGAAGCCGGCCGCGGCGACATGCAGCGGCAGATGGCCGATCGCGGCGGTGCGGTCCACCCGGTCTCCCAGGGACAGGAGTCCTCGATGGCCGGGGGACGGGGTACCTACCAGTCCGGCAACGCGGGTGACGAGACCCAGCAGTTCCGTCCGTGACGGTCGGTCGCGTTGTCAATCGCTCGGAGACGGGTGTCCGCCGCATGGTGGACACCCGTCGCTCTCACAGCGGTGGCGGCTGTGGGGAGGGCGTGTCCAGCGCGGCGGTCAGCGCGCAGATCGCGAGCAGGCGCAGCATGACCCAGTCCGCCTCCACCCAGTCGATCGGGGCGTCGGCCGGCCGCCAGCCGTACTCCTCGGCAGCAGCGCACATTCCGTCGGCGTAGCCGGCGAGGGCCGCGGCGGTCAACGGCCGCCGGTCGCCGTGCAGGCTGTCGCGCACCGCGGCGGCGTGCTGGTCCACGGCGGCGAGCAACCCCGGCCGGACGGTGGCGGCGGCGAGTCCGTCGAGGCCCACGGCGTTGGCGAGGGTGACCAGACTGGACCGGGCCCAGTCGACAGCCGTGGGGGAGGTGCCCTGGTTCGACGACACGCGCATGGGGAAGAAATCTAGCCAACCCGCAGCGCCGTGACCTCGGCCGCTCGGACGGTCACGGCCTCCCCCGGCGGTGCCCGCCCGGTGGCCGAGGGGACCGAGTCGGGCGCGGCGGACCGCGGAAACCCGACGCCGCGACACGGCCAGCACCAGGAGGTACGGATGGACACCGTCGACGGACCCGACGAGCGGCACCGGCGCCCCGCCGGTGTGAGCGACGACACGGTGGCCGCCCTCGGCAAGCTCAGCGAGGCCCTGGAGTGCGTGGAACGCGCGCGTGGGCACCTCTACTCGCTGCACCAGCTCATCGGACACGCGGACCTGATGCTCGACGACGCGGTCCGGATGTTCCGCGACGCCGGACACTCCGAGATCGCCGACCGCGTCGCCGACGAGCTGATCGGCCGCAACGTCATCGCCGGCCGGTGGACGTTCCAGATCGTCGAGGATTTCGACGATGGCTACCACGCGTTGTTCCGTGACGTGGACCGGTCGGCGCGCGAGCAGTTGGTCGGTGGCCGGCGGCACCTCTACGAGGCGGAGATGAAGGAGCGCCGCCGGACGCCCGGGCGTCCAGGCCACGAGGCGCGCCCTGCTGGCGAAGCGTGACGCCTCGGCTCGGCCGAGGAGGTCGAGCGGCCCTACTCGGAGGAACGCGCGTTCGCCGGGCGACGACGTGCGGCGTCGTCGGCGATGATCACGGTCGCCACCATCAGCGCGACGCAGAGGCTGAACAGCCATGAGCTGTCATCGACCAGCCTGGCGGAAACGGGTGCCTGCACAGCGGCGAGAAGGAAGCCGAGCCATGCCAGGCGGCGCTGACGCGTGGAGAGGAAGCCGGAGCCCTGATGCATTCCGAAAGTCTTACGCGCGACGCGGCCATTGCCGTCAGCCGAACGGCCGATTCTGCCGGAGCTGTCCGAATTTATCGCCGTTCGGCTGAGCCTGTCGGTGGCCTCGGCGCAAGGTTTTCCCGAACCGTCGCTGAGCTGCTCTGACGGTGCTCCGGGTCGGTGGCGGAGCGCCACCACGAACCCGGAGGGTGATCGGTGATGATGTCAGAGCGTGTCGGGCCCGGTGCGTCCGGTGGTGGAGGGGCGGTAGGCGCGGTCGGGGTCGGTGGGCTCGCGGCCCGTGCCGGGCACCTCGCCGCCCCGATCGGCCGCCGCGGGGCCGTGCCCGAAGGCGGCTTCCTCCCCGGCGTCGTTACCGGTCACGTCGTCCGCCTGCCCGTCGAGCGTGGACCGGGCGATGGCCCGGTCCAGTTCCTCCAGCGGGAGCCGTTCCTCGTTGCGCCACGCGCTGTCCTCGGTCATGCCTTCGCGGTACCCCGGCCCGGTCGTCGCAAACGATGCGTCCCGACCCGACGGAGATCCGGGCGGCCGGTCCTTTCGTCGGCCCACCTTCCCGATTTCCGTGTTGCGCGGCGACGGCCGCCGGGCGAGCCCGGCGGCCGTCGAGGAGCTTGTCGCGGATCAGGGCTGCGGGCGGTCGACCTGCCCGCGCCAGGCGCCGGTCTCCTGACCGCGCCGCTCGATGAACGTCTTGAAGCGTTCCAGGTCGCCCTTTGCCCGGCGGTCGACCACACCGAGCTTGTCACCGGCCTTCTCCACGACCCCCTGCGGCTCGAACTCCAGCTGCAGGGTGACCCGGCTGTTGTGCTCGTCCAACCGGTGGAAGGTGACCACCCCGGCGTGTCGGGTGCCGTCGGTCGACTGCCACGCCACCCGCTCGTCGGGCAGCTGCTCGGTGATCTCGGCGTCGAACTCCCGCTTGACCCCGGCGATCTCCACGGTCCAGTGGGTCATCGTGTCGGAGAGCTGGCGAACCTCCTCCACACCCTCCATGAAATGCGGAAACTCCTCGAACTGCGTCCACTGGTCGTACGCCGTCCGCACCGGGACGGCCACGTCGACATGCTCCGTTACGCCACTCATCAGCGATCCTTTCCTGCACCCGGTCTGCGGACCGGTCCGGTCCACCTACCAGCGCGTCGTCTCGTTGGTGTGGCCAAGCGCCGCCCACACCTCGGACACCGTCTGGTACCGGGTGTCCTCGGGTAGGCGCTGCAAGGCGGCCACAATGTCGTCGGGGGCTTCGTTCTCCCGCGCGTTGGCGAGCAGTGCCGCCCGGTCGCCGGGCAGGGCGCTCATCGTGATGAACCGCCCCAGCCGGCTACGCGCCTCGACGTCCTCGGAGGTCATGCCCTGGGGCGAGCCGCTGCGCAGGTCGCCGGCCGGCGCCGTGGTGGGCTCCGGCTGGTCCTCTCCCGCAGGCTCCGGGACGCGGAACTCGTCGACCCGCGAGCCGCCCGTCCCCGGCCCCTGCACCAGGCCGCTGACCTCCTGGCTCATCTGCTCGTCGACCCTCGGTGAGTGCTTGCTGCTGCCGCGATCCATGCCTTCTGCGCTACCCGACGGGACAGCCGGTAAACCCGGCAAGCGGTCACGAACCGGCCGGTGACCGGGGCGGCAGGACCGGTTCCTCGGCGTCTTCCCGGCCGGACTGGAGCACCCGTCCCCGCTGCAGTTCGGCGTTGATCTGGACACCGAGCATCAGCGCGGAATTGGACAGGTAGAGCCAGACCAGGAACGCGATCACCGCGCCCAGGCTGCCGTACGTCGTGTTGTACGAGCCGAAGTTCGCCACGTACAGCCCGAAGCCGAAGGAGCCGAGCGCCCAGGCGACCAGGGCCACCATCCCGCCGGGGGTGAGCCAACGGAACCGTGGCTGGCGCACGTTCGGCGCGGCCCAGAACAGCAGGGACAACAGCAACATCGCGATCAACGCCAGTGCCGGCCACTTGGCCACGGCCCACGCGGTGCGGGCGGCGCCACCGGCCCCCACCAGGTCACCGACCGCGTCGGCGACCGGGCCGCTGACGATCAGACCGGCGGCCACGGTGGCGAGCAGCACCAGCGACAGGGCGGCCAGCCCGATCTGCGTCGGCCGCAGCTGCCACACCGGCCGCCCCTCGACCACCCCGTAGATCGCGTTCGAGGCCCGGGTGAACGAGGCGATGAAGTTCGACGCCGACCAGAGCGCGCCGAGCAGACCGAAGCTGAGCAGCACCCCGGCGGAGCTGTTCTGGCTCACCACCTCGCGGACCACACCGACGAAGCTCTCGTTCGCCACCACCGAGCCGGCACCCACGTCGCGGGCCAGATCGAGCACCGTGTCGACGGTGCGCTCCCCGTCGGAGACCAGACCCACCAGGGCCACCACCACGACGGTGGAGGGGAACAGCGCCAGCACCCCGTAGTAGGTGAGGGCGGCGGCCCAGTCCGTGCAGTTGTCCCGCAGGTAGTTGCGCCCGGCCCGGACCAGCACGCCGCGCCAGGTCCGCCAGTGCAACTGGCGGATCCCCGGTAGCCGGGGCACCGGCAGGTCGGCCGACGGGGCGTCGGGGTTCGTGGTCGTCATCACCGCTCCCAGGGCACGGCGGGCGCGTACGGCCCGTCGATGGCCCGGCCGGTACCCGGCCCCGTCCGGCGGCAAACGCGGACCGTGTTTGCCGCCGCCTGGCGGGGGTACGCGAATTCGAATCGCTCGCACACGGAGGAGGTTCGAGATGCCCGGGCGCGAGGTACTGCCCAGCACGCTGCGGCGCTCTCCGGAGAAGGCCCAGCGCACCTGGGAGAAGACACACGATTCCGCGGTCGAGACCTACGGCGAGGGCGAACGGGCGCACCGTGCCGCGTTCGCCGCTGTCAAACATCAATTCGAGAAGGTCGGTGACCACTGGGAGCCGAAGGGCCGCAAAGGGCCCAGCGACCGGCAGGCCGCCGGAGGCGGCCCGGCCCGGCGGGCACCCACCGCCGGTGGGGTGGACGCGAACGCACCCAAGGAGCACCTCATCCGGGTGGCCCGCGAGCTGGACGTGCCAGGACGGTCGACCATGACCAAGTCGGAACTGGTCAACGCCATCCAGAAGGCCAATGACCGGGCAACCCGCAAGGCCCGCTCTCGCTGAGCACGGCCGCCCTGCGGCAGGGGCCCGACGCCATCGGTCCGGGCCCCTGCCCGGCGGCTCGCCCGGCCCCTGTCGGCTCCGGGTTCACCAGTGGCCGCCGCCGGGTGCCTGGATGTGCACCGCCTTGGTGGCGGTGAACTCGTCGAGCAGTTCCGGCCCGTAGCCGAAACCCTGGCCACTGCTCCGACGCGGGTGCGCGGCACCGGCCGGCGCGCCACCGAAGACCGCGTTCACCTTGACGGTACCCACCGGCAGTTCCCGCCAGGCCCGCTGGGCGTGACTCATCGACCCGGTCAGCACCGTCGCCGCCAAGCCGTACGGTGAGTCGGCCGCACACCGCAGCGCCTCGGAGAACGAGTCGACCACCACCACGGCGGCGACCGGGCCGAACGTCTCCTCCCGGATCAACACCAGGTCGTGCCGGCAACCGTCGACCACCGTCGCCGGATAGAAGGCGCCCGGCCCCTCCGGCACGGTCCCGCCGATGCGCAGCCGGGCACCGTCGGCCACCGCCGCGACCACCTGCCCGTGGACCTGATCGCGATGACGCCGGTCGACCAGCGGGCCGAGCTGGGTGTCCGGATCCCGCCCCGGGCCGACGCGCAGCGCGGCGGCGTGTTCGACCAGCGCGTCCACGAAGTCCTCGGCGACGTCGCGGTGGGCGTAGATCCGCTCCACCGCGACGCAGATCTGACCCGCGTTGGCGAAGGCACCCAGTGCGGCCTGGCCGGCGGCCCAGACCGGGTCGACGTCGGCGTCGACGATCAACGGGTCGCTGCCACCGTTCTCCAGCAGCACCTTGGCGCCGCTACCGGCCGCGGCCGTGGCGATCGCCCGCCCGGTGGCGCTGGAACCGACGTGCGCCACCATGTCCACCTCGGCGGCGGCGAGCGCCGCACCGGTCGTCGAGTCGCCGCTGAGCAGCGACAGCACCCCCGCCGGCAGGGCGCTGTCGAATGCGCGAGCCAGCAGCCATCCGGTCGCCGGGGTGCGCTCGCTGGGTTTGTGCAGCACCACGTTCCCGGTGACCAGGGCGGCGCCGAGCAGCCCGCAGGCGACGGCGACCGGGTCGTTCCACGGCGTGATGGCGGCCACCACGCCGCGCGGCTGCGGCGTCATGAAGTCGAGCGCGGCGGGATCGCCGTGCAGGGTGCGCCCGCCCCGGGCCGGCGCGAGTTCGGCGTACTGCCGCAGGGTCGCGATGCCCGCCTCGACGCCGCCCCGCGCGTCCGCGAGAGGCTTGCCCATCTCCGCGGTCGTCGCCTGCGCGAGATCGTCGGCGGCCTCGGTGACCGCGTCGGCGATCCGGTGCAGTGTCGCGGCCCGCTCCGCCGGGGCCGTCGCGGCCCACTCCGACGCGGTGCCGCGTGCCGCCGCCACCGCCTTGTCGACCTCGTCGGCCGTGGCGATCGGTGCCTTGGTCACCGGCCGGCCGTCTGCGGGGTCGTGCACCACCAACTCGCCGGCCTCCCCGCCGGCACCCCAGACCCCACCGATGAGTTGCGTGACCGTGTACATGGCGCGCTGCATGCCCGGGCCCGGCCTCGGCAAACGTTTCGTCGGTACGACTCGGGGTAGCGTCCTCGGATGAGCTCGCCAGGTTCCCTCGGTGCCGAACGGGCCGACGCCGTCGTCGTCGGTGCCGGACACAACGGCCTGGTCGCCGCGAACCTGCTGGCCGACGCGGGTTGGGACGTGCTGGTGCTGGAGGCGACCGGCGTACCCGGCGGGGCGGTGCGTTCGGCGGAGGTGACCGCGCCCGGGTACCTCAGCGACCTCTTCAGCTCGTTCTACCCGCTCGGCTTCGCCTCGCCGGTGCTGCGCGGGCTCGACCTGACCCGGTACGGGCTCACCTGGCGGCACGCCCCCGACGTGCTGGCCCACCTGTTCCCCGACGACCGGGCCGCGGTGCTCAACCGCGACCCCACCGTCACGGCGGCGTCGCTGGAGACCTTCGCCCCCGGCGACGGTGAGCGCTGGCTGACCGCGTACGAGCAGTGGCAGCAGGTCGCCGACCCGATGCTGGAGTTGATCACCACTCCGTTCCCGCCGGTACGTGGTGGCCTGGGCCTGCTGCGCCGGCTGCGCGTCGGCGGCTCACTGCGGTTGGCCCGGCGGCTGGTGTTGCCGGTGAGTCGGCTCGGCGCGGAACTGTTCGCCGGTGCTGGCGGGACGGCGCTGCTGGCCGGGTGCGCCCTGCACACCGATCTGTCCACCGAGGAGGCCGGCTCCGGTGTCTACGGCTGGCTGCTCGCCATGCTCGGGCAGCAGGTCGGCTGGCCGGTCCCGGAGGGCGGTGCGCAGAAGATCACCGACGCGTTGGTGGCCCGGTTGACCGAGCGGGGCGGCCGGATCCTCTACGGCGCTCGGGTGGAGCGTGTGCTGACCGCCCGGGGCCGGGCGGTGGGCGTACGCACGGTCGGTGGCACCAACTGGCGGGCCCGCCGCGCGGTGCTCGCCGACGTGCCCGCACCCGCGTTGTACCTGGATCTGGTCGGTCCCGCCGTGCTGCCGACGCGACTGGTGGCCGATCTGGAACACTTCCGCTGGGACGGGTCCACGCTGAAGGTGGACTGGGCGCTGTCCGCCCCGATGCCCTGGACGAACCGTCAGCTGGCCACCGCCGGCACCGTGCACCTGAGGGCGGACCTCAACGGGCTGACCGGGTACGCCGCCAGGTTGGCCCTGGGCGAGCTGCCACCCGATCCGTTCCTGCTGGTCGGGCAGATGTCGGTGGCCGATCCGAGTCACTCGCCGCCGGGTACCGAGTCGCTCTGGTCGTACACCCATCTGCCGTTTCGGCGTGACTGGCGGGCCGACGACATCATGGCCCATGTCGAGCGGATGGAGGCGGTGCTGGAGGCCGCCGCGCCCGGTTTCCGCAGCCTGGTGGTGGGCCGGCAGGTGGCCGGCCCGGCCGAGCTGGAGGAGGCCAACCCGAGCCTGGTCGGCGGCGCGCTGGGCGGCGGCACCGCCGCCCCCTACCAGCAGTTGTTCCTGCGGCCGGTACCCGGCCTCGGGCGCGCCGACACTCCGGTGGACCGGCTCTTCCTGGCCAGCGCGTCGGCGCACCCCGGCGGCGGGGTGCACGGGGCACCCGGCGCGAACGCCGCCCGCGCCGCCCTGGCCCGCGACCGGGCGCTCACCGGTGGGTTGTACCAACGGGCGATGGCCACCGCACACCGGGCCGTCTACGCGTGACGCCGGCCGGGTCAGGGCCCGATGTTGCGGTGCCGGGTACGAAGCTTGAACGGCATCAGAGCGCTTTCGATCTTGGTCGCGGTGGTCATCTTCGACGCACCGTCGCGCCGCTCCTCGAAGCGGATCGGCACCTCCAGGATGGTGTGCCCCAGCTTGGTGGCCAGGTAGTGCATCTCGACCTGGAAGCTGTAACCGTTGGACTGCACCCGCTCCAGACCGATGTCGCGCAACGCGTCGGCGCGCCAGATCTTGAAGCCGGCGGTGAGGTCCCGGATCCGTACCCGCAGCAGCGTGTGCACGTACAGGTTCGCCCAGCCACTGAGCGCGCGCCGGTACAGCGGCCAGTTCTCGTCCAGTTCGCCGCCCGGCACGTAGCGTGACCCGATGACCACGCCGGCCTGAGTGGACAGCAGAGCGCCGAGCATTCCCGGCAGCGCCTCCGGCGGGTGGGACAGATCGGCGTCCATCTGGGCCACGTACTCGGCACCGCCGTCGAGGGCCCGGCCGATCCCGTCCACGTACGCCCGGCCGAGTCCCTCCTTGCCTGGCCGGTGCACGACCTCCACCCGCTCCGGATGCTCTATGGCGAGCTTGTCGGCGACTTCGCCGGTGCCGTCGGGGGAGTTGTCGTCGGCGACCAGGATCCTCAGGCCGGGAAGTGGCAGCGCGACGAGACGCTCGACCAGCAGCGGCAGGTTGCCAGCCTCGTTGTAGGTCGGGACCACGACGGTCAGGCGAACGTCCCGCCACGGCGAGGGTAACTGGACGGGTTCGATCATGGGGGACATCCTCGGTCTGCGGACAGGGCTACCGAGAGCGTAGCTACTTGTCCCTTCCGGGGGGAAATGGCCTCCGGCCGCTGGCGCCCCGGTCAGTCCGGTGTCTTCTGCCGGCGGGCGATGTCGGAGAGCCGGTTCAGGGTCTCCTTGTTGCGTTGGTGCAGCACCAGGTCGTTGACTTTGGTGCGAATCCAGCGCAGCGGTCCGGCGGCGAAGTCCTCGGCCAGCGTCACCCGGGTGGCGTCCGTGCCGACCGGCTCCAGGGTGAAGACCACCACCGCCTCCCCGGCCGGCCAGAGTTGGACGCGGAGCACCAGCTTGCGCTCCGGTTCGCAGGCCAGCACCGTCGAGCAGTCCTCCAGGGAGAACGGCCAGGGGCCGGCCCGGTGGTAGAGCCGGGTGCCGACCCGGGGCCAGTCCGCGTCCACGTCGCGCATGTGGGCGGTGCCCACCACCCAGTCGCTGTAGGTCCATCCGTCCGCCAGCACCGCCCACACCTGCCGGGCCGGCGCCTCGATCACTCGCTCCACAACCGCCACCGCCCTTCGGTACCCGGCCCACGGCGGCTGCTAACGGTGCGGCCGGGTTAGCTTCTCGGCGACCGCGGGTAAGGCCACCGCGGGCGGCCGTGCGAGATGCCGCCCGGTGCGCGGTGTCGTCGACCGGGTCGCCGGTGACGTTTACTCACCGGGGCGCAGGGAACCCGCCGCCCGTGCGACAGGATCAGGGGGAGCCGGGTCAGCGCAGGTCAGCGAGGGTGCTGGCCGATGCCGACCGGGCCGTGTCCCGTCCCGTCCTGTTCGACGCGGTGCTGCTGGACCGCGACGGCACCCTGGTCGAGGACGTGCCGTACAACTCGGATCCGGACAAGGTGCGACCGGTGCCGGGAGCCCGCGCGGCGCTGGACCGGCTGCGGGCGGCCGGGCTGAAGCTCGCCGTGGTGACCAACCAGTCCGGGTTGGCCCGGGGGCTGTTCACCGAGCGGCAGTTGCACCAGGTGCACCGCCGGATCGAGGCGCTGCTCGGCCCGTTCGACTCCTGGCAGGTGTGTCCCCACGACGACGGGGACGACTGTACGTGTCGCAAACCGAGACCGGGCCTGGTGCACGCCGCCGCCCGGGAACTGGGCACCGTACCCACCCGCTGCGTCATGATCGGTGACATCGGCCGCGACGTCACGGCGGCGCTGGCCGCCGGTGCGGCCGGCATCCTGGTCCCGACGCCGGTGACCCGCGCCGAGGAGGTGGCGGCCGCCCCCTGGGTCGCCGCCGACCTGTCCTCGGCCGTGGCGGAGATCCTTCGACGTCAGGCCGCCCTCAGCCCGGCGGAGCCGATGTCGGTCGGCAGCCGAGCCGGTCCCACGGATGCCCGGCGCGCCCACGCGGGACGCGGTCGCACGGTGCTGGTGGTGCGCTCGGACTCGGCGGGGGACGTGCTGGTGACCGGACCGGGTATCCGGGCGGTCGCCGCCGGGGCCGAGCGGGTGGTGCTGCTCTGCGGGCCCCGGGGACGGGCCGCCGCCGACCTGCTGCCCGGGGTCGACGAGGTGGTCGAGCACCGGCTGCCCTGGATCGACCCGGCCCCCGCGCCGGTGGATCCGCAGGAGATGGCCACCCTGGTCGCCCGGCTGGCGGCGGTGGCCGCCGACGAGGCGGTCATCTTCACCTCGTTCCACCAGTCGCCGCTGCCGTTGGCTCTGCTGCTGCGGATGGCCGGGGTCGCCCGGATCGCGGCGATCAGCGACGACTACCCCGGCAGCCTGCTGGACGTGCGACACCGGGTGCCGGTCGGGGTGCCGGAGGCTGAGCGGGCGCTCTCGCTGGCCGCCGCCGCGGGCTTTGCGCTCGGCGATGGCGACGAACCGCACCTGCGACTGCGCCCGGTACCGCCGGCACCGCCCGAGGCCGGCGAACCGGGCTACGTGGTGCTGCATCCCGGCTCGGCGGCCCCGGCCCGGGGTTGCCCGCCCGAACTGGCCGAACGGATCGCCGACGAGCTGAGCGCCGCCGGCCACCAGGTGGTGGTCACCGGTGGTCCGCACGAGCGGGACCTCACCGCGCGGGTCGCCGGGCGGCACTGCCGGGACCTCGGCGGCCGTACCGGCCTGGCCGAGCTGGCCGGGATCGTGGCCGCCGCCGGTGCGGTGGTGGTCGGCAACACCGGGCCGGCGCATCTGGCCGCCGCGTACGGCGTGCCGGTGGTCAGCCTCTTCGCGCCCACCGTCCCGTTCGGGCAGTGGGGGCCGTGGCGGGTGCCGACGGTACGCCTCGGCGACGCCACCGCCGCCTGCCGCGACACCCGGGCCGCGCGGTGTCCGGTACCCGGGCATCCCTGCCTCAGCAATGTCGAGCCCGGTGCCGTCCTGGACGCGTTGCGACTGCTGGGTGTGCCGCCGGACCGGTCGCCCACCGGGCCGACCAGATCGTCGGCACCCGAGGTGGCCACCGTCGGCGGTGGGGGCGTCCGATGAACATCCTGCTCTGGCACGTGCACGGTTCCTGGACCACCTCGTTCGTGCACGGAAAGCACCGCTACCTGATTCCGGCCACTCCCGACCGGGGGCCGTACGGGCTGGGCCGTGCCCGGACGTACACCTGGCCGGAGAGCGCCGCGGAGGTGAGCCCGGAGCAGTTGCGTGACGCCGAGGTCGACCTGGTGATCCTGCAACGCCCCGAGGAACTCGACCTGGCGCAGGAGTGGCTCGGTCGCCGGCCCGGTCGGGACCTGCCGGCGATCTACGTGGAGCACAACACGCCGAAGGACGGCCAGGTCCCCGACAGCCGCCACCCGATGGCCGACCGGGACGATCTGCTCATCGCCCACGTGACCGCCTTCAACGAGCTGTTCTGGGACACCGGCGCCACCCGTACCACCGTCGTCGACCACGGCATCGTGACACCGGCGGTGACCTGGACCGGAGAACTCGACCGGTTGGCCGTCGTGATCAACGAGCCGGTACGTCGCTGGCGGGTCACCGGCACCGACCTGCTGCCCCGGTTCGCCGAGATCGCCCCGTTGGACGTCTTCGGCATGAAGGTGGCCGGGTTGGCGGAGCACCTCGGTCTGCCGGCCGACCGGGTGACCAGCCACGACGACGTGCCGCAACACCGGATGCACGCCGAGCTGGCGCGCCGCCGGGCGTACCTGCACCTCTGCCGGTGGACGTCGCTGGGGTTGAGCCTGATCGAGGCGATGACGATGGGCATGCCGGTGGTGGCGCTGGCCACCACCGAAGCGGTGATGGCGGTGCCGCCGGGTGCCGGCGCCCTCTCCACCCGGGTGGACGCGCTGCTGGAGGCCGCGAGCCGGTTCGTCGCGGAACCGCAGCGGGCGCGCCGGGCGGGTGCCGAGGCGCGCGTCGCCGCCCGCGAACGGTACGGCCTCGACCGTTTCCTCACCGACTGGGACCGGCTGCTGGAGGAGGAAGTATGCGGATAGCGATGATCTCGGAGCACGCCAGCCCGCTCGCCATCCTGGGCGGCGAGGACGCCGGTGGCCAGAACACGCACGTCGCGGAACTCTCCGCCGCGCTCGTCGCCGCCGGGCACGACGTGCGGGTCTACACCCGCCGCGACGCCGTGGACCTTCCGGTGACCGTACGCAGTCCGGACGGCTACCACGTGGTGCACGTCCCGGCGGGGCCGGCCGAGCCGTTGGCGAAGGACGCGCTGCTGCCCCACATGCGTCCGTTCGGCGCCTGGCTGATCGACCGGTGGCGGGGCGGCGACTGGGCCCCCGAGGTGATCCACGCGCACTTCTGGATGAGTGGGCTGGCCGCGCTGGAGGCCGGCCGGCGCACCGGGGTACCGGTGGTGCAGACGTATCACGCGCTCGGCACGGTGAAGCGTCGCCACCAGGGCGTGCAGGACACCAGCCCGGCCCGGCGGATCGGCTACGAGCGCCACCTGGGCTGTTCGGTGGACCGGGTGATCGCGCAGTGCCGCGACGAGGTCGGTGAGCTGGTCCGGATGGGCGTCCCACGCACGGCGATGACGGTGATCCCGTCCGGTGTCAACCTCGCCACCTTCGCTCCGCTGGGCCCGGCCACCGAGCGGGAGCCCGGCCGCGCCCGGATCCTCACCGTGGGACGGCTGGTGGAACGCAAGGGCTTCCAGACGGTGGTCCGGGCGATGGCGCACGTACCGGAGGCCGAGTGCGTGGTGGTCGGTGGCCCGCCGGCCGGTCTGCTGGAGACCGATCCGTACGCCCGACGGCTGCGGGCGCTCGCCGGTAGCTGCGGCGTCGCCGACCGGGTCCGACTGGTCGGCGCGGTGCCCCGGGAGGAGATGGGCCGCTGGTACCGCTCGGCGGACATCCTGGTGGCGGCGCCCTGGTACGAGCCGTTCGGGTTGACCCCGCTGGAGGCGATGGCGTGCGGGGTGCCCGTGGTGGCCACCGCCGTGGGCGGGCTACGTGACACGGTGGTCGACGGCGTGACCGGGGACCTGGTGCCGGCGCGGGATCCGCGCGCGCTGGGAGAGGCGCTGCGGGCACTGCTCGACGACCGGATCCGTCGGTTCGCGTACGCGGGTGCGGCGCGTGCCCGGGCCCGCCGGCACTACTCGTGGGCGGTCACCGCCCAGCGCCTCGCCGAGGTGTACGGCGAGGTCGCCGCCGTGCACCGACCGACCCGGGTGGTGGCCTGATGAGTCTGCTCGACGCGCATCTGGCCCACCTGACCGCGGCGCTGCCGCCGTTCCGACGCTGTGAGCCGCTGCTCGCCCGGTGGGGCGCGACGCTGGCCCGACGACTCACCGACGGCGGTCGGCTGCTCGTGGCCGGCAACGGTGGCAGCGCTGCCGAGGCGCAGCATCTGACCGCCGAGCTGGTCGGCAAGCTCCGCGACGACCGCCAGCCGTTGTCCGCCATCGCGCTGCACGCCGAGACGTCGGCGTTGACCGCGATCGGCAACGACTACGGCTACGCGGAGGTCTTCGCCCGGCAGGTCCGCGCGCACGGCCGTCCCGACGACGTGCTGTTGCTGCTGTCCACCAGTGGCGGCAGCGGCAACCTGCTTGCCGCCGCGCGGGCCGGCCAGGAGGCGGGACTGCGTTGCTGGGCGTTCACCGGGCCGACGCCGAACCCGCTCGCCGAGGCGTGTCACGAGGTGCTCGCCGTGGACTCCCCGGACACCCAGGTGGTCCAGGAGCTGCACCTGGTCTCCAGCCACCTGCTCTGCGAGTACGTCGAGCAGGCGATGGCGGAGCAGCTCGCACCGGCTGCCCCGGCGGCCGACGCGGTGCGGACCGGTGTCGAGGTGGTGCTGGACGGTGGTGCCGTGCGGCCGGTGCAGGCGTGAGGAGGCAAGCGTGACGGGACCCGTGGTGGTGGTCGGCGACACCCTGCTCGACCGGGACGTCGAGGGGGTGGTCAACCGGCTCTGTCCGGATTCGCCGGTGCCGGTGCTCGACGAGATCGCGCACGTGGACCGGCCCGGAGGCGCGGGCCTCTCCGCCGTCTTCGCCGCCGCACAGGGTGCCGAGGTGGTCCTGGTGACCGCGCTGGCCGACGATGCCGGTGGGGCTCGGCTGAGTGTGCTGCTCGCCGCCGCCGGGGTGCAGGTGTACCCGTTGCGACTGGCCGGTGCGACCCCGGAGAAGATCCGGCTGCGGTCCGGGGGGCGGGTGCTGCTGCGTCACGACCGGGGTGGCGGGATGGGGGAGTCGGGGGAGCCGAGCGATGCGGTGCTGCGGGTCCTGGACCGGGCGTCGGTGGTGCTGGTCAGCGATTATGGCCGCGCGGTGGCGCGGCAGCCGGCGCTGCGGGCGGCGCTGACCTCGATCCGCGCCCCGCTGGTGTGGGACCCCCACCCCCGTGGGCCGGCCGCGGTACCGGGGGCGAACCTGGTCACCCCGAACGAGGCGGAGGTGCGGGAGCTGATGGAGGCGCCGGTCGGTGCCACCCGGCTGGCCACTGCCGCCGAGGGGGCGCAGCGGCTGCGGCAGCGGTGGCGGGCGGGGGCGGTCGCGGTGACGCTCGGTGCCGACGGCGCGCTGCTCAGCCACGCCGCGTCGACACCGCTGATGGTGCCCGCCCCGGTGGCCGCCGAGGGAGACACCTGTGGCGCGGGCGACCGGTTCGCCGTCGCCGCCGGCCTCGCCCTGGCCCGTGGCGCGCTGGTCTCCGAGGCGGTGCAGGAGGCGGTGGCGGAGGCTTCGGCGTACGTGGCGGACGGTGGTGTGGCGACGGCCCTGCCGACGCCGGTGCGGCGTGCCCCGCAGGCGGTGCACGCCGCGGTCGCCGGCGACCGGGTGGGGGTGGCCGCGTCCGCTGCCGTGGTCGCCCGGGTCCGCGCCGCCGGTGGGACGGTCGTCGCGACCGGTGGTTGTTTCGACCTGTTGCACGCCGGCCACGTGGCGACGCTGCAGGCCGCCCGGCAGCTCGGTGACTGCCTGGTCGTGTGCCTCAACTCCGATGTCAGCGTCGCCGGGCTCAAGGGGCCGGACCGGCCGGTGATGCGCCAGGACGACCGGAGTCGCCTACTGGCCGCGCTGAGCTGTGTCGACGCGGTGATGATCTTCGACGAGCCGACGCCGGCGGCGGCGCTGTCCTGGCTACGCCCGGACATCTGGGTCAAGGGTGGCGACTATGCCACCGGCGGTGGTGCCGGTGACGGCCTCCCGGAGGCGGAGATCCTGCGTCGGTGGGGCGGTCACACGGTGGTGGTGCCCTATCTGGACGGGCGCTCCACCACCGAGATGATCGCCGCGACGGCCAACCGCAACGTGCTGGAGGTGCGGCGGTGAGCGTGCGGAGTGAGCCGGTGAGTGCGCCGGGTGCCGGCCGGACCGTGCTGGTCACCGGCGGTTCCAGCGGACTGGGCGCGGCGGTGGTGACGGCGGTGGCCGCCGCCGGTGGGCGACCCCTGGTGCTGGACCGGCAGGCGCCGGCCGACGGGGTGCCCTGGGTGGAGTGCGACCTGGCCGACACCCGCAGCGCCGAGGCGGCCACCCGCGAGCTGGCCGAGCGGGTGGGCGGGTTGGACGGCGTGGTCACCGCCGCCGGCATCGACGTGCCGGGCCGGCTCGCCGACGTGCCCGGCGAGACCTGGGAACGGATCATCGCCGTCGACCTGCTGGCCACCGCCGCGGTGGTCCGGGCCGCACTGCCGTTCCTGGTTGCCTCCCGGGGCGCCGTCGTGACGGTGGCCTCCACCCTCGGCGTCAAGGCGGTCAGCGACGCGACGGCGTACTGCGCGGCGAAGTTCGGGGTGGTGGGGTTCACCCGGGCGCTCGCCGCCGAGATGGCCGGCACGGTGGGTGTCACGCTGCTCATCCCGGGTGGGATGCGGACGGCGTTCTTCGACGAGCGTGACCCGCAGTACCGGCCCGGAGCGGACGCGATCCTCAACGAGCCGGCCGACACCGCCGCCGCCGTGATGTTCGCCCTGTCCCAGCCGGCCGGTTGCGCGATCCGCGAGATGGTGGTCTGCGCCGATCAGGAGACGTCGTACCCGTGATCCTGGCGCTGCGTGCCCTCGGCGTCGGTGACCTCGCCACCGTGGTCCCGGCGTTGCGGGCGCTGCGCGCGGCCCATCCGGACGAGCAACTGGTGCTCGCCGCGCCGGCCTGGCTCGGGCCGTTGGTCGAGCTGGTCGGTGGGGTGGACCGGCTGCTGCCCACCGACGGCCTGGAGCGGCTGGACCGGCCCGTCGGGCGGGTGGAGGTGGCGGTCAACCTGCACGGTCAGGGTCCGCAGTCGCACCGGCTGTTGGCCGCCGTCCGCCCCGGCCGGTTGCTCGCCTTCGCCAACGCCGAGGTGCCGCACGCCGACGGGCCGGAGTGGGACGACGACGAGCACGAGGTGTCGCGCTGGTGCCGGCTGCTGCGTGGGTACGGCATTCCGGCCGATCCGACCGACCTGGAGCTCCGCCGACCGGGCCCGGAGGTGGCGGTCCGTGGTGTCACGGTGCTGCACCCCGGCTCGAAGGAGCCGGCCAAGCGCTGGCCGGCCGGCCGGTACACGGCACTGGCCCGGGAGCTGACCGGGCGGGGACACCGGGTGGTGCTGACCGGCAGCGCGGCGGAGCGGGCCGTGACCGCCCGCATCGCGTACCAGGCCGGACTGCCCGCCGCTTCGGTGCTGGCTGGCCGGACGAACCTGGCCCAGCTCGCCGCGCTGATCGCCGGGGCTCGCCTGGTGATCAGTGGGGACACCGGAGTGGCGCATCTGGCCACCGGCTACCGCACCCCGTCGGTGGTGTTGTTCGGTCCGGTTCCACCCACTCGGTGGGGCCCCCCGCCGGAGCGCCGACGGCACCGGGCGCTCTGGGCCGGTACGCGCGCATGGCCGGAGTGGAACGGGGTAGGTGACCATCCCACAATGGTCGCCCTCGGTGTGGACGAGGTGCTGGCCGCCGTCGACGAGGTGGAGCGGGCGGTGCGGGTGGACCGTGCGGTTGCGGCGTAGCGATCCGGGTCGGCCGGGGTACCGGCGACGTCGGCGCGGCAGGGGCTGGTCGTTCCTGGACCCGCGCGGCGAGCCGGTGCGCGACCCCGACGAGCTGGCCCGGCTGCGGGCACTGGTCATCCCGCCGGCCTGGCAGGACGTGTGGATCTCGTCGTACCCCAACGGACACATCCAGGCCATCGGCGTGGACGCGGCCGGTCGCAAGCAGTACCTCTACCACCCGTTGTGGCGGCAGCGGCAGGACGAGGCGAAGTTCGACCATGTGCTGGAGGTGGCGGGCCGGCTGCCGTTGCTGCGTGAGCGGGTCGACCATGACCTGACGGTGCGGGGGCTGCGCCGCGAGCGGGTACTGGCGACGGTGACCCGACTGCTCGACATGGGCACCTTCCGGGTCGGCAGCGACCAGTACGCGGCGGGCGAGGATCCGACGTTCGGGGTGGCGACCCTGCGGCCTGAGCATGCCCGGCTGCGCCGGGGCTGCGTGCTGTTCGAGTTCCCGGCCAAGGGTGGCATCGAGCAGGTACGGCTGATCTCCGATCCGCAGTTGTGCCGGGTACTGACCGACCTGAGTCGGCGTCGGCGGGCGGCGGACCGGTTGTTCGGCTACTGGGACGGGCAGCAGTGGCGGGACGTACGGGCCGACGAGGTCAACGACTACCTCCGCGAGGCCAGCGGCGGCGAGATGACCGCGAAGGACTTCCGCACCTGGCATGCGACGGTACGGGCGGCGACGGAGTTGGCCGGGTTCGCTGCCGCCCGGTCGGTGACCGCCCGTCGCCGGGCGGTGGCGGCGGTGATGAGGCAGGTGGCGGAACTGCTCGGCAACACGCCGACGGTGGCTCGCGCATCGTACGTGGACCCGAGGGTGGTGGATCTGTTCCATGACGGCGTGGTCGCCCCGGTGACCGAGGGGACCTCTCCGGAGCAGGCCGAGCGGGCGGTGCTGACCCTGCTGGCGCGGGCCTGACCGGGGGCGTCAACCACCGTTGGTCGGGCTGTCGCGTGTCGACGGGTCGGCATCGCGGGTGGGGCCGGCGGTCCGGGCGTCGATCATGACGGCCACGCCGTCGAGGATCCGGTCCAGCCCGAACCGCCATTCGAGGTCGATGTCGTCCTCGTCGTCGTACTCCTCGCCCTCGGCCAGCAGTTCGTGGATCGCCGGGTAGGGGCCGGAGCCGGTGACCACGGCGAGATGACGCCAGTAGCGCAGGCCCACCTGCTCGGGCGTCTGTCCGGTCCGGGCGGCGGCCTCGGCGATGTCGGCGGTGAGCGTGGCCCAGCTGCGGGCGTACCCACTGACCAGCATGATCGCGGAGACCCGCTCGGTGCCCCGCAGGCCGGTGCCGCGCAGCGCGGTGAGCCCGTACTCCAGCCACCGCACCTGGTTCGGAGTGATGGGTGGGCCGCTGATCGGCACGTGTCGCGTCCAGGGCTGTCGGCGCATCGCGGTGACGTGGCCCTCACCCCAGCGAGCCAGTGCCGGTCGCCAGCCCTCGTCGACGCCGCGCGGGGTCGGTGGTGGGCCGAACGCGGTGTCCACCATGAAGTCGAGCAGGTCCTGTTTGGTCGGCACGTACCGGTACAGCGACATCGTCGCCACGCCGAGCTCGGTGGCCACCCGGCTCATCGACACCGCCGCCAGCCCTTCGGCCTGGGCGATCTGGATCCCGGCGGCGACGACCTGGTCCAGGCTGAGGCTGCGTTTCGGACCACGGCTCGGGCGGTCACGCAGGCCCCAGGCGAGCGCGACGTTCTCGGGCAGCTCGACGTCGGGTCCGTCCACTCCACCTCCCAGATCGGCGTTTGACCGCCAGCATATCTTCTGCGTATGGTCTACGCATATTGGCGTACGACATACACAGATAACGGAGAGTGTTCTATGGTCCACGGACCGCCAGCGGTCGAGCTGGTCGACCTACGCAAGTCCTTCGGAGACGTCGTCGTGCTCGACGGGCTGACCCTGCGAGTGCCCACGGGCGGGGTGCACGCCCTGCTGGGCCAGAACGGGGCCGGCAAGACCACCACGGTGCGGATCCTGGCGACACTGACCCGACCCGACTCGGGTACCGCCCGGGTCGCCGGTTACGACGTGGTGCGTGAGCGGCGGCGGGTGCGCCGGACGATCAGCCTCGCCGGTCAGCACGCGGCGCTCGACGACGGGCAGACCGGGGTGGAGAACCTGACCATGCTGGCCCGGCTCACCGGGCTACGGGCACCGGCGGCCCGTGCCCGGGCCGCGGCGCTGCTGGACCGCTTCGACCTGGCCGACGCCGCCCGCCGGCAGGTGATCACGTACTCCGGTGGGATGCGGCGGCGTCTCGACCTGGCGGCCAGCCTGGTCGGCGCCCCGTCGGTGATCTTTCTGGACGAGCCCACCACCGGCCTGGACCCGCGCAGTCGGCAGGCGCTGTGGGAGGTGATCGGCGAGTTGGCCGGTGCCGGGGTGACGGTGCTGCTCACCACGCAGTACCTGGAGGAGGCCGACCGCCTGGCCGACCAGATCATGGTGCTGCACGGCGGCGCGCTCGTCGCCGAGGGGACCGCCGCCGACCTCAAGCGTCGCTTCGGTGCCCAGCGGTTGGAGCTGACCTGGCGCGACGCCGCCGGACTGGCCGAGGCGACGCGACGGTTGGGTGACCGCGTCACCCACCGCGAGCCGGCCCGGCTGTCGTTGTCGGTGGCCACCGAGGGCAGCGCGCCACAGGTCCGCGCCCTGCTCGACGAGGTCGATCCGGACCGGCACGGGGTGGTCCGGTTCACCGTCCGGGAGGCCACCCTCGACGATGTCTTCTTCACCCTCACCGGTCGTCCGGCCAGCCCTGAGCGGGAGGTGGCCGGTGTCTGAGCTGACTCTCCGACCGACGCACGCCGCAGTGATGATCGGCCGATGCGTGCGGCTGTCCCGGCGTAACGTCGACGCGCTGCTCACCTCGCTGCTGCTGCCGGTGATCCTGATGCTGCTCTTCGTCTACCTCTTCGGTGGGGCGATCGAGACCGGCTCGGCGTACGTGACCTACGTGGTGCCCGGCGTGCTGCTGCTCTGCGCCGGCTTCGGTGCGGCCGGCACCGCGGTCAGCGTCACCACCGACCTGACCAACGGCATGATCGAACGGCTGCGCACGATGGATGTCGGCGCCACCTCCATCCTCACCGGGCACGTGGTGGCGAGCGTGGCCCGCAACGCGGTCTCCACGGTGCTGGTGCTGGGGGTGGCCGTTGCCATCGGGTTCCGGCCGGCCGTCGCGCCGCTGCGCTGGTTGGCCGCCGCCGGGGTGCTGCTGCTGTTCCTCCTGGCGGTGTCGTGGCTGTCAGCGGCGTTCGGGCTGTTGGCCCGGACCCCGGAGGCGGCGAACGGCTACACCTTCCTGGTGATGTTCCTGCCCTATCCGAGCAGTGCCTTCGTACCGGTCGAGACCATGCCCAGCTGGCTGCGTGGCTTTGCCGAGCATCAGCCGGTCACCCCGGTCATCGAGTCCCTGCGCGGGCTGCTGCTGGACACCCCGGTCGGCACCGCGCCCACCCAGGCGGTGGCCTGGTGCGTGGGCCTGCTCGCCCTCGCCGTCCTGCTGTCCGGCGTGCTCTTCCGCCGCCGAGTCGCCTGACCTCACCCCACCCGCCTTGATCATGAGGTTGACGGCGGTCTCGAAAACTGCCGCCAACCTCATGATCGACGGGTCAGGTGGGGCGGAGGGCGGATCAGTCGTTGAGGATCTGGGAGAGACGGTCGCGGAAGCGGCGCTCGGACGGGCTGACCTCGGTGCCGCCGAGGCCGAGCACGCCGCCGGTGCTGGCCGCCCCGACCACCTGATCGGCGATCTCCACCAGCCAGTGCCGGTACGCGCCCGCCTCACCCTCGTCCACCTTGGCCGCCAGCAGTGCCGTCGCCTCCTTCGCCCGGCCCAGCACGTCCTCGGCGTAGCCGCGCGGGTCGGCGGGCTCGATGACCGGCAGCTCCTCACCGGCCTCCGGGTCACCGACCCGAGTGACGATCTCACCGGCCACGGCGGCCACCAGCGGACTGGCCGACTCCCGTCCGCCGGCGATGGTCTCCAGGCCGGCGGCCCCCTCGGCCATCGTCGCCTTGGTGCCGTCGGACTCGGCGGCGCTCGCCGCGGTGAGCACCGACTGCGGCAGGCCGACCAGCAGCCCCCACTCCTCGTCGGAGAAACCGAAACCGGTGTACGCCGGCTCTTCGATCACGACCCGCCCCTCCCGCTCATCGTTCACGTTCTCGTCAACCGCGCCACGCGCGGCGGCCCGGTCCGATCGCCGGCAGCCGGCTCAGGCTAGTCCAGGGTCAGCAGACCCTGTTCGGACACCACGCTGACCGACAGCGTCTTGTACCCGACCTCGTCGAACAGGACCGTCATCCGGCCCTCCTCGTAGCTGAGCACCAGGCCGGAACCCCACTCGGCGTGCCGCACCTGGCTGTGTACGGGGAACGGGCCGACCGAGCCGTCGTCGGGCACGCTGGTGCCCGCGTGGCAGTTGTCGCAGTGCCCGCAGATCTCGGTCATCTGCTCGCCGAAGTAGGCCAGCAACGTCTGCCCCCGGCAGGCACTGGTCTCGGCGAAGGCACGCATCATGTCGGTACGTGACCGGGTCAGGCTCTGCTGCCGTTCCGCCTCGGCCACCGCGGCCGCCGCCGCGTCCACCGGCTTCGGGGCGTAGCGGGGCGCGCTGACCCGCTGCCCCGCCGCCTGCTGAGCCGCGCCGACCTGCTCCAGCAGCGCGAGATACTGCCCGAGCTTGCGAGGGCCGAGCCCGGTCACCTCCCGCAGCTCCTTGCGGGTGGTCGGTCCGTGGCGCAGCAGCGCGGCCAGATCGCGCAGCTCGGTGGCGTCGGGCAGACCGCCGCTGAAGTAGCGTTGCAACCCGACATCTTCGGCCTGCCACAGCAGCAGGACCCGGGCCGGCTGCCCGTCGCGGCCGGCGCGGCCGATCTCCTGGAAGTAGCTGTCCGGCGAGTCGGGCAGGGCCATGTGCACCACCCAGGCGATGTTGGGCTTGTCGATACCCATGCCGAAGGCCGAGGTCGCCACCATGATCGGTACCTGATCGGCGAGGAACGCCTCGTGCAGCCGGGTCCGGGCGTTGGCCGGCATTCCGCCGTGGTAGTACTGCGCGGGAAAGCCCGAATCGGTCAGCCGGGCGGCCAACTCCTCGGCGGCGCGGCGGGTGGGCACGTAGATGATGCCGGGCCGCTCGTCCTCGCGCAGCAGCGCGATCAGCCGTCGCCACCGGTAGTCCTCGGTGGGGCAGTGCGCCACCTCGAAGAAGAGGTTGGGTCGGTCCAGGCCGGACACCACGATCTCGGGCTTGCGCAACCGCAGCCGGTTGACGATGTCGTCGCGTACCGGTGGGGAGGCGGTGGCGGTCAGCGCGACCACCGGTGGTCGGCCGATGCCCTCGATGAGCTGCCCGAGGGCCAGGTAGTCCGGCCGGAAGTCGTGGCCCCAGGCGGAGATGCAGTGTGCCTCGTCGATTGCCGCCAGCGCCGGCTTGAGCGCTCGGACCTCGGCCAGCCGGTCGGGGTTGGCCAACTGCTCCGGGGTGATGAAGAGGAACTCGGCCCGCCCCTCGCGGATCTCGGCGATCGCCTCGGCCTGCTGGGCCGGCGTCTCGTCCGAGCTGATCCGGACCGCTCGCAGCTCCGGCCGCTGCCGCTCGTTGAGCGCGGCGATCTGGTCCTGCTGGAGCGCCAGCAGCGGTGAGATCACCACGGTCGGGCCGGGGATCAGGCTGGCCGGGATCTGGTAGATCGCGGACTTGCCGGCGCCGGTGGGCAGCACCACCAGGGCGTCACGGCGGCGCATCACGGCTCGCATCGCGGCCAACTGGTTGGGCCGCAGGGCGGTCCAACCGAACAGGCTGCGCGCGGCTCGGCGCAACGACATCGAGTGCGTGGTCAGCTTCATCGAAGGCCGCAGGTACCCGGGAGGCTCCGCGCCGAAACCCGGCCGGACCGGCTCAGCGGCGGAACATGGCACGGATGGCGAGGAGCAGCAACAGGCCGCCGACGACCAGGCCGAGCAGGCGTACGCCGGGGATGTCGGCCGCGCTCGTCGCGTCGGCCCGCAGTAGGGGGTCCATACCCGCACTGTCGCGGTGCAGCGCTCCCAAGGCAACTGTAAGGTTTATTGACTATTGAGTGGCGCGGTGTGACCATGTCTGCACCGCCAGCTGGCGGGAGTCCACGGCGGAACACGCGGGGGTACAGCGCCGAATGAGTGAGCGGCAGCGAGCGAATCATCAACTCAGCGTGGCGGTGTCTCATGGCGGCACGCAGCGAAGCGGAGCGCCGTCATGAGTGAGCGGGTCGAGCGCAACGGAAATCTGGCGGCCCTGGCGGCTGCGGTCCTGCAGCCCGGTTTCGTCGGCACCGTCCCGCCCGCGTGGATCTGCCGCTGGCTCGGCGACGGGCTCGGCTCGGTGGTGCTGTTCAGCCGCAACGTCGTCGATCCGACGCAGGTCGCCGCGCTCACCGCCGCGCTGCGCGCGGAACGCCCGGACGTGATCGTGGCCATTGACGAGGAAGCCGGTGACGTCACCCGCATCGAATCCGGCCAGGGCAGTTCCCGCCCGGGCAACCTGGCTCTCGGCGCGGTGGACGACCCGGCCCTCACCGAGGAGGTGGCCCGCGATCTCGGCGAGGAACTGGCCGCCGCCGGGATCACCCTGAACTACGCCCCGGACGTCGACGTCAACTCCAACCCGGACAACCCGGTGATCGGCGTCCGGTCGTTCGGCGCCGAGGCGTCGCTGGTCGCCCGACACACCACCGCCTGGATTCGCGGCCTGCAGTCCGGCGGCGTCGCCGCCTGCGCGAAGCACTTCCCGGGCCACGGTGACACCCGCGTCGACTCCCATCACGATCTGCCCCGGATCGACGCCGACCGGGCTCGGCTGCACGCCGTCGAACTGGCCCCGTTCCGGGCCGCCGTGGCGGCGGGCGTCCAGGCGGTGATGACCGGGCACCTGCTGGTGCCGGCCCTGGATCCGGACCTGCCGGCCACCCTGAGCGGCCGGATCCTGGGTGGCCTGCTGCGCGAGGAGATGGGTTTCGACGGTGTCGTGGTGACCGACGCGGTGGAGATGCGCGCGGTGGCCGACCGCTACGGTTTCGCCGGTGCGGCGGTGCGTGCCCTGGCGGCCGGGGCGGATGCGATCTGCGTCGGCGGCGAGCACGCCGACGAGGAGACCGCCCGCCACCTGCGCGACGCCATCGTCGACGCGGTCGTCGTCGGTGAACTACCCGAGGAGCGACTGGCCGAGGCGGCCAAGCGGGTCGGGCAACTCGCCGCCTGGACGGCGGCGGCCCGTACCGCCCGTGCCGGAACGCGGGCCGCCACGGCCGGTGCCGGTTCGACCGTCGGGCTGGCGGCGGCCCGACTCGCCGTCCGGGTCACCACCGGCGACGCCGCGTCGTTGCCGTTGACCGGCCCGGCGCACGTGGTCGAGTTTCAGCCGCCACACAACATCGCGATCGGATCGGAAACCCCCTGGGGGGTGGCGGCGCCGCTGGCCGCGCTCGTGCCCGGAACGACGAACGTCCGGCACGTCGAGAGCTCGGTGCCGGCCGACCCGGCCGCCGACGCCGTCGGCCGGCCGCTGGTGCTGGTGGTACGCGACCTGCACCGGCACGACTGGATGCGAAACGCGGTCGAGCGGACGCTGGCCGCCCGCCCCGACGCGGTGGTCGTCGAACTCGGGGTCCCCGCCCTGGTCACCGGGGCGGTACACATCGCCACACACGGTGCCACCCGGGCCGCCGGTAGGGCTGCGGCTGAACTGCTCGCCGGCGGCGCGGTCAGTCCGAGCTGGTGACTCCGGGGGGCAGGCCCGTGTCCTGGAAGGTCGGGTCCACCTCGACGGCCGGACCGGTCGATTCGCCGGTGTTTCGTACGCTGGACGCTGTGACGAATCGATCCCTCGCCCGCAGTACCCCCACCCGACTGGCCGTGCTGCTGGCCGGCCTCGCGCTCGGCGCGGCGCTGCTGACCGGTTGCAGCTCGGAAGGGGCCAGCACCAACTGCGGGCTGGACGCCTGCACGGTGACCTTCGACCGGGGCGTGGACGCCCGGGCCAACATCCTCGGTGTCGAGGCCCGGCTGGTCGAGGCGCAGGACGACGTGGTCACCATCGAGGTCGGCGGCGAGCAACTGTCGCTCACCGTCGGCGAGCAGGCGGCCGACGTCGGTGGCCTCGCGGTCACCCTGGACAGCGTCACCGACTCCGAGGTGAAGGTGCGGATCGCCCGAAACGGGGGCTGACGGCAGATCGGGCGGCGGCCAGCACGTTTGGAAATCTTCGCGTTCGGAGATTTGAGGCGCCATGTCTCTCACCCGGAACGCTGAAGCCACCGCCGCCCGTACGGCCGACAGCCGGTGGCTGGAACTCCTCGCCCGGGCCGGTTTCATCGGCTACGGGATCGTGCACCTGCTGTTCGGCTGGCTGGCGCTGCAGATCGCGTTCGGCAATTCGTCCGACGACGGCGACCAGTCCGGCGCGCTGCGAACCCTCGCCGCGCAACCCATGGGCCAGTTCCTGGTCATCGCCATCGCCGTGGGCATGCTCGCCATGGCGATCTGGCAGGCTCTCGAGGCAGCGGTCGGGCACCGCACCGAGCGGGGCAACGACCGACTCAAGGAACGGGTCATCTCCGCTGCCCGCACCGTCATCTACCTCTGGCTGGCCTGGACCGCCTGGAAGGTCTTCTCCAACGCCAACTCCGACAGCGCCTCCCAGCAGGAGGAGCTGACCGCCCGGATGATGGAGTCCAGCGGCGGTCGGTGGCTGATCGGTCTCGCCGGCCTGGTGCTCATGGGAATCGGCGTCGGCATGGCCATCTACGGGGCCAAGAAGAAGTTCATGAAGCGGCTGAAGACCGGCGAGATGAACGCCAAGACCACGCAGCTCGCCCGTCGGCTCGGCATGGCCGGCTACGTCTCCCGGGGCAGCGCCTTCGCCGTCACCGGCCTGCTGGTCGTGCTGGCCGCGGTGAACTACGACCCGGAGAAGGCGCGTGGCCTGGACGCCGCGCTGCGCACCCTGCGGGACCAGCCGTTCGGCACCATCCTGCTCATCCTCATCGCGCTGGGCATCGCCGCCTTCGGCGTCTACTGCTTCGTCCAGTCCCGCTACCGCAAGGTATGACCTTCTCCTCCGTGGCGACCCCGACGGTGGTCGGTAACGGCGATCCAGGGCACCATTGCCCCTTTGTCGGATCTTGATCGCCCGTTCGCCGGACGCCGCCGTCGGGTCGGAAGGAGAAGCAACACGTGCACAGCTACCTCGTGACGGTCGTCGCCGCGCTCGCCGCGGCGGCGATCGCCCTTGCCGTGGTCGAGGTGGTGCATCGCCTCACCCGCCGCTGGGGCCGCCGGTCGCTGCTGTTGACCGAGTTGACCGAGCATGCGCACCGCTCGTTCCAGATCGTCGCCACCGTGCTCGCGGTGCAGTTCGCCGTCCGGTTCAGCACCGGGTACGCGGTCGGCACCGCCTGGCGTCAGGCGGTGCTGCATCTGCTGGTCATCGCCATCATCGCCGCTGTGGCCTGGCTGGTCGCCTCGCTGTTGGTGGTGGTGGAGGACACCGCGCTGGCCCGCTTCCGGGTGGACGTGCCGGACAACCGCCACGCCCGGCGGGTGCGTACCCAGGTGGTGATGCTGCGGCGGGTGACGATCGTGGTGATCGTCGTACTCGCCCTCGGCGTGATGCTGATGACCTTCCCCGCCGTGCGAGGCATCGGTGCCGGCGTGCTGACCAGTGCCGGTGTGGTCGGTATCGTCGCCGCTCTGGCCGCGCAGAGCCTGCTGGGCAACGTCTTCGCCGGGCTGCAACTCGCCTTCAGCGACGCGGTGCGCCTGGACGATGTGGTGGTGGTCGAGGGGGAGTGGGGCCGGATCGAGGAGCTGACGCTCAGCTACGTGGTGGTCCAGATCTGGGACGACCGGCGGCTGATCCTGCCGACCTCCTACTTCACCAGCACACCGTTCCAGAACTGGACCCGCACCGAGGCGGCGATCCTCGGCACGGCCGAGTTCGAGGTCGACTGGTCGATCCCGGTGCAGGCCATGCGGGAGGAACTGCGCCGGCTGGTCGAGAGCACCGAGCTGTGGGACGGCCGCGTCTGCGTTCTGCAGGTCACCGACGCGACCGGTGGCATGATCAAGATTCGTGCGCTGGTGAGCGCCGGCAACGCGGGGGCGTTGTGGGACCTGCGTTGCCGGGTGCGGGAACATCTGGTGGCCTGGATACGCGATCACCGACCCACCGCGATGCCTCGGCTGCGTACCGAAGTCGGCGACGGCGGAAGCGACCTGCCGTGGCAGTGGGTGCAGCCGCGCTCGGCGCGCCGTCGTGCCGAGGCCGAGGTCCCCGACGACGCCCGTCTCTTCGGCGGCAGCGACGACGGTGAGGCCCGCAACGAAGCCTTCGTGGGCCCCGACGAGAACGTCGAACTTCGGGAGCCCGCCGAACCTCGCCGTTGAGCATCTCGTTATCCACTCGGATGTGGAGGTTTGTCGCGGCGTTGGGCGGGGACGTGCTGCCCGACGCTACTGCCCCCTTTTTCGGGAACAGGATTGACGAGCGGCGACTCCGGGCATACAGCGCGGTGATGACGAGAGGGGGACAGCATGGCTGACGTGGCGAACGCCCGTACGTCCCACAACGGGCGTACGTCCCACAACGGGATGGAGCCGTCCACCGCCGAACTGGTCCAGCGGGCGACGGAGCAGGTTTCGCGCCTGGTGCGGGACGAACTCGCCCTGGCCCGTACCGAGCTGACCGAGAAGGGCAAACAGGCCGGCATCGGCGTCGGCCTGCTCGTCGGCGCCGGCGCACTCGCCTTCTTCGGCGTGGGGGCACTGGTGACCGTCGCGATCCTCCTGCTGGCCCTGGTGCTGCCGACGTGGGCAGCAGCCCTGATCGTGGCGGTGGCCCTGTTCCTGGTCGCCGGAGTGCTCGCGCTGATCGGCAAGCGCCGGGTCAGCCGCGCGGTCCCGCCGGTGCCCGAGGCGACCGTGCGCAGCTTGCGGGCCGACGTCGACGTGGTCAGCGCCGCGGTGAAGGACAGGGGACGGGCATGACGGGCAACGGTATGGGTGACACGGAGGCGCTGCGGGAGGAGATCCGGCGTACCCGTGTCGAACTGGGCGAGACGATGGAGGCGCTGGCCGCCAAGGCGGACGTGAAGAAGCGGCTGAAGTCCTCGGCGGACCAGGCCCGGGAACGGGTACGCGAGCAGGCCGCGATGACCGTCGCCCGGGTCCGCGCCCAGGCCGGCCTCGACCATCAGCAGGGACGGAGCCGGCAGGGACCGGCTCCGTTCATCGCGCTCGCGGCCGGCGCCGTCGCCGCCGCCGTGGTGTTGATGATCATCCGAGGGAGGCGTGGGTGAGCAAGGGAATCGGCAAGGCCGCCTACAAGCCGGTCGGCGTGCTGATGGGTTTCGCCGCCGGTGCGATCGCGGGCGTGCTCTTCCGTCAGGTGTGGAAGATGACCGCTGGTGACGGCGAGGCGCCCAACCCGACCGACGAGGACCGCCGCTGGGGCGAGGTCCTCGCGGCGGCTGCCTTGCAGGGCGCCATCTTCTCGGTCGTGCGGGCCGCCGTGGACCGGGGCGGCGCGGTCGGTGTCCGTCGGCTGACCGGCAGTTGGCCGGACTGAAGGGCTGTGTCAAGGCCCTCTCACCATTTGTTGGTGAGAGGGCCTTTTGCCTTATCCACAACCGCCGACGGCCCGATCTGACGCATCCGTCAGGTCACATGTCGGAGAAATTTCGTCGAAGAGGCTGTGCAGAATTTTTGCCTACGTGGTTAAGCTGTTCCACGCTGTTGAGAGATTGCGTGGGTTGAGAGAAGTCTCCGTCGGGGGCCGCCTCAGACACCGCTGCTCGAAAACGGCCAACCGGCCGCACGGTGTGCTCGGCCGCCAGTTTTAGAAGGAGATACACATGGCGCAGGGAACCGTGAAGTGGTTCAACGCTGACAAGGGCTTCGGCTTCATCACCGTCGACGGCGGGGGTGCTGACGTGTTCGTCCACTTCTCGGCCATCCAGACCAGCGGCTACCGCACGCTGGAGGAGAACCAGCGGGTGGAGTTCGAGATCGCCCAGGGCCAGAAGGGTCCGCAGGCCGAGCAGGTCCGCCCCCTCTGAGGCACCGGTCGGCGACCGCCGGCCAGTGGCGAGGCAGTCCCCGAATCAGTGCGAAGCCCCGCGTCCCGACCGGACGCGGGGCTTTCCGCATCGTTGCCGTGCGGGCGTCAGCGACGGTTGCGGGCGCGCACGCCGAGCCAGACAAGCGCCAACCCGACCAACACCAGCAACGGCCCGAGCACCGCCCAGATCCGCTGGTCGGTCATCACGCTGCCCTCGACGTAGCCGAGGCCCTGGACCGTCCACACCGCTCCCACGACCACGGCCAGCAGGCCGAGGGTGAGCCGGAACCAACCGTTCATCGCGGTCTCTCTCTGTGGTGACCCGCCGCTGGCCGCCCCGCCGCCGGTCGCCCCGGTCGGCCCGCCTGGAGTCGGCTCGCCGCTCACCATCGGTGGTGCACCTGGGGGCGGATCAGATCGTCGTAGACCGCGGTGACCTCGGCCAGTTCCTGCGTGGACAGTGGTGGCTGGCCGGCCACGGCGGCGTTGTCGCGGGCCTGGGTCGCGTCGCGAGCACCCGGGATGACCACGGTGACGCCCGGTTGGTCGAGCACCCAGCGCAGTGCGAACTGGGCCATCGTGCGCCCCTCGCCGACCAGCGGGGCGATCCGTCGCACGGCGGCCAGGCCGGTGCCGAAGTCCACACCGGAGAACGTCTCGCCGACATCGAACGCCTCGCCGTGCCGGTTGAAGTTGCGGTGATCGTCCGCGGCGAAGGTGGTGCGCTCGTCGTACCGGCCGGAGAGCAGGCCACTGGCCAACGGAACGCGGGCGATGATGCCGACCCCGGCGGCCGAGGCGGCCGGCAGCACGCGTTCGAGTGGCTTGTGGCGCAGCGCGTTGAGAATGATCTGCACGCTGGCCACCCCGGGCCGGGCGATCGCGGTGAGCGCCTCGTCGCAGGTTTCCACGCTGACGCCGTACGCGGCGATCCGCTTCTCGGCGACCAGGGTGTCGAGGGCGTCGAAGACCTCGTCGGTGGCGAAGACGGCCGTCGGCGGGCAGTGCAACTGCACCAGGTCCAGCGTGTCGACGCCCAGGTTCGTCCGGGACCGGTCGGTCCACCGGCGGAAGTTGTCCACGGTGTACGCCTCGGGCGTCTGCGCCACCCGCCGGCCCATCTTGGTGGCCACGGTCAGCCCGGCGTCGGGGTGTGCCGCCAGGAATCGTCCGATCAGCTGTTCGCTGCGCCCGTCGCCGTAGACATCGGCGGTGTCCAGGAAGGTGACCCCGGCGTCGACCGCGGCGCTGAGCACCGCCATCGCGTCATCCTCGGACACGGTGCCCCAGTCCGCGCCGAGTTGCCAGGCACCGAGCCCGACCACGCCGGCCTGGCGATCCATGCGGGGAAACGTGCGTTGCTCCATACGGTGAGCCTAGTGACTCGCCTGCCGCGACGGGTGCCGGGCCGTACGGTAAACAAGACGGACGTACGGTTTGCGGGAAATGAGGCGACCATGTGGGATCCGGCGGCGTACCGGACCCGCTCGTCCGTCGGGCCACCGAGCTGCCGGCCGGTGCCTGGCTGGCGGTGCAGGTGCCAGGAAACGTCGACGCACCCTCCCGCCGGGCGCTGCGCGAGGTCGCGGGTCGCCCACCGTGGCGGGCGGCGTTGACCCCGCTGCTCCGGGAGGCTCCGGTCGACCACGCCGGGTCGCTGGTCGCCGCCGGTTGCACCGTCGACGCCTGGGAGACTACCTACGTGCATCTGCTGGCGGCCGGCCCCGACGCGGACCACCCCGTGCTGACCTGGCTGAAGGGCGCCGCCCTGCGCCCGGTCCGCGCCGCGCTGGACGCCGCCGGCTGGTCCGCCTTCCGGGCCGCGCTGGCGGTACGCCTCACCGAGGCGTACCCGGTGCGGCACGGCCAGGTGTACTTCCCGTTCCGACGGATCTTCCTCGTCGCCCACACCGGTTTCGCTCAGGAGAACTCGTGACCGACCTGCGTACCTTCATCGCCGGACTGCCCAAGGTGGAGCTGCACGTACACCACGTCGGCTCCGCCTCGCCCCGGATCGTGGCCGAGCTGGCCGCCCGCCACGAGGGGCGCACCCCGGTCCCGGCAGACCCGCAGCTGCTGGCCGACTACTTCGTGTTCCGCGACTTCGCCCATTTCGTCGAGCTGTACCTGAGCGTCGTGGACCTGATCAAGGATCCGGACGACGTCTGGATCCTCACCCATGAGGTAGCCCGGGAACTGGCCCGCCAGCAGGTCCGCTACGCCGAGCTGACCGTGACGCCCTACTCCCACGTGCGGCGCGGCATCCCGGCGCCGGCGTTCTGCGAGGCGATCGAGGACGCCCGCAAGAGGGCCGCCGCCGACTTCGGCATCGAGCTGCGCTGGTGCTTCGACATTCCCGGCGAGGCGGGTCTGCCGGCGGCCGAGGAGACGCTGCGGATCGCGCTCGACGAACGCCCCGACGGGCTGATCAGCTTCGGTCTCGGCGGTCCGGAGGTCGGTGTGCCGCGGCCACAGTTCAAGCCCTACTTCGACCAGGCCCGCGCGGCCGGGCTGCACTCCGTGCCGCACGCCGGGGAGACCACCGGCCCGCAGACGATCTGGGACGCGCTGCACGAGCTGGGTGCCGAACGCGTCGGTCACGGCATCGCCGCCGCACAGGACCCTCGACTGCTCACGTACCTGGCTGAGCGACGGATCGCGCTGGAGGTCTGCCCGACGTCGAATGTGCGTACCCGGGCCGTCGCCCACATCGACGAGCACCCGCTGCGCCGCCTGGTCGACGCCGGGCTGCTGGTGACCATCAACTCGGACGATCCGCCCATGTTCGGCACCACCCTCGACGACGAGTACGCCGTCGCCGCCCGACTGCTCGACGTCGGTCCGGAGGGGGTGGCCGAGTTGGCCCGCAACGCAGTGTCCGCGTCCTTCCTCGACGAGCCCGGCAAGCGGCGGATCCTCGCGGAGATCGACGCCTACCTCGCCGACCGGCGCGGCTGACGCCGCCGGCACCGGGCGAGGTGGCGCGCGGCGGGAGGAGGTGTGGGGGGACCGTGTCTCCCGCCGCGCGCACAGCTCCACCGGCCGAACGCGCTGAGCGACAAGCCGGCGGAACTGCTGGGTTCGTTGAGATCCTGTCAGCCGCACCGGTCGGGTGGAACGGGGTTAATTCGGATCTAAGGAAGACTTGCGCCGTCGCACAGCCCAGCCACCGTGCCGCTACGGAAAGTGACGAGCGTGGTTACCCGTCCGTCGGGCGCTGCCGGGGCCAGCGGCGTCCGCCGGCCTTCTGTTCCCGGCCCTCCCGAGCCATCCGGCCCACCAGGCCGAACCGGCTGACCTGGCGCGGCGTCGCCTCCGGGTCGGACAGCAACATCACCACGCTCGCCCCGCCCAGCCGAGCCCGGTCAATGCTGACCGATCCGTTGGCCTGCAACGCCACCCGTTTGGCGATGTCCAGCCCCAGCCCGGTGGAGCCCTGGTCGCTGGCACCGCGCCGCAGGGCCCGGTCCGGATTGGCGATACCCGGACCGGCATCGTCGATCCGGATGGCCACGTACCCGTCGCGGCGGGACACCGCCACCTCGAACGCGGTGCCCTGCGGGGTGTACCGGAACACGTTCCCGATGACGGCATCCAGGGCGGCGGCCAACTCGGCGCGGGGCACCGGCGCGGGAATGCGCAACTGGGCACCGGAGACCCGGTGGGGGCGATTCTGGTCACCGGCGAGGGCCGCCCAGAACACCATCCGGTCGCGGACCACCTCGCTCACGTCGCACATCGCCGGAGCGGCCTCGGTCGCCACCGTCTTGCGGGTCGTCTTGATCAGCACGTCGATCTCACCCTCCAGGGTGACGATCGCCTGCCGGATGCGCCGGATACCGCGTCGGTAGTCCAGCTCGGCCTGGCTGAACGAGCCCACGCTGGTGTCGTCGGACTCCAACGCCTCGGCGTCCAGCCGCAGCACGGTCAACGGGGTACGCAGCCGGTGGGACAGGTCCGCCACCAGTTCCCGCTCCTCGGTGCGCGCCGCCACCAACCGTTCCGCCATCCGGTTGAACGCGTGGCCGGCCTCGACCAGCTCACGCGGGCCGTGCGGCTCGACGCGTACGCCCAGGTCGCCGTCGCCGATCGCGAGCGCCGCCTTCACCAGGCCCCGGCTCGCGTCCGCCGCGCGGACGGCGAGTCGGTCCACCACCAGCATCGCGGCGCCCACCAACGCGACGGCCACCCCGGCCAGCAGCAGCCACCGACCACCGCGACCCGCGTCGAGCACGGCGTCCGGGATGAAGACCTCCACCACGGCGGTCTGCTCGCCCAGTACCACCGGATCGAGCCGCAGCAGCCCGCCGTCGACGTCGACGACCAGCGAGCGGCCCTGCTCCCGGGCCTGGTCCAGCTGCACCGGGTCGGCTCGTCCGGCGGAGGCGTCCACGTCGAGCCCGTGCACGACCGGCCGGGTGGCCGGATCGTCGCCGCTGGCTTCGATCGCCCGGGTCACCGCCGTCGCCTCGGTACTGATCGCGAGCGCACCGGTCACCAGCGCGCTGCGGCGGGCCGCGTCGGCGATCGCCTCCTCGCGGGCCTGGCCGCCGAGGGTCAACCCGAGCGGTACGAGGAAGGCCAGTGCCAGCAGGGTGCCCACGCCGGCCGTCAACAGGGCCAGCGCCCTCCTCAGTCCGGCGCCACCAGTCGGAAGCCCACCCCCCGCACGGTGCGCAGGTAGCGCGGCTTCGCCGCGGACTCGCCCATTTTGCGGCGTAGCCAGTACAGGTGAACGTCGATGGTCTGGTCCTCGCCGACCGATGGCTGCCGCCATACCTCCTCCAAGAGCTCCCGCCGGGACACTACCCGGCCCGGGCGGGCGGCGAGATACGCCAGCAGGTCGAATTCCTTGCGGGTCAGCGCCAGCGCCGCACCGTCCAGGTGGGCGCTGCGCTCGCCGACGTCCACCCGCAGCCCACCCACGCTGTGCACGGCCGGTTGGGCGGAGCGACTGGCCCGGCCCGCGCGGCGCAGCACGGTGGTGATCCGGGCGTCCAGGTGCACGCCGGTGAACGGCTTGATCATGTAGTCGTCCGCGCCGGCCCGCAGCAGCTTGACCACGGACTGCTCGTCGTCGCGAGCGGTGGCGATGATGATCGGCACATCGGTGATGCCCCGGAGCATCCGCAGCGCGTCCGAGCCGTCCAGATCCGGCAGCCCCAGGTCGAGCACGACCAGGTCCGGTGTCTCCGCGGCGACCCGGCGCAGCGCGTCCAGGGCAGTGCCCACCGCGTGCACGGCGTGACCCCGGTCGGTGAGGGAACGAAGCATCGCGCCGCGTACGACATGGTCATCTTCGACCAGGAGGACGGTGGCCACCCAAGCACGGTACTCGGGTCGGCAAGTGCGGCGACATTGCGGCCCACCCCGGAACCGGCCAAGCTGGTGCGACCATGACGTTCACCCTGTATCCGGACACCCGCCTGGCGCTGGCCCGGGACAGCCTCGCCGGCCTGTCGGTCGGCGACGCCCTCGGCTCGCAGTTCTTCGTTCCCGGCCGGCAGGCCGCCGACCTCGCCGCCGACCGGCTCCCACCACCGCCGTGGCAGTGGACCGACGACACCGAGATGGCCTGCTCGGTGCTGGCCCGGCTGGCCGAGGCGGGCCAGATCGACCGGGACGGTCTGGCGCTGGACTTCGCCGAGCGCTGTGAGCCCTACCGTGGCTACGGCCCCGGAGCGGTACGCATCCTGCGCCTGATCCGGACCGGCACCCCGTGGCCGGTGGCCGCCGCGTCCGCATTCGACGGGCAGGGCTCCTGCGGAAACGGCGCGGCGATGCGGGTCGCCCCGCTGGGCGCGTACTTCGCCGACTCGACCAGCCGGGCGGTCACCCAGGCCCGGGCGTCTGCCGAGGTGACCCACGCCCACCCCGAGGGGATCGCCGGTGCGGTGGCGGTGGCGGTGGCCGCCGCCCGAGCTGCCCGGGCCCGGCTGGACGGCGACCGTCCCGACCCGGGTCGCCTGCTCGCCAGCGTCGCTGCCGCCGTGGACCCGGCAACCGAGGTGCATCGGGGCGTACGCCGGGCGGCGGGGCTGCTCGGCCGGGCGCTGTCGGAGGTGGTGGACGCGCTCGGCAACGGTTCCCGTACGACCGCGCAGGACACCGTCGCGTTCACCTGCTGGGTGGCCGCCACCCACCTGGAGGACTACCCGGCCGCGGTACGGGCCTGCGTCGAGGCGGGCGGCGACGTGGACACCACGGCCGCCATCGCCGGTGGGGTGGTCGCCGCGTACACCGGAGTCGGCACCGCCGGTGGAGTGCCCGCCGACTGGCTGGCCGCCCGCGAGCCGCTACCCGACTGGGTGGACTAGCCCCGTCAGCGGCGGACACCCGCCTTGACCCCGTCGGAGCCGGCGCCCTGCGCGGTTCCGGTCACCTCGGTTCCGGTCGCCTCGCCCGCCGTGGCAGCACCGGCTTCGGTTGCCGGCGGTTCCTCGTCGAGTACCGAGCGGTCGATCTCCTCGGTCGGGGTACGGCGTCGGCGGCTGATCAGCCAACCCACCACCGCGCCGCCGCCGAGGCCGGCGACCAGCCCGGCGGCGAGCAGGCTGTTGGCGTTCGGGCCGTCGTCGGAGGCGGCGGTGGTGGGCGGGGCCTCGGCGGGCGCTCCGCCGCCCGGTGCCGCGCCGTGCCCAGCGTGGGCGCCCGGGTAGGCCGGGTCGCCGGGCAGCAGTGTGAGCGCCGGCAGCGGCCGCTGACCGGCACCACTGCCCCAGCTCACCTGGAGACCGTCGGCGTACGTCTGCACCAACTCGAAGGTCAGCCGTTCGGTCTGTGGCAGCGGTGCCATCGAGAACACCAGCCGCGCCGGGCCCTCGCCCGGATCGTCCTTCGCCCGCGACCAGATCAGCGCGGCCGTCACCACATCGGTGGCCGGGCCGTGCATGCCCGCGACCGGCCGGTCCAGTTTGCGGGTGGTGATCGTCGGCGCCCAGCCCGGCACCGACAGCGGGTACACCTCGGCGATCGGTGGATCGGCCGGGATTCTGATCTCGATCCGTTCGGTACGGACACCGGGCCGTTCGTCAGGCACCACGAATTCGAGCTTCACCGCGTTGCCCTGCTGGGCCTCGGACGGGGTGAAGGTCACCCCGTCCGCCCACGCCGTGGCGGGCCAGAGCAGCACCACGGTGGTGGCCAGGGCGGCCACCAGCGCGCCCCGGCGTCGACGGCTGCCGCCGTACGTCATCGCCATCTGGGTTCCCATCCGTGTCCACGCGGCCGGAACCGGCTCCGGCCACACCGGGTAGTTCGGATCCCGGGCCGAAATGGTTCAACGGTGGCGGGAATCGGCTGCCGTCGGTGTCGACGACGGTGCTCCCTGGGCGACCGATAGCATCAGTGAGCCGGTATCGGCACCATCCGTCACATCTGCTGCGAGGAGTCATCCGTGTCCGCACCCCGTACCCCCGCCGTGGCCGACCCCGTCGTCGTCGCCGCCGGGACGACGGCGGCCGATGCGGTGGCCGCGGCCGGGCTGCCCGCCAACGGCCCTCGGGCGATCGTGGTGGTCCGCGACCCGCACGGCGTGCTGCGTGACCTGGACTGGCGTCCGGCCGAGGAGACGACGGTCGAGCCGGTCGCGCTGGACTCCCCGGACGGGCTGAACGTGCTGCGCCACTCCACGGCCCACGTGCTGGCCCAGGCCGTGCAGGACATCTTCCCGCAGGCGAAGCTCGGCATCGGTCCGCCGATCGACAACGGCTTCTACTACGACTTCGCGGTGGACAAGCCGTTCCAGCCCGACGACCTGACCAAGCTCGAGAAGCGGATGCAGGAGATCATCAAGTCGGGTCAGCGGTTCCGACGCCGCCGCTTCGACAGCCTGGACGAGGCGAAGACCGAGCTGGCGGCCGAGCCGTTCAAGCTGGAGCTGATCGACGTCAAGGGCGAAGGGCTGGACTCCTCCGAGGTGATGGAGGTCGGCGGCGGCGAGCTGACCATCTACGACAACCTCACCGCCGACGAGGACAAGGTCTGCTGGTCGGACCTGTGCCGGGGGCCGCACCTGCCCAACACCCGGCTGATCGGCGCGTTCAAGCTGATGCGTTCGGCCGCCGCGTACTGGCGCGGGTCGGAGAAGAACCCCCAGTTGCAGCGGGTGTACGGCACCGCCTGGCCGACCCGTGACGGGTTGAAGGCGTACCTGAAGCTGCTGGAGGAGGCGGCCCGCCGCGACCACCGCAAGCTCGGCGCGGACCTCGACCTGTTCAGCTTCCCCGACGAGATCGGCTCCGGTCTCGCGGTCTTCCACCCCAAGGGCGGCATCATCCGCCGGGAGCTGGAGGACTACTCGCGTCGCCGGCACGAGGAGGCGGGGTACGAGTTCGTCAACAGCCCGCACATCACCAAGGCGCAGCTCTTCCAGACCTCGGGCCACCTGCCGTACTACGCCGACACGATGTTCCCGCCCATGCAGTTGGAGGGGGCGGAGTACTACCTCAAGGCGATGAACTGCCCGATGCACAACCTGATCTTCCGGTCGCGCGGACGGTCCTACCGCGAACTGCCGCTGCGGCTGTTCGAGTTCGGCACCGTCTACCGGTACGAGAAGTCGGGTGTGGTGCACGGCCTGACCCGGGTACGCGGCCTCACCCAGGACGACTCGCACATCTACTGCACCCGTGAGCAGATGCCCGGCGAGCTGACCACCCTGCTGTCGTTCGTGCTCGACCTGCTGCGCGACTACGGTCTGGACGACTTCTACCTGGAGCTGTCCACCCGCGACGACTCCCCGAAGTTCATCGGCTCCGAGGCCGACTGGGCGGAGGCCACCGAGGCGCTGCGCACCGCCGCCGAGACCTCCGGCCTGGAACTGGTGCCGGACCCGGGCGGTGCCGCCTTCTACGGCCCCAAGATCTCTGTGCAGGCCAAGGACGCCATCGGCCGGACCTGGCAGATGTCCACCATCCAGGTCGACTTCAACCAGCCGGAGCGGTTCGGTCTGGAGTACCAGGCCGCCGACGGCACCCGGCAGCGACCCGTCATGATCCACCGGGCGCTCTTCGGCTCGATCGAACGGTTCTTCGGCGTGCTCACCGAGCACTACGCGGGGGCGTTCCCGGCCTGGCTGGCCCCGGTGCAGGTGGTGGGGATCCCGATCCGCGACGACCACGCCGACTATCTGCACGGCTTCGTCGCCGCGTTGCGCGCCGAGGGCATCCGCGCCCAGGTCGACGCCGGTGACGAGCGGATGCAGAAGAAGATCCGCACCGCGCAACAGCAGAAGATCCCGTTCATGGTGCTCGCCGGTGACGACGACGTGGCCGCCGGCACGGTCTCCTTCCGCTATCGCGACGGTTCCCAGCGCAACGGCGTACCGCTGGCCGAGGCGGTCACCCACGTCCTCGACGTGATCCGCTCCCGCACCAACACCGGCCCCTCCGCCGAGATGTAAGGAAGGGCACCTTTTTAACGCCTGCGGTATAGGAAGGGCCCCTTCCTGACACCCGTCGGCCGGGGGCGAGCGCGGGGCGGCGGGTGCGGGCGGCGGGTGCGGGGCGTCCGGGCGACGGCCCGTGCGTCGAGTGCGACGGGGCGAGGTCGTAGGATCGCCGGTGTGACTGGGGCGGAGGAGCACACCGGCAGGGACATGGCCGACGGGCTGGACCGGCTTTGGACGCCCCACCGGATGACGTACATCTCCGGGGAGGACCGACCGGAGGGCGGCTACGAGCGACCCTCCGGTTGCCCGTTCTGCCTGGCCCCCGCCCGGTCACCGGAGGAGAGCCTGGTGGTGGCGCGCGGCGGGCACGTGTTCGTGGTGCTCAACCTGTACCCGTACAACCCGGGGCACCTGCTGGTCTGCCCGTACCGGCACGTGGCCGACTACACCGAGCTGGACGGACCGGAGACGGCCGAGCTGGCGTCGTTCACCCAGACCGCCATGCGGGTGGTCCGTAAGGTCAGCAGTGCCCACGGCTTCAACCTGGGCATGAACCAGGGCGGGGTGGCCGGCGCCGGGATCGCCGCCCACCTGCACCAGCACGTGGTGCCCCGCTGGGGTGGTGACGCCAACTTCATGCCGGTGATCGGTCAGACGAAGGTCCTGCCGCAGCTGCTGGCCGACACCCGCGACCTGCTCGCCCGCGCCTGGCCCGCCTGACCCGGCCGCCACCGCTCCCGTCCCGGCCGCTCCCGCCACCACCATCGGATCCTCGCACCCGACCTGCCGCGCTCGGCTCCGCCGCCATCACGCGGCAGCGGGTGGCGGCGCAGCGGGCCGACGCCACCCGCTACCCGCTCCCTTTGCTCTGCTTCAACCCACGCGACGGTTACGCAGCGAAGTTGATGCGTATCGGTAAGCAGAGCAAAGGGAGCGCGGCGAGGAGCGGATTCCTCAGCCAGCCGCAGGTCGCCCGCGACACGGCGGGCAGCGGACGAGACGGCGCCGGAATCCGCCGCCCGCCGGGGTGATCCGTACGACACCGACGCCCGTACGGATGATCGTGCTGGATGTCTGTCAACGTCTGTCCGGAAGATGGCACGATGCGCCGGTGGGAGAGTCGACGCGGACACTGGGCCGCAGCGGCATCGCGGTCAGCGCCCTGGGCATGGGCTGCTGGGCGATCGCCGGCCCGTGGGCCGAGGGACGTATCCCGCTGGGCTGGGGGGCGGTCGACGACGAGGAGTCGGTGCGGGCGGTCCGCCGGGCGCTGGACCTCGGCGTGACGCTCTTCGACACCGCCGACAGCTACGGCGCGGGACACGGTGAACGGGTCCTCGGGCGGGCCCTGGCCGGCCGCCGGGACGAGGCGGTCATCGCCACCAAGTGGGGATACACGTTCGACGAGCGGACCCGGCAGGCCATCGGGCCCGACGCCTCACCGGAGTACCTGCGGCGGGCGGTGTGGGACTCGCTGCGGCGTCTCGGCACCGACCGGATCGACCTCTACCAGCTGCACCTGGCGGACCTGCCGGTGCCCCGGGCCCACGAGCTGATCGGCGCGTTGGAGGAGCTGGTGGCCGACGGCCTGGTCCGGGCGTACGGCTGGAGCACCGACCGGGCCGACCGGGCGGCGGCCTTCGGGCACGACGCCCCGCACGCCGCCGTCGTCCAGCACAGCCTGTCGGTGCTGCGTGACGCACCCGACCTGCTCGCCGTCTGCGAGAAGTACGACCTGGCCAGCGTCAACCGTGGCCCGCTCGGCATGGGGCTGCTCACCGGCAAGTACCACCCCGGGTCGACCCTGCCCCGCGACGACGTGCGGGGGATGACCTCGGGTTGGCTGGAGTGGTTCCGGGGTGGGCGACCGGCGCCGGAGTGGCTGCGCCGGGTACACGCGGTCCGGGCGACGTTGACCGCCGACGGGCGCACCCTGGCCCAGGGCGCGCTGGGCTGGATCTGGGCGCGCAGCGACCGGGCCATCCCGATCCCGGGCTGCCGCACCGTAGCGCAGGTCGAGGAGAACGCCGCCGCGCTGGCCCTCGGCCCGCTCGCCCCCGACCACTTCGCCGAGGTGGAGCGGCAGCTCGCCGCCCTGCGTGCCGCGGCGCTGCGAGCGGCCGACCGCCCCTACTGGCCCAGCCCGATGCTCCCCACCGCCCGCCCCTGACCTGACCAGGTCGGGCTGCCGCGACGCCCGTCCGGTGTCGGGTCCGACCAGGTCAGCTCTGCTCCTTGCGGATCCGGTCGGCCAGGTGGGCGGGCATCGGGTCATAGCGGACGAAGTGGCGGCGGAAGGTGCCGGCGCCGGCGGTCATCGCGCGCAGCTCCACGGCATAGCGCAGCAGTTCCGTGGCGGGCACCTCGGCGCGTACCAGGGTGCGCCCTTCGGAGTCCGGGTCGGGTTCGGTGCCGAGCACCCGGCCGCGTCGACCGGACAGGTCGCCCATCACCGCGCCCACGTTGCCGTCGGGCACCCGAACCGTCACCTCGTCGACCGGCTCCAGCAGCGTCGGCTGCCCCCGTTCGGCGGCGTCGCGTAGGGCCAGCGCTCCGGCGGTCTGGAACGCCGCGTCGGAGGAATCCACGCTGTGTGCCTTGCCGTCGACCAGGGTCACCCGCAGGTCCACCACCGGGTGGCCGGCGACCAGGCCGCGCTCCATCTGGGCGCGGACCCCCTTCTCGACGGAGGGGATGTAGTTGTGCGGGACCGCGCCGCCGACCACCCGGTCGACGAACTCGAAGCCGCCGCCGCGCGGCAGCGGCTCCACCTCGATGTCGCAGACGGCGTACTGTCCGTGCCCGCCGGACTGCTTGACATGCCGGCCGTGCCCCCGGGTCGGCACGGTCAGCGTCTCCCGCAGCGCCACCCGCACCGGCTCGGTGTCCAGCTCCACACCACCCGCGCGCAGCCGGTCGAGGACCACGTCGGCGTGCGCCTCGCCCATGCACCACAGCACCAGTTGGTGGGTTTCCGGGTTGCGCTCCAGCCGCATCGTCGGGTCACCGGCCACCAGCCGGGCCAGGTTGCGGGCCAGGGCGTCCTCGTCGGACCGGGACTTCGCCACGATCGCTACCGGCAGCAGCGGCTCCGGCATCTCCCACGGGGCGATCAGCAGCGGGTTCTCCTTGGCCGAGATGGTGTCACCGGTCTCCGCGCTGCCGGACTTGGTGATCGCGCAGATGTCGCCGGCCACCGCCACGCCGACCTCCCGGAGGGTGGCGCCCAGCGGGCTGTAGAGGTGGGCGATCCGCTCGTCGGCGTCGTGGTCGGGGTGGCCGCGTTCAGCCAGACCGTGCCCGGACACGTGCACGGTCTGCTCGGCGCGCAGCGTGCCGGAGAAGACGCGGACCACGCAGACCCGCCCGACATGCCGGTCGATGCTGGTCCGCACCACCTCGGCGACCAGCGGGCCATCCGGGGCACAGGTCAACGGGGGCCGTGGGGAGCCGTCCACCCCGGTCACCGCGGGCAGCGCGTGTTCCGGCGGGGCGGGGAACCCGGCGGTGAGCACCTCCAGCAGCGCGTCGACGCCGACCCCGGTCGCCGCGCAGACCGGTACCACCGGGTAGAAGTGGCCACGGGCGACCGCCTTCTCCAGGTCCTCCACCAGGATGGCCGAGTCGATCTCCTCGCCCTCCAGGTAGCGGTCCATCAGGGTCTCGTCCTCGCTTTCGGCGATGATCCCCTCGATCAGCTCGTTGCGGGACTCGACGATGGCCGGCAGGTGCTCCGGGTCGGGCTCGCGTACCTGCGATGGCAGGCCCCCCGTGTAGTCGAAGACCCGCCGCGTGATCAACCCCAGCAGCCCGACGGTGGATTCACCGTCGTCACCGAGCATCGGCAGGTAGAGCGGGAGCACGTTGTCACCGAAGACCCGCTGGCACAGCGCCACCGCCTCGTCGAAGTCGGCGCGGGGATGGTCCAGCCGCGCCACCGCGACCGCCCGGGGCATGTCCACCGCCGCGCACTCCTCCCACAGCGCCGCGGTGGCCGCGTCCATCCCGTCGACGGCGGAGACCACGAAGAGCGCGGCGTCGGCGGCCCGCAACCCGGCGCGCAACTCACCGACGAAGTCGGCGTAGCCGGGCGTGTCGAGCAGGTTGACCTTGATCCCGTTGTGCAGCAGCGGCGCACAGGCCAGGGCGACCGAACGCTGCTGGCGTACGGCGGCCGGATCGTGATCGGAGACGGTGGTGCCGTCGGTGACCGAGCCGGCCCGGGCGATCGTGCCGGAGGCCGCGAGCAACGCCTCGACCAGGGTTGTCTTGCCCGCTCCGGAGTGCCCGACGAGCACCACGTTGCGGATCCTCGCCGGGTCGGTCACCACCGGTACGCCGCCGGTGGCTCCCTTGTCCTGACTCTTCTGCGCCATCGGGCGCACCTCCCTCAGCCGGTGGTGGTGGCGACCGCCGCGCGCGACGGGGATGCGGCCCGGGCGGGGTGCTGCGGCGATATCCTCCGGTGCTGCGCGGGGAACCGGGCGGTCAACAGCCGGTGGGGTGAGCTGGGTCACCCTCTTGGTCCGATCTCACACCCGATCGCGACCGCACACAACCCTCCCCGGGCGCGGCGCTGAGCCGGTCTGCGTCGAGCACGCCGCGCCGGCTGAGCGTTGCTGGTCAGGCGGGCGGTGTCGCCGGCCGAGCGCCGACCGTTATCGTGGGACCGCCATGGCGAAGATCTTCCAAGTGTCGGCCCGCGCGGGGATGACCCGCGTCGTCGAGCCGATCGCCCGTAGCCTGCTGCGCGCAGGCGTGTCCCCCAACGCGGTCACCATCTCCGGCACCCTCGGGGTGCTCGTCGGCGCGCTCGGCTTCGGTGCCCGCGGTCACCTGGTCGCCGGTGCGCTGATCGTGACGGTCTTCGCGCTCACCGACCTGCTCGACGGGACGATGGCCCGGATGAGCGGCGGGTCGACCCGGTTCGGTGCCTTCCTCGACTCCAGCATGGACCGGGTCGCCGACAGCGCGGTCTTCGGCGCGGTCGCCTTCTACCTGGCCACCGAGGGCGATCGCGCGGGGCTGGCCGCCGCGCTGATCTGCCTGGCCGCGGGCGGGCTCGTCTCGTACGTCAAGGCCCGCGCCGAAGGGCTCGGGATGACCTGCAACGTGGGCATCGCCGAGCGTACGGAACGACTGCTGATCGTCGGCGTCGGCGGCCTGCTCGCCGAACTGCTCCACCCGGTGGCGCTGCCGATCGCGCTCTGGCTGCTCGCGGCGGTGTCCCTGTTCACCGTGGGGCAGCGGATGCGGCACGTGTACCGGCAGGCGCAGCAGGCCGACGTGCCGGGCGGCACCGGGTGAGCGGCACAGCCGGGCGGGGTACCCGGTGAACCTCACCGAGTTCGGTTTCGTCGCCGGCTGGCGGCTGGTCCGGGTACTACCCCGGCCGGTCGCCGCCGCCGCGTTCGCCGCCGGGGCCGACCGCGCCCACCGTCGTCGTGGCCCCGGTGTCGAACGGCTACGCGCCAACCTCCGGCGGGTGGTCGGGCCCGAGCTGCCCGAGGCCGAACTCGACGACCTGGTCCGCCGGGGCCTGCGCTCCTACGCCCGCTACTGGATGGAGGCGTTCCGGCTGCCGTCGCTGAGCCGCGAGCAGATGCTCGCCGGGTTCCGGCTGGACCGCGCCGACGTACTCGCCGCGGACGTCGCCGCCGGGCGGGGTGCGGTGGTGGCGCTGCCGCACGCCGGTAACTGGGACGCGGCCGGGGCCTGGGTCGCCGCCAATGGCTGGCCGCTGTCCACCGTCATGGAACGGCTCAAGCCGGAGGGCGTCTACCGGCGGTTCACGGCGTTCCGGGAACGGCTCGGGATGGAGATTCTGCCCACCACCGGCGGCGTCCGGCCGCCGCTGGACGTGCTCACCGACCGGGTGGCCGCCGGGGCGGTGGTGCCGCTGCTGGCCGACCGGGATCTCTCCGCCCGGGGCGTGGAGGTGGACTTCTTCGGCGGCCGGACCAGGATGCCGGCCGGTCCGGCGCTGCTGACGCTGCGTACCGGCGCGCCGCTGTACGTGGCGTCGATGTGGTACGAACCGGATGCGGCGTGCGCCTCGCTGGTGGGCCCGCTGCCGGTGCCGGGGCCCGAGGCGGGCGCACTCGACGTGCGGGTCCGGTCGCTGACCCAGCTGATCGCCGACGGTCTCGCGGCGGGCATCGCCCGGCATCCGGAAGACTGGCACATGCTGCAACGGATGTGGCTGGACTGAGGGGACGGGCGCAATGCGGATCGGCATCGTCTGCCCGTACTCCTTCGACGTACCCGGCGGGGTGCAGAACCATGTCATGGACCTGGCGGAGGCGCTGATCGGGCTCGGGCACGAGGTGAGCGTCCTCGCCCCGGCGGACGAGGACTCGCCGCTGCCGCCGTACGTGGTGTCGGCCGGCCGGTCGGTGCCGCTGCCGTACAACGGCTCGGTGGCCAGGATCGCGTTCGGGCCGGTCTCGACCGCCCGGGTACGCCGCTGGATCACCCGGGGCGACTTCGACGTGTTGCACGTGCACGAACCGCTCGCGCTGAGCCTGTCCATGGTCGCCGTGCTCTCCGCCCGGGGCCCGGTGGTGGCCACCTTCCACACCGCGATGACCCGCTCCCGGGTGCTCGCCGCCGCACAGGGGGTGCTCCAGATCGTGCTGGAGCGGATCACCGCGCGGATCGCGGTGAGCGCCCTGGCCCGCAAGGTGCAGGTCGAGCACCTGGACGGCGGGGCGGTGGAAATTCCCAACGGGGTGGCGGTGGCCAAGTTCGCCGGGGTCGAGCCGCTGCCCGGCTGGCCGGGGGAGTGCGAGCCGGGCGCCGGGGGCACCCTCGGCTTCCTGGGCCGTTTCACCGAGCCCCGCAAGGGGTTCCCGATCCTGCGTGACGCCTTCGTCGAGCTCGCCCGGCAACGTCCCGGCCTGCGCCTGCTGGTCGCCGGTCCCGGCGACCCGGACGATCTGTTCGACCGGTTCCCGCCCGACCTGCGGGACCAGGTCACCTTCCTCGGCATGGTCTCCGAGGAGGACAAGGCGCGGATGCTGCGCAGCGTGCACCTCTACGTCGCGCCGAACACCGGCGGCGAGTCCTTCGGGATGATCCTCACCGAGGCGCTCGCCGCCGGCACCACCGTCGTGGCCAGCGACCTCGACGCCTTCCGCCGGGTGCTCGACGGCGGCCGGGCCGGCCGGCTCTTTCCGACCGGCGACGCGGTGGTCCTCCGTACGACCCTGTCGGAGTTGTTGGACGACGCCGCTCAGCGGGCGGAGCTGACCGCCTGCGGTGACCAGGTGGTGGCGAATTTCGACTGGCCCGTGGTTGCCCGCCGGGTTCTGGAGGTATACGCAGCGGCAATCGAGGCCACCGACGGGCGGGTGATCGACCAGGAGTGGGTGGGGTTGACCTGATCGGGCGGAACGGAGCAGCACTACGATGCCGGGCATGTGGTGGGTGGTGGGCGCGACGGTGGTCGTCGCCCTGGTGGCGGTGTACCTGATCTGGACCGCCGGCCGGGTCGAGCGGCTCCAGGACCGCGCCCAACTCGCCGCCCGTGCCCTGGACGCCCATCTGCTGCGCCGGGCCGCCGCCGCGGCGGTGCTCGCCGAGCGCCGCGACGGCGTCGAGCTGTACGCGGCGGCGCGGATCGCCCTCGACGCCCAGCCCGACGAGCGGGAGGCGGCCGAGAACGACCTCACCCGGCAACTGCGGAGCATCCAGCTCGACCCCACCGACGCCGACTGTGAGGCGGTCATCGCGGCCAGCCGGCGACTCGCCCTGGCCCGCCAGGTGCACACCGACCTGGTCCGCGACGCCCGGTCGGCGCGCGGCCGGCCCCTGGTGCGGCTGCTACGGATGGGACGCCGGCACACCTGGCCGCGCTACTTCGACATCGACGACCCGACCCTCGCCATCCCCGCCGCTGACGTGTCCAGCCGCTGACCGCGTCCGCCGAGTCGCCCGCGCCCCCAGGGGCACCCCGGATCACCGCCGCCGACCCTTCGACGATCGGGCGACGGCTCCGGCACGTGACGGCGACCACACAGCAGGCCACCACGGGTCTGATTGGCTGTCGGAGCGGCGTTGGCTCGGGCGTAGCATCTGCGCTGCCACCTCCCGAGGACGCCTGAGGAGCGACGACGTGTCCGAGACGACTTCCCCGAACGCCAGCGCCACCCCGGTCGTCGGCACCGCCCGTGTCAAGCGCGGCATGGCCGAGATGCTCAAGGGCGGCGTGATCATGGACGTGGTCACCGCCGAGCAGGCCAAGATCGCCGAGGACGCCGGCGCGGTCGCCGTCATGGCGCTGGAGCGGGTCCCCGCGGACATCCGCGCCCAGGGCGGGGTGTCCCGGATGAGCGACCCCGACATGATCGACGGCATCATCAACGCGGTCTCCATTCCGGTGATGGCCAAGGCCCGCATCGGCCACTTCGTGGAGGCGCAGATCCTCCAGTCCCTCGGGGTCGACTACGTCGACGAGTCCGAGGTGCTCACCCCGGCCGACTACGCCAACCACATCGACAAGTGGGCCTTCACGGTGCCCTTCGTCTGCGGTGCCACCAACCTGGGCGAGGCGCTGCGCCGGATCACCGAGGGCGCGGCCATGATCCGCTCCAAGGGCGAGGCCGGCACCGGCGACGTCTCCAACGCCACCACCCACATGCGGAAGATCCGCCAGGAAATCCGCCGCCTGTCCTCGCTGCCGACCGACGAGCTGTTCGTCGCGGCGAAGGAGCTGCAGGCCCCGTACGAGCTGGTCAAGGAGGTCGCCGAGACCGGCAAGCTGCCGGTGGTGCTCTTCACCGCCGGTGGCATCGCCACCCCGGCCGACGCGGCGATGATGATGCAGCTCGGTGCCGAGGGCGTCTTCGTCGGCTCCGGCATCTTCAAGTCCGGCAACCCGGCCCAGCGGGCCGCCGCGATCGTGAAGGCGACCACCTTCCACGACGACCCGGACGTGCTGGCCAAGGTGTCCCGGGGCCTCGGCGAGGCGATGGTCGGCATCAACGTCGACGACATCCCCGTCCCGCACCGCCTCGCCGACCGCGGCTGGTGACGTGTAAGGAAGGGCACCCTGTTAACGCCTCGTGTATAGCAGGGGGCCCCTACTAACACCTCGGAGGGAACGCACGTGACGGCACCCGTCATCGGTGTCCTCGCCCTGCAGGGCGACGTACGCGAACACGTCACCGCCCTGACCGCAGCGGGGGCACAGGCCCACACCGTACGCCGGCCGGCGGAACTGGACGCGATCGACGGCCTGGTGATCCCGGGCGGGGAGTCGACCACGATCAGCAAGCTGGTCGACATCTTCGAGCTGCGTGGCCCGATCGACAAACGGATCGCGGACGGGATGCCGGTCTACGGCTCGTGCGCCGGAATGATCATGCTGGCCACCGAGGTGCTCGACGGCCGTCCGGACCAGCGTGGCTTCGACGGCATCGCGATGACCGTCCGGCGCAACGCGTTCGGTCGGCAGGTCGACTCCTTCGAGGCGCCGGTGGAGATCGCCGGCATTCCCGGAGGCCCGCTGCACGCGGTCTTCATCCGCGCGCCCTGGGTCGAGTGGGTCGGCGAGGGCGTCGAGGTACTGGGCACGGTGGCCGACGGACCGGCGACCGGCCGGATCGTCGCCGTACGCCAGGGCAACCTGCTGGCCACCTCCTTCCACCCGGAACTCACCGGCGACCACCGCCTGCACACCTACTTCGTCAACCTGGTCCGCGCCCTCCGCTGATCACACCCCGCCACCCCACGCTCCTGCCACCCGCCATCCCTCCTGCGCCGCCCGCCGGGCCACGCCCGCGTCGCCCGCGGGGCCGCGCCCGCGTCGTCCGCGGGGCCGCGCCCGCGTCGTCCGCGGGGCCGCGCCCGCGTCGCCCGCCGGGCCACGTGAGGCAGCAACTTCGGGGATGTTGCTGCCTCAACTCACTTCGAGGCAGCAACATCCCCGAAACTGCTCGGATCTTCGCGGCGGGTGCGGCGGGTGCGGCGGGTGCGGCGGCGGTGGGGTGGGGGGTCTCGGCTTCAGCCGGCGACCGAGCGCAGACCGCCGGGGCGGCGACCCAGCAGGCGGTCCAGCGCGGCGGCGCTGTCCGCGTCGGCGGGCTGCTGCACCACCAGTCGCTGCTGGTCGTCGGCGAGGTCCAGCGTCTCGTACGACAGTCGCAGCGCCCCCACCTGCGGATGCCGCAGCCAGCGCACCCCGCTGGACTGCACCGCGACCGGCCGGCGCTGCCACCGCGACCGGAACGGAACCCCGACGGTACGGTCGAGCCGCTCGGCGAACGCGTCGGTGGCCGGGTCACCCCCGCGCAACCGGTGCAGGTCGGCGACCTGCTGGTCGGCGAGGTCGGACCAGTCGGGGAAATGCTCCGGCGCCCGTCCGTCGGCGAAGACGAACCACACCAGGTTGGGCTGCTCGTCGTCGAGCAGTCCCAGCGGGCGAGCCAACCGGTCGAACGACTCGTTCCAGGCCAGCACGTCACCGAGCCGGTTGAGCAGGTACGCCGGCCGGTCCCGCAGTGCCTCCAGCAGCGTCCTGACCTGCGGACGGACGGTACGCGACACGAACGGCCGCCCGCCCGCGCACAGCTCCCGGCGTTGGTCGACCGACGCGAGTTGCTGAAGGTGCCGCCGGTCGGCGTCGTCGAGCCGCAGCGCCTCGGCCAGCGCGGCGAGGATGCCGGGCGACGGGCGGGTGTCCCGGCCCTGTTCGAGCCGGGTCAGGTACTCCACGCTGACCTGGGCCAACGTGGCCAACTCCGCACGCCGCAGCCCCGGCGTACGCCGTCGGCCGTTGGTGGGCAACCCCACCTGCTCAGGTCGTAGCGCCTCGCGGCGGCTGCGGAGGAACGCGCCCAACTCGCCGTCCATCACGCGTCCAGTCTGCCCCGATCGCCGTCCCGGAGCATGTCCCCACCGGGGCTACCCTCACGCCGGTCTCCCCGAGTGTTGCCGGCGGTTGTGGGATCGGGTCATGAACAGAACGCACGAGAACGGACCGATCACGGTGGGCCTGGTCGTGGGCAGCAGTCGCCCGGGGCGGCGTGGCCCGGCGGTGGCGAAATGGGTGGCCGAGACGATGGCCGGGCATCCGGCGGCGCGGGCGGGTGAGCTGACCGTCGAGCTTGTCGATCTCGCCGAGCAGCGGCTGCCGATGCTGGACGAACCGGTGCCTGCCCGGTTCGGCGACTACCGTCACGACCACACCCGCCGCTGGTCGTCGGTGGTGTCGGCCTGCGACGCCTTCATCTTCGTCACCCCGGAGTACAACAGCTCGGTCCCGGCGGTGCTGAAGAACGCCATCGACTACCTGGATGCCGAGTGGCGCGGCAAGCCGGCCGGAGTGCTCAGTTACGGCGCTCGCGGAGGCGGGCAGGCGGCCGAGCACCTCCGGGTGATCCTGGGCGAGGTGGGCATGACGGTCGTGTCGGGCCACGTCGAGTTGCAGCTCTTCACCGACTTCCAGTGGCCCGCCGAGAGCGCCGCCGACCCGACCGCGCACGCCCGCATCGCACCCGCGCCGGAGCGCGGCGCCGAACTGGCGCTGATGGCGACCGAACTGGTGGACGCCTTCCGCGACGCCGTACCGCTGCCGGTCCCGGTGCGATGAGCGTGGACACCCTCCTGATCAGCTACCGGCTCCGGGCCGACCGCCTCGACGAACATCTGGCCCTGCTCGACGCGGTGTACCGGGACCTGGCCCGGCTCCGCCCGCCCGGGTTCCGCTATCAGACCCTGCGGCTCGACGACGGGCTCAGCTTCATCGACGTCGTCATGGGCCCGGATCTGCCCGGACCGCTGCCGTCGTTGGAGTCGTTCGGCCGCTTCCGGGCGGAGCTCGACGAGCGCTGCGAGCAGCGCAGCACTGCCGAGTTCACAGTGTTGGGGTCGTATGGCATGGGGGAGTGACTTCGTCCGCTTTGTGTCGATCGGGGGAGAGTGGGCCGGCGGCCGACGTGCGGCGGGTGACGTTCACCCGCCGTCCGTCGGTAGGATTGTCGAGATTCGGCGGAGCCATCTGCCCGTCCACGGCTTCCACCAGAGCTGACCGGCACCACCGTGTGCGCCGGTGCGGAGCGGGGCGTGCGCGGTGCGGTCGATGCAGGCGGCGGGTAGCAACGGAGGTAACAGATGTCCGGCCACTCAAAGTGGGCGACGACCAAGCACAAGAAGGCGGTCATCGACGCCAAGCGCGGCAAGATGTTCGCCAAGCTGATCAAGAATGTGGAGGTCGCGGCGCGTACCGGCGGCGGTGATCCGGCCGGCAACCCGACCCTCTACGACGCGATCCAGAAGGCCAAGAAGAACTCGGTCCCCAACGACAACATCGACCGGGCCGTCAAGCGCGGCTCCGGCCTGGAGGCCGGCGGTGCCGACTACCAGACGATCATGTATGAGGGGTACGGCCCGAACGGTGTCGCGCTGCTGATCGAGTGCCTGACCGACAACCGCAACCGCGCCGCCACCGAGGTACGCACCGCCCTGACCCGCAACGGCGGTTCGTTCGCCGACGCCGGCTCGGTGTCATACATGTTCTCCCGCAAGGGTGTGGTGATCGTGCCCAAGGCCGGCACCACCGAGGACGACGTGATGCTGGCCGTCCTCGACGCGGGTGCCGAGGAGGTCAACGACCTCGACGAGGCGTTCGAGGTGGTCTCCGAGCCGGGTGACCTGATCGCCGTGCGGACCGCGCTGCAGGACGCCGGCATCGAGTACGAGTCGGCCGAATCCTCGCTGATCCCCAGTGTCACCGTGCCCCTCGACGAGGAGGGCGCACGCAAGATCTTCAAGCTGATCGACGTCCTGGAGGACAGCGACGACGTGCAGAACGTCTACGCGAACTTCGATGTCTCAGACGAGGTCATGGCCGCCGTCGGCTGACCCGGCGACGAGCATGAGAGGTGCCGACCGTGCTGGTCGGCACCTCTTTCGTATCGGAGGTGCTCCTGCCGGTCGCCGGGCGACGAGTCAGTTGCCGCTGACATCGCGGTGGTAGTCGACCCGGATCCGTGGCGCGACCCAGGCCAGGAAGCGCTCGAAGAGTTCGTCCGGGGCAGGTGGTGGGCTTCCGGCGAGGCGCAGCAGGTCCCCGGTGGCGTCGAAGAGCATCCCGGCCAGGTACACCGAGAGGCCGACCCGGTCGGGACCGTACTCGTGCCGCAGCAGCATCCGCGCCGTGGGGCAGGGCCAGGTCGCGGTGCACGCCCGGCACGTCCAATCCGGCGAGCCGATCGCAGAGCTGATGCAGGGCAAGGTGTGGCGGAAGTCGGACGTGGAGGCGTGGATCAGGGAACATCGACCGGAGTTGGCGGGAGACTGACTGGAGGAGCGGTGACGGCAACGCAACGGTTCACACCCGGAGACCTGGTGGTCCGGCGGGAGGTCCTGCACGGCGAGGCGTGGTTCGCGGTGCCGACCGTCTGTGTCGAGGATTCAGCCGACCTGCTCGCGCTCTACCTGCCGCCCGGCGCCGAGTTCGGCTTTCCCGAGCAGGGTGAGTTCCCGTGCGGTCGGCATCCGTGGCAGCTCGCCGGGCACACCGCTTGGACCGGGCACGGCAAGCTGATGCTGCAGCGGCCCGGCGAGGCGCACTCGATCGACGTGTTCTGGACCGGTCCGGAGCGCGCCTTCGCCGGGTGGTACTTCAACCTTCAGGATCCGTTCCGGCGTACCCCGATCGGGGTGGACACGCTCGACCACGAGCTGGACCTGTGGTGGGCGGCGGACGCCGACCGGTACGTCTTCAAGGATGTCGAAATCTTCGCCCAGCGGCTGGTGGAGGGACGCTACCCGGGCATGGGCGAGGCGATCCGCGCCGAGGGTGACCGGATCGCCGCCCTGCTCGACGCCGGTGAGCGCTGGTGGGACGAATCCTGGAAGACCTGGCAACCCGACCCCACCTGGCCCACCCCCCGCCTGCCAGCCGACTGGGCAGCCATCCCGCCCCACCCATGATCGAATGAGACAGCAACTTCGGGGAAACTGCGGCATCGCGCCGCTTTGAGGCAGCAACTTCGGGGATACTGCTGCCTCAAAGCGCGGACTGCCGCAGACGATCAAGCGGCCGGGTCAGCCGAGGGTTTCGCGTTCGCGCCAGGCGGTGCGGATCGAGGTGCGGCCGTTGGTCCGCAGCAGCGAGCCCTCGTACACCCGGGCGCCGGCGAGCAGGAAGCCCGCCGCCGCGACCAGGAGCAGCGCCAGCGAGGCAACCATCTCCCAGCCGGCGGCATCGCCGCTGAACAGCCGCAGTGGCATCGCCGTCGGCGAGGAGAATGGCAGGTAGGACAGCACCCGCATGGCGGTGACGTTCTCGTTGAGGAAGATCACCCCGAAGAACGGCAGCATCACCGCGAGCTGGACGGGCATCGACACGCCGCCGATGTCCTCCAGCCGGCTGACCAGCGCGCCGGCCGCCGCCCACATCGACGCGATCAGCACGAAGCCGAGCAGGAAGAACGGCACGAACCAGCCGATCGCCGGTCCGAGCAGCGACAACAACGCAGTGTTGTCGCCGAACGCCATGCCGGCCACCGCCACCACGGCCACCAGGGCGATCTGCCCGAGCGCGAGGATCGTACCGGCGATCATCTTCCCGGCCAGCAGGGCACGGACCGGTACCGCGGCGACGAGGATCTCCACGATTCGGGTCTGCTTCTCCTCGATGATGCTCTGCGCGATCTGCGCCCCGAAGGTCTGCGAGGTGATGAAGAAGATGAAGGCGAAGGCGAACGGCACCAGGAAGGCCACCACCGGATCCACCGCGTCCGGGTTCAGCAGCCGGACCGGGGGTTCGGTGCTCAACGCGGCGACGACGTCGTTGGGGGCGTCGTTCATGGCGAGCACCTCCGGGCCGGCGACGACCGCGGCGTCCGCATCGCCGTCGCGCACCGCCTGCTCGGCAGCGGCATCGTCGGGTACGGCGAGCACCTCCAACCCTGCCGCCCGCAACGGGCCGGCCGCTGCCTCGGTCACCGCCACGGTGGACGGGCCGCCGGACAGCAGTGGCGGCAGGATCGTCGCCGCCGCAGCGATCAGCAGGAAGACCACCGTGCTGATCAGGAAGGTGCGGTCGCGCAGCTTGACCCGGATCTCCCGGGCGGCGACCAGACGGGTGGCCTGCATGACGTTCACTGGGCGACCTCTCGGAAGATCTCGGCGAGGGTGGGGGTGACCGGGCGGAACGCGCGGACCGGACCGCGCTCCAGCGCGGCGCGCAGCACGGGCTGTTCGTCGGTGCCGGCGGCCAGGTCGAAGACGGCGCGCGCGCCGTCGAGGTCCACCAGGCTCACCCCGGGGTGGTCGCGCACCCAGCCGGCGTCGCTCTCCACCACCAGCTCATAGCGGGGCGTGGTGTACGCCGAGCGCAACTGCTCCCGGCTGCCGGCGGCGCGGATCGAGCCGTCCGCGATGATCACCAGGTCGTCGCAGAGCCGTTCGACCACGTCGAGCTGGTGGCTGGAGAAGAGCACCGGAGCACCGGCGACGGCCCGCTCCCGCAGGACGCCGACGACGGTGTCCACGGCCAGTGGGTCCAGCCCGGAGAAGGGCTCGTCGAGGATCAGCACCTCGGGGTCGTGCACCAGCGCGGCGGCGATCTGGGCGCGTTGCTGGTTGCCCAGGGACAGCGTCTCGAGCAGATCGTCGCCCCGCTCGGCGAGACCGACCCGCTCAAGCAGCCCGTCGGTGGCGCGGCGCGCGGCCTCGCTGGTCAGCCCGTGCAACTGGCCGAGGTAGATCACCTGTTCGCGGACGCTCATCTTCGGATACAGCCCGCGTTCCTCGGGCATGTATCCGAAGCGGCTCCGTACCTCCCGGGTCAGCGGCGCACCCTGCCAGGTCACCTGGCCGGCGTCCGCGGCGAGCACCCCGAGGATGATCCGCATGGTGGTCGTCTTGCCGGCGCCGTTGCCGCCCACGAAGCCGGTCATCCGGCCGGCGACGACGTCGAAGGAGACGTTCCGGAGTACCTGACGGTCGCCGAAGCTGCGGTCGACGCCGTCGAGGCGAAGCACGTTGGTCACGGGGTACACGCTAAATTGTCGATCATGCTTCGCCGTCCGTCCGGGGACGGAGATCCGGGCTCCACCTCGCGGAGGAGATGCTCACCCGCCGGGCCGGACCACCCCGTGTTCGTACGCGAAGACCACCGCCTGCACCCGGTCCCGCAGACCCAGCTTCGCCAGTACCCGGCTGACGTGTGACTTCACCGTCGCCTCGCCGAGGTAGAGGCTGGCGGCGATCTCGGCGTTGCTGGCGCCCCCGGCGACGAGCACGAGAACCTCCCGTTCCCGGGGCGTCAGGCTGCCCAGCGCCGTCTTCGCTGCCACGTCACCGCTTGGCTGGCCGCCGGGGCGGGCGAAGGTGGCGATCACCCGTCGGGTGAGCTCCGGGGCGAGCAGACCGTCGCCGCGGGCCACCACCCGGATCGCGTCGACAAGTGCCTCCGGCGTGCCGTTCTTGAGCAGGAAGCCACTCGCTCCGGCGCGGAGCGCGGCGAACAGGTAGTCGTCGCGGTCGAACGTGGTCAGCATCAGCACGGCCGGTCCACCCGGCTCGTCGTCGTCGGCGCTGATCCGCCGGGTGGCCTCCAACCCGTCGACACCGGGCATCTCCACGTCCATCAGGACCACGTCCGGACGCAGGGCCCGGGTCATGCCGACGGCCCGTTCCCCATCGGCGGCCTCGCCGACCACGTCGATGTCGTCCTCGATCTCCAGGATCACCCGGAAGCCGGTACGCACGAGGTGGTGATCGTCGACGAGAAGCACGCGGATCGGGTTCACACCACACCCCCCGCCGGCAGCGGGAAGCGGACCCGGACTCGCCAGCCCCCGCCGGTACGCGGACCGACCTCCAGCTGGCCGCCGTGGGCGGTGATCCGCTCCCGCATGCCGATCAGTCCCAGCCCGTCGGTGTTCGCGGGGCGGGTGGCCCGACCGTCGTCGCTCACCTCGACCTCCATCTCCTGTGCCAGATAGCGGATCCGGACGTCGAGCAGACTCGCGCCGGTGGCGTGCTTCAACGCGTTCGTCACGGCCTCCTGCACCACCCGGTACGCGGCCTGGGAAACCGACTCCGGGAGCGGCACCGGGTCGCCGTACACCCCCAGGGTGGCGCGGAGCCCGGCCTCACCGGCCCGGTCCACCACGGCGGCGATCTGGTCGACTCCGGCCGGCTGCCGGGTGCCTTCCGGGTCGCCGTCGCGGGCCCGCAGCACGCCGAGCATCCGGCGCAACTCGTCGACCGCCTGGCGGGCGGTCTCCTCGATGGAGGCGAGCGCGGTACGCGCCTTCGTCGGATCCTTGTCGAGGACCCGACGGCAGGCGGCCGCCTGCACCCCCATCACCGACACGTGGTGGGCGACCACGTCGTGCAGTTCGCGGGCGATCCGGACCCGTTCGCCGACCACCGCGTGCTCGCGTACCTCGGCCTGTGACCGGCGCAGTCGCTCCGCCTGCTCGGCCAGTTCGTGCTGGCGGCGGGCGGCCACCCAGGCGGTCTCACCGAAGAAGTACGCGAACCCGAAGTACAGCGCGTTGACCAGGATGCCGGTGACGATCGCGGCGAGCACCGGCGGCACCGGCCCGACGGCGTCGGCGAAGGTCTCGGCGGTGATCTCGCTGTAGCTCAGCATGTAGGCGATCCCGAGCCAGGCGAACATCGCGACGATCACGCCGATCCGCAGTCGCCGGGACAGCCGGCGATCCTGGCCCCAGGCACCCAGCGTGTAGATGGCGACGAACAGCGCCCAGGAGGAAAGCTGCCACTCGGGCACGGCACGGACCTGCGATCCGATGAACGCGACCGACACGGCCAGCGCGCTGACGGCGGGGAAACGCCGTCGCCAGATCAGCGGCAGCGGCACCGCCACGGTCCAGATGAGCTGTTCGACCCCCGAGGGTGGCGGTCCTAACGCGAAGGTCCCGGTGCTGCGCGCCAACGTCAGGCTGAGCAGGGCGATGGCCGTGGCGGCCAGCCCGGCGTACAGGTCCACCCGCCGCTGCTCCGGCGTCGGCCCCGGCCGACGCCATTCGTCATCGGCCTCGGCCTGCGGCTCGCGGGTGGTCTCGGTCTGCTGCCGCCACTCGTGCGCGGTCTCGGTGGTCACCCTCGGCAGCATGCCATCCCCTCGCCGACCGCCCGTCGCGTCGGGTGAGATCGGCCGTTCAGCCCGGTCTGCGGGCCGCCCGCCCGCGCCCCCGACGGGTTGCCTCTCACCGCCCACCGTTGCCCACGGACAGTGCTGACCCACCTCCCCCAACCCTCACCTCCATCCTCCCTTTGCTCTGCTTCAACCGACGCAATGCTCACGGAAAGTGTCAGCGAATAGCGCACCTGCGGGCCGGAACCGCTGCCACGCGCCTGCTCAGGCGCTAGTGCGTGGGTTGAAGCAGAGCAAAGCGTGGATAGCAGGATAGGGGTTGGTCGCGAAGGCGCTACGGAGAGTGACGGTAGCTTTCCGTGTTGGGCTCCGCGGGTGGCGGGTGGCGGGTGGCGGGTGGCGGGTGGCGGGTCCGCGCACCGTGGGTGGCACCGCCGAGGATCGCACCAGCCGGGCAGCCGGGCAGGCGGGTGGGAGGGCGGTGGTCAGCCGGTGGTGACGCCGGCCATCGGCGGCAGCGGGCAGTGCAGCAGACCGCAGATGGTCCGCAGCAACTCGATCTCCGGCACGGTCATCATCCCGTCGTGGCTGATCACTGCAACGGTGGCCGCCACCAGCCGTTCCTTGTCCGCCGGACGTAACCCGTCCAGCACCGGCCAGGCGGTCTCCAGGGCGAGCACGCCGTTCTCCGGCGGTGCGTACGGCAGATTTGTGCCGGGCAGCAGCGCGGCGATGCCGGCCTGGAAGGCTCGTTCCGCCTCGGCTCGCTCGGGGTGCCCGACCTGGGCGAGGATGGCCAGCAGAGCAGCCGCCGCCGAGCGTGCGTCGGTGAGTTTGCGCCGGTCGGTACGCCACCGGGAGTCCGGCCGCAGCGACTCCTCCAACTCGGCCAACAGCAGCCGGGACAGGCAGTACTCGGTCACGTTGATCGCGCCGTCGGCGTGGATCAACGTGAACACGGCTGCCAGCAGCGACTCCAGGTCGGCGTCGGGACGCTCGCGCAGCGCCGGGAAGGCCAGTTCGGCCAGGGGCAACCGCAGCTCGGCGGGGAGGGTGACCAGGTCGTCGGCGGCACGCAGCGCGCTGTCGGCCAGTGGCTGACCGTGTCGCTGGGCCACCGCGACGTACTGATGTTGCCGGATCTCCGGCTCGGCGCTGAGCAGCAGACCGAGCAGCAGCGGCACGGCCGCGTCCCGGTCGCGGGCCTGGTCGAGCAGCGGATCCGGGATCCGGTCGAGGATCGCGGCAGCGTGGGTGTAGGCACTCTCGGTCGGCGCGGCCACCTGGCCCAGCACCTCGTCCGGCGCGACGCGTACCCGCTCGCCGGGCCCCGCTGGCCCGGGCTGAGCCTGCCGTGGCCGAGCCGGCGGGGCCTGCTCAGCGGCGCGCGGCCGGTCGGCGGCGGCCGGTGCCAGGCCCATCGCGACGTCCTCCTGGCGGCCCGATGGCGGTGCCGCCGCCCACCGCTGCGACAGTTGTCGAAGCTCGGCCGGGTCGAACGACGGCTCCAACGCCTTGATCCGGTCGACCAGCGGGGGATGGGTGGCGAACCAGGACGTACGGGCCGCCTCGCCGAAGAGCATGTGCCCCACCTCGTCGCGCTTCGGCGACTTCAGCTCGGACCCGTCGCTCAGCCCACCGATTTTCTTCAGCGCCCCGGCGATGCCCCGGGTCTGGCGGGTGTACTGCACCGCCGAGGCGTCGGCGAGGTATTCCCGCTGGCGGGACACCGACGCCTGAATGAGTCGCCCGGCGAGCACACCCACGTAACCCGCCACCAGCAGGGCCAGACCCACCAGCGCCAGGGGTGCGGCGCTGCCGCCGCTGTTGTTGCCCCGCGACCGGCCGCCGCCGATCACCCCGGCGCGGGCCAGCCCACGGCCGATCACGGTCAGGAAGAGGATGCCGAACAGCAGGCCCATCAGCCGGATGTTCAGCCGCATGTCGCCGTTGACGACGTGACTGAACTCGTGAGCGATCACCCCTTGGAGTTCGTCGCGGTTGAGCCGCTGCAACGCGCCCCGGGTGACGGCGACGGCGGCGTCCGACGGGGTCCAGCCGGCGGCGAAGGCGTTGATCGCCGTCTCCTCCGGCAGGACGTAGACCTCGGGCACGGGTACGCCGGAGGCCAGCGCCATCTCCTCGACGATGTTGCGCAGTCGGCGCAGCTCCGGGTCGGTGGTGTTCGCCGGTACCGGCACCCCGCCCAACTCGCGGGCCACCTTCCCGCCGCCACCGCGCAACGCGAGCGTACGCACCAGGGCGGCCAGCCCGATCGCGGCGACCGTGGCGACGGTGACCATCGCGATGAAGCCGGCGAGCTGACCGGGATCGGCGGCGGTGGCGTTGAAGGCGAACAATGCCGCGAGGTTCACCACCACGACGATGCCGATCACGGCCAGCACGAACAGCAGCACCAGCCGGGTCGACAGCCGGCGTACCTGGCGCTGCCGTTCGAAGAAGTTCATCGTCTGCCCGACCCGATCAGAACGAGACCTGCGGCGCCTGGCGCTGCTGCGGGTCGTCCGGCTGGAACAGCGCTGCCGGCCCGAACGAGAACATCCCGGCCAGCACGCTGGAGGGGAACACCTCGCGCTTGTTGTTGTAGGCCATCACCGCATCGTTGTACGCCTGGCGGGCGAAGGCGACCCGGTTCTCCGTCGAGGTCAGTTCCTCCGACAGTTGCATCATGTTCTGGTTTGCCTTCAGGTCCGGGTACGCCTCGGAGAGCGCGAACAGCCGACCCAGGGTGGCGCTGAGCGCGTTCTCCGCGCCGCTGAGCTGCTGCATCGCGGCCGGGTCACCGGGCGTCGCGGCGGCGGTGGCCTGTGCGTTGACGGCGGCGTTGCGGGCGTTGATCACCGCTTCGAGCGTTTCCCGCTCGTGCTTGAGGTAGCCCTTGGCGGTCTCCACCAGGTTGGGGATGAGGTCGTGCCGCCGGACGAGCTGCACGTCGATCTGGGCAAAAGCGTTGCGGTACGCGTTGCGGGCCCGGACCAGCCCGTTGTATATCGACACGCCGAAGGCGAGCACCGCCACGACGATCAACACCAGGCACACCAGTCCGATGATCAGTTCCACGGCCGCTCCCTCGGTGTGTGTCGGTTCTTCCGCTGATCATCGTACGTTCGCTGGTCCAGACCCGCTCCTGCTCAGCGCGCGGAACGCCGTGCCTTGACCGCGCTGTCGACCACGTCCCATAGCGTGATGACGATGATCGACACGACGGAGATCCGGGCGACCGTGTCGAAACCGCCGTCGCGCAGCCAGGCGAACTGGTCGACGAACTCCGGGTTGAGCAGCCGGTCGGTGATCAGCAGCCAGATCGCCGGCGCCGCGAAGGCCAGGTTGAGCACGGCGTTGACAGCGACCAGTGGCCAGGTCCACCGGCCGGCACGGTACTTGGCCAGCTCCAGCCCGATGCTGGCGACCAGGACGATCAGGAGCGCCGGCAGCCAGAACGACCAGAGCGCCGGGTCGAGGATCGGCAGCCGGTCGCCGGCGCCCATCACGGACTGGAAGTGCTGCCACGGCAGGAAGGCGATGAGCAGGACCAGGAACACGATCGAGGCGCAGACGTCGGTGAGGGTGACGTCCCGTTCGACGGGGCGGTCCGGGAGCTGGTCGACGTTCCACGCGGGCAGGTTCAGCGGGGTGCCGAGACGTTCCAACACCGCGAAGACGGCCGTCACCCAGAAGGTGACCTGCACCGCGACGTTGAACGCGACGCTCACCCCGGCGCCGATCGCGCCGGCCGGGTTGTCGGAGACGGTGGCCTCCACCAGGCCGACGGTCACCCCGGCGATGGCGGGAATGAAGCTGAGCAACAGGATCAGCAGGCGTTGCCAGGCCAGGTAGTAGGTGGGGCCGATGAGTTGGAGCCGACGGTCGGCGTAGCGGGCGGCGAGCTGGGCCGGATCGCCCAACTCGGTGAGCACCTCGCGCTCGGCGGTCGCGGTGTCCTCGCCTGTGGAGGTCCGGCCCTCGACCATGTCCGCGATCAGTGCGCGCAGTTCGGTGGCGATCTCGTCGCGTCGTGCGACCGGCACCGAGCGCAGGGTCGCGGAGAGATAACGGTCGGTCAGGGTGCTCGTCATCGGGGGTCTCCTTCGATCAGGGTGGCCAGGGAGGCCTGCACGGCGGCGAAGTCGTCGAGCAGCAGGCGCAGCACCTGCTCGCCGGCGTCACTGGTGCGGTAGAACTTGCGCGGCCGGCTCTCTTCGGTGTTCCACTCGCTGGTCAGCAGCCCCTGGTCCTCGAGGCGGCGCAGCAGGGGGTAGAGGGTGTTGGCGTCGACCGGGAAGCCGTGCCCGGCCAGTCGTTGCAGCAGTGCGTAGCCGTAGTCGGGTTGGCGCAGGGCGACCAGGCTCGCCACCACGACCGTGCCTCGGCGTAGCTCTTGGAGGTGTGTCCGTAGGACTTCGTCAACGGCCATGTGTCACACCATACTGTGCGACACACAGTGTTGTCTAGGAGGCAACAGTGTCCCTCGCCCGACATGGTGTTGCTCACCGGGTCTAGCGTCACAGTCTGAAACTTTGCGTGGTCTGCACGTTTGGCCCTAAGGTTTCGCCGTGACCTTCGACGACCCGCAGCTCGGTCGACGGGACCGCAAGAAGCGGCAGACCCGAACCGCCCTCGCCACCGCCGCGCTGCGGCTGGTCGCCGAACGCGGGCTCGACCAGGTGACGGTCGAGGAGATCAGTGAGGCGGCGGACGTCTCCGCCCGTACGTTCTTCAACTACTTCCCGACCAAGGACGACGCCCTGGTGGGCGACACCGAGGTCGATCGCGTGCGGGTGCTGCGCGCCCTCGCCGCCGTGCCCGCCGAGCAGCCCGCCCTGGAGGCGATGCGGCGCGCGTTCGTCGAACTCGTCGACGAGATGCAGGGCGACGCGGAACTGTGGCTGCTGCGGATGCGGGTCGTCGTACAGCACCCGGTGCTGCTGGCGCGTCTCGTCTCCGGTAACGCCACCACCGAACAGGCCCTGGTCTCGGCCGTGGCGGACCGTACCGGCCTGCCTGTCGACCACGGGTACCCCGCGCTCGTGGTGGCGGTCGCCGGAGCAGCCCTGCGTACCGCGATGGTCCGATGGGCGGCCTGCGGCGGAGCCGGCTCCCTGGCGACGCTCCTCGACGAGGCGTTCGCCGCCGTCGCCGCCGGCCTGCCCGACCCCCGCACCGGCTGACCAACCGCGGGCCGACACCCAACCCCACCGACTTCCGTTCCCACCGCCGGCGTGACCGCGCCGGGGGCAGCACCATGTGTGAGGAAAGATCCATGACAGCTATGACTGCGCCGATCGACGCGCCCAAGGCCGGCGCCGACCGGATGTCCCGCCGGGAGATCCTGCAAGCCCTCTCGGGGCTGATGGTCGGCATGTTCGTCGCGATTCTCGCCTCGACGGTGGTGGCCAACGCGCTGCCCCGCATCATCGCCGATCTCAACGGCACCCAGACCGTCTACACCTGGATCGTCACCAGCGAGCTGTTGGCGATGACCGCCACCGTGCCGCTCTGGGGCAAGATGGCCGACCTCTACAGCAAGAAGCTGCTCATCCAGCTCTCCCTCGGCCTGTTCGTGGTCGGTTCGCTGATCGCCGGCCTCACCCCGAACGTCGAGGTGCTCCTGGTCAGCCGGGTCGTCCAGGGCATCGGGGCCGGCGGCATGACCGCCCTGGCGATGATCGTCATGGCCGCGATGATCCCGCCCCGGGAACTGGGTCGCTACGCCGGCATCTTCGGCGCCGTCTTCGGTGTCGGCACCATCGCCGGCCCGCTCATCGGCGGTCTCCTGGTGGACACGTCCTGGCTGGGCTGGCGCTGGTGCTTCCTGATCGGCGTACCGTTCAGCATCCTGTCCATCGTGCTGCTCCAGCGGACCCTGCACCTGCCGGTCGTCCGCCGCAAGGTACGCATCGACTGGCTCGGCGCGGCGCTGATCACCGCCGGGGTCTCCACCCTGCTGATCTGGTCGTCCCTGGCCGGTCACAAGTTCGCCTGGGCCTCCGGCTGGACCGCGCTGATGGTCGTCGGTGGGCTGGCGCTGCTGGTGGCGGCCGTCTGGGTGGAGTCCCGGGTACCCGAGCCGATCATCCCGCTGAAGATCTTCCGCAGCCGTACCGTCGCGCTGACCACCATCGCCAGTATGCTGGTCGGCGTCGCCCTCTTCGGCGGCACGGTGTTCCTGTCCCAGTACTTCCAGACCTCGCTGGGCAAGTCGCCGACGATCGCCGGCCTGATGAGCCTGCCGATGATCCTCGGCCTGCTGATCTCCTCCACGGTCGCCGGCCAGCTCATCACCAGGTACGGCCGGTGGAAGGCGTACCTGGTGGCCGGGGCGGCGGTGATGGTCGTCGGGATGCTGCTGCTGGCCACGATCGGCGTCGACACCCCGTTGCCGCTGCTCTTCACCTACATGGCGCTGCTTGGTATCGGGGTCGGCATGCTCATGCAGAACCTGGTCCTGGCGGCACAGAACGACGTGCCCGCCCACGAACTGGGGGCCGCCACCTCCGTGCTGACCTTCTTCCGCAGCATGGGTGGCGCGATCGGCGTGAGCGCCCTCGGCGCGGTACTGGCCAACCGGGTGACCAGCCTGATGACCGAGCAGCTCGGGCCGGCGGCCAACGCCACCGGCGGCGGGACGACCGAGGTACCCGACCTCTCCGCACTGCCCGCGCCGATCCTGGCGATCGTGCAGGACGCGTACGCCACCGCCACCTCGGAGCTGTTCCTGATCAGCGCGCCGATCGCCTTCCTCGCCCTGGTGGCGGTGCTGTTCATTCGGGAGAAGGCGCTGCACACGGTCAGCGGCGACGAGCGGGCCCGCCAGGAGGCGGCGCTGCACGTCGGCCACTGAGCACCTCCAACAACGCGGAGCGCCCAGTCCCCACCCCCACCCCCGCCCCCACCCCCCGCCCCGTCGATCATGCAGTTGTGGCACCTGACAGAGTGGGGCATTGGTGACCTTTCTGGCGCCATAACTGCATGATCGACGGGGCGGGGCGGGGGGGGGGGGGGGG
>NZ_BOPB01000015.1 GCF_016863535.1 Micromonospora lutea
GGGTGGGTGGGGTGGGGTTGCTGTGGGGGTGGGGGAGGGGGAGGGTGGCTGTTAGCGGGTGGGTGGGGGTGGGGTGGAGCGGATTGGGGTTTACCGGGTGGAGGGGCTGCTCGGGGTGGGCTCGTTCGCGACCGTCTGGCTGGCCCACGACCCGATGCTGGACATCCGGGTGGCGATCAAGGTGCTGGCGGAGAACTGGCACCACGACGTACGCGTCCGGGAACGCTTCCTGGACGAGGCGCGGCTGCTGAGCCGGATGGAGGACGACCGGCTGGTCCGGGTACGCCTGGTGGGAGAGTTGGCGGACGGACGGCCCTACATCGTGCTGGACTGGGCCGACGGGGGCAGCCTTCGGCAGCGGCTGGCCGCCGGGCCGCTGCCCGTGGCGACCGCCCTGGACACGCTCGCCGAGATCGCCGCCGGGGTGGCGGTGCTGCACCGGCACCGCGTGGTGCATCGCGACCTGTCGCCCGGGAACATCCTGTTCCGCTCCACCGCTGACGGCGAGCGGGTGCTCATCGCCGACCTCGGCCTGGCCAAGGCGCTCGCCGTCGCCTCGGGGCTCACCATGCGCGTCGGCACCCCGGGTTACATGGCGCCCGAGCAGGACGACCCACTCGCCGTCGTGGACGAGCGCACCGACGTGTACGCCCTCGGCCGGCTCGGCTTGCGCCTGCTCGCCCCTTCGCCCGCCAACACGGGACCGCCCGCCAACACGGGACCGCCCGCCAACACGGGACCGCCCGCCAACACGGGACCGCCCGCCAACACGGGA